>NZ_CP090376.1:1200000-2400000 GCF_022836875.1 Flavobacterium enshiense
ATTAGCAGCGACAGCTTCATCCAGACTTATCGGAACTTTATGATAAACATGACAACTTTGTAAAAGAAAAATAAAAGATAGAAGTAAACTTATGATTTGAATCTTTTTGTAAAGTACTTTCATGATGCAACGATTTATAGTTAATAATCCGTGACCCTCAATAGGTTTTGAGGATCAAATTTCTCTTTTTATAATTTCTGTATGCTTTAGAAAATTAGTATGGATGTTGCCCAGATTGGACGTGCCCACCCCCTATGTACACGTCGTCGTCGTCGGCGGCCCAAGCTAGGGCAATTAATCCGACATATGATATAAAAACAACTCCAATGGTTAAAAAGACAGAAGCTACTCCGTTAACGGGACGAATACTTTGAATTTTATCCGTGTGCAGCGGAACTTTTACCATTTGATTTCTTACTAAGGTGAGTCCGTAATATGTGCTGTCCGATTTGAGGATTCTTTTGAATTTGTATTTCTTGTTGTCTGTAGTAGTGACTTTCATTCTTTTATTAGCCGCAACAGCTTCGTCAAAACTCATTGCTGTTTTATGATACACTACGCAGCTTTGCAAAAGAAACATGAAGGACAGAAGTAAACTTAGGATACGGGCATTTTTGTAAAGTACTTTCATGACGTAACGGTTTAATGTTAATAATCCGTCTGGGCATCAGCAGTTTTGTAGTGGGGTATATAAAATTACAAAAAAAAAACCTCGTTACGAGAGGCTTTTCTGTTTAAAATGTGCTTTGTTGTATAAAGACTGGCCTTATCACTGCTGGTCTAATGTCCTGGAGCGGTTAGCCCTATTACATATAGAACCATGATGGCAATATTGGCTGTCCCTGAGGATGAATCCGCTGAGGCCGGTATGCTGGCTGCACGAATGTTTCGAATTTCATCTTTCTCTATAGGAACTCTTACTATTTGATCCCTAACTTCAGCAAGGCCGTAATATACACCGTCAGTTCTCTGTATTTTTCGGAATTTGTATTTTTTGTTACTGGCAGTAGTGACTTTCACTTTAGTGTTTGCCACAACTGCATTATCCAAACTTATAGGAACTTTGTCGTATGTACTACAGCATTGTAAAAGTAAAGGCATGGAGAGAAAGATACTTACGATTGGGGCTTTTTTGTAAAGTACTTTCATAACCCAATGACTTTAAATTAACCTTCAATAAACATTTGAATTCTTTGGTAGAGAGGTATATAAAGTTACAAAAAAAGCCTCAATATCAGAGGCTTTTAGTTTAAAATAATCCGTTTATTTCGGCATCAATTCTGTTGATTACATTTCCTAAATGTTCCGGGTTATTGACAAAATCGGTAGTGTCTACGTCGATAATCAATAACTTCCCTTTGTTGTAGGTTTGGGCCCAAGCTTCGTAGCGTTCGTTCAATCGGCTCAGGTAATCTATGGAAATCGTATTTTCATATTCACGTCCTCTTTTGTGAATCTGTCCTACAAGGTTTGGAATGGAACTTCTCAGGTAAATCAATAAATCAGGAGCTCCTACGAGATTCTCCATCATTTCAAACAGAGTGGAATAATTCTCGAAATCGCGATTGCTCATTAGTCCCATAGTGTGCAGATTGGGGGCGAAGATATGAGCATCCTCATAAATTGTTCTGTCCTGAATGAATTTTTTTCCGGTTTCACGGATTTGCAATACCTGGCGAAAACGGCTGTTCAGGAAGTAAATCTGCAAATTAAACGACCAGCGATCCATCGAATGATAAAAATCATCCAGATAGGGATTATCTACCACATCTTCATAATGCGGTTCCCATTTGTAATGTTTTGATAAAAGTCGGGTTAAAGTCGTTTTTCCGGCACCAATGTTTCCTGCTACAGCTATATGCATTATGGTAATATTAGTTTATAATTCCTGATTTCGTTGCCGGTAAAAATAGATAAAATTTGTTCTCTGTAATAGAAACTTTCAATGCTTTTTTCTTGTAGCGGAAGGATTTGTGAAGTTTCTTTTTCTAAGTCATAAATACTTAAAATTGTGCCTTTTTTTAACAATAGTTGTTTTGAAGATACAATCTGCATGCTGTCATATTCCGGAACATTACCGAGGAAATTTATCTTGCCGAAAATATTAGAGGCAAACAATTGATTCTCTTTGTTGATCCAGTAAAAATAGTTGTAGTCGGATTGGGTTTTGGCAATAGGCGATTCAAAAACAACGGTAATGGGGTTGAATGTTCTTTTGAGGTAATTGTAAAGCCCTAATTTCTGGGTGGCGAAATCAAACAGCCAGAGTTGGTTTTGAGAAGCCATGCATACCCACTGCGGTTGTAATTCCGGATTGGTTTCCGAAAAATTAATCTTTACGGTTTCATTCAGTTGGTTGTCCAATAAAACCACGGCATTCATTTCTTTGTAAAACAGGACCAGTTGCAGTGGATTCTGTAGGTCGACTTTTTCGATTTTTCCCAAAGCCAGGTTTTTGTACTCTTGTTTTTTCAGGCTGCTTTCTTTTTTTAGAACATTATCCTTAACGTAATAGTTAAAGCCAAAGGCATCCCGGCCTACAAACGAATCGGTCTCCGTTTTTTCGGAAGAGATAAATGTAATGTTGATTTTTTTCTCCTGGCTAAAACCAAAAGAAAAAAGCAAGAACAGCGTTATTTTTAAAAATCTGAGCATAGCGTGACAAATTACAAAAATAACGAAGAAAATTACAATGGTAAGAACTTGTTTTTATGATAAGTTTTTCTGTTTTAAACCTTTTGTCATAATTGTAGTCAAACAAAGAATTTTGTAACAAAACAGCGTTTCAAACGTCTTATAAGTCTCAATTAACTTTAGAAAATTATGAAAAAACTTTCGTTGACATTAATTGCAATATTTTGTGCTTCACTTGCCTCATTTGCACAGGAATTCCAGGGTATGGCCGTGTATGAATCCAAAACGAGTACTGCCGAATTTAAAGCCCGAATGGACGGAAACAAAGATGTTACTCCGGAAATGAGAAAAATGATGGAAGAGCGAATGAAGAAAATGTTCGAAAAAACATTCATTCTCAACTTTGACAAAACCAGTTCGATTTATAAAGAAGAAGAAAAATTAGAGGCTCCGGGTCAAAATGGGGGACGAATGAGAATGATGAGTTCCATGATGGGCGGCGGCGGAACGTACTATAAAAACGTAAAGGAGAAAACCTATACCGTTGATAAGGAATTTATGGGGAAAGAATTTTTGATCGTTGATTCCTTGCCTAAACTGAAATGGAAAATGACTGGCGAAACCAAAAAAATTGGCGAGTATAACTGCTTTAAAGCTACGGCTATAAAACCGGTAGACGCATCTGATTTCAGAAATGCACGCCTTAAAAAAGAGGGAGAAGCCAAGAAAGAAGGTGAGGCTAAAAAAGGAGAGGAAGGTAAGAAAGAAGAGGCTTCTAAAGAAAGAAGAGGCGGTTTTATGATGTCTGAATTTGATATGCCGAAAGAAATCGAGATTACGGCGTGGTACGCTCCTGAAATCCCAATCAATCAGGGGCCTGAAGGTTACTGGGGATTGCCAGGGCTTATTCTTGAAGTAAACGATGGAAAAACCGTAATCATGTGTTCAAAACTGGTGATGAATACGAAAGATAAGGTTGAGATCAAAGCACCTAAAAACGGAAAGGTTGTCAAACAAAAAGAATTCGACGAAATCGTAACCAAGAAAATGGAAGAAATGCGCGAGCAATGGCAGTCGCAAGGCGGAAACAGAGGAGGAGTCAGAATGGTACACTAAAATGCATAATTATTTAATTACCATTTAATCTGTTATTTCAAAACCGCTTTATGAAGAAAATATATCTTGTTGTTATGTTCTTAATAACAACAATCACTTTCGCGCAGGATGTGAAATTTGAAGGCGTGATCAAAGATACGACTGGAGTAGCTTTGGAAATGGCCAATATTATGGCTGTGAATCAGGCAACAAAGGCTATGGATGGCTATTCCATCACCAATGAAAAAGGACGTTTTCAGATTTCATTGCATCCTAATGCTGTCTATGACATAAAAGTAAGTTATGTAGGGTTTCAGCCTTATGAAACCACTATAAAAACCGGAACTGAAAACATCGTTAGAAACATCGTTCTGAAGGAAGGAACGATGCTTAACGAAATAGAAATCGTAAAGGAAATGCCTGTTTCCATCAGTGGGGATACCATTATTTACAATTCGGATTCCTTCAGAAATGGTACCGAACGAAAACTGGAAGATGTACTGAAAAAGCTACCTGGAGTTGAGGTGAACAAAGACGGTGAGATTCAGGTGGAAGGCAAAAAGGTTCAGAAAATTATGGTAGAAGGCAAGGATTTCTTTGATGGAGATACCAAAATCGCTACTAAAAATATCCCTGCCGATGCTTTAGATAAAATTCAGGTACTCAGAAATTATAACGAAGTGAGCAATCTGAAAGGCCTTGAAAACAACGAGGAAAATGTAGCAATTAATATCAAGTTGAAGGAAGGAAAAAAGAACTTCTGGTTTGGTGACATGACAGCCGGTATTGGCGTCGGGCATGATGAAGACCGGCATATTGTCAATCCAAAGCTGTTTTACTACAATCCGGAATACAGTGTGAACGTCATCGGGAATTTCAACAACATCGGTGAATTACCACTCACAATGCAGGATTATTTCAAGTTTACGGGTGGATTCAAAAACATGATGCGGAGAGGCGGAACCAGTTTTAACGTGGCTTCCAACGATTTGGGGATAATGACCCTGCGTAACAATCAGGCAAAGGAAATCGATACGAAATTCGGAGCAGCCAATTTCAGTTATAATCCGTCAAAAGCATGGACCATAAGCGGTTTCGGAATTTTAATGGGAAGTAAAACCGATTTGCTGACCAATGTAAAATCGACACGTATTGACGAAAGACCAAATTCAACAGGGGGAACCGATCAGTCAACAACGGTTAATGACGAAACATCGGCTACGAAACAAGACAGTAATTTAGGCTTTTTTAAATTGAGTTCAAGTTATGTGCCGTCAGATAAAGTGCATTTCGACTATGATGCTTTGGTTAAAGGTTCTAAGCAGGATGAAAACACGTCATTGATATCTAATTCCGTGACGACTCTTAACGGGGTTTCAGTACCGCAGTACAATGATGTTTACTCGAAAAAGAAACAAAATCCGTTTTCTTTCAATCAGAACCTGAATTACTATTATACGCTGGATGATAAGAATGTTTTTGCTTTTGAAATGCAGCATTTATATCAGGATGAGGATCCTTTTTATAATGCAAATTTAGCCTTCTTGCCATTTGTGAACATACCTGATCAGCCAATCTTACTGCCGGGATATGATGCTGATCAGAGCCGAAATGATATCAACCAAAATCGTTTTGTAAAAACCAATAAGGTAGATGCTAAATTTGACTATTATTACATGGTAACGCCAAAGAGTAATATCAATTTTACTTTCGGGAATACCTACTCGTATCAGAACTTTAATTCCCATATTTTCCAGATTTTAGACAATGGTTCGCAGAACGATCTGAATGATCCGACAAATAACAATGATGTGAATTATGCCTTTAATGATGTTTTTGCAGCATTGCATTATAAATTCATGACCGGAAAATTCACGTTCAATCCCGGTTTCAGCGTACACAATTATCAGACTAATGATGAGCAGCTGGGCACATCAAACAAAAATTCGTTCAATAGGTTCCTGCCTGATTTCTACGCGCTTTGGCAACTGAAAAAATCAGAAACACTAACATATAACTATTCCATGACCAATAATTTTACCGATATCAATAAATTGGCGGAGGGATATGTGTTTTCTAATTACAACAGTTTGTTTGGAGGAAACCGAATGCTTGAGAATTCATTGTCTCAGGTGCATTCCCTGCGTTATTTTAAATATAATATGTTCAATTTTGAGAATATTTTTGCTAATCTTACTTATACCAAGCAGGTCGATGCGATAAAAAGCAAAGTGTTGTTTGTGGGGATTAATCAGATTTCGTCTTCGGTTAATATGAATTCGAATTTTGCGGACGAGACTATTTCGGGGAGTGGTACTTACGGGCGCTCTTTCCTTCGCTATTACAAGGCTTCTTTCGGTGCCAGTCTGAACTGGAGTAAGTTTAATAACATCCGCGTTTTTGCAGACGCAGATGCCAATCCGGACAACAATCCAAGCGAGGTGCAGACTACCGAATCCTATACGCAAAATTATAACCTGAAATTCTCAACCAATTTCAAAAAGATTCCGAATGTGCAGTTGGCTTATAATTATACCGTTAATGATTTTTCAAGTGATACGTTCTATGTTGACAGTCCGTCGGTAACGTTGGAATATTATTTCCTTGATGCGTTTTCGTTTACGTCGGACTATTCATTCTATCATAATCGTAATAAATCGGAAACGTCAGATACTGAATACGATTTTCTTTCTGCTGCGTTGATGTATCAAAAGAAAGACAGTAAATGGGAATGGAAATTATCAGGAACCAATTTATTAGATACAAAATCGATTAACGATAGTAGTTTTAATCAGTTAGGAGGAACGAGTAGTTTTTCGAGTTATGCGGTTCAGTCACGCTATTTAATTCTGAGTCTTAAATATGCATTGTAACAGGTTTGTTATCTTTAATAAATTTATGAACAGAACAGAAAAAGAAGCCGTTGAAAAGATATTATAAAGTCTTTGGATTTGTGATTTTATCCTCTTTTATGAATGTTTTTGCAGAGTATTCTCTGTGAAGAATAATAAAAAAACCATCTGTTGTTACAGATGGTTTTTTATGTTTAAAAGTTTTCGATTATAATCCGAAAGCCGCTTTTACCTGGTCAACATAATCCAGTTTTTCCCAAGTAAATAATTCTACGGTTACTGTTTTCTCTTCTCCGCCTGGTGATTTGAAAGTTTTGGTAACGGTTTCTGGTTTACGTCCCATGTGTCCGTAAGCAGCCGTTTCACTGTAAATCGGGTTTCTCAATTTCAAACGCTGTTCGATGAAGTAAGGACGCATATCGAAAATAGCTTCTACTTTTTTAGCGATTTCCCCATCAGTTAAACTTACTTTAGAAGTTCCGTAAGTGTTGATGTAGATTCCCATTGGTTTTGCTACACCGATAGCATAAGAAACCTGAACTAAAATCTCGTCAGCGATTCCTGCCGCTACCAGGTTTTTAGCGATGTGGCGCGTAGCATAAGCTGCAGAACGGTCTACTTTAGAAGGGTCTTTTCCTGAGAAAGCACCACCACCGTGAGCACCTTTTCCGCCATAAGTATCCACGATAATTTTTCTTCCAGTTAATCCTGTATCTCCGTGAGGTCCGCCAATAACGAATTTTCCGGTAGGGTTAATGTGGTACTGAATTTTATCGTTGAATAAATGTGCATATTGAGGATATTTCGCAATGATTCTCGGAATCAAAATTTCGATAATATCTTTCTTGATTTTAGCCAACATTTCTGCTTCTGCATCGAAATCGTCGTGTTGAGTCGAGATTACGATAGCATCAATACGAACCGGTTTGTTGTTGTTGTCGTATTCTAATGTTACCTGAGATTTTGCATCAGGACGTAAATAAGTGATTGCGGAATTTTCTCTTCTTAAGGCAGCAAGCTCCTGTAATAACTTATGTGATAAATCCAAAGCCAATGGCATGTAATCAGACGTTTCATTAGTTGCATAACCAAACATCATTCCCTGGTCACCGGCACCTTGCTCTTCTTTGCTGGCACGGTCAACTCCCTGATTGATATCCTGAGATTGTTCATGAATGGCAGATAGAACACCACATGAGTTTGCTTCAAACATGTATTCGCTTTTTGTATATCCGATTTTACGGATTACATCACGCGCAATTTGCTGAACATCCAAATAAGTTTTGGATTTTACTTCTCCTGCAAGAATAACCTGTCCTGTAGTAACTAAAGTTTCGCAAGCTACTTTAGAATCGGCGTCAAAGGCCAAAAAATTATCGATTAATGCATCTGAAATCTGGTCCGCAACTTTGTCCGGATGTCCTTCACTCACTGATTCTGACGTAAATAAATAAGCCATAATTTAATTATTTTTAAATTTTAGTGAGGAAAAATAATTGCAGGGATTGCCTAAAGGAGTAGTGGGTACTGCTTTAGCATTTTTTATTGAGGTTGCAATCAGTTCAAATTTTTCCTCTTGTTTCGGATGCAAATGTATAAAAGAAATTTAATATTTAAACGGAATTTGTTATTTTTTTAATTTTTATGAATTCGCAATAAAAGTGTAATTACGAGGTGTTTGGATGTGTTTCTGTGATTAAAAATGTTAAAATTTGTTTTTTTATTTGGTCAGTCCAGAATTAGTTATCAAATTTGCTCCATCAAATAAGAAGAAAAATAAAATGAACTCAATTAAACGAAATATGCATACTTGTAAGTGGAATATATCCGCAGAGGGCGCTATTGTTTAAATTGAAAGTAAAATTTAAAATATAGAATTAAGCCTCTGCAAAATCGCAGAGGCTTTTTTTTTGAATCGATTACAACGTAAAAAAATACGTAAAAAAATAAAAAATGAAAACAACAACCATTAATAATAAATTTATGAAACGCATGAAGTGGGCTTGTAAGCACTACTGCCTGTATTATTGTTGTTACCGACATCGGATGAGTTAATCTCAAGTTATAGTTCAAACTGTAAAAGTCCTTTTGGTAACAAATCCGAAAGGACTTTTTTATTTCAAATTAAATTCAATCAAAAAAATATAAAATCATGACAGCTTTAAAAAATAAAATAAGAAGAATTAAATCGATAGTGTCATCAATAGAAAATGCGCAAAGCGATTTATTAGTAAGTCAATTACCGGCAATAAGTGAAGAATTGGTTGCCGATTCAGAATTGTTAATCGTTCAAATCAACGGGGAGGAAAATGAATTCCTGTTCATCTAATTAAGTTCAATCAATAAAAAATAATATCATGACAGTTTTAGAAAATAAAATAAGAAGAATTAAATCGATAGTATCGTCAATAGAAAACGCACAAAGCGATTTGTTAGGAAGTCTATTTACTACAGTTGCAGCAGTAAGTGAAGGATTAATTGCTGATTCAGAATTGTTAATCCTTCAAATCAACGCAGAGGAAAACGAATTCTTGTTTGTCTAATGCTTAAATGATAAATCAGAAGGTATGAGTAATAGAATTGTAACCATAAATGGTGTTTCGGGATCCGACAATCAGTTCCTGGTAAAAAACAACAATTTCAATATTGTTATCAGTAACTCGGTTTCAGGAGAGTCCGGTGAAGGACCGAGTCCAACCGATTACCTTCTGGCGGGTTTTGCCGGAAGTATCAATGCCGTAGGTCTGATTGTGGCGAAAGAATTGGGCATTGAATTGCAATCTCTGGAAGTGGAAATTGTCGGCGAACTTGAAACCAAAAAAATCGAAGGGCTGCAAACCCGTTCCAGGGCTGGTTTCAGGAAAATTGAAGTGCTTGTGAAGCCTGTTTCCGAGGCACCGCTTACGCTATTAAAGGAATGGATAGATACCGTAAAAGAAAGATGTCCACTGCGTGATAATCTCATGAATTCCACGCCGGTCATGCTGACTTTATTGAAAGAATACAATCAGCACAATGCTGCTTAGTTAAAAATTGTTTGTTTGTTTTTAAACTGCCTCCCGATATGTTTTTGAGGGAGGCAGTTTTGTTTTTACTCGCCAAGGTTGTTTTTTATAAACAGAAAAAACATCTACAAAAGCACTTCAAAATGAAAGTTTTTAGAAAAAATAACTGTTTTATTTTTTTAATTAGAAAAAATATCTAAATTTGCACCATAATTAAAAATGAAAATGAAAAGAATTGAGCAAATGATGATGCGTATGATGTTGGGGGAATATCCGCAGAGGATGCTGTATGCTTAATTTAATCAGTATAGAATTCACAGCTAAAACCTCTGCACTCCGCAGGGGTTTTTTTGTGGAATACAAAAAACAGATTTTTTAAATCAAAACGAAAAAGGGTAAATAATAACTGGCTGAAAAAGATCTTTCTGTGTTGCAAAAGCTGGTTGTCTTAAAAAGTGAATAATAAATGAACGGACTACAAAGAACAGATGTTTTCGATTTCACTCTTGAAAATGGGGTAAATAAAGGATGGGTACCATTGTATTATCAGGTATTCGGCCAGCCAATCGGTACCGCTCCGGTGGTTCTGGTGAATCATGCGTTGACCGGAAATTCACAGGTAACCGGAGAAAAAGGATGGTGGAATGAGCTAATCGGTGAAAATAAAACTATCGATACAGATACGTATACCGTAATCTCCTTTAATATTCCCGGAAATGGTTTCGACGGAAATCCGGAAAATCTAATCGGGAATTATAAGGATTTAACAACAAGGTATATAGCCAAACTCATCTGGAAAGGTCTTCATTCGTTAAATATAAGACAGCTTTTTGCAGTGATTGGAGGAAGTATTGGTGGTGGCATTGCCTGGGAAATGGCTTTTCTGAGACCAAACAGTATTAAGCATTTGATCCCGATTGCTTCCGACTGGAAATCTTCGGATTGGTTGATTGCGAATGTCTTGGTGCAGGATCAGATTCTGAACAACTCAAAAAATCCAATCCACGATGCCCGAATGCACGCTATGTTATTGTACCGAACACCGGAATCACTGAAAGCGAAATTCAACCGTACTAAAAACGATGATCAGGATTTGTATCAGATCGAAAGTTGGCTTCAGTATCACGGAAAAAAACTGGAAAGCCGTTTTGAATTGGCAGCCTACAAATTGATGAATCATTTGTTGAAAACCATTGGAGAGGACATGGATAATGAACAACTGCTGGCTTTCGCAGAAGAAACTTCTGCTAAGATTCATTTGGTGGGAGTGAATTCAGATTATTTCTTCACAGCCGAAGAAAATAGGGAAACTTATAAAATGCTGAAAACTGTAAAAAAAGACGTGGTATACTCGGAAATACAATCCATTCACGGGCACGACGCTTTTTTAATCGAGTTTGAGCAATTAAGCACTATTCTTAAAAACATATTTACAACTACTAAACTACAAACTATACTAGCATGAAAATTTTAAAATTCGGA
Organism: Flavobacterium enshiense; assembly: GCF_022836875.1. Taxonomy (NCBI): domain Bacteria; kingdom Pseudomonadati; phylum Bacteroidota; class Flavobacteriia; order Flavobacteriales; family Flavobacteriaceae; genus Flavobacterium; species Flavobacterium enshiense. Next base: position 1,211,069 of record NZ_CP090376.1, read on the forward strand.
GGAAAGTCTTTAGCCTATGGCGAGGGTTTCGATAAAGCAATAAGCATCATTTTAGATAAAGTCAATAAGCAGGAGAAAATCGCGGTGGTTGTTTCCGCTATCGGTAATGCCACTGACGAATTAGAGGAAATTCTTGAAAAAGCAAAGAAGAATGAAGTCTACCGCGAGCAATTGGAAAATTTTAAAAACTATCAGAGTGGGAATTCTTCAGTTGATTTGACATCGGAATTCACATTATTGGAAAAATTGTTTGAAGGTGTTGCACTTTTAGGGGATTACAGCAAAAAAATAAAAGACAATGTGTTGGCCCAAGGCGAAGTGATTTCTGGGAAGGTGGTAACGCAGGCATTGAAAGAGAAAGGAGTGAACGCTAATTTTTCAGATACTCGAGAATTGATTAAAACCGATGCTAAATTCGGAGACGCTCAGCCAGTAGACACTATTTCCCGCAAAAATGTGCAGGCGCATTTCAAAAATAACAATGGTACCACGGTAAACATCGTAACAGGTTTTATTGGTTCAAGTACTGATAACGAAACTACCACTTTAGGAAGAAACGGAAGTAATTTTACGGCCTCGTTATTGGCTAATTATCTTGAAGCAGAAGAACTGCAAAGCTTTACTCACGTAGACGGAATCTTTACTGCCAATCCGGATTTAGTGCCGGACGCAAAAAAAATAGATCAGTTGTCTTTTGAGGAAGCCAATGAGATTGCTACTTTCGGAGCTACAATTCTGCATGCAAAAACCATAATCCCGTTGATAGAAAAGAAAATTCCATTGCGAATTTTAAACACATTTAATCATACGCATAACGGGACATTAATCAATGCCGAAAATTCAAGAAAGGGAATCAAATCGCTTTCGGTTTTGGAGAATGTTGTATTGGTGAATCTGGAAGGACGTGGTTTGTTGGGGAAACCCGGAATTGATGCCAGAATCTTCAGGGCTTTGGCACAAAACAACATTAGTGTGAGCATCATTTCACAAGGTTCTTCAGAGCGTGGTATTGGTTTGGTGGTGGATGCGAAAGACGCCCAAAAAGCCAAAGATGCTATTGAGGCCGAATTCGAATTGGATTTCTATACACAAGATGTGAGCTGCGTTTATCTGACAGAAAATGTATCGGTTATTTCAATCATCGGACAGGAGTTGGCTACTTTCAACAAACCTTACGACGCTTTAATCCGTAACCAGATCGTTCCGATTTTATTCAACAATACTGTTACCGGGAAAAATGTGAGTTTGGTGGTAGAGCGAAAACAACTTAAAAAAGCGTTGAATGTTATTCACAGTGAAATCTTCGGCATAACCAAAAAAGTAAATCTGGTGATTTTCGGACACGGGACTGTAGGGAAAACGCTGATCAATCAGTTGTTGGAAAGCCGTGAAAACATTATTCAGCGCAAGGGGCTCGAATTGAATATCGTCGCAATCGCAAATTCCCGTCAGTTTATTTTCGATTCGAAAGGTATTGCCAATAATTGGGAGTCGGAATTGCAAAATACAACTCAAAAATCATCTGTTGAAGCTATCCTAAATGCAGTAAAAGAACATCATTTAGGAAATTTAATCGCAATTGATACTACGGCAAGTAAAGATTTCGTCGCCAATTATGTCGAACTGATCAAAAACGGTTTCGATTTGGTTTCGGCCAATAAAATTGCCAATACTAAAGAATACAGTTTCTATAAAAACCTGCGTGAAAATCTTCATTTCTATCAGAAGAATTATTTGTATGAAACCAACGTGGGTGCCGGATTGCCGCTAATCGACACGATTCGTCTGCTGCATCATTCCGGTGAAAACATTACCCGTATCAGAGGCGTTTTCTCAGGAACACTGAGCTATCTGTTCAATACGTTTTCCGCATCGGATAAAAAATTCAGCGATGTGTTGAAGGAAGCTATTGAAAAAGGATTCACAGAACCGGATCCACGCGAAGATCTGAACGGAAATGATGTGGGCCGAAAATTGTTAATCCTTGCCAGGGAGCTGGACTTAATCAATGAATTCTCCGAAGTGAAAATCCAAAACCTGATTCCGGAAAACTTGCGCGAAGGCAGTGTGGATAGTTTCCTTTCGCAACTGGAAGAGTTGAATCCGATTTACCAAAACACAAAAACAGACCAATTCGAAAATCATGTGTTGCGTTATGTAGGAGATTTGTCAGGTGATTTATCGGTGGAAAACGGTGCTAATCTGGAAGTGAGTCTAGTGACGGTTCCGCAGGAAAGTTCATTGGGACAACTCAAGGGTTCGGATTCCATTTTTGAAATCTACACCGAATCCTATGGCGAACACCCAATCGTAATCCAAGGAGCAGGAGCAGGAGCTGCCGTAACCGCCAGAGGTGTTTTTGGCGATATCTTACGTCTGGCTGAAAAAATTAAATAATTAAAATAAACAACAACAATATATATAATGAGTAATTCAGAATTCGGTTTCGAAACCCAAGCCATACGCACCCAAACAGAACGTTCGCAATATTTGGAGCATTCCGTTCCTTTATACTTAACCTCAAGTTTCGTCTTTGAAGATGCTGAAGACATGCGTGCTTCCTTCACCGAAGAAAAAGAACGAAATATCTACAGCCGATTTACAAACCCAAACACGAGCGAGTTTGTGGAAAAAATCTGCCAGATGGAAGGTGCCGAAGCGGGTTATGCTTTTGCAACCGGGATGGCGGCTATTTATTCCACTTTCGCGGCTTTGCTGGAATCGGGTGATCACATCGTTTCGGTGGGCAGTGTTTTCGGTTCGACGCACACGTTGTTTACAAAGTATTTCCCGAAGTGGAACATCACAACCAGTTATTTTGATATCAACAAGCCGGAAACGATAGAGAATTTTATTCAACCCAATACCAAAATACTTTTCGCTGAATCGCCAACTAACCCCGCTGTTGATATTATCGACTTGGAATTACTTGGTCAGATAGCGAAAAAACACAACCTGATTCTGATTATCGATAACTGTTTCGCTACGCCTTACATTCAGAATCCAATTCAGTATGGAGCCGATTTGGTAGTGCATTCCGCAACTAAATTAATCGACGGACAAGGGCGTGTTTTGGGTGGAATCACGGTTGGTCGTACCGATTTGATTCGTGAGATTTACTTGTTTTCAAGAAATACAGGGCCGGCTTTGTCACCGTTCAATGCCTGGGTGTTATCAAAAAGCTTGGAAACGTTGCCAGTCCGTGTGGAAAAACATTGCGAAAATGCATTGAAAGTCGCTGAATTTCTGGAAAATCACCCGAATGTAAAACAGGTGAAATACCCGTTCCTGAAGTCGCATCCGCAGTATGAAATCGCCAAAAAACAAATGCGTTTGGGTGGAAATATTGTGGCGTTCGAAATCAAAGGCGGAATTGAAGCAGGCCGTAAGTTTTTAGACAGAATTCAACTGTGCTCGCTTTCAGCCAATTTAGGTGATACGCGAACAATCGTGACGCATCCTGCCTCTACAACCCACAGTAAATTAACCGAAGAAGAACGTTTGGCGGTAAGCATCACCGACGGTCTGGTTCGTGTTTCAGTAGGATTGGAAACGGTTCAGGATGTTATTAACGATTTGCAACAGGCTTTGAGTTAGTTGGCCGTTTAAAAAATTGTTTTCGTAAATTTTTGAAGAAAAAAAATCTGTTTAATCGTAAAAATTAAGCTAAAAATAGAAAAAATTTCCGAATTTAATTTTTTGTTGTTAGCTTTGCAGCGTTCTTATACAGACTGAGTTATCACGAAAGGCAGAGGGACTAGACCCGATGAAGCCTTGGCAACCCTACTCTCGTAGAAGGTGCTACATTCTACCACTGATTGTGGACAGATAACAGGATACTTTTTTTGGTATCTCTCTGATTTCACGATAACAAAATAGTTTAGAATTGGGAGCAACCCGAGCGATAGCGAATTGGCGAAGCAAAGGCTTGCGCTTTTTTGCTGTCCGTGTTCCCGCTATCCGCACTACAAGGTAGTTGCTGCAAACACGAAGTGTTCACTGAACACCGCAGTAAATATTAAATTAGTGAAGTAATCGGGGCTAGATAAGAAACAAATGGAATTTTTGGAATCGCTGGTGGCTAAAAGCTGCTGGCTAAAAGTTTAAAAAATATGTCAAAAATACAGGAAGCCATACAAAACCGAATCCTCATCCTCGATGGGGCGATGGGTACCATGCTGCAACGCTATAAATTCGAAGAAGAAGATTTTCGGGGCGAGCGTTTCAAGGATTTTGCGCATCCGTTAAAGGGCAATAACGACTTACTGTCGCTTACACAACCCGAAGCGGTAAAAGAAGTGCACCGCGCTTATTTTACTGCCGGAGCCGATATCGTGGAAACCAACACTTTTTCCGGGACCACGATCGGAATGGCGGATTATCACATGGAAGATTTGGTGTATGAGTTAAACTACCAATCGGCAAAAATAGCCAGAGAAGTAGCGGACGAATTTACCGACCGACCTCGTTTTGTAGCGGGTTCTATCGGACCAACCAACCGAACGGCTAGCATGAGCCCGGACGTAAACGATCCGGGGTTCCGTGCCGTGACTTTCGATGAATTGCGCATCGCCTACAAAGAGCAGGTTGAAGCTTTAATTGACGGTGGTTGCGACGTGTTGTTGGTGGAGACCATCTTTGATACATTAAATGCCAAAGCGGCACTTTTCGCCATCGAAGAAGTAAAAGAAGAGCGAAACATAGACATTCCAATCATGGTTTCCGGTACCATTACCGATGCTTCGGGCAGAACGTTATCGGGGCAGACTGTCGAAGCATTTTTAATTTCGATTTCACACATACCGTTGTTGAGTGTTGGTTTTAACTGCGCTTTAGGAGCCGATCAGTTAAAACCGTATTTAAAACGTTTGGCACACAATACCTCGTTTAATATTTCTGCACATCCCAATGCCGGATTGCCGAATGCTTTCGGTCAGTACGATCAGACTCCGGAAGAAATGCAGGCGTTAATCAGAGAGTATTTAGACGACAATCTGATCAATATCATAGGCGGATGCTGCGGTACAACGCCGGAACATATAAATTTAATTGCCGAAGTAGCAAAAGAGTACAAACCAAGAATACTGGAGGAAGCATAATGAGCGAAAGAGCAAGCCATAAATATTTAAAACTATCGGGATTAGAACCTTTAATCGTTACGCCCGAGACCAATTTCGTGAACGTAGGGGAACGTACTAACGTAACCGGTTCGCGAAAATTCCTGCGTTTAATCAAAGAAGAAAAATACGAGGAAGCACTTGACATCGCGAGAGCTCAAGTGGAAGGCGGAGCGCAGATCATCGATATCAACATGGACGAAGGGATGTTGGACGGCGTATATGCGATGACCAAATTCCTGAACCTGATTGCTTCCGAACCCGATATTTCAAGAGTTCCCGTGATGGTTGACAGTTCCAAATGGGAAATCATCGAGGCCGGACTGAAAGTGGCGCAGGGCAAATGTGTAGTGAATTCCATCAGTTTGAAAGAAGGGAAAGAAGCGTTTCTCCATCATGCAAAACTGGTAAAAAGATATGGAGCCGCAGTAATCGTGATGGCGTTTGATGAGGTTGGTCAGGCCGATACTTACGAACGTCGTATTGAAATCTGCAAACGTTCCTATGATATATTAGTGAATGAAATCAACTTCCCTGCGGAAGACATTATTTTCGACCCGAATATTTTTCCGGTAGCAACAGGAATGGAAGAACACCGTCGCAATGCGTTGGATTTCTTTCTTGCTACCAAATGGATACGCGAAAACCTTCCATATGCCAATATAAGCGGAGGAGTGAGTAACGTGTCATTCTCCTTCCGTGGAAATGATAAAGTGCGTGAAGCAATGCATTCCGCGTTTTTGTATCACGCCATCAAACATGGAATGACGATGGGGATTGTGAATCCTGAAATGTTGGAGGTGTATGATGAAATCGATCCAATTTTATTAGAATATGTTGAAGATGTACTCTTAGACCGCCGCGATGATGCCACCGAAAGGCTTTTGGAATTAGCCGAAAGTTATAAGGGAGATGTGAAAGCCCATGAAAAAGCTGTTCAGGAATGGCGTAACGGTTCACTTCAAGATAGAATCACGCATGCTTTGGTAAAAGGTATCGATGAATTTATAGAAATCGATGTGGAAGAAGCAAGACAATCGGTTGGAAGACCTATCGAGGTTATCGAAATCAATCTGATGGCCGGCATGAATGTAGTGGGGGATTTGTTCGGAAGCGGAAAAATGTTCCTGCCTCAGGTGGTAAAATCAGCCCGTGTAATGAAAAAAGCGGTGGCATATCTTCTACCTTATATAGAAGCAGAAAAAGACGGAAAATCATCAAGCGCCGGAAAAGTATTGATGGCAACTGTAAAAGGGGATGTTCATGATATCGGTAAAAATATTGTTTCCGTGGTTTTAGCCTGTAACAATTTTGAAATCATCGACTTGGGAGTGATGGTGCCGCCAGAAAAAATTATTGAAACTGCTATTGCTGAGAATGTGGATATCATCGGTTTAAGCGGATTGATTACGCCTTCGCTGGACGAAATGGTGTATCTGGCCAAAGAAATGGATAAACGCAACATCAAAATCCCGATTATGATTGGTGGGGCAACCACTTCGAGAGCACATACAGCCGTTAAGATTGCTCCCGAATACAGGGAAACTGTGGTCCATGTGAACGATGCATCCCGTGCGGTAACGGTAGCCGGAAATTTGCTGAACAAGGACAAAAAAATATACGCAAGTACGATCCGAGCGGAATACGAAGCGTTTCGTGAAACGTTTTTAAACCGTCAGCGAGATAAGAGTTATTTGAAAATAGAGCAGGCGAGAGCCAATAAATTGCAGTTGGATTGGGAAAACTACCAACCTGTGAAACCTAATTTCATTGGAACAAAAACCATCGAAGTGAAATTGGAGGAATTGGTTCCGTACATCGACTGGACGCCGTTTTTCGGTTCGTGGCAATTGTTCGGAAAATATCCTGCAATATTAAAGGATAATGTTGTGGGCGAACAGGCAACGATTCTGTTCAATGATGCGCAAAGAATGTTAAATCAATTATTGGAGGAAAACTGGTTAACAGCAAAAGGAATCTACGGAATCTTTCCTGCAAATCAGGTGAATGATGATGATATAGAGTTGTATGACGAAAGCGGAAAACAATTGGAGACTTTCCTAACCTTGCGTCAACAATCACAAAAGACCAAAGGCGCGCCCAACATCGCTTTGTCTGATTTCATTTCCCCAAAAGAACTTGGAAAAGAAGATTACATGGGCGCCTTTTGTGTCACAACCGGTTTCGGCGTAGATGAAAAGGCTAAAGCATTTGAAGAAAACAACGACGATTACAGTTCCATTATGGTAAAGGCCTTAGGAGATCGTTTTGCGGAAGCTTTCGCTGAATATCTGCATGAAAAAATCCGTAAGGAGATTTGGGGATACGCTTCGCAAGAACAGCTTTCTAACGAAGATTTGATTAAAGAAGAATATAAAGGAATTCGTCCGGCTCCCGGATATCCTGCCTGTCCTGATCATTTGGAGAAACCGACAATCTGGAAACTTTTAAATGTGGAGGAAAATATCGGGGTAACATTAACCGAGAGTATGGCCATGTGGCCGGCATCATCGGTTTCAGGATATTATTTCGGACATCCGGAAAGTAAGTATTTCGGACTGGGGAAAATCAAGGAAGACCAGGTGCGCGATTACGCCAAACGAAGAAATTGTACATACGAATATGCTGAGAAATGGCTGAATCCGAACATCGCCGATTAAGGATTTCGGAACCAATCATAACTCATAATTTATAATTCATAACCAGAATGAAAGTAACACAACATATAGAGAAAGCTAACGGAAAGCCTTTGTTTTCTTTCGAAATTCTTCCTCCGTTGAAAGGACAGAACATTCAGTGCATTTTTGATAATATTGAACCTCTGATGGAATTCAAACCGCCTTTTATTGACGTAACCTATCATCGTGAGGAATACGAATACAAAGAACTTCCGAATGGTTTACTTGAAAAGAAAGTTGTGAAGAAACGTCCGGGCACGGTGGGAATCTGTTCGGCAATTCAGAACAAATATCAGGTGGATGCTATCCCGCATATTTTATGTGGCGGTTTTACAAAGGAAGATACCGAAAACTTCCTGATTGATATGGATTTCCTTGGAATTGACAATGTGGTGGCTTTGCGTGGTGATGCCGTAAAAAGCGAAATTTATTTCAAACCGGAAAAAGAGGGGAATACTTATGCTTCGGAATTGGTGACCCAAATCAGTAACCTGAACAACGGAATTTACCTGGATTCGGATTTACAGAATACCAACAAAACGGATTTCTGTATCGGTGTGGCCGGTTATCCGGAAAAACACATGGAAGCCCCAAGTCTGGACAGCGACATTTATTTCCTGAAACAGAAAATCAAAAACGGAGCAGATTACATCATTACACAGATGTTCTTTGATAATCAAAAGTTTTTTGATTTTGTAGATAAATGCCGTGCCGCAGGAATTACGGTTCCAATTATTCCGGGACTAAAGCCGATTTCGACTAAAAAACAACTGAATTTGATTCCGCATCGCTTTAAAGTGGATTTGCCTGATGATCTGATCATGGCAGTAGTGAAAGCAAAAGATAATGAGGCTGTTTCCCAAATTGGGATTGAATGGTGTGCAACACAGAGTAAAGAGTTGGCAAAAGCCGGAATTCCGGTACTGCATTACTATTCGATGGGGAAATCGGACAACATTCGTCAGATTGCCAGTGAAGTTTTTTAATTATAGTAAGTCTTTTCGTAATTCATCGTGAAAAAGTATTTGTTTTTCGATTTTTGATGTTTTTTTTAAAAAATTAATGAGGTTGTTTTAAGAAATGCTTTAATTTTATATAGACGTAAGAATTGTACGACTTAAAAGGTGTTGCTATGAAAAGATTACTACTTGTTTTTATGTTGATTTTTTCGGGAAGTATTTTTGCGAATGATTTTCAACAAAATTTTGAAGCAGCGATGCAGTTTAAAAAAGAAGCTAACTACCAAAAAGCTGCAAAGTATTTTTTAAAGGCTTTAAAGGAGAAGGAAGATGAAAAATACCTGGCTCAATCACTGTGTTTTGAAATATCTGATTGTTTTTTAAAAGCTGGTGATGAAAAAAGTGCCCTAAAATTCGTCAAAATTGCGGTTAGAAATTATGGGGCTACCTTGGAAGATATTATGACTACTAAAATTTTAAGAAAGGATTTTTTAGCAAATGTTAGTGGTTTGATTGATGTGGAGTATCAAGATTTGCGCCGTATATATCTTTTGAAAAATGATAAATTTGACAAAAAAGAATATGTAGAAATGATCCGTTAGCAAAATTTAGGATATAACAAAAAACGGACTGAATTTTCAGTCCGTTTTTTGTTTTTATTTCAGGAAAATATTCTGTTATATTTGTCTGATTTTCAAAATCCGAAATGCGCTTATTAACCTATATTTTACTTTTTCTTTCAATTCCCTTTTTCGCCCAGGAAAAAGAAATGAAACAATATGCTGTTGAAGCGAATTACTTTTACGGAAGTATTTTGCCGCATGACACCAATATCCTTCATTTGATAAAAGGGCATCCTGATGGAATCGTTATCAGTTTTAACCGAAAAACCTTTGGGTCGCAAAAATGGGAAGCTTGGTACAATTATCCGGATTACGGACTTTCATTTCAGTATCAGGATAATAAAAATCCCGAATTGGGTGATTTATATGGTTTGTATGCTCATTTCAATTTTTATTTTTTCAAGAGGAACCTCCAATTTAGGGTCGGTCAGGGGCTAGCGTATTGCACCAATCCGTATGATAGGGAAACCAATTATCGAAATCTTGCATATGGTGCCCGGTATATGCCGTCGACGTACTTTATGTTGAATTATTACAAGCCTGATATTTGGAAAGGTTTGGGATTTCAAACGGGAGTAAATTTTGTGCATCATTCTAATGCAAATATTGAAGCACCTAACACGAGTACAAATACAATAGCTTTCAATGTTGGAGTAAACTACACTATTCCTACAAAAGATTCAATCGCTTATATAAAACATCCGAAAGAGAAATTTACGGAACCGATTCGCTATAATGCCGTTTTCAGGAGTGGCATTAATGAAAGTGATGTTGTAGACAGTGGACAATATCCTTTTTATGTGGCTTCTTTATATGCAGATAAACGAATCAATCATAAAAGTGCCATTCAGGCGGGAGCTGATTTTTTCTGGATGCTATATTTGGAAGAATTTATCCGTTACCAATCAATCGCTTATTTTGAAAACAATTATGATGGCGATGCAGATTACCGAAGAGTGGGGATTTTTGTCGGACATGAATTATTTATCAATAAATTGTCGGTCGATACCCAATTTGGATATTATGTTTATGACCCTTCGGATAAATTCGGTCCATTATATCAGCGTTTGGGATTGAAGTATTACATTGCTAAAAATGTTTCGGCAGGGGTGAGTTTAAAAACCCACATTTCACGTGCCGAGGCGCTTGAATTTAGTTTAGGAGTGAGATTATGAGAGAGAGAATAATTTGGATACTGGCAGTAATTTTTTTGATGATTTCTTGTAGCTCCGATACCATTCCGGGTTGTTATAGAGAGCCGGGTGCTACTATTTCGCGTATTGATGCCGTTGCAGCGTTCCATGAGATTTATATTGGTGGCGGAATTAATTTGGTGGTAAAACAAGGAGAAGTTGCAGAGGTGAAAATTGAAACCGGAGAAAATATAATTGCAGACGTTACCACCGAAGTAACAAACGGAATTTTATATGTGAAAAACAAACTGGAATGCGATTTAGGAACAACGATTCCTGCACGAGTTACCGTTACCACACCGGATATTACTAAAATTTACTCATCGTCACAATATAGCGTTGAGTCGGAAGGCGTTTTGAATTTTCCGAATCTCAAACTGCAACAGGGTTTGTTCGGAGAAACCGCTTCTAATATTTTTGACCTGAATGTAAATTGCCAGAATCTGGTGGTTGAAAATAACAATACGACGATTTTCAGGATCAAAGGCATGACGAATTCACTGTATGTGGCATTTTATTCAGGCGTTTCCCGTTTTGAAGGAGCCAATTTGATTGTTCAGGACGCGTCTGTTTTTCAGCGTAGTTCCAACGATATGATTCTAAAACCAAGCAATAAAATTGAGGGGAATATTTATGGCAATGGGAATATTATCTTGTTGAGCAGGCCTTCAGTGGTAAATGTTGTTCAGCATTATACCGGACATATTATCTACCAATAAATGCAATTCACTCGGATTTTATAAAATCTATAAAGCCTTAGATTATTAGTAGTGTAATCTCCTTATTTTTTCTTCGTTTTTTCGCGGAATATCGTTTCCAGATTTTTGCTTTTTAAAGTAAGCTGTAATGTACGGTAACCATTGTTGTGTGCAAAATCGAAGACTTTCGGACGCATATCATCATTGGTTTCAAAAGAAAGCTCCCACGTTGCGCCCTGAACGTTTTTGGAAGATTTTAGATTCGGAATCGTAGCCAGTAATTCAGATGAGATTTCTTTGTCGAATTCAACTTCAATAATTTGTTCAGTAACATCCGAAACTAAGTTGTCCAGCTTTTTGTCGGTAACAATTTTTCCGTTATTGATAATGATCACGCGGTCGCAGATAGCTTCCACTTCCTGCATGATGTGCGTTGAAAGAAAAACGGTTTTGTCTTTTCCGATGTTGCGGATCAAATCACGGATTTCTACCAATTGGTTCGGGTCTAAACCGGTCGTCGGCTCATCCAAAATCAAAACATCAGGATTGTGAAGTAAAGCCGTAGCCAGTCCCACACGCTGACGGTATCCTTTTGATAATTCACCAATTTTCTTATGACTTTCCGGTGTAAGTCTGGTTAAAGCAATCACATCATCAATGCGTGATTTGGCTACTTTATAAACATCGGCATTAAAAGCTAGGTATTCGCGTACATATAAATCCAGATACAACGGATTGTGTTCCGGTAAATAACCAACTGATTTTTGTACTTCTTTCGGAGCCGTATTTACATCATGGCCGTTAACCGAAGCTATACCTGAATCGGAAGTAAGATAGGTAGTCAGAATTTTCATTAACGTCGATTTTCCGGCACCATTCGGACCTAAAAAACCAACGATTTCACCTTTTTTGACTGAAAATGAAACGTTATCCAGCGCTTTTTGTTCGCCGTAATTCTTGGAAATATTCTGAACTTCAATAGACATAACTCGTGATTTGGAGCAAAAATAAGAAGAAAAGCAGGTATACGATTTGCAAAAAACTTAAAATTTTCAAAAAAGATCTTTTCAAAACATTTTTTCACTAAGTTTGTAATTCAAAATAGCTCAAAAAAAGCAATGAACTTAAATAACACATTTTTTAGCAACAATTTCTTTTATTTCTATTGGAAAATGGAAAGGGATTGTCGTGTGGTTATTTAACTGAAAAAGTAAATACAATTATCATAATACAATCCCGATGTTTCATCGGGATTTTTTTTTGGACAAAATCATGGAAAAACGAATTGCAATTCAGGGAATCAGAGGTTCATTTCATCATCAGGTAGCGAAAGAATTTTTTAACGAAGATACTTTTCTAGACGAGTGTATGTCGTTTGAGAGTCTGGTGACCAGTTTGAAAGAAAACAAAACACAGCAGGGTGTGATGGCGCTAGAGAATTCTATAGCAGGTTCGATCATTCCGAATTATGCTCTGATTGACAATAACGATCTGCATATTGTCGGAGAACATTATCTCGATATCCATATGAATCTGATGGCCATTAAAGGACAGAATATTGAGGATATAAAGGAAGTTCATTCGCATCCGATTGCCTTATTGCAATGTGCTGTTTTCTTTAAAAAGTACCCACACATCAGATTAGTGGAAAGTGTTGACACAGCAGAAACAGCAAAACGTATTAATGAAGGAAATTTATTGGGAGTAGGTGCGGTGGCAGGTCCGATAGCTGCAAAAATGTACGATTTGGAAATAATCGCTTCAGGAATTCACACGGTAAAACCTAACAAAACCCGATTTGCAATTGTGAAAACCAGCAAAGATGAACTTTCTAAAGAGGAAATAAATAAAGCGTCCATAAAATTTGAGTTAGAGGATAAGGCTGGAAATTTATCGACCGTGTTAAACGTGATGAACAACTGCAACCTGAATCTAACCAAAATCCAATCGATGCCAGTTATTGAAACCCCGTTCCAATATTCGTTTTTCGTGGATGTGGTTTTTGAAAAGTATGAGCATTATGAAGAGGCAAAAAGGATATTGGAATTAATGACGACAGATTTTAAAGTTTTAGGAGAATATAAAAAAGGAAGTATATGATAGTAGCAGCAAAACGTTTGGACCAAGTACAGGAGTACTACTTTTCGCAAAAACTGCGTGAAGTAGGAAAGTTGCTTTCGGAAGGGAAACCTATTCTCAATATGGGGATCGGGAGTCCTGATTTGAAACCGGCACCAAGAGTCATCGAAGCGATTCAAAATTCGATGGGTGATTCTAAAGCGCACCAGTACCAAAGTTATCAGGGATTACCCGAACTGCGAAAAGCGATGGCCGATTTTTACGCCAAAAATTTTAATGTTACTGTCGATTTTAATTCTGAAATATTGCCTTTGATGGGTTCTAAAGAAGGAATTATGCACATTTCACTGGCTTTTTTGAACGAGGGTGACGCGGTTTTGATTCCGAATCCGGGTTATCCAACATATGCTTCAGTGACGGAATTAGTTGGAGCTAAACCGGTTTTTTACGATCTGACAGCGGAAAACAATTGGGAGCCTGATTTTGAATCACTGGAAAAACAGGATTTGTCCAAAGTGAAAATTATGTGGGTGAATTACCCTAACATGCCAACAGGTGCTTCCGGAAGTTTGCAGTTATTTGAGAAATTGGTTGCTTTTGCCAAAAAGCATGCTATTGTATTGGTAAATGATAACCCATATAGTTTTGTTTTGAATAATAATCCGATTTCGGTTTTACAGGTTGATGGAGCCAAAGAAGTGGCATTGGAGCTGAATTCACTGAGTAAAACGTTTAATCTTTCCGGTTGGCGGGTAGGGATGGTTTTGGGCGATTCAAAACTGATTGAAATGGTGTTGAAAGTGAAGAGCAATATGGACAGCGGCATGTTCTATGGTATTCAGAAAGGTGCGGTCGAAGCTTTGCAATTGGGAGCCGATTGGTTTAAGGATCAGAACGAGATTTACAACAAGAGACGAATTTTAATTTTTGAATTGGCAAAGAGATTGGGCTGTACATATAATGAAAAATCGGTGGGTATGTTCGTTTGGGCGAAATTGCCTGAAGGCAGTGCTTCGGCTAAAGAATATGTGGACAAACTATTACATGAAAAAGATCTGTTTCTCGCGCCGGGAACTATTTTTGGAAGTAATGGCGAAGGATATATCCGATTTTCATTGTGTGTTGATGAAGCATTAATTAAAGAAGCATTAAAACGATTCTGATGGAAAGTAATGAGAAGATAAACGTATTTGTGATCGGTTTGGGACTGATAGGCGGTTCTCTGGCTTTGGATTTGAAGGCAATAAACAGTCGGGCCACAATTTTCGGCATCGATACGAATGATCTGCATCTGGAAAAAGCTTTAGAATTGGGGCTAATAGATGAGAAAGCGACTTTTGATGATTTGCCGCAAGCCGATTGGGTGATTTTAGCCATCCCTGTAGATAAAATGACGGAGGTTTTACCGCAGATTCTAAATGAAATAAAAGACGAAGCGATAGTTTTGGATGTAGGTTCAACGAAAGAACAAATTTGTAAATCGGTTGAAAATCATCCGAAACGACGAAATTTCATAGCGGCCCATCCAATCGCGGGAACTGAATTTTCAGGGCCTTCAGCTGCACAAAGAGGTTTGTTTATTGGAAAAACTAACATTATTTGTGAAGTGGAAAAAACGGCATCCAGTCTGCAGGAAAAAGTGTTGGGCTTTTTTAACGATATCGGGATGCACATTCGTTATATGGATCCGAAATCTCACGACAAACATATTGCATATGTCTCGCATTTGTCGCATATTAGTTCTTTTATGTTGGGGAAAACCGTGATTGAGAAAGAGAAAAACGAACGCGACATTTTTGATATGGCGGGGAGTGGTTTTGAGAGTACGGTTCGTTTAGCAAAAAGTTCACCTTCGATGTGGACGCCCATTTTCAAACAAAACAAAGAAGAGGTGCTAAAGCCATTGTCCGAGTATATCGATAATTTGAATCGCTTTAAGGAATTGCTGGAAAACGATGATTTTGAGGCAATTTATACGGAGATGGAGCAAACCAACAGAATAAAAGAAATATTAGAAGGTATTAACCTTAAAAAAGAAAGAAGTAATGGAAAACAATAAAAATATGCGCGCTTGGCTGGATGATTTCAAATTGTCGCATCCGCTGGTAATCGCAGGTCCGTGCAGCGCTGAAACTGAAGAACAGGTTTTGGCCATTGCAAACGAATTAAAAAATTCAGACGTAAGTATCTTCCGCGCCGGAATCTGGAAACCCAGAACGCGTCCGGGAGGGTTTGAAGGTATTGGGGAAACAGGACTGAAATGGCTACAGAAAGCCAAAGCAGAAACAGGGCTTTTAATGGCGGTCGAGGTAGCTAATGTAGCCCACGTTAAAATGGCTTTGGAGCATGATATTGATGTGTTGTGGATTGGCGCGCGTACAGCTGTGAACCCGTTTGCGATTCAGGAAATAGCCGATGCTTTGAAGAATACGGACAAAATCGTATTGTTGAAAAATCCCGTAAATCCTGATCTGTCGTTATGGTTGGGGGGATTGGAACGGTTGTACAATGCCGGAATAAAGAAACTGGGGGTAATCCACAGAGGATTCTCAACCTACGAAAAATCAAAATACAGGAATAATCCCGAATGGCAGATTGCTATCGATTTGCAGAATCGTTTCCCGGATATACCGATCATTTGTGATCCTTCCCATATTGCCGGAAAACGCGATATGATTCAGGAAATTTCTCAACAGGCGTTAGATTTGAATTTTGACGGACTAATTATCGAAACACATACTGATCCGGATAATGCTTGGAGTGATGCCGCACAGCAAGTGACTCCGGATACTTTGAAACAAATTTTTAAGGATTTGCGCGTACGAAAGGAAACCGATGAAGCGGATGATTTCAATAATCGAATGAATAAATTGCGTACCCAAATTGACGATTTGGATGCTAAACTGTTGGAGATTTTAGGCAAACGCATGAAGATTGCAGAGAAAATCGGTACACTGAAAAAAGAGAAAAACGTGGCGATTTTACAAAGCAGCCGTTGGCATGAAATTTTAGGGAAAATGGTTTTGGAAGGAGAAGAAAAAGGACTGAGCGAGGAGTTCGTACTGAAATTGTTCAAGGCAATCCACCAGGAAAGTATTTCGCATCAAGAGAAAGTGATGCGATAATTACGAATTCCAAATTACGGATTATCAATTATAATAGTTGTAATTTTGGCATGCGTAATTTGGAATTCATAATTCGTAATTAAATATGACAGGAATCGTTTATAAATCTACAGGAAGTTGGTATACCATAAAAACCGAAGACAATTCGTTTTTAGAAAGCCGTATTAAGGGTAAATTCCGAATGAAAGGAATAAAAAGTACCAATCCGATTGCTGTGGGAGATATTGTTGATTACGATCTTGAAGAAACTGCAGACGTAACTACCGGATTGATTACGAAAATTCATGACCGGAAGAATTACATCGTCCGCAAATCGGTAAACTTATCGAAGCAGACACATATCATTGCTTCTAATATCGATTTGGTTTTTTTACTGGTTACGATAAACAATCCTCCGACAACAACGAGTTTTATCGATCGTTTTTTGGTAACGGCGGAAGCTTATGGTATCGAAGCTGTTTTGGTATTCAATAAAATTGACACGTTTGACGAAGCGATGCTTGATGAGCAGTTGTATCTGCAATACATTTATTCTAATATAGGTTATAAATGCCTGCGTGTATCTTCCACCGAGGGTAAAGGGACAGAGGAGTTGAAAGAGATGATGAAAGGGAAAGTTTCCATGTTCTCGGGGCATTCGGGCGTAGGAAAATCGACTTTGGTTAATGCCTTGGAACCTTCTTTGAACCTGAAAACCAAAAAGATTTCGGAACAACATCAGCAAGGTCAACACACGACGACTTTTGCAGAAATGTTCGATCTGTCTTTCGGTGCCCAGATTATCGATACACCCGGAATTCGCGGCTTCGGAATTGTAGATATGGAAAAACAGGAGATTGGAGACTACTTTCCGGAGTTTTTTGCATTGAAAGACAAGTGTAA
Source organism: Flavobacterium enshiense (assembly GCF_022836875.1). Taxonomy (NCBI): domain Bacteria; kingdom Pseudomonadati; phylum Bacteroidota; class Flavobacteriia; order Flavobacteriales; family Flavobacteriaceae; genus Flavobacterium; species Flavobacterium enshiense. Next base: position 1,228,423 of record NZ_CP090376.1, read on the forward strand.
GTTCAACAATTGCCTGCACAAAGACGAGCCGCACTGCGCTGTTAAGGAAGCGCTTGAAAAAGATGAAATTGCCTGGTCGCGCTATAAAAGTTATCTTCAGATTCTGGAAGGGGATGATGAGAATTACCGTTCTGATATTTACGGTGATGATCGTGATGCAAGCGACAGAACAAGACAGTCTTAGTTTACTTTGAATTTTAATGAAAGCAGTTATACAAAGGGTTTCCGAAGCTTCGGTTACCATTGAGGGAAATAAAGTAGCGGAAATCAGAAAGGGATTGTTGGTTTTGGTTGGAGTGGAAGATACTTCCAATCAGGAAGATATCGTTTGGCTGTCTTCAAAGATTATCAATCTGCGTGTTTTTGGTGATGACAATGGCGTGATGAATCTTTCCGTTAAAGATGTGGATGGTGACGTTATCGTTGTCAGTCAGTTTACCCTGCATGCATCCACTAAAAAAGGCAATCGTCCGTCGTACATCAAAGCGTCAAAACCTGATTATGCTATTCCGGTTTACGAAAAATTCGTTGCTCAAATGGAAAGCGATTTGGGTAAAAATGTACAGACCGGAGAATTTGGTGCCGATATGAAAGTGGCTCTGATTAATGATGGGCCAGTTACCATAATAATTGATACTAAGAATAAAGAATAATGGATATAAAAAACGCCCAACTAGAAGTAGACAACTGGATCAAACACCATGGTGTCCGCTATTTTAACGAATTGACCAATATGGCTCAGCTTACTGAAGAAGTAGGTGAGGTAGCTCGAATCATTGCGCGTCGCTACGGCGAACAATCAGAAAAAGAAAGCGACAAAAACAAAGATCTTGGCGAGGAATTGGCCGATGTGGTTTTTGTGGTTTTATGTTTGGCCAACCAAACGGGAGTGGATTTACAGGCGGCTTTCGATAAGAAAATGGATCTGAAAACCAAACGCGATCACGACCGTCATCATAACAACGAAAAATTGAAATAATAAGTGGATTTACTTTTAGAATCATCGGTTTGTAATCCGAAAAGTGCAATTCGTGTCTCTGGTTCAAAATCAGAGACCAATCGCTTATTGTTGTTACAGGCGCTGTATCCGAGCATCGTTTTGGAAAACAGTTCCGATTCTGATGATTCTAAAGTAATGATTAAAGCATTGCAAAGTGATGAGGTGTTGAAAGATATCCATCATGCCGGTACTGCAATGCGTTTCCTAACGGCTTTTTATACTGTTCAGGAAGGGAAAGAAGTTGTTCTGACCGGCTCTTCCCGAATGAAAGAGCGTCCGATACAAATTCTGGTGGATGCCTTACGTCAGTTGGGTGCTCAAATTGAGTACGAAGAAAAAGAAGGTTATCCACCGTTGCGAATTAAAGGAGATAAGCTTGTCAAAAATAAAGTCAGTCTAAAAGCAGACGTAAGCAGCCAATACATTTCTGCATTGCTTTTAATTGCCCCAAAACTGGAATACGGATTGGAACTGACATTGGAAGGCAACATAACTTCAGTGCCTTATATCAAGATGACATTGCAATTACTCAGTGGAATTGGGGTGAAAACATCATTTGAAGGGAATGTTATTAAGGTTTCTCATGCAGAAGCAATTGATTCCAGAATTATCACTGTTGAATCCGACTGGTCTTCGGCTTCCTATTTTTATTCGGTTGTAGCTTTGTCAGCTATTGGAACTGAAATTAAATTGTCGAGCTACAAGCAAAACAGTTTGCAGGGAGACAGTATTCTGGCTGAAATTTATGATGAGTTGGGAGTGTCTACTACCTTTGTTGATGATTCCGTCATTATAAAAAAAGTAGACGTTCCGGTAAAGGAAGTAAACCGGAATCTGAATGCATCGCCCGATATAGCACAAACTATAGCCGTTACCTGTTTCGGTTTAGGGATAAGATGTTATTTAACCGGATTGCATACGCTGAAAATTAAGGAAACCGATCGACTGGAAGCCCTAAAAAAAGAATTGGGAAAATTAGGGGCAAGCGTTTCTGTGACCAAAGATAGCCTAACCTTAGCACCTTCATCGGAAATTAATAAAAACGTACGCATTAAAACCTATCAGGACCATCGCATGGCAATGGCCTTTGCTCCGTTAGCGCTAAAAGTACCTGTCGTGATTGAAGAAGCGGAAGTGGTTTCCAAATCCTACACTAATTTTTGGGAGGATTTTAAAAGCATCGGTATTATTGTGAATCGTCTATAAATTACCTTTTTACTATTTGAATCCTGTCTAAGATTGTTTGCGCTTTGTCCGGCGAAACGGGAATTTGGATGTTGTTTCCCATTTCCAGAAAACCGCCTTCCGATTTATTAAAGGCAATCACATGGTCAAAATTCACAATATACGATTTGTGGACTCTTATAAAACGATTATCCGGGCATAAAATATCTTCGAAATTTTTTAAATTACGGCTCACCAAACGTTTGGGGCTGTCAGTGAAAAATACTTCTGAGTAAGCGCCTTCGCCTTTGATATACTGAATTTTATTGCTGTCCAAAAATATTAGGCTGTTGGCTGAAGGAACTGCTATTTTAGTTAACGTTTCCTGTTGCAGGTTTTCTTTTAAAACCTTGAAGCTTTCCATTTTATGTTTTTGCTTTTGTGCGCGTTTAACTGCTTCGGCTAATTCTTCCGGAACAATAGGCTTTAGCAGATAATCGATAGCGGAAAATTTAAATGCCTGAATTGCATATTCGTTATAGGCTGTGGTGAAGATAATGCCGAAATTTACTTCTTCATCATCAAAAAAATCCAATAATTCAAGTCCACTGTGTGCGGGCATTTCAATGTCCAAAAAAACCAAATCCGGCTGAAGTTTTCTAATCGATTTTACTCCCGATGAAAGATTTTCACATTCGGCAATGACCTCTACGGTTGGACAGTATTCCTCCAGAAGCAATGATAGGTTAACTCTTGCTCTTTTTTCGTCATCTATAATTATTGCTTTCATTAGGTTTATTGCGTTATTGGAATGGTGAAAACTACCGTAGTTCCCTCGGGTTGATCGTTTGCTGATATTTTGTCAATATACGAAAAAGTTATGTTCTTTTGGGTGAACTGGTTCAATAAATCTACTCTGTTCTGAATGGCATTTGTGGCAAACGAGCGATGGTTTTTATTTTTGACCGCATTCAGTTCGGCGCTTTTTTTTCTTCCGATGCCATTATCATCGATACTGATTTTCAAGTCGTCGTTTATTTTTTCAAATGTGATTTGGAGCGTCTTTTTACCTTCTTTATGGAGTAAACCATGTTTTACGGCATTTTCCACATAGGGCTGTAAAAGCATGGATGGTATTTTGATGCTTTCGGAATCAACATTGTCTTTTACGGTTATTTCATACTCAAAGTCATCTTCGAAACGCGCTTTTTCGATATCCAAATATAAACGTAATGTTTTTACTTCCTCCGAAACGGTAATGGATTCTTTTTCCGTCATCTCTAAAATTGTTCGGGTCAGATTCGAAAATTTGGACAGGTAATTTACTGCTTGCCTCTTGTCGTTAGATAATATGTATGACTGGATGGTGTTTAAGGCATTGTAAAAGAAATGCGGGTTCATTTGCGATTTTACAGCTTTAAGTTTTGACTGGTTCAGATTCTTTTCCAGGTTGATTTTGTCTAGCTGCAATTGGTTTCTTTTTTCGATCTTCTGTATTTGTTTTTTATAATAGGAAAAGATCAGGAAAAGTAATAGGGCCGAAGTTAAAATGATGAATACAGGACTTAACCAAAAAGGTCTTTTGATAGTGAATTCGACCTCCTGAATATTTAATTTTTTGTTTTCGGGACCTATTTTTAAGGCAACCTTATATGTGCCGGGAGACAAAGATGATAAAATGAGGCTACGGTTGTTGGCGTCCAGCAGATTCCATTTAGAGTTGTTTATTTTGTAATAGACATCATATTTTTCGTTTGGTATAAATGATAAAAGGGAGAAATTTATCCGGACATCATTCTGATTGTATTTTAATGTCGGAATACTGTCAGGGCTGAAACTTTCTTCATCAACCGAGAGTTCATTAATGCTTAGTTGAGGTTGAATCGGAGCCTTATAACGATTGACTTGCTTTACAATTATTCCCTTAGCCGATGCAAGATAGATAATGTTGTTAATTAGGGAAAGATCCGTTATTTCAATGTCTTGAGTTAAATTGATTATTTTTCGGAATCGGTTTGTAATCAGGTTGACTTCATAAATGGCTTGATCGCTAAATAAAAAGAGGGAGTTGTTTTCCAAATCGATTTTTCCGAATTTCTCGTTTTGAAGCGCCTTAGGAATAAGAATCGATTTTGGTAAAAGGTATGGTTTTACGTTGTTGAATCGGTCTATCGTATATACTTTTTCATTACTGGACACAGCATACAGTATCGAATTAAAATATTTTAATTTTGTGATATAGAGTGGTTTGTTGTTGTATTTAATTTCCTTGCTTTTTTTCAGGGAATAGGCAATTAAACCGTTATTGGTTGCAAAATAAATGGTTTTGTTTGCAAGGTTGTAAGCTGTTGATTTACCATTGTCATCTTTTAGAAGGTAAGCCTGGTTGAAGTTAGGAGTCGTTAGGGCTTTATGTTTGTTAAAAACAGGATCCCATTCGCTTTTCTCATTGTTGTTTATTCCAAAAATACCTGAGATTCCGGTTGCGGCATAACTAAAGTATTTTGAATCGATACGGGAAATATCTTTAATGGAAAGTTTAAGTTCGTAACGTAAATTTCCTTTTAGATTTTTAAACTTTGAAGAAGTGAAGAAAAACTGTTTGTTTTCCGAATCGTAAGTTAACTGATTGATGCTGTGGCTACTGTTTCCTTTGTAAATAGGAGATATGGAGTTGGTATATAAGTCCATTTTCCAAAGCTCATCTTTTTCGGAGCCTATAAATAAATTGGATGGTGAAGAAGCAAAAACAATGGGTCTGGGAGTCAATTCGTAAAGCTTTGTGTCGAAATTTTCAATAAAGAAAAGTCCTTTGTTTATAGTGGAAATCCAATAGTTTTTTTGATTGTCCATGAACACATAAGAGATGTTGTGTCTCTTGAAAAAAGTTTTGTACTCGTTTGTTTTGGTATTTAAACGAAAAACTCCTTTAGTGGTGCAAAGCCAGTGTTTGTTTTCTATCGAGGCAATATTCTGGATGAAATTGGCCGAAAAAGGAAATGTTTTTTTTGTAAACATCCCTTTTTTATACAGATGGTAGGTGTTGGAATATTTTGAGGCAATAATCAGGCCTTCAGAAGAATGTTGTAGCACAGGCGCTTCAAAATCTTTAACGTTTTGTGGTAGCACAACGGTTGTTTTGTGGCCTTGTTCATTAAATTCATTGAGTTTTTCACTTAAAATATAAAACGTGGTTCCGTCACAAAAGGTAGTTCCAAATTCATTGGAATTTAAAGGGATTTTTTTTTCGGCTTTTAGTGTTTTTAAATTGTATATGAACAGATGTCCGGACTTTATCGCAAACAGTTTGTTCCTGATAATGCCAAAAGGAAAGTAACCGGCAGAAGCGGTTTGTGTCAAGGTTTTTAGTTTTCCTTTTTCAACATAATATAGGTATCCGTCAAAATTCTCATACCATATTCGTCCATACAAATCTTCCTTGATGCAGGATCCTGATTTAGATGTTTGGAAATCGGCGGTAAATGTTTTAAAAGTATTTCCGTCATAGCGGCACAATCCGTCCCCGGTGGCAAACCACATAAAGCCTTTACTGTCCTGAAAGATATCATATACACTATTGGAGGGCAATCCGGATGATTTATCAATGCTGTGATAGTACGGATTTTGACTTACTGCTAATCCTGAGATTAAAAAAAAGAGTGTGTAGAATAGGGATTTCAATTGCAATTGTTTCTAACAAATATATGAAATTACAGGATTTAATTAAATTGAGAATAGGTGAAATCCATATCTTGCCCAATGAAAGTTATATGTGTGAGAAAAATATTGAAATTTCGTAAACTGAAAACGTTGTTTGGTAAACTGGCATTCTTTTTAAGAAATTTAAGATAGTATATTTGATACTGATTCTAAGAATGCAATTCGTCTAGGATTGTAGGGTTAGTTTTTTTGGGGAAATGAAAACTAATGAAACATTGATTTCCGTTATGGGAATCAGTGTTTCAGGTTTTCGATTAATAAAATCCCGGGACAAAACAGGAATGTTTGATTTAATCTTCTTCTTTTTATAAGCAACTGTTTAGTCTGTTTTTTAATCTTCCGATTTTTTATTGATTTATTTACTTTTACAAAAATTGCATAATTAGTAATGAAGTGTTTAGTTTTTAAAGTGCTGTGTAGTGCTTTCTGATGGCTAAATTAAAAAATAAAAGCTAAAACACTTGACAAGGCCTCTTTCGCAATAGTATATTTGCAGCCTATTTATTATTCAGGAGTTATCTGAATTCTAACTTCTAATTTAAAATTTACAAAAAAAACATGAAGTTATCCAATTTTAATTTCAACCTCCCGGCAGAGCTTTTGGCCGAATTCCCTGCAGAAAACAGAGATGAGGCACGCCTTATGGTCGTAAACCGAAAAACTCAAACTATCGAGCACAAGTTGTTTAAAGATATTTTGGATTATTTTGGGGAAGGTGATGTGATGGTTTTGAACAACACTAAAGTTTTTCCGGCCCGTCTTTATGGAAATAAAGAAAAAACAGGTGCCAGAATTGAAGTGTTTTTATTGCGTGAATTGAATGCTGAACAGCGTTTGTGGGATGTTTTGGTTGATCCGGCCAGAAAAATCCGTATCGGTAATAAATTATATTTTGGCGACGATGATTCATTGGTAGCAGAGGTTATTGACAACACAACTTCCCGTGGAAGAACGCTACGTTTTTTATATGACGGTTCTTATGAAGAATTCCGTGCAAAATTGCTAGAACTTGGTGAAACGCCAATCCCTAAATATATTAACCGCGAGGTAACTCCGGAAGATGCGGAACGTTACCAGACAATTTATGCCAAGGAAGAAGGTGCGGTTGCTGCTCCTACAGCAGGTCTGCATTTTTCAAAACACCTGATGAAACGCCTTGAGATCAAAGGTGTGGATTTTGCTGAAATTACACTTCACGTTGGTTTAGGAACCTTCAATCCGGTGGAAGTGGAAGATTTGTCAAAGCATAAAATGGATTCGGAAGAATTAAAAATAACGCAGGAAGCGTGCGATATTGTCAATAAGGCAAAATTCGCAAAAAAACGCGTATGTGCTGTTGGTACTACGACAATGCGTGCGATGGAAAGTTCGGTATCTTCTTCAAAGACATTGAATCCGTATGAGGGATGGACTAATAAATTCATCTTCCCTCCATATGATTTCAGTGTTGCCGATTGTATGATTACCAATTTCCATACGCCAAAATCAACGTTGTTGATGATGATTTCTGCGTTTTGTGGACATGATTTAATGCGTAAAGCATACGACGAAGCAATCAAAGAAAAGTATAAATTCTACTCTTATGGAGATGCTATGCTGATTTTGTAAGATCACAACAATAAAGAACAAGTAATTCCGGCCCAAAAAGGTCGGAATTTTTTTTGCTATTCAGGTTTTTTCACAGGAATGATTATTTATGTTACATAAAACTGCCTAACTCCCATGGTTCTATGGTAAAATGGTAAAATTGTATGCATTCATAGTATTTTCATGTTTTTTGTTTGATAAGTGTTGAATGTCAATAGAAATTTATGGATGCGAGTATATTTTTTTTCTTATTTTTACACCCCTTTTAAAAATAAATGTCGATGAATTTCGAAAATACACGTGAATTTGCACGAGGATTAGACGCGAAGGATGCGCTAAGAAGCTATAGAGATGAATTTATCTTTCCGAAAGTTGACGGGAAACAGGTGATTTACTTTGTCGGTAATTCTCTTGGATTGCAACCCAAGAGAACAAAAACGTATGTGGATGAAGTCATGAATGATTGGGCAAATCTTGCCGTTGAAGGTCATTTTTATGCCGAAAAGCCATGGTGGGATTATCATGAGCGTTTTTCGGCACCGTTAAGTAAAATCGTAGGAGGGTTGCCTAGTGAGATAACGGTTATGAATACGTTAACAGTTAACCTACATTTGATGATGGTTACTTTCTATCAGCCTACATCAAAGAGATATAAAATCATTTGTGAAGAAAAAGCATTCCCAAGCGATCAGTATATGTTTCAAAGCCAGGTTAAGTTCCATGGGTATGATCCTAAGGATGCGATTGTGGAAATCAAGCGTCGCGAGGGAGAACACAATATCCGACTGGAAGATGTTTTAGCCAAGATTGAAGAGGTTGGTGATGAATTGGCATTGGTTTTAATCGGAGGGGTGAATTACTATACAGGACAGGTTTTTGATATGAAAACCATTACCGCTGCAGGCCATAAAGCTGGAGCTTTTGTAGGTTGGGATTTAGCTCATGCTGCTGGAAATATAAAATTGGAACTTCACGATTGGGGCGTAGATTTCGCCGCATGGTGTAGTTATAAATATATGAATTCAGGGCCAGGAAATGCTTCGGGTTGCTTTGTTCATGAAAAACATCATCAAAACAGCGATTTGCCAAGGTTTGCAGGATGGTACGGTCATAATAAGGAGCGTCGATTCAAAATGGAACCACAATTTGATCCGGTTAACGGAGCAGATGGATGGCAGATCAGTAATTTACCAGTATTGTCATTAGCGCCTTATTTGGCTTCTGTGGAAATGTTTTCCGAAGTTGGGATGGATAAGTTGATTGAAAAACGTAATCTGCTTACTTCTTATCTGGAATTTATACTTCATGAAGTTGATAAAGAAATTGAAGGAGCCGAATTTGAGATCATTACCCCTTCGAATCAAGACGAGAGAGCTTGTCAGCTTTCTGTTTTCCTTCATGGGCAGGGAAGAGCTTTGTTTGAATATTTAATGAAAAACGGAGTAATTACCGATTGGCGTGAGCCTAATGTGATTCGCTTGGCTCCGGCACCATTCTATTGTTCGTTTGAAGATATGTATGAGTTCGGGCAGGTGCTTAAGAAAGGCATTTTGGTAAAAGATAAATCTTTGGTTTAATAGATTTGATAAAATGACAAAAGAACAAATATTAGAAAATTTTGACCCATCTCAACCAGGCTTAGCTGATGCTACCGTTTTCGGACTTCCTTTTTCGGCAGAGCAAAGCGAGATTGTTGTAATCCCGGTGCCATGGGAGGTAACTGTAAGTTACGGGGCAGGAGCTTCAGAAGGGCCTGCAGCTATCATGGATGCGTCTTTTCAGGTTGATTTAAATCACCAGGAATTTCCGGAACTTTGGAAATTAGGGATTTATATGGACGAAGCGCCAGGTCATTGGGCAAAAAATTCTGAAAAATATAAAGGGTTGGCTCAGCCAATCATTGAAGCTTTAGAGGCAGGGGAAGATATTTCGACGTTCCCGGCCTTACAAGCCGATCTTGATAAAATCAACAAGGCATGTAAGGATATGAATGAAGAAGTGAAGAATCGCACGCTTCATTGGATGAAACAAGGAAAAAAAGTGGTTCTTTTAGGAGGAGATCACAGTACGCCGCTTGGTTACTATCAGGCAATGGCAACAAAACATGATTCGTTTGGAATTCTGCATTTGGATGCCCACATGGATTTACGAATCGCTTATGAAGGGTTTACTTATTCTCACGCGTCTATCATGTATAATGCTTTGCAGATTCCGCAAATTTCAAAGATTGTTCAGGTAGGAATCCGTGACTTCTGCGAGCAGGAGGTGGAAGTAGCATTGAAAGACCGCGTTCTGGTACATACCGACATGGATTTAAAAAAGGAAACGTTCGAAGGAAAGACGTGGCAGCAACAATGTGATCATATTATCGCTTCGTTACCTGAGAAAGTGTTGATTTCATTCGATATTGACGGAATGTACCCATGGTATTGTCCAAATACAGGTACTCCGGTTCCGGGCGGATTTTCATTTGAGCAGGCCGCTTATTTGTTGAGCCGTTTGGCAGAAAGCAATAAGGAAATTATCGGATTTGATTTAGTGGAAGTAGCACCTGGTGACGATGATTGGGACGGAAATGTCGGAGCAAGAATGTTGTTCCATATGTGTGGTGTCTTGGCTAAATCACAAAAAATGGCTATCGGAAAGAAAATACAATTCAATAGATAATAAGAGAATCCTCCTTCGGGGGATTTTCTTTTTTAAGAAATCGCTTTTCCGCCAAATATCAGTTTCAATAAATAAATATTGAGTAAATTTACGCTCTATTCAAGAAAATTTCGATGCAGACTCCCAAGAAGATAGCTGTAGTGGGTTCCGGATTGGTTGGGACTCTATTGGCGATTTACCTTAAAAACGAAGGCCATACCGTTCATGTTTACGACAGAAGTCCGGATATCAGGAAAATTGACTTTTCCGGGCGATCCATAAATTTGGTGATGTCCGACCGAGGGTGGCGAACGCTTCAGGAAATTGGGTTGGATGAGGAAATAAAAAAAATCGGTATTCCTGTAGACAAGCGTGCCATTCACATGCTGGGAAGCGAGTTGAGTTATCAGTACTACGGTAAAGACGGCGAGGCAATTTTTTCATTGTCCCGCGGAGTATTGAACCGCAAGATGGTTGATTTAGCCGAAGCCGCAGGAGTGGAGTTTTTCTTCGATAAAAAGGTGTGGGATGTAACGCTGGCAACAGCAACCTTACACGAAGGAGAAACCGAAAGAGGTGAATGGGAAGAGTTGGATTACGATATTGTTTTCGGGGCTGATGGTGCATTTTCAAGAGTGCGTCACCGTATGCAGCGTCAGAGCATGTTCAACTATTCGCAAGACTTTATCCGAGTAGGTTATAAAGAACTTCATATTCCTGCCAATGCGGACGGGACTCATAAAATAGATAAAAATTCGCTTCATATCTGGCCAAGAGGAGAATTCATGTTAATGGGACTGGCTAATCCTGATGGTTCGTTTACCTGTACGCTTTTCATGCCACATGAAGGAGAGAATTCATTTGAGAACCTGAAAGACAAAGAAACATTAGAGGCCTTTTTTGCCAAGTATTTTCCGGATACTAAAGAAGTGATTCCGGATTTAGTGGAAGATTTCTTTAAAAATCCAACCAGTTATCTGGTAACTATGAAATGTTATCCTTGGACATATGAGGATAAGGTAGCTTTGATAGGAGACGCAGCCCACGCAATTGTTCCTTTTTACGGTCACGGAATGAATGCCGGTTTTGAAGATATTACGATTTTAAAACAGTTGATGGAAAAACACGGAGACGATTGGTTGACCATCTTTAAAGAATATCAGCAATCACGTAAACCGAATGCAGATGCCATAGCTGAACTTTCGTTCCGCAATTTCATGGAAATGAGTACCAAAACCGCTGATGTGAAATTTCATTTGCAGAAGAAAATAGAAAAATGGTTCTCCGACAAACACCCGGACAAATGGATTCCGTTATACAGTCGGGTTACCTTTAGCCATCATCCCTATTCGGAAGCCTTGGCAGAAGGAGACAAGCAAAATAAAATCATGGAAGAGATTCTCAGTATGGAAAATATCGAGCAAATTTGGGAAACCGAAGTGGTCGAGAACAGAATACTGGAATTATTAAAAAAATAAAAGAGGCTTAGGCCTCTTTTTTTTATGCTTCACGATGTAGTGAATCAATACCATACCAAGGGCTCCTGCTTCCATTAAACAGACAAAAAATAGACCATCGATGCATTCAAAATTCTCAGTCTTTGTAAAAAAATACGTAGTTTAGTTCCCCGTAACATTTAATTACGATATCATGAAAAAACATTTACTATCATTATCAATACTCTTATCGGTTATTTGTGGTTATGCGCAGCCTTCAAGTTGGCAGAAATCTTTGGGAGGTAGTGACTTAGATGAGGTGATATCAATACAGCAGACTACTGATGGAGGCTACATAATGGCTGGATTCACTTATTCAAATGATGCTGATGTTATTGGGAATCATGGCGAATTTGATTCTTGGATAGTTAAACTGACCAATACAGGAAGTATCGAATGGCAGAAATCTTTAGGTGGTACTGGGCGTGATTATGCGTGTTCAATAGAGCAAACTACTGATGGAGGCTACATAATTGCTGGAGGATCTAATTTAAATGATGGTGATGTTACCGGGAATCATGGTGGTAACGATTGCTGGATAGTTAAACTGAGCAATACGGGAAGTATCCAATGGCAGAAATCTTTAGGCGGTACTGACTATGATTATGCGAATTCAATACAGCAAACTAGTGATGGAGGCTACATAATGGCTGGATACACTGGTTCAAATGATGGTGATTTTAACGGAAATCATGGTAGTAATGATTACTGGATAGTTAAACTGACCAATACGGGAAGTATAGAATGGCAGAAATCTTTAGGTGGCAGTTATAGTGATGAGGCAAGATCAATACGGCAAACTACCGACGGTGGGTATATCATTGCAGGATCCTCTTATTCGATTAATGGTGATGTTACTGGAAATCATGGTCAATCCGATTATTGGGTTGTTAAACTGACCAATACTGGAAGTATCCAATGGCAGAAATGTTTAGGTGGGTCTGGCTGGGATCATGCTAATTCAATCCAGCAAACTACTGATGGAGGCTACATAATTGCTGGATCCACTCAGTCAAATAATGGAGATGTTAACGGAAATCATGGATTATCTGATTCTTGGATAGTTAAACTTTCCAATTCGGGAAGTATCCAATGGCAGAAATGTTTGGGTGGTATTGGGGATGATGATCCGTATTCAATAGTGCAAACTCCCGATGGAGGCTACATAATTGCTGGATCCACTCGTTCAAATGATGGTGATGTTACCGGAAATCATGGTCTATCCGATTATTGGATAGTTAAACTGACCAATACGGGAAGTATCCAATGGCAGAAATGTTTAGGTGGTACTGGGGTTGATTATGCGAATTCAATACAGCAAACTACTGATGGAGGATACATAATTGCAGGATACACTGAGTCAAATGATGGCAATGTTACCGGGAATCATGGTGGTTCTGATGCCTGGATAATCAAACTACTAAGTGACGGTACATTAAGCACAAACGAATCAAGCACTGAAAACCTGATTAGTGTGTATCCAAACCCCGCCAACAATGAAATACATTTAAATGCAAAGGAAAATACGCTTGGTATGCGCTACACGCTCTACGATCATTTGGGAAGAGCTGTTATGTCAGGAAAACTAGAGGAACAGGATTCCACTATAGTAACCAGCCATCTTTCCAAGGGGGTTTATATTCTAAGCATAGGCGACAAAATCAAAACAAACAGAAAGATTATAAAGGAATAGTATAATTTAAAGAGCCTGAAAGACAAAGAAGCCTTGGCAGAAGGAGACAAGCAAAATAAAATCATGGACGAAATTCTCGGTATGGAAAACATAGAGCAAATTTGGGAAACCGAAGTGATCGAGCAGAGAATACTGGAATTGTTAAAAAAATAAAAGAGGCATTAGTCTCTTTTTTTATTCTTCGCGGTGTGCTAAATCCATACTGAAAGCCGGAGTGCAAATGGCAATGTATTCGCATGGTTCCTCGAACGGGTTGGAATACTGTACCCGAACGTTTCTTTCAATTTTTATCGATTTGCCAGCTTCCAGAATCACCGTTTCACCATCAATTATGAATTGTTTTTTTCCTTTAATAATATAGGTGTACTCATCAAAATCGGGTGTTTGAAATGGTTCACTCCAACGCGGAGGCGCAATCATGTGAGCGATGGATATTTCTTTATTGTTGGTGGTCGATAGTCCGTGGTGTTCTTCAATGACTTTGCCATCAGTAGTGGGAACCACAAAAGGGGCTTTTTGAATAAAATATTTTTTCATGTTGTTTTTTCGAGACACTAAGCAATCTCGTTAATTTTAAATGAATTAATCTGATCCCAGATGTATTTCCGGTTTCCGTCGGATGTCTTTTCCAAATAAAAAAACAGTAGTATTCTTTTTATAGGAATAGCTTACTTCTTAAAAATAAAATAGACGGCCAATACTAAAAAACAAAAGCCGATGACATGGTTCCACCGGAATTCTTCTTCTTTGAAAAATAATAAGGAGAAAATCACAAAAACAATTAAGGTGATAACTTCCTGTATGACTTTTAGCTGCAATAGTGAAAATGGGCCGCCGTTTCCATTAAAGCCTATCTTGTTTGCCGGTACCTGAAAGCAATATTCAAACAGGGCCAGTCCCCAGCTGATTAGGATAATAGTTATCAGTCCGGCATTTTCAAACCATTTCAGTTCTTTGAACTTCAAATGACCATACCAGGCTAATGTCATGAAAACATTGGATAGGATTAATAAACCAATAGTGAAAAAAGCCCTCATTATTTTTTAAACATTTTCATTAAAATTCCGAAAGCTCCGCGTATAAATGTAGCGCTGGTAACCACTTTAACAACCGATTTTCCAATTGCTTCGGTAGTGCTTGGTTCGTTTTTTCTTTGTTTTTCTTCGGCTTTGGCTGTTTCTTCTTCTTGAGCCTGTTGTGTGGCTTTTTCTATTTTGGCTGTCAGGATTTCGTAGGCACTTTCATTGTCGATTACCTGATTGTATTTTTTTGCTAACTTCGAATTGCTGATGATGGTGTTGATTTCATTATCGGATAAAATGTCCATTCTGCTCATTGGAGCGCGCATCATGCAGGCTACAAGCGGGGTGGGGATTCCTTTTTCGTTCAAAGCTGTAACGAAAGCTTCCCCGATTCCCAGTTGCGTGATCACATCTTCTGTTTTGTAATATTCGGATAATGGATAGTTTTCGGCCGTCATTTTTATCGCTTTTCTGTCGTTTGCCGTAAAAGCCCTAAGTGCATGTTGGATTTTCAGTCCTAATTGCGCCAAAACACCGGCAGGAACATCGGTTGGGTTTTGTGTGATAAAATAAACACCGATACCTTTAGAGCGAATTAGTTTTATGATGGTTTCGATTTGATCGAGCAAGGCTTCACTGGCTTGATCGAAAATCAGGTGGGCTTCGTCAATAAAAATAACCAATTCAGGTCTCTCAGCATCTCCAATTTCGGGCATTTGCTGATAAACCTCTGCTAATAAACTCAGCATGAATGTTGAGAATAATTTAGGTTTGTCTTGGATGTCCGTCAGACGAATGATGTTTACATAGCCGTTTCCGTTTTCGTCAATGCGCATCAAATCATCAATATCAAAAGAAAGTTCACCGAAGAACAAATCGGCGCCCTGTTGTTCGAGCTCGATGACCTTTCTAAGGATGGAACCCGTTGATGCTGTTGAAATCCGACCGTAATTTGCTTCAAACTCGTCTTTGCCTTCTTCCGTTGCGAATTGAAGTGTTTTTTTAAAGTCTTTCAGATCCAAAAGTGGTATCTTGTTGTCGTCACAATATTTGAAAATTACGGAAACAACTCCTCCTTGGGTGTCGTTCAGGTCTAAGATTCGGGAAAATAAGACAGGGCCGAATTCCGAAACAGTAGCCCGCAACCGGACTCCATTCTGTTCGGATATGGTCATTAATTCTACTGGACAGGCTTTGGGCTGGTAAGGAATACCAATCTTGGCATGGCGTTCGGTTATGAATGGTTTTTCTTCTCCGGCTGCCGCGATTCCCGAAAAGTCACCTTTGATATCCATCATCAGAACCGGAATTCCGTTGGAAGACAACTGTTCGGATAAGACCTGTATCGTTTTTGTTTTACCCGTTCCGGTGGCTCCTGCAATTAATCCATGGCGGTTAATTGTTTTTAAGGGAATTTTTATCGGTGTGTTTGGGATTGCTTCCCCATTTAAAATGGCACCGCCCAATGCAATGGATTCTCCTTTGCAGTTATAACCATTGTTGATTTCTTCTATAAATTTTTCTGCGGACATACTTTTCGTAAATTTGTAAGAATTGAACGAATTTAAACTAAATTCAAAGAGTAGTAAAACTAAAAAAAATAATAGTATTTGTTAGATAAAGATCGGAAAAAAACGAAAGCGTAAGAATAATATTGGTAATAAAACGTTATTATCTTTACATTAGCTTAACGATTGTATAGTAAAATCAAACTAATCGTGTCCTCAATGTTAAATAATTTGTCATTAGGCCTTAAAAAAAAACGATTTTATTTTTTTTATTACACTAAAAACATAAATTTGCGACTCTCATAAACAGATTTTGGCTTATGGGGCTATAGTTATAACAAAATTGAAAAACTAAAATTTAAAAAAATGACAAAAGTATCTAACGAAACTGTTGAAAAAGGAGCTAGCTCAAAAGGGACAAGCATGTTTGCTGCCTTTGCAATTGTAATCTGTTTATTGATTGGATTCCTAATCTGGAAATTCGTAATGGGGCATCCATCAAACTTTGAAAACGGAGACAATACAGGTCACCCACTACCAGGAAACTATTTAGGAATGGTTTATAAAGGAGGGTTTATCGTACCTGCGTTAATGGGATTGTTCTTAATGGCGGTAGTTTTCTCTTTTGAGAGATTCTTCGTTATCAGTAAAGCAGCTGGTAAAAACAATGTTGAGAAATTCGTTAAAAATGTACAGGTTTTAATCGGACAAGGAAAAATCGATGAGGCTATCGCTGAGTGCGATGCTCAACAAGGTTCAGTAGCTAACGTAGTTAGAGCTGGTTTGACTAAATATCAAGAAGTAAGAAGAGAAGGTTTTGATAGTGAAAAAGCAACTGAAACAATTCAAAAAGAAATTGACGAAGCTACTTCATTAGAGATGCCAATGTTGGAGAAAAACATGACGATCATTGCTACTTTGGTATCAATCGGTACGTTAATGGGATTATTGGGAACGGTATCGGGTATGATTAAAGCGTTCTCTGGATTAGCTGCTGCTGGTGCTCCTGACCAGGCTGCGTTAGCGACAGGTATCTCTGAGGCTCTTATTAATACAGCAACTGGTATTGGTACTTCTACGTTGTCAATCATCATGTATAACGTGTTTACATCTAAAATTGATAAATTAACTTACTCTATCGACGAGGCTGGTTTTGCTATCACGCAGGCTTACAGACGTTTGAAAGGTGGTCACGCAGCTTAATTACTGCGTACCGTTTTAGAGAGTTAATTATTAATTTGTTGCAGGTAAAAAGGTGATTTCGCCTTGTTTCCTCGTGACTAAAATCAAAAGAAAATGGCAAAAGTAAAAATGTCAAAACAGAGTACGAAGATTGATATGACGGCTATGTGTGACGTAGCGTTCTTATTGTTATCTTTCTTCGTAATGACATCTACAGCTAAAATACCTGAGCCACTTCCGGTTGATACGCCTGCGTCCACAGTGCAAACTAAATTACCGGATGCGGATTTAGTGACCATTACCGTTGGTAAGGAGAAAGTGTTCTTTGGTATGATTGGCCAGGATATTCGAAGAGATGCTTTGGGGAAGATAGCTGAAAAATATAAGGTTCAGTTCACCGAAGAGGAAACTAAACGTTTTTCTTTGATTGATGGATTCGGAGTTCCGGTTGGAAATTTGAATAAATTGATCAGTTTGACTGGTGAAGAGCGTAACAAAGAGGGACTACAGCCTGGTATTCCTTATGATTCAGTTGATAATCAGTTAAGAGAATGGGTTTTGGCAGCGCGTTATGCTACAAAAGAATTGCATAACACGGAGTTGAAAGTTGCTATCAAAGCAGATGGAAAAGAGGAGTATCCTACAGTTAAGAAAGTAATTGATATTCTTCAGAAACAAAAAATTAATAAGTTTTTCTTAGTCACTGGTTTACGAACTGATGATTTTTAATTAAAAAATACTGTAAAATGGCAGAATTAAATACCGGCGACGGCGGTGGCAAGAAAGGTCATATTAGAAGTAAGAAACAAAATGCGGGTGTCGATTTGACAGCGATGGTGGATTTGGCATTCCTTTTGATTACTTTCTTTATGCTTACTACGTCATTGTCTAAGCCTCAGTCCATGAATTTGGCAATGCCGGATAAAGACGAAACAAAAGAAACCCAAGATAAACTGGATGTTTCTGAAGACCGTACCTTAACTTTGCTGTTGGGTGAGAAAAACCAATTAGTATGGTATTACGGTTTACCGACTGCTCCAATTGAAGGACCTGAGAAAACCGGATACGGAAAAAATGGTATTCGTAAAGAGATATTGGAGAAAAAACAAACGGTTAAATCTAAATATGCGGGGCAGCCCAAAAAACAGGATTTGATTGTTTTGATTAAAGCTAGTAAAAAGTCTACGTACAGAAACTTAGTAGATGTTCTGGACGAGATGGCTATCGCAGATGTTAAAATCTATGCGATTGTGGATATAACACCAGAAGAAAACGCAATGTTGAAGAAAGAGGAAATCCTTTCGGAGTAATTTTTTTTCAAACATTTAAAAAGAAAAAGTCATGTCAAAATTAAACTTATTTAAGACAGAGTGGATTGATATAATCTTTGAAGGTCGTAATAAGGCGTATGGTGCTTATAAATTGCGTTCAGAGAGTCCTAAAACTACATCAAGAGCCCTTGTGATTGGTGCATTGTTGTTCGCTTCGGTTATTGCTGCTCCGGTAATTGAGAATATTATCAGTCAGCGATTGGCTAAAGATGAAAAGGAGAATATGGACAAGGTAATTGAAACAGCATTATTGCCACCGCCTCCACCAAAAGAAGATTTACCACCACCTCCACCGCCTGAACCACCTAAATCGGTTAACGATCAGGTGAAATTCCCACCACCTGAAGTAGTGAAAAAGGAATTGGTGCGTGATGAGGACCCACCTACAGTGGAAGATTTGAAAGAAGCAGATCCGGGACAAAAAGATGTTAAAGGAGATAAAAATGCTGAAATCGTTATCGACCAACCTACTGGTGAAGGTGATAAAGCTGCAGCTGTTGTCGAAGATGATAATAAGGTATATGTTGCGGTAGAAGTGCAGGCAGGACCTAACGGAGGTATGCCAGGTTTCTACAAAAAATTTGCAAGTTCCTTTAGTGCTCCGGAAGTTGATGAAGGAGTTTCTCAAATTCGTGTGATGTTAAGCTTCGTTGTTGAAAAAGACGGAAGTTTTACCGATGTGAAAGTATTGAGAGATCCTGGTTATGGTGCTGGAAAAGAAGCGATCCGCGTATTGAAAAGTATGCCTAACTGGAAACCGGCTATTCAAAATGGTCGTCCGGTAAGATCACAATTTACATTACCTATTACTATTCAGGTAGCACAGTAATATGAAAATATTTCACAATTTTAAACAGAAATCGCCACAACAGCGATTTCTGTTTGTTTTAGGCCTGGTCTTTTTAGGATTGTATGTGTTTTTAGGCTTAACTTTGTTTGTCTGGAAAAGTATGCCAGTGGAGATTTCCTATTCACGAAGAGTGATTTTAGGGGTGATATTAATTGTTTATGCAGCAATCCGTTTTATCCGTCTGCAACAATCTCAAGAGTAAATGAAAAAATATATTTCAATCGTTCTGCTTATACTACTTTTTTCAGCTTGTCAAAAAAACAAAGATAAAGCAACAGTAAAAGAAACAGCAG
Organism: Flavobacterium enshiense; assembly: GCF_022836875.1. Taxonomy (NCBI): domain Bacteria; kingdom Pseudomonadati; phylum Bacteroidota; class Flavobacteriia; order Flavobacteriales; family Flavobacteriaceae; genus Flavobacterium; species Flavobacterium enshiense. The sequence continues at coordinate 1,247,915 of NZ_CP090376.1, forward strand.
TTGCCGGATCGGCAACTATATTGGTCGATGAGACTATCTTTCCTATAATTGAGGATGTCGCCATTCTTTTTGAAGACCAGTACACAAGAACGAAAATCAATTTAGTGAGTAAATCTGAAACAGAGATACTGAATGCGATCAACAATAAAAAGGGTCAAATTGCCATAATGGCCAAGAGTCTTGATTCTTCAGAAATCAGTTATTTTAACAAGACCAAAAAAGTGTACCCTAAAATTACCGAGTTCGGAGTGGATGCCATAGCTTTTATCGGCAACAAAAAAAGATCCGATTCTACTTTGGTGTTAAATGACGTACTACGGTTTTTGAGAGGGGATGCCAATCCAAAAATAAAATCATTGGTTTTTGATAACCCTAATTCAAGTACTGTTAGGACACTAAAATCATTGGCAGGGATCAATGATTTACCAAAGCAAAATATATTTGCCTTGGACTCCAATAAAGAAGTGGTAAAGTACGTTAGTGAGAATGAAGGTGCTGTTGGGATATTAGGAATAAACTGGTTGTTACAGCCGACTTCGGATTTGGAGCCTTATACAAGTCAAGTTAAAGTGTTGGCCGTTGAGAATGTTAAAGTTAACGCAAAGGACAAGTTTATTAAACCGAATCAAAGTAATATTGCAGATGGCAGTTATCCTGTTACCCGTAAGTTGTATATGTTAAATTTTCAGGGGACAACCGGATTGGGCATGGGATTTGCTTCGTATCTTGCAGGTCAACAGGGACAACGGATTATTTTAAAATCCGGATTGGTCCCTACACATTTTCCTACCCGTCAGATAGCGGTAAGGGATAAAGTTGAATAGTAAAGAAATAACCATAAAAAAAAAGTATTTAGAAATGAAAAATGCTAAAGTTTTAAGTTTAATGTTGTCTGTACTTTCAACAGCAGTTTTTGCTCAGGATTTGGAACAGGCAAAAAAAGCTATTGATGCTGAACAATACGACAAAGCAAAAAAAATATTAAAAGGATTAGTAAAATCCAGTCCAGACAACGGAAAGAACTTCTTCTATTTAGGTGATGTGTACCTAAGAGAAGCTAAGGCTGATTCTGCGTCTATGACTTTTAACAAAGGATTGGCCGCTAAAGATAAAGGGACATTAAATTATATCGGTTTAGGGCAAATCGAACTGGATAATAATAAATCGGCTCAGGCTAATTTTGATAAAGCTTCTGCCAATATCAAGAAAAAGGATGTTGAGGAAATGTTGTTAATCGCCAAGGCCTACATTAATTCTGAAAACCCAGACTATAAAAAAGCTATCGAAATCATCAACAAAGCGATGTTGATCGATGATAAAAATCCTGGTGCCTATCTAGCGATGGGAGATGCACAGTATGGTAATAAAAATGCCGGTGAAGCTTTCCGTGCCTATGAATCGGCCTATGAATATGATAAATCCTTGTTGATTGCCCGTGTAAAATATGCGGCAATCCAAAAAGGAGCAAAAAATTTTACCGACGCTGCTAAATTACTGAACGAAGTTATAGCTAAAGATGCAAACTTTGGTCCTGCATACCGTGAATTGGCTGAAACGTATTATTTATGGGGAAGCAATGAACCGACAAAATACGATGAGTATGTTAAAAAGGCTTTGCAGTATTATGAAAAATACATGAGTTTAACTGGGTATTCGGTTGAATCTCGTATGCGTCACGCTGATTTCTTAATTGTGAATAAAGATTACAAAGCATTGGAAATCGAGGCTAATGAAATGAAAAAACTGGATAAAGTAAATCCGCGTATTCTACGTTACTTGGGTTATGCTGCTTACGAAAACGGAAACTATGCTGAAAGTTCAAAAGCAATGTCCGAATTTTTCGCCAAAGTTGAGCCAAAAAGAATCATAGCAAGAGATTACTTGTATCTAGGTTTGACAAAAATGGCCGAAGCTAAAAAAGCAGACGGTACTTACGACGAGAAAATCTTCAACGAAGGTGTTGTTGAATTGAACAAAGCGGTAGAAAAAGATCCGGTAATTGCAGCTGAATTAAATCCGCTTGGACAAAAAATGTTCAAAGAGAAATTATACAAAAACGCTACTAAATTATTCGAAGGGGCTGTAAAAAACCCAAAATCGAAAAATTACTTTGCGGATAATTTCTATTTAGGATATGCTTTGTATTTTGATTACGATCCGAAAACCTCTCCAAAAGACCAGTTGGTTAAGGCGGATGCGGCTTTCTCAAAAGTTATCGAATTGAACGCGGCAACACAAGATGCGCACTTGTTCAAAGCAAGAGCAAATGAGGCAATGGGAACACCGGAATCAGCAAAAGTGGCGTTGGCAGGTTATGAAGAGTATGTGAAATTGGTTAATGCTAAAGGAGATGCTGAAAAAGCAAAACCGGCCGTTAAGAAAAACCTAATCGAAGCCTATACTTTTGTTGGTGCTCATTATGCTAACAGCGCTGACAAAGCAAAAGCGATCGAAAACCTTGAAAAATTATTGGCAATCGATCCGGCTAATGCTTACGCTACCAAAACGTTAAAAGCACTTAAAGCTTAAAAAGCATAAAATAATGAAAAAGCCGATGACTAAAGTTGTCGGTTTTTTTTTTGGAGTGTCCCGATAGCTATCGGGAGGTCAGTGCCATTTTGAAGCCCTGTTCCTGCTGTCAGCTGTAGCCGACCCGTTAGAAAAAACGAGACGGAATGCCGCTTCCATCAGGGCTAGAAAGTGATGTTTTTGCCTACTTGCAAAGGGTTAGTTAAAAAGCTAACAATCTAATTTTCAAATTGCTTACCTTTGCAGACTATTTTTATATAAAATGCTTAAGAAAGAAATACAAATTGCGGTGGAAAAAGGAGAAATGCTGCCTTTAATGGAGGAGTTTTATACAATTCAGGGGGAAGGGTACCATACCGGTACAGCGGCTTATTTTATCCGAATCGGCGGTTGCGACGTTGGTTGCCATTGGTGCGACGTTAAAGAAAGCTGGAATGCCGAATTACACCCGCCAACAACCACGGACGTCATTGTGGCCAACGCTAAAAAATATGCGGAAACTGTTGTAGTTACAGGTGGAGAGCCTTTGACCTGGGACATGACAACTTTAACCTCAAAACTAAAAGAGCAAAATTTACGCGTGCATATTGAAAGTTCAGGTGCCTATCCGGTTACGGGAACATGGGATTGGTTCTGCCTTTCTCCAAAAAAGACTAAACTTCCGGTGGATGACGCCTATAAGATTGCACATGAGTTAAAGGTGATTATTCACAACAAGCACGATTTTATCTTCGCAGAAGAACAAGCGGCTAAAGTAAATGAAAATGCAATCCTGTTTTTACAGCCCGAGTGGAGTAAAAAAGAAGAGATGACCCCTTTAATCGTGGATTATGTTATGAATAATCCGAAATGGCGCGTATCTTTACAAACACATAAATATCTGAATATTCCTTAATATTTATAACTAACACAAAAACAATGAGAAAATTATTTTTAACTTTTGCACTTGTTTTAGCAGCGAACCTAGGCATGGCTCAAGCCAACGAAGCTTTCAAAAAAGACGTAATGAAAATGATTGAAACTACGGGTTCTGCTAACCAAATGAAAATTGCAAAAGACCAAATTTTGAAAATGGTCCCAAAAGAAAAACATGCTGTATTCCTTGTTGAATTCGAGTCGAGTTTACCGGCACTTTACGATAAATTGGCAGGAGTGTACATGGAAGTGTATACGCATGATGATGTTAAAGCTATTTTGAAATTCTATGAAACACCGTTAGGGAAAAAGATGACGGAGAAATCAGTAGTAATTACAGAGAAAAATATTGCTGCCAGTCAAGAATGGGCTATGGGATTACAGTCAATAGTGATGAAATACATGCAATAATAAATCTCAAAAAGAAATAAAAAAATCCCAAACTTTTACAGCTTGGGATTTTTTTATTTATAAAAACTTAGAGGTGCGTCAGTCTTGCCAGATAATCATAATGTTCGCCTTCCAAAATCAATTCACATTGTAACCCGTTGGCATAGGCTGCGTTCTGCAGGGTGTTGTAATCAATATACATCCAGTCAAACGGATCTTCCTTTTCACCTTTGTATGTAACGTTAAAGATCAATTCACCATAGTAGTCGATGTTACTCGGAATCCATTTTCCACCGTCTTCATCCTCATCGAACATGTAAATAATATCGGAGCTGTCTAATAAAATCTGACCGTTTTCATTCAACAGGGATTTTAGCTTCTGAAGAAACCCGGCAATTTTTTTAAGTTTTCCGCACATGCCTGCTCCGTTCATCATCAGTAAAATGGTGTCGAAGGTCTCGTTTTCAAGCTCCATCACATTTTGAACCCGGGCCTTTTTTACCCCGCGCAGTTCACAGGCTTTGATCCCGTTGGCGGAAATGTCAATAGCAGTAACATCCAGATTTTTTTCGTTCTGCAGATACAAGGCGTGACTTCCTGCGCCACAACCTACATCCAGAATTTTTCCTTTGGCTAAATCCAGTGCTTTTCGCTCTATTTTTGGCATTTCTTTGTAATTGCGAAACAAATAGGCAACGCTCATTTCGTCGGCTTCCGATATCGAAGTTTCGGTTATTAGGTCCTCGGGTGAGTTATTGGTTTGGTAATCCAGTATGGCTTTTCCAAAAAGGTCTTTCATTTTTTTAAGTTTAAATTTTGAAAGTCTAAACCTGAAAGTTGGTACTTTTGCAAAATAAATGTTTTGACATGTTAAAACCAACTTTATCGGAGCTTCCAAAGTTAGCCAAAGATAAGCATAACGAAAACAAAAAGTATTTCGATAAGCTGAAAAAGAAAACACCCAAGAATTTGGATTATGTTATGCAGGATTTGCACGACGCCGAATTTAAAAGAACCGACTGTTTAGAATGCGCCAATTGCTGTAAAACGACAGGCCCGCTTTTTACTTCGGCCGATATCGAGCGTATTGCAAAACATCTTAAGCAGAAACCACAACAGTTCATTGATCAATATCTTCGCATCGATGAAGATAATGACTATGTACTGCAAAGTGTACCCTGTACTTTTCTGGATGCCGAAAATTACTGTATGATTTATGATGTACGTCCGAAGGCCTGCCGTGAATTTCCGCATACCGACAGGAAGAAATTCCAGCAGATTTCAAATCTTACACTTAAAAACGTAGCCATTTGTCCTGCTGCTTACAATATTGTGGAAGAAATGAAAAAGAAGTTACCTTTGTAAAAAACAATCGAGATGGCCAAATTTCAACCAATCCGTCCAATGCTTTGGACCACCGAATTAAAAGAAACAATCGCTTTCTACGTTAATATTCTCGGTTTTACCTGCGGAGAATATAATGAAGACTGGGGATGGGCTTCCTTATATAAAGACGATGCCGAAATCATGTTGGCCAAACCCAATGAGCATACTCCGTTCGAAAAACCTGTTTTTACAGGTTCTTTTTATATTAATGTGGACAACGTGGAAGAAATTTGGGAAAAGCTGAAAGATAAATGCAACTTGTGCTACGAGATTGAAACTTTCGAATGGGGCATGCGCGAGTTTGCTGTTTACGACAACAACGGCTATTTACTGCAATTCGGACAAGAAGTTACCATATAAAAAAAGGCTGTCTTTTGGACAGCCTTTTTTATTCACTATATATAAGGTATGATTTTCGCATCAGCTTAAAATCGGCAATTCCTTTTTCCCAGCTTTTTCGGATTTCATTTTCCGAAATGCCAGTCTCAATTTGCTGCTGGAGTTTTTTGGTTCCTGCCAACTTAGTGAAAAAGTCATTATAGAAATTAGTTTTATCCGAAGTGGTCTGATAGGCTTTGATCAGCCATTTTAGTTCCAAACGTTTTGCTTTTTCAATTTTTGATAAATCTTCACCGTGGCATAGTTTTCCATTATGCATTGGGTCTTTGGCGCCTAAATTGGGACTCGGAGTGAAGTTGAAATCACCTTTAGGTAAAAAAGGCGACCCATAAATTTGAAACTGTTTGTCAGTTCCTCGTCCAACACTTACATTCGTTCCTTCAAATAAGCATAAACTCGCATATAGGTTAATGGCTTGGTCGTTTGGTAAATTCGGTGATGGTTTTACCGGCAGGCTATATTGTAGGGAATGCTTGTAGTTCAAACACGGAATCACTGTTAATACACAATGAACTCCATTTTTTAGCCATTTTTCACCGTTGATCATTTTAGCATATTCTCCAATTGTCATCCCGTGTAAAACCGGAATCGGATGCATGCCAACAAAACTGGCATATTCTTTTTCCAGGACGGGGCCGTCAATTATACCTCCGTTCGGGTTTGGTCGGTCCAAAACAATAAGAGGAATATTGTTTTCTGCACAGGCTTCCATTACATAATGCAACGAAGATATATAGGTGTAAAATCGTGCGCCAACATCCTGTAAGTCAAAAACCATGATATCGATTCCTGCAAGTTGTTCCGGTTTTGGCTTTTTGTTGCTGCCATAAAGCGAAATAATAGGTAAGCCTGTTTTGGTGTCCTTTCCGTCTTTGATTAATTCGCCGGCATCGGCAGTGCCTCTGAAACCATGTTCGGGAGCATAAATTTTCTGTACGCCGATTTTCTTTTCTAATAAAAAATCAACCAAATGGGTCTTGTCGGAAAGGATTCCGGTCTGGTTGGTTACAATGCCGACTTTTTTATCCTTCAACAAAGGTAAATAAGCATTGGAATTTTGAGCACCGGTTTGAATCTCGGAAGAGACCTTTGTTTTATCAATTCGATCGGAGTCGAGAACTTCGTCTTTTGTCTTTTGATGGTTATCTATCTTCTTGTTAATCGAATTTCCACAGGAAACTATCGACAAAACCAAGAATAAAACTGTATTTTTGAGGACTGAATTTGAAATCATATATCTTGAAATTAGAATATTTTATAGCCAAAAGACTCGTTACTGCTAAAAATTATAAAAGTAGTATTTCTGCTCCAATTATAAAAATTGCGATTGCCGCTATTTCTATTGGAATGGTTATGATGATAGTTTCCGTGGCTACCGGTATGGGGTTGCAGCAAAAAATACGCCAGAAAGTGTCGGCCTTTAACGGTCATGTGATTATTTCCAACTACGACGATAATCAGTCGGAAGTCAGTGTGGAACCTATTTCGATACATCAGGATTTTTACCCGACGTTCAAAAGTGTTGAAGGAATCAGTCATATTCAGGCAGTGGCCACTAAGGCAGGGATCATCCGAACCGAAAAAGCATTCGAAGGAATTGTTTTCAAGGGTGTCGGAAAGGATTACCGGTGGCAAAACTTGGAGGAATACATAGTTGCGGGGGGAATACCTGATTTGAAAAGCAATTTGAATCCGGAAGTTGTTATTTCAGAATATATGGCTAACCGCCTTCAGTTGAAACTGGGCGATAAGTTCAATACATTTTTTATGAAGGAAGAAGGGAAGTTGCCCAACCTTCGTAATTTTAAAATTGTCGGGATTTACAATTCCGGTTTCCAGGAATTTGATGCTACCTATATAATAGGAGATATTCGCCACTTGCAGCGAATCAACAAATGGCAAAAAGACGAAGTGGGTGCTTTCGAGGTTTTTTTAGATGACTTTTCAATGATAAAAGAAAAAGGAGAGGAAGTCTATGACGAAATTCCGCCGACCTATAATAGTATTACCATCGAGGAAAAGTATTTCAATATTTTTGAATGGTTAAAATTGTTCGACTTCAATATAGTAGTGATTCTTATTATCATGATAGTGGTGGCTACTATTAATATGGTGGTAGCTTTGTTGGTGCTTATTTTGGAACGCACCCAAATGATCGGGATCCTAAAAGCGATTGGGGCCAACAACTGGACAATTCGAAAAATATTTTTGTACAATGCCGGTCATTTGATTCTTCGCGGATTGTTTTGGGGGAATCTTGTCGGTCTTGGTGTACTGTTTATACAAAAGTATTTTGGTATCATCAAGCTCAATCCGGAAAATTACTATGTGACCGAAGCTCCGGTTTCATTTTCTATACCTTATATAGTAGCTTTAAATGTGGGGACGATTTTGGTTTGTCTGTTCGTTTTGCTGATTCCTTCCTATATAATTACTAAAATTTCTCCGGTAAAAGCAATCCGATTCGATTAGAAGCGAAGCGTTCAGGCTATTTTGTGATGGTCGTTCCCGCTGTCCGCTCTACGCGGTGCCGCTCCCATCGGGGCTAGGGGATGGGTTTTGTGGATTTATCGGTAAACTTTTTTGGGACTGTTGCCTATATATAGTATAGTAGAAACAAACTTGACTGCTCCGCTGTTTTACTTCTTTCCGATTTTCGAAAAAAAACTTTCAAGGGTTATGAAATGGTTATCAGCGAGTTAAGGAAAGGGAGTGAAAAAAGATTAAAAAAAGACCGGAAATAATTAGGAGTTACGCAAAAGAGTGCTACTTTTGCACTCGCAATAACGGCACAGTTCTACTGACATTTTGAAACAAAACGGATCGAAAAGATTTTGAAAAAAGTTAAAAAAAGATTTGGTTTGTAAAGAAAAAAGAAAGTATCTTTGCCACCCGCAAAACACGGTAAAGTTCATTGGAAATATTGAGTAAGTGATTGGAATTACGATTTAGAAATTAAATCGAAAAATAATTCAAAAAAGCTTGCGAGATTAAAAAAAGGAGTTACCTTTGCAGCCCGCTAAAACGGGAAGTTCTTAAAAATACTGACGACAAAATGGAAAGAAAATTTTTTCAAAAAAAAGTTTCAAAAAGTTTTGCCAGTTAAAAATTAAGTTCTAGTTTTGCACCCGCTAACCGAAAGGCTGGCGAGAAAAAATAAGAAGACACGTTCATAGACATATTGAATTGACAGCATTGAAACGAAGCAATTCGTTTCAAGATTAAGAGAGAGTAAGACTCGAGTAGATTAGAAAAAACCTAGCATCTTTATCGACAATATTAAAATATACGATGAAGAGTTTGATCCTGGCTCAGGATGAACGCTAGCGGCAGGCCTAACACATGCAAGTCGAGGGGTAGAGTTAGCTTGCTAACTTGAGACCGGCGCACGGGTGCGTAACGCGTATGCAATCTACCTTGTACAGAGGGATAGCCCAGAGAAATTTGGATTAATACCTCATAGTGTTATGATGTGGCATCACATTATAACTAAAGTTCCAACGGTACAAGATGAGCATGCGTCCCATTAGCTAGTTGGTGTGGTAACGGCATACCAAGGCAATGATGGGTAGGGGTCCTGAGAGGGAGATCCCCCACACTGGTACTGAGACACGGACCAGACTCCTACGGGAGGCAGCAGTGAGGAATATTGGTCAATGGGCGCAAGCCTGAACCAGCCATGCCGCGTGCAGGATGACGGTCCTATGGATTGTAAACTGCTTTTATACGGGAAGAAACACTCCTACGTGTAGGAACTTGACGGTACCGTAAGAATAAGGATCGGCTAACTCCGTGCCAGCAGCCGCGGTAATACGGAGGATCCAAGCGTTATCCGGAATCATTGGGTTTAAAGGGTCCGTAGGCGGTCTTATAAGTCAGTGGTGAAAGCCCATCGCTTAACGATGGAACGGCCATTGATACTGTAAGACTTGAATTAGTGGGAAGTAACTAGAATATGTAGTGTAGCGGTGAAATGCTTAGATATTACATGGAATACCAATTGCGAAGGCAGGTTACTATCACTATATTGACGCTGATGGACGAAAGCGTGGGGAGCGAACAGGATTAGATACCCTGGTAGTCCACGCCGTAAACGATGGATACTAGCTGTTCGGAGCAATCTGAGTGGCTAAGCGAAAGTGATAAGTATCCCACCTGGGGAGTACGTTCGCAAGAATGAAACTCAAAGGAATTGACGGGGGCCCGCACAAGCGGAGGAGCATGTGGTTTAATTCGATGATACGCGAGGAACCTTACCAGGGCTTAAATGGGAGACGACAGGACTGGAAACAGTTTTTTCTTCGGACGTCTTTCAAGGTGCTGCATGGTTGTCGTCAGCTCGTGCCGTGAGGTGTCAGGTTAAGTCCTATAACGAGCGCAACCCCTATTGTTAGTTGCCAGCGGGTCATGCCGGGAACTCTAACAAGACTGCCGGTGCAAACCGTGAGGAAGGTGGGGATGACGTCAAATCATCACGGCCCTTACGTCCTGGGCTACACACGTGCTACAATGGGCGGTACAGAGAGCAGCCACCACGCAAGTGGGCGCGAATCTTCAAAACCGTTCTCAGTTCGGATCGGAGTCTGCAACTCGACTCCGTGAAGCTGGATTCGCTAGTAATCGCATATCAGCCATGATGCGGTGAATACGTTCCCGGGCCTTGTACACACCGCCCGTCAAGCCATGGAAGCTGGGGGTACCTGAAGTCGGTGACCGCAAGGAGCTGCCTAGGGTAAAACTAGTAACTGGGGCTAAGTCGTAACAAGGTAGCCGTACCGGAAGGTGCGGCTGGAACACCTCCTTTCTAGAGAAAAGATTAAGATCTGGGATTTTAATTGAAAGAAGATTACTCTCGCTGTTAGTTCAAATATTACAATAATTAAAAAACAGAGTCTCGTAGCTCAGCTGGTTAGAGTACTACACTGATAATGTAGGGGTCCCCAGTTCGAGTCTGGGCGGGACTACTAAGTTTTTTGATTGTAAAAGGAAATTTTAGAGGTTGAGTGGCCGTTTGAAGTACTGTTAACTGAAAACTGTTAACTGAACACTAGAAACGGGGGATTAGCTCAGCTGGCTAGAGCGCCTGCCTTGCACGCAGGAGGTCATCGGTTCGACTCCGATATTCTCCACGAGTTTCGAAAGAGACGAAAGTTCATTGACATATTGAGATAAAAAAACATTTAAAAAGTAGAAAGAACACAGTTTTTGCCTATTTATAGGTAAGAATGAAAGTACAATAAGCAAAATAAGGGCGTATGGGGGATGCCTAGGCTCTCAGAGGCGATGAAGGACGTGATAAGCTGCGAAAAGCTGCGGGGATTGGCACATACGAATTGATCCGCAGATATCCGAATGGGGCAACCCACTATATTGAAGATATAGTACCCGATAGGGGGCAAACCCGCTGAACTGAAACATCTAAGTAGGCGGAGGAGAAGAAAACAAAAGTGATTCCGTAAGTAGTGGCGAGCGAACGCGGATTAGCCCAAACCAATGTTGTTACGGCAATGTTGGGGTTGTAGGACCACGACATTTCTTGCGGATTGAATTAGAATAACCTGGAAAGGTTAACCATAGAGGGTGATAGTCCCGTATAAGTAAGAAAAGATAAGGATAGTGGTATCCTGAGTAGGGCGGGGCACGTGAAACCCTGTCTGAATCTGGCGGGACCATCCGCTAAGGCTAAATACTCCTGAGAGACCGATAGTGAACCAGTACTGTGAAGGAAAGGTGAAAAGAACCGTGAATAACGGAGTGAAATAGATCCTGAAACCATACGCTTACAAGCGGTCGGAGCCCTTTAGTGGGGTGACGGCGTGCCTTTTGCATAATGAGCCTACGAGTTACCGTTGCTGGCAAGGATAAGCACTTCAGGTGTGGATCCGTAGCGAAAGCGAGTCTGAATAGGGCGCTTTAGTCAGTAGTGGTAGACGCGAAACCGTGTGATCTACCCATGGGCAGGATGAAGCTGTGGTAACACACAGTGGAGGTCCGAACCGGTTGACGTTGAAAAGTCTTCGGATGACCTGTGGGTAGGGGTGAAAGGCCAATCAAACTCGGAAATAGCTCGTACTCCCCGAAATGCATTTAGGTGCAGCGCTGTGTATAGTTATATAGAGGTAGAGCTACTGATTGGATGCGGGGGCTTCACCGCCTACCAATTCCTGACAAACTCCGAATGCTATATAATGTTTCACAGCAGTGAGGGCATGGGTGCTAAGGTCCATGTCCGAGAGGGAAAGAACCCAGACCATCAGCTAAGGTCCCCAAATGTATGCTAAGTTGAAAAAACGAGGTTTGTCTGCCCAGACAGCTAGGATGTTGGCTTGGAAGCAGCCATTCATTTAAAGAGTGCGTAACAGCTCACTAGTCGAGCGGACGAGCATGGATAATAATCGGGCATAAGTATACTACCGAAGCTATGGATTTACGTTTTACGTAAGTGGTAGGGGAGCATTCTAACAGGGCTGAAGGTGTGAGGCGACTCATGCTGGACCGGTTAGAAAAGAAAATGTAGGCATAAGTAACGATAATGCGGGCGAGAAACCCGCACACCGAAAGACTAAGGTTTCCTCAGCTATGCTAATCAGCTGAGGGTTAGTCGGGTCCTAAGGCGAACCCGAAAGGGACAGTCGATGGCCAACGGGTTAATATTCCCGTACTACTTATAATTGTGATGGGGTGACGGAGTGATGAAAGCACCGCGAACTGACGGAATAGTTCGTTAAAGTACTTAGCTATAGGTCCCGTAGTAAAATGCGCGGGAACTGGTGAAATACGATAGTACACGGAGTCTTCGGACAAAGTGATAGTGTGCCTAAGGGCTTCCAAGAAAAACCTCTAAACTTAGATTATAAGTACCCGTACCGTAAACCGACACAGGTAGTCGAGGAGAGAATCCTAAGGTGCTCGAGAGATTCATGGCTAAGGAATTAGGCAAAATAGACCTGTAACTTCGGGAGAAAGGTCGCCAGCGCAAGCTGGCCGCAGTGAAGAGGTCCAGGCGACTGTTTATCAAAAACACAGGGCTCTGCAAAATCGTAAGATGAAGTATAGGGCCTGACACCTGCCCGGTGCTGGAAGGTTAAGAGGAGATGTTATCTTCGGAGAAGCATTGAATTGAAGCCCCAGTAAACGGCGGCCGTAACTATAACGGTCCTAAGGTAGCGAAATTCCTTGTCGGGTAAGTTCCGACCTGCACGAATGGTGTAACGATCTGGACACTGTCTCAGCCATGAGCTCGGTGAAATTGTAGTATCGGTGAAGATGCCGATTACCCGCAGTGGGACGAAAAGACCCTGTGCACCTTTACTATAGCTTAGTATTGGTCTTGGATAAGTGATGTGTAGGATAGGTGGGAGACTGTGAAATGGCGTCGCCAGGCGTTGTGGAGTCATTGTTGAAATACCACCCTTTGCTTATCTGAGATCTAACCCCGCAAAGCGGGGGACATTGCTTGGTGGGTAGTTTGACTGGGGTGGTCGCCTCCAAAAGAGTAACGGAGGCTTCTAAAGGTTCCCTCAGCACGCTTGGTAACCGTGCGTAGAGTGCAATGGCATAAGGGAGCTTGACTGAGAGACATACAGGTCGATCAGGTACGAAAGTAGAGCATAGTGATCCGGTGGTTCCGCATGGAAGGGCCATCGCTCAAAGGATAAAAGGTACGCCGGGGATAACAGGCTGATCTCCCCCAAGAGCTCATATCGACGGGGGGGTTTGGCACCTCGATGTCGGCTCGTCACATCCTGGGGCTGGAGAAGGTCCCAAGGGTTGGGCTGTTCGCCCATTAAAGTGGCACGCGAGCTGGGTTCAGAACGTCGTGAGACAGTTCGGTCTCTATCTACTGTGGGCGTTAGAAATTTGAGTGGATCTGATTCTAGTACGAGAGGACCGAATTGGACGAACCTCTGGTGTATCTGTTGTTCCGCCAGGAGCACCGCAGAGTAGCTACGTTCGGAAGGGATAAGCGCTGAAAGCATATAAGCGCGAAACCCACCACAAGATGAGATTTCTTTTAAGGGTCGTGGAAGATGACCACGTTGATAGGCTATAGATGTAAAGGCAGTAATGTCATAGTCGAGTAGTACTAATAACCCGTAAGCTTATGTACGCTTTTCCTCCCGCTTCGGCGGGAGGGAGAAACTTTCTAAATAATGATTATTTATCTCAGTATGTTAAGATATTATTGTAATGTTAGTTCCGATAACATCGGAATTACCCTTGCATAACGACTTAAGGTGGTTATTGCGGCGGGGCTCACCTCTTCCCATTCCGAACAGAGTAGTTAAGCCCGCCTGCGCAGATGGTACTGCAATCTTGTGGGAGAGTATGTCGCCGCCTTTCTTTTGAAAAGCCCTTCACGAAAGTGAAGGGCTTTTTTGTTTTATATCGGTTTTGTTTTTAGAAAAATGAAGGTAAAAGTTGCTGCAAAACTGCGGAAAACTATGTGCAGCTTTGCTTTTGGAGATCCTTATCACTATGTGGTGGGGATTTTTTTGTTTTTAAACCGTTTTATTTTTAGGAAAAGTAAAGGTAAAATCAAAGCAAATCTGTGAGAGATTATGAGATGGTTTACTTTTGGGAACCCTGTCCATTGGATAGGTTTTTTTGTTTTAAGCGGTTTGGCTTTCGTGAAAAATAAAGCTAAAATAAACGTAAGTTTTTGTCAGATAATGTATTGGCTTTGTTTTAAAAATCTTTATAGGGAAGAAGCCTGTAAAAAAACAGATTGTTTTCTTTTAAAATCTACAGGGTCTGAAATATTGGCGAAAAAGGATTGCTCTCCAGCCCCGGGTGGAGTGGAAATCCCGGCATTGGGAGGTTGCTGCGCAAACTCGCATTGACGGATTGCAATGGAACACGGGAAATCGAAGATTCAACGGAGTTAATGACGTATAGCAATCAAAAACGACTATTCGCTTCGAAGAAAATAAAATGTGGGTTTATTTTAAATTGTTATTCTCTTCGGAGTTGAGTTAAAAGTATATAATATATTAAGGAGTACTTTTGTGTATCCTTCTTAAGATGATCGCAATAATTAATCGGATTCACGTCGTGATAAAAAAAAGCTGTCCGAACTTGGACAGCTTCAAAAGATTTGGTTTTAAAAAGGGTGTTCTTTTATTCTTTAATAAATCGTTTTGTACCAACCGATCTGCTGTCAGAGATTTCTATAATATAAATTCCCGAAGGCAGCGTGTCTACCTTAATGGAATTGTTGTTGGTGTCGCCATAGGCTACCTGTTGTCCAGTCAAATTAAAGATTTTGTATGAAGCATTGCTTTCGATACCTGAGAAATATAATGTTCCATCTTTTACCGGATTCGGATACAATTTCAATGACAGCGTGCCAAGTTCTCCTTTAGTAACCGCTACAGATTCATCATTAATTTCGTTGGCATTTTTAACAAAAGCACCACTAACAATAGTAACAGTATAATCTTCCACTTCGCCGTTAGTAAATACTTCACAGGCAGTCGGTAAACCATTGTATTTCATTGAAACTCTCATTCTAGTGGCTCCAGTTACTGCTGTAGACGGAATGATAAAGTTACCGCTTACAGAAGTAGATTTTGTTTTTGACTTACTGAAAATAAGTTCATTCGAACCAAAATTTCCATCTTTGTTAAAATCAATCCAAACGCAATATGCTTCATTTGCCGACATACCATTCCATCCAGGAGTAATAGTAATTGAAGCTGTAGAACCTGTTGATAAACTGGTTGATTGTGTTGTGTAATTACCGTATCCGTTGTTGTTTCCTGAAAGATTGTTAATTGATCCCAATTGAACGCGGTTTATATATTCTCTGGATGTGCTTGCTGATGAATTACAATAAGTAATACTTGTACCCAATGCAGTTACATTCACAGTGTTACTTGCCGTTGACACATTTCCAGCTGCATCTATAGCGGTTACATAGAAATTGTAAGCTGTAGAAGCAGACATACCAGAAACAGCTAATGTAGTTCCAGTCACGGTTGTTTTCAACACACCGTTTTGATATACATTATAACCGGTAACGCCGACATTATCAGAAGCGACAGTCCAAGACAGATTGGTGCTTGAAGTCGTAGTTCCCGTAGCAGAAAGTGTCGAAGCTGTCGGCGCTGCAGTATCAGTTAAAGCAGACGTAGTCACGCTTACTGTATTACTTGCAGAAGATACGTTTCCAGCTGCATCTTTAGCGGTTACATAGAAATTGTAAGCTGTTGAAGCAGATAAACCAGAAACAGCCAATGAAGTCGCAGTAGTTGTTGTTTTCAATACTCCGTTTTGATATACATTATAACCAGTAACACCTACGTTATCAGAAGCGGCAGTCCAAGACAGATTAGTGCTTGAAGCTGTAGTTCCCGAAGCAGAAAGCGTTGAAGCTGTGGGAGCAGTGGTATCTGTCGGAGCAGATGTGGTTACATTTACAATGTTACTTGTAGTTGATACGTTTCCAGCTGCATCTTTTGCCGTAACATAGAAGTTGTAAGCTGTTGAAGCAGTCAAACCAGAAACAGCTAATGATGTGCCAGTAACGGTTGTTTTCAACACACCGTTTTGATATACGTTATAACCGGTAACACCTACGTTATCAGTAGCCGCAGTCCAAGTCAGGTTAGTGCTTGAAGCAGTGGTTCCCGAAGCAGAAAGTGTTGAAGCTGTCGGAGCAGTGGTATCTGCCGGAGCAAGTGTAGTCACGTTTGCCGTGTTACTTGCAGAAGATACGTTTCCGGCCGCATCTTTTGCTTTTACGTGAAAGTTATAGGTTGTAGAAGACGATAGACTCGTTACAGCCAACGATGTAGCAGTAGTTGTTGTTTTCAATACACCGTTTTGATATACATCGTATCCTGTTACGCCTACATTATCATTAGCCGCAGTCCAAGTCAGATTAGTGCTTGAAGCAGTAGTTCCTGAAGCCCAAAGCGTTGAAGCTGTCGGAGCAGCAGTATCTGCAGAACCGGTAATAGTGAAGTTAGCATTGTTTACATCAAAGAAAATGTGGTTGCTTCCTTTAACCATAATTCTGTTTGTAGTTCCTGGCATATTTGGAATTACTACGCTTTGTGAACCGTCATTTGGAGTTCCTGTAAGTAAAGCAATTGGGAACGTTTGTCCACCATCGGTTGATAATAAAATATCTACATTAGCACAGTTTACACCATTGGCATTAGTTCCTGCAACAGTCCAGTTAATGGTTTGAGAGGTGCCAGCGGCATATGATACAGCGGTATTTTGAGTGTCAACAGTAAAAGGTCCAGCTGCACCATCCACGGTCAA
The DNA here is from genome assembly GCF_022836875.1 of Flavobacterium enshiense. NCBI lineage: Bacteria > Pseudomonadati > Bacteroidota > Flavobacteriia > Flavobacteriales > Flavobacteriaceae > Flavobacterium > Flavobacterium enshiense. The sequence continues at coordinate 1,264,808 of NZ_CP090376.1, forward strand.
AACAACATCATCGGTATTGTTGGAACCACCTCCCGCTCTGTTATCACGAACGGTTAAACGGAAGTTTAATGTTCTTGCAACACCAGGTAAAGTTTCTGAAGTTATATATCTACCAGCTGTACTTGTTTCCCCTGTCAAAATTGTATTCATATTTGGAAAATATCTGGTAGCAGAAGTAGTAGGCGGGTATGATCTGAAAATAGCCCCACTTGTAGCGGTATTTGTAGGAACTGTAGTAGTAGCACTACCTAAATCCATTTGTTCCCATGAGTACGTTAATATGTCATTTGTGTTTCCGTCTGTAGCAGCACCGGTTAACACGAAAGGAGTGCCTTTAGGGATAGTGTAGTCTAATCCCGCATTAACCACTGGCACAGCATTACTTGTATTGGTAATTGTGCCGCAAGTTTTTGTTTTTAAATTATCGGTAACTTGTTGGATACTGATAGCATGAAAATAATCATCAGAGTATGCTTGGATGTCTTTCACTGTTTTACCTGCATAGCTCATGATTGTCGAACCACTACCAGGCTCCATTTGTGCTGTATTACTGTTTTCAGTCACATAAGTAAATGTGTGTTTTGCACCTAATTGATGTGCTAATTCATGTGCTGCTATTTCTACATCAAATTGATCACCTTCTGGAACATATAGTGTTGATGTGTATGCTTTGCCTTTGTAATTAGTCACACCTATACAACCGATACAGCCAGAATTTCCACCACCAATCACAGAATCGAATAAATGACCTAAATCATAATTAACATCACCAATGGTTGTATTTAAATTAGTTTGTAACTCGTTTGGGATATACGCTTTTGTTGAATAAGGATCCGTCGTAGCATTTGTATAAAGGATCGCATCATTGTTAGCAACAAGTACCAAACGCACGCCGAAATCTCTTTCGAAAATACCATTTACACGAGTAAGTGTGTTTGTTATACCGGCTAAAGCCAAAGCTTTGGTGCCGCCAAAATAAGCGGCATATTCTCCAGTACAAGAAACAGCTAATCTATATGTGCGTAATTTAGCATCATCTGCGCCACGTGCAACAAAAGTATTAGAAGAGCTATAGTTGCTTTCGGCTGAATGATCTACACCGCAGTCGAATTTTTCTAAATCTTCTACATGATCTGTAGTTCTATAAACAGTATAGTTGTTAGTGCTGTTATTAATAGGCTCAATATAAACTGTTTCCTTATTGGGATAGATAGTCATAGATTTAAATCCTAATGGCGAACTGCTCAAGTAAACGCGTGCATTTGGGTTGTCTATACCAACAGCTACATAGGATTTGATTTCCGGGTATTTGGCTGCCAGTTCCGGAGCCATAACGGAGTTTTCGTAAACTTTAAAGTTTTCCAATTTGCCTTGTCCGTTTGGTAATGAAATGATTGTATTAGAAGTAATGTTGGAAGCATCTCTTTTAGGAGATTTGGCCAACATCTTTTTCATAGTAGGTAAATCTAAATCGAAAATATTTTTTTGTGGTAAGTTAGATTGAGTAATTCTACCTGCGGTTTCTTTTGTATTACTCTTTTTCCATAAAGCATCTTTACTTTGAGCGATTCCGTAGTAAGTAACGGTAAATAATAGGGCAGCACATATCAATCTTTTCATAGACTATTATTTTTTATTAATCGGCTCAAAATTAATCGGTTAGAATAAAATATCGATGAAATTAACTAAAAAATCGATGAAATGCATGTTTTTTTTCTATTTGTGAGATTCACGCTATAGTTTTGAATGATTCTTGTGAAAAAATTGGTAATAAAAATCTGAATTATTTGATTTTTAATGAATTTATTTTGTGGATTTTTGCAATTTTATGACTGTCTTTATTTAAGAAATATTTCGAATACTGTTATTTAAAAAGTGAGAAAATTATAGCAATATTGTAAAGTGTGAATATTTATTTTCAATGATCCGGCACCAATTTTTGAAGTGTGGTCTACTGTTTTTTAGAATAGAAAATCAAGGTAATTGTTGCAATTCTGTCATAAAGCCTATACCTTTTTGAAGTTCTTGTTAAAAACGTAGTTTTTTGTTTTGTAGTAGTATAAAATGTTGTATCTAAAAGACATTATACATATTTTTTATGTCATTAATATTCAGATTTAAAGTTTTTGTGAGATTCTAAACGTATTGTTAAGTAATTGGTAATTAATGGATTACTAAAAAAGTTAAAGTCGTAAAATGTTTCTGTTTTTTTGTAAGGCTACTTAAAATAGTGTTAAATTTGTATCGATAAACTTCATATGGTTATTAGACGGTTCGATGGTTAATTGTGATTGCGACATGCAATAATACCTCCACAAAAATCAATTAACATTTTTACGATACTTTTCAAATGGTTCGACGATTAATTGTGATAGTTATGTGCAATAAGACCTGCACAAAAATCAATTAAAATTTTAAAATAATTCTTAAACGTTCGACAGTTAATTGTGATTGCGACGTTCAATAATATTCCCTCAAAAAAACGATTTTCAGAAGGTTCGATGGTTAATTGTGATTGCGACGTGCAATAATACCTCCACATAAATCAATTAACATTTTTACGATACTTTTCAAATGGTTCGACGATTAATTGTGATAGCTATGTGCAATAATACCTGTACAAAAATCAATTAATATTTTACAATATTTCTTCAGCGTTCGACAGTTAATTGTGATTGCGACGTTCAATAATATTCCCTCAAAAAAACGATTTTCAGAAGGTTCGATGATTTATTGCGATTGCGACGTGCAATAATACCTCCACGTAAATCAATTAACAGAATTCTTTAGTTACTTTTTGAATAATCTTAAAGTTTCAATTTTTGATTGAAAGGGCATTTTTTCAGATTCCCCTCTTCTGTCATAGATCTTCCTTCTAATAGTATGGCTCTAAAACCGTATTATTATGAAAAAAAATATCCTTTTGTTAGATCCGGGTCCTGATATAGGAACTGGATCCACGTCAGAACCCTCTAATTGGTTTGTTTTTTTAAAAGAATGTAGTAAATGTATTAAAAGAAATACTTTAAGAAGTTTAGCTGTTTTAATGCTAATCCTTTTTTCAAATCAATTATTTGCACAGCATTTTGGTGGATTACGAACTGCAGTGGCAGTTAATGTTCAGCAAAAAGATCCGATAAATCCAGTTAAAAAGGATTATGAGCGATTTGTGTTGGAAAACAATAAATTTTATAAAGAATCATCCTATTCAATTACTTTAGATGCATTAGTGCTTGAACCTGCCTCAACACCTTGTCTTGCACACCGTTGGGATGCAGGTGATGGATGGCGAGGAACCGGAAACACACCTGATGTTGTTTGGACACCAACCGTAACCCCGCAGCCCAGTGATCAGCCCAAGGGAATAGTTCGATGTGCCAGTTCCGCTGAAACGGAAAGTCAATTGGAAGTGTTTAAAGGTACTTATGATGCATCACAGAACTCTTTTTTAGCCAACGCGCTACCACAAACGGACTGTTTCAGTATGAAAACAGAAGTATTTGGTAATCCACTTTCGGATCCAACGCCAGGGGAAGAGATTGTCTGGTTTAATTTTGATATCCGCCCTCTGGCCGGAACCTATCAGTTTCAGATTGTAACAAATGAAAATGTTGGATTTGCCCTATTTTATGTTGACCCGGATTTTGCACAGCCGGTTCCGGGTACTGGAGGGGCAGAATATCCGCCAGGACAATATCCTTCAGCAGGATCCGGAGATTGTACAAGGTTAGTTTTCTCGACTATTGATATCAGTGGGGTATCACACCCTGCCTGTGGATTTAGCGGTAACGGATGGACTACTATTACCGTTCCTTCCTTTAAAAAACCAACCAACTATTATCTTGCCATGTGGATGGCTGATGCCAGTGCTACGACTTTCCCTAATAGCATGAATTTGGTCTATAAATCCAGATTTGGTTGTGGTGGGGCAACATGTACGTTACAACATTTGGAAACCCAAGTGGCTTGTAGTGGTAACAATGCTTATACTGCATGCCTTACTTATGGAGGAAGTGCCGGTCGTTGGTTTTTCGCAGATAAAACCGGATCGGCAACTGGCGTTACTTGTGAATTATTTGATCAGTTCATGCACTCAAAAGGAACATCTACCAGTCCTTTTACTTTGGGAACTATTTCAGATTCAGATGATCCTATTAATCCGGCCAATAATCAGGCCGTTTTTGCGAAGATATGTGCCACATACCCGATAGGGACCGGTTATGACATAGAGGTCACGGCCGATGCAACGTATAAGCCGACCAACGATTACATAACGTGCGCTGATGGCGACAGGCGAACCGGGTCTTCCCCTGAGTTGCCAACTTTGACTTTGACTGCAGGTCCGCACGAATATTGTGCATCAGCACTCAGTCTTAATCTAAACAGTTTTGTTTCTGTTCCGGCTCCGGTTCCTGCCGGTTATACGCTTACTTTTTGGACCAATGCCAATCCAAGTGTTCAAGTGCCTACTCCGGGGAACATTGACGTTACACAAACAACCAGTTTTATCGTGAGATTGACTAACGATGCAACCGGCTGTTCTGCTTCTCAACTACTGACAATTACTATTAATCCAAATCCGACCGCCAGTGCTGAACATACGCCAATTTCATGTTTTGGGGGTACTTCCACTTTGACTGTAACCGGTTCAGGGGGGACTACTCCGTATACCTATTCTATTAATGATGTTGACTATTTTTCAACTAACACTTTTACGGTACCCGCAGGTACTTATACTGTATATGTGAAAGATGATAAAGGTTGTAAAGATACTGATACAGAAGAGATTACTGAGCCGCCAGCCGATCAGCCGGATATTGAAATAGGTCCTGGTTCCGGAACGTATTGTGGATTAACTCAGGCTCAGGCTGAGGCACAATTAGCTACTGATTTTGCTGCTTGGTTGAATTCATTAATTATTAATGATACTGGTACACTACCTTATACTATTGTAACTAACCCGGACCCTCCTCTTCCTCCTCCGTTTAATGGTGGTGAGGTAACTGTTTCCTGGACGATAACAGATGCCTGTGGAAAATCTGATACAGTTAGCAATACTTTCACCATAGGGGATTGTACTATACAATGTAGATTAGAAACCGATCGTACGCCTTGTAATGTTGCTGGTGAAATCAGAGCTTTTGCGACAAATGGAATCCCTGAGTATACTTTTTATTTGTATAAAACAAATACTCTAGGAGGTGCTTTACAACAGCAAGTTGGTAATGCATTAACAGATAATGTTGCACCCCTTGACCCAGGTAGTGTGACCTTTACAGGTTTAGCTGCTGGTTTTTATGCCGTGCTTGTTACAGATGCAGTACAAAATTTGGATAATGCGTCTAGATGTAATATTGAAGTGGTTAGAGATTCAGCTACCCCTGTAGTAGAACACTGCGGTAACGACCAGATAACTGCATGCCTCCTAACACAAGCAGCCATTAATGCCGATTACCTTGCTTGGTTTAATAGTTTAGCTCCTACTGGAGGTACAAATCTTGAATATCATATAGTGGTTAGAGATGCACAAAACAATATTGTAGATGAAGATGGTATATTTGCGCCAGCCAGATGTGGTGCCGTTTATACTGCAACAGTTACCTATGAAGATGATTGTGGTCAAAATGGAGATTGTACAGGTACTTATACAGTAATAGGAGATACAGAAGATCCGGCAATTGTCGATATACCCGATTACGATTTAGGCGGCTGTAATACTGCGTGGCCAACTTCTGTATCGACTACATTTACAGATAATTGTGGTGTCGGAGGTCTATTAAGTGGCAATGTACCTGGCGTATTGGTTGATTCAGGAAATGTTGATACTTGTACCCAATTCCGCATCTACCGTTTCAGTGTAACCGACGATTGTGGAAACGATGCAGAACAAACCGTTCGTATTACCCGTCGCTTCGATGAAACCGATCCGATAGTGGCTGACGTTCCGGATTACGATTTAGGTGGATGTAACACCCCATGGCCTACAGAAGTATCGACTACATTTACAGATAATTGTGGTGCTGGCGGACAAACAAGTGGCAATGTAGCCGGAGTATTGATCGATTCAGGTAATGTTGATACTTGTAACCAATTCCGTATCTATCGTTTCCGTGTAATCGACGATTGTGGAAACGATGCAGAACAAACCGTTCGTATTACCCGTCGCTTCGATGAAACCGATCCGATAGTGGCTGACGTTCCGGATTACGATTTAGGTGGATGTAACACCCCATGGCCTACAGAAGTATCGACTACATTTACAGATAATTGTGGTGCTGGCGGACAAACAAGTGGCAATGTAGCCGGAGTATTGATCGATTCAGGTAATGTTGATACTTGTAACCAATTCCGTATCTATCGTTTCCGTGTAATCGACGATTGTGGAAACGATGCAGAACAAACCGTTCGTATTACCCGTCGCTTCGATGAAACCGATCCGATAGTGGTCGACGTTCCGGATTACGATTTAGGAGGATGTAACACCCCATGGCCTACAGAAGTATCGACTACATTTACAGATAATTGTGGTGCTGGCGGACAAACAAGTGGCAATGTAGCCGGAGTCTTGATCGATTCAGGTAATGTTGATACTTGTAACCAATTCCGTATCTATCGTTTCCGTGTAATCGACGATTGTGGAAACGATGCAGAACAAACCGTTCGTATTACCCGTCGCTTCGATGAAACCGATCCGATAGTGGTCGACGTTCCGGATTACGATTTAGGCGGCTGTAACACTGCATGGCCTACAGAAGTATCGACTACCTTTACAGATAATTGTGGTGCTGGCGGACAAACAAGTGGCAATGTAGCCGGAGTATTGATCGATTCAGGTAATGTTGATACTTGTAACCAATTCCGTATCTATCGTTTCCGTGTAATCGACGATTGTGGAAACGATGCAGAACAAACCGTTCGCATTACCCGTCGCTTCGATGAAACCGATCCGATAGTGGTCGACGTTCCGGATTACGATTTAGGCGGCTGTAACACTGCATGGCCTACAGAAGTATCGACTACCTTTACAGATAATTGTGGTGCTGGCGGACAAACAAGTGGCAATGTAGCCGGTGTCTTGATCGATTCAGGAAATGTTGATACTTGTAACCAATTCCGCATCTATCGTTTCCGTGTAATCGACGATTGTGGAAACGATGCAGAACAAACTGTTCGCATTACCCGTCGCTTCGATGAAACCGATCCGATAGTGGTCGACGTTCCGGATTACGATTTAGGCGGCTGTAACACTGCATGGCCAACTTCTGTATCGACTACCTTTACAGACAATTGTGGTGTAGGCGCAAGTTTATCAGGAAATGTTGCGGGAGTATTGATTGATTCAGGAAATGTTAATGCCTGTACCCAATTCCGCATCTATCGTTTCCGTGTAATCGACGATTGTGGAAACGATGCAGAACAAACTGTTCGTATTACCCGTCTCTTCGATGAAACCGATCCGGTTATCGCATGTCCTTCGAATATCTCGCAAAGAGTTTGTGATACATTCACTCCTTTAGTTGTTCCTACAGCTACAGATAATTGTGATACTAGTGTTGCGGTAGTTGCAACGCGTTCGGATGGCTTGGCTCTTAATGCACCATTCCCAGTTGGTCAGACAATTACGGTGACTTATACCGCTACAGATGATTGTGGTAATGATGCGTCTTGTAACTTTACTGTGTTGCTTACTGATTGTGGTAAAGCTTGTACACCGGGCTTCTGGAAAAACCACAAAGATCTATGGGATGGTCAAAATGACTTTACTGTAAACAATATGCCAGGTAGTTTACCTTCAACTCCGGGTAATACATTTATAACAACCACGAATTTCTGGACGTATTTCAATATTCCGGTGAACACTGGTGGTATTTCCAACAAAGCTAATCTGGATATGTTAGGAGCAACTGCTTTGGGTGGCGGAGGCTGTAAAGCATTGGCAAGACATGGTGTTTCAGCGCTTTTAGGCGCCGCGGCATTCCCGGGTGAATATCCATATCCAGCCGGTACTAACAGCTTTGCAACTTTGTATAACCTTATACGTAATTCGTTCTTGGGTACGCCAGGTTATCCAACTTGTGATCAATTGGCAGTGACCTTGGCTAATATTAATAACCTAGACGGACCATTCTGTAGTGCATTGTCAAGATTGCCGCAGGTTAATCTTCAAGCGGTGTATACTCAAGTGGAAAGTTCAATGTTTAAAGCGTACCCAGTTCCTTTCAAAGAGTATATTAATGTTCAATACGAGTTTGATTATCATTCAAAAGCACGAATTGAAGTGTACGATGCGAAAGGAATTTTTGTGATGTCTTATGACGATGCTGATGCGTACTTTAATAAAGAAGTTAGACTGGATGTAAACTTTAATCAAGGTGAAGGTCAAATATTCATTATAAAAGTAATCACCGACAAAGAAGTAGGTACGAAACGAATAATTTCCAAAAAATAAATTCTAATTCTAAAAAGAAAAGGCTGGTTTAAATACCGGCCTTTTTTATTTTGGATAACCAATGGATTTAAATTAGATTATAAAAAATAAGCTGTCCAAGATTGGACAGCTTAAAAAGATTTGGTTTAAAAAGGGGGGTCTTTTATTCTTTAATAAAACGTTTAGTACCAACCGATTTACCGTCGGTGATTTCTATAATATACATTCCTAATGGTAATGTCCCTACGTTAATGGCATTGTTGTTAATATTGCCATTTGCTATTTGTTGTCCGGTCAAAGTAAAGATTCTGTATGGAGCATTGTTTTCAATTCCTGAGAAATGTAATGTTTCATCTTTTACCGGATTCGGATACAATTTAAATGACAGTGTACTAACTTCTTCTTTAACTACCGCTGCTGAATCATCACTGGTTTCATTGTCAATTTTAACGGTAGCATTACTAGTAATATTAACAGTATAATCTTCTACTTCTCCGTTAGTAAACACTTCACAGGCAGTTGGGAAAGCATTATATTTCATTGAAATTCTCATACGTGTAGCCCCAGTTAACGCTGTAGACGGAATGATGAAACTGCCGCTTACAGAAGTAGATTTTGTTTTTGATTTACTGAAAACAAGTTCATTCGAACCAAAATTACCGTCTTTGTTAAAATCAATCCAAACACAATAAGCTTCATTGGCCGACATACCGTTCCATCCCGGAGTAATGGTTATCGATGCTGTGGAACCCGTTGATAAGCTGGTTGATTGTGTTGTGTAGTTACCATATCCGTTGTTGTTTCCTGAAAGATTGTTGATAGAACCCAATTGAACACGGTTAATATATTCTCTAGAAGTACTACCGTTTGAATTACAATAAGTAATACCTGCACCCAATGTAGTTACGTTTACAGTATTACTTGCAGACGACAAATTTCCAGCCGCATCTTTAGCTTTTACATAGAAATTGTAAGCTGTTGAAGCAGATAAACCAGATACAGCTAATGTTGTACCAGTCACGGTAGTTTTTAATACTCCGTTTTGATATACATTATAACCGGTAACACCAACATTATCAGAAGCGGCAGTCCAAGCCAGGTTAGTGCTTGAAGCAGTAGTTCCCGAAGCAGAAAGCGTTGAAGCTGATGGAACTGAGGTGTCTGCTAAAGCAGGTGTGGTCACGTTTACAGTATTACTTGCAGACGACACATTACCAGCTACATCTTTAGCTTTTACATAGAAATTGTAAGCTGTTGAAGAAGCTAAACCGGATACAGCTAATGTTGTACCAGTCACGGTAGTTTTCAATACACCGTTTTGATATACATTATAACCGGTAACACCAACATTGTCAGTAGCCGTTGTCCAAGTCAGGTTAGTGCTTGAAGCAGTAGTTCCCGAAGCAGAAAGCGTTGAAACTGTCGGGACAGCAGTGTCTGCTAAAGCTGATGTAGTAACGTTTACTGTATTACTTGCTGTTGACACATTACCAGCTACATCTTTAGCTTTTACATAGAAATTGTAAGCTGTTGAAGAAGCCAAACCAGATATACCTAATGTTGTGCCAGTCACGGTAGTTTTCAATACACCGTTTTGATATACATTATAACCGGTAACACCAACATTGTCAGTAGCTGCAGTCCAAGACAGATTAGTGCTTGAAGCAGTAGTTCCCGAAGCAGAAAGCGTTGAAACTGTCGGAACAGCAGTGTCTGCTACAGCTGATGTAGTAACGTTTACTGTATTACTTGCCGTTGACACATTTCCAGCCGCATCTTTAGTTGTTACATAAAAATTGTAAGCTGTTGAAGCAGTCAAACCGGATACGGCTAATGTTGTACCAGTCACGGTAGTTTTCAATACACCGTTTTGATATACATTATAACCGGTAACACCAACATTGTCAGTAGCCGCAGTCCAAGTCAGGTTAGTGCTTGAAGCAGTAGTTCCCGAAGCAGAAAGTGTTGAAGCTGATGGAACTACAGTGTCTGCTAAAGCTGATGTAGTAACGTTTACTGTATTACTTGCCGTTGACACATTTCCAGCCGCATCTTTAGTTGTTACATAAAAATTGTAAGCTGTTGAAGCAGTCAAACCAGAAACTGCCAATGAAGTCGCGGTAGTTGTTGTTTTCAATACACCGTTTTGATATACGTTATAACCGGTAACACCAACATTGTCAGTAGCCGCAGTCCAAGACAGATTAGTACTTGAAGCGGTAGTTCCCGAAGCAGAAAGCGTTGAAGCTGTCGGAGCTGCAGTATCTGCAGAACCAGAACCAGTAATAGTGAAGTTAGCATTGTTTACATCAAAGAAAATGTGGTTGCTTCCTTTAACCATGATTCTGTTCGTGGTTCCGGGCTTATTTGGAATTACTACACTTTGCGAACCATCATTTGGAGTTCCAGCCAATAAAACTGTTGGGAACGTTTGTCCTCCGTCAGTAGACAATAAAATGTCTACATTAGCACAGTTTACACCATTGGCGTTAGTACCGGCAACAGTCCAGTTGATGGTTTGCGATGTGCCGGCTGCATAAGATACTGCGGCATTTTGAGTGTCAACAGTAAAAGGCCCAGATGCACCATCCACAGTTACAAACATGTCATCACCATTGTTAGCAGCACCTCCCGTTCTATTGTCACGTACAGTTAATGTAAATTTAAGTGTACGGGCAACAGAAGGTAAAACTTCTACCGGAATGTCAGTTCCTGCAGTAGTGGTTAAACCAGCTAATATTGTTGACATTTTTGGAAAATATCTTGTAGGGTTTGAATTTGGTAAATAAGATCTAAAAAGAGGTCCAGTGGTTGCAGTGGACGTAGGTGTTGATGTTGTGGCATTTCCTGCATTCATTTGCTCCCAACAATAGGTCAACACATCATCAGTGTTTGCATCTGAAGCCGAACCAGTAAGCATGAAAGGGGTTCCTTTAGGAATTGTATAATCTAAACCGGCATTAACTGTCGGAACAGCATTCCCAGTAGAAATCAAAACTGGACATGTTTTGTTTTTAATATTATATGTAACCTGTGAGATACTGGCAGTATGAAAATAAGCATCGGCTTGTTTTTGAACGTCTTTGGTAGTAATTCCTACATACCCCATTATAGTTGATCCGCTCCCCGGTTCCATTTGAACTCCTGTTCCATTTTCCGTGACATGAGTAAATGTATGATTAGCACCTAATTGATGTCCCATCTCATGAGCAACATAACTGATGTCATAGGCATCTCCTTCAGGAGTGTTGTTTACTGTGGAAGAATATCCTCTTCCTTTAGTTCCATCTACACCTACGCAACCTATACATCCAGCATCTCCACCACCGACATTTCCGGCTAATAAATGCCCCATATCATAGTTGGCTTCTCCAATTGCTGATGTTAACGTTGATTGTACTGATGTCCCCCAACCAGACTTATCATCTGAATATGGATCGGTCGTTGCATTTGTGAAGATAACAGCATCATTATTAGCAATTAAAATTAACTTGATGCCGAAGTCGGTTTCAAATACACCATTAACCCTTGTCAAAGTATTATTCATACCGGCTAATGCCAAAGCTTTGGTACCCCCAAAATAGCTGGCATATTCTCCATTACAGGACAAGGCTAGTCTTAAAGTTCGTAGTTTGGCATCATCGGCGCCTCTAGCAAATTCGCTGGTATTGTTTGTGGGTTGGATATTGTGAATAGCCTGATCGATAGTGCTACATTCAAATTTGTCTAAAGAATCCTTTTTGTCTGATTTTTTATAAATAGTATACGTGTTCGAATCATCAGTGATTGGCTCAATGAATACCGCCGATTGATCCGGATATAATGTCATGGATTTGAACCCTAACGGCGAATTGCTGAAATATGCTCGCGCCTTTGGGTTGTCCACACCAACAGCAACATAGGATTTGATTTCCGGGTATTTGGCTGCAAGTTCCGGAGCCATAACGGAGTTTTCGTAAACTTTAAAGTTTTCCAATTTGCCTTCTCCGTTGGGCAATGAAATGATTGTATTAGAAGTGATGTTGGAAGCTTCTCTTTTAGGAGATTTGGCCAGCATCTTTTTCATAGCAGGTACATCTAAATCGAAAATATTTTTTTGTGGCAAGTCGGATTTCGTAATTCTTCCTGAAGCATTGCTTGAAGTATTCTTTTTCCATAAAGCATCTTTACTTTGAGCGATTCCGTAAGTAACGGTAAATAATAGGGCAGCACATATCAATCTTTTCATAGACTATTATTTTTTATTAATCGGCTCAAAATTAATCAGTTAGAATAAAATATCGATGAAATTAACAAAAAAATCGATGAAATGCACTTTTTTGCAAAATTTATAAGATTAACACTACGTGTTTTCTTTTTTTTAAGAAAAAAATTGATAAAAAAAATCTGTAATAATATGATTTTGAATAAAATGCTATTTGTTTTTTTAAGTTTTAAGAAGGAGAAGTATTCGAAAAAAAGAATTTGAAACCTTGCGTAAAATGTAAGAATAACCCAGGATGTTTTTGAAGCCTATTCATCTGTGTCTATTAATCTTGTATTGTTTTTTAGGACCGATCATAGACTTGTTTATGTACGAAATAATTTAAATACTTTCCTATTGGAGGGTGTGTTGATTTTCGAAGACTCTTATTACTGGAAACGGTAAAGTTTTTTGTTTAATATTGACGCGGTTGACTGAAGTTGTAAAACTTAGGGAGTATATATTTTTTTGATATTTTGATTCCTGTCGAAAAATTTATAATGAAACTTCTTACCTGTATTTTTAAGTATAACTATCTGGTAATCAATGGATTGTTAAAAAAGTTAAATATTTTAGAATGTTTACAATAAATATGTTAATTCAGTCGAATTAGTGTTAAATTTGTCACATAATAACGAAATAAGTTATTGACGGTTTGATGGTTAATTGTGATTGCAACGTGCAATAATACCTCCACAAAAATCAATTAATATTTATTAGTTTCAGATAGTTCAACAGTTAATTGTGATTACGATATACAACAATACTTCCACACAGAATCAATTAACATTTTATATTACTTCCAGACGGTTTGATGGTTAATTGTGATTGCGACGTGCAATAATACCTCCACAAAAATCAATTAACATTTATTAGTTTCAGACAGTTCAACAGTTAATTGTGATTGCGATATACAACAATACTTCCACACAGAATCAATTAACATTTTATATTACTTCCAGACGGTTTGATGGTTAATTGTGATTGCGACGTGCAATAATACCTCCACAAAAATCAATTAACATTTTATATTAGTTTCAGATGATTCAACAGTTAATTGTGATTGCGATATGCAATAATACCTCCACATAAATTAATTTATATTAGTTTTTGACGGTTTGATGGTTAGTTGTGATTGCGACGTGCAATAATACCTCCACATAATCAATTAACATTTTACTTCTTTTTTATTTTCAAAAAATTACTTAAAATTTCAATTCATGATTGGAAAGTTCTCAATTTATTTGAAGCTCTTTTTCTATCTGAACGCTACTGATAATATGGTTCTAAAACCGTATTATTATGAAAAATTTTATATTATTTCAGTCGGAGGAAATACCCGAATCCAAATGCAGACCGGGTTTCTCTTCAAACTTAAGCAAAAAGTTTAGTGCATCCGGTTACTGGAAAACAGTCACGGCTTTGTTATTTGCCTTTTTATTGTTTGGTAATGTTTCATGGGCGCAAAATATTGCTGCAGACATTGATCAAGTACGAAATGGGGGAGTTGGTGAAACTCCTACACCGAATGGTTGGACTAATGGGAATTTAGGTCCTGAGAATACACACTTACTGGAAGGGTATTCTGTACCATACCGTGCGATAGTTACCGGTTTAACTGCTGGAACACAATACACCATTGTAATTGGGATTGATACACGTGACCAAAATAAAGCTGCGCTCGATTATTTTACACACTACCAGCGGCTCGCCCCTCATACCCAGTTTGGACATGCTGAAGAGATTATTAATCCACTTTTTGGTTTGTCCGGGTCGTTTTCTGGACCTGTTACTTCTGCAATTCCGGTTCCCAGTAATTCAGGAACACCTGTAGCAGGTATGCCGGCAAGCAGTTTTAATAATTTACCTGCAGGTGAGCGAAATTTTACTATGTGGAATGGTACATTCATTGGTGCAATTACTTATGCTTTGCAAGATGCACTTAACGCTGCAAGTACTAAAACGAATATTCAAATAAACTTCACAGCTAATGCATCCACTGTTGTTTTAGCATGGGGAGGGCATATCGCAAGCAATGCTGCAAGTGAATGGAATGGCGGAGCACACCCAGGTGGTTCACCATACCATTGCCGTATAGTAGGTCTTGGTGTATTAGGAGGAACTCTTTCAGGTGGTAGTCAAGACCGTTCGCTTAAATCGAACGCTGTTCTTGTTCCTCCTACGTGTGATGCTACCGGTCCCACAAGTATTTGTGGCGGTACTTCGAATGTTTACTCTACACCGACAATTACAGGAGCTACTTATCTGTGGACACTATCAAATAATACCTCAGGAGCGACAATTCCTGGTAGTGCCACCGGCGCTAGTGTAACAGTAAATTCTGGGGCTGGACCTGGTTCTTATACAATTACGGTAGTAGTTACAAAGGACTTTCTTTCATCGGAGCCCTGTCCCGTCACTACTGTTGTAAACGTAGGTGCGACGAATAATGCAGGACCGGATCAGACTTTGTGTCAGACTCCACCTTCTGGACCAACTCAATTTACCTTAGCCGGTACTGCCAGCGGAGGAACTTCATTGTGGACAGTTGACGGAACGACAGGAACTGCAAGTGCTTCGATAGTTACTCCTGGTTCATTGAGTTCTCTTGTAAATGTTTCGGGTATCGGAACTGTTACGCTGAAACTGACTACAACAAGCAACACCACTCCGCCTTGTGGAAATGATGATGATACGGTTGTATTGACAGTAAATGCAAATGCGACGGCTGATGCAGGACCTCCTCAGACTTTGTGTCAGACTCCACCTTCTGGACCAACTCAATTTACCTTAGCCGGTACTGCCAGCGGAGGAACCACATTGTGGACAGTTGACGGAATGACAGGAACTGCAAGTGCTTCGATAGTTACTCCTGGTTCATTGAGTTCTCTTGTAAATGTTTCCGGTGTCGGAACTGTTACACTGAAACTGACTACAACAAGCAACACCACTCCGCCTTGTGCAAATGCTGATGATACGGTTGTATTGACAGTAAATGCAAATGCGACGGCTGATGCAGGACCTCCTCAGACTTTGTGTCAGACTCCACCTTCTGGGCCAACTCAATTTACCTTAGCCGGTAGCGCCAGCGGAGGAACCACATTGTGGACAGTTGACGGAACGACAGGAACCGCAAGTGCTTCGATAGTTACTCCTGGTTCATTGAGTTCTCTTGTAAATGTTTCGGGTATCGGAACTGTTACGTTGAAACTGACTACAACAAGCAACACCACTCCGCCTTGTGCAAATGCTGATGATACGGTTGTATTGACAGTAAATGCAAATGCGACGGCTGATGCAGGACCTCCTCAGGATAAATGTCAGACCCCGCCATCGGGACCAACTCAATTTACTTTAGCCGGTAGCGCCAGCGGAGGAACCACATTGTGGACAGTTGACGGAACGACAGGAACTGCAAGTGCTTCGATAGTTACTCCTGGTTCATTGAGTTCTCTAGTAAATGTTTCGGGTGTCGGAACTGTTACGTTGAAACTGACTACAACAAGCAACACCACTCCGCCTTGTGCAAATGCTGATGATACGGTTGTATTGACAGTAAATGAATTTGCTACAGCCGACGCTGGACCTGATCAGACTTTATGCCAGACCCAGCCAGATGGCCCAACTTCATTTACCTTAGCCGGTACTTCCAGCGGAGGAACTACATTATGGGAACAGATAGCACAAACAGGTACTGCACAGGCTTCGATAACTACACCTGCGTCATTGACTTCCGGTGTAAGTGTTTCCGGTGTTGGAACTGTTACGTTAAAACTGACTACATCTAATGCGTTGTGTGGTAATGATGATGATACTGTGGTATTGACCGTTGAGGATATTGAGGCAACCTGTCCGGGTAATTCTACCTTTACAGTTATTTGTACTGATACTGCAGCAGAAAATGCAGCTAATTTAGCCGCTGCTTGGGCAGCTTGGGTAGCAGGCTTTACTTATTCACCTCTAAATCCAGCACCAACGGTAACACTGACATATTATGATGTGACCATTGAAATTGTTAATGGTGTGCCTACGGAGGTATTTACTGAAACAGCTGACACAACACCACCATCACTTTTAGCAGGAGGAACCAAGGCAATAAAAATTGAAGTGGAAACGGCACTTGGTTGTAAAGATGAATGTCAGGCTAAGTTTACTGTGGTTAATCCTTGTGCACCTGCCTGTGATGCAACTCCTAATGATGTATTATGTTTCGGAGGTACAGGTTCGATTACAGTTGTTCCTGGTGGACCAGTTACACCTTATATTATTCGATTATTCAGCTTTGCCGATTTAGTGAATCCATTACAAAATTTAACAGGCCTTACTTCGAATACAAATGTTACTTTTGAAAATCTGCCAGCTGGTACATATAGAGTAAGAGTCATAGATGGTATTGGTGCTGTCTGTGAAAAAGATAATCTTGTAATTGATCAACCAGACTCGGCTTTAAATTTGGGAACCTTAACTCCTAGTCCTGCTAGTTGTGGCGTAAATGATGGAACCATTGTCGTTACATTAATTTCTGGTGGTACACCGCCATATACCATTAAACTTGACAATGGAACGGCTGTATCTCCAAATGGTGCAGGAGGTACATCACATACATTTACAGGTGTAGCAGCGGGTCCACATACAGTAACAGTTTATGATGCCAATTATGCGCAAAGTCCTGGAGCTGGATGTACCGATAGTGATACTGTAACAATTGACGCATTACCATGTGGAGGACATATCTTCCCAACACAAACCGCTTGTTGTAATATCGTTGCCGGAAATGCTACAGAGTTGGAGAATGTTTGTTATACAGCAGCAAATGGTAAAGTTAGTAATGCAATCCCAGGGGTATTCTTCTACTATACTAAATTGATAGCACCAAGTTCAAGTTTTACTCTAAATGTGGTGCAAACCAAATCTTGCGGTACTTTCAATTATTTCCAAGTTCAAGGTAATAAAGACATAAAATTGTTTGGTCCGAACTGTACCAGATTGAGTACAGTTACTGTAAGTGCAAGTAATGGTCAGGCTCAGATGATGGTTACAGGAGCAACTGCCGGTACAGAATACGTTCTGGGAGTTAAATACGATGTTAAATCTCTTATTGCATCAACATATGTAGGCTCAGCGCCAACTTGTACGTATGATTTTGTGACTACAATAGGAGGTAACCCTGTTGCTGGAAGTGATGGTTCAATTGACGCGGTTCCTGGATGTTCAGACAATACACCTCTACCGCCAGCTTGTACAGTTGGTGATCAAGTGGTAAATAACGCTCCAGTTCCGTCTGATCAACCTATTGAGACCATGTTTAAAGCGTATCCAGTTCCTTTCAGAGACTATGTAAATATTCGCTATGAGTTTAATTATCACTCTAAAGCAAGAATTGAAATATACGATGCGAAAGGAATGTTTGTAAAAGCTTACGACGATGCCGATGCTTACTTTAATAAAGAAGTCAGACTAGATGTTGACTTCACTCAAGGTGATGGCCAAATGTATATCATTAAAGTTATTACTGATAATGAAGTAGGTACGAAACGAATCATATCCAAACAATAAATTCTAATTCAAAAAAAGAAAAGGCTGGTTTAAATACCAGCCTTTTTCGTTTTATGAAAGAAGGGATTATTTTACCAATCCTCTTGAAATTACGATTCTCTGGATTTCAGATGTTCCTTCGTAAATCTGAGTGATTTTCGCGTCACGCATCATACGCTCTACATGATACTCGCTCACATAACCGTTTCCACCGTGAATCTGAACTGCCTCAACAGTCGTGTTCATAGCCACCTCAGAAGCATATAATTTAGCCATAGCTCCCGATTGTGAAATATCCTGTCCTGCATCTTTCTCACAAGCTGCTTTGAAACATAGCATTCTTGCTGCAGTAATCTGCGTAGCCATATCTGCCAATTTGAAAGCGATTGCCTGGTGGTGGAAAATTGCTTTTTTGAAAGCTACACGCTCCTGAGAGTATTTCAATGCCAATTCATAAGCACCTGAAGCAATTCCCAATGCCTGAGAAGCAATACCGATACGGCCTCCGTTTAACACCGCCATCGCGAAGTTAAATCCGAAACCATCTTCGCCGATTCTGTTTTCTTTCGGTACTTTTACGTCAGAGAACATTAAAGAATGCGTGTCGGATCCGCGGATACCCATTTTCTTTTCTTTTGGTCCTACAGAGAAACCTTCCCATCCTTTTTCAACGATGAAAGCATTGATTCCTTTGTGTCCTTTTTCAATATCTGTTTGTGCAATTACAATATAAGTAGAAGCAGTTCCACCATTGGTGATCCAGTTTTTAGTACCGTTCATCAGATAGTGGTCGCCCATATCGATAGCAGTTGTTTTTTGTGACGTTGCATCAGAACCGGCTTCTGGCTCAGATAAACAGAAAGCACCAATTACATCACCTTTAGCAAGCGGCACTAAATATTTCATTTTTTGCTCTTCGTTACAGAATTTTTCCAATCCGGCACAAACTAAAGAGTTGTTAACAGACATCACTACTGCAGCAGAAGCATCAACTTTTGCGATTTCTTCCATCGCTAAAACGTAAGAAACGCTGTCCAAACCGGCACCACCATATTTAGGATCCACCATCATTCCCAAGAAACCTAGTTCAGCCATTTTTTTGACTTGTTCTGTAGGGAATGTTGAATGCTCGTCTCTTTCAATAACTCCCGGTAACAATTCAGTCTGAGCAAAATCTCTTGCTGCCTGTTGAATCATTAACTGTTCTTCGCTTAAATTAAAATTCATTTTACTTTCTATGTTTTGTTTGTAAGTCCTTTAAAAAAGTGCCCAAAGATACTTCATAAATATCATATTTTCAACAGGATTGTCTAATTTTAACCCATGCAAAAAAAGATGTATAACGTAGTAGGGGTAATGTCAGGTACTTCATTGGACGGTGTTGACCTGGCACATATTCGTTTTTCCATTGAAAACGGTAAATGGGAATTTCAGATATTTCAATGTGAAACCGTTGCTTATCCGGAAGAATGGGTAGGTTTGTTGAAAAAAGCTGTCGATTTTTCGAAAGCAGAACTGATAACACTTAATAAGGAATACACCGCGTTACTGGGCGGTATTATTTCGGATTTCATAACTAAGCATAAACTGGAAGATTTGGATGCTGTCTGTTCACACGGGCACACGATTTTGCATCAGCCACAAAACGGGTTTACGTTGCAGATTGGGAATCTTCCTGAAATAGCGGAACTGACCCAACAGAAAGTCGTTTGCGATTTCCGTGTGCAGGATGTCAAAATGGGCGGGCAAGGTGCGCCTTTGGTACCCATTGGAGACCGTATTTTGTTTTCGGATTACGATTATTGTTTGAATCTGGGCGGATTTTCGAATGTTTCTTTTGAGGAGAATGGCAACCGGATTGCTTTCGATATTTCACCTGTAAATACGGTTTTGAATTTTTATGCCGATAAATTAGGATTGAAGTATGATGATAAAGGACAAATTTCCAAAAGTGGGACAATTTCAGCAGAATTATTATTTGAATTGAACGAATTGGATTTCTATCGAAAAACGTATCCGAAATCGTTAGGTTTTGAATTTGTAAAGGAAACGGTATTACCAATGATAGAACGGTATTCGATTTCGATTGAAGATAAACTCCGAACCTTTACCGAACATGTTGCATTTCAGATTGCCGCCGCTTTGCCTGAAAAAGAAGGAAGTCTCTTGGTGACAGGAGGTGGGGCCTACAATATTTTCCTGATTGAAAGGATGAGGGTTTATCTTCCTGAAATGCAGATTGTAGTCCCGGATGCCAAAACAATCGAATTTAAGGAGGCCCTTATTTTTGCGTTACTGGGTGTTTTAAGGCTTGAAAATGAAGTGAATGTCCTGGCGAGTGTAACGGGTGCTTCGACTAATCACAGTTCCGGTGTAATTTATTATAAACCTGTAAAACTTTGAGATTTTTGCAGAATCAAAGTATATTTGTAGCACTTTTAAAACAGACAATACATTTTAGATAATGAAAGATTTATTAAAGAAATTCGAAAATAAAGAACCTGAAGTAGTGTTTCACTGGAAAGATGCAGAAACGGATGCAGAAGGTTGGACAGTTATTAATTCACTTCGCGGCGGTGCTGCCGGTGGAGGAACCCGAATGCGTAAAGGTTTGGATATGAATGAAGTGCTTTCTTTGGCAAAAACAATGGAAGTGAAGTTTTCGGTTTCAGGGCCTGCAATCGGCGGAGCGAAATCCGGGATTAATTTTGATCCGAACGATCCGAGAAAAAAAGAAGTATTACAGCGCTGGTATAAAGCGGTATCGCCTTTATTGAAAAGCTACTACGGAACCGGAGGTGATTTGAACGTGGATGAAATTCACGAAGTAATACCGATGACCGAAGCTTGTGGTGTTTGGCATCCGCAGGAGGGTGTTTTTAACGGACATTTCAAACCGACAGAAGCTGACAAAATCAACCGTATCGGTCAATTGCGTCAAGGTGTGGTGAAGGTGATTGAAAACACAACTTTCTCTCCAGACATTGCTAAAAAATATACAGTAGCAGATATGATTACCGGTTATGGGGTGGCTCAGGCTGTACGTCATTTTTACGATATCTACGGAGGTAATGTTGCCGGAAAAAGAGCTATCGTTCAGGGTTTCGGTAATGTTGGATCTGCAGCTGCGTTCTATTTGGCAGAAATGGGAGCGAAAGTGGTAGGTATCATAGACAGAGACGGTGGTCTTATCAACGAAAACGGGTTCTCTTTTGAAGAAATCAGAACCTTGTTCTTAAATAAAAATGGTAACACTTTGGTGGCTGATAATATGATTCCTTTTGCGGAAATCAACGAGAAAATCTGGTCGGTTGGTGCTGAAATTTTTGCACCTTGTGCGGCTTCACGTTTGGTGACAAAAGCGCAGGTTGACAGTATGGCAGCAGCAGGATTGGAAGTGATTTCTTGTGGGGCTAACGTGCCTTTCGCTGATAAGGAGATTTTCTTCGGACCAATCATGGAAGAGGTGGACAGCAAAGTAAGTTTGATTCCTGACTTTATCTCCAACTGCGGAATGGCGCGCGTTTTCGCTTATTTCATGGAGAAAAAAGTAACGATGACAGACGAGTCAATTTTTAACGATACTTCTGATATCATCAAAAAAGCAATCCAAAAAACATACGATGTAAGTTCTGACAAGAAAAACATCAGCGCGAGAGCTTTTGAAATTGCATTGAAGCAATTGGTATAATTCTTGTATATTTGGCTCTGATAACATAACAAAAAAAGCGTATTTTCGTTATCATTGTTATAAAGAACCGGATATTATGGTACAGTTTGATATATCAGCAGCAGAAAAAAGAAAGTCATTATTGTTGACAGTAGTGATTTATGCCTTTCTGGTGCTGATATTATTTTTTATACGATTCTGGCCGCCTGCAAATATTAATGAATTGGCTGCGCTTGGCGGAGGTGGCGGTGGCGGAGGTGTGACCATCAATTTTGGTGACAGTGACGTCGGAATGGGGGATAACTTTCAGAGTGAAGTGCTGAATGTAAAGAACGATGTGAAACAGGTAGTGGCTGAGTCTGCTCCTGAAGAAGATATTATTTCAAGCGATACGCCCGAAGACAATGCGGTAGTGATAGCGAAAAATCCGAACCCAGTAAAAGCAAAACCTATTGTAAAGACAGATCCGAAACCGGTTGAGGTAAAAAAACCGACTGTTTCCAAAAATACCAACGATGCCTTGTCCAGTTTGCTGAACGGCTCTAAAAAAGGTGGTGATGGCGATGATAACCAGGCCGGAAACAAAGGAAAAGCAAACGGTGATTTAGCTTCTAACGGCTATTACGGTTCTGGAGGCTCCGGTGGAGGAACTGGAGGAGGTAACGGAACCGGAAATGGAACAGGGACAGGCCCGGGAAGCGGAAGCGGCTCTGGCGGTGGTAACGGAAGTGGCGTAGGTAAAGGAAATGGTGGTGGATATTCGTTAGGAAACAGAAGAGCATTATCTACACCAGATCCAAAATATACTTGTAACGAAGAAGGTAGAGTTGTGGTAGAAGTTTCTGTGGATAAGACAGGTAAGACTATTGCGGTTACTCCGGGAATTAAAGGAACGACAAATACAGCTAAATGTTTATTGGATCAGGCACGTATTGCGGCTATGAATACCCGTTGGCAGGCGAGCGAGGATGCTCCAGAACGTCAGGTGGGGAAAATCATTTATACCTTTAGTTTGAATTGATAGGATTGAGAATATAGAAAAAAGAAAATTGACAATAGATTAAGGCCGGCTAGTTTAGTCGGCTTTTTTATTTGTTTGATGAAAATGGGAATTGTTGCTCAGGTTGAGGTTTTGGTTTTTCTGATGTTGTTTTTGTTTTCAACGTACGTCTGTCGCGAAATGAAAGATGTATAGTAGAAATTCTTGTGATGAAAAATAATGCCCTAGCCCCGTCCCGATAGCTATCGGGAGTAGCGGCATCCTTTTATAAAAAATCCCATTCGCTCAGGAATGGGATTTTTTATAAAAGATATAGTGGATAGCGGGATTAAGCTCCCGAAAATATCTATTTCGATGCACTGGTGGCAATTACGAATTTCAAATTGTTTTTTACACCGATCTGTAATACGTCAACCAAATCCTGCACCTGAAGATTGTACGGGATGCGCACCACAACGGCTTGTTCTTTATTGTCTCCTATCTTTGTTAATAAGGTTTTCTCTAATTGATCAAACGGGACTTCCTGTTTGTCAAGGAAAAAGCGTTTCTCTTCCGTAACGGACAGGCTGATAAGCTGCTTGTTTGTCTTTTCATTGTTTTTCGATTTAGGAAGCGTCATTTTTATAACGTTCGGATTCGCGAGGGTCGAAATGATCAAAAAGAACAAAAGCAGGAAGAACATAATGTCGCTCAACGAACTGGTGGCGACTTCTGCATGAAATCGTTTATTTCGTTTTATCGGCATTTGGTCTCTGGATTATGTTAACGAATTCCAACACGTGTCTTTGCATGTTCAGTGAGTAGTTGTCGATCATACCGTTGTATAGGTGGTACGCCGAATAAGCGATAATACCCACGACAAGTCCGGCACCACTACTGATCATTTTCTCGTACAAACCTCCGGAAATGTTTCCGATACTGATGTTTTCCGTAACCGAAATGCTGTAGAAAATTTTAATTACCCCGGAAATCGTACCGATAAACCCAAGAGTGGGAGCGATACCGGCAACAAGGCCTAAAACGCCCAGTTTTTTCTCCATTTCCCCGATTTCAATGTTAGCCATTTTTTCCATGTTGGACTCGATTTCGGAAATAGGGCGGCCAATGGTTTGGATGCCTTCTTTGATAACAATCGCTGAAGCGGCTCCGTCACGTTCCGCAGAAGAAATTGCCATATCGATATTTCCGGCATTAAGATGCGTGCGGATATCTTTCATTAAATGAGGATCGGTTTTTGTGGCTTTTTTGATGTACATGAATCGTTCAATGATGATGTATATCGTATAGAAAAGTAAGACAGCAATCGGAATCAGGAAAATACCTCCTTTTAAGATGAACTCCAATACGGAAATTTCGTTGTTTTTCACTACACCTTCTACAACAGCGCCGGTTGCTTTGGTCAGGGTGTCATTTTGTACTTGTAAAAAAAATCCAGTCATAAAATCTTGGGAATTGTATTTATTTTAAATAATAATCTCAATTTTGCAATAAAGATAAATTTCTATACCCTAATAAACTAAAAAAAAGGTTATTTATTTTATGGGTACGGATTTTAACATCAAATAGTATTCCAAAATGACTTATCAGGAAACTTTAGACTGGATGTTTGCCCAATTGCCGATGTTTCAACAGCAGGGTGCATCAGCCTATAAGAAGGATTTGACCAACACGATTTTACTTTCGACGCGTTTAGGAAATCCCGAAAAAAAGCTGCGATTTATACACGTGGCAGGAACCAACGGAAAAGGTTCTACTTCATCGATGATTGCTTCAGTACTGCAGGAAGCTGGGTGCAAAGTGGGTTTGTATACTTCGCCGCATTTAAAAGATTTCCGGGAGCGTATCAAAATCGACGGAAATGAAATTTCACAAGAATTTGTGGTGGATTTCATAGCAGATAATAAGTCTTTTTTTGAAGAAAATCAATTGAGTTTCTTTGAGATGACCGTAGGTTTGGCCTTCGACTATTTTGTCAAGGAAAAAGTTGATGTGGCCGTTATTGAGGTCGGTATGGGAGGGCGATTGGATTCTACCAATATCATCACGCCTTTGGTTTCGGTGATTACTAATATCGGATTTGATCATACCCAGTTTTTGGGAGATACATTGGGAGCAATTGCTGGTGAAAAAGCCGGAATTATCAAACCGAATGTTCCGGTGGTTGTCGGAGAGTATACTCCTGAGACAAAACCGGTTTTTTTGGCTAAAGCTGCAGCATGTGGTTCGGATATTTATTTTGCTTCAGATTTGATACTGGAAGATTATCCTTGTGGGTTATTGGGCGATTATCAGTTTCATAACAAGAAAACGGTGGTGAAAACCATTGATGTTTTAAAAGGACATTTTGCGGTTTCAGAAGAAGATTTAAAAACCGGACTTTTAAATGTTGTCAGTAATACCGGATTGTTGGGCAGATGGCAGCAGCTTAGTTCTAATCCAAAGGTAATTTGTGATACGGCCCATAACAGCCACGGACTTAAGATTGTCCTGAATCAGATAGCAAAAGAAAAATTTGAAAAATTATTCTTCGTCTTAGGTGTCGTAAATGACAAGGATTTGGATTCTATTTTGCCTTTGTTTCCAAAAAATGCGAATTATTTTTTCTGCAAGCCAAATATTTTTCGCGGACTTGATGCAGAAGAACTTTGTGAGAAGGCATCGGTTTTTGGGTTGGAAGGAAGAGTATGTGATTCTGTTTCAGGAGCTTATAATGAAGCGCTGCAAGCTGCTGGTAAAAATGATTTTATTTATGTCGGAGGAAGTACGTTTGTAGTCGCAGAAATTATGTAAAATAATTTTGCAGAAGTAAAAAATACGTCTATATTTGCACTCGCAATACGGGTAAAACCGGTTGCAAGATAAAAGGGCGATTAGCTCAGCTGGTTCAGAGCACCTCGTTTACACCGAGGGGGTCGGGGGTTCGAACCCCTCATCGCCCACCACTTTTATCACTACTTACTGATAATAAAAAGAATTATCGGGCGATTAGCTCAGCTGGTTCAGAGCACCTCGTTTACACCGAGGGGGTCGGGGGTTCGAACCCCTCATCGCCCACAAAACAAATTCCTTAAGCAATTAAGGAGTTTTTTTATTTTGTACTCTGAAGGTTTTTATCTTTGACTATAACCTGCTATTTGTAGTTTGGGTGTTAGTGTTTTTGAGGGCGACTGCTTTTTTTGTTAGCAGGGATTGTTTGATTTCTGGTAGAAAGTACGGCTAAAGCTATTTTGCTAAAGCACAGGTGCTCAAAAAAGGTTATTGTGTATTTTGGATTTGCTTTTGGGTAAGTTCATTATGGTGTAAGGTTAAAAAACAAACGCTGCGTTAAGCAGCGTTTGTTTTTTAAAGTATATCTAATGTTCTTTCCAGTGCCATGCCTCTTGATCCTTTAATTAGTATGGTTTTTCCAGTGGGCTTTTTGCTTTGGAAAGCTGTTGCAAAAGAGTCGTAACTGTCATGGAAGTGAAGGTGATTATTTTCGGTTTTATTTGCGAAAAAATCTTTTCCGACGAAGTAAGTTTCAATTTGGGTTTGATTCAGTAATAAATCGATAACTTTCTTATGCTCGTTGATGCTTTCTTTTCCCAGCTCAAACATATCTCCTAGAATGGCAATTTTGTGGCTTCCGTCCAATTGAATAAAGTTCTCTATAGCGGCTGCCATACTGCTCGGATTTGCGTTATAGGCGTCTAAAATAATATGATTGCCGTTTTTCTCCATTAATTGGGAGCGGTTGTTGGCGGGGATGTAATCTTCAATTGCCTGTTTGATATCATTATCGTCTACATTGAAGTATTTGCCGATTGTGACTGCAGCATTTATGTTATTAGCGTTGTAGATGCCGATTAAATGAGAATTAAGTTCTATGTTTTCGAATCCGATTTTAACCATTGGATTGGCGGTTACAGCGTTGATTTGTACATCGCTTCCTTTGCCAGTTGAGAAAGTGAAGCGGGTCAGCTTTTCTGTTTTTTCTTTTTGAATCTGATCATCTAAATTTACAAAGACAGTTTTGTGATGGGCTTCCAAATATTGGTAAAGTTCACTCTTTCCTTTGATTACTCCTTCCACGCCACCAAAGCCTTCCAAGTGTGCTTTTCCGAAATTGGTTATATAGCCATAATCGGGTTCTGCAATTTCGCAAAGCATTTCAATTTCTTTTTGATGATTCGCACCCATTTCCACTATGCCAATATCGGTATTTTCATCAAATGAAAGTAGGGTTAAAGGTACTCCGATGTGGTTGTTTAAATTTCCAACGGTTGCTTTGGTGATGTATTTTTTTGAAAGAACCGTGTTAATTAGTTCTTTCGTTGTGGTTTTTCCGTTGCTTCCGGTTAATGCTATTATGGGTAAGCCTAATTCCTGACGATGGTAGTTTGCTAAATCCTGTAGGGCCTTTAAGCTGTCTGGAACAAGTAGCATTTTGTCTTCGTCTGTGAAGTATTTTTTGTTGTCAATAATAGCAAAGGCGGCTCCGTTATTCAAAGCTTGTTGAGCAAATTCATTAGCATCAAAATTATCGCCTTTCAGCGCGACAAATAAACAGTCGGGTGTTATTTTTCGGGTATCAGTACATACTCCGGTACTTTGTAAAAAGCATTGGTAGATGTCTTCTATTCTCATGTGAAAAATGTGTAAAATAATAAAAGCCCTAAGTTAGGGCTTTTATTATAATTGTATGAAAATTTTAAAGATTAACCTCTTGGTTTTTTCTTGTTGTCTTTTGGACCTACTTTAGACATTGCGCAACGGAAACCGATGTAGTCTGTTGCCATATCTTGTGGGTAGTATCTTCTTGAAGCAGGGTCTAACCAATAAGCTCTGTCTCTCCAAGAACCTCCTTTGTAAACTCTTGCGTCGTCATTAACAAGAGTGGTTCTTTTTGAAGATTTGTCGAACTGTCTTTTCATTGTTCCTAAACTGTCAACAGAAATCTGGTGTTTAGGAGAATCGTACATTCTTTTGCCGTCAGTAGCTTTTGGATCTCCAGCGCTTTCGTCAGTATCAGCGAATTTGAAATAACGAGTTGATTGTTTGTCACCGTCTCTGTAGTTTCTGTTGTCAGAAGTAGAGAAGTTGTATCTTAAATACGTTTCGTTTTCGTCAACCGGAACTTGAGCAATCTGACCAGGGAAATTTCTAGCCATTACTTTACCATTGCTTAAAGTATCGTATTTAACGTTTTCGGCAGTAACCATTTCAACTTTTCCGTCTTCACCGATTTTGTTTTTAGTGTAAACGTTACCTCTGAAGTAGTTGAAGTCGTTTGCTTCGTCATCAACCATTGGACGATAAACGTCTTGTACCCATTCTGCAACGTTACCTGCCATATCGTACAATCCAAAATCATTCGGAGCGTAAGATTTAACTTTGTTGGTGATATCGGCACCGTCATCAGACCATCCTGCAACTCCTCCGTAATCTCCTTTACCTTGTTTGAAGTTGGCTAATTGATCTCCTCTTTGAGCTCTCTTGCCGTTACGAGTGTATTGTCCGTTCCAAGGATATTTCTTTTTCCCTTTGTAAATGTTGTACTCTCTGATTCCGCCTAAAGATAGAGCAGCATATTCCCACTCTGCTTCAGTTGGTAGTCGGTACTCTGGTAAGATGATCCCAGAAGATCTTTGAGCGAACACATTTTTAGGCTCGATAGTTTTACCGTCTTTAGTAGTTTGAGGCTTAGTATTTTTTCCTTTCTTAGCGCCTTTTCCACGGTAAACGATATCTTCGCTACCACCACGTGCAGTAGATGGACTTGCTAAATAAGCTTCTGTACTGAAAGTGTTAGAAGCGTCAACCTCGTTTACTTTAGAGTCTTTTTTCAAGTACTGCTCTCTTTCAAGGATAGCCTCATTCACACGGTCAGTTCTCCACTTAGAGAATTCAGTAGCCTGAATCCAGTTAACACCTACTACAGGATAGCTTCCATATGCTGGGTGTCTTAAGTAGTTGTTTGTCATCGTTTCGTTGTAGCCTAAACGATTTCTCCAAACTAGAGTATCAGGTAGTGCGCCTGTATAGATATTTTTGTAATTTTCATCATCTGGAGGGAATACAGTTTTTAACCAAAATAAGTATTCTGAATACATCATATTGGTAACCTCTGTTTCATCCATGTAGAATGATTGTACGTGTTGCTGATTTGGTGTGTTGTTCCAGTCGTGCATTACGTCATCCTCGACTTTACCCATAGTGAAGGTTCCGCCTTCTACAGCAACCATTCCTGGAGGGGTTTCTTGCTTTTTGAACTTGTCATTGTACTGGAAACCACCTTTTTTGTCGTTGATTTTCCATCCAGTTGCCTGTGAACCTCCTTTGGACGACCCCTTCTTACTACAGCTAGTAAAAGACACTGTCAACGCAAGCGCTGCAAACATCTGTAAGGTCATAATTCTTCTAATTTTCATACTTCAAGTAGGTAATAAATTTAGTGCCGCAATATAGTAATTAACCATTAAACCGCAACACGTTTTTTGTAAATTATTAAAAAAAATATAAAATTGGTTTAAAGACCAATATCTTAACGCTTTGTGATAATTATATATTGTGTAAAATTAGCTATTAATGAAAATATTTTTTCTATTTGTAATAACTTTTGAAATAATACGTTTTCAATATAATGAAAAAATGCCTGCTTCTCATATTGATATTCGTCTCTTTTGTTGGGTTTAGCCAACAGAAGGAGGATGTTATTGTTGAATGGAAATCCCCTTCCAAATATTATATAGATACAATCCCGTTTTTTATACCTCAATTTAAGCAAGAACATCTTGAATTTAATCCGATAGATAAAGTTCTGACTTTCAAAAAAAGATTTTCGGTTCAGTATGAGGTTGATGAAAAATCGCTATTGGTTTCGAATGTAGTTTATGAGACGGTATCTAAAGAAGATTTAAAAGACCTTTCTTTTTCAAAACTTCCAACAAAGCTTAATGCTGCTATTGATTATATCGTGGCAAGGGACCTGAAAAGCGTATTGCTTTCTTTTTCTCCTATTATTAAGGAAGGAAATGTTATTAAAAGAGTAAAATCTCTTTCTGTTTCTTTCTCCCCGGATGCTAATAGCGGGAAATCGGAAGTACGTAGAAATCCCATTGTTAATTCTGTATTGGCATCAGGCAATTGGTATCGCTTTTACGTTGAAAAATCTGGGATTTATAAATTGTCCAGGAGCTTTTTGCAGCAAATGGGATTTGACGTGAATGTGGATCCGAGACGAATAAAAATCTACGGGAATGGAGGTAGGATGATTCCGTTGCTGAATTCTGTCCCTTATCCAATGGATCTTGCAGAGAATGCCATTCAGGTAATTGGGGAAAGTGACGGGTCTTTTGATAATAATGATTATGTAATCTTTTATGCGGAAGGTGTAGATGTTTGGAACGATGACAGTGATACGAGCGTCAATCTATATGATTCTAAAACCTATTATTATGTAACTTCTCATGGAGGCGAGGGGAAACGAATAGCGTTGAATGAACAGCCTGTTGGTTCTCCTGATATGGTTTTTGCTGATTTTGACGATTACAAATATCATGAAGTGGATAAAACAAATGTTGCGAAATTGGGAAGAAAATGGGTGGGAGAAAATTTCAATATCGAGAATGTCCAGTCGTTTAGTTTTAGTTTCCCAAATATTGTAATTTCTGTTCCTGTGAAGATTAAAGTCAATGCAGTTTCTGCTTCTTTTGGGCGAACTGCTTTTAAAATCTCGGCGAACAGCAGTAGTTTAACCACTATGGATTTTCCTGCTTTAAGCCCTACGGAGCACGTTGGAGGTTATGAATCGGTTTATGGAGGCGTTTTTTCTTCGTCTTCTTCTAATGTTTCCATTCAATTAGAGTATGATAATGGAGGAGTGCCTTCTTCAAATGGTTATTTGGATAATATTTCTTTGGTAGCCAAAAGAAAGCTGCAAGGCTATGGGAAACAGTTTTTGTTTAGGAATGATTTGGCTGGGACCAATTTTGGGATAGGCGAATATCAATTGTCAAGTGCCGGTAAAATTTCGCAGGTTTGGGATGTGACCGATATTTATAATGTTTCAAAAGTTGTTAACTCCGGCCAACCTAATTTTTCGTTTAAATCGACTTTAGGAGATGTCAGAAAATATGTAGCGTTGGATGTTGACGATATTTATACGCCTCCAAGTCAATCGGGAGAACGAATTGCTAATCAAAATCTGAAAGGAACTATTTTTAATGATGCTCAGGGCATTCCAAAGGATATAGATTATTTAATTGTGACACCGTCCAGGTTAAAAGCTCAGGCGGAAAAATTGGCTGAGTTTCACCGAAATTATTCAAAGTTGAATGTGAAAGTTGTGGATTTAGGTTCGATTTATCAGGAGTTTTCTTCTGGGAAGCAGGATATAGGTGCGATTCGTAATTTTGTCAAATATATTTATACCAGTTATCCGACTTTTCCGGCAGAGACAGGAAAAATTAAATATTTGAATCTTTTCGGAGATGCCTCTTATGATTATAAAAACCGTATTGTTGGAAATACCAATGTAGTGCCTGTTTTTCAAGCGTTGTATAAAGTGGCGGCCAATTCCGGAACTAATTCGTTGAATTTTTCAAATTTCATGACCTTTATGTCAGATGATTTTTATGGTTTGATGGGTGATGATGAAGGTACGATGACTTCTGTTAAAGGGGTAGATGTGGCTGTAGGAAGAATGTTGGTGAATTCTCCTGTCGATGCTGATCAAATGGTTAACAAAGTGTTTGAATATCATAATGAGAAATCCTATGGAAGATGGCGTAATAAATTCGTTATTATTTCTGATGATATCGATAAACAAGGTGATGAGCCAATACAGCGGATAATTGATGTTATAAGTGATGATTTATATGATCAAAAACAATTTGTTAACGTAAAAAAAATACATTCCGATTCCTATGTGCAGGTTACTGCTGCAGGAGGGGAACGCTATCCATCCGTTAATACAGATTTTGTGAATGAATTTGAAAGTGGCGGATTGGTGTTCAATTATTTCGGGCATGGTGGAGAGGACGGATTGGCTCAGGAACGCATTTTTGAAAAGACAACCGCACAAAATCTTAAAAACCGATACCGATATCCTTTGTTTATTACCATTACATGTGAATTTACTCGTTTTGATAATCCAAGCCGCCCAACCGCGGGTGAGTACATGTATTGGAATATAGCCGGAGGTGCCATTTCGTTAGTCACTACTACGAGGGAAATAACATTATGGACGGGCAAGTTGATTAATGAGGCGTTAACTCCTATATTGTATGGTTTAGGGCCTAATAATGAAGTTTCGATTGCTGAGGCGCTTCGTCAGGCAAAAAATCAAGTGAGTCAGAGCGATCAGAATGTTGCATTTTATGTAGGAGATCCTGCTTTGAAATTGGCGATCCCTAAACCGAAAATAAAGCTGACAAAAATAAATGATGTGCCAGTAACGCAGCCCACAGATACGTTGGAAGCGCTGAGTTATGTTAAGATATCGGGTGAAGTGGTGGATGAATCGGACAACCTGCAATCTGATTATAACGGAGATTTAATGGTTCAGATTTTTGATAAAGATATAGACAGAAGAACGTTGGGTAATGATGGTGCTCTGGGTGGTAATGGGCAATTGGATATTATGGAATTTAAAACCCTGGGGGAGACGATTTTCAGAGGGAATGCTTCGGTTACTAATGGTTTGTTTGAATTTGGATTTGTCGTGCCAAGGGATATTAAGATTCCTGTCGGAACCGGGAGGGTGAGTTTTTATGCTAAAAAAAATGGAACTTTAGTTGATAATACCGGTCATGATTTAACAGTTAAGGTGGGAGGGATTAATGAAAATGCAGTAGCAGATAATCTGCCTCCTAAAATAAGGTTGTACATGAACGATGATAAGTTTGTTTCGGGAGGGATTACTAATGCTTCTCCAATATTCCTGGCTTTTTTGGATGATGAGCACGGAATCAATACGGCCAGCGGAATCGGTCATGATATCGTGGCGATTTTGGATGGGAACGAGAATAAGCCTTATATCCTGAACGATTATTTTGAAACCGATCCGAATGATTATACAAAAGGAAAGGTGCGCTATCCGTTTAGGAATTTAGCTAAGGGATTGCATACTCTTACATTGAAGGTTTGGGACGTGTATAATAATTTTTCCACGGCAGAAATTCAGTTTATTGTGATGGGGGATGAAAATGTAGAGCTTTCAAACGTGTTGAATTACCCGAATCCGTTTGTGAATTATACAGAGTTTTGGTTTTCTCATAACCGACCTTTTGAGTCATTAGATGTGCAGGTTCAGATTATGACAATTACTGGAAAAGTGGTTAAAACTATCAATCAGTCTTTAGCGACAGAAGGTTTTTTATCTCGTAGTATTAAATGGGATGGCAGGGATGATTTTGGGGATAAAATCGGAAAAGGGGTTTATGTTTATAAGCTTACCGTAAAATCATTAAGTTCGAATAAAACTGCAGAAAAGATTGAGAAACTTGTAATACTTTAAGAAAATAGTATATTTGTTAAATAAATTATAATAAAAAAATGAAAAAAATAGTCATAGTGTCCTTGTTCCTGTTTGTGTTTCAGTTGGTTAAAGCTCAGGAAAATGTGATTACGACAGGAGTTCCTTTTTTGCTTATAGCTGCAGATGCCCGTGCAGCTGGTGTGGCTGATATGGGGGCGGCAACTTCAGCAGATGTTTTTTCACAACAATACAATCCTTCCAAATATGCTTTCGCAACCACTAAATATGGGGCTTCTGTTAGTTATACGCCTTATTTGACCAGTATTGCCAATGATATATCGTTAGGGCAGGTTACTTTCTATGATCGTTTTAACGAGCGAAGTGCTTTTGCTGCCAGTTTGCGTTACTTTGGTTTAGGGGATATTACCATAACTGATGATATTGGAACTGAGCTATATAAGGTAAATCCGAATGAGTTAGCTTTCGATCTTTCTTATGCGTTGAAATTAAGCGATCAGTTTTCAATGGGGGTTGCCGGTCGTTATATCCGTTCCAATTTAAAAATTCCTGATGGTAATACCGATGCTTCTTCTGCTAATTCATTTGCGGTGGATGTTTCAGGGTTTTATCAGTCGGAAGAATTTGCAATGAGTGATTTTAATGCCAGATACAGAATCGGTTTGAATCTTCAGAATATGGGGCCAAAAATTTCCTATGATGGTGATGTTGAAAGAAGTTCTAACTTTCTCCCGGCTAATTTTAAGTTAGGAGGTAGTTTTGATTTTATTTTGGATGATTATAATAAGATTACGGCTTTAGCGGAAATAAACAAACTGATGGTTCCGACCCCTCAAGAAGTTGGTGATGAAGATGGTAATGGTGTTATTGATGAGACGGATGAGGCTATAGTTAATGAGGATTACAGGCAAATAGGCTGGTTTGAAGGGATGTTTAAATCGTTTGGTGATGCTCCGGGCGGATTCAGCGAAGAAATGAAAGAAATCGCTTGGGCATTAGGAGCGGAGTACTGGTATCAGGAATCCTTCGCTTTCAGAACGGGTTACTTCCATGAAAGTCCAGACAAAGGAGCAAGACAGTACGCGACTATTGGTGCAGGATTTAAGTACAATACCGTTAAAGTGGATGTTTCGTATTTGTTCTCTACATCTACAGTAAGAAATCCGCTGGAAAATACATTGCGTTTCTCTCTAACATTTAGTTTCGGAGATTCCTATGATGAATATTAGTAGAAAAGAATAATGAATGAAAAATCCAAACTTGTAATGAGTTTGGATTTTTTGTCTGTAATAATCTGTCAGATGAAGAATGTTAATGTGACTGCCTCTTTTACAGTTTATGATTCTGTCGATGAACTTGCTCGCGAGGTAAATGATTTGATGTCTCAGGCTGTAGCGATACGTAAAAAAGCCTATGCTCCTTATTCTAAGTTTAGGGTAGGTGCTGCAATTTTGCTGGATAACGGAAAGGTTGTCCTGGGGTCTAACCAGGAGAACGCTGCCTATCCCTCCGGATTGTGTGCTGAAAGGGTAGCGGTGTTTCAGGCAGGAGCAATTTATCCGGATGCTAAGATTTTAAAAATGGCAATTTCCGCTACGGGAGACAGTAAAGAGGTGTCGGAGCCTATTCCTCCTTGTGGCGCCTGTCGTCAGTCTATAGCAGAGTATGAAATCCGTCAGGAGCAGCCGATTGAGATTTATTTTATGGGTGCTGTGGGGGAAGTGTATAAATCAGATTCCCTGAAGAGTTTGCTGCCACTGATGTTTGATAAAAACTTTCTATAAAAAGAGTAATTTAATGGGGTTAAATTTTCACTTCTTAACAAGATGTGTTATTTTTGCCCTTCGCAAAATTGTGTAATAAAGCTTAAAAGAGCAACAATGAAACCAATTACAAAAGAAGTTTAC
Source organism: Flavobacterium enshiense (assembly GCF_022836875.1). Classification (NCBI taxonomy): domain Bacteria; kingdom Pseudomonadati; phylum Bacteroidota; class Flavobacteriia; order Flavobacteriales; family Flavobacteriaceae; genus Flavobacterium; species Flavobacterium enshiense. Next base: position 1,300,068 of record NZ_CP090376.1, read on the forward strand.
CTTAAATGGTATGAAGACATGCAGTTCTGGAGAAAGTTCGAAGACAAACTCGCTGCATTATACATTCAACAGAAAGTTCGTGGGTTCTTGCACTTATATAACGGACAGGAGGCGGTATTAGCGGGAGCTTTACACGCGATGGACTTATCTAAGGACAAAATGATAACGGCTTACCGTAACCACGTTCAGCCAATCGGTATGGGAACAGATCCCAAAAGAGTTATGGCGGAACTGTTAGGAAAAGTTACCGGTACATCGAAAGGGATGGGAGGATCGATGCATATTTTCGATAAAGAACACGGGTTTTACGGAGGTCACGGTATCGTAGGTGCTCAAATTCCAGTAGGAGCCGGAATTGCTTTCGCAGATAAGTATTTCGGAACCGGAGGTGTTACGCTAACTTATTTCGGTGACGGAGCTGCTCGTCAGGGATCGCTTCACGAGGCTTTCAATATGGCCATGTTGTGGAAACTTCCTGTGGTATTCATCGTTGAAAATAATGGTTATGCAATGGGTACGTCTGTTGAAAGAACAGCGAACCATACCGATATCTGGAAATTAGGTTTAGGATATGAAATGCCATGCGGACCGGTAGATGCGATGAACCCAATCAAAGTTGCGGAAGCGATGCACGAAGCGATCGATAGAGCGCGTCGTGGCGACGGACCAACTTTCCTGGAAATGAAAACGTATCGTTACAGAGGTCATTCCATGTCGGATGCCCAACACTACAGAACCAAAGAAGAAGTTGACGAGTACAGAAAAATCGACCCAATTACTCAGGTTCTTGATATCATCAAAGAAAAAAATTATGCAACTGAAGCAGAAATCGAAGCTATCGACCAAAGAGTAAAAGATTTGGTGGATGAATGTGAAAAATTTGCAGAAGAATCTCCTTTTCCAGAAGTGAATCAGTTGTATGACGTTGTTTACGAACAGGAAAATTATCCATTTATACCACATAAATTATAATCGATTATGGCAGTAGTAATTACAATGCCGCGTTTAAGCGACACCATGACCGAAGGCGTTGTGGCAACTTGGTTGAAAAAAGTTGGTGATGTTGTTAAAGAAGGAGATATCCTTGCTGAAATTGAAACGGACAAAGCTACGATGGAGTTCGAATCGTTTAATGCGGGAACATTATTACATATAGGAATTCAGGAAGGTGAGTCGGCTCCGGTAGATGCTCTTTTGGCAATTATTGGTGCTTCGGGTGAAGATATTTCGGCTTTGATAAGCGGAAATACTCCTGCTCCTAAGGTTGAGTCTGCTCCTGTTGCAGAAACTAAAGAGGAAGCTCCGAAAGAGGCTGCTGCACTTCCTGCAGGTGTAAAAGTGGTAACCATGCCGCGTTTAAGTGATACAATGACTGACGGAACGGTGGCAACTTGGTTGAAAAAAGTTGGTGACGAAGTAAAAGAAGGGGATATCCTTGCAGAGATTGAAACTGATAAAGCGACAATGGAATTTGAATCATTCAATTCCGGAACGCTTTTATATATTGGTGTTGACGAAGGGCAAACAGCTCCGGTTGACAGTATTTTAGCGATTATCGGACCTGCGGGGACAGATGTTTCCGGTGTCGTAGCCGGTTTCAAATCAGGTGGTGCTGGAACGGCTCCTGTTACTGAAAAAGCGGCTGAAGTAAAAGCAGAAACTCCTGCTGCTCCAGTACAAAATACAAATACAGGAGATAGAGTTTTTGCATCTCCGTTGGCAAAGAAAATTGCGCAGGAAAAAGGGATTGACCTTTCTCAGGTAAAAGGTTCAGGCGAAAACGGAAGAATCGTGAAAAGCGATGTGGAAGGGTTCACGCCTCAAGCTGCAGCTGTACAAGCGGTTTCAGCCCCCGCGGCTTCTACTGCAGCTCCTGCTGTTAAACCATTTGTTCCGGCCGGAGAGAAATTCCAGGAAGAAATCAAAAATTCGCAAATGCGTAAAACGATTGCGCGTCGTTTGGCAGAATCGAAGTTCACGGCGCCTCATTACTACTTAACTATTGAAGTGGCAATGGATGAGGCAATGAAATCAAGAGCGGTTATCAATACTGTTCCGGATACGAAAGTTTCATTCAATGATATGGTGGTGAAAGCTTGTGCAATGGCATTGAAAAAGCATCCGCAAGTTAATTCGCAATGGAGAGAAGATGCAATGATCATCAATCATCATGTGAATATTGGGGTTGCTGTGGCTGTTGAAGACGGTTTGGTTGTACCGGTATTGAACTTTACTGATCAAATGAGTTTATCTCAAATTGGTGCTAATGTGAAAGATTTGGCGGTAAAAGCGAAAAGCAAAAAACTGACACCGGCAGAAATGGAAGGTAGTACATTTACTGTTTCTAACTTAGGTATGTTTGGTATTCAGTCATTCACATCAATCATTAACCAGCCGAATTCAGCTATTTTGTCTGTTGGGGCTATCGAAGAAAAACCAGTGGTGAGAAACGGGCAAATCGTTGTGGGTAACACTATGACGCTTACTTTGGCTTGTGATCACAGAACAGTTGATGGTGCAACTGGAGCACAGTTTTTACAAACACTAAGATTGTTTTTAGAAAACCCTGTAACAATGTTGGCGTAAGCCCGTTGTTTATAATAAATTAAATCCCGTTTTGAAATTCAGAACGGGATTTTTAGTATTTTAGTTTTAGGAATGAAGGACTTGCATAATTGAATCGTTTTTAATGAATGTACGAATTCCTTAAGACCATAAAAAGAATAAATTCCATATGAAAAATATAATCATTACGGGAACTTCCCGAGGAATTGGGCGTGAATTGGCCCTGCAGTTTGCAGAAGCCGGTCACAGGGTGTTGTCAATTTCCAGAAAAATTGCTCCAGAGCTGCTCGGAAATGAAAATATCACTTGTTTAAGTGTTGATCTGGCTTTAGAAGAGGATTTGGAAAAAGTAACTCATTTTATTGCTTCCGACTGGAAGAGAGTGGATGTAATTATTCATAACGCAGGATCGCTTTTGTCGAAGTCTTTCGGAAAGATGTCTGCAGAAGAATTCGAAAACGTCTATAAAGTAAATGTTTTCGGTGTAGCTAATTTAACGCGGATCTGTCTTCCGTTTCTTGAAAAAGGAAGCCATGTGGTAACCATCAGTTCCATGGGAGGAATTCAGGGCAGCATGAAGTTTCCGGGGCTTACGGCTTACAGTTCCAGTAAAGGAGCAGTAATTACTTTAACTGAGGTATTGGCTGAAGAGTACAAAGAAAGGGGAATAGCATTCAATGTGCTGGCTTTGGGTGCGGTTCAGACAGAAATGTTACAAGAAGCCTTTCCAGGATATGAAGCACCGATAACAGCTAAAGAAATGGCAGATTACATTTTTAACTTCGCACTTACCGGAAATAAATATTACAATGGAAAAGTGTTGCAGGTGTCCTCAACTACTCCGTAAATGAAATCGATTTTAGAAAAGTATATTCCCGAACTTGCTGTTGAAGCCGTTTTTGAGCTGATCAGGGCCAATCACGTGCACCTGAAAATCGTAAACGAGCGTGTGACCCGCCATGGCGATTACAGAAGACATCCCGATGGCTTTCACCAGATAACTGTCAACGCAAGTTTGAATAAATACCGCTTTCTGATAACGTTGATCCATGAGATTGCTCATTTGGTGGCGTTCGAAAAATTCGGGAGAAACATAAAACCACATGGGGACGAATGGAAAATAACATTCCAGCGTTTGATGGTATCTTTTATCCGTCCGGAGATTTTTCCCAGTCAGCTGCTGCCATTGCTTGCGAGGCATTTTAGGAATCCAAAAGCAAGCAGCGATACCGATGCAACCTTGTCGCTGGCTTTGAAACAATTCGATCCGGTTAGCGATAAAAATTATATCTTTGAGATTCCGTACGGAAGTGTGTTTCGCATCCATAATGGAAAAATATTTAAAAAAGTGGCATTGCGAACAAAACGGTACGAGTGTGTCGAGATAAATTCGGGAAGAATCTATCTTTTTAATCCCAATGCCGAAGTAGAGTTGCTGCCAAATTAAATTACCAACAACTCGGTAACTTATCAAGTTTAAAACAGATGAATAAGAATTATTATGCAATAGTAATGGCTGGTGGAGTAGGCTCCAGATTTTGGCCGGTAAGTACAACAGAATTTCCAAAACAGTTTCACGATATGTTGGGAACAGGGGAAACGCTGATTCAGAAAACGTTCAGCCGTTTGTCACAGTTGATTCCCAAAGAAAATATCTTAATCCTTACCAACGAAGTCTACAACGACTTGATTCTGGAACAGCTTCCGGGGGTAAAACAGGAGCAGATTGTTTTGGAACCTGCTATGCGAAATACCGCTCCGTGTATTTTATATGCATCGCTAAAAATAAAAAAACAAAATCCGAACGCTGTTATGGTGGTGGCGCCCAGCGACCATTGGATAGAAGATGAATTGCAGTTTGTCTCTAATTTGCAACATGCCTTCGATTTTTGCGAGCGTGAAGACAAATTGATGACATTAGGAATTTTGCCGACATTCCCAAATACAGGTTACGGTTATATTGAGTACGATAAATTGGATTCGCGACCGATAAAAAAAGTGGTGCAGTTCCGTGAAAAACCGGATTATGCCACGGCGAGAAAGTTTATTCAAAGCAGAAATTTTCTTTGGAATGCAGGGATATTTGTGTGGAGCGTAGAATCTATTTTGAAAGCTTACGAGGATTTTAATCCGGTGATGTTTTCTGAATTTATGAACGGATTTGATGTTCTTAATACTGCAGATGAAAAACAGTTCATAAAAGAATATTATCCTAATTCTGAAAATATTTCAGTGGATTATGCCATCTTGGAAAAAGCTCAAAATGTGTATGTTTTACCGGCAACATTCGACTGGAACGATTTAGGAACCTGGGGTTCATTATATGATAAATTGCCAAAAGATGAACAGGATAATGCAGTTGTGAATGCTACTGTAATTCTTGAAAATGCGTCTAACAACATAATCCGTACGGAAGGGAAGAAACTTGTTGTTGTTGATGGACTTCAGGATTTCATTATTGTTGATAAAGAAGATGTATTGCTGATTTATCCAAAAGGCAAAGAGCAGGACATTAAGAGGATAACCGCAATGGCGAACGAATTGAAGTAAGTGAACTGTATAAAAAAACGGAGTCAATTTTGACTCCTTTTTTTTATAATTTGTCAGCTCTGTTTTGAGCCTTTCTTACTTTTTTGAATAATTCCGACGAGTAAACAAAGTCTACAATCGCTTCGTTATCGGTTTTGAAAATTTCCTTTTTAGTGCCTTCCCAAGCCAAAACGCCTTCTTTTAGGAACACGATTTTTTCTCCGATTTCCATTACCGAGTTCATGTCGTGCGTGTTGATAACCGTTGTAATGTTGTATTCTTCTGTAATCTCCTGAATAAGGTTGTCGATGACTACAGCAGTTTTCGGATCCAGCCCCGAGTTGGGTTCGTCACAAAACAAATATTTCGGATTGTTTACTATAGCTCGGGCAATCGCCACACGTTTCTGCATACCTCCGGATATTTCAGAAGGTTTTTTTGTATGGGCATTAATCAGTTTTACACGATCAATTACAAAATCGACACGTTCTTTAATTTCACGTGCATTTTTGTTTGAGAACATCTTTAGTGGGAAACCGATGTTTTCTTCTACTGTCATCGAATCAAAAAGCGCACTTCCTTGAAATACCATTCCGATTTCAGTTCGCAATTCTCTTTTTTCATCATCATTCATGTCAGAATAAATTCGGCCATCAAAAGAGATGGTGCCTGAATCCACTTTATGAATTCCCAATAAACTTTTAAGCAAAACCGTTTTTCCGGAACCGGACTGTCCAATAATCAGGTTGGTTTTTCCGGTTTCAAAACTGGTTGTGATTCCTTTTAAGACCTTTTGTTCTCCAAAGGATTTCTCTACATTTTTTACCTCAATCATCTTATTATTTGCTTAAAAGTAACTGTGTTAGGATATAATTCACCAAAATGATGGCAACGGAAGTCCAAACGAACGAAGTTGTACTGGCCTTTCCAACTTCCAAAGCGCCACCTTTCATGTAATACCCGTGAAAAGACGGAATTGTCGCCAATAAAAAAGCAAAACAAACCGTTTTGATGAAGGCGTAAGTCACGTGAAACGGTATGAATTCAACCTGAAGTCCGGTTTGGAATTCGGTACTCGAAGCAAACCCCCCGTATACACCGGCTATCCATCCGCCAAAAATTCCAAGGAACATACTCAGTCCGATTACGAACGGGTATAACATCATGGCGACAATTTTAGGGAATACCAGGTAATTCAACGAGTTTACACCCATTACTTCCAAAGCATCGATTTGCTCGGTCACCCTCATGGTTCCAATACTTGAAGTTATGAACGATCCTACTTTACCGGCCATAATGATGGAAATGAAGGTAGGGGCGAACTCAAGGATAACCGATTGGCGGGTTGCAAATCCGATTAGGTATTTAGGAATCAATGGATTGGTTAAGTTTAATGCCGTCTGAATCGCCACAACCCCGCCCACGAAGAACGAGATGAATGCTACAATTCCTAAAGACCCCATGACTAAATCGTCTATTTCCTTCATGATAAGCTGTTTCATCATGGACCATTTGGTGGGTTTGTTGAATACTTCCTTCAACATCAAAAAGTATTTTCCTATTTGGGATAAATATCGAATCATGCTTATAAATATTTAGCGAAAATACGAAAATAGTTATGAGTTAGGATTTGGATTCATGAATATTTTGAAACCGGTATTCCAATTGATTTAGGAAATAATAAAATATGAATACTGCTTCATGATATTGTGAAATATTAAAGCAAAGAAGAATATTAGTTTGTCATGAAATTGTAAAATTCTGTCTTTTGATTTTTTAATGTTGTAACTTTGTAAGAATCAAATAGATACACGTTTTTATTTGTGTGTTTCGGATTTGATTTAATGTGTTTTTGTTGTGTCTAAAAGTGGAATAGTTAATTAAAAAACAAGGGAGATGAATGCAAATAAACCATCTTATGAAGAGTTAGAAAGCCAAGTGAATGCATTGCGCGATCAGTTGGCAAGTTTGTCTTTGGTGTTGAGTGAAACCTATAAAGGAGTTAGAGGAGTTTCGGATAATTTGGAGAGCGGTGAATCCGCTGGAAGTAAATCATTGAAAACAGAGCTTATCGAATCTGTTCTACATAGAGTCAAAACACCTTTGAATACCATTGTTGGTCTAGCCAATCTGTTGAGTACGTCTAAATTAGATTTAGAAGAAAGAAATAATTTTGCTGAAATCATAGCTAATTGTTCGAGTGAGTTGGAAGAAGTTTTTTCTGAATTTCTCAATTATAATTCCTACGAATCCCAAAATGAAACCGTTACTAAACAAAAGGTTTCTTTAAATAATTTGCTGGACGAATTAAAAGTAAAATTTGTTGGCAGAGTGTTGTATAAAGGGTTGAATTTCAGATCTGGAAAAGGTTTGGTGGATAGGGACGATTTAGTTATGGTAGATGGAGTTAAGATCAATCACATTTTTACCAGTCTGTTAAGCAATGCATTGAAATATACGCACAAAGGTTTTGTTGAAATGGGTTACCGATTGGAAAAAGATGAAATCAAATTTTATGTAAAAGACAGCGGTGTTGGTTTCGATAAGAGAGTAATAGAAGATCAATTGGCATCAAAGGTTACTCTGGAAAAAGTTGCTGATGAGAATAATAATGTTGGTTTAGGTCTTTTTATGGTAAAACACTATGTTGATTTATTGGGCGGAAATTTAGAAATAGAATCAGAACCTGGCGTTGGAACCGAATTTTATTTCAAAGTTCCTTATGAACCGGCACTGGCAGATGTAGAAGCAACAGCGTCTAAAAAAACGATTAAAGTGTTAATTGCTGAAGACGAGGAAATTAGTTATATGCTTTTGAAAAAACTGTTGGAAAAAGGGAACGTTGAAATCATAAGAGCCAAAAACGGGGAAGAAGCATACGAAATATACAAAAACAACCCGGACATCAATTTGATTTTAATGGATCTTCGCATGCCGCAAGTTGATGGGTATACCGCTGCCCAACTCATTAAAAATGAGTCGCCGGAAATTCCGATCATAGCACAATCTGCCTATTTACAGAATGATGACAAAGAGAATTACCGCAAGGCTTTCAATGGTTATCTTTCCAAACCGGTTAATAAAGAAGAGTTTAAAGCGGTTGTAGACAAATACATTGCTTTAGCTTTTTTGAATTAAGGCATTATCAGGGCAGTTTATTGCTTTTTGAGCAAACCATTCTTGAGATTTATTTTAAGAATGGTTTGTTTTTTATGGAGTAAGGTGCCTTGTTAAAACAACTTTTCTTTCATCTTCTTCCAGCGATAAGACTTAACAAATTTTGCCTGCTCTGGCGTAACCAACATGGTTTTCTTTTCCGATTTCGCTTTCCAGAACCCTTTGATATAATCCAAAAACAAAAAAGGTTTTCCTTTGCGCATCGCCAGTTTTAAGGAAGCAATCGCTGTAATGAAAAATCCGTAGCCCAAAGTGTAGAATGCTTCGCCTTGTTTGTAACGGGAGGCTTGATTGTAATTCGCTCCAGTGGGTTTTAGGTGTTTTACTTTCAGTGATTCATCAGTAACCACTTTCCAATTGTAGAATTTGCACAATAATTCGTCTACGGTGTCCCAGCCCATAGCGGGTTTTAATCCGCCAATCTGCTCAAAACAGGCTTTTCGGTAGGCTTTAAAAGCACCGCGGATGTGATCTTTGTCTGTCAGGCTCTCTAAAATCCAATCGCCGTTTTTCTCGATGTAGGCAAATCCACCCACCATACCGATTTTTTCATCACTTTCAAAGTGGCTGATAATCGTTTCAAAATAGTTGTCGGGAAAAATCAAATCGGCATCCGCCTTAACGATGAGGTCGTAGTTTTGGTCGACAGTTTCAAATCCCTTCTGAAACGCCTGAATCACTTTGCTTCCCGGTAAATGAATCGCTTCCGAAGTTTTGTTCACTAATGAGATCCATGGGTGTTTTTCGGCGAAAGCCTGAACGATTTCCGCAGTCCGATCCGTCGAATTATCATTTACAACTACGACTTTCGAAGGCAAAACGGTTTGCTTTACCAACGATTCGAGTGTTAGCGCCATAAATTTTTCTTCGTTATGCGAAGGAATTACAATATAATATCTCATAATTGTACCAAAGGAGTTTGCAAACGTACATAAATTTTATGTTGAGTAACTTGTTTCCTTTGAATAATCAAATTTAAAGAGTGAGTACTGAGCTAATAAGTGAAATTACCTGCTATATTCGGTTTTCCATGAATTCACCGAACTGAAATTCTTTTTCGTCGTCTGCTAAAGGAGATTTTAACCGGATTGCCCATTCATCCACTGAAAGAACTTCGGCAAAACTGCCAAAAGGAAAGTTCTCGCCCTTATTGGTGACAATAATTTTTACTTTATCTCCAATATTGGGCGTATGAGAAAAACAACATTTCCGGCAACGTGAAATTTCGAATGCGGTGAATCGAGATTGCCCTTTAACGGATATTTTCGATAAAGTCCATTTTTGGAATTTCTTCCTATTGGTATCATCACATAATTTTGCTCTGAATCGTCATACATAACTACAAAAGCTGTTGACATATCTCCAATAATAAACTGTCGGATTTTATCGCCAAGGTAGATTTTCTCACCAGTAACGGAATGAAAACCTGTAGAAATTTTTTCTTTGTCAAGCATGTCTTTTTAATAAATCACCATAAAATACTCAAACATAATCGGCTTTTTTCGATGATGATTTAGCTTTAAATTAAATGGTTTCTTTCCAGAGAGATAGCCTCGTAGTTGTTTCTTTCGGTAAGTATCTGTGTGTTTTTTCGGGACTAATTTATTCTGATGCCATGCAACTGAGCATCGTTTCTGGAAATAATCCATAAATTGTCTCCATCCATAGCTATTCTGTGCGGATTCCATTTTGTCAAATCAATCGTCCTTAAAACCGCATTGCTTTCAATATCGTAAAGCGCTAAAAGGTTCTGATAAAAAACCCAAATCTTATTGTCTGTTATCTGACAAATACTTTTGTAATCATTTTCGATAGTAGCTGTTTCGGGGAATTCGAGAACCTCGTCTAAAACCACTTGTCTGAAAACTTTATTTTTATTGTTGATAATCGTCAGTTGATTTTGGTTTAAAAGGATCGTTTTATCCTTTTCGTAACGGATATCGAAGTCATAATCCTGTTGAAGAATCTTTTCAGAAATCTCTTTTTGATTATGTGTCAGTCGCTTAAAATTTCTGACACATATTTCACTGTCATCGTTAAGGGTCATTTTGTTTTTGCAACGGGTGTCCAGCGACTTTCCTTCATAATCCATTTCAAACCAGTTATCACCTTCGGCATTGGCTACAATTTTGTCCTGAAAAAAATACGGCTGAACTTCTACACCGTGAGCAATAAATTTTTTCCAGACAATTTGATTGTTAGTTAAATCATAGGCCATAATATTTCCGCCGTCCTGTAAAGCCGTACAATACATGATGTTGTCCTTAAAAAACGGATCGGTCTTTATTGGGCCTATGCTTAAGGTTTTGAGTTCATCTCCCGTTAAAGCATCCAGCATAATGCTTGCTTCAGAATTATCAAGATATCTGTTTGCTATAACTGTATTCTGATGAATTATTGGAGGCATATTCGTTTTACTGGCCAAATATTTCTTCCAGATCAAACTGCCATTTTTTTTATCAAAAGCATACAGGTTGTAATCATTAGCAACAAAATAAGCATAGTTGTCGCTTACGCTGATTGCAGAATAAAAAGTTTGCTTGCTATTTTCAGACAAATAAATTTCAGAAGTAAAAAACTCGGTTTGAGCGTTCAGATTCAAGCTCAAAAAAAATAGGGTAAAAAGTGTAATTTTATTCATGTAATGTCAGTGATTAATATTGGTCGATGAATCGTGAGTGAAAATATATGTTTCTTTACATAATTTTTTTCTGGGGGAACTTTTATATGATTATTTCAAAGTAATATATCATAATTGAGCCAAAGGAGTTTGCAAACGTACATAAATTTTAGGTTGACTAACTTGTTTCCTTTGAATAATCAATTTTAAAGAGGAAATATCTTTATTTTTGTGGGATTAGAAAATTCAGTAGTGGAAAAGAAACGATTCGCCTTTATCGAAATGGAAACCCATTCAGTCCTGCTGGAACAGTGGTATTTATTACTGAAGGAGATGAATCAGATCGAATTTGAGTTTTTTGTCCACGAAAAAGTGCTGCACAAACTCAGCAGCATCCCCAAGGAAATGATAACCGTAGTAAAATCGGTTTTGGAAATTCCTGTGCACCATTTTGATGCAGTGGTTGTAAATACCTTTCATCGCAATTTTGAACAATACAAAGCAGTTTTTGACCAAAAGCCCACATTGTGTTTGCTGCATAATCTCAACTTCAGTCTTTTTTTTAAAGGGATTTCATTGCGGAATGTTTTAAGCGAAAAAGAACGTTTGACGTATTTCCTGAAACTATACCTGAAAGAAAAAGTCGGTTCAAACCGAAAACTGATTTTGAAAGCCGGCCGATTCGGAGTCTTGTCGAAAAGTTTGCAGGATGAGGTTGCCGGAAAAAGCAGGTATGCAGACCGGACACAACTCGTTCAGATGAATTACTGTCAGTCGAGTACTTTTCAGCCATCCGACACCATCAATATTGTAATGCCAGGCAATGTTTCCAACAAACGCAAAGATGTTACGATGTTACTTTCGGTATTGCCAAAACTTCATCCGAAATCAAAACTTCATTTTACTTTTTTGGGAAAACCTGAAAACGATACTGTTTTAGGTCAGCTTGAATCCTTGCAGAAGCAATGCAATGAAAATATTGAGATTACCCATTACAATCAGTTTATTCCGTGGGAAGAATACAGTCAAACGGTTGCGAAAGCCCATCTATTGCTGTGTCCGATTAAAAGCCAAACATCGTTTTACTGGGTGGATGAGATTTACGGAAAAACTAAAGTTAGCGGCAGCGAAGGCGATTGCATATACAACGGAAAAATTGGTTTGTTTCCAACATCGTATCCAAAAATGAACTGGCACAATCTGTACTATGAAACTGCGTCGGATTTGGAAACCATTTTAAACAACCTTACTATCGAACAACTTTCATCGGAATACGAAAATTTGCAACCGTATTTGGAGCAATATACTTTTGAAAGTGTGAAAAATAATCTCGAAAACCAATTGCTACAATTGGCAAACTCATAAAAAATGCTGAAACTATTAATCAATTTGGCCTATCAATTTTGGCCGTCGTTATACAAAAAGCGTTATTACAAAACCCTGGACTCATTGTCAACCGGGAATTACAAATGCGAACCCGAGTTGTTGTATATCCAGCAAATCCTGAAACCGGATTCGGTGTTTATCGACATCGGAACCAACAAAGGGATTTATCTGTATCAGGCAGAAAAGGTGGTTACGAACGGAAGGATAATCGGTTTCGAACCCAACAAAAGTTTGGTGAATTACATCAAACCATTGTTTCCGAAAGCAGAGATTTATCCGTTTGCTGTTTCGTCAAAATCAGGAACAGCGGTTTTGAACATTCCAAAAAAAGGGAATGGACTGCAGGATACTCGAGCCTCGTTGGAAGCAATGGGGGAGGACGTGGAGAAAGTCGAAATTCAAATGGTGACTTTGGATGGATTTGCAAAAGAGAAAAGCCTTTCGAAAATAGATGTAGTGAAAATAGATGTGGAAGGTCACGAATTTGATTCGGTAAAAGGTTGCGAAAACATCCTGAAAACCATCAAACCAATTTTCATCATAGAAATTGAATTGCGCCACGCCCATTATCCCATTCACGAAATTTTTGAATACATAAAAGGTTTTGGTTACGAAGTATTTTACTTCGACAGAAAAAACCTGAAAACCGTTCCGTTTGATTACAACCAGATGGCCGATTTTCAAAAAGACGAATACCTGAACGATTTTAACCGATATATCAATAACTTTATTTTTATTCCGAATTGAGTTTGAGTGATAAGTGACAAGGGACAAGGGAAAAGAGAAAAGGGAAAAGAGAAAAGAGATAATTTTAAAGTTGTTTGTGATTCCTGTTTGATAATTTGGAATTTGAGCTTCGTAATTCGTAATTGAAAAAAATGAGTGTTGTCGCGCGTCAAAGTTTAAAATACAGTATCGTAGGCTATTTCAGTACGTTGATAGGTATCCTGTCGACGGTTTTCTTATATCCGCATGATTTGGATTTTGCCGGGAAAATACAATACATTTTACCCACCGCTTTGCTTGCTTTACCATTGGTGACATTTGGGATCATGCACGCAAATGTTCGCTTTTACCCTAGAATGGAGCAGTCGCAAAACCAACACAATCTTTTGAAGTATTCCATTTGGTTTATTATTAGAAATTTTGTGATTGTCACCGTTTTGTTTTGGGGGCTTTCTTATTTTATCGAACAAATCAGGCAAACCCAGTTTTACGCCTTTGGAGAATACATTTTTCCGGTGATGTTGTGTTTGGCTTTGATTCAGCTGTTTTCGCGCTTTATTTCGATTAGAAAACGAATTGTTGTTCCCAATATTTTCGAAAACGTTTTTCCGAAATTAGGTTTGATTTTTGCTTTCGGCGCTTATTTCTTTTTGAAAGTGGAGGCCGCCACAGCGATTTGGATCGTGGTGTTGTTTTTTGTGTTCGCACTTATAGGAATGTTCTTTTACGTGCAGCGTTTGGACCGATTCACAGGAAAGACATCGTTTGCCTTCCTAAAAGAAAATAATTTCCAGAAAGAACTGATGCAATATTCGTTCTACACCTTCTTTGGAAGCTTAGGTTCGATCGTTGCGCTTAATATTGATGCTTTCATGATAGGCGAGTTTATAGACGATTTCTCCCAATTAGCCATTTACAATACTTCGGCCAATTTAGTGCGCATGATTACTGTTCCGGCATTGGGTGTGTACACGATTTCGGCACCCATCATTGCAAAGTACATCGAAGAAAACAATATGTCTGATTTGAAAGACCTGCACCATAAAACCTCTTTGTATCTGTTTACCATGGGGGCGGTTTTGTTCGGATTGGTCGCTTCAGGTATTGAAGATTTGTTCGGGTTAATGAAAAACGGCAGCGAATTGGCACAAGGGCTTCCGGTCGTCTACATTCTGGGCTTCGCGCTCTTGTTTGATTTAGCCACCGGATTTAATGGTTACATTATCACAAATTCTAAATATTATAAATTCAATAATACAACCACAATTGCTTTGGCTTTACTGACAGTAGTAAACAACCTTATTTTCCTTCTGATTTTCAAAATGGGAATTATCGGGGTAGCCATTGCGACCACTATTTCATTAACTGTCTACAATCTGATTAAAATAGGTTTCAATTATAAAAAGTTTGGTGTGCATCCTTTTAGCAGTAAGTATCTTTATGTTTTGGGACTTTTGACTGTTGTTCTTGCCGTTGGGAAATTCTTGCCGGATTTTGACAATAAATTTATCACCCTGTGTTATAAACCAGCCGTTGCTTTTGTGATTTTTGCTTTGGGTAATCAAATCTTCAAAATCATTCCGTTGAAAGAGGTCATGCCGAAATCGCTTTTTGGGAAGAAATAACTTGGTGATGGGGCTTTCAAAGCCGCATTTAATAGCAGGAAACTAGCGCTTCACAATTTTTTTAGTGACAAATTCATTAAAAAAGTAATCCCTGTAAATATTTCCGATGGGAATTTCGTTTTTGCCAATGTATACCGTATTGTTATCCACAGATTCTATTTGCTTTGTATTAATAATGTAAGACTTGCTTACTCTTACAAATATAGCCTTGGGCAGCTGATCCTGGATGGTTTTAATATTCATGGCTGTAATCACTTTTTGATTTTCGGTGTGTATCACTACATAATCCTTTAGGCCTTAAAAAGCAATCATAAACAAAAGCCTGTACAACCTCAGTTTGGCAGAAGTTAGAAATTGAATTGCCCAATTTTCATTAATAAACTGTTCGGGTAAATCTCTTTTCATAGCCGTGAATCTATATCAAACAAAAGGAAAGCATAAAACAGGGGCAAAATTCAAATTTTATACAAAAGCATGTTCTTTTTATATGAAAAAAAAGATAAAAAATTTCTGAATATTTCCGAGTTTTGCAGCCTGTATTTTTAGTAGTTGTAAATTCCCTTTTGATATAAAAACAATCCGTTTAGTATAATTCAGATTAATGCTATTCAGGGAAAGTATAGTTTATCTGAAAATGTGATTTTTTAATTTAAATTTTTTAAAATGAAAAACAAAATCGAGGGTTGCTTACTGTTCTTTTTTGCATTTGTATTTAGTGCATATGCACAGGAAACAAACGAAAAGTATACTCTTAGCGGAACAGTAGCCAACAAATCAAATAACGAAACGCTGATTGGTGTAAACATTACTATTCCCGAAGCAAATATTTCGGTTGCGACCAATTCCTACGGTTTCTACTCTATAACGTTGCCAAAAGGAGAATATACGCTTGTGATCAGTTATGTGGGATTTGACAGTGTGGAAGAAAAAATTTCTTTAGTACAAAACACAAAAAGAAATTTCGTGATGAATGAAAGCAGCAAATCGCTCGATGAGGTTGTAATCCAATCCAATAAGACCAAGGTGAACATCCGAAAACCTGAAATGAGTACCAACAAACTTTCTATTGCAACCATTAAAAAAATGCCTGCTGTGATGGGAGAAGTCGATGTTTTAAAATCGGTCTTACAACTGCCCGGCGTTACTAACGCGCAGGAAGGAGCTACGGGCTTTAATGTTCGAGGAGGTTCCGTTGATGGGAATCTGGTATTGCTGGATGAAGCTACGGTTTACAATACCTCGCATTTGTTTGGTTTTTTCTCCGTTTTTAATTCAGATGTAATTAAAGACCTGAAATTATACAAAGGAGGAATACCTGCAAATTATGGAGGAAGAGTTTCCTCTGTACTTGACATTTATCAAAAGGAAGGAAATAATAAAGAATTTCATATGAACGGTGGTATAGGTGCAATATCAAGCCGTTTATTAGCCGAAGGTCCGATTTTCAAAGAAAAAAGCTCGTTTGTGGTGGCCGGGAGAGCTTCTTATGCCCATCTTTTTCTGAAAATGGCCAACGAGTCTAATTCGGCTTATTTCTACGATATCAATGCAAAGCTGAATTATAAGTTCAACGATAAGAATAATGTTTTTGTTTCCGGATATTTTGGCAACGATAATTTTAATATTAACGATGATATTATAAATACTTATGGGAATTCGCTCTTCAACGTAAGATGGAATCATGTGTTTTCGGGTAAAATATTTTCTAACGCTTCGGTAATCTACAGTGATTATACTTATGGGTTAAAGCTGAAAATTGTTGGGATCAATTGGGAATCGGATATTAAAAATTACAGTTTCAAATACGATTTCAAACATTATGTATCCGACAAGTTGTCTTTAAATTATGGGATAAATTCGATTTACTACAAATTCAATCCCGGAACTATCGGCGCTTTTAATGAATCGGCTACTATTATTCCAGACCAGATTCCAAAGAAATACGGATTTGAAAACGCGATATACATCAGTGCCGAACAAAAGCTGTCCAACAAACTGTCAGTGAATTATGGGCTCCGATACAGCAATTTTCAAAGAATGGGCGAACAGGAAATAAACACTTATGCCAATAATCAGCCCGTTGTGTTCAATTCGGAATTGGGGATTTACGAAAGCGCAACACCAACAGGAACCATAAAATATGGTAAAAACGAGAAAATTATTGGGTTTGATCATCTCGAACCACGTCTGGCGGTGGCTTACTCGTTGAACAACAATCAATCCTTTAAGGCGAGTTATAACCGCATGAGCCAATACATCCACCTAATTTCTAATACAGCTTCGGTTTCTCCGCTTGATATTTGGGCCCCGAGTGATCAATATTTAAAGCCAGAAATTTTAGATCAGGTGGCATTGGGGTATTTTCAGAACATAAAAGAAGGAGCCTATTCGTTGGAAGTTGAAACCTTTTATAAAAAGATAAAAAATAAAGCCGATTATATCGATGGAGCCCAATTAATCGCAAACGATGCCATTGAGGAAGTATTGTTGAATGGTGAAGCGCGTTCCTACGGATTGGAAATGATGTTCAGGAAAAATACTGGAAAGCTTAACGGCTGGGTTTCCTACACGCTTTCCAAAGCCGAGCAGAGGACGCCGGGAAGAACACCGGATGAGACTGGAATTAATGGAGGAGAATGGTACCGTGCGAATTATGATAAACTCCACAATTTGTCTGTTACGACTTCTTATGAATTAACCGATAAATGGAGTTTCGGCGGGATTTTTACTTTTCAGACCGGTAAGGCGGCAACGTTTCCTAACGGAAAATACCAGTATTATGGGGTAACTGTTGCAAGTTATGGTTTAAGGAACGAGAACTCGTTGTCGGCTTATCACCATCTTGATGTATCGGCAACATACAAACCGAAACCCGAAAAGAAAAAAGGGTGGCAAAGTGAATGGGTTTTCAGTATTTATAATATCTATAACAGAAGTAATGCCGCAGCATATTCTTTCGGACAAAATACGGAAACCGGTATAAGTGAAGCCAAAAGGACATCTATATTCGGAATTGTTCCGAGTGTAACCTACAATTTTAAATTCTAAAAACAGCATTAAAAAAATAGAAGTAATGAAAATATTCAGCAGAATTTTAGTCCTTGCGCTCGGTCTGTTTTTGACAGCCTGTACAGAAGTGATTGATGTAGATTTAGATACGGCTTCACCGAAATTGGTAATTGATGCCTCTATTGATTGGATTAAAAACACGCCGGGAAACGAACAGAAAATTAAATTGTCTACAACAACAGGATATTATAGTTCTGAATTTCCTACGGTTTCCGGGGCAACGGTTTTTATAACCAATTCAGCCAATACGGTTTTTAATTTTTTTGAAACAGGTGGTGTTGGTGAATACATTTGTACCGATTTTGTGCCTGTTATAGGTGAAACTTATCTGTTAACGGTTGTTTTAAACGGTGAAACTTACACGGCAACAGAAACCTTAATTGAGGTGCCGGTAATTGAAAGCACAATTACCCAAAATGATGCGGGAGGTTTTGGAGGAGATCAAACGGAAATCCGCTTTTCATATCAGGATAATGGCGCTCAGGAGAATTATTATATGACCGGTATAAAAACGGTTCATGTGGCTTTCCCGGAATATTCCCTTGAATCCGATGAATTTTATCAGGGTAACCAAATAGTAGAATTTTATTTTAATGAAGACCTTGAGCAAGGTGATTTGGTAAACATAAAACTGTATGGTGTTTCGAAACGGTTTTATGAGTATTTCAATAAAATCTTATTAGCAACAGGAAATGATGGTAATCCGTTTCAAGCCACTCCAACTGCGGTTAAAGGTAATATTGTCAATCAAACCAATGTTAAAAACTATGCTTTAGGATTTTTCCGACTGTCTGAGGTTGATAGCAGGGATTATACGATACAATAATTTATAATTTCGTTCGATGCTTTTATCTTCGTGAAGTTACGGTTTAATAGCTTCACAACTGAGACCATCGGGGTCAAGACTTTATCTAAAAAAATATGGGGCTTCCAAACTGTAACTTCCGAAGCCCCACATATAAGTCAATGCAATGTTGTGTGCAGTAGCTTATCCACCATGAAGATCAAGTGATGGCCATTTCTTTTGGTTTTTCAGATAATCGTCAAAAAATAAAGCTGTCTGATGGCTAATTTCTTCCCTAAACTCAGTCACCCTCATCTGCCCAAAGTCAGGAGGTTTTGCGGAGTTATGCTGCCATTAATCTATTTTACTCCATCCAGGTAATTCTAGGGCTTGTTTCAACCATGAACGTATCAGTTTCTCATCGAACTCTGTGTCGTCATGAATATCAATTCTACGAGCCTTGTATTCTATCGCTCTGTTCCATGGTCCCGCCATTTTTGCCACCGGAGGTTCGGGGTGCAGAAGTGTTCCGGCTATAAATCCAATCCCTACGCTGTCCTTGAACGACCAAAGAGCAATCATCCAACCTTTATCTGGCAGTCCGTAAAAAGGCACACCAAGCGGTTGGGAAGGTTTATGCCATTTTGTAGTAGATCTAATTTCGGGTATTACTTCTCTTATGAGTTTGTCAATACGTGACACGATTGAACTATGCTCGGGTTTTACTCCATCAATCCAAGCTTGTACATTTTGTTCTCCTATTTGAGTTTTCATTTTCATGTATTAATTATCAAAATGATGGCTAATTTAAAACTTTATGCGCTCTTGCTCTTGAAAATTTGGCCAATTAATGCAATAGTTGCATAAATACAAATTGGCATAACAATGAAAAACATTGGCAAGGCAAATCCCAAAGCATTATCTTGCGTAAACTGCAAAATGAAAGTAAAAAGCATAGCAAATAGCAATAGGGTGTAAACAATAGGAATTAATACTTTTGTATTATTCCTTTTTGCAAAATAAAACAGCCCCAGAAAAGCGGGTATCAACATAGGTAAATCCGCTATAATAGTTACCATTTCCCAAACTCTGTCTTCTGCAGGAGAGAGGATGGTAACGCGTACACGTCCATAGATGGAAAAGATGGAATAAGCCAGGGTCAGCAGACTGCTTATGAGAATAATTAACCGTTGATTTTTTATTAGAAATTTATTCATGAGCATATAAATTAAATGTTAGTAACTGTTGTTTTGTTCATATAATCCCAAACTCGTGTTAGTGGGCGGGTACGTATTCCTTCAGCAATCGCTGTACTCAATTGCAAATCCTTGCTGTCGGGGATTAATCTATTTTTTGCTTTTCTTTATTTCTTTAATATTATATTCCTGAATCAATGGCGGATTCTCAGGTGTTAGCGTAAAACTTATTTCTATATCAATATTTTCCCCTTCCAAAATGAATGATCCTCTCAGATTGTTTTCAGGAATAAGTTCTCCCGTTTTAATTATTTTACCGGCTTTATTAAACAGGGTAGTTGCTTCTTTTCTTAAAGAATCTGGGAAATAATCCATAAAAAAGTTCTCCGCAAAAATATGCTTTGCCTCTGGATTCTTCCATTCAGGCAATAAACTGATTAATTCATTTTTTCTCTGATTTAATATAGCCGATACGGGTAATTGATGTGGTTTCAGTTTTGCAAGGGATATAACTGTGTCTAAAACTTTTAAGTTTATCAGATTCATATTGGCATAAGTAAGATTGCTGAAAGAGATAATCCCTATTCCGTAGTCAGGCATTATTTTCCAATTGCTTCCAAAACCCGGCAATCCGCCACTATGTCCGACATATACGTTGTTGTTGCAATATTTTCTCCAGCCCAAACCATAACAATAGGCTCCTACCGTAGGGCATATACGATCATAAGGATAAGTGTTTTGAGGATCAAAAGAACCCATGTTTGAAGGAAACTGCATTTCACGGATAGAGCTTCTTTTTATGGGGCCATTGTCTGTATCATTTCGCGGAGGCCAGGCAGAAAGATGCAATGCAGTATATTTGCCGAAATCTTCAATGGAAGTAATCATACCGCCCATAGCTCCATAAGTGCCATCATGCAACATGGGTTGTTCTACCCATTGGTCATTGAGCCAACGGTATCCATGCGCGAGTTCATTTGGAGGTACTTTGCTGTACTCAAAATAAGTATGCATCATACCGAGAGGTTCCAAAATGTTTTTAGTGATATAGGTTTGATAAGACAATCCGGAAACCTTTTTAATGATATAGCCCAGCATGGCATAACCCATATTGCTGTATTCATATTTTAATCCCGGGTCATTTGAAAAAGAAATTCCTTTTTTAATCATAGCAATAAATTCTTCATCTGTTTTAGCCATTTGGCGGTCTCCCCAAGGATTGTCTTCCGGAAACCCCGCCGCGTGAGTCAGTAAATGACGAATAGTTATGGGGGAGGCATCTGTAGTCAGATACTTTTGCGCTGCCATTTCGGGAATATATAGGGATATCGGATCATCGAGCTTAAGTTTGCCTTCATCCCTAAGTTTTACAATTGCCATAGCTGTAAAACTCTTTGTCATTGAAGCAATCCTGAATTCTGATTTACTATTTGCTGTATTTTTTTGTGAAGTGTTTAAATAACCGAAATTCCCGGTATGGATTAACTTTCCGTTTACTACCAGTCCGTACACCAATCCGGGAAAATGATTTTGTTTGGCATAGTCGCTAAACATTTTGTCAATAACAGGGTAGGTGGCTTCAATTTTTTTAACTGTGTCATCCTTAATCTGCGCATGGATTCCGTTGCCAATGCAGCTATGAAGAAGTAATACTGTCATTACAATCTTTAAAAATGTATGGTTCATTTTTTTTTAGATTAAGGGTTTAAATAAACTATGCTTAAAGTTCCGCCTGTTATAAGAAGGAAAGGGCTTCAGTTTGTTTTACTTCTATATCAAATATACAAAAAAGGCTTACAGTCCCGATAGCTATCAGGATACTTGAAAACCTGCTCCGCAAAGTTTCCCGAATTTGAATAGCCGGGAAGTCGTTTGGGATTCAGAATTACCATTGTGTCACTTTGTAATAATTAACAGCAGTCTTGAAAAATACGGTCATGAACAATTACAAATGTCATGAATAATACAAGCAGGATTGATAGTAAATTAATAATTGTGAGCATTATGTAATATTTTCTCTGAAAAGCAATGGACTTGATAATAATTTTTTTCTCGTAAAACTTAGAGGCGATTGGAATCAGCGTTACTAATGATAACACAATAATCCCCGGATAAAGGCCTGTAATTGTAATGCCAATAACGCTAAGTGCAGCTATTGTAATGATTAGTATCATGGATACAGAGGTGGCAAGTCTAAAAATTTTCATTAATCGTTCCGTGTTTTTATGATGAAAAGAGAAATATATTGCAATACCAATAAGACAGAGAACTGTAACCGAAATAGTTGTAATAATTGATATGATAGTAATAAATCTAAATGTTTCCACTTTTATTTTTATTTGAATTTATTGCTTTTTCCATTCAGTTTTCGATATCTCTGTTTATTCTTTATCCGTTAGTCTCGGGTCAAAGTTTACCATCCATTCAATACCGTATTTGTCTCTAAACATGCCAAAATAGGAACCCCAGGGGCTGTCTTCAATTGGGAATTCAATTTGTCCGCCTGCTGAAAGTCCATTAAATAATTTGTCTGCTTCCTCTTTACTTTCTGCGCTGATTGAAATTTTACTTCTGTTTTCGTTTTCGTTTACCCGCCCCATACTTTGCGGGACATCATTTGCCATTAACATATTGCTTTTGCCTATAGGCAGAGCAATGTGCATTATTTTATTTGCTTCACTTTCAGCCCACGTATTGTCTGGGTCGCTTGGTAAATCTTTGAAACGGACAATCGTGGCGAATTCGCCACCAAAAACGGATTTGTAAAAATTAAATGCTTCTTCGGCGTTTCCGTTGAAGTTAATATGAGGATTAATTTGTGCCATTTTATAGTGTTTATAAGTTTTAAAATTTAATGCTAGTTCTTTTTTATTGTATGTTGGTAAAATCGTTGCTAACAGTAATATGTTAGATTATTAATTTAACATTTATGCCTTGCCGTAAAGTATTGTGAATTTCTGCAATCTTGTCAACTTTCTCAATTAGCTCACAAATTTGGGCGTCCGAATGTTCTTTTGCATGAACTTGGACTTTATAAGTAATATTTTTTGCTGCCTCGCCTTCGCCTCCGAATTCTCCTGAAACAATAATTTCTAAGGAATCAATTTTTATATTTTTCTTTGTTGCCTCTCTATATAAATCATTGCAAAAGCAAGTAGCCAGAGATAAGAAAAGTAATTCACCTCCATTAATTGACGAACCATAACCTTCAATTTTTGGAGCAATCGAAATACTTTTTTTATTGTTTTCAGTTTCAACGTTCACTTCGTGGATTTGAAGAGAACTTTTTATTGAGGCAGAAATTTTCATAAGCTATTTTAGGCGATTGTGGTACATTACTGCTGGCTATGAAATTATGTATGCAAAAAAAATAAGGACTTTAACCACATGTAGTGTGAGGTTAAATTCCAATTCAAACAGTTATTTATTTATAATAACCCTTGTTGGAATTGGTCCTGAAACATCATTTTTATTCCAGGCATTTCTCACACCTTCCTGTACTGTAAAAAATGCATCCCAGTAGTCGTCAGATGCTGCATAAGGACGAATTGCAAATGTAATCATCCCATCACCCACTTTAATTACATTTACTGATGGAGCAGGCTCCTTTAAAACAAATCTGTTTGCTTCAATTGCCTGCATAGCAATACTGCGCGCTTTTTCAATATCACTGTCCGGAGCTACCGCCATTGTAATATCCACACGCAGATTCCCGTGTCGGGTATAATTAACTATTGTATTATTTGATACGCCGCCGTTAGCAAGTATTACTGTTTTGTTTTCAGGCGTAAGTAAAATAGTGTTGAAAATCTGGATTTCCTGAACACGTCCTGTTTGACCGCCGGATTCAATTACATCTCCGACTTTAAAAGGTTTAAAAACCAATATTAAAACGCCGCCTGCAAAATTGGCCAATGATCCCTGCAAAGCCAAACCTACAGCTAAACCTAAGGCACCAATCACAGCAACAAAAGAAGTGGTTTGAATGCCTAACATGCCGGCAACGGAAATAAGCAACAGTATTTTCAACCCAACACTAACTACGCTTCCCAGAAAAGATTGTAAGGATACATCAAGTCCACGTTTAATTAGTCCTTTAGAAAGCAGTCGTGACACCATGTTGATTAAATAAAGCCCTATGATAAAGACTAATAAAGCACCGATAAGTTTTGGACCGAAGGTTGTGAGCCAATCCATGAATTTTGACGAGTAATTATCCAGATTATCCATATTGTGTTATTTATTGCGGTTTATTTAATGTGTTTTGTAAACAAATTATGAAATATGTATATGCAAAAAAACTTTGACCTCGCGCAATCCCTGTGCGAGCTTATTAATTCTTTTGAAAATAGGGCTTTAAATATAGATGGGGACTTTTGTCA
This sequence comes from Flavobacterium enshiense, assembly GCF_022836875.1. Classification (NCBI taxonomy): domain Bacteria; kingdom Pseudomonadati; phylum Bacteroidota; class Flavobacteriia; order Flavobacteriales; family Flavobacteriaceae; genus Flavobacterium; species Flavobacterium enshiense. Next base: position 1,324,127 of record NZ_CP090376.1, read on the forward strand.
GTTTTTTATGTAACTAACTCACTATCAAATATAAGAATAAAGTTAGATATGTACAATCACTAAATCTGTGGTTTTTAAAAAGTAATCGAAAGTAGGAGGTGGCTTCGATCCGATAGTACGGATTTACTGCTTCCTTTCGTTACCTGCTTGTGTTTATTCCGAAAAACGGGTAAAGGTTTTTCCATCGTAACGGCATAAACCGGTGTCCCTTGAACCTATCCAAAGATTTCCGGCTTTATCTTCCAAAATTGACCAAATATCGTTATTGATCAGTCCGTCTTTTGTTGTAAAACAAGTGAATGACTTTCCGTCGTAACGGCAAATGCCACGGTCACCGCCTCCAAACCAAAGATTACCCTTTTTGTCTTCTATAATTCGGGTAATCGGACCGGTAGATACGCCTTCATTTTTTGTAAATGATTTGCCATCATAGCTGAAGGCCCCGTTCCAATTGCTGAACCAAATATTTCCTTTTTTGTCTTGCAAAACAGGCCAGGCCCAACCGGAATCTTTTTGTTTGTTAAGTTTAAGGTTGGTTAAAGATTTTCCGTCGTAACGAAACACACCATCGTTAACCCGCCCGCCAAACCAAATGTTGCCTGCTTTGTCTTCTAAAATGTATTCTACGTTATTGTTGCTGCTCATAAAACCACCTCCGCCATTACCAACTATAAAAGATGTAAAGGTTTTGCCATCGTAACTATAAACACCATCAATTGTTGCGAACCATAGTTTTCCGCTTTTGTCCTGCATTATGCTGAATACATCATGCGTGTTGGGATACTTGTTTGGGGGAAGGTCTTTCCGTAAAGTGATTTGGATTTCAGCAAATGCCTTACCATCGTAAATACAAACTCCGGCTTCCGTACCTATCCAGATTTTACCATTTTTATCTTCCAGAATACAGTAAACATGATTACTGTTAAGTCCATTTGTTGCTGTAAATTGGCTAAACGATTTTCCGTCATATTTATAAACGCCTTCGCCTGATGTGCCGAACCAAAGGTTGCCTGCTTTGTCCTGCAGGCTGCAACAAACGTTGTTGCTTTTATGTGAGCCTTGGGTTTTTATAAGTTTTGGTTGTCCGTCGGATAGTATTTTTGAATCACTTGGCTTTTCTGTTGGTATGTCTTTTTTAACTTGTCCGTTGCAGGAAATGCCAATAATTAATATTATCAGATAGGTAAAAGCGTTGGTTTTCGGGAAACATTTTTTCATTATTCAGAATATTTGTTTTTCAATTCAATGCTGTCGCCTAAAATTGTTGATACTACCAAGGTCCTTTCTGTTTAACCTGATAAAAACGGTAGCCGTCAAAGCGATAGAGTCCGGCTCCGGCACCCCACCACATATTTCCAAACTTGTCCTGGTACATACTTTGGACACAACAATTGATCCCGTCTTTTTCTGTAAACACGGTAAATGCTTTTGAATCTGAAATGGCGACAGAAGGGTCGAATCTCGTCATACTGCCTCTGGCTGAAATCCAAATGATACCCGATTTTTCCATGTGTATACCCCAAACTTCACTTCCGCCTAATCCGTCTTTGGTTGTGAACTCAGTAAAGGTTTTTCCGCCCGGCCTGAGCGAAGCCGAAGGGTCATACCGGCAAATACCACCCTTCATGGTAAACCAATAGTTCCCTGCTTTATCTTGTGCCATGCCACCTGCATAGTTATCACCCAACCCTTCTTTCTCGGTAATATTTTTGATCACTTTTCCTCCTGTCCTGAGCGAAGCCGAAGGATCATACCGAAAAATCCCATTGTCTTGTGAAGCAAACCAAATGTTTCCGGTTTTGTCCTCCATTATGTCTTTAACATTTACAGGAGGAAGTAAATGAAACAGCGAAAAGCATTTGCCGCCTGTGCTGTCGGCAGCCGGGTCATATCGAAAAACACCACCCACAGTGCCTACCCAAACAGTACCGGCTTTGTCTACCAGAATACTTTTGCGGCCGACCCTGATATTGCTCAGCCCATCCTTCTCTGTATAACTTCTAAAAGTTTTTCCATCATATTTAATAGCTCCATAGTCTGTTCCAAACCATATATTACCATTCTTGTCTTCAGTAATAGCGTGTACACTATTGCCATAATCATTCTCTACATTATTGCTGTTACCATGAAAAAACTCAAGTTTGCTGTAGTATCTTAAAGTTTTTTCATCATATCTGGCTACGCTTTGACCAGCCGGACCGAACCAGTAATTCCCTTTTGAATCCTGAAAAATAGCTCTGATATACTGGCTTACAAGAGTAGGATCCCAAACGGGATGAGAATTGAGAACTTTAGGTGGCGGCGTTCCTATTATTTCAGGGCCTGGTTGAGGTACATCAGTCGCCTGCTTCGGAGAGTTTTTGTCTACTTGACCATAGCAGGGATTTATAAATAACCCCACTAAAAGCAAAATGTAAATTGGATTGCGAAAATAATATTTTGTCATTTTTATCAGTTTTAGGTGCTAAAAAAAAAATGTTCGTAAAAAGCTATAAAGTTTCAGGTTTATAGATTGTATAGGCATGACGCAGAACCCGAGTTATGTTTTCAGCTTTCTTGTCTTTCGATCATTGTTTTTGTCAATCTTCATTATTTTGAATATGTCAAAACCACACCGCCCGTCAAAAGTTGCTGTGTTGACACGAGAGATAAATTCTTAGTAGCAATTCCTTGTCTGAAAAGTGGCCGTCCGCTACCTAAAATAACCGGAGAAATTCCTATACGATACTCATCAAAAAGATTATCATTGATCAATGTCTCCGAAAGGTTTGCACTGCCGAAAACATACATATCTCTACCATCTTGTTCTTTAAGTTTCCTGATTTCGGCAGCCGCATTTTCACTTATAAGTGTTGTGTTGTTCCAATCGGCAGATTTCAATGTCTTAGAGAATACAAGTTTTGGTATTCTATTCATTAGTTCAGCAATTTCTCCTTCTGCCTTTGTCCAATATTCCGCCATACCTTCATAAGTTACACGTCCAAATACGAGGTAGTCAGCGGCATTCAATTGTTCAATGCTTAATTTCTCAAGTTCTTCTCCCCAAATAACATTATGAAAAGATAAATCCCAATTTTGGTTTCCTTCGAAATACCCGTCAAGGGTCATTATGTTCCACATTATAAGTTTTCTCATTTTCTTTCTGCATTAAGTTGTCCTTAGTCTTTTGTCAGCTGCTGTTAACGATCCGTCAGTTTTTTGAAGGCAAAGACTTTTGCGGCTGATGTTATAAATTTACTGAATTTTTGAAAGAAAAAGGTGAAAAAGAAGGCTTGTACAAAACCTTCTTTTTTGTAGTCATTAAAAAATCACCTACTATTAAATGGATGATAACTATAAAAATCTAAATCACTAAAGCTATAACGTTGTTGTCTAGGTGTGTTTAGTGCTACAGTGGTTTAAAAAAAGCATACCTGCTTATTAACAAACTCAATTTTGCATTTGCAACAAAAATCAATTATTTTGTGAAATTGCAAAAGTGGGAAGTAAAAAAAATTTGTGATAAGTTCAAAATAGTAAATTAGCCACAGCTATTAATTTAAATTGTAACATTTTATGAAAAAAACTTTACTATTTACTTCTTTTATTGCATTGTCTGTATTGGTTTCACAAAAAACGATGGGACAAAACCTTCAAACAATCCCAATTCAAAGTGGTTTTAATGCCGATGTGATTGCCAATGGTGTCGGATCATCTTCAGCGTCCACGAATAGTGATGTTGATGGAGTGAGTTTTGCCTTTATTTCCAGAGACTTTCAATTAACCGCAGCAAGCACCCCGTTAACGTATGGACTTCCAACAAACGGACTTATTACTAGTGCTGTAAGTTCTCCGGGCGGGTTACGCTACCAACTCGCTTCGTATAGTGGAGACAACGCTTTGCGACTCCAAAATACGGGTGACTCTGGAACCTTAATCTTTACCAATCCTTTAGCGGCAGTCAATTTATATATGTTGGCTACGGGAGGAAGTGGTGCCTGTACGGTAAATGTAACTGTTAACTTTGCGGATGCTACAAATCAAACATTTACAAATACCAGTATTGCAGATTGGTATGGTGGAAGTAATTATGCAATACAAGGCATCGGAAGAGTTAATATTACTAATGATGTTTTAGAAGCCGGAGGTGGGACCAATCCTAGACTTTATCAAATTCCGTTAGCCATAAGTAGTGCCAATCAATCAAAACCTATACAAAGTATCACTGTTACAAAATCAGGGACTGGAGGAATTCCTAATATCTTTGCTTTTTCAGCTGATGCATATACCAGTTGTCCAGGGCCTACTAACATAACTTATACATCAACTAATGATGGAGGAATTTTTAACTGGACTGCGCCATCCAGTGCGCCATCATCCGGTTATCAATATTACTACAATAGTTCCCCAACACCACCAACGGCTGCGACTGTACCAATGGGTAATATTGCTGCTGGGGTAACCAATCTTACCCTTACAGGATTAAACCTGGGAGCAACATATTACCTTTGGGTTAGATCTAATTGTGGGGGCGAACCTGGTTTCTGGCAAATGAAAATGTTTACAACCGGGCAAATTATCACTACTTATACAGGAGCGGATATTAATACTGAATTTGCGTCCCCGGCGCCTACCACAGCAAGTTCAAATTCATGTCCGGCGACATTAACAATAAATGTTCCGGCAGGTTATCAAATTGCATCAACCGATGTTTCTTATAGTATGACGGCAGCAAGTGGTGGCTATATGAGTGAGCAAAGAAGTCTTTTATTGTGTACTACTAGCAGTACATCTGAAGCAGCATTGGCATCGGGAGTTGGTAACAGTGGAACCTATTCGTATAACAGAACTGGATTAAATATTGCCAATGGTCTAACGGGTAATGTTAGCTTCGAACTTAGAGCGTGGAGAACCTGGGGAGGGACTGGTTGCGGTACTAATTACAACAAAGTAGATAACAATTCCTGGAAAATAACTGTTACTCTTGTGGCAACTACTTTATCTGCAACTGAGGTAACAAACCAACAGGAGATAAGAGTTTATCCAACGCCTTTTACAGATATGATTCGTATTGATAGAGCAGTTGAAGTAGAAACCATCGTTCTTTCAGATCTTGCCGGGAAGAAGGTAAAAACAATCGTACAGCCACAATATGCTGTTTATTTAGGGGATTTAACAGCTGGTGTTTACTTTCTAAACATGACCATGAAAGACGGTAGTGTGAAAGTCGCTAAAGCGATAAAGAAATAAATTTCTAAACCAAAAATGAGGCATCAATGGCCTCATTTTTTTTGTTTAAATTTTGACGGTCTTTGTTTGCTTTATATGTCTTAAAATAGCACAAACAAAAAAGCTACAGCGTTAAGTTGTAGCTTTTCTGTTTATTTCGCATTAGTATTGTTGGAAATATTATTGCTTAAAGTCGTGTGACTTGAGCCCATTAAGGTTACATTTTATGAAGTAATAAACTTTTCGTTGGTTTCAATTTCTTTCATTGCCTTTATTAAATTTTCGTTATCTGAATCAACAAAGTTTCTGATTGCACTCGACATTCCAACTGCAAATAATTCAACTTCCTTATTATTCATTTGCAAAAGGAAATTTTTGTTGTTTAGAATAAACTCAATGCCATCACTATATACATTAAGCGTAAGTAATTTTGAAAATGGAATTTCAAAGCTTTTGCTACCTGAAGAAAATACAATTCTTAAATTGGTTAGAAAAATATTCCCTGGATGTTTGATGGTTACTTCTTCTTTTATTGGTACAGAGCGGCCTGAACCAACTCTGTATCTAACACCTTTCATAATAGGAATAGACACACCTTGACTTGTATGTGAGTATCCTTTGTGGATTATTTTTCTTTCCATCAGTTTTGAGGAAAAACCTAAATAGCATTCTTCAGATTTTCTCAATGTAATTGGAGCATTTGGGATAGAATAAAAAATTCCGTTATCTAAGCTCCATAATAGTTTAGCAAAAGCTAATTCATCTAAGCTTTTTTTAGGAATAATTGATGATATCTGTCTGTTGTCAATTTGTAAATCATTCAATATTCCGTTTAATTCTGTTTCTTCTTTTGGAGAAAGTTTTTTATCAGAAAGTTTTTCATTCAATGCTGTTTTAAGTAAAGAAGAGGCTATTTTCAATCTTAGGCTTTCTACTTTGTCTTTTGGGATATTTAAGTATTCAGAAAGAATGAAAATTTCATTTTTTTCTTCTTCTGTTAAAACTTTATCGTCGTATGATTTTTGAATTAAACTTTGGATTGTTTTTTCACTCAGTGTTTTTTTAATATTTGATACATCTGAGGGGTTTAATTTGAAATTTGAAACAATGTCTTCTAAATGCTGTTTTTCATACTCAGATATATGTAAATCAGTTAATGAGTTTTGAAGTGCTTTTTGATAGACTTGTTTTCCGATATTATACTTTTTTTTGTCATTTACAGGTTTTTTATTTGTCGAAATTTGATGATTAATTATAGATATCAAATTTTCTTTATCATTAAAATTTAAAGAATTAATCATTTTTCCTGAACTGTCTAAATTCAAGCTCTGTAAGAATCCTAGCAGGCCTCCCGGACTTACTGCATCTTTATTAAAAAGAAGATTTGTAATTGGAGGTAGACACAAAAGACCAATAAGCAAAAAAATTATTGCTGCTGTGTATTCTTTTGAAATTATTCCGCCAAATGAGGCAAGAATAAATGTCATTCCGATAAACCATCTTATTAGGTTTAAAATAATTTTGAATATTTTCATCTCTTTTTTTATTTATTTTTTTTATTTATTCTGCATTTGGGCACGGAATACACCCAAGGCTTTAGTAGAATTGACGCAGGAAATCTGCGCTATCGGGGGGTATATTATAAATCGCCTTTTGCTTTCTCTTTTATTATATCATTGTTGATTTTGTCAAAATATGTTAATCGAACATAGCAGAGAGCAGCGCCATCGTGCTCTATTGTTAACTCAATATTGCCTTTTTCTGTTTTAAAAATAGAATAGTATTTACATCTGTCAAAAGTAACTTCACTCATTTTGGAATCATTATCTCTTGGTTGCGAATCAGCGTCAAATTTTTCAAGAGCATCGGAAGGTTTTCCATATTTTTCAGTTAGCATCTGTTTCAAGTCAAAGTAATTTCCTGAAAGTGTTGACCAAGTTTCTTTGTTTGGAAAAATGACTGCTATTTTATGAACTAAATCTTTCTGTTTTAATGTAGAGACAGCAACAATACAATCTTTGTAACCGGCAAAATCACCATTTAACAGAGCAGTGCCGTCTCCTTTTCCTAAATGTGCAAAGCCGTTTTGTTTCATTTTAGAAGCATACTCATCAAGTGTACCATCAATAGGAACTCCTTTAAAAGTAAGGTGTTCTGATGTTTGACTTTGAGCAAACGAAACGATCGTAAATGATACAATCAATAATGTGAGAATCTTTGTCTTCATATTGTTTATCTTGTTAGTTTACATTTGTGATGAAGTTGGTTTATGCTGATAAAAAAAACCGCTGTTAGCGGTTGCTGCTTAAATATTTACGTAATTTATAGGGTTGGAATTTCCTTGGTTGAAATAATGTTTAACGGATTTGTTATTGTATTTTTCCCTAATCGATTTTGATGCTAATTTACCTGTGAATTCAAAGCGACCTACAAAGCTTTCTTTTGAGTTCAATTCAGAACGCGTATCTAAATTTCTTAAACTTTCTGTAGATCCGGCATGATGCCAATCTTCAATTTCGTAAACTTCTTTGACAACGCCTTTGAACACAGCAATTCCATATTTTGCCTTTTTCGCTCGGATAGGATTTAGTTTCCAACGACCGCGTGTATATTCATAAAGTTCATAATCAGTTAATGAAGATTTAAGGGCTTTGTTTATTCTAAATAGAATTGCTGGTTCCTCGATTTCGATAGTATGCATGAATATTAGATTTTAAGTTTTTGACTCTCAATGCAATTTTGGCAACATTAGCGGGTAACTCGCTTATATAAAAAAAAACCGTCTTTTTAGAAACGAAACGTAAGATCTATTCTTTGTACTAAAATAGGAATAGATGATAAATATTTAAAATTTTTGTTAAAATTTTTTATAACTGCATGATTATTATATGTGATATATGTAAATGTATCAATAAGTGGAGGTGGGGCGAATTTACTTCTTCAGTTAGGCTAAAGCCTCAGGTGCAATCCGTGGCTGCATCCGCATATCATTAAAAGAAAAATCATTATTAAAACTAATCTGAATTTAACCATCACTTGCAAGTGTCCTTAAAATAAAAAACTACAACTTTTTACGGTTGTAGTTTTTTATTTATTCTGTTTGTGGGCAAGGATTTCTTCGGCTGTCGTTACGCTCGAGTACAAATCTGGGCTATCGGAGTCAAAACCGTTGTTACTTGCAGTTATTTTTTTATGTAGTGACTCAATTCATAGTCAAATTCAAACTCATTATGGGGTAAATGTTCAATTATTTGTAATTCATTTGGATTAATTTCTGCAATTTCCCATTCAAAACCTTTTGTAGCAATTAATACTCCTTCTTTTTTTAGTTGTTCTAATAATTCTGGTTCAATTTTGTCTATAGGCACATTATATACTGGTTTGTCAAATATGAAATTTATTTTCTTTTCAGTTCTGTTATATTTCCATTTTCCATTCTGGCATCCATTATCAAAAGGGCAATTTAAAAATTTATAAGTTCCATCGTTTTTAAATTCTATATCTGCTCTAACAAAAGTTTCAATAGCAACAATTGTATCGATTTGAATTTCACGGCTGGTTATTTCCGTTCCGGTTTTATCTGTCCATTTTTTATAAAGCCAAATTCCAATTATTTCCTTTTCAATTATTTCTGCCTGCTTTTTCGTTTTTACATTGTCAATTAATTCATCATTAGATTTCTTTTTTTGTGAAAAAGCTAAAATTGGAATTAATAATAGAATTAGGATGTATTTTTTCATAATTAATAGGTAATGTTCCGTAGGCCTCATGAAGTTGAGGTTTTAGTTTTTTGAACCACTTCATTAGGGCTGAGGTTGTATATGTAAATTGCTTTTAATTCCTGTCTAAAGCCCGATTTCTTAAAACCGCTGTTATGCGCTGCTTAGTTTTATTTAAGTGGTTCAGCAAGTCCGATTAAAATCCCTTCAGGTCCACGAATGTAACAAAGTCTGTAAGCGTCTTGGTATTGTACTACTTCTTCGACAAGTTGTGCGCCGCGTTTGTAAAGTCTTTCGAGCGTATCGTCTATGTTGGCAACCGCAAACATAACGCGTAAATAGCCTAGGGCATTTACCGGAGCATTGCGATGATCTTCTATTACTTTCGGATTAATGAATCTCGATAACTCCAGCCGACTGTTTCCGTCTGGTGTAACCATCATGGCAATTTCTACGGATTGATTGCCAAGTCCCGTAACACGGCCAGCCCATTCGCCCTCAATCATTGCTCTTCCTTCCAGCTCCAGGCCGAGTTCAAGGAAAAAAGAAATAGTTTCGTCGAGAGATTCTACCACAATTCCGACATTGTCCATTCGAAGCAAATTATGTTTTGTCATAGTCTAAAATTTATGGTTTAGCGGATTTTCTTAAAGTTGAGCATAACTCATATATGTACAATCAAACGCTGTCTTTTTATCAAAAAGAAAATTGGATCTTGTACTAAGATAATCATTTGTCATAAAAATCCTCAAGGCGCAATTAAAGTTTATCAACTTTTAACCATAGCTCGCAAGCGTCTCTAAAACAAAAAAACTACAACTTTTTGGGGTTGTAGTTTTTTATTTATTCTGTTTGTGGGCAGAAGTAGGACGCTCACGCCAGCGGGGGATTTTCATAACCGTCCTATTGTTCACATATTTCTTTCAGCTTGTCGAGCGCTTTTGGGTAGGTCTCGTTCATATAATCTAAAAAGTCTTCTGTGGAGTCTAACTCAACAGTAATGGTTGTAGTCCCATTGTTTTCTTCGAAGGTATAGTTTTCAAAACCTCCCGCCCATTTTTCAACTTCAGGGCCTTCGGTCATCTCTTTACCTGCAACTAAAATCCCGATGTGTTTGATGGATATAAATTTATTGGGAATGTTTTCTGCTATTTCAGAAACCATTCCTCCTTTTTCACCTTTTTCATCTGTCCCGATAAAGAGCATTTTGTTGCCCTTGTACCAAAATCCTTCATAAGTGGATGTCGGGTTAAAGAGGGCAGTCCACTGTTCATAATTTGATTTATTGCTAATGCCAAGCATAACATCATAAACCTTAATTACAGGTGCATTAATTTTTACTTTGAATTGAAGTTTTTTCATAAATATAAAGTGTTTGGTTATTTTAATTTTATGAGTATTCCTTTTCTCTTCACTATATTTTTATAATCCCATTGAATTTCCTTTGATTTAATCAGCCATCTTTTTAAGTCGTCAGTGTTGATATCAGATAGTTTGTTGTAAAAAATTGAAGCGTCTTTGAATTTCTCACCTTTAACATTAAGTCCGACTTCGTCAAAGTCAGCACCGCTCCAAAACATCAGTCTAATTCCCTTTTTCTGTTTGCTGTAACCAACAATCGGGTTGCCGTCCAAGAACCAGACAGGATGTGCGTGCCAAATTTTGCTTTCAGCTTCGGTTAGTTCGCTGTCAATGATATTGGCAAGCAAGTCACAAATTTCTTTGTCACCTACTATTTGCTTGTCGTTAAATGCTTGAATTTCTGAGTTCATAGTTGTTTTGTGTCACTGTCTTTTAACATAGCCTATAACTTGAATACATCTGGAATCAAACGCTATCTTTTTGTCAAAAAGAAAATTTGATCTTGCACTAAGATAATCATTTGAAACAGAACTCATCAAACCGTAATTAAAGTTTGTCAACTTTTAATTATCACTCGCAAGTGTCTCTAAAACAAAAAAAAACTACAACTTTTACGGTTGTATTTTTTTATTAAGTCTGTTTGTGGGCACGAGCAGGATGCTCGCACTAACGGGGGACTCATTGCCCTCTAAAAGCGTTTTTACGCTGATTTATAATTTTCTCAGTTGCTATTTCTAGGCTGTCAATATTTAATATTCTGTTAAAATGGCATTGTAAGACTTTTAGTATTAGTTTGTTTTGTGATTTTTTTAAAAAAATAACAATTCTACTGGTGTTTGTTATTTTTTTACTATGTTTGCCGTAGCTTAATTCTTATGAATTAAAGCGCATTATTTGGCCGATAATTGAGGGATTTGCCGTTTATCCCAAAGAAAATAAAAAATGGAGCTGTGGATCTGTGCACAAAATTCACAAAAGGATAAAATTTGATTTAACAAAGAAATTATCAAGATTAAAAATGAAAAAAAATTTTTATATAGTTGCAGCAACATTGTTGCTTTCCACATCGGCTTTTGCAAAGTGTGGTTCAATTAGTTTAGGTTTCGTAACAGTTATTACCGGAACTTATTTAGAGGAGGTATTTGTAGGATACGATCAGAATTTACAGCCTATGTACGAGCTACAGGAAGTTAAATGTAGTGCGGGTGACAGATGGCAGTGGTTTTGGGAATAAAATCAACGACAAAGAGTGGGGTTTAACTCCACTCTTTTAACTTTTTGAAATGAAAATAGGCAAATGAAGAAACTCTTTTATTTTACTTTACTCTTACTGTGTAACGTTTCTTTTTCACAGAAGAAGCAAATTGAAATTTTTGACGCAAAAGATAAAATGCCCTTAAGGGATGTGCTGCTTTATGACAGCGAGTCCATTATTGGTAGGACCGATGGTAAAGGTATTGTGGAAGTTAATATGAAGAAAATCAATGAGGTTACAGTAGTTAAAGAAGATTATTACGATACCATTATCAAGACAGCACAATTTAACGGGAATAAGATTTATCTGAGTAAGATTGAAGGCATAAAGCTTGCTGAAATTGTCATTGTAAAAAACAGTATTACCTCTATTTTAGACAGTGTTTATAAGCGTTCTTTAAGTTTGAGGAATGTGAATCAGCCCAGCTCTTTTCATGTGTATAATCTGCTGAAAGCCGACAGGGATACGTTGTTGTTTTTAAACAACAGGTTTCATTTGATGAAACAGCGGGGGTATTTCGCTGAAAAGTGCAATGCCATTATTTCAAAATTTCAATTGGTGCAAGGGAAGCCTGTTTTCTTATACAAAGAAAGTACGTTGATTTTCAATAAAAGTTTAACACATTCCAACAGTCCGATTAACAGCTCAGAACTACAGCTGATATCCAAATTCAGAGACGGATTCAACTTTAAAGTGTCGGAAGATACAAACCTGTATAAAATTGAGTTTTCCCCTAAAAAAGATAACACCGAATACCCATACGTAGGTTTTCTTATCGTCGATAAAATAGATTTAGGTATTTATGAATTTAAATCCGAATTATACACAACAGGGAAACAAGTAAAACGAAGTGTTGCGTATAATTCGCAAATCTTAAATTTTGAAATCTTAAAAGAATCCTGTTATATTAAATATGACAGGAACGATTCCGGCACTTATGATTTGGTGATGTATGCTTCAGACAGTGAGTTGCGGGCTCTCAACGGAGCGTTTAAAAACGATGTGTTTTACAATAAATGCAGAAAAGAAGTAACACCGGACTTTGCTACTTCCCAAACCGCTTTATTTGATTTTATGAGCTACAAATTTTTATAATAGATGCAAAAAATAGTTAAACTCACTGCAGGCATATGTCTTTTACTGATCCTCTGGTTTCTTTTCAGTCGATTCTACGCTTCTAAAACAATTCCCGATTTTGAGTATTCAACCACTAACGGAAGAACTTTTACCCGTGAGGATTTGATGGAAAACAAGAAAACGGTATTTATATATTACACGACAGATTGTTCAGATTGCAGTATAATTAATGAATATTTGGATTTTTTTAAATCCAGAGAGAAAGACGTTACTTATGTGCTGGTTGCAAAAGGCAGAGATGTAGTACAGCTTATTTCTTTTTTTGATATGAAAAAGATGACCAATTTCAAAGGGCATCTTTTGTTGGATGCTGACGATGATTTTCCTTCTGATTTTTCATTAGGTATTTCCATTTCGTATCCGGTTGTTAAAGCATATGACAAAAATGGCAAGCTGTTAGATGCCATAAAAGAACTTGAAGGCATCCGTAAAATATAGAAGAGCTTGAGCAGTTACTAATAATAATCCATGAGAAGCCATGCAAAAAGCAAAGCTTTTCATAAAACCAAAAAGGGAACGATTAAAACAAACGTTCCCTTTTTTTCTTATCTCTTATCCCTAAAGATAAATCTAAAACCTATAAACAATCGCATTAATATTCATTCCGAACCCTCTTCGCTAGCGCGAGCATCTTGCTCGTGCTGTCAATGAACATTGCGGCTGGTTGCTAAAATAAAAAACTACAACTTTTTGCGGTTGTAGTTTTTTATTTATTCTGGTTGTGAGCACGGATTCCTTCGGCTGTCGCTATGCTCGAGTGCACCCGAGGCTTTAGCCGAACTAACGAAGTAAATCTGTGATATCGGGTTTTGGAATTTCCGGTTATGAAAATATAGCAAATTGCGCTAATGTACTGTTAGCAGTAGTGAATCTTTTTTGACCCAAATTCAATAAGCTTACTATCTTCCCTCTATTCCTGAAATTTTATTGTTTTTCGTTAAGGTTACCAGTATTTCTATGGACTCTTTGCTGAAATGCAATCGGTAATGGTACATTCTGGTTTTACTGTCCAGATTCTTTCGGTCAAGCAGCTCTAAACCGTTAAAGATTACTTGTTTTTTCAAGTATGCAGACGTCTTTTCGGACTGGGGTATGAATTCTGCTCCAAGCTCAGGTGTGAACATATCTGCTACCAGCGTTTTTTCAATCACCCTCGTGACAAAATCTTTAACCAAGGCTGTAACTTTTGGTTCGTTGTCTTTAATAGGTTTTAACTTTGTTATTTTGAGTTCTGGCTGATATAACTCCATAGTTCTTTTAGCAATTCTATTGGTATTGGTTCGTATTAAGTTCGCAAAAACAATAACCGTTATTTTTTTTTCGGGATACCGTATAATGGTTGATTCAAAGCCTTGCCAAGTGCCGTCATGATCGAATATGCGTTTGCCGTTTAAAGTATTGATTCTCCATCCAAAACCATAAGGGAAAGTAGTGCCGTCATTAAGTTTTACGGGTGAAAATATTGCCTCGTAACTTTCTCTTTTTAACAATTTCCCTGCATTTAGTCCTGCTTCCCATTTTGCCATATCAAGTGCGGTTAAATAAAGCGAGCCATCGGCTGTTGAGTTAACTGATGGTGAAACCCATTCCTGATTCTTTATTTCACCATTGACCATTCTGTATCCGGCAGCGCGATTGACAATGATGTCGCTTTCGGATATGACCCTTGCAGTACTCATTCCCAACGGATCAAAAATACGTTGTTTTAAAAAATTGCCGTAAAAGTCGCCGGTAACCTTACTTATTATTATCCCGAGTGTTGCATAACCCATGTTGCTATAATCCGACTTTTCACCAGGTGCAAACTTTAAGGGCTTCTCTCTGAAAATCCGATACAGATTATCCTCAGTATAATCTTTCTTTAAGTCAAAGCCGTCTGTGTATTCGCCAAATCCCGAAGTGTGTGTCAAGAGGTTTTTGATCGTAATAGCATTCCATTCCGCAGGAGCATCGGGGAAATATTTTGTAAGCCGGTCATCTAATGTCATTTTTCCGTCTTCTACCAAAAGCATAACTGCGAATGCCGCAAATTGTTTTCCCAGGGAGCCAGATTGAAATATCGTTTCGGGCTTAACTGGTACTTGATGCTCTATGTTGGAAAAACCATAACCCTTCACATATTCAATTTTTCCGTCTCTTACGACTGCGAGTGAAAGTCCAGGGAAATTCTGCTTTTGCATTTCTGAATTAACCAAGGAATCCAAACTGCGCGTCAATTTAGTTGAAGATTGAGCGGAACAATATAAACTCACTGCGAGAATAATTTGAGCTAGGAAATACCTATGTAATTTTGTACTCATGGTTACTGGATTTAGTATTATTCTAGTTTAGAGTGTTCACTTTTTTATTACCACTAACGTTTCATGTAACTGCGACGTTGTGGTAATTAAAACCGAGTTTACTCGGTAAGACAGAAGTTTATTTTGAAACTGAAACAAAAGACAAGCGGAAAGCAACAATAATCTTGGTTGCGCTGTTTTGCGTTCGCTTTGCTTTATTAGGCATCTGGTTTTGGGCTTTTTGAAATTATAAATCTCATTAATCCAGGAAACCATTGTTGTACCCATACAAAGGCTTTGCCGTGTCCGGTGAAAACATAATTTCTCTTTCGTTTTAATATAGCATTTACCATTACTTTTGCAGCTTTATCAGTAGGCCAGAGTAAGTTTGACGGACGTGGGTCTGGTCGTTCAGGATGCCAAACGCCGTCATTATCAATTCTTGCAATTTCCGAAACCACAAATCCGGGATGCAACGTAGTACAACTCACACCTGTACCCATTAATTCAACTTGTAAAGTCTGACCAATTGAGTGTACGGCAGCTTTTGAAGCACCGTATGCGCCCAAATTAGGATTAGGAAGATATGCACCTACACTGCCCACTAACCCAATCCTGCCATTGTTTTTCTTTAAATGTGGCAAGGCATATTTAACCGTTAAGGCTAAGCCTGTGACATTGCCTTGTAATTGTCTGTTCCAATCTTTGGCTGTTAGCTTTTCCATATTTCCAAAAACACCAAAACCGGCATTAGCTATAACTACATCCAAACGCCCCCAGGTTTTAATGATTTGTTGGACTGCATTTTCAATAGCGGTTTCTTCCATTATATCACACGGTATTACCAATGCTTCCCCGCCTGAATGCCTAATCTCGTCTGCCACTTTATCCAATAGTTCTTTACGTCTGGAGGAAAGAGCAACTTTATATCCTAATCTTGCCCATTCAAAGACCATTGATTTGCCAATGCCAGATGAAGCACCAGTTATCCATATTACATTTTCTTGTGTATTTGTCATTTTAAGCGTTTTTAGTTAATAGAATTGTTTCTCAAGCTGACGCACAACTTGAATATATCTACAATCAAACTCTATCTTTTATCAAAAAGAAAATTTGAACCCATACTAAGATAATGAATTGTACTAAATCTCTTTAATCGTAATTAAATTTTATCAACTTTTAACCATAGCTCAGCCGCATCTTTAAAATAAAAAACTACAACTGTTCTGGTTGTAGTTTTTGTTTATTCTGTTTGTGGGCGCGGATTATACCCGAGGCTTTAGCCGAACTGACGAAGTATATCCGCGCTATCGGGGTACTTTACAAACAAAAAACATTCAACGTTTTTCACTATCTTTAGAATAGTAAAAATAAAATTAAAGCTTATGAAATATCTACTTACATTTTTCGCGCTTTTGCTTACGTCAACAGCATTTTGCCAGGGCCAGTTTCAGAAAGAATCTGTAGGCTCCCTTACTTATGTATCTGGACATGTAATGCAACTTGCAAAGGCTATTCCGGCTGAAAAATATTCTTATTCACCTGGAAAAGGGGTTCGGTCTGTTGCCGAGGTCTGCAGCCATATTATTTCATCGAATTATTTTTTTGCATCGAAGCTAGGTGCTAAAATCCCTGCAGATGTGAAAATGGAAACGCTTGAAAAAGACCTCAAAACAAAAGACGCTATTGAAAAGGAATTGAGACGATCCTATGATGTAATAATCGAAACGATCAAAAATACTAAGGATGGTGCTTTGGCGAATAAGATCGTGTTTCCATTCCCCGGTGATTTTACCAACATGAGTGCAATTTTGATTGTTCTGGGGCACTCAAATGAACATCTCGGACAATTAATTGCTTATGCTCGAGTGAACGGAATAACACCGCCCTGGAGCGAATAAAAACAACCCTTGCTCCGCAAAGTCTGACGAATTTGTTTGCTCATTTATAGACCAAAAAAGAAAAGCTACAGCGTTAAGTTGTAGCTTTTCTTTTTATTTCAAAGTTATTATTGCAAACATTATTGCTCAAAGTCGGGAAACCTAACGAAGTGGTTCGACGTAGTCAGACTTTGCGCAGCGGGTACACTAAAAATTAATGTGCAATAATCAGTTTCCCGTTTGAAATTATGTTCCCGTTAGAAATTGTTTTATAGATATAAATGCCGTCTGATAAATTCGTCAGATCAAGTTCTTTTTTGTGGTTGTTTACTGAAGTTTCTTTATACACTGTTTCTCCCAGTTGATTTATTATATAAACATCGGAAAAAATCTCTGTTGACTGAAATGTAATCCTGCCATTAGAAGGGTTTGGAAAGGCCTTTACAAAAGAATTATTCATATAGGATACTGTTTCAGTGGATAGATTTCCAACCATATTAATGCGTTGAGCATATACATCATAATTTGTTCCGGTTCTATAGTCCTCCCATGCAATAATAGCCCCGCCATTGCCATCCGAAGCTAGATAGGGATTTCTTTGAATGTTAGCAGCAGTACTAATTGGGGCACCATTTGTTGTCCACTGTACAGCTCCATTAGGATTAATACGTTGCGCATATATATCAGCAGAAGAAGAACCGAGTCTCTCATCTTGCCATGCAATTATAGCGCCACCATTTCCATCAGGGATAATGTTTCCAAGCCATTGATCATCCGCTGCTGTTGAGATAGGAACCCCATTAGTTGTCCATTGTGCGCCTCCAGACGAATTAATTCGCTGAGCATATAAGTCAGGCGAATCATTCGATGATCTAAAATCTTCCCATGCTATTATAGCACCACCGTTTCCATCTGAAATTAAAACGGGATTTTGTTGAGAATTTAAAGAGGAGCAAATGGTAATGCCATTAGTTTCCCATTGTGCAATTCCATTTGAATTTACCCGCTGAGCGTAAATGTCGTAGACGTCAGTACTGGTACCTGAATTTCTTTCATCACTCCATACAATTATAGCGCCTCCATTATTATCTGAAATAATAGTAGGATCAGGCTGATGATTTGCAGCATCACAGATAACGATTCCATTGTCAGACCATTGAATAGCTCCAGAAGAATTAACACGTTGCGCGTATATATCCCAGTTCAAGCCATTTCTGAAGTCAGCCCATGTAATTATTGCACCATTATTTCCATCTGAAACTATTGCTGGATAATCACTTAAATCACTTTCCTTATCAGGAATGTTGCAGATAGCAATTCCGTTAGTTGTCCATTGTACCACTCCTGAAGAGTTAATGGATTGAGCATATATATCTCCACGACCATCAGTTCTATTATCCATCCACGTAATAATGGCACCTCCATTGCCGTCTGCAATTATTTGCGGATTATAATTATGATTTGGTGCGTAACAAATGCCGACACCATTGGTTGTCCATTGGACAACTCCTGCAGCGTTGATTTTTTGTGCGAATATATCCGTGTAAGTACTATTGTATCTTCTATCACTCCATACAATAATAGCTCCTCCATTGCCATCAGAAATAATTTCTACTTGGTCTTGGTTATTTAATGCTGTGCAAATTGAAACGCCACTAGTAAGCCATTGTGTTACTCCATTAGAATCAATACGTTGAGCCCATATGTTGCTGTTAGTTGTACTTTGTCGGAAGTCGACCCATGCAATTATGACTCCGCCATTGCCGTCTGAAACTATTCTTGGAGCAGTTTGATCTCTTTGTTCGGTACCGATAGGATTATTTATACTTGTGTCTGTACTCCATTGTGCAAAACCAGCTATACTTTTAAATAGAAGGATTGAGATTGTTAATAGCGTTTTGGTAATTTTCATTTCAATATGTTATTGTTTGTTTGGGTTTAAAAATGTTGGCTGATTTCTTGAAAACATGTTGAGTAGTAAAGGAAAAAAATGAATGCTGTGTTATACTAAATTTATTTTTTTGATTGATACGGTCAAACAAACGTACTGGCCGGCGAAACTATGTTTTTAATTCAATTTCTCCTAATAATATTCGGTAACATGAATTGTTTTTAACATAATTTTCCAGGCTTGCCTAAAAAAAAACAACCTACACAATCACCAAAAATGGTGATTTTTCAAAAAAGTTACAGCAACTGTGATTACGATAATCTCAGCCCCCACAACAAAAAACTGTGACAAAAAAACCAATCGAAAAAAACTGTCACAAATTTGTGGCAAGCTATTTGTGACAAACTATTTGTCACGAAAAAAATGTCACAATGAAATCTAAAACAGGTATAAAAGGTATTTTGGGTTTGTCCCAAAAAGAAATGGCGAAGCTAACCGGAGTGAGCCGATCGCAATGGGCTATGTCTGAAATAGGACAACGCGAAATGCCACCGGGCTCCAGTACGATAGTTGCCGATTTGCTGACCTGGGTCCATACATCGAAATCGGGCACTAAAGAAGCTGAAAAAATTATTGAAGCCGAGAAAAAGAACCATAAAAAATGGTTAGAAAAAGAATACCGGGCACAGCAGCACAAGGTAATACTCCTGGAGCGTAAAATACAAACAGTGGAAAAGATGCGGAAAGACTGCTTTGCTGCGTTAGGGGTAGTGCAGTATTTAGAGCTGTTTCCGGACAATATCACCTTTGCCGCTTTGGCATTGGATGTAAAAGAACGGATCGAACTAAGCTTAAGTAAGAACAGTTTGCATCATTTGGAGCAACTGCAATTAAAAAAAGAAACCACCGAAATGTTAAAAAATAAAATCGGAATAAAATTAAAAATATAAGAAAAGTTGTTGAATATCAGAAAAATGGCTACGATTTAAAAGTGGTATATTTTCTTACTAAATGTTAAAATTTCGCATGAAGGATATTGTGAGAATTTTTTGACATATCATTTGGAAACTGTACAAGCATTAGTAACCATTAAAATTTTTAGAATTATGTATTCATTAAACAAAATTACCACAGTAGCCGATTGCGATGTATTATTAACATGGGCAGAAAAAGAAAAATCCGATTTAGTGTTTAAACAAATATCGGTAGACCGACTTACCGTTAACTATAGTACTACCTCAGTAGAAATAGAAGCCATTCTGCAGGGAGTATTAGTGGAGCTTGAAGCCACTACATCAGTACTGGCTGTTTTACCGGAAGGACCTACCAAAGAGGATTTGGAGAAAAAGAAGAAAAGGCTTGAATACAAAAAGTTCTTACTTGAAAACCGAAAAGAAAGCTACGGATCGGTAGCGTTGGTGGAAAAAGAACTCGACCGCGAACGCATTAGCAAAGAATTAGATGAAGTGGAAGCGTTCATCACAACGGTAACCGCACATAAGGTTACGTTATAGTAAAACAAAAAGGGGCTGTCTCAAACGAGCAGCCCCTTTTTTATGGAGTATATAATTCGATTTTAGATTTGGAATTTTCTCTATTTTCTTTACTCTTTTTCCCTTTTCTCTTCTTCCTTTTCTCTTCTCCCTAAAAACGATACACAAACGCATTAATGTTCATTCCTGCACCTACCGAAGCAAATAGAATTACGTCGCCCTTGTTCAGCTCCTGATTTTCAATTTCGCCTTTCAGGATTAAATCGTATAGGGTAGGAACGGTAGCCACACTGCTGTTGCCTAGTTTTTTAATGTTCATCGGCATTACATTCTCAGGAGGTGTAAGCTGATGTAATTTATAGAAACGCTGTACGATGGCTTCGTCCATTTTTTCATTTGCCTGATGGATCAGGATCTTTTTTAAGTCGGCGATTTGGATACCGCTTTTTTCCAGGCAGGATTTCATGGCTGCCGGTACCTGGCTCAATGCAAACTCATAAATCTTACGCCCATACATTTTGATGTAGCGGACATCGGGGTTATGGTCTTTGTTGTAGGATTTTTCGAAGAATAAAAAGTTGCTTTCTTCATACGTGAAAGAAGCGGTTTCGTGGGAAAGTATTCCGTCGTTACCTTCCGTTTCCTCCAGAACAGTAGCGCCCGCACCATCAGAATAAATCATGCTGTCCCTGTCGTGTATGTCCACCACTCTGGAAAGGGTTTCAGCCCCGATTACCAGACATTTTTTGGCCATGCCGGCTCTGATGAACGCTTGTGCCTGAATCATGCCTTCGATCCAGCCCGGGCAACCGAACATAACATCGTAAGCGACACATTTTGGGTTTTTTATTTTCAGTTTGTTTTTAACGCGTGATGCAATACTGGGCACCGTATCACTTTGAATGGCACCGTGTCTGACATCGCCAAAATTATGCGCCATGATAATGTAATCCAGTGTTTCCGGATCCAGATTGGCGTCTTTGATGGCTTTTTCGGCCGCAAAGAAGGCAATATCAGAAGTGTTTAAATTATTTTCTACATAGCGGCGTTCCTCAATTCCGGTGATGTCCAAAAATTTTTCGGCAATTACATCATTGGGAACAGCAAAAGTGGAGCCGTCCTCATTTAGAAACTGATGACGTGCAAAATCGGTATTCGTAACAACTTGTGTTGGGATGTAACTTCCTGATCCCGTTATTTTTATGGTCATGACGTAGGTTTTAACCGCACTAAGGTAAGAAATCTGTCGGATTTACTGTTTAAAAATTAGTTTTCTAACCTTTTTTTACAAAAAAATGTGGTAAAATTAGTGAGAGTATTAAATGAGTTTTTATTTTATAGTTTACAGTTGAAATGTTTTGATTGTTTCCAAAAAGAAAACCCTTCCCAAAAACCATATTATGAATGATGCCCGATATTGTGAATGACATCTGGTGCCTGAGGCTCTCGAAGGCACGTCTAAAGACAGAATACAATTATAAAACACGTGGCTTCGAGGGCCTCAGCCACCGTATCAAGTGATTCGACTATTGAAAACAAAAGGCAGTACAAAAGAAAACCCTTCCCAAAACCATATTATGAATGACGCGCGGTGCCTGAGGCTCTCGAAGGCACATCTAAAGACAGAATACAATTACAAAACACGTGGCTTCGAGGGCCTCAGCCACCGTATCAAGTGGTTCGGCTATTGAAAACAAAAGGCAGTACAAAAGAAAGCCCTTCCCCAAAACCATATTATGAATGACACGCGGTGCCTGAGGCTCTCGAAGGCACGTCTAAAGACAGAAAACAATTATAAAACAAGTGGCTTCGAGGGCCTCAGCCACCGTATCAAGTGGTTCGGCTATTGAAAACAAAAGGAGTACAAAAGAAAACCCTTCCCCAAAACCATATTATGAATGACGCGCGGTGCCTGAGGCTCTCGAAGGCACATCTAAAGACAGAATGCAATTATAAAACACATGGCTTCGAGGGCCTCAGTCACCGTATCAAGTGGTTCGACTATTGAAAACAAAAGGCAGTACAAAAGAAAACCCTTCCCCAAAACCATATTATGAATGACGCGCGGTATTATGAATGACGCGCGGTGCCTGAGGCTCTCGAAGGCACATCTAAAGATAGAATACAATTATATAACACGTGGCTTCGAGGGCCTCAGCCACCGTATCAAGTGGTTCGGCTATTGAAAACAAAAGGCAGTACAAAAGAAAAACCCTTCCGTTTCCGAAAGGGTTTTTACTATTTGTTATCTGCCTTCTGCAAACTAGCTCTCGATATAAGCTTCGATCGGTGCACAAGAACAAACAAGGTTTCTGTCACCGTAAGCATCGTCTACACGACGAACAGAAGGCCAGAATTTGTTGTCTGCGATATATTCCAACGGATATGCCGCTTTCTCTCTTGAGTAAGGGAAGTCCCAACGCTCAGCAGTTAGCATGGCTAACGTGTGAGGAGCATTTTTCAATGGGTTGTTAGAGTCATCTGTAGAAGCAGCTTCGATTTCTTTTCTGATGGAAATCATCGCATCACAGAAACGGTCTAACTCAGCTAAATCTTCAGATTCAGTAGGCTCAACCATTAAAGTACCCGCTACCGGGAACGATACTGTTGGCGCGTGGAAACCATAGTCCATTAAACGTTTTGCGATATCACCTACTTCGATTCCGTTTTCTTTGAATGAACGACAATCCAGGATCATTTCGTGAGCTGCACGTCCCATTTCTCCTGAATAAAGGATAGGGTAGTGGCCTTCGAAACGCGCTTTCATGTAGTTTGCATTTAAAATAGCATGCTCGGTAGAAGAACGTAGACCTTCAGCACCTAACATACAGATGTAACCGTAAGAAATCAAACATACCAAAGCAGAACCGTAAGGAGCGGCAGAGATAGCAGAGATAGCGTCTTTACCGCCTGTAGCCACAACCGGGTTAGTTGGTAAGAAGTCAACCAATTTCTCGTTTACACAGATTGGTCCAACTCCAGGTCCGCCACCACCGTGAGGGATAGCGAATGTTTTGTGTAGGTTCAAGTGACAAACGTCAGCACCAATAGTAGCCGGATTTGTTAATCCAACCTGCGCGTTCATGTTTGCACCGTCCATATATACTAATCCGCCGTTGTCGTGGATTAATTTAGTAACTTCAATGATAGATGATTCGTAAACCCCGTGAGTAGAAGGGTACGTTACCATCAAACAAGACAAATCGTCTTTGTGCTCGATAGCTCTTGCTCTTAAATCTTCTACGTCGATGTTTCCTTCCGGAGTAGTTTTAGTAACGATGATTTTCATTCCCGCCATAGCTGCAGAAGCCGGGTTGGTTCCGTGAGCAGAAGATGGGATCAAACATACGTTACGGTGTCCTTCACCGCGAGAGATGTGGTAAGCGCGAATTGCCATCAATCCTGCGTATTCACCTTGTGCTCCCGAGTTTGGCTGTAACGATGTTCCTTGGAAACCGGTAACCACGTTCAATTGCTCTTCTAATTTCTTAAGCATTGTCAGGTAACCTTGTGCCTGATCTGCCGGAGCGAACGGGTGGATGCTGTTCCAGTTTGGCATTGAAAGCGGCAACATTTCTGCAGCAGCGTTCAATTTCATCGTACAAGAACCTAAAGAAATCATCGAGTGGTTCAATGATAAATCTTTACGCTCTAATTTTTTGATATAACGCATCAACTGGCTTTCAGAATGATGGTTGTTGAATACCTCGTGTTGTAAGAACGATGAGGTACGGATTAATTTTTCAGGTAAGTATGCCTCAGTAGCCAATTCCGAAACGTGAACAGCTGATTTTCCAGCCGCTTCCGCGAAAATAGCAACGATAGTGTTGATATCTGAAATTGAAGTCGTCTCGTTGAAAGAGATTGAAACGCTTTCGTTGTTAGGATAGAAGAAGTTTACTTCGTTTTTCTCAGCGATAGCTCTTACTTTAGCAGCATCGGCTTTCACTAAAATTGTATCGAAGAAAGCAGAGTTCACTTGGTTTACACCGATAACAGAAAGTGCTTTTGCTGTAGTAACTGCTGACGCGTGTACTTTATCAGCGATGTACTGTAGTCCTTTCGGACCGTGGTATACAGCATACATACCCGCCATAACCGCTAACAATACCTGAGCGGTACAGATGTTAGAAGTTGCTTTTTCACGTTTGATATGTTGCTCACGAGTACCTAATGCCATACGTAAGGCACGGTTTCCGTTTACGTCGATAGAAACTCCAATAATTCGACCTGGCATCGAACGTTTGTACTCTTCTTTAGTTGCGAAGTAACCTGCGTGAGGACCTCCGTAACCCATCGGAATACCGAAACGCTGTGTAGTACCAACTACTACGTCAGCACCTAATTCTCCAGGAGAAGTTAATTTTGCTAACGATAAGATATCAGCAGCAACGGCTATTTTAATTTCTTTTGATTTTGCGGTGTTGATGAAACCTGCGTAATCGAAAACCTGTCCGTATTTACCAGGATATTGTAACATTGCCCCGAAGAAATCTTCTGAGAAATCAAAAGTTTCATGATTACCGACAACTAACTCAATGTTTAAAGGAGTCGATCGAGTTTGTAAAATCGATAACGTTTGTGGTAAAATTTCTTCCGAAACGAAGAATTTGTTAACGTTGTTTTTCTTTTGGTCACGCGTTCTTACGTCAAAAAGTAACGTCATTGCTTCCGCTGCAGCTGTTCCTTCATCAAGAAGTGATGCATTGGCGATTTCCATTCCGGTCAATTCGATAACCATAGTCTGGTAGTTCAACAAAGCCTCTAAACGACCTTGTGCGATTTCAGCCTGATACGGAGTATAAGCCGTGTACCATCCCGGGTTTTCGAAAATGTTTCTTTGGATAGCCGGCGGAACAATCGCTGGGTGGTATCCTAAACCGATGTATGATTTGAATACTTTATTTTTTGTGCCTAACTGAGCTATGTGAGTTAAATACTCATATTCCGTCATGGCAGGGTCTAACTGTAAATCTTGTTTTAAACGGATTCCGTCAGGAAAAGTTTCGTAAAGCAATTGGTCCATGTCCTTAACGCCAATGGTTTTAAACATGTGTTGTAAATCCGATTCTCTCGGACCGATGTGTCTTAAAGCAAATGCATCTGTTTTCATCAGTTTTCTCTACTGTTTGTTTAAGTGTTTGGGCCAGAGGCGCAAACTATGATTACGTTGTGTTTTTAAAGGGTACAAAAATAATTATTAATCTGCTAATAAACTCGTTTTTTAACGCCAATTTTTAGAGGATTTTTCAACTTAAAACTAGAGTTGTTGTCAGATTGCTTAATTTTGTAAGGATGCAATTACTCAAAAAGATATTCGATTTTTACCTGAACGGAAGCATTCATGTGGCTTTGTCGGTGTATGCTTTGGTGCGTATGACGTTCCATTTCTTCCATATTGGGTATGATGAGCCGATGGTTTTATTTGCTTTTTTCGGAACAATCGTGGGTTATAATTTCGTAAAATATGATGAGTTAGTACGTGCTAAAAAACTGAAAATGACTATGGAACGAAAGGCGATTGTGGCTTTGAGTATTGTTTCGTTTCTGGCGACGGTCTACTATTTTTTTCATCTGGAACTACCTACGCAGATAGTATCAGTGGTCTTTTTGGGTTTGACTGTTTTGTACACCCTTCCCGTTTTTCCCAAGATTGGAAATGCCCGCAACTGGGCAGGGGTAAAGATTTATATTGTCGCTTTTTGCTGGGCGGGAATCACCATGTTTTTGCCGATAATCAATGCGGATTTACCGCTTTCCCATGATGTATGGCTGAAATTCTGCCAGCGCTTTTTACTGGTAATTATCTTGATATTGATTTTTGAAATCATCGATTTGAAACACGATGATTTATCGTTGCAGACCGTTCCTCAGAAGCTGGGTGTGAAAAAAACCAAAATACTCAACTTGTTCCTGTTGGTTCCGTTTTATTTCCTTGAATTTTTGAAATCCGATGTTGAGGTACGTCAACTATGGATCAATCTGGTATTGGTTATCGTCATTGCCCTTTTTACCGTTTTTGCCAATCCGAAACGCTCGATTTACTACACCGATTTTTGGGTGGAAAGCATTCCTGTTTTTTGGTGGCTGATGGTGATTTTCTGGAGGTAGTTTTTTTGGATGCAAAGCTTTTTTTGTGTTTAAAAAAAGGATAATTCCTTTAAAAACACTATTTTAGTAACACTAAAAGGACCGCTATGACTCATAATTCCAACCGACGCGATTTTATAAAGACAACGGCGCTTGCCGGTTTTGGGGCTCTAATTCTGCCCAACTCATTATTTGCGTTTGATGAAAAAATAACCAAAAAAGTCCGTCTGGGTTTTATTGCAACCGGATTGCGAGGACAGTGGCACATGCAGGAAATGCTCAAAAGGGCTGATGTCGAAATAGTGGCTATCGCCGATCCGGATAAGCAAATGCTTGAAATGGCGCAAAAATTGGTCGCCAAATACAAGAAGCCCGCTCCAAAAGAATTTTCCAATGGGGATCATGATTATAAGAACCTCTTAAAGGAAAAGAATATTGATGCTGTCATCATATCGTCTCCCTGGGAATGGCACAAAGAGCAGGGGATTGCCGCGATGCGGGCCGGAAAGATAGTGGGTATGGAAGTTTGCGGTGCCATGAAACTCTCTGATTGCTGGGAATATGTAAAAGCCTACGAGGAAACCAAAGTGCCAATCATGATGCTTGAAAATGTTTGCTATCGCCGTGATATCATGGCAGTGCTGAACATGGTACGCAAAGGGATGTTCGGGGAATTGATCCACGGGCAGGGCGGGTACGAACATGATTTGAGAGGTGTACTGTTCAATGATGGTCAAAGCCCATATAATTCGGGCGTGGATTTTGGAGAAAAAGGATATAGCGAAGCCAAATGGAGAACCAATCATTATGTTAACCGAAATGGTGAATTGTATCCAACCCACGGATTGGGTCCTGTGGCAATTATGTTTGATGTCAACAGAGGAAACAGATTATTGCGTTTGTCTTCGTTCTCAAGCAAGGCAAGGGGTTTGAATAAATATATAGTGGAGCATCCCAAAGGAGGGAAAGAGCATCCGAATGCAAATGTAAAATTTAAACAAGGAGATGTTGTTACCACGCAGATACAATGTGCTAATGGCGAAACCATTTTGTTAACGCACGATACCAGTTTACAACGTCCCTATAATTTAGGATTTCGTGTACAAGGAACAGAAGGGTTGTGGCAGGATTTCGGTGCCGGCGAACTGAACAAAGGCTTTATTTATTTCGAGAAAGCTATGAAAAAATCCCATGAGTGGGAGACTACCGAAAAATGGCTCACTGAAAACGATCATCCATTATGGCAGCGCTATTCTAAAGATGCAGAAAATTCAGGTCATGGAGGAATGGATTTCTTTGTGGATAATACCTTTATCGAATGCATTAAGCGTAATGTGGAATTTCCACTGGATGTTTATGATTTGGCGACCTGGTATGCGATTACGCCGCTAAGCGAAATGTCGATTAAAAACAATGGTGCTGTGCAGGAAATTCCCGATTTTACCAAAGGCGCCTGGAAAACCCGTAAACCTGTTTTTGGTTTTGATGGAGCATTCTAAAAGTTATAAAACGCTTGTGATTTTAGCCGGCGGATTAGGTTCCCGCTATAGAGGTCTGAAGCAAACCGATGCCTTATTGGATTCGGGAGAAACGCTGCTTGAGTTTTCGATTTTCGATGCAATCCGTGCCGGATTTAATAAGTTTGTCTTAATTGTAAATCCGACTATAGCTAAAGATTATTTCGCTCTGCTGGAACAAATCGGCATTAAAAATAATGTCGAGATGCATTTTGTTCCTCAGGAAGTGGATGGTTTTGTGCCTCGAGAATATATTGGTTTGGCTAAAGAACGAAGCAAGCCCTGGGGGACAGCGCATGCGGTTTTGACAGCTAAAACCTTGGTGAATGAACCTTTTGTTGTTATTAATGCCGATGATTTTTACGGTCGGGCTTCCTACGTCAGAATTATGGAATCAATGTCTGATGATGCTATAAAAAAAAATAGATATGAAATGATTGCCTTTCCTGTCAGCACTACGCTGAGTGAAAACGGCCCTGTTTCCAGAGGTGTGTGTAAGGTCGATGATGCGCATAATCTGATTGAAGTTGTGGAACATACCCGTATACAAAGGCAGGGTTCAGAAATTGTGTCTGAAATGGCTTCCGGTAAGGAAATTTTAAATGAAAATGATTTGGTTTCGATGAATTTCTGGTGTTTTCATCCTTCGGTTTTCGATTTTTTGCAAGATGAATTTTTACGATACTTTCAAAAAGGAGCTAGTTTAAAATCTGAATTTTATATCCCTGAAGCCATTCAGTATATGATAAACGATCATCATGTGAAAGTTAAGGTTCATCAATCGAATTCACAATGGATGGGGCTCACGTATCCTGAGGATAAAGAGACTATGAAAGCTTTTCTTTTCGGTGAAATCAAAAAAGGAAATTATCCGGTTCAACTTTGGTAATATGGAAAAGGTTCGGCAGATTGCAGCTAAATTTCTCCCAATACCCTTAAGGGATATCTGTGTTTCGGAAATTGGACACGGACTGATTAATGCAACGTATCTGATAACCGATAAGAGTGTAAATCAGGATTACATCCTTCAAAAAATAAACAATGCCGTCTTTAAGGATGTGGATGCGCTTTCTCATAATACCAATAGCGTGATTGCTTTTCTGCAGCAATCGGATTATCCTTTAGAAGTTAGTTTGCCGGTACCTACACAAAGGAACAAGCCGTTATTTTTGGATGACAATAATGATCCGTGGAGGATGTTTACTTATATAAAGGACAGCGTTTCGTTGATAAAGGCCGACTCACCTGCTCTTGCGTTTGAAGCGGCTAAAGCATTCAGCCAGTTTTATAAAGTGATGAACAGTCCTTCCTGTGATATAGAACTACAACCGGTGCTTCCGGATTTTATAAATTTCGAAAAACGAATTTCGGATTATAAAAGAACATTAGAAACTGCGTCGGAAGAACGGAAAACAGCTTCGGCTTCTGTAGTGCAGTTTGTTAACGATCATCTTGAGTTGCCAAATGCCTGGATTGATTTGCAGAAAAATAATTTACTTCCCAAGAGAATTATTCATGCCGATCCTAAAATCAGTAATGTGCTCTTTCATGAAACGAAACGTGAGGCAATTGCTGTAATCGATTTGGATACCGTAATGGAAGGAACGTTGCTTTATGATTTTGGTGACATGATTCGGTCGTATACCAACATTACAGATGATGAAAGCACAATTTCTGTCCAAACCAATTTTGATCCGGAACTGTTTGCTGCTGCTAAGAAAGGTTTTCTGTCCTCCCTTGAAACAGTTTTAGAACCCATTGAAAAGGAAAATTTGGATTATGCGGCTAAAGTGGTTGTGTTTATTCAGGCAATCCGGTTTTTGACCGACTACTTAAATGGGGATACTTACTATCATGTCTCCTATGAAAATCATAATTTATACCGCACTGTCAATCAGATTAATTTGCTGAAAGGGATTTTGACTTTTTGTTAATAGAAGTGCATTTTTTTTCTTTCTGTTGATATTCTGATCGGAGACTCAGTTTTCAAAAAGCGACTGATCATAAATCTCTGCCATCGGCAATCTGTTTAGAATCTTCAAAATACATTAAAGGCTGCTGTAAAATAGGACAAACCTGTTTTTTGACCTTAGCAGAAGAGCGTTTTTCTGTGGGTTTTTGCTCATGTTTATTGGAGGAAACTGGGTTCTCTGTTGTTGATGAATTTGCAGTTTTTTTTGAAATTATCTATTAAATAATTAGAAATGGGCCGGCTTTGTTTTTTAAAAATAATGTTTAATTTATAACTTAAAGTTGTTTTTGTTTGGCTAAATATTGTTTTTGCGTATTATTTTTTTATAAAAAAATCATTTTTTTAGTTAAATATGTATTTTTTTGAAAACATTGTTATATTGGATATAAAATGTTAATTTATTGGGAAATAAAATTTTTTACAATGTTAATTGTGTGTAGATTCGTGTCCAACTATTAACAAAAATTTTTTATTTTATGAAGAAAAAATACGTTAAAGGGCCGGATGACTCATCGTCCGGGCTTCTGATGAGGTCACAAAAGCTGCTCGTGCTGCTTTTGTTTGTTTTTTTTGGGGTTTCAAATGTTCGGGGACAGGTTACTGTTTCCGGTGCAACATCCGGTAATGGACCTTATTCTACTTTGGGTGAGGCGTTCACGGCTATTGGAATTTCGCAAACAGGGGCTAATATCAATATTGCTATTACCGGTAATACGACTGAACTTGTCACAGCTTCACTTGGAGCAGGGGATTGGTCGTCGGTAACGATTACTCCAAGCGGTGGGTCATGGACTATTTCAGGTAACTTAGCTTCTGAGCTGATTCAGCTTAATGGAGCTGACAATGTTACCATCAACGGATTGAATGCCGGGGGTAACGGATTGACAATTATCAACACGAATGCGACTAATACCGCAGGGGTTGCTACAATAAAGTTTATGGCCGATGCAACTAACAATACAATTACGAATTGTACTGTGTTAGGTTCAGGTATTGCGCCTACTGGAGTTGCAGCTGCCAATCTTGGTGGTGTGGTTTATTTTGCTGCCGGAACGGCCGCTGGTACCGGTAATGACGGGAATACAATATCATATTGTAACATCGGTCCTGCAGGTACTGCTCTTCCTTCCAAATTAATTTACAGTAATGGTACGACAACGCCAGAGACTGCCGGAAACAGCGGAATAACCATCAGAAATTGTAATTTGTATGATTATTTTTTAAGTACTGGTTGTGCTGCAGTGTATGCTGGACAAGGAAACTCGGATTGGATTATAAACGATAATAAGATATATCAGTCGGGAGTTCGTTCTTTTTCGGCTGCCGGGGTTATGTACGGTATTTATTTCTCAAATGCGACGTTTGGGAGTAATTTGCAGGTTACATCGAATACAATAGGATATACCAGCAGTGCGGGAACCGGATTTGTAAATTTATCGGGAAGTTCTTTTGCCGGTCAATTTCAAGGTATTTATTTCACAGGATTGGCAGGTGGAACTAAGACTTATGACGTAAACAACAATACCGTTGCGAATATTTCTTTAAATTCAAGTACGGGTTCTTTTTATGGGATTTACAATGGGGTGGGTTCACCTTCCTCTTCTATTGTTAATATCAACGGTAATACAATCCGAAATATTACTGGTGCAGGGAATACAGGTGTTGTTAATCCTATTTTTGGAGGGGCGGCTGCCACGTTAAATTGTAATACTAATACAATAGCTACTATCTCCAGAAGCGGAGCGGGGATTTTCTATGGGATTAATTATGGCATAGCGACGAATGTAACGGTAAATGGTAATTCAATTACAAATTTAAGTTCAACCGCAACAGGTGCTACGAGTACAGCTATTTTTGGTGGGATTTATTGTTCAGTGGCCTCTTTGACAGAGACAATTACCAATAATACAATTAATGGTTTGGCTTCGTCGTCAACATCTTCTCAAGTAGTATTTGGTATTAATACCGGAACGGGTAATCAAAATAAAACGATTCAAAATAATATTGTGAGTAATATTACTATGGCAGCTGCGTCAACGGGTACTGTTCATGGAATAAGAATGACGAACGCAGGTGCTCTTAATGTTATTTCAGGGAATACCATCAGTTCAATTGCGGGGCCGAATAAAGGAGCCGGTAACGGGATCAATGGGTTTAGTATGTCATCAGGAACAGTTAATAACGTTTACAATAATAAAGTGTACGGATTAAATGGTCCGGGAGCTGCATCTGGCGTGATTGGTTTTGCAATTACAGGCGGAACTACCTATAATATTTATAACAATATTATGGGTGATTTAACTGCGCCAACAGCGAATGACACTCATGCGGTAATCGGTTTTAATTCCTGGTCGCCGACTATGAATATTTACAATAATACCGTTGTACTGAACGGTTCAAATTCCGGGACTAATTTCGGATCGAGTATTGTATATTCTGATGGTCCGTATACATTGCGAAACAATATTATGATCAACAACCTGCCGTCCAGAGGTTCAGGAGTGTCTGTAGTATTGAGATTGCCAGGTGGTATGGCAAATTATGGAGCAACATCTGATAATAATTTATTCGCTGGTACTAACATCCATACAACGAGCGGGTTTACAGGGTTAGATGCAACATTGGCTGCATTTAAAACCAGAGCTACAGGTCGCGATGTTTCGTCGGTGACTGAGACTCCTACTTTTGTAAGTACGGTGGGTTCCGATCCAAATTATTTACATATTAATACTACTGTGCCTACACAAATTGAAAGTGGTGGTGCTGCAATTCCTTCAGTGGTGACTAATGATTTTGATGGGAACACAAGAAGTCTAACTACTCCGGATATTGGAGCAGACGAGTTTACAGGAGTTGCTAATGACTTAACGGCGCCTGCAATTGTTCATACTCCGGATCCAGTATGTGCTCCGGGCAGCAGAACGATTTCGGCAACTTTTACAGATGCTTCGGGTGTGGCTACAACGGGTACCGGTATGCCGGTAGCTTATTGGAGAATAAACTCGGGAGCTTATACTGCTGTGGTAGGAACGTCTATGGGGAATGGTGTCTATGAGTTTACCATCGGTACAGGAAGTGTTATGGGGGATGGTGTTAGTTACTATTTTGTAGCGCAAGATAATGCTGCAACTCCAAATGTGACGGTATATCCTTCTCTTGGAGCAGCCGGATTTAGCGTTAACCCTCCTTTAGCAGCAACACCACCAACAACGCCACTTACGCTGGCGACTCCTATGAATGGTATTTATACAGTAGGGGTTGGTGGAAATTTTACAACATTGACTGCAGCGGTTTCAGATTATAATAAAAGATGTCTGAACGGACCGGTAACTTTTACGTTGACTGATACAGCGTATGCGTCCGAAACGTATCCGATTGTCATACGGCAAAATGCTGATGCCAGCGCGGTTAAGACCCTTACAATTAAACCTGCTTCAGGTGTTGCGGCAACAGTTTCAGGTAATTTGGCCTCTGAGTTGATTCAATTCAACGGTGCGGACTATGTTACCATAGATGGATTGAATACAGGTGGTAGCTCACTGATAATTTCGAATATAAGTACGTCTGCCACAGCTGGAACTTCCACTATTAAATTTCAGGCCGATGCGACTAACAATACAATTACGAATTGTACAGTGTTAGGTTCGGCTACTGTGCCAAATCTTACTGACGGTGGTGTGGTTTATTTTGCCACAGGAACGACAACAGGGAACGATGGCAATACAATATCAAATTGTAACATCGGCCCTGCAGGTTCTAACCTTCCTTCCAAATTAATTTACGGAAAAGGTACGACTACAAGTGCAGCAATTGGAAACAGTGGGATTACAATCACCAATTGTAATTTGTATGATTATTTTTTAAGCACAGGTTGTGCCGCGGTTTACGTATTGGCAGGAAATATGGACTGGACTGTGACAAATAATAGAATGTATCAGACAGGGACCCGTACTTTTACAGCTGTCGGAATCATGTATGGTATTCATTACTCAGATCCGACAAATGGAGGTAATGTTCAGTTTACAGGGAATACCATGGGATATGCCAGCAGTACAGGAACCGGTACTTTAACATTAGCGGAAAGTGGTAGTGGTGCCTGTCATTTCCAGGGTATTTATTTTGGTGCACCGACAAATTCAATTCCGGCTAATAATCTAAACAATAATGTTATTTCCAATATTTCTTTAACATCCACTACGGGTATATTTTATGGGATTTATAATGGGGTAACATCAGCTTCCGGAAACACAACTAACATCAACGGTAATACAATCCGAAATATTGCTACCACAACGACTACAGGTAATGTTTGGGCTATTTTTGGGGGAGCGGCAACCACGCTAAATTGTAGTAATAATACAATTGATAATATCTCCAGAAACGGCGCGGGAACTTTATACGGAATTAATTATGGTGCAGCACCGAATGTAACGGTAGATGGTAATATTATTACAAATTTAAGTTCGACACATGCTACAAGTACAAATAACCTTGCCGGTATTTTTACCAGTGCCGCTTCTGCAAATGAAACAATTACAAACAATGTAATCGGTAATTTGTCATCAACTTCTACTGCTGTGATGGCGGTTAATGGTATTTATTCTACTGTAGCCTCTACAGGGAACAGAACATTCCGCAAAAACGTAATAAGCAATCTATCTCTTGCGCCGACAGGAACTGGACAGTTATATGGAATCAGACTGACATTGAGTGGTCCTTTGACAGACATTTCGGAAAATACTATTCATACATTTACAGGAGGAAGTACGATTAATGGAATTCAGATAGGCGGGGGCGCTGTTAACAATGTGTTCCGAAACAAAATCTACGGATTGGGTACTTCTACGGCATCGACTGCTGTATATGGTATTGGTCTTTCCGGAGGAACTACTCATAATATGTATAATAATATTATCGGAGATTTAACGGCTTCTGCAGCTAACCTTGCGGGGACTCCTAATCAGGTGGTTGGGATTAATGCGACCAATAGTGTTGCTACGCTTAATTTGTATCATAATACAGTTAAAATAAATGCTTCCAGTACAGGTGCTAATTTTGGAAGTAGTGCGGTTAGTGCCGGAAGTACTGTGGCTTTATCGATGCGCAATAATATTTTAGTGAATACTTCCGCGGCTAACGGTACAGGGTTATCTGTAGTCTTAAGAAAGCCTGGATTAAATACGTATGATAATGCGTCGAACAATAACTTGTTTTACGGTACGGCTATTTATACAGACAATGCCGGACTTACAGATTTGACTTTAAATGAATTTAAAGGCCGAGCAGTGGGTCGTGATGTTGTTTCGGTGACTGAGAATCCTAATTTTGTAAGTCAAGTAGGTTCAAATTCTGGTTATCTGCATATCGATGCTGCTATAGCAACACAAGTTGCAGATGCGGGAACAAACATTGCTATGGTTACAACTGATTTTGATGGAGAACCAAGAAATGCATCAACTCCTGATATTGGAGCAGACGAATTTGCTCTTGTACAATGTGCTGCCGCTTTGGGTGGGAATAGTACACCAGCGACAGCAACAATATGTACTTCAGGAGGTACAATAATTTCAGTTAACGGTCATACTGTTGGTAATGGAATTACATATCAGTGGGAATCTTCATCTGACCCTGCATTTACAACACCAGTAAATGAAGGTGTGGCAGCTACAACATATGCTAATTTAACAACGCCTACTATTACTGCGACTACTTACTATAGGTTAAAAGTTACTTGTGGGGCAGGGATGTCTGGTTATTCCACTGTTTCAACTGTAACAGTTACTCCAACTGTTGCAACAGATTTTACTCAGGTAGCACCAATCTGTTCGGGAGAAACGTTAGCGGCATTGCCTTTAACATCAAACAATGGAATTGCAGGAACATGGTCTCCGGCATTAAACAATGCGGCAACAACTACGTATACGTTTACACCAAATTCAGGTCAGTGTGCTTCAACAGCAACGATGACCATTACGGTAAATCCGGCTACAGCTCCAGCCTTCACTCAGGTAGCAGCTATTTGTTCCGGATCAACATTGTCGGCATTGCCTTTAACATCCAATAACGGAATCGCGGGAACTTGGTCTCCGGCATTAAACAATGCGGCAACAACTACGTATACATTTACGCCAAGTTTAGGTCAGTGTGCTTCAACAGCAACGATGACCATTACAGTAAATACGACTCCAGCACCTGTTGGGTCTTCAACACAAACTATTTCAGGAGGAGTGCCTTCGGATGCTACTATTGAAGATTTAACACCTACAGGACCTGGTATTGTTTGGTATCCTACAGCAGCTGATGCTTTAGCGGGGACCAATGCAATTCCTGCGGGAACGCAATTGACAAACGGAAGCGTTTACTATGCAATGCAGACTGTTGGGGGTTGTAGAAGTACTTCTTATTTGGCTGTTACTGCTTCTGTGACATTGGGTGTGAATGATTTTATTTTAAGTAATTTAAAATTATACCCTAACCCGGTTGCTGATATCTTAAAAGTAGAAAATGGACAAACTATTTCTATTATAGAGGTTTACAGCATTACAGGGCAAAGAGTTATGACTAAAACTGTAAATACAATGTCGGCTTCAATTGATATGTCGCCTTTGGCTGGAGGGACATATTTAGTTAAAGTTGTAGCTGATGATGTTGTTAAAACAGTTAAAGTGATTAAAAAATAATTACTAATTAATATCTGCCTATTTAAGGACCGCCTGATGATTCAGGCGGTTTTTTTATATCGGCGTCGGTCCTGGCAGGCTATTGCCTTGTGAATGAATGTGAATTTTTGAAATCTAGGCTTTTAATTTCTTTTTATTTGTTAAAGGTATTTTTTGGTTTTGATTCTTTGCGATAAAAAATTGGTTTTTTAAAAAATTGTTATATTAGGGATTAAATGTTAATTTATTGGGAAATAAAATTTTTTTAAACGTTAATTCTGTGTAGTTTAGTCCAACTATTAACAAAAATTTTTTATTTTATGAAGAAAAAATACATTAAAGGGCCGGATGAGCCATCATCCGGGCTTCTGATGAGGTCACAAAAGCTGCTCGTGCTGCTTTTGTTTGTTTTTTTTGGAGTTTCAAATGTCCAGGGACAGGTTACGGTTTATGGTGCTTTGACAGGCAACGGGACCTATACTACTTTGGGCGCGGCATTTACGGCCATTGGAACTACTCAAACTGCGGCTAATATCAATATTGATATTTCCGGGGATACTAATGAGCTTACTCTTGCAAAACTTGATGCGGGGGATTGGTCATCCTTGACAATTAAACCGGTCGGGGGAAATAGGACAATTTCAGGTAATTTGGCTTCTGAAATGATTCAGTTTAATGGTGCGGATAATGTTACCATAGACGGTTTGTATTCAGGAGGAAAAGGACTGACAATTTCCAATTTAAGTACATCGGCTAATATCAATACTTCCACTATAAGTTTCGTGGGAGATGCTACTAACAATACAATAACGAACTGTAATATATTAGGTTCAAATACAACTAATACCTCTACTGCAGGGGGAGTGGTTTTTTTCGGTACCGGAACTTTAACCGGTAATGACGGAAATACTATTTCAAGTTGTGATATTGGTCCGGCAGGAACGGCTCTTCCGGCTAAACTGATTTTCTCATTAGGGACAAATACCAATGAGGGCACTTGTAACAGTGAGATAACAATCAGTGACTGTAATTTGTACGACTATTTTCTTGCATCTAATAATAGTGCGGCGATTTTTGCTTCGACAGGAAGTTCTGCCTGGAACATCACGAATAATAAGATTTACCAGACGGGTACGCGTACGTTTGCCTCTGGTTATGTAATGTATGGTATTTGTTTTTCCAGTGCTAATTATGGTAATGGTGTACGCATCATCGGGAATACCATAGGATATGCTACTAATGCAGCAACCGGAACATTGAACATTGATGTGAAAACATTTAATGGAAGTTTTTATGGTATTTTTACCAATACTTCGCCTACTGCATCAGAAACATGTTATATTGCTGATAACGCGATTGCTAATGTAGCTTTAACATCTACATCTGCTACTAATGGTACTATTTATGGGATTTACAATGGCGCAACGACAGGCACCAGCAATACGATTAATATTGAAGGGAATACAATCAGAAATCTTTCTAATGTTAATAATACAGGTATGTTTTATGGTATTTCCGCTGGGGTTGCCGCTACATTGAATTGTAATGACAACACGATTGATAATCTGACCAGAAATGCGGCTGGAATTCTCTATGGAATTAATTATGGTTCGGCACCTAATGTAACAGTTGACGGTAATACAATTACAAATTTGAGATCTACAAGTACTACAAGTACATCTGCCATGGCTGCTATTTTTTCATCGACAGCCTCTCAGCTGGAGACAGTTAAAAATAATACAATTACAGGCTTGACTTCTTCATCAACAGGTGCTCAAACGATAGATGGTATTA
Organism: Flavobacterium enshiense; assembly: GCF_022836875.1. Taxonomy (NCBI): domain Bacteria; kingdom Pseudomonadati; phylum Bacteroidota; class Flavobacteriia; order Flavobacteriales; family Flavobacteriaceae; genus Flavobacterium; species Flavobacterium enshiense. The sequence goes on from NZ_CP090376.1 coordinate 1,362,383, forward strand.
AGATCGGAACGGGTACTGCAAATAAAACGATTCAAAATAATGTTGTGAGTAATATTACTCTTCCGGCTACGGGAACAGGAACTATTCATGGAATCCGAATGGCTAACGCAGGACCTGTTAATGTTATTTCAGGGAATACTGTTTGTTCATTTTCAGGAGGAAACAGTGGTGGGATTAATGGTATTTCTATGTCAGCAGGAACCCTTAACAATGTTTACAACAATAAAGTGTGGGGATTAAGCGGTACAGGAGCTGCATCTCAGGTTATTGGTTTTGGCATTACAGGCGGTGGAACCTATAATATTTATAATAATATTATGGGTGATTTAACTGCGCCAGTGGCGACAAACGGTGGAGTTGAACCTCATCACGTAATCGGTATTAACTCTTGGGGAATGCCTATGAATCTATACAATAATACCATTGTACTGAACGGTTTAAATACTGGAACTAATTTCGGATCGAGCGCTGTGTCTAGTGGAGGTCCGTTAACGCTGCGAAACAATATTTTGATTAATAATCTGCCGTCCAGAGGTACAGGAGTATCTGTAGTATTGAGACTGGCAGGTGGTATATCGCCTTATGACGCATCATCTAATAATAATTTATTAGCAGGTACTAACATCCATGTGAAAAACCAAGCGGCAGGCCCAGTAACGAATGATTTAGATGCAACATTGGCAGCATTTAAAATCAGAGCTGCAGGCCGCGATGTTTCGTCGGTGACTGAGACTCCTACTTTTGTAAGTATGGTGGGTTCCGACGCGAATTATTTACACATCAATACAACTGTGCCTACACAAATTGAAAGTGGCGGTGCTCCGATTACTACAGTAACTGATGATTTTGATGGAAATCCTAGAAATCCAAGTACTCCAGATATTGGGGCGGATGAGTTTACAGGGATTGCTCTTGACTTAACGGGGCCTATAGTTGTTCATACTCCGGATCCAACATGTGCTTCGGGAACCAGAACTATTTCGGCAACTTTTACAGATGCTTCAGGTGTGCCTACAGGGGGTGTCGGTTTGCCGGTAGCTTATTGGAGAATAAACTCAGGGGCTTATACTGCTGCGGTAGGAACGTCTATGGGGAATGGTGTCTATGAGTTTACCATTGGTACAGGAAGTGTTATGGGAGATGGTGTTTATTACTATTTTGTTGCACAGGACAATGCGTCAACTCCAAATGTGTCGGTATATCCTTCTCTTGGTGCAGCCGGATTTGGTGTTAACCCTCCTTTAGCAGCAACACCACCAACAGCGCCACTAACGCTGGCAACTCCTATGAATGGTATTTATACAGTAGGGGTTGGTGGAAATTATACAACATTGACTGCGGCGGTTTCGGATTATAATAAAAGATGTCTGAACGGACCTGTAACTTTTACGTTAACTGATGTGGCGTATGCGTCCGAAACATATCCGATTATCATACAGCAAAATGCTGATGCCAGCGCGGTTAAGACATTAACAATTAAACCGGCTTCAGGTGTTACGGCAACAATTTCAGGGAATGTGGCTTCTGAGTTGATTCAACTCAATGGTGCTGACTATGTTACTATTGATGGATTGAATTCAGGTGCAAGCTCACTGACAATTACAAATACTAATGCAACTGCAACTGCTGGTACGATTAAATTCCAGAACGATGCAACAAATAATACCATAACGAACAGTTTTGTATTGGGTTCAACTACAGTGGCCAATACTGTTGCCGGAGGTGTGATTTTCTTTGGAACAGGTACTGCCAACGGAAATGACGGGAATACTATTTCGAATTGTAACATCGGTCCTGCGGGAACAAACCCTTCTAAATTAATTGGAAGTATCGGTTCTACGACGAATGCAGGGATTGCGAACAGTGGGATAACAATTACCAATTGTAATTTCTATGATTTCTTTATGTCTTCCGGATGTTCTGCGATTTATGCAGGTGCAGGGAATACTGATTGGACTATCACAAACAACAAAATGTATCAAACGGCGACCCGTACGTTTACGGTTGCCGGGATTTTGTATGGTATTGCTTTTTCTAATTCAGCTGGTGAAAATGTAAAGATAACAGGGAATACTATAGGGTATGCTGACAGTACAGGAGCCGGAAATATGGTATTGGCTGGATCTGGTGTCGCAGGGGAATTTCAGGGTATTTATTTTAATAGTTCTCCTAGCGCTACAACTGTGTCTAATATAAATAACAATACGTTTGCAAATATTTCATTAGCGTCCAGTACAGGAAGATTTTTTGGTATTTACAATGGTTCAGGAGCAGCTTCAAATACAATCAATATAAATGGTAACGTTGTTAAGAATATTGTAACTACGACTACTACCGGTGTTGTTAATCCGATTTATGCGGGACAGGCAGCTACATTAAATTGTAATAATAATACAATTGATAATATTTCCAGAAATGGCATTGGAAGTTTCTATGGTATTAACTACGCTCAGTGTACAAATGCTACGTTTGATTCGAATATTATTACTAATTTAAGTTCGACAGCTACAACAGGAACAACTACTTTTGCCGGTTTTTATGCTAATTCAGCCTCTGCTACGGAGACATTTACAAACAATACAATCAGTAATTTGTCATCGTTATCTACTCAGCTTATTCCAATTTACGGTATTTGGAATAATATTTCTGTAGCTACAGGGGATAGAATATTCCGCAATAACACTATAAGTGATTTTTCGCTTCCGGCGACAGGTACAGGTACGATGTACGGAATCAGAATGCCAAATAGTGGTGCTTTAAATGAGATTTCCGGTAATACCATTCATACGTTTACGGGAGGAAGTTCAATAACGGGTATCTCTATAGGCGGAGGTGCAACTAACAATGTATTCCGAAACAAAATCTACGGATTAAGTACTGCTTCGACAGCTTCAGTTTCGTTATGGGGTATGTATCTTAGTGGTGGAACGACCAATAATGTCTATAATAACATTATCGGTAATATAACTGCAACAGCGACAACTCTTGCGGGAACACCTAGTCAGGTTAATGGTATAACTGCAGCGGCTGGAACCGTAGCTTTGAATCTGTATAACAATACAGTCGTACTTAGCGGGACAAGTTCCGGAGCTAATTTCGGATCGACTATAATCGGTTGCGGACCTGCGGTTGCATTACTTATGCGCAACAATGTTTTTGTAAATAATTGTGTCGCTACTGGTACAGGGGTGGCTACTATGATGAGAAGAGCTGGTGTTGTAGGTTATGACGCGGCATCTAACAACAACCTATTCTACGGTCAGGCTTATTATACAGATAATGCTGGGGCTACAGATTACTTATTGGATACTTTTAAAAACAGATTAGTGAACCGCGATGGTCTTTCTGTGAGTGAGAATCCGAATTTCTTAAGTATGGTAGGTTCAGATGCGAATTATCTGCATATTAATCCTGCTATACCTACTCAAATTGAAAGTGCTGGAGTAAACATTACTTCTGGTGCAACTGATTTTGACGGAGATACAAGAAATGCAACTACACCAGATTTAGGTGCTGATGAATTTGCAGGTACACCACTAACAGTAGTGACTATTAACAATGTTGGAATTACACCGTCAGGTGATCAATGTACAGCAGTAAGCAGAACCGTTACAGCTAACGTTACTGCAGGAGGAACTGCTATTACTTCTGTAGTTTTAAAATATTGGTTTAATGGAGTGGCACAAACGCCTATCACAATGACAGGTGGAACTCTAACGACAGGAACAACATCTGATTTTACAGCAACCATTCCGATGGTGTCTAATGTGAGCGTTACTTGGGAGGTATATGCAACCGATGCGGTAACGACTAAATTAAAAGTGGGGACTGCATATAAAGATGCACCTTTATTTGGTCTTGTTGGGGCTGCTTCGGCTTCTCTAAATAATCTTTGTCCGGGAGGTTCTTCAGTTTTATCTGCAAGTATAGTACCTCAAACAACACAATACAGTAATTCTTTTGAAACTGGGGTGACTGAGTTTACAGGAGGTGCTGTTGCAGGTACAGCTAATTTAACGCAGTCTACGGCCTATGTGTCTAATGGAACTGCTTCAATGTATTTAAAACCGGTGGGAGTTAATTCGAATGTATACGCGAGCCTTGCTTCTAATGTTGATTTGAGTACTTTACCTCAGGCTTATCTGACGTTTTCTCATATTGCGGGAATGGAAGGTCCATCAACAGCAACCGATTTAGGTTATGTGGAATATTCTACAGATGGAGGAACCAACTGGATTGCATTCCCTACATCGAGCTACCAAGGAGCGGGGACATTGTTCAATTCAGCAGTATGTTTTTCGGCAAGAAGTTATACTAACTGGACCAGTGCATTTGTTGCGCCTGGGTCAACGCCAAACAATTCTTTATGGCAGAGTGAAACGATTGCGATTCCAACGGCGGCTTTAACGTCGCAATTCAGAATCCGTTTCCGATATATAGTAAACGCTAGTAATAATTATTATGGTTGGTTGATTGACAATGTGAAAATTGTTTCAGGAGCACCATCGGCTATAACTAATTACTCATGGTCAGACGGAACTACGGTAGTTGGAACAACTAACAATCTTTCTGTATCGCCAACAGCTACTACAACCTATACTGCTACATTAACTTCCGGAGGATGTACAGTAACTACGGCTCCTATAACTGTAACTGTAAATACAACAGCTCAGCCGTCTGCTTCAGCACATATTTTCTGTGGTAATGCAACAGTTGCAAATTTAAATGCAACAGGAAATGGAGTTCAGTGGTATGCGGTTCCAGCGGGAGGATCGCCTATGTCGCCGGGAGATGCTTTAACAACCGGAACTTATTATGTTACTCAAACTATTTCTGGATGTGAGAGTCCAAGAATGGCAGTTCCGGTGACTATCGGTACTGCTCAGCCGACAGCTTCAGCGCAGACTTTCTGTACTGCTGCAACTGTTACGAATTTAGCGGCAACAGGAACCGGAATTCAATGGTATGCTAACCCAGTAGGAGGTTTAGCTTTATCATCGACTGATGCTTTATCAACAGGAACATATTATGTTACCCAAACGATTTCAGGATGCGAGAGTCCGAGATTGGCCGTTTCTGTAACTGTAGGTACAGCGGCTCAGCCAACAGCTTCTGCGCAGACTTTCTGTACTGCTGCAACTGTAGCGAATTTAACGGCAACAGGAACAGGAATTCAGTGGTATACGGGATCAACTGGTGGTTCAGTATTATTGTCAACAGATGCTTTATCAACAGGAACATATTATGTTACTCAAACGATTTCAGGATGTGAGAGTCCAAGACTGCCAGTTTCTGTAACTGTAAATACAACGGCTCAGCCAACAGTTTCTGCACAGACTTTCTGTAACAGTGCTACAGTTGCTAATTTGACAGCAACAGGAACAGGCGTTCAATGGTATGCTGGTTTGACAGGCGGTTCGGCTTTATTGTCAACAGATGCTTTGTCAAACGGAACGTATTATGTAACGCAGACTGTTTCGGGATGTGAAAGCCCTAGATTAGCGGTTACCGTCACTGTAAATACAGTTGCTGCACCAACTGGGTCTTCAACACAAACTATTTCAGGAGGAGTGCCTTCGGATGCTACTATTGAAGATTTAACACCTACAGGACCTGGTATTGTTTGGTATCCTACAGCAGCTGATGCTTTAGCGGGAACCAATGCAATTCCTGCGGGAACGCAATTGACAAACGGAAGCGTTTACTATGCAATGCAGACTGTAGGAGGTTGTAGAAGTACCTCTTCTTTGGCTGTTACCGTTTCGGTGACATTGGGGGTGAATGATTTTGTTTTAAGTAATTTAAAATTATACCCTAACCCGGTTGCTGGTATCTTAAAAGTTGAAAATGGACAAGCTATTTCTACTATAGAGGTTTACAGTATTACAGGGCAAAGAGTTATGACTAAAATTGTAAATGCAATGTCTGCTTCAATCGATATGTCGCCTTTGGCCGGAGGAACATATTTAGTTAAAGTTGTTGCTGATGATGCGGTTAAAACAGTTAAAGTGATTAAAAAATAATTACTAACTAATATCTGCCTATTTAAAGACCGCCTGATGATTCAGGCGGTTTTTTTATTATTTTATTTTTTTAGAATTTTTAAGTTCTATATGTGAAATCAATGATTGGTATTTGATGAAAAGAAAAGCTTGTTAAATAGGAAAATTGTTGTTTTTTCTGATTTAATAAATTTTGAAGATGTTTGTTTTTGTTGATTAGTTTTCGCTCTGTTTTCATATTTGTAGTGATTGGATTTGTTTTTAGTAAAAAATGTAGTTTTTTTAAAATATTGTTATATATGGGATGGAATGCTATTTTTTTGGGATGTAAAATTTTTTAAAATAGTAATTCTCAGTAGATTCGCCATCAGAATAACTAAAAATGTATTATGAACAAAGCTTACAATTTATTGAAAAGGGTGAGAGTCCTTTCCTTTTTAAATTCGACATTTGGAAGAAATTGTTTAGGTAGTCCTTCTTTTAATGAGGGATTCTCCAAACATACCCAGATGGAAAAAAACTGTTCTTCATTGGTTTTGGGCGTTTTGTTAACTGTTTTTACGTCAGTTACAGGTATGGCCCAGGTGACCACAAATGGAGGTTCGGGATTAAATGCAGCCTATCCGGATTTGGCAACAGCCATTACGGCTCTAAACGGTGCAACAATTACAAGTCCGGTCGTGATTACTTTGACTGGAAATGAAACAGCTCCTGCAGGGGGGTATGTAATTACAGCTGAAGGAACAGCAGTAAACACAATTACTATTACTGGTACTGGTTATACAATTACAGCATCCGGTGCGCTTACTGCGGGATCTTTATCAGATGCAATTTTTAAATTTCAGGGTGCTGATTTTACAACTTTGCAAGGCTTTACAATGTTGGAAAATCCAGCTAATATAACTACGGCAGAAGGAACAAACAATATGACTGAATGGGGAGTTGCATTATTATATGCATCGACTACCAACGGATGTCAGAATGTTACGATCCAAAACAACACTATTGATTTGTACAGAATGTATCAAAACAGTTTTGGTATCTACAGTAATTCGACTCATAATGCTACAGCTCCGACATCTGGGGCATCGGCATCTGGGGCAACTGGTGGAAATCACAACCTGAAAATTTACGGCAATACCATTACTGATGTTAACAATCCGATTGTGGTTGTCGGGCCAAGTGCGGCGGCTGACCATAATGACGGATTGGACATTGGAGGTAATAGTGCTGCTACCGGAAACGCTCTTACAAATTTCGGTAATACAGGTAGTTTTTCGGCTTTTTCAACAGTTAGCCAAAGCCAGGTGGCAGGGGTACAAATAAAGAATTCGAAAAATATCAATGTTTCCTATAATACAATAACAAGTTCCGACGGAGGTACAACTTCAGGGATACTTCGAGGAATTTATTTGCCGACTAATACAAATGCTGTTACAGGAACATTTACTAATTCATTTACAAATAACACCGTTTCATTGCGTGTTGGTGCAGCTCTTTCTGGTATTAGCGGGATTATGCTTGAAGGTTCAACAGTTACCAATACTTCTACGCTGAATATCACGGATAACGATTTTGTAAACTGTGGACACACAACGGCGACAGCTACAGGAGGAATTACTTTGATATCCAATCAGGCAGCGGCATTAAACACGAATATCAATTACAATGAGTTCATGAATTTGAACATCATATCTACAGGGGCTTTTACTTTTATTTATAATAGTGGGGCTAGGCCTGCAGGTGCTGTGACGAATGTTAATGGCAACAAAATTACAGGAACATTTACGAGACCTAATTCTGGCGGAGCTACTAGTTTTTACATGAACACCACTAATTCGGCTAACGGTGCTGTAGAAAACAATCTTAATAACGATTTTTCGAATATAACAATTAATGGTGGAACATCAATTACCGGTTGGATTTCCAAAGATGGAGCAACGGCAGCACCATTCGGACCAGCTAAAACGGTAACAGGAAATACTTTTAGGAATATCACCGGAGGAACGGGTTCTATTGTGATTTTGAGCGTTGCAAACAGCAACGGTGCTACAGTTAACAGTGTTTCCGGCAATGTTATTTCAAATATCAACACCACTACAGGAGCGGTTACGGCAATTGATTTAGCTAATGGAAACCAAAGTGTTTCCGGTAATACGATTTCGGGTATTAATACAACTACAGGTGCTGTTAAAGGAATAACAACGGCGAATGGTTCAAACCGTATTTTTGGTAACACTTTGGAAGCGTTCAAAGGAACAGATATGGCAACAGTTTATGGAATTGAATTTGTTGAGGGAATACATGCTATCTACAAAAACAAGATATATAATTTAGAAAGCGGTACAGGTACTCCTGCTGGGACTACTGTTATAGGTATTGTAGGAGGATCATCAACAATAGCTGGTCAACATGATATTTACAATAATATTATCGGGGACTTACGTTCGTCAGCGAATTTCGCTAATGCGATCGTAGGGATTAATATTGGAGGATCAGGGACGGCAAACGTATACAATAACACCGTTGTGTTAAACGCTATTGCTCCTGCAGTTGCCAATTTTGGATCGGCTGCACTTTTTGCTGGGCAGTATGTTGTAATAACAATGAAAAATAATGTTTTGGTTAATACTTCGGGATTTGCGGGTACCGGAAAAACGGTTGCGTACAGAAGAAATGTTAATTTAACGAATTATGTAGCCGGATCGAATAATAACTTGTTGTATGCAAGCACTATTTATTTTGACGGAACCAACGCCGATACAACAATAGATGCTTATAAAGCTAGAACGGCGCCACGTGAGAGTTTATCTGTAAGTGAAAACCCTTCTTTTGTGAGTATGGTAGGCACAAGTCCTGACTTTTTGCATGTCAATACGACGGTAGCTACGCAGATTGAAGGTGGTGGAACAAACGTAGCTTTGGTAACGGAAGATTTTGATGGAAATATCAGACATGCATCTACTCCTGATATCGGAGCGGATGAGTTTACAGGTGTACCATTAGATTTGACAAAGCCAGTAATTACTCTTACTGCAGATACTACATGTTCTATTGGAACAAGAACGGTTTCTGCAACTATTACTGATGCTTCAGGTATACCTACAGCAGGTACAGGATTGCCGGTAGCTTACTGGAGAATAAATTCAGGGGCTTATACAGCAGCAACAGGAATATCTATGGGAGCTGGTGTTTATAATTTTACGATAGGAACCGGAAGCGTAGCAGGAGATTTTCTAAGTTATTATGTGGTTGCTCAGGATGCTGCAACGACTCCTAATGTGTCTGTATCTCCTTCAACTGGAGCAGCAGGACTAACAGCTAACCCTCCGGCGGCGGGAACAGCGCCAACGGCGCCAACTGCGCTTGTAACGCCATTGAATGGTGTTTATACAGTAGGAACAGGTGGAAATTACACAACACTAACAGCAGCAGTTGCAGCTTATAACTCAAGATGTTTGGCGGGTGCGGTTACGTTCTCGTTACTTGATGCAACTTATAGTGCTTCGGAAACATTCCCTATTACAATCCAGCAGCACGCTGATGCGAGTGCGGTAAATACTTTAACTGTTAAGCCAGCTGCAGGTATTGCTCCAACAATTACTGGAAGTAGTACTTCGGCTATAGTGAAATTAAACGGAGCTGATTATGTAACTATTGACGGTTCGAATAATGGGACAAATACAAAAGATTTAACCATTGCAAATACTAGTAATTCAACGTTGGCTACAGTTGTATGGTTGGCAAGTTCTGCTACTACCGGAGCGACTAACAATACTATTAAGAACAGTGTAGTGAAAGGACAGGGTACTACTACTACCCGTTCAGCAATTATAACTTCGGGTAGTACTGTAAGTGCTGTAGCAGAAATAGCGAACTCAGGAAATAAATTTCAAAACAATGCTATTTCATTAGCCAAAAATGGTATTGAAATCCTTGGGCCTGTGGCTATACAGTCCGGAACAGTAATTTCTGGAAATAGCATTGGAGCGGCTGGTACTACGCTTGGTATTAGTGGTGTATCTTTAATGAACGAAATGGGTACAGTTGTCGATAACAATACTATACAAGGAATCTTGTCGGTAAATATCTTACCATCTCCTTTTACAAAAGTTGGTGGAATTCTTTTATTGGCAAATACTTCGGGTGTAGTAATGTCGAATAATACTATCAAGAATATTAAGTCAATTGCGAACCTGACTGGAGACAACAGTGTGGCTGGTGTCATTGTACCTGCTGGGAATACCGATGCGATAATTAAAGGGAATGTAATCACTGATATAGGTAATAATTCTACGGGGGCATACGGAGTAAGAGGAATTATAATATTAGGAAACGGAACTGCCATTACTAACAATATGATTTCAGATATTTATAATGCTCAAGGTTCAGTTTTAGGATCTGCTTCAACAATAGGTGTTGCTATTGGTGGAACGGCTGCCAATGTTAGTTTGATTAATAATACCGTTCATCTTTTTGGAACTCGTGCAGGAAATGCTGCAAATACAACTTCAGGTATGGCTTCGTGTATCTTTTTAGAGACATCTGGAACCGGCTTGGATATCCGCAACAATATCTTGGTGAATACTTATGATAATACTGCATCAACCGGCGATAAATCGTATGCCGTTTATTCTATGGCATCTGGTAATACACAGTTCGCGGCAATCGATTATAACGATTATTATGTTGCGGGTAGTGGAACACCAGTTTTAGGATATTTGAATGGAGATAAAGCAACTTTTGCTGATTTTGTAACTGCTTTTGGCGGTAATACTAATTCTGCAAATGTATTGCCGGTTTTCACTTTTAATAATGATTTACACTTGGTGCCGGCAAGCAATAGCGCTTTAGATAATTTAGGAACTCCTGTTGCTGCGGTTACAACCGATATTGACGGACAAACCAGAAGTGCATCAACTCCAGATATGGGAGCTGATGAGTTTTCATCTGTTTGTGCTGCAGCTGTGGGTGGAACAAGTACACCAACAGCAGCAACATTATGTACTTCAGGCAGTACAACAATTTCAGCTACCGGTTATACTACTGGAACCGGAATTACATATCAGTGGGAATCGGCATCGGATGCTGCATTTACCACACCGGTAAATGAGGGTGTTTCAACTGCAGTTTATGCTAATTTAACAACGCCGACTATTACCGCAACAACTTACTATCGATTAAAGGTTACTTGTTCAGCAGGAATGTCTGGTTATTCCAGTGTTTCAACTGTAACGGTAAATACGACTCCGGCTCCAGTTGGACCTTCAACACAAACGATTTCAGGAGGAGTGCCTTCGGAAGCTACTATTGAAGATTTAACACCTAATGGACCTGGTATTGTTTGGTATCCTACATCGGCTGATGCTTTAGCGGGAACCAATGCAATTGTTGCAAATACTCAATTGACAAGCGGAAGCGTTTATTATGCGATGCAGACTGAAGGAGGTTGTAGAAGTACTTCATATTTGGCAGTTACAGTTACGGTAACTTTAGGAGTGAATGATTTCTCTTTGTCAAATCTGAAAGTATATCCTAACCCGGTTAATGATGTTTTACAAATTGAGAATCCTCAATCTATTACCAATGTTGAAATGTATTCTATTACAGGACAAATGGTATTGTCAAAATCAGTTAACGCTATGATGGCAACTATTCCAGTAAGTGGATTTGCAGCAGGGACTTACTTCGTGAAAGTTTCTACTGATGATGCTGTCAAAACAATAAAAGTAATTAAGAAGCAGTAATTTAAGTTTGAAGTAGTTTAAGTTTGAAGTAGTTTAAGTTTTTTAGTTTACTTGGAAAAGGCTGTCTGTAAAGACAGTCTTTTTTTTATATCAATAGGTCATTTTTGTGTGTGGAAAAAAAAGTTTTTACTTATGACAATAAAAAAACCGAAGCGTAAACTTCGGTTTTTAAACTATTAAATCAGATTTTTAAATCAATCCGGCACGTTTTAACAAGGCTTCCGGTTTCGGTTCCTGTCCTCTGAATTTTTTATACAAGGTCATCGGATGGTCGGTACCGCCTTTTGAAAGTACGTTGTCTTTGAATTTATCGGCGACTTCCTTATTGAAAATACCTTTTTCCTGAAAATAGGAAAACGCATCGGCATCCAATACTTCTGCCCATTTGTAGCTGTAATAACCAGATGAATATCCTCCCTGGAAAATATGCGAAAACGAAACACTCATGCAATTTACGGCGACATCAGGATATAATGCAGTGTCTTCCATGGTTGCCTTTTCAAAAACTTTGACATCCTTTATATAGCTAGGATTTTTTCCGTGGAACGCCATGTCCAACAAGCCAAAACTTAATTGACGAAGCGTTGCCATTCCTTCCAAAAAGCTCGCACTTTCCTTTATTTTATTTACAAATTCCTGCGGGATAATTTCGCCGGTTTCGTAGTGATGTGCAAATAAAGCTAATGCTTCAGGTTCATAACACCAGTTTTCCATTACCTGGCTCGGCAATTCCACAAAGTCCCAGTATACAGATGTCCCCGATAAACTCGGATAGGTAGTATCGGCCAGCATACCATGTAAAGCGTGTCCGAATTCGTGGAATAATGTGGTTACTTCATTGAAAGTTAACAACGACGGTTTGGTCTCGGTCGGTTTGGTGAAATTACAAACGATGGAAACATGAGGTCTTTCGTTAACACCTTCTTTTACATATTGTGGTTTGAATGAAGTCATCCAGGCGCCATTTCGTTTTCCTTTTCTCGGAAAGAAATCGGAGTAGAATATGGCAACCAAATCTCCTGAGGCGTCCGAAACTTCAAAAGTGTGTACATCTTCATGGTATTTGTCGATGTCGAAAACTTCCGTAAAGGTCAATCCGAAAAGTTTGTTGGCAATGGTAAAGGCTCCGTTCTGAACGTTCTGTAATTTGAAATACGGTTTCAGTTTTTCATCGTCCAGATTGAATAATTCCTGTTTCAGTTTTTCCGAATAATAGGAACTGTCCCATTTTTCCAAATGATCGATGTTGTCAAGGTTTTTGGCAAAATCGGTCAGTTGTTTAAATTCTCTTTCGGCAGCCGGTTTTGCTTTGGAAAGCAAATCATTTAAAAATGAATTTACTTTTTCCGGATTTTGAGCCATGCGTTCTTCCAATACAAAATCGGCATGGGTTTTATAGCCTAATAAGTTGGCTCGTTCGTGGCGAAGATTGGCAATCTTTAAAACATTCTGCTGATTGTCGAATTCGTTGTTCTGGAATGCTTTTTTTCCGTAAGCGATCGCAAGTTTTTTACGAAGTTCCCTGTTTTCGGCATAGGTAACAAATGGTAAGTAGCTTGGAACATCCAAAGTGAAAATCCATCCTTCCTTTTCCTTGCTTTTTGCTAATGAACGAGCGGCTTCAACGGTGCCTTCCGGCAATCCTTTTAAATCGGCTTCGTTTGTAATAAGTAATTGATAGGCGTTGGTTTCTGCCAATACATTTTCACCAAAAGTTAGTTTCAATTTGGCCAGTTCCGTATCGATTTCACGCAAACGGGCTTTTTTGTCTTCTGCCAGCAGTGCTCCGTTTCTCGAGAAGTTTTTGTATTTTTTGTCTAAAAGCATAGCCTGCTCTGTGTTCAGGTTCAGGCTTTCTTTTTGCTGATAAACCGATTTGATGCGCTCGAATAAAGCAGTGTTTAAAGTAATGTCGTTGCTCAATTCGGTAAGCATCGGAGTAACTTCCTGTGCAATTTTCTGCATTTCGTCACTGGTTTCGGCAGAATTCAAATTGAAAAAAATACTGGTAATGCGATCCAATGTCTGACCGGAAAATTCCAATGCTTCGATGGTGTTTTCAAACGTAGGTTTATCCGCATTATTTACGATGTCATCTATTTCAGCACGCGTGAGTTGAATGCCTTTAGTGATAGCCGGAGCATAATCTTCGATTTTAATTTTCGAAAAAGGTGCAGTATTATGCTTGGTTAGGAATTTAGTTGTTAAAATCTTCATTTTTTATTTGCAGTTTATCGGTAAAATTTATATTTTTATCGAGTAAAATTGGAATCCGAATTTTAATATCCTTTTTGCTCCCAATAATAAGAACAATAAACACCGGCTAATTTTAACCCATTAGTCTGTGGACCCCGAAAAAAGTCCCAGCCACAGGGGCTTTTTTCACTTTTATTTGTTTAGGTTTTCCGCTGCGGTCAGCACAGCCTGTTTCAATCCTTCTTTATAGTCAATCATTTTATCCAATACGGCTTTGTCGTGACTTCCTATAATCTGTGCAGCCAAAATTCCGGCATTTTTGGCGCCGTTTAAAGCTACGGTAGCTACCGGAACACCGCCTGGCATTTGTAAAATGGATAAAACACTGTCCCAACCATCAATGGAATTGCTTGATTTCACCGGTACTCCAATTACGGGAAGCGGCGACATTGATGCTACCATCCCTGGTAAATGCGCGGCACCACCTGCACCGGCAATAATTACTGAAATACCTCTGGTATGTGCATTTTTGCTGAAATCGAACAGTTTTTCCGGCGTTCTGTGAGCGGAAACAATGTCAACTTCGGTTTCAATGCCGAAATTTTTTAATATGTCGATGGCTTCCTGCATGACCGGCATGTCGGAAACACTTCCCATTACGATGGCTACTTTACTCATTGTTGTGTGTTTGGTTATTTGGTTTCTGTAATCGCTATGAATCTACAATCTGCATTCTGCCGTATGAACACTGCTTACTGAACGCTGATTACTCTGATGCTGTTTTTAACTTCCTCTGCAATCTTTCTTGCTTCGGCCATGTTTTCGTTTACGATGGTAACGTGTCCCATTTTTCGGAACGGACGGGTTTCTCTTTTTCCGTAAATGTGAGGTGTTACACCATCAATAGCCATGATTTTTTCGATATTTTCATAAACTACCGGACCTGAAAAACCTTCGGCACCCACCAAGTTAACCATGATTCCGGCTACTTTGCTGTCGGTGTTTCCTAAAGGTAAATTTAAAATAGAACGGATATGTTGCTCGAATTGCGAAGTGTAACTGGCTTCGATACTGTAATGACCTGAATTGTGAGGGCGCGGTGCCACTTCATTAACCAGGATTTGATCGTCTTCTGTTTGGAACATTTCTACGGCTAAAAGTCCGATGTGGTTAAAGGCTTCCGAAACTTTTAAAGCTATATTTCTTGCCTTGTCGGCTACTTTATCGTCAATTCTCGCCGGGCAGATTACGTATTCCACCTGATTGGCTTCGGGATGGAATTCCATTTCCACTACCGGATACGTTTTGATTTCGCCGGAAACATTTCGAGAAACTATTACGGCCAATTCATTTTTGAAAGGGACCATTTGTTCCGCTATGCATTCCACTTCTGGTAAATCTGTTAAATCCTGAGCGGAACGAACAATTTTCACGCCGTTTCCGTCATAACCAAATTCAGCACATTTCCACACAAACGGGAATGTTACTTCTTCCTTATCCAATGCATTTTTTAAACCGGTAAGGTCAGCAAAACGAATATGGAATGATGTAGGGATATTGTTTTCGGCATAAAAATCCTTTTGACGGCCTTTGTTTTGAATCATTCGTAAGGTTTTTGGTGATGGATACACCTTTTTTCCTTCTGCTTCCAAAGTGTCTAACGCATCCAGATTTACGTTTTCAATTTCGATGGTTAACACATCAACCGCTTTACCGAATTGATACACGGTGTCGTAGTCCATTAAACTGCCTTTGAAAAACTTAGTCGCGCCGAATTGACAAGGAGCCTCGTCGCTCGGATCTAAAACGTATGTCTGAATATCGAATTTTCTGGTTTCGGCAAGAAGCATTTTTCCTAATTGTCCGCCGCCAAGAATACCTAATTTAAAATCGGATGAGAAATAATTCATTCGTTGTAGTTATTGTTTTTTAATGGTTTCATGCAATCGCTTCGCTCGTACCATTGTGTTGTTGTTTGTGTGCAAAGATACTTACTCCATTGATAATTAACAATCGATGATACTAATTTAAATATTTGACATGTTTTTGGGGATTTTTTGATTAGTAAGAAGTGAAAAAAAGAAGTTTCATGGGGTTAAATTTTGGAGAAGACCGTTTAAAACGGTTTTTCATCTATTATTATGAAAAATCACTTGAAACTGTGAATGTTCTTTTTATTAATAAATTAAATTTGTGAAAATGTAAATCTCACATTATGAAAAAGTTATACTGTTTTTTTTGGTTTTTTCTGATGGGGGTTCAGTTTGTTGTACACGCTCAGGATGACCCTGCGTTTGAATGGGCTTTTAATACGACAGGTACTCCGATAAGTGGTGGGGAATCAAATGGTAAGGAAATTGCTGTTGATGATTTTGGGAAAGTATTTGTTTTGGGATATTTTGAAAGCACAGCCGATTTTGATTTCAGTGGAAATGCATACAGCCTGACTTCCGGAAGCGGGAGTCTTTTTTTGGCAAAATATGAAAGCAATGGAACTTTGATTTGGGCAAAAAAAATTGCCGGAACAAGCTTTCCAATAAATGCAATTCCAGATAGTGATCAATCCTTTAATTTGGCTTTGGACAGTAATGGAGATCTTATTCTCAGCGGCACTTTCTTTGGTACCGTCGATTTTGATCCGGGACCTGCTGTGGTAACCGTTTCACCAAATGGATCATCGGATGTTTTTATATCAAAATTCGATTCAAACGGAAATTTTGTTTGGGTTAAAAACATGGGCGGGGCTGGTTCTTCGCATGTGAGAATACAGTCCCTCTTTTTGGATACCAATAATAACATATACCTCGGAGGTGTTTTTGATTCTCAGGCAGATTTTAATCCCGGACCTGGCGTAAATGTATTGAACGCCATACAGGGGTTGGATGGTTTTTTTGCCCGATATGACAGCAATGGGAATTATGTGTGGGCAAAATCTATTGCGGGTAATGGAGGGAATGATTATATAAATTCCGTAGCAGTAGATTCCGGAGGGAATGTGTTTATAACAGGTGATTTTGAAGGAAGTTGCGATTTTAATCCCGATGCTGCTATTAATTCACTAACTTCTATTGGCGGTAGAGATACTTTTATTGCGAAATACAGTGGTTCAGGGAGTTATTTGTGGGTAAAGCAAATAGGAGGGATTAATAGTGAAAAAGGAAATGTGCTGAAATTAGATCCGCTCGGAAATATTTATGCATCAGGAAGGTTTTTTGATAAAGTCGATTTTGATCCCGGTCCAGGTGTACATATGCATGCTGCGGCCGGTTCGGGGGATATCTTTATTGCAAAGTATACATCTTCCGGTGCTTACCTGTGGAGTAAATCGATTGGCGGAACCGGCTATGAAGAGGCTTTTTCCCTTCTCTTGGACAATAATAATGCTATTTATATCACGGGATGGTTTTTTGGGACTTCTGATTTCGATCCGGGGTCAGGAACTTCGAATTTAACTTCGAACGGATACAATGATGTTTTTTGGGCAAAGTACGACATCACAGGGAACTATATATGGAGCAAATCATTGGGAGGGCAGAATCCTTCGCCGGATGAACATACAGAAGGGATTTTAGAAAAGGGATTTTCTCTTGCCTCGGGTAGTAACGGGCAGGTGTATCTCACAGGGGTATTTTATGGAACTGCTGATTTTGATCCTGGTTTCGGAACAGTAAATATATCATCTCCTGTGCCGTATTCCAATGCCTTTTGGATGCGGTTTGATACTTTAGGAAATTATCTTAATGCGGTTACAATTGGAGGTTATGGTAGAACAGATACAAGTCAGATAGGGGTTTGTGTGGAACATGGAAG
Organism: Flavobacterium enshiense; assembly: GCF_022836875.1. Taxonomy (NCBI): domain Bacteria; kingdom Pseudomonadati; phylum Bacteroidota; class Flavobacteriia; order Flavobacteriales; family Flavobacteriaceae; genus Flavobacterium; species Flavobacterium enshiense. The sequence goes on from NZ_CP090376.1 coordinate 1,380,138, forward strand.
TAACGGAGATGTTTATTCTGCGGGATATTTTCGCGGTTCCGCAGATTTTGATTTGGGGCCAAATCAGAGTTTTTTAAATTCACCGTCCTCATTTAATACATTTATAGCAAAATATAATAATGCCGGAGGGTATGTATGGGCAAAGAGTATAGGAGGTCAGGGACTGGCTTTTCTTTCTATTATGCTTTTGGATCAAGACGATAATATTTATGTGGCGGGTAGTCTTTCAGGAGAAATTGATTTTGATCCAGGTCCCGGAATTGCAATTCTAAACGGGAATGAGGGTAGTGAAATAACTTCAAAACTTTTTCTGGCAAAATATGATTCTAATGGAAATTATATTTGGGCAAAGGCTATCGGGTCAAGCGGAGCATTCAATTCGATTGCTTTGGATTCTCACAGGAATATTTTGGTATCCGGATATTTTATCGGGACAGGCGATTTTGATCCCGATACTGGAATAGCCAACCTGACATCTAATGGCTATTCTGATGCATTCATTGCCAAATATGATATAAATGGCCATTATATTTGGGCGAAGCGTATCGATAATAGTGATCAGATGACAACGAATTCCGTGGTATGTGATAATGATGGTAATTTTTATTGTACCGGTTATTTTAACGGGACAACCGATTTTGATCCGGGAATTCCAGCAGTAATTTATGATACAAACAATCAATTCTATAATGTATTTGTTGTAAAATACAATTCGAACGGTGATTTTGTATGGGTAAAAGTGCCTGAAGGCGGAGGGTTTGGTGCGGGAAGATCTATTGCAATCGATCCAACGGGCAATTTGATTGTTGCCGGTACATTCGGTGGTGGTAGTATTGATTTAAATCCGGGTGGAAACAATGGCACTCTGAACGGACAGGGAACTGCAAACATGTATTTTGCAAAGTATGCAAGCAATGGTAATTTTATTTTTGGAAAAGGAATTAGCGGTCTGTCTGATTTTGCAAATGTAAATGCAGTTAAAACAGATTCATTGGGGAATATTTACCTGACCGGATATTATTCGGATGCAACTGATTTTAATCCGGATGCTCAAAATCAGGCTGTTTTGATTCCATCGACTTCTACCAGTGATGCTTTTTTTGCTAAGTATGATGGAAACGGTAATTATCTCTGGGTCAAATCCATCGGTGGTGATGGGAATGATTATGGCTTGTCGCTTTCGGTAAAGAAAAATAAATTGCTTCTTACCGGGAATTTTTCAGGTGAAGGGGATTTTGATGCCACTGGGGGTATTACTACGCTTAATTGCCTGAATAACGATAATATGTTTTTGGCGAAATACAGTTTGTGCGGAAATCTGAATAACACAATCGCTGTGGCTGGCAATACGCTGACCGCAAACGCAGTCGCTGATGCTTACCAGTGGATTGACTGTAATAATGGCGGCACTTTTGTTAATGGGGCAACTAATCAGTCGTTCAGTCCTCTTGTTGCAGGAAATTATGCCGTGATTATTACCGATAATGATTGCCAGGTCGTCTCGACGTGTCATTCGGTTTTAGGTGTCGATAATCCGGGCAGTTTGAATGGACTGGTGCTTTATCCAAACCCTACAAATGGGGATTTTAAAATTCAGTTTCCTCATGCGTTTTCTGAAATCACTTCGAAAATCACTAACATATTGGGTGAGACCATTTCTGTCAATCGTTTTTCTGGTGAGCAACAAGTTTCTTTAAGTTTGTCGCAAGTTTCCGAAGGATTATACTTTGTGGAAATTGATTATGATGGTTACAGACAGGATTTCAAAGTGCTTAAGAAATAGCATCCCCGCTTTTTTGTGATGGGTTCAAGATCTGTTATTATTTAATTTTTCCTAAAACTTCCCGTGCGGCTGCTTTGTATCCTGCTGATTGCTGCGCATAATCCCTATCAAGAATTTCCTTTAATTCCTCATTGATCCAAAGTTCTTTTTTGCCGAAATGAACCAGTGTTTTCATCGCATATACTTTACAGGCAACCCGTTCGTCACGGATAAGCCAGTCCAGGCATATTTCGATGAGTTTTTCTTTCTGAAATTCCGTAAGCTTTATATTTTTTGAAGTTCCCAGAAAAAAAGCTACACGCGATATTCCTCTTATAGCAGAATCGTTTTTGTAAGCTGAAATGATTTCACAGATGCTGTCGATGTAGGGCAGAAGCATTCCGGTTTTTACTTCGGCAATCATTTCGATAATCCAAACCGCCTTGTGGTGGTTTTTGTTGTTGAGGTCAGTGCCGAATGCAATCAGATCTTTCAGATGTCCCGGATGATCAAAAATGAAATCCCGAAGCCCTTTTCGGCAATCGGTGCCGGCGTTGCTTTTTTCTAATCGACTGAATAAAATCTCCTTCATTTTACAAATGAATGCTTATGGTAGTGCTAATGTAAGTGAATTTGACAGAATGACAAATTTCAGGTATTGAGAGGGATGAGTTTTTCGGCTAAAAAGGGTTAACTCGTAAATCATAACTTATAATACGCAACTCATACCTAAAAATAATTATCTTTGCAAATTATTCCCTGATGTAAAAATGGAAATTCAACTTCACGACAAACGATTTGTTCCTTATATTTCTGCTGCAGAACTGGATTGGGCAATCGAACGCATGGCCAAACAGGTTGCGGCTGAATTAAATGGAGAAATCCCTGTTTTTATTGGTGTTCTGAACGGTTCGTTTATGGTGGTTTCGGATTTTATGAAGCATTATAAGAGGCCGTGCGAAGTCAGTTTTGTCAAAATGGCATCGTATGACGGAATGGAAACGACCAATGATGTGAAACAACTTATTGGGTTGAATCAGGACTTGTCTGGCAGAACGGTAGTTGTTATAGAAGATATCGTGGATACCGGAAATACTATCGAAGAGTTGTATAATCAGTTTGCGGATAAAAACCTTAAGCAATTAAAATTTGCTACTTTGTTTTTGAAGCCGGAAGCTTACAAAAAAGACATAAAAATTGATTATATTGGTATCGAAATCGAGGATAAATTTATCGTAGGCTTCGGACTGGACTATGACGGTTTGGGAAGAAATCTTCCGGAAGTCTATCAGCTTAAGTGATGAAAAGATTTGATTTTAAATAAAGAATAATAAAACAACATAACTACAAATTACAATTTTTTAAAATGATCAACATTGTTTTGTTCGGTAAACCGGGCGCAGGAAAAGGAACACAAGCAGAATTTTTAAAAGAAAAATACAATTTAATCCATCTTTCTACAGGTGATATTTTTCGTTTCAACATGAAAAACGACACTGCTTTAGGGAAAGAGGCTAAAGGTTATATCGATAACGGAGAATTGGTTCCGGATACTGTAACCATTAAAATGCTACAGGATGAAGTAGAGAAAAATATGGATTCCAAAGGGTTTCTTTTTGATGGTTTTCCGAGAACAATTCCGCAAGCCAATGCTTTAGACGAGTTTTTAAAAACCAAAAACTGGGAAGTAACAGCAACTATAGCGCTTGAAGCGGATGATAATGTTTTGGTGGAGCGTATTTTAGAAAGAGGAAAAACTTCCGGAAGAGCAGACGATCAGGATGCCGAAAAAATCCGTAACCGTTATGAGGAATACAATGAAAAAACTGCTCCGTTAATGGATTTTTACAGAGCACAGGATAAATTTCATGCCGTAAATGGTATTGGTTCTATTGAAGAAATTACAGAGCGACTAAGCGCTGTGATAGACACGTTGTAACCTAAAAAACAAACATGGAGATACTCATAATTTTCTTTTTAATATTACTTAACGGTGTTTTTTCTATGTCCGAAATCGCATTGATTTCAGCGCGAAAAAACCGTCTTGAATCTGCGGCAAAAAAAGGAAATGCCAGTGCGAAAACGGCTTTGGAATTAGCCAATTCGCCTAACAAATTTCTGTCCACGGTACAAATCGGGATAACCCTTATCGGGATTCTTACAGGTATTTACAGTGGGGAAAAAATTACCGACAATGTTAGGTTGTTTTTAGAAGGTTTTGAAATGCTTCGTCCTTATTCACCAAGCCTTTCAGTAGGAATTGTGGTGGTGGTCTTAACTTATTTTTCTTTGGTTATAGGAGAATTGTTGCCTAAACGAATCGGTCTGAATTACCCGGAATCAATCGCAAAAGCTGTGGCAGTGCCTATGAAAGCGGTTTCAGTCGTAACAATGCCATTCATTTGGTTGTTGACTGTTTCTACTGAGTTTGTTCTGGATGTTTTCAAAATCAAACCTACAGCCGATGGTAAAGTAACCGAAGAGGAAATTAAAGCCATCATTAAAGAAGGAACTGAAGTTGGTGAAGTGCAGGAGATTGAACAAGATATCGTGGAGCGTGTGTTTCATATCGGTGACCGAAAAGTAAATTCACTGATGACACACAGAAAGTCTGTGGTTTATCTTTCTTTGGATGAAACTATTCAGGAATTGAAAGAAAAGGTTTTGGATGAGTTGCATTCGGTATATCCTGTTTGTGTTGAAAATCTCGACGAAGTAGTTGGCGTGGTTTTACTGAAGGACTTGTTTGCCAGCTTCGAAAAAGGCGAGTTCGATTTAAAAACTATTGCCAAAGAACCGGTATATCTTATAGAACATACATCGGCTTATAAAGCGTTAGAGAATTTCAAAAAATCCAAAGTACATTATGCTTTGGTAACTGATGAATACGGAATCTGCCAGGGTATTATCACCCTTAACGATATCCTTGAGGCATTGGTGGGTGATGCGGCGGAATTTTACGAAGAGGAATTCCAGTTAATTGCCCGTGAAGACGGGACTTGGTTGGTTGATGGACATTACTCGTTGCATGATTTCTTAACATATTTCGATTTAGATGATCTAATTAACGATTATGACGTAACGACTGTAAGCGGTTTGATCATGACAGAGTTGACGTATATTCCAAAAGAGGGTGAAAAGCTTATATGGAACAAAATGGAGTTGGAAGTCGTCGATATGGATGGAATCAAAATTGATAAAGTATTGGTTCGCCTTTTAAAGGATGGTGAATAAATATGTGTCAGCTGCATAAGAAAGAGCAGATGTCCGTATTATAACAGAAAGAGAATATAACAGGAGGTTTGAAGGTTGATAGTTATTAACTAATATAAATTTGAACTTTCGCTGGCTATAAGCTAATTAACAGAACGAAAAGAAGAAATGACAGAAGGGAACTTTGTAGACTACGTAAAAATATACGTTGCTTCCGGAAAAGGAGGTAAAGGTTCTACGCATTTGCATAGAGAGAAGTTTATTGAAAAAGGTGGTCCGGACGGAGGTGATGGTGGTCGCGGCGGACACGTGTATCTGGTTGGAAATAAAGGTTTGTGGACATTGTTTCACCTGAAATTCGCCCGTCACATTAAAGCGGGGCACGGAGGAGACGGTGGAAGTGCGCGCAGTACCGGAGCTGACGGTGAAGATAAATACATTGAAGTGCCTTTGGGGACTGTAGTCCGCGATAAAGAAACTGATGAGGTTTTGTTTGAAATCACAGAACACGGAGAGAAAAAAATTCTCGCTAAAGGCGGAAAAGGCGGATTGGGTAACTGGCATTTCAGAAGTTCTACGAATCAAACACCACGATATTCCCAACCAGGGATGCCGTCGGAAGAAATCGATGTGACGCTGGAATTGAAAGTATTGGCAGATGTTGGCTTGGTTGGATTCCCGAATGCCGGAAAATCCACATTGTTATCGGTGCTGACGTCCGCAAAACCAAAAATCGCCGATTATCCGTTTACAACACTGAAACCGAATTTAGGAATTGTGGCCTACCGTGATTTCCAGTCGTTCGTAATTGCTGATATCCCCGGAATTATCGAAGGAGCTGCAGAAGGTAAAGGTTTAGGGCATTATTTCCTTCGCCATATTGAGCGTAATTCAACGTTGTTGTTCCTGGTTCCGGCTGATGCGCCGGATATTAAAAAAGAATACGATATCCTGTTGGATGAATTACGCCGCTACAACCCGGAGATGTTGGATAAAGACCGCTTGGTGGTTATTTCAAAATCCGATATGCTGGACGATGAGTTGAAAGCTGAAATGAAAAAGCATTTGGATAAAGACTTTAAAGGAATTCCATATATGTTTATTTCATCAGTCGCACAACAAGGTCTTACAGAACTGAAAGATAAATTATGGCAGATGCTGAATGTAGAAATATAAGCTGTTAGGTTATAAAATAAGAAAGCGTTCCTTTTGGGAACGCTTTTTATTTTGGTGTAACCGTTAAAAACAAAAGTCTTGGTAAACTATTGGATTTGTCAGGTTGTAATTTGATTAATTTGAACTAACAGGAACAGTTTTTTCTGTTTTTACTGAAGTTGTACGCCCGACGATAACTTGGTTGTATTGATTAATCAACGTGTTAACTTCATGAATTGTGTTAGCACCCCATGATATTGGTTGTACTACTGAAAAAGCAGACAGATATTTGCAAAGATCATGGTAAATAGAAACCATTTCGTTGCGTTTGCTTTTAAAAGTTCCAGGTGAATTGTTGGTAAACTCCTGAGTGTATCTGTGATAAGTGTCACGGAAAGTTTGATTGACTTTTTTTAATTCGATGACCCACTGACCCAAATTCAGGGTGCCGATGGCTGATGTCAATTCAGGTTTTGTTTCCCAATCCGAAATAATATTACTGATTATAGCAGTTTCCGACTGATAAGTCTCTCTCGTGATATCTGAACCATACAGTTTGATGTTGTTCTGTAGCAAAGTGGCAGCATAGCTGTAAGTAGGGTCGAAATGGCAAGTGTAAGCGTTAACGATGCCAAATATTCCCATAATGTTTTTGTTTCTGCACCAATCCAATTCTTCTAACTCTGGAGTGATAGGGCTTGGCGTGGTGTTTTTAAACATTGTTTCCATTTCAGAGATTTTTCTGACCATGGTGTCATGCTGTATTTGTAGGGAGTGAACGGTAAGGCTGCTGTTTGCAACAATAGAAGTAAAATCTTTGCAGAATTGGATGAATTCAGCGTTTCTCAAACTGTTAAGTGTAATAGAATTTATCATGTCGATGTTTTTTTTTAATTTTTTTTTGGTTTTTTAAAATTTCGGAAAAGTCCGTATTGTCTTTGTAAGATTTCCTTTTTTCAGAAAAGTATGTTTCTACTGTCGTGAAACTATCCTGAATTCTTATGACCGGTTGGGCGGTGAGTGACAGGTTTTCATAATAATTTGTTTTTGGTTGTGTTGTGATATGTGTAAGCTTATAAAAAAATATTTTTGCTTTTTCAGTTTTATTTAAAGAAAAGTTAAAAATCTGTTGATGTGTTATAAAAAATCGACAAAGCGTACTTTTATTGCTAAGATTACAGTTATTTCTTGCGAATTCATCTTCTTACGATGTGGTTTTGATGAAGTTTGAGAAGATTTTAAATTTGGTAAAATCATTATGAAGGGCAAATTCCTTTCAATTTGGTTTGAGAATGACAAAAAAATAATATAATCAGGTTTGTTGTAGTTTGATGATGTTTATAATTTGATACTTCAAAATCTGATTTAATAATAGATTTGGATTGGAACTTAAAAAAAGATGCTCAAAAGGCATTTTTTTTATTTTTCGTAACGAGGATTTTTTGTTAAAATTTTCTTAATGAAAAATATTTCTAAATCATTATTTTCAGCTAATTACCAAAAAAAAGTATCTTCGCACCACTAAAAATAAATTTAACTATGAAAAAATTACTTTTATCCTTAATCGTAGGGATTATGCTTGTTCCGGCAAGCGTAAAAGCCGATGAAGGAATGTGGTTTTTGATGTTCATTGAGCGTTTGAACCACCGAGATATGCAAAAAATGGGATTGCAGCTTACTGCTGAAGAAATCTACAGCATTAACCATCACAGTTTAAAAGACGCTATCGTTCAGTTTAACGGAGGGTGTACAGCTGAGATTATCTCTAAAGACGGATTAGTATTAACTAACCATCACTGTGGGTACGATGCGATTACTGAATTATCTACAGCAGAAAAAAATCATCTTAAAAACGGTTTCTGGGCAAACTCCAGAGCTGAAGAATTAAAACCGTCAAGCTTATACGTTCGTTTCTTCGTTCGTATGGATGACTGTTCGAAAAGAATTTTGTCAGTTGTAAACGATCAAATGACAGAAGCTGAGCGTGAAAAAGCAATCAATGCTGAAATCGCTAAAATCGAAAAAGAAAACAACGAAGGCGGAAAATATACTGTTTCTGTTCGTTCTTTCTTCCAAGGAAATGAGTTCTACTACTTCGTTTACCAAGATTATAAAGACGTTCGTTTAGTAGGTACACCACCAGAAAGCTTAGGTAAATTTGGTGGAGATACTGACAACTGGGAGTGGCCTCGTCACACTGCAGATTTCTCAATGTTCCGTGTTTACGGAGATGCTAACGGAAATCCTGCTGAGTATTCTCAAAAAAACGTGCCGATTAAGCCTAAACATTACTTACCGGTAAACATCGGTGGTGTTAAAGAAAACGATTTCGCAATGATCTTAGGATATCCTGGTAGAACTAACCGTTGGATGCCTGCTGCTGGAATCGAGCAAAACGTAAAATATGCTTATCCTGCTTGGGTTGAAGGTTCTAAAACCGGTATGGATAACATGAAAAAATACATGGATCAGAGCGATGCTTTGAACCTAGTATATGCTTCAAAATATGCTGGTGTAGCTAACTACTGGAAAAACCGTCAGGGAATGATTGACGCGTTAAGTAAATTCGGTACTGCTAAAACTAAAGCAGCTCAAGAGGCTAAATTCGACAAATGGGCTAACAAGCCTGAGAATAAAGCAAAATACGGAAACGTAGTAACTACAATCAACAACTATTACAAGTTGACAAACGAAAAGTCACGTCATGACAACTACTTAATGACGCTTTTCAGAACAAGTTCTTTCGCAACAATTTCAAGAGGTTTAGGAAAACAGTTGGAAAACTATGCTAAGGCTGATGCTGCTAAACGTGCGCAAATGGCTCCGGCTATCCTTGAAATGACTGACGAAATGTTCAAAGAAGCTCACGTTCCTGCTGAAAAAGATATCATGGCTGCACAATTGAAATTGTATGCTACGAAATCTACAGGATATGCAATTGCACCAGCTGTGGCTGAATTAGGAAAAGCAAACAACAACGATTTCTCTAAATACGTTAATGCTGCTTTCGATTTAAGTATCTTATCTTCTAAAGACAGAATCAAAGCGTTTTTAGATGCTCCAAGCGAAGGATTGATTACAAACGATCCATTGATGAAATTGTCTAACGATTTGATGACGCACTACAACGCTAAATCAGACGAAGTTGCAAAAGCACAAAACGATTTCGGTGCGGCTTACCGTAAATTGGTAGAAGGTTTACGTGTGTCTAACATAGGAACAATCAAATATCCGGATGCAAACTCAACATTGCGTTTAACTTACGGAAAAGTTCGTTCTTTACCGGCTGACAAACGTAACGATGCAACTGTAAACAACTATACTACTTTAACAGGTCAGGTAAAAAAATACAAAAAAGGCGACAAAGAGTTCGACTTGCCTGCGAAAGTATTGGAAATGAACAAAAACAAAGATTTCGGTCGTTATGCAGACAAAGACGGTTCATTACACGTGAACTTCTTGACTGACAACGATATTACAGGTGGTAACTCTGGTTCTCCTGTATTGAACGGAAAAGGTGAGTTGATCGGTCTTGCTTTCGACGGTAACATCGAAGCTATGGCTGGTGACGTAATCTTTGACACTAAATTACAAAGAACAATCAACTGTGACATTCGTTACGTATTGTGGGTAATTGAGAACTTCTCAGGAGCTAAACACATCGTGGACGAAATGACAATCATTAAATAATACTCCTTAATCAAAGGATTGAGAATCCGGATGCAGTAATGTATCCGGATTTTTTTTGGAGGGACCCAAGCGATAGCGAATTGGCGAAGCAATGGTTCGGGCATTTTTTGGTTTCCCTGTTGCCGCTTCCCGATAGCTATCGGGACGTTTTACCTTTTATTCCGCTGTCACTCCATAAACGGATATCACTGCCATCGAGGCTAAAGAGGGTAGGACTTTTGTGTTTTGATACTTTTTTTTATTTTTGAACCATGAGGCAAATTTTTTTCTTTTTATTTTTTCCGCTGCTCCTCAGTGCACAATCAGATTTCGATAAAGGCAAAACGTTTTTCGAAGAAAAGAAATACACTCTGGCGAAACTCTTATTTGAAAATTATGCTCGGCAAAAAGGAGCTGACCCCAAAGCGACTGAATATCTTGGCGATATTGCAGCGCATCAGAATCAATGGGATGCAGCCATTGGGTACTATAAAAAATTAAAAACCCAGTTCCCCAAAAATGCTGATTATCATTATAAATTCGGAGGGGCTTTGGGAATGAAAGCCAAAGAATCCAATAAAATTAAGGCATTCGGAATGATCGATGAAATTAAAAAAGCTTTCGAAACTGCTGCTCGATTGGACTCAAAGCATGTCGATACCAGATGGGCATTAGTAGTTTTTTATATTGAATTACCTGGAATTGTTGGTGGCAGTGAAGCTAAGGCACAGAAGTATGCCGGTGAATTGCAGCAACTTTCCAAAGTGGACGGTTATTTGGCTAAAGGGTATATCGATGTCTATTTCAAGCGGTACGTCAGAGCAGAAGCCAATCTGAAAAAGGCACATGAAATTGGGCATTCCAAAACCACTTTTGAAAAACTATATGACTTATATTTGAACAAATTAAAAGATGTTGAAAAAGCTAAAAAATTAAAAGGCGGAGTCAACACATAAATAACACACAAGTAAACAAATGCGTACACATTTTATAGCCATAGGTGGTGCTGCGATGCATAATTTAGCCTTAGCGCTGCATAGTAAAGGATATCAGGTAACCGGAAGCGATGATGCGATTTTCGAACCTTCAAAATCAAGATTAGAAAAGAAAGGGTTGTTGCCGGCAGAAATGGGCTGGTTTCCTGAAAAAATCACTTCTGATATCGAGGCAGTTATTTTAGGGATGCACGCTAAAGCCGATAACCCTGAGTTGTTGAAAGCTCAGGAATTAGGCTTGAAAATTTATTCCTATCCCGAATTCTTATACGAGCAATCGAAAAATAAGACTCGCGTAGTTATTGGGGGATCCCACGGGAAAACTACCATAACTTCTATGATTCTGCACGTTATGCATTATCACGGAATCAATGTGGATTATATGGTAGGGGCACAATTGGAAGGATTTGATACCATGGTGCATTTGACCGAAGAAAACGATTTTATCGTATTGGAAGGGGATGAGTACTTGTCTTCTCCGATGGACCGCCGACCAAAATTCCATCTGTACCAGCCGAATATCGCTTTGATTAGCGGAATTGCCTGGGATCATATCAACGTGTTTCCAACATATGAAAACTATGTGGGACAGTTTGAAATCTTCATCCAAAAAATTACAAACGGTGGTATTCTGGTATACAATGAAAACGATCCGGAAGTGAAACGTGTTGCGGAAGCGGCGACAAATCCAATCCGTAAAATTGCATACCAAACACCGGATTATTCGGTAGAAAACGGCGTGACACTTTTAGAAACTCCGGAAGGACCAATGCCGATTGAAGTTTTCGGTGCACACAACCTGAATAATTTAGCAGGAGCAAAATGGATTTGCCAGAACATGGGCGTTGATGAAGCGGATTTCTACGAGGCGATCGCCAGTTTTAAAGGGGCTTCCAAACGTTTGGAAAAAATTGCTGAAAGCAAAACGAAAGTCGCTTATAAGGATTTTGCACATTCGCCAAGTAAAGTAGCTGCAACAACCAAAGCGGTGAAAGAACAATATCCGAATCGTACATTGGTAGCATGTTTGGAGCTACATACCTACAGCAGTTTAAATGCCGAATTTTTAAAAGAATACGAAGGGGCATTGAATCATGCGGATGTTGCTGTGGTTTTCTATTCGCCTGACGCTGTTAAAATCAAACAGTTGGAAGAAGTGACTTACGATCAAATTGCACAGGCTTTTAAACGCAATGATTTGATTATTTACACCAATCCGGAAGAATTCAAGAACTTTTTATTTAATCGCGATTTAGAGAATTCGGCTTTGTTATTGATGAGTTCCGGAAATTACGGAGGTTTGAATTTTGACGACGTCAAAGGTTTGATCAACTAGTTAGGATATTTATAATGCCCAACGATTTTATAGGAAAACAAACAGTCCTCTAAAACCTGTCCGGCACCCACATTATGAACAATCATCGGGCGTTTTCCGTCCGATGATTTTTTGTTGGTGACAATTCCAATATGCGGAAGTTTATCGTTAATCATCCAGGTGACTAATTCTCCCGTTTTATAATCTTTCGGATTTTCAGTAATTTTCAATATTTGTCCTTTTCTGCTAAAAAACACTTCTAAAATTGGGACTCTTCTGTGGTCGATATTGGTATCGGTTGTCTTTAGTCCCCATTTTTTTAGATTCGGGTATTTTGAAAAATTTGATTTCATGTCTTCATGAACTTCCTTCTGTAAATCAATGCCTAATTTACGATAAGCCCGAATCACTACATCGGTGCAAACACCTTTGTTTTTTGGTACGTCTCCGTTTGGATATGGGATAGCGATATAACTGGGATCGTAGGTTACTTTGTCTTTGGTGAGCAGTAATGCTGCATCTGACAGCTTTTCATAGAAATCTTTTTCAGATGTTGTGAAACTATTTAAAAGTAAGAAAATGATTAAAAATTTAAAAACTTTCATATCTTCGTTTTTCTGATATAACGCCAAAAAACACTTTTTAATATACGCCATGGAAACAACAAACTTCGCAATAAAATATTGGGCTGAAGACGATAGACCACGTGAAAAATTACTACTTAAAGGCAAGTCTGCGCTAAGTGATGCCGAATTAATTGCCATTCTGATTGGCTCTGGAAGTCGTAATGAGAGTGCTGTTCAGCTTTCCAAGCGCATTTTAGTTTCGGTAGACAATAATCTGAACGTACTTGGAAAATTATCTGTAAAACAACTGATGAATTTCAAAGGTATTGGAGAAGCAAAAGCGATATCGATTGTAGCTGCCGCTGAATTAGGTCGCAGACGGAAATCCGAAGAAAGTCTTGAATTGTCCAAAATCACCTCAAGTAAAGCAGTTTTCGAAATCATGCAACCCATTGTCGGCGAATTGCAACACGAAGAATTCTGGGTATTGTTTCTGAATAATTCCAATAAAGTGATTTACAAAGCGCAAATCAGTAAGGGAGGAATCACGGGAACGGTTGTCGATACACGGGTTATCTACAAAATGGCTTTAGAACATAATGCAACTTCTGTTATCCTGGTACACAATCATCCTTCAGGGACTTTAATAGCCAGCGAAGCCGACAAACAGATTACCCGAAAATTAAAAGAAGCCGGCAAGCACCTCGATATTTTAGTATTGGATCATGTTATTGTTACTGAGAAAAGCTATTTCAGTTTTGCTGATGATGGGATTTTATAGATTTAAGGTTCTTTAATATTTTATTCGCTTCCAATTTTATAAATTGCGCTGGAATCGGATTTCGATTCCGAATACGAAAAACCGAAATGATAAGTACAAAAAGAATCACATTTTCATACGGTAAATCCATGATGTTTGCTTTTCCCGATATTGTTTGCAATGAGGGGGAAACATTGCTTGTAACAGGAAACTCTGGTGTTGGTAAAACCACATTGCTCCATCTGTTGGGAGGTTTACTACGTCCCGAATCGGGAGAGATTGCCATTGATAACATTGTGATTAACTCTTTTTCCGAACGTAAATTGGATCATTTTCGTGGACAAAATATCGGGTTAGTTTTGCAGCAATCTCATTTCATAGAAGCATTTACCGTCTTGGAAAACGTAGCTTTAGCCTCATGGCTGGCTACAGGAAAGCAAAAAATAGAAAAGGCGAAACAGCTTTTGGAACATTTAGATTTAGGTAATCATCTGCACAAATTGCCATCACAACTCAGCGTCGGGCAGCAGCAGCGTGTTTCTATTGCCAGAGCCTTAATCAACGAGCCGAAATTATTATTGGCTGACGAGCCGACTTCAAGTCTGGACGACGAAAATGCATTCAAAGTAGCTGATTTACTTGAGCAATTAGCTGAAGAATTCAAAACCGCCTTGGTAATCGTAACGCATGATTCGCGATTAAAAGGACGTTTTTCCAACCAAATTTCATTGTCATGATAGGAAAGCTAGCATGGAGAAATACGTGGTTTAAACCGTTAAGTACAGTTTTGAGCATCATTTTGCTGATGTCGAGCGTTGCCATTATTACGGTTTTGATTTTACTGCAAAAGCAATTCGAAGAGCAGTTTTCCAGTAATGCCGACGATATTGATTTAGTGCTGGGTGCTCAGGGTAGTCCGTTGCAGTTAATTTTGTCATCTGTTTATCAGATGGATGCTCCAACAGGAAATATAGATTATACCGAAGCAAAAACATGGATGCAGAACCCGTTCGTGAAATCAGCCATTCCTTTGGCGTATGGGGATAATTATTTAGGGTTTAAGATTCTTGGAACCACACCCGATTATCTGGCTAAGTTTGGCGGAAAGGTCGAAAAAGGCAAAATGTTCGCAAATACTTTTGAAGTGGTTATTGGTAGTGAAATTGCGGATAAGTTGCAATTGAAAGTAGGTGATACTTTTTTTGGTTCCCACGGCGATGCAAAGGAAGGTGAAAAGCACGAGGAAGCTGCTTATAAGGTGGTGGGAATCGCTTCGGAAACCGGAAAAGTGGTCGATAATTTGATTCTTTCCAATGTTAAAAGTGTTTGGGCAATGCATGATGTGCATGATCATGAGGAAGGTGAAGCAAATCACGAGGCAGCACTGAATTCTGACGAAGGAAAGGAAATTACAGCCGTTCTGATTAAATTCCGGAATAAGATGGGAATTGTTCTGTGGCCGAGGCTGATCGCACAAAACGCCAAAATGCAGGCTGCTTCTCCGGCAATTGAAATCAACCGTCTGTTTACGCTTTTCGGCATTGGTTTGGAAGCATTGCAGTACCTGGCCTACGGGATCATGCTTATTTCCGGTATAAGTATTTTTATTGCCTTGTTCAATACGCTGAAAGAACGAAAATATGAGTTTGCTTTGCTGCGCATTCAGGGAGCGTCCCGTTTTCAGCTTTTGCAGGCTATCATTATTGAAAGTCTTGTTTTGTGTGTTATCGGATTTGTCTTTGGAACAATTCTTGGTAGGGTAGCATTGCTCTTTATTTCCAAATCATCAGATGAGGAATTTAAAATTGCTTTCAATCCGTTGGATTTTGTTTGGGATAAAGAAGGGATTTTGTTATTAGTAACTATATTTGTCGGACTTTTGGCGGCCATTATACCCGCAATAAAGGCGTACCAACTCAATATTTCAAAAACATTATCAAATGCGTAAACCATATATAATAGTAGCCGTTTTAGTAATAGCGTTTTTTGTTTTGGAAACTTTTTATGATCTGAAGGGAAAAACTCCGGAAACGAATAATGCTAAGTTAGAGAAAGCTGGTTTTGTTTCTTTTTCCGGTGATAATGCATTTTTGCAGAAAAACCCGGATACGTTGACGTGGAAGTTATTGGGTGAAATCAAATTTCTGAAAAAACAGGATAAAGTTTACGGAGAAGTACAGTTTCCCGTAATCAATACGAAACTGAAACAGACACAAAAGAAACGAATCGTAATGAGCGGTTTTATTGTTCCGATTGACAATAAAAGTTATGCGTTGAGTAAAAATGTTTTCGCTTCTTGTTTTTTCTGCGGAAAATCAGGACCGGAAACGATAATGGGAATTAAATTCAGAGGAGGAAATCCAAAACTGAGAACGGATCAATACGTAACCCTTGAAGGGACTTTCCGTTATAACGATTCGAATGTGGATGATTGGATTTACCATATCGAAGACGCTGTGATTGTGAAAGGTAAATAAGTTAGTTATAGTGACAGTCTTCAGTTATTGAAATTGAATGTTGTATAGCAATGAACCTGAATAGTGAAATTGAAATTGAACTATGCGATTTACAAATAAGACCGACATTTTTTTTGATTTAGATCATACGCTTTGGGATTTTGAGCGTAATTCGGCACTGACATTTAAAAAGGTTTTTGCCGAGAACAGTATTGCTGTGGATGTAGAAGCGTTTCTTAAGTATTATGTTCCGGTAAATATGAAATATTGGGCATTGTACCGTGATGATAAAATCGATCATGTGACCCTTCGTTTTATGCGCCTTAAAGAAGTATTCGATTTGGTTGCTTTTGAAATAAATGATGACGATATTCATTTGATTTCTGAAGAATATATCAAATACCTTCCTATGTTTAACCATTTGTTTGATGGTGCCCTCGATGTTCTTGAGTATTTAAAGCCGAAGTACAATTTGCATATCATAACCAATGGATTTCAGGAAGTGCAAAACGGAAAGTTGAGAAATGCTAAAATTGAACATTATTTTGACACCGTGACCAATTCGGAACTGGCCGGAGTGAAAAAACCTCACCCAGGAATTTTTGAATATGCACTGGAGTTGGCTAAAGCCAAAAAAACAACAAGTCTGATGATAGGGGACAGCTTGGAAGCGGATATGGAAGGCGCCAAAAATATCGGTCTTGACGCTTTGTTTTTTAACGAAGCCCGAACAGAACAACAACATGATTTTCCAGAGATTTATCATCTTTCAGAATTAAAAAATATATTGTAGGAATGAAAAAAACAACTTTACTGATTGCCTTATTGTTTGCTTCGTTTGCTTTTTCACAAGGAGTAAGTGATTATAAATACATCATTGTTCCTAAAAAGTTCAGCTTTTTAAAAGAACCTAATATGTATAATCTCAATTCATTGACCAAAGGAGTGTTTGAAAAAGAAGGGTATCAGGTTTATTATGATGGCGATATTTTTCCTCAGGAGTTGGCAGAAAACCGTTGCAGAGCTCTTTTTGCTGATATGCTTGAGGATAATACTTTGCTTACCACAAAAATTAAGATTGAACTTAAGGATTGCAGAAATCAGGTGGTGTATGTTTCGGAAGAAGGGGTAAGTCGAGAAAAAGATTATGCCAAAGCCTATGTGCAGGCATTCCGTACGGTTGGGAAATCGCTTGAAATTTTAAACAGCAAACCTAAAGAGGATGTTGTAAAAACGCCTGCAAAAACAAGTGAAGTCATTCAACTGAACGTGGTAAGTGGGCAGTTGTTTGCGCAGCCTATTCTAAACGGATTCCAATTGGTAGATTCTTCTCCAAAAGTGGTGATGAAACTTTTAAAGACTTCGACCAGTAATTTTTATATCGGACAGAAGGAAAATCAACAGGGCGTTGTTTTTAATTTCAACAACCAATGGGTTTTTGAATACTACCAAAACGATAAACTGGTTTCTGAAAAACTGGAAATCAAGTTTTAGTTGTATAATTCACCATCCACCATTTTCCATTAGTACCCGTACTTATCGTTCCATCGATTTTTTAAAAACTGACGTAATTCGCGTTCTCGGGCATTGTTTCCCGGTTCGTAAAAAGTGGTATTGGAAAGTGCTTCCGGCAAGAATTCCTGTTCCGCAAAATTGTTGGGAAAATCATGTGAGTATTTGTATTCATCACCATAGCCCAATTCCTTCATTAGTTTAGTAGGAGCGTTGCGCAGATGCAACGGAACCGGTAGATCTCCCGTTTGCTTTACTATTTGTTGCGCGTTGCCAATAGCCATATAGCTCGCATTGCTTTTTGCAGAAGTGGCCAGATAAACGGCGCATTGACTCAGAATAATCCGGCTTTCCGGATAGCCGATGGTGGTTACCGCCTGAAAAGTGTTATTGGCCATTATCAATGCCGTTGGGTTAGCGTTTCCGATATCTTCCGAAGCTAGGATGAGCATTCTTCGGGCAATGAATTTTACATCTTCACCGCCTTCAATCATTCGGGCCAGCCAATAAACCGCTCCGTTTGGGTCGCTTCCGCGTATTGATTTTATAAATGCCGATACGATGTCGTAATGCTGTTCACCGGTTTTGTCATATAATACCGTATTTTTCTGTACTAACTGCATTACCTTTTCGTTGGTGATTTCAATCGAATCCGAATCGGAGGCATTCACGATCAGTTCGAAAATATTGAGCAGTTTTCGCCCGTCTCCGCCGGAAAGCCGTAACAAAGCTTCGGTTTCCTTGAGTTGGATATCTTTCGTTTTTAGGATAACGTCGGTTTCCATAGCGCGGTGCAGCAGCGCTTCCAGATCTTCTTTTGAAAAGGCATTCAGGATATAGACCTGACATCTTGACAATAAAGCGGGAATAACTTCGAAACTTGGGTTTTCAGTAGTGGCACCGATTAACGTAACCCATCCTTTTTCAACCGCGGCCAGTAAGGAATCCTGCTGTGATTTGCTGAATCGGTGAATCTCATCAATGAATAAAATCGGGTTTTTAGCCGTGAACAATCCGCCACTCTGTTTGGCTTTGTCAATCACATCGCGAATATCTTTAACGCCCGAGTTGATAGCGCTTAACGTGTAAAATGGACGTTTGCTTTCCTCTGCCATAATCTGCGCCAATGTAGTCTTTCCTGTTCCGGGAGGTCCCCATAAAATCAGGGACGGAATCATTCCACGGGCAATCTGGTGGGTCAGCGAACCTTGTTCACCCACTAAATGCGACTGACTGATGTATTCCGATAAATTCTTCGGACGAATGCGCTCGGCTAAAGGTGCTTCCATTTTTATTGGGCTGTTTATAGCTTTGTTTATTTGAATGGTCAAATTTACGTCATTTCAACTTTGAAATCAACATTTAGCTAAATCATCAGATATGACAAAACTTCATTAAATTGCTTTTGGATTTGTTTTTGATAATCTTTTTGCAAATTCCATTTATGAAAGAATCTGATTTTAAATTTTCCGCATCCGTGATTGCCTGGCCCTTTTTGTTTTTATTGGCAATTTGGGTGGTTTTTTGGTTTGAAATCCGTTTCAAGATGAGTCTGTATGACTTTGGGATTTACCCGCGAACACTGTCAGGATTGAAGGGTATTGTTTTTAGCCCGTTTTTGCATGGCGATTTACAGCATTTGTATAATAATTCGATTCCGCTTTTCCTATTGGTGATGGCATTACGTTATTTTTACCGCGAACAGAGTTTACAGGTTTTGGTGTGGGGGATTTTGATGTCGGGATTCGGAACGTGGCTGATAGGGAGGGAAAGTATGCATATTGGTGCAAGCGGACTGATTTATGTGCTTGTCAGCTTTATGTTCTTTAAGGGGGTACAGTCAGGTTATTACAGATTGGTCGCATTGTCGTTAACAATAGTGGTTTTATATGGCGGGATGGTGTGGTATCTTTTTCCTTCTCCTGAGGAAAATATTTCCTGGGAAGGACATATGGCGGGATTTATCTCCGGATTTTTATTGTCGTATTTCATCAAAACCCAGGATTATCAGAAACCGATAAAATACGATTGGGAGCGACCGGATTTCGACCCGAGTCAGGATCCTTTCATGAAGCATTTTGATGAGTATGGTAATTTTGTGCCTACTCCAAAACCAGAACCGATTGAGGAACAATATTCCTATTTTATATCGAATTTGCCTGTGATTTATTTTTGGAAGGAATCTGATGATACTGAGAATAAACCTGCCGGACAGGATGTTGCTGATAAAGAACATCTGCATTAATAAAAACAAAGTATCAAAAAAATCTTTTAAAAATATATCTTTGGTTTTTAATCAGTATGCCTATGCAGCCTTTACTACTTTTACACGGAGCATTGGGTTCTCAAGCCCAGTTCGAAGCCTTAAAGACAAAACTTTCTGCACGTTACCAAGTCTACACCCTTGATTTTATTGGTCACGGGAGCTCACCAATGAATGATCATGAAGTACTTAGTATTTCTTCTTTTGCCCAACAGGTACTTACTTTTTTGGAAGAGCGCAAGCTTAATAATGTAGCAATTTTCGGTTACAGTATGGGTGGATATGTGGCCTTGTATCTGGCGAAACATTATCCGCACATGGTTAGTAAAGTGTTTACGCTGGCCACTAAGTTTGACTGGAATCCGGAAAGCAGTAAAAAAGAAGCCGCTATGCTGAATTGGGAAATCATGGAACAGAAGGTGCCTAAATTTACTCAATACTTACAGGGATTGCATCAGGTTGATAAAGCGCCGAAATTAGTTAAAAAAACGGCTGAAATGATGCTTGCTATGGGGCAGCAGCCACCTCTTACACTGGTTGAAGTAGGCAGTTTGGAGCAACCTATTCTTTTTTCGGTGGGAGATAAAGATGCTATGGTGAATTTTGATGAAACGTTGGCGTTGTATAAGTCAAAAACTAATAACCAGTTGTGGGTTGTACCTGATACGGTACATGCTTTTGAAAAAGTAAATCTGGATAAACTGTCGAGAGAAATCGAATACTTTTTTAATTAAACGGGTTTCTCCTGCCGCGTATTCTGTGTTTGAAGTGATACTGTTAATCCAAATCAGAAAATGCTAATCCAGATAGCCCCGATGGAGCCGGTAGCTTCCCGACGGGAGGAGGCAGCTAAAGGTGAAATGTTTACATTCATGAATACTAAACAATTATAAGCGCATGAGTAAAGCGGGAATTGCGATAACAAAAAAGCCCGAAACTTTCGCTCCGGGCTTTTTTAATTATTGTTACAATGTTAGCTTCTTTGGCGGATGGTTTCGTATAAAAACGCCCCACAAGCTACGGATACATTCAGCGATCCGATAGAACCGAACATAGGCAGTTTTGCTTTTTCGTCCACGATTTTTAGAACCGATGGATTCACACCACGGTCTTCGCTTCCCATAATGATGGCAACAGGCTCGCTAAAGTCGATATCGTAAATGTTTTGCTCTGTTTTTTCGGTAGCGGCTACGGTTTTGATTCCGGAACCCTGTAAGTAGAAAATAGCATCTTTAATATGATCTACTTTGCAGATAGGAACGTTGAATACCGCGCCGGCAGAGGTTTTAACTGTATCGCCGTTTACGGGAGCTGAACCTTGTTTTTGGACTATGATTCCGTCTACACCTGTACATTCGGCTGTTCTGATGATGGCTCCGAAGTTACGTGCATCTGACAACTGATCCAAAATCAGGAATAATGGTTTTTTACCACTTTCGATAACGTTCTCTACCATAGTTTCCAATGATATAAACGAAATAGGAGCGATGGTGGCCACGGCACCCTGATGATTATTTGAAGTTAATCGGTTTAATTTTTCTACGGGAACATAAGAGAAATTGATGTTGTTTTTTTTCATCGTTTTCATCAAATCCTGCATCAAATCGCCTTGTGCATCTTTCTGAATAAAAACTTTGTCAACTTCTTTTCCTGCGTTGATTGCCTCTATAATGGCTCTGATTCCGAATATTAGGTTTTCTTTTTCCATGGGGTAAAGATAGTGTATTAGATTTTTAGATTTCTGGATTTTTAGATTTTTAGATTGTTGGGTTATTTGAACGTTCTGGCTTTTCTGATAATCGCATAGTCAAATAATCGAAAAGTCTTTTTTAAAAAATGCTTTTGAAACTTAAATGAACAAGGGAGTTGGAGAGTTTTATGGCCTGATCGCCTGTGGTTCCGTTGGCATAGATTAAATTGAACAAGCCGTTTTTGGTTAGTAGTCCGAAGCCAAACCCGAGCCCGAGCAGGTTTTCTTTAATGTTAGATGTTTTATCCTGAAAAATACCGTAATCTGTGATGGAATGTATGTATAAACCGGGTGTCAGCACATAACGGTATTCGGTGATGAAAGCCGTGTAGAGGTTGGCCTGAAGACTGTTTTCGCTAAATCCGCGAATGGAATTAATTCCCCCGAAACGGTACAGTTCGTTGCTGAGATAGGTGTCACTTTGGAGGTAAAAACTCTGGTTTTTGACAAAAATGAGATTTTTTTTGTTCAGGTGGAAATTATAATGTGCGTTGAGCTGTGTAAAATACTGGCTGTTGGTTGCTGTTTCGGACGAGCGTCTTCCGTTTCCGAATTTCACATTGATATTTGCGGTTTCCCGAAACATAAAATCATCCGGATCGATATCGGAGAACAGGTAGGATGCGGTCCAGAACGAATTGGAATAACTGCTGATAGTGCCGGAAGTTGTTTTTTGGATGTCTACTGATTCGGCTGATTGATGCCCAAGGTATATTCTGGAATTGTAATTGAAGAAGTAGCCTAAATCGATGTCGGTTGTCGTGTTTTGGAAAAGGCTGTCCTGTTTGAAGATTTTCAGGTTGGCTTTAATGCCCAGCGGACTTTTGAAAATATACGGAATTTCTGTTCCGATGTTGAATGTGGTTTGTTTCTTTCCATCGCCTTTCCAATACAGGTTGAATTTTTCCCCTGAGTTTAATGCGTTGTTTAGAAGCAGGTCGAGATACCCATTAAAGCGAACACCTGAATTTTCTTCGTTGGCAAAACCTATGAAACCATCGAATCGGTTGGCTTTAGTTTTCTCGAGATATATGTATACTTTGGTGCTGTCTTTGGTGAATAGAATTTCCGGATATTTAATTTGACTTACAAAAGGCAGTGATTTAAAATCGTTGTTCAGTTTCTTTAAGGTTTCCTGACTGAAAGGTTGTTTTCGATACTGTTTAGTCAGATTTCTTCGGATGCCTTCCGGGAATTTGTCGTAGCCTACAATTACGATGTCGTTCAGGTTTCGTTTCTTTTCTGTTTTGATGTGCAATGCAGCGGAAAGTTGGTTGCCTGTTTTTTTATGATTGGTTAGTTGCAGTTCGCTTAGCGAGTAGCCTTTTTGCTCTAATTTGGCCAGATTGGAATTCATGAAGTTTTCGACTTCGGGAGTAGGAAGGGTTATGGTATCGGATTGGAACTCCAATAGTTTTTTTTCTTCTTCTGAAAGTGTACCTATATATATATGTATGTGTGAGGTTTGTTTTCCGACTGAATAGAAAAATACGAAGGAGCTGTCGTTTACTTTTTTTTGGTTTAGCAATTGACTTTCCAAATATCCTTTTTTTAGTAGTGTGGCAGATAGGTTACCGGTTTCATCAAGAATGGATTTTGTGTTTTCGTGCAGTTTTTTGTAACCGATGCTGTCGATGATTTTGTTTTCTTCGGTCGAACTCCCTTCGATTTTCAGATGCAGATTTTGTGCTTTTAAAGAAAAGCTGTATAAAATCAGAAATGTAAAAAGAAGGAGTGGTTTCAAGTGAAAAATGTTTTGGTAAAAATAACGTAAAAAATGGATTTTGGGGATAGGATTTTGCTGTGATCCATAATTGTATTGAAAATTAAATGTTTAAGGTTTGGTATCTAAAAATTAATCCCTACATTTGCAACCCCGAAAAGTGTCGGGAATTTAAAAATAAGAAATTTTTAGTATTTAATTATGCCAACAATTCAACAATTAGTAAGAACAGGAAGAACTCAGATCACTAAGAAGAGTAAATCGGTTGCTTTAGATTCTTGTCCTCAAAGAAGAGGGGTTTGTACGCGTGTTTACACTACTACACCAAAAAAACCAAACTCGGCAATGCGTAAAGTTGCGCGTGTGCGTTTGACTAATGGTAATGAAGTGAATGCTTACATCCCTGGAGAAGGACACAATCTACAAGAGCACTCGATAGTATTAGTGCGAGGCGGAAGGGTAAAAGATTTACCAGGTGTTAGATATCATATCGTTCGTGGAGCGCTTGATACGTCAGGTGTTGCGGGAAGAACGCAAAGAAGATCTAAGTACGGTGCTAAACGCCCTAAAGAAGCTAAAAAGTAATTTAAAAACTTTTAAGAAAAAGACATGAGAAAAAGACAGGCCAAAAAAAGACCTCTTTTACCAGATCCAAGATTTAATGATCAATTGGTAACGCGTTTTGTGAACAACTTAATGTGGGACGGTAAAAAATCAACAGCTTTCAAAGTATTTTATGATGCAATTGATATCGTAGAATCTAAAAAGCAAGATGCTGAGAAATCATCATTAGAAATCTGGAAAGATGCATTAACGAATGTTATGCCTCACGTAGAAGTTCGTTCACGTCGTGTGGGTGGAGCTACTTTCCAAATTCCTATGCAAATTCGTCCAGACAGAAAAATCTCTATGGCGATGAAATGGATGATTCTTTATGCAAGAAGAAGAAATGAAAAATCAATGGCAGGCAAATTAGCGTCTGAAATCTTGGCTGCGGCTAAAGAAGAAGGTGCTGCTGTTAAGAAAAGAATGGATACTCACAAAATGGCAGAGGCTAACAAAGCATTCTCTCACTTTAGATTTTAATTCATAAGAAATGGCTAGAGATTTAAAATACACAAGAAATATCGGGATTGCGGCTCACATTGATGCTGGTAAAACAACAACAACGGAGCGTATCTTGTTTTATACTGGAAAGTCACACAAAATTGGTGAAGTGCACGAAGGTGCTGCAACAATGGACTGGATGGCACAAGAGCAGGAAAGAGGTATTACCATTACTTCTGCTGCTACAACGTGTGAATGGAATTTCCCAACTGAGCAAGGTAAAGTATTACCTGAATCAAAACCGTACCACTTCAATATTATTGATACTCCGGGACACGTTGACTTTACTGTAGAGGTAAACCGTTCGTTACGTGTATTGGATGGATTGGTTTTCTTATTTAGTGCTGTTGATGGTGTTGAACCTCAATCAGAAACTAACTGGAGACTTGCAGATCAATATAGAGTACCACGTATGGGATTCGTAAACAAAATGGACCGTCAGGGTTCTAACTTCTTGAACGTATGTCAGCAAGTTAGAGACATGTTAAAGTCTAATGCAGTTGCGATTACATTACCAATCGGTGAAGAAAGTGATTTTAAAGGAGTAGTGGATTTAGTGAAAAATCAAGCTATCGTATGGCATGATGAAACACAAGGAGCTACTTTTGATATCGTTGACATCCCTGCTGATATGGTAGCGGAAGTTAAAGAATTCCGTTCTGCATTAATCGAAGCGGTTGCTGAGTATGATGAGAACCTTCTTGATAAGTATATGGAGGATGAGAACTCTATTACTGAAGAAGAAATCAACAATGCATTACGTGCTGCTACAATCGACATGGCAATCATTCCGATGATTTGTGGTTCTTCTTTCAAAAACAAAGGAGTTCAGTTCATGTTAGATGCAGTTTGTAAATATTTACCATCTCCTTTGGATAAAGAAGGTATTCAAGGTATTCACCCTGATGACGCTGATTTATTAGAAGAAGATCAAACTAAAATCTTACGTCGTCCTGATGTAAAAGAGCCTTTCGCGGCTTTAGCGTTTAAAATTGCTACTGACCCTTATGTTGGTCGTTTAGCGTTCTTCCGTGCTTACTCAGGTCGTTTAGATGCTGGTTCTTATGTTTTGAACACACGTTCAGGAAACAAAGAGCGTATCTCTCGTATTTACCAAATGCACGCTAATAAACAAAATCCAATCGAATATATTGAGGCTGGAGATATTGGGGCTGCTGTAGGATTTAAGGATATCAAGACTGGAGATACAATGTGTGATGAAAAACACCCAATCATTCTTGAGTCAATGAAATTCCCTGATCCGGTAATTGGTATCGCGATTGAGCCTAAAACAAAAGCTGACGTAGATAAAATGGGTATGGCTTTAGCTAAATTAGCTGAAGAAGATCCTACGTTTACGGTTAGAACTGATGAGGCTTCAGGTCAAACGATTATCTCTGGTATGGGTGAGCTTCACTTGGATATCTTAGTGGATCGTATGAAACGTGAATTCAAAGTTGAAGTGAACCAAGGTGAGCCTCAGGTTGAGTACAAAGAAGCTTTCACTAAATCGGCACAACACAGAGAGACTTATAAAAAACAATCTGGAGGTCGTGGTAAATTCGGTGATATCGTATTTAGAATCGAACCTGCTGATATGGTAGACGGTAAGCCATTTGTTGGATTGCAGTTTGTTAATGAGGTAAAAGGTGGTAACGTTCCTAAAGAATATATCCCTGCAGTTGAAAAAGGTTTCCGTGAAGCTATGAAGCAAGGACCTTTGGCAGGATACGCTGTGGACAGTTTAAAAGTTACTTTGTTGGATGGATCTTTCCACCCGGTGGATTCCGATGCACTTTCTTTCGAGTTAGCTGCTAAAATGGGATACAAAGAATCTGGAAAAGCTGCTGGAGCTGTTATTCTTGAGCCAATCATGAAAATCGAAGTTATTACTCCGGAAGAAAACATGGGTGATATCGTAGGTGACTTGAACCGTCGTAGAGGTCAGGTGAATGATATGGGTGACAGAGCTGGTGCTAAAACGATCAAAGCTGATGTGCCATTATCTGAAATGTTTGGTTATGTAACTACATTAAGAACATTGTCATCAGGTAGAGCAACTTCAACAATGGAGTTTTCACACTATGCTGAAACGCCTTCTAATATTTCAGAAGCAGTTATCAAAAAAGCAAAAGGAAACGCTTAATTCTAAAGAAAATGAGTCAAAAAATCAGAATAAAATTAAAATCATACGATCATATGTTGGTTGATAAATCAGCAGAAAAAATCGTAAAAACTGTAAAAAGTACAGGAGCTGTTGTAACTGGTCCTATTCCGTTACCAACTCACAAAAAGATTTTCACTGTATTGCGTTCTCCGCACGTAAACAAAAAATCTAGAGAGCAGTTTGAGGTAAGTTCATACAAAAGATTATTAGATATCTACTCTTCCTCTTCAAAAACTATCGACGCTCTAATGAAGTTAGAGTTGCCAAGTGGTGTTGAAGTAGAGATCAAAGTATAAGTACCGCATTTAAAAGTATTTAAGCATTAAGTTTTGTAATTCAAAACTTAATGCTTACTTTTGCGCACTCTAAAAACAAAAAGTTTTAATAAATAATTAATAATTAGTTTTATATGTCTGGGTTAATTGGAAAAAAAATCGGCATGACTAGTATCTTCGATGAGAACGGGAAAAACATTCCTTGTACTGTAATTGAGGCTGGTCCGTGTGTCGTTACCCAAGTCAGAACCAATGAGGTTGACGGGTATGAAGCGTTGCAACTTGGTTTCGATGACAAAACAGAAAAGCATGCTACTAAAGCTGACTTAGGTCACTTTAAAAAAGCAGGTACTTCTGCTAAAAAGAAAGTCGTTGAATTCCAGGATTTCGTAACGGAGCATAAATTAGGTGATGTTATCACTGTTGAAGTTTTTGCTGAAGGAGAATTTGTAGATGTACAAGGTGTGTCTAAAGGTAAAGGTTTCCAAGGGGTTGTTAAACGTCACGGATTTGGTGGGGTTGGACAAGCTACTCATGGTCAGCACAACCGTTTAAGAGCGCCAGGTTCTGTTGGAGCATCGTCTTATCCATCAAGAGTATTCAAAGGAATGCGTATGGCGGGAAGAACAGGAGGAGAAAATGTAACAATTCAAAACCTTAGAGTTTTAAAAGTAGTGGCTGACAAGAATCTACTTGTGGTTAAAGGAGCGATTCCTGGACACAAAAACTCTTACGTAATCATTCAGAAGTAATGGAAGTAAAAGTATTAGATATCAACGGAAAAGATACAGGTCGTAAAGTACAACTTGCTGACTCTGTATTCGCAATTGAGCCTAATAATCATGCTGTATATCTTGATGTTAAGCAATACTTAGCAAATCAAAGACAAGGTACTCACAAAGCTAAAGAAAGAGCTGAAGTAACCGGAAGTACACGTAAGATTAAAAAACAAAAAGGTACGGGTACAGCTCGTGCTGGATCTGTAAAGAATCCTTTGTTTAAAGGTGGAGGTACAGTTTTTGGTCCAAGACCAAGAAGTTATTCTTTCAAATTGAACAAAACTTTAAAAAGATTAGCTCGTAAATCAGCTTTCTCTTTAAAAGTGAAAGAATCAAATTTAGTAGTTCTTGAAGACTTCAATTTTGAAACTCCAAACACTAAAAATTTCATTAACGTATTGAAAGCTTTAGGGTTAGAAAACAAAAAATCTTTATTCGTGTTGGGTGAATCAAATAAAAATGTATATTTGTCGGCACGCAATTTAAAAGCTTCTAATGTTGTAACTTCTTCAGAATTAAGCACTTACGCGATTTTGAACGCGAACAGTTTAGTGCTTTTGGAAGGTTCAGTAGAAGGAATTGTAGAAAATTTAAGCAAATAATAGGGCTATGAGTATCATAATTAAACCTATCATTACTGAAAAAATCACCAAAGAGGGAGAAACTTTCAACCGCTTTGGTTTTGTTGTTGACAAAAAAGCAAACAAAATCCAGATCAAAAATGCTGTTGAAGCTGCTTTTGGTGTGAATGTGGTTGCTGTGAACACAATGAATTACAGAGCTGATAGATCGGTTAAATACACTAAGAGTGGTTTAATCAGTGGAAAGACTAGTGCTTACAAAAAAGCAGTTGTTCAAGTACAAGAAGGAGAAACAATAGATTTTTATACTAATATCTAATAGAAAATGTCAGTTAGAAAATTAAAACCTATTACCCCGGGTCAGCGTTTTAGAGTTGTGAATAGCTTTGACACTATTACAACTGATAAGCCGGAGCGTTCTTTGATCGCACCGAAAAAAAACTCTGGAGGTAGAAATAGTCAAGGAAAGATGACCATGCGCTACACAGGTGGTGGTCACAAACAAAAGTACCGTGTTGTTGATTTTAAAAGAACTAAAGTAGGAGTTCCTGCTACAGTGAAAACAATCGAGTACGATCCAAACCGTTCAGCATTTATTTCGTTATTGCACTATGCAGATGGTGCTAAAACGTATATCATCGCTCAGAATGGATTACAAGTAGGACAAACTGTAGTTTCTGGTCCTGAATCGGCTCCGGAAATTGGTAATACTTTACCTTTAAGCAAAATTCCTCTAGGTACTGTTATTTCTTGTATCGAATTAAGACCAGGTCAGGGAGCTGTAATCGCTCGTTCGGCTGGAACTTTCGCTCAGTTAATGGCAAGAGACGGAAAATATGCTACAATCAAAATGCCTTCAGGTGAGACAAGATTGATCTTGTTGACTTGTTCAGCAACAATTGGAGCAGTTTCTAACTCAGACCATCAGTTGGTTGTATCAGGTAAGGCTGGTAGATCAAGATGGTTAGGTAGAAGACCGAGAACTAGACCGGTAGCAATGAACCCTGTTGATCACCCAATGGGAGGTGGTGAAGGACGTTCTTCTGGAGGTCACCCACGTTCAAGAAAAGGTTTACCTGCTAAAGGCTATAGAACTCGTTCTAAAGTTAACCCGAGTAATAAGTATATCGTAGAACGTAGAAAGAAATAATAAGTAGATATGGCACGTTCATTAAAAAAAGGACCTTTCGTACACTTTAAATTAGAGAAGAAAGTTCAGGAAAATATCGAAAAAGGTAACAAAGGGGTTGTTAAGACTTGGTCTAGAGCTTCAATGATTACTCCAGATTTCGTTGGACAGACTATCGCAGTACACAATGGTCGTCAATTTGTACCAGTTTACGTTACAGAAAACATGGTAGGTCATAAATTAGGAGAGTTTTCACCAACAAGATCTTTTAGAGGTCATGCCGGTGCAAAAAATAAAGGTAAAAAATAAGAAGCTATGGGAGTTCGTAAAAGAGAAACAGCTGATGCAAGAAAAGAGGCTAATAAGTCTATTGCTTTTGCAAAATTGAATAACTGCCCTACTTCACCTAGAAAAATGCGCTTAGTTGCAGACTTGGTAAGAGGTCAGAAAGTTGAAAACGCTTTAAACATCTTAAGATTCAGTTCTAAAGAAGCTTCTCGTAAATTAGAGAAATTGTTGTTATCAGCTATCGCCAACTGGCAAGCTAAAAACGCAGACGCTAATATGGAGGAAGCAGGTTTATTCGTAAAAACGATCACAGTAGATGGTGGTATGATGTTGAAAAGACTTCGTCCAGCTCCACAAGGTCGTGCTCACAGAATCAGAAAACGCTCTAACCACGTTACAATCGTGATTGGAGATATTAATAACACACAAAGCAATTAATAAGCAGTATGGGACAAAAGACAAATCCAATCGGAAATCGCCTTGGGATCATCAGAGGATGGGACTCAAACTGGTACGGTGGAAATGACTATGGTGATAAATTAGCAGAAGATGCTAAAATCCGTAAGTATATCCATGCTCGTTTATCAAAAGCTAGTGTATCTAAAGTAATCATCGAGAGAACTTTAAAACTTGTAACCGTTACTATCACTACTGCTAGACCTGGTATCATTATCGGAAAAGGTGGACAAGAGGTAGACAAGTTGAAAGAAGAACTTAAGAAAATTACTGACAAAGAGGTTCAAATCAACATCTTTGAAATCAAAAGACCTGAACTTGATGCTTATTTAGTAGCTACAAGTATCGCTCGTCAGATTGAAAGTCGTATTTCTTACAGACGTGCAATCAAAATGGCTATTGCTGCTGCTATGCGTATGAACGCAGAAGGTATCAAAGTTATGATTTCTGGTCGTTTGAACGGAGCTGAAATGGCACGTTCAGAAATGTTCAAAGAAGGACGTATTCCTCTATCAACTTTCAGAGCTGACATCGATTACTCACTAGGTGAAGCTCATACTACTTACGGTAGAATGGGTATCAAAGTGTGGATCATGAAAGGTGAAGTTTATGGAAAAAGAGATCTTTCTCCGTTAGTAGGTATGGACAAAAAACAGTCTAAACCTTCAGGATCTTCTGGTGCTTCTAAAGGAAGTGGTAAACCAAACCAACGCAAAAGAAAGTAATTATTTAAACTAAAGAAAAATGTTACAGCCTAAAAGAACAAAATACCGTAAGGTACAGAAAGGTAAGATGAAAGGCGTTTCTCAAAGAGGACACGAGCTTTCAAATGGAATGTTTGGTATCAAATCTTTAGATTATTCATTCATTACTTCTCGTCAAATCGAAGCTGCACGTATCGCTGCAACTCGTTACATGAAACGTGAAGGACAATTATGGATCAAAATATTTCCAGACAAACCTATCACCAAGAAACCTCTTGAAGTACGTATGGGTAAAGGTAAAGGTGCAGTTGAATACTGGGCTGCAGTTGTTAAACCAGGTAGAATTATGTTTGAAGTAGGCGGAGTGCCTTTGGCGGTTGCAAAAGAAGCATTACGTCTTGCGGCTCAAAAAATGCCTGTTAAAACTAAGTTTATCGTTGCTAGAGATTTCGAAGCATAATCAATTTTATTATGAAACAATCAGAAATTAAAGATCTATCTGCAGCTGAGTTACAAGGACAACTTAGTCAGTTAAAGAAGACATATGCCGACCTAAAAAATGCTCACGCAATTTCTCCAATTGAAAACCCACTACAGTTAAGAGCTGTAAGAAGATCAATTGCAAGAGTAGCGACTGAGTTAACTAAAAGAGAGTTACTATAATTGTATTCTTCTGAAAGATGGAAAAAAGAAATTTAAGAAAAGAAAGAATTGGTGTGGTTACTAGCAACAAAATGGAGAAATCTATTGTTGTTTCTGAAACAAGAAGAGTAAAACACCCATTATATGGTAAGTTCGTGTTAAAAACTAAAAAATACGTTGCACACGACGAAACAAACGATTGCAATATTGGTGATACAGTAAAGATCATGGAAACAAGACCTTTATCTAAATCAAAATGTTGGAGATTAGTTGAAATCATTGAAAGAGCGAAGTAATTATGGTACAACAGGAATCGAGATTAAAAGTAGCAGATAACACGGGAGCAAAAGAAGTTTTGACAATCCGTGTTTTAGGAGGAACGAAACGTCGTTATGCCTCTGTTGGAGATAAAATTGTAGTATCTATTAAAGATGCAACACCAAACGGAAACGTTAAGAAAGGTGCTGTTTCTACTGCAGTTGTTGTACGTACCAAAAAAGAAGTGAGAAGAGCCGACGGTTCATACATCAGATTTGACGATAACGCTTGCGTATTGTTGAATGCTGCTGGTGAAATGAGAGGAACTCGTGTTTTTGGTCCTGTAGCAAGAGAACTTCGTGAAAAACAATTCATGAAAATTGTATCATTAGCACCAGAAGTGCTTTAATTCGTTTAGACAATGATAAAGCTAAAAATTAAATCTGGAGACGTGGTAAAAGTTATCGCAGGTGACCATAAAGGTGCTGAAGGTAAAGTTTTACGTGTTCTTCGCGAGAAAAATAAAGCGGTAGTTGAAGGTGTAAACATGGTTTCTAAACATACAAAACCAAGTGCTAAAAACCCTCAAGGTGGTATCGTTAAAAAAGAAGCTCCTATTCATATTTCTAACATCGCTTTAATTGATCCTAAAACTAAGTCAGCGACTAAAGTAGGAGTTAAAGTTGAAGGAGATAAGAAAGTGAGAATTTCTAAAAAATCTAATCAAGTATTATAGTCATGACTTATATACCTAGACTAAAAGAAGAATATAAGAGCAGAGTTATTGCTGCTCTTACAGAGGAGTACGGTTACAAAAACGTGATGCAGGTTCCTAAACTTGAGAAAATCGTTATCAGCCGTGGTGTTGGTGCTGCTGTATCAGATAAGAAATTAGTTGATCATGCAGTTGAAGAGTTAACAAAAATTACTGGTCAGAAAGCTGTTGCTACTATCTCTAAAAAAGACGTCGCGTCTTTCAAATTGAGAAAAGGTATGCCGATTGGAGCTAAAGTAACTTTGCGTGGAGAAAGAATGTATGAGTTCTTGGATCGTTTAATTACTTCTGCTTTACCACGTGTAAGAGATTTCGGTGGTATCAAAGCTACAGGTTTTGACGGAAGAGGAAACTACAACTTAGGTGTACTTGAGCAAATCATTTTCCCTGAAATTGATATTGATAAAGTAAACAAAATCGCTGGTTTCGATATTACTTTTGTAACTTCTGCAGACACAGACAAAGAAGCAAAATCATTATTAGCTCAATTAGGTTTACCTTTTAAAAAGAATTAAGACATGGCTAAAGAATCAATGAAAGCCCGCGAGGTTAAAAGACAAGCGTTGGTAGAAAAGTATGCTGAAAAGAGAAAAGCTTTATTAGAAGCTGGAGACTATGAAGGACTACAAAAACTACCAAAAAATGCTTCTCCGGTACGTTTACACAACCGTTGTAAATTAACTGGAAGACCAAGAGGGTATATGCGTCAATTCGGTATTTCACGTGTTACTTTCCGTGAAATGGCTAATAGTGGATTGATTCCAGGGGTTAAAAAAGCCAGCTGGTAATTTAAAAAAGTTTATTAATTGATTGAAGGTTCGATAGGCGTGTGCCTATCGAAAACCACAATCGCAATTTTATACATATGTATACAGATCCTATTGCAGATTTTTTGACAAGAATCAGAAATGCAGTGCGTGCTAACCACAAAGTGGTTGAAATCCCTGCTTCTAATTTGAAAAAAGAAATCACTAAGATTTTATTCGATCAAGGATATATCTTAAGTTACAAATTTGATGACAGTACAGTTCAAGGTACTATCAAAATCGCTCTTAAGTACGATAAAGATACTAAAGAGTCTGTAATTAAAGATATCCAAAGAATTAGTAAACCAGGTTTACGTAAGTACGCAGGTGCCGCTAAACTGCCTAGAATCTTGAATGGTTTAGGTATTGCTATCGTTTCTACTTCAAAAGGTTTAATGACCGGAAAACAAGCGAAGCAATTAAACGTTGGTGGAGAAGTTGTTTGTTACGTATACTAATAAAAAGATTCAACAATGTCAAGAATAGGTAAAAGTCCAATTGCAATTCCAGCGGGTATAACTGTAGAGGTTAACGAAGGTGTAGTTACAGTAAAAGGAAAATTAGGTCAACTTTCTCAAGAGTTTTCAGATGTTTCTGTTAAAATTGAAGAAGGAAATGTAATCGTTGAAAGAACCTCAGATCACAAAAATGAGCGTTCTAAGCACGGTTTATACAGAGCTTTAATCAACAATATGATTGTTGGTGTATCCGAAGGTTTCACTAAAGAATTAGAATTAGTGGGAGTAGGTTATAGAGCAGCTAACCAAGGTCAAAAATTGGATATCGCTTTAGGTTTTTCTCACAACATCGTTCTTGAAGTAGTTCCGGAAGTTAAAGTAGAAACAGTTTCTGAGAAAGGTAAAAACCCAATCATTAAACTAGCTTCACACGACAAACAACTTTTAGGTCAGGTTGCTGCGAAAATCAGAGGTTTCCGTAAACCAGAGCCGTACAAAGGAAAAGGAGTTAAGTTTGTGGGTGAAGTATTAAGAAGAAAAGCAGGTAAATCAGCTTAAAAACTAAGACTATGTCATTAACAAAATCGGATAGAAGACAGAGAATACAGTACAGAATCAGAAAGATCGTTAGCGGAACTGCTGCGAAACCTCGTTTGTCTGTATTCAGAAGTAACAAGGAAATCTATGCTCAAATCATAGATGACGTAAACGGTGTAACTTTAGCTGCTGCCTCTTCAAGAGAAGCTGGTGTAACTAAAGGAACTAAAATAGAAACGGCTGCATCAGTTGGAAAATTGATCGCGGAGAAGGCTTTAAAAGCAGGTATCGAAACCATCACTTTTGACAGAGGTGGAAATTTATACCACGGACGTGTTAAATCATTAGCTGAAGGCGCTAGAGAAGCCGGACTTAAATTCTAAGAATTATGTATCATAATTATAAAAACGTAGAACTGGTAAAACCTAGCGGTCTTGAGTTAAAAGATCGTTTGGTTAGTGTTAATCGTGTTACTAAAGTTACAAAAGGTGGTAGAGCTTTCGGTTTTTCTGCAATTGTAGTGGTAGGTGATGAAAACGGTGTAGTAGGTCACGGTTTAGGGAAATCTAAAGATGTTTCTGAGGCTATTGCAAAAGCAGTAGAAGACGCTAAGAAAAATCTAGTGAGAATTCCTTTGAGTGGTCAGTCTGTGCCTCACGAACAAAAAGGTAAATTTGGTGGAGCAAGAGTATTATTGATGCCGGCTTCTCATGGTACTGGAGTAATTGCCGGTGGTGCAGTTCGTTCGGTATTGGAGTCTGTAGGTATTCACGACGTATTGTCGAAATCTCAAGGTTCTTCAAACCCTCACAATGTTGTTAAAGCTACTTTTGACGCTTTATTACAAATGAGAAGCGCTCACACTGTTGCAAAACAAAGAGGAGTGTCTTTAGAAAAAGTATTCAAAGGTTAATTCAAGGAAATTATGGCAAAAATAATAGTAAAACAAGTAAAAAGTCAAATCAACTGTCCTCTTACTCAAAAGAGAACACTTGTGGCTTTAGGTCTTAAAAGATTAGGACAAGTTGTGGAGCATGATGCAAATTCTGCTATCCTTGGAATGGTAAATAAAGTTAAACACTTGGTTTCTGTAGAAGAAACTAAATAACATTAATAGTTATGAATTTAAGTAACTTACAACCGGCTGAAGGGTCAACTCACAATCAGAATAAAAGATTAGGTAGAGGAGAAGGTTCTGGAAAAGGTGGTACTGCTGCACGTGGTCACAAAGGAGCAAAATCTCGTTCTGGTTATTCTAAAAAGATTGGATTTGAAGGAGGTCAGATGCCGCTTCAGAGACGTGTACCTAAGTTTGGTTTCAAAAACATCAACCGTGTAGCTTATCAAGGTGTAAACCTTTCTACATTACAGTTGCTTGTTGATAACGGAATCGTTACTGATACTGTGGATTTCGCAGTTTTAGTTGAAAACCGTTTGGCAACCAAAAATGAGCTTGTAAAGATATTAGGAGGAGGAGAGCTTAAAGCAAAATTAAAAGTAACTGCTCACAAATTTACTGCGACTGCAAAAGCGGCTATCGAGGCTGCAGGTGGAGAAGCTGTAACTTTATAAACTAATATACCACGATGAAGAAGTTTATAGAATCGTTTGTCAATGTTTGGAAAATTGAAGAATTAAAAAATAAAATTTTAATTACTTTAGGAATGTTAGTTGTGTACCGTTTTGGTGCACAAGTAACATTGCCAGGTATTGATGCTACTAAATTGCAAAATTTATCGACTCAAACTGATCAAGGTATAGGATGGTTAATCAATGTATTTACAGGTGGTGCGTTTTCGCAAGCATCTGTATTTGCATTGGGTATCATGCCATATATTTCTGCGTCTATCGTTGTGCAGTTAATGGGTATTGCTATCCCTTATCTGCAAAAACTACAAAAAGACGGAGAAAGTGGAAGAAAGAAAATTAACCAAATCACAAGATGGTTGACTATCGGTATCACTTTGTTACAAGGGCCAGGTTATATCTATAACTTGTACAAGCAATTACCGGCAGATGCTTTCCTATTAGGATTTAACTCTTTCTCATTCATATTCTCATCTGTTATCATTTTGACAACAGGTACGATATTCGCAATGTGGTTAGGAGAAAAAATCACTGATAAAGGAATTGGTAACGGAATTTCGTTATTGATCATGGTGGGAATCTTGGCTCGTTTGCCTCAGGCATTCATTCAGGAGTTCTCTTCCCGTGTGACTGAGAATAACGGAGGACCAATGTTAATTGTTCTTGAGGTAATTATTTGGTTATTGATCATTATCGCCTGTATCTTATTGACCATGGCTGTTAGAAAGATTCCGGTTCAGTATGCAAGACGTACTACAACTGGTGAGTTCGAGCAAGATGCTATGGGAGGTAACAGACAATGGATTCCGTTAAAGCTAAATGCTTCCGGAGTTATGCCGATTATCTTTGCGCAGGCAATCATGTTTATTCCTGCTGCAGTAGCTGGTTTATCTACATCAGATGCCGCTCAGACTATTACTACCAGCTTCCAAAATATCTTTGGATGGCAGTATAATTTAGTTTTTGCTTTGTTAATCATAATTTTTACTTACTTTTACACCGCGATTACGGTACCTACAAATAAAATGGCTGACGACTTGAAGAGAAGTGGTGGTTTTATTCCGGGTATCAAACCAGGTGTGGAAACAGGTGATTATCTTGATAAAATCATGTCATTACTAACCTTTCCGGGCTCGTTATTCCTTGCTTTGATTGCTGTGTTCCCAGCTATTGCAGTAAGTTTGATCGGTGTTCAACAAGGATGGGCTATGTTTTATGGCGGAACATCATTGTTAATTATGGTGGGAGTTGCAATCGATACTATTCAACAAATAAATTCTTATTTATTGAATAAGCATTATGATGGATTGATGAAAAGTGGTAAAAATAGAAAAGCGGTAGCTTAATTTTTATGGCAAAACAATCAGCAATAGAACAAGACGGATCAATCATTGAAGCATTGTCAAATGCGATGTTCCGTGTAGAATTAGAAAATGGACATATAGTAATTGCTCATATTTCCGGGAAGATGCGAATGCATTACATCAAATTATTACCTGGTGATAAAGTGAAACTGGAGATGAGCCCTTACGATTTGTCAAAAGCAAGAATTACTTATAGATACTAAAGGCTATTAAAATGAAAGTAAGAGCATCAGTTAAAAAAAGAAGTGCCGAGTGCATTATCGTGCGTAGAAAAGGAAGATTATACGTTATAAACAAAAAGAATCCTAGATTTAAACAAAGACAAGGATAATTATGGCAAGAATAGCAGGGGTAGATATACCTAAAAACAAAAGAGGAGTTATTGCTCTAACCTATATCTTCGGAATTGGTAGCAGCAGAGCTAAAGATATCTTAGAAAAAGCTAACGTTAGCGAGGATAAAAAAGTTCAAGATTGGAATGACGACGAGATCGGAGCTATCCGTGATGCCGTTTCTTATTACAAAATTGAAGGAGAGTTACGTTCTGAAGTTTCTTTAAACATTAAACGTTTAATGGATATCGGATGTTACAGAGGAATCCGTCACAGAGCTGGTCTTCCTTTAAGAGGACAAAGAACTAAGAACAATTCCAGAACAAGAAAAGGTAAAAGAAAAACTGTTGCTAACAAGAAAAAAGCAACTAAATAATAAGTAGTAGTATGGCTAAGGCAAGTACAAAAAAACGTAAAGTTATCGTTGAATCAACGGGCGAAGCACATATTAATGCGACTTTTAACAACATCATCATTTCTTTAACTAACAAGAAAGGTGAAGTTATTTCTTGGTCTTCAGCTGGTAAAATGGGCTTTAGAGGTTCTAAAAAGAACACTCCATATGCAGCTCAGATGGCCGCGGAAGATTGTAGCAAAGTAGCGTTAGAAGCTGGTCTTAAAAAAGTAAAAGTTTACGTTAAAGGTCCAGGAAATGGTAGAGAATCTGCCATCAGATCTATTCACAACGGAGGAATTGAAGTTACTGAAATCATCGACGTAACTCCAATGCCGCACAACGGATGTCGTCCTCCGAAAAGAAGAAGAGTTTAATTTTATAGTATAACCAAGGTAGGAATAAAAGATTATCGGAGGATGCGACCTGAATTCATAATCCCTACCTTTTTTAATTTTTAGCAATGGCAAGATATACTGGTCCAAAAACAAAAATTGCTCGTAAATTCGGCGAAGCAATCTTCGGAGACGATAGAGCTTTCGAAAAAAGAAATTACCCTCCAGGGCAACATGGTTTAGCCAAAAAGAGAGGTAAAAAATCAGAGTACGCTGTACAGTTAATGGAAAAGCAAAAAGCGAAGTACACTTACGGTATTCTTGAAAAACAATTCAGAAATTTATATGAAAAAGCAGCTGCGTCTAAAGGAGTAACAGGTGAAATCCTTTTACAACTTTGTGAAGCAAGATTAGACAACGTTGTGTACAGAATGGGTATTGCTCCTTCTCGTCGTGCGGCTCGTCAAATCGTTGGTCACAGACACATCACTGTAAATGGAGAAGTAGTAAACATTTCGTCTTACCACTTAAAACCAGGTGATAAAGTTGCCGTTCGTGAAAAATCAAAATCTCTTGAGGCTATCGAACGTTCGTTATCTAATTCTAGCGCTGTTTACGAATGGATTACTTGGAATAATGATACTAAAGAAGGTACTTTTGTTTCTGTACCTCAAAGACTTCAGATTCCAGAAAACATTAAAGAGCAGTTAATCGTAGAGTTGTACAACAAATAATAATTAGACATCAGTCGAAATAAATATGGCAATATTTAATTTTCAGAAGCCCGATAAAGTTATCATGATCGATTCAACCGATTTTGAAGGTAAATTTGAATTTAGACCTTTAGAACCGGGTTATGGATTGACTATTGGTAACGCATTAAGACGTGTTTTGCTTTCTTCTTTGGAAGGTTACGCAATTACTTCAGTACGTATAGAAGGTGTTGAACACGAATTCTCTACTATTTCTGGAGTGGTTGAAGATGTTACGGAAATTATCCTTAACCTTAAACAAGTACGTTTCAAACGTCAGATTGAGGATATCGATAACGAATCTGTATCTATTTCCTTCTCAGGTAAAGACCAATTAACTGCAGGTGATTTCCAAAAATTCATCTCAGGTTTCCAGGTGTTGAACCCGGAATTGGTTATCTGTAACCTTGATAGTAAAATCACTATCAACATGGAATTAACTATCGAGAAAGGTCGTGGTTATGTTCCTGCAGAAGAAAACAAAAAGCAAAACGCAGCTATAGGAACTATTTTTACAGACTCTATCTATACACCGGTAAAGAATGTAAAATATTCAATTGAAAACTTCCGTGTGGAGCAAAAAACCGATTACGAAAAATTGGTTTTCGAAATCATCACAGACGGTTCAATCCATCCTAAAGATGCCTTAACAGAAGCAGCTAAAACATTGATTCATCACTTTATGTTGTTCTCTGACGAAAGAATCACGCTTGAGGCTGATGAAATTGCTCAAACGGAATCCTATGACGAAGAGTCATTGCACATGAGACAATTGCTTAAAACTAAGCTTGTTGATATGGATTTGTCGGTAAGAGCATTAAATTGTTTGAAAGCGGCTGAAGTTGAAACACTTGGTGATTTAGTATCATTCAACAAAAATGATTTAATGAAGTTCCGTAACTTCGGTAAAAAATCATTAACAGAGTTAGACGAATTAGTTGCTGTTAAAGGTTTGAATTTCGGAATGGATTTAGCTAAATACAAATTAGATAAAGAATAAATTACTTCATATTTTGCGCTCCCAAGAGGATTGAAGCAAGATGAAGGTTAAAAAACTAGGTCATGAGACACGGAAAAAAAGTAAATCATTTAAGCAGACAAACTGGTCACAGAAAGGCGATGCTTGCTAATATGGCTTGTTCGTTAATCGAGCACAAGCGCATCAACACTACTGTTGCTAAAGCAAAAGCTTTGAAACAGTTTGTGGAACCATTAATTACAAAATCAAAAGAAGATACAACTCACAACCGTCGTATCGTTTTCTCTTACCTGAGAAACAAATACGGTGTTACTGAGTTATTCAGAGAAGTTGCTGCGAAAGTAGGAGACCGTCCAGGTGGATATACTCGTATCATCAAGTTAGGAAACCGTCTTGGGGATAACGCTGATATGGCAATGATCGAATTAGTAGACTTCAACGAATTGTACAACGGAGGTAAAAAAGAAGTTAAAAAAGCTACTACACGTCGTGGTAGA
Organism: Flavobacterium enshiense; assembly: GCF_022836875.1. NCBI lineage: Bacteria > Pseudomonadati > Bacteroidota > Flavobacteriia > Flavobacteriales > Flavobacteriaceae > Flavobacterium > Flavobacterium enshiense. Next base: position 1,420,479 of record NZ_CP090376.1, read on the forward strand.
GCTAAAAAAACTGAAGCTACTCCAGAAGCTCCTGCAGCTGAGGCTACAGAAAACACTGAAGCTACTGAATAATCATGAAACAATTGATTTTTCAATAAAAATTAAGGATAAACTTTTTAGAGTTTGTCCTTTTTTTTTGCCAATTTTTCTCCTTTTGAGGGGAGTGCCTAATAGGGTTGCGTTCATTTGGAGCACGACTTTGGGCATTTTTTTTGCCATGTTCCCGCTGTCCGCTGTATTTTTCCGTCAGACAGGTTTTGTAAAACCTGCCTGACAGAAAAGATGCCGCTCCCATCGGGGCTGAAGAAAAACTTTCGGCTTCTTTTAAACGAAATTTTTTTAACGGCAGAATTTGAATTAAATTTGCACAACTTTTTACAACACAACTACAGAGATGAAATATTCAAATCGAAATCAAGCGCTTCTTTTGTTGAATGACGGAACGGTTTTCTACGGAAAATCTATCGGGATCGAAGGGAAAACCTTCGGAGAAGTATGCTTCAACACCGGAACGACAGGATATCAGGAAATCTTTACCGATCCGTCGTACTTCGGTCAGATCATGGTGGCGACCAACGCACACATTGGAAACTACGGTATACATGCCGATGAAACCGATTCAGACAGCATTAAAATTTCAGGTTTGGTTTGTAAAAACTTCAGTTTTAACTATTCAAGACCGGATGCGGAAGAAAGTTTGTTGGAGTACTTCGAAAAAGTAAATCTGGTTGCCATTTCCGATGTAGATACCAGAGCTTTGGTTTCCTACATCCGTGATCACGGAGCTCAAAACGCCGTAATCTGTACAGACGGAACTCCGGTAGAGGAGCTTAAAAAATTGTTAGCCGATGTGCCAAACATGAAAGGTTTGGAATTAGCATCTTCCGTATCAACCAAAGAACCTTATTTCTTCGGTAACGAAAACGCAACGTATAAAGTAGCGGCTTTGGATTTAGGTATCAAAACGAATATCCTTCGTTGTCTTGCTGAAAGAGATTGTTACATAAAAGTATTCCCATATAATGCGACCTTTGAAGAATTGAAAGCTTTCAATCCTGATGGTTACTTCTTGTCAAACGGTCCTGGTGATCCGGAACCATTGAAAGGTGTACAACAGGTTGCGCTTCAAATCATCGCGGAAAACAAACCGGTTTTCGGGATTTGTCTTGGACACCAAACATTGGCTTTGGCAAACGGAATTTCTACCTATAAAATGTTCAACGGACACCGTGGTATTAACCACCCGGTAATGAACGTAATTAGCAATAGAGGTGAAATCACTTCTCAAAACCACGGTTTCGCTGTAAACAGGGAAGAATTAGAAAAACATCCTGATTTCGAAATCACACATTTACATTTAAATGATGGTACAGTTGCTGGAATGCGTATGAAAAACAAAGCGGTATTCTCGGTGCAGTATCACCCTGAAGCAAGTCCGGGACCACACGATGCCCGTTATTTATTCGATCAGTTTGTAGATAATATCAAAGAAAGTAAAAAATAATTCGCCTTAGCGATATCAAAATAAAAGACAGTATTATGAGCATGATTATCAAAGTTCACGCAAGACAAATATTAGATTCAAGAGGAAATCCAACGGTTGAAGTGGATGTGATTACAGAAAACGGTATTTTAGGAAGAGCCGCTGTACCGTCAGGTGCGTCAACCGGAGAACATGAAGCAGTGGAATTACGCGACGGCGGAAAAGCCTTCATGGGTAAAGGAGTTTTGAAAGCTGTTGAAAACGTGAATATGACTATTGCTTCGGAATTGGTTGGAATGTCGGTTTTTGAGCAAAATGCAATTGATAAAATGATGATCGAATTGGATGGTACTCCGAACAAATCCAATTTAGGTGCAAATGCAATTCTAGGAGTGTCATTAGCTGTGGCTAAAGCGGCTGCAAATGAGTTAGGATTGCCATTATACCGTTACGTTGGCGGTGTTTCTGCTAACACGCTTCCGGTTCCGATGATGAACATTATCAATGGAGGTTCGCACTCTGATGCGCCTATCGCATTCCAGGAATTTATGATCATGCCTGTAAAAGCGCAGAATTTCACCCACGCAATGCAAATGGGAACTGAAATCTTCCATAACCTGAAAAAAGTGTTACATGACAGGAATCTTTCTACGGCTGTAGGAGATGAAGGTGGTTTTGCACCAAACTTAGCAGGAGGAACGGAAGATGCTTTGGATTCTATTAAATTAGCAGTAGAAAATGCAGGTTATACTTTCGGTGATGATATTAAAATTGCCTTAGATTGTGCTGCTTCTGAATTCTATGTAAACGGTAAATACGATTACACGAAATTTGAAGGTGAAACAGGTAAAATCAGAACATCAGAAGAGCAAGCGGATTATTTGGCTGAATTATGCGCTAAATATCCAATTGTTTCCATCGAAGACGGTATGTACGAAGATGACTGGGCTGGTTGGAAATATTTAACTGAGAAAATCGGAAACAAAGTGCAATTGGTTGGGGATGATTTGTTTGTAACCAACGTACAGCGTCTTTCTCAGGGAATCGAGCAAAACATTGCAAACTCAATCCTTATTAAAGTTAACCAAATCGGAACTTTGACTGAAACGATTGCGGCTGTAAATATGGCACACAATGCGGGTTATACTTCGGTAATGTCTCATCGTTCTGGAGAAACTGAGGATAATACGATTGCTGATTTAGCGGTGGCATTAAACTGTGGTCAAATCAAAACCGGATCGGCTTCCCGTTCTGATCGTATGTCAAAATACAATCAGTTGTTGCGCATTGAGGAAGAATTAGCAGAAGTGGCTTATTTTCCAAAAGAAAAAGCGTTTAAAGTAAAAGGATAATTATCCGTTTAGAATATTTTAAAAAACCAGTAAGTCTTCTTGCTGGTTTTTTTGTTGGGGCTTATTTCTCTATTTGATAATTGTCTTCTTTCAGAAAGTAATTAATTAAAATATAGAACGAAAAGATATAGCAGAAAAGGCTGGTAAACCGGAAGAATGGGTAACTGTAATAGTAATGATAAATTACGTAAAAAAGTTCGCAGATGATGATGTCTAAAGCATAAAGCAAAAGAAACATGTTTTTAGTGCTTGAATCTGTTAAATAGAAAAATGTAGAGCAGAGAACGAAAGAAGTCAATACAAAACCGTAAACCAAAACTGCTTTGTATAACTCGAATGTGTGGTCAAAAACAATAAAAGATGAAATATAAAGAAGGCAGGCCAAAAAAATAAGCATTAAAATGAGTTGAAGAAAATGTTCTTTCTTCATTCTGTAATGCTGTTTTTTTACCAGATCCTTGATAAGCTGATGAAAAAGGATACAATAGGCCAAAAAATTGAAGAGCAATACATAGATAAAATAGCTGTAGCCTTCCAGTAAATTCATTAAAGCAGAAATGAACAATAGGATCAAAACTGAACAATAATAATAGTTTATGGGTTTTTTGCTTTCTTCAATATAATGAAAGAAAATGGCTCCTATAAAAGAAGGTTTTGCAATATAAGCTAGAAGTGTCCAGTCCATGGCTACTGAAAGGAAGTACAAAAATCCAAAAATGAAATAGAGGGTAAGATGTGATTTCATTGTATTCATTTTTGTTCGGATTTTGTTTATGAGTGTTGTCGATAGATGTGTTTTTTTTTTTTTTTTTTGGAGATTGTGAATTAGTTGATTGGTTATAACAAAATTACTACAATTATGGGATTGTTTTGATTATCAGTGAATTGTATTTTGTTTCTGACTCTTAAAAATGTTTAAGAGTTTTAAAAGGCTGTGGTTTTGTTTTGTTGTTGTAGGATATGTTTGATAATAGTTGAAAAGATTTTGGAATTCCTCTTCGGGCAATCCATTATTACGGAATTTTTATGTTGTCGCTTTAGACTAAAAGTGCTATGAAAATTTTATAAGTATTTACTATTTCAGACGGTTATTTTCTTTTTATTTCGAATGTAATTTCTTAAATTCGCCTTCAACAAAAAATAATTACATTTAATTCCTAATACACATGTCGAAAACTGCAATATTAGAAATTGATGGCAACAAATATGAATTTCCGGTTATCGTGGGAAGTGAGAACGAGGTTGCTATCGATATTGAAAAATTACGTGCTGCAACCGGCGCTATTACGTTAGACCCGGGATATAAAAATTCAGGCTCATGCCAAAGTCAAATCACTTTCCTTGACGGTGAAGAAGGAATCCTTCGCTACAGGGGGTATGCTATCGAAGATTTGGCTGAGAAAGCTGGTTTTTTGGAAGTGTCTTATTTGGTGATTTTTGGAGAATTGCCAACCAAACAACAATTAGAGCAGTTTGAGAATGATATTCGTAAATACACGTTGGTGAATGAGGAAATGAAAAACATCATTGATGGTTTTCCTAAAACTGCCCACCCAATGGGCGTGTTGTCTTCACTGACAAGTGCATTAACAGCATTCAACCCTAAAGTGGTTAATGTTGAGAATGATAAAGAAATGTACGAGGCGGTTTGCAAGACAATGGGTAAATTTCTTGTGATTGCAACCTGGACTTATAGAAAATGTATGGGGTATCCTTTGAATTATTATGATAATACTAGAGGGTATGTTGATAACTTCTTGCGATTAATGTTTGAGTTGCCGACAGGTCCATACAAAGTTAATCCGGTTGTGGTAAATGCATTGGACAAATTATTCATCTTGCATGCTGATCACGAGCAAAACTGTTCTACTTCGACAGTGAGAATAGTTGGTTCTTCTCACGCAGGTTTGTTTGCGTCAATTTCAGCAGGAGTTTCTGCGCTTTGGGGACCACTTCATGGTGGAGCTAACCAGGCAGTGCTGGAAATGTTGGAAGAGATTCAGAAAGATGGAGGGGATGCTGATAAGTTCCTAGCCAAAGCAAAAGATAAAAACGATCCGTTCCGTTTGATGGGCTTCGGACACCGTGTATACAAGAACTTTGACCCAAGAGCGAAAATCATCAAAAAAGCGGCTGACGAAGTATTGGCTGAATTAGGAGTTAATGATCCAATCCTTAATATTGCTAAAAAATTAGAGGAATCTGCATTGCAGGATGAGTACTTCAAATCAAGAAACTTATATCCTAACGTTGACTTCTATTCAGGTATTATTTATCGTGCTTTAGGAATTCCAACTGATATGTTCACGGTATTGTTTGCTATCGGACGTCTGCCAGGATGGATTGCTCAGTGGAAAGAAATGCGCGTGAACAAGGAGCCTATAGGTCGTCCGCGTCAGGTGTATACAGGTTATCCGCTACGTCCTTTTAAGGAAATGAATGAAAGATAGTATTAGTGTTATAATTGAAAAGTCCCGAGTAATCGGGACTTTTTTTGTGTGCAAAAATTTTTTATAGTAAAAATATTACAAATTATTTTGATGTAAAATTCCTACAGTATATATTTGTGGTACTAATTATAAAATATAAGCCATGAAATTTTTTTTAAGAATGTTGTCAGTTCCTTTATCAGGGATTTATTTGTTTGTTTCCGTAGCGGCGTGTTCCCCTACGGATATTGGTAAAGAGAATGAAAAGTTAAACGATGAAGCCAAATTGAATGCTAAAAAAGCAGTTGGGTTATTTCGTGATTTGGGGAGTAGCACAAAAAGAGGAGTGGTGTTGGGAACAAATGGATTGTCTCAGGAATTAGTTGACGAATATCTAGTTGCTGCCGGTTTTGAACCAGGGGAATTGAGTGTTGAGACAGCTACTGAAATTCTTCAGAAATTGGGTGATGCTCAAGGAGTTGATTTTGAAAATCAAATTTATGCTCTGAACTTATCTGCCTACACTAAAGAAAAACTTATTGAAATTAAAGAAACGGGTTTCATAGAAGATTTACATATTCAAACTGAATTTAAAGAGTTGTCTGATTCTGAAAAAGTTGTCTTGCTGAATTCAAATAATTTGGTTGATGAATTTAATAGAGCGGCTCAGAATGGATATATTGATGTTCCGTGTCCGGGAGAAGCTTGTACTTTTTCATTGGTTTTATTAGGAGCAGGGATTGGTGCTGCGATTTGTGGTCCTGCATGTTGTGTTTTTGGAGGAGTAATAGGTCTGATTGTTGGAACCAGTATAAAAGATTAGTTTGATGAGGATAATAAAGTCGTTTTTTAGTTTGCTTTTTTTTATATGTGCTTTAGGGTATTCTCAAGACAGTGTGAAAAGAGAATTTGAGATTTCGTTGCAATATGGAAATGCTTCTGTACAAATTGATGAAGTGAAAAGTGTGGGGTTTTTTGTAGGATCTGATGTTAAAAGAGAATTTTCATTAGGTAAGAAATATTCGATTTTGGCCGGACTTACATTAAATAACTTTAATCTGAATGCTTCAAATTTCAATATTGAAACAAAGTATGTAGGTCTTCCGGTTTCTTTTCGTTCGTATTTTATAAATAATGACAAAGCGCTATTTGCTGAATTCGGGGCTTATGCGAATTATCTTTATAATGCTAAGTTTTTGGATAACGATATTGGTCAGACGATGAAGTACAAGAATTCCGGTAATAATTTTGGTGTGTTTTATAAGTTAGGGTACACTTCTGTTTTTACTGAATCTGTAAAAATTAATATTGCATTATTTGGTGCGCAAGATTTTGCAACAAGTTTAAAATCGGAAATTCCGGATGTCAAAATTAAAAACCAGATTGGGGTTGAGGCTGGTATTGGGGTTAACCTTTTCTAATGAAATCGGTTTTCTCTGGTTTGATTCTTCTTTTTTTTTGTGTGTCTTGTGGTCAAAGTCATAATGAGGAATTTAATATTGATGCTGATAGGGTTTATTTTATATTCAGAGATTCGGAATCAAAAGAAGGCTTTTTCGTTAAAAAGTTCAACCTCGGAAATTTGAATGTTACTCATGTAGGATTTTTGGTTTACACAGGCAATTCATGGAAAGTTTTTCATGCAATTAATAAGAAGGGAAATTGTGTAGAGCAAATAGAATTTCTTGACTTTTGTAGTGCAGATGAAAAAAAGTTGAATTTAAGATTTCTTGAAATTTCGGATTTTAGGTCGAAAAAGCTATTAGTTTCGACAATTGATTCATTCAAAAATCGGAATTTGGATTTTGATTATTCTTTTTCCTGTAATAATGATAAATCAATTTATTGCTCAAGATTTGTTTGTGAAGTTTTGAAATCGATAGATTCTGTGAAATATGGTTTTAAATTGCATAGAAAGAAATTAAACAATATTGAATCGTCATTTTTGCAGAAAGAGATACTGTACTATTATCCCGTTGATATTTTTATTTTTGATAAAAGATTTAAAAGTATATCATGAAAAAGTCCCGAGCAATCGGGACTTTTTGTTTGTTGATACAGTGAAGTCATTCCACTTTTTTTTCTTCTTCGGAATTTTCATCTGTTTTCTTTTCCTCTGATTTTCCTGTTAGGTCTTCAATTTTATTTTCAGCGCTGTCTACCACACCGGAAACAGCTTCTTTCACATCATGTGCTTTGTCTTCAATCCAGTCAGCAGCATGTGAAGCTTTTTCTTTTGCTGCATCAATGAAATTATCCATTCTGTCCGGAATATCCAACTCTTCAAACTTTTGTTCGGCTTTGTCTGCCATTGCTGATGCCATTTCACCAGCTTCTTTAGCAAACGATTCTGCCTTATTAACGGCAATATCAGCCATATTGGAGACATTTTCCCCCAAGCCTTCGGTGCTTTTTTGGGCTTTACCGAAAAGCGATCTGAAAAAATCTAATAATCCCATAATTGACTTATTTTTATCAAAATTACTAAAAAATATTAGGAATTTGTTTATAATAGGTGGTTTTTGTGATGGGTAATTCTATGGTATTCAATAAGTTGTGTGGTAATTGCTTAGTGTAGGTTATTTTCGGAGAAGTCTTTCTTTTATCATTGCCCTTTTTTTATCTTTGTCAGGAGCCCTAAAATAAAGAACCAGCCATTAATACTGTTTTTTATAAGTCAGAATTGATCCGGCGGAGTAAAAGAGTAATACCATACTTTATGGATAAAAATATCGTTTTTTTAATTAATAAATCTGAAATTACTGCAGGTACGCGTGGAGCATCATTAGGACCGGATGCGATTATGACTGCTGCCCGTAAAAAAGAAAATTATATTTTCGGTGAAAATAGAGTTGAGAGACTAAAAAATGTAAATGAATTGCTGGATAAACCAGCAACACACAAATTCGCTAAACGCATTGATGGGCTAGCAGAGGTGTATGCTGTTTTAAATGATAAAGTTTCTGAATTGCTGGGGGATAATTTATTCCCAATTGTTTTGGCTGCCGATCATGGTTCGGCCGGAGGAACGATTGCCGGAGTTAAAACGGCTTTCCCGGATAAACGTTTGGGCGTAGTTTGGATTGATGCACATGCTGATATTCATACTCCTTTTACCACTCCATCTGGAAACATGCACGGGATGCCTTTGGCAACAGCTTTGAATGTAGATAATTTAGAGTGTAAAGTAAATGAGGTTGATCAGGAAACAATCGCTCTTTGGAATGCACTAAAACATACCGGAAATGTTTATCCGAAAATGAATCCGGAAGATTTGGTTTACATTGCTGTCAGAGACACGGAAGAGCAGGAGGATGCTATCTTGAACCGTTTAGGAATAAAAAATTATGAGGTTGCCGATGTTCGAAGTAGGGGTGTAGTCACTATAATGTCGGAAATCGACCAAAAGTTGAAAGACTGTGATTTGATTTACGTTTCTTTTGACGTAGATTCTATGGATCCTGATTTGACCTCTCACGGAACAGGTACTCCTGTTGAAAACGGGTTAACCCCGGAGGAAGCAAAAGACATATTGCTTCATTTGGCAAAAAACGATAAAACTGTTTGTATCGAAGTCGTTGAAGTTAATCCGTGCTTAGATGAAAAAATAAACGTAATGGCAGAGGTTACATTAGATATCATTAGTGATGTAACTAAACAACTAAACAACTAGCTATATGCAACAAACTACAAACACTGTCCTGATGATTCGCCCAGTGGCATTTCGCAGGAACGAGCAGACCTTGGTTAATAATTACTACCAGAAAACAGGAGAAACATTATTGCCGGCTACAGCTAATGCCAAGGCTCTGGAAGAATTTGATACGTTGGTGACTAAATTACGCAAAGTTGGTGTAAACGTTATTGTTGTTGATGATACCCTGGAATTTGATACACCGGACAGTATTTTTCCAAACAACTGGATTTCTTTCCATCAGAACGGAGACGTGGCTTTGTACCCAATGTTTGCAGAAAACCGTCGTCTGGAAAGAAGAGAAGATGTTTTGGATATTATGGAAGAAAATGGTTTTTATATTGATCAGCTTGTTGACTACAGTTCGGCAGAAGAAGAAGGTCTTTTTCTTGAAGGAACAGGAAGTTTGGTGTTAGACCGTGAAAATATTAAGGCGTACTGTGCGCTTTCCGAAAGGTCCAATGAAGAACTTATGATCGAGTTTTGTGAAGACTTTGAAATGAACCCTATGATTTTTGAAGCTTTTCAAACGGTAAACGGTGAACGTAAACCTATTTATCATACTAATGTGATGATGAGTATAGGAGAAACTTTTGCGGTAATTTGTGCTGATTGTATTGACGACAATAAAGAACGAAAGATGGTTTTGGATTGTCTTAAATCGGATGGAAAAGAAATTATACTGATAACAGAAGATCAAATGAGCAGTTTTGCCGGAAATATGCTTCAGGTTCGTGGCGTCAATGACAAACGTTATTTGGTTATGAGTACAACTGCTTACCAAAGTTTGACTCCGAAACAGGTCGCCACTCTTGAAAAACATTGCGAAATTCTAACGTCAAACCTGGATACTATCGAATCATGCGGGGGAGGAAGTGCGCGCTGCATGATGGCTGAAGTATTTTTGCCGGATACAGAAGATGAAGAAGATATTGAGTAATTTTATTTTCAAAACGATATAAAAAAGGGCCTCAATCGAGGCCCTTTTTTATATCGTTTTGAAAATATTTACTATCGAACTGCTGATGTATTGAACACCAATGGCAATAACGATAAAGCCTATGATTCTCGAAATCGCAACAATACCTGAAGCGCCTAGGATTCGGGATAAGTAATGTGCGCTTCTTAAAATAATAAAAATGGATAGTGCTACAGCTAAAATAGCTCCGCAAACAACAGCTTTATCAGCGATTTCTGGATAGTCTTGATAAAAAGCAATCAATAGCGAAATGGATCCCGGTCCGGCCAGCATCGGGATAGCTAAAGGAGTAAGAGCAATATCATTTCTTTTTTGAGCATCACTGGCAACTTTTTTGTTAACCCCTCTCTTTTTTCCTAAATTCCCGCTTAACAAGGCAAAACCGGAACTTACGATTACAAGCCCTCCGGCAATACGCAATGCATCAATACTGATTCCGAAGAACTTTAAAACATATTCACCGATAAAAAAGGAAATGATTAGTATGATAAAAACGTTTATGGCTGTCCAAAACGAAATTCGGGAACGTTCGGCTTTACTGTCGTGCTGCGTTAATCCAACAAAAATGGGTACGGCGCCTAAAGGGTTTAAAACTGAAAATACGGCCGCAAAAATGTAAATAAATAACTCCATTGGTTTTGTTGCAAAATTAAATCGATTAATAAAGACGTGTGTAAATATTGGGTTAAACAACAATTATTTTATTGAAAAATCCCTAATTCACTAAAATAGGAAAAAAAGGATAAAAATAGTAACTTTATTAAAAAATAATACTAATGAAGACACTGGTGCTTGGAGCTTCGGTACATCCGGAACGTTTTTCTTTTTTGGCGGTCGACAGTCTGCTTAAACATGGCCATGAAGTGGTGGCTATAGGAGGTCATAATGACAATATCGGAAATGTCAAAATTGAAACCGAAAAATTGCCCTTTGAAAACGTTCATACCGTCACAATATATCTTAATCCATCACACCAAAAGGAATATTACGATTATATCATTCGCCTTAAACCGCAAAGGGTTATTTTTAACCCGGGAGCAGAAAACAAAGAGTTTTTTGATTTACTCGAAGAGGCTGATATCCCATTTGAGGCTGTCTGTACATTGGTATTGCTTGCCACTAATCAGTATTAGAATCGGGTTTCTCCGGTAGCCGGTTTGCTTATCAGCAGTAAGCCAAGCAGTGTTATCAATCCGTTAACAATGATCAATTCAAACGAAAACACATAGCCGCCAAACCACTCTTTCGAATTGGAATTGATGAAATAAGTAATCAATGGCGAAACAACGCAAACAAGAGGTACAAGTTTATCATTAACGGTTTTCGATTTTATGAAAAGTCCGAAGCCATATAATCCTAAAAGCGGACCATAAGTGTAACCGGCGACTGTAAAAATCATTGTCACCACAGATTTGTCGTTAAGCGAATTGAAAACCAATATCACCAAAAACATCAAAAATGAAAACGCAAGGTGAACCATATGCCTAGTTTTTACCGTTTGCATATTGTTTACATTCTCGGCTTTGTCCATCCCAAGAAAATCAACACAAAACGATGTGGTTAAAGCGGTTAATGCACTGTCGGTTGTTGCAAATGTGGCTGCTGTTAATCCTAACAGGAAAATTACAGCTGGTATAATGCTTAAATGTTTGAAGGCGATTTCAGGGAAAAGATAGTCGGTTCGGGTAACTCCATCAACCATTGGAATAGCGACACCGTTCTTTTCGGCATACATATATAATAAAGCACCAACACTTAAGAAGAAGATGTTAATTAACACAAAAATCCCGGTGAAGGTAAACATGTTTTTTTGTGCTTCGCCGATGTTTTTACAACTCAAGTTTTTTTGCATCAGATCCTGATCCAATCCCACCATGGCAATTGTTACAAAGATTCCGCCCAGAATCTGTTTTACGACATAATTCCCCTGAAGGTAATTTTCGTAGAAAAATATTTTGGAATAATTACTGTTTTTAACGGCTTCAAATGCTTCAATTGCGCTGAAATCCAAACTTCTGCAAACAAAAATAATCGTCAGGAATACGGAGGAAACCAGGAAAAAAGTCTGTAATGTATCAGTGATGATGATGGTTTTTAGTCCGCCTCGATAGGTATATGCGAAAATCAAACCAAGAGAAATTAGCACGGTAGCTGCAAAAGGTACATTGAAATCGTCAAAAACATAACGCTGAAGCACAATTACAACCAAGTACAAACGGAAAGCCGATCCGATAGTTCGGCTGATTAAGAAAATGATTGCTGAAGTCTTGTAACTTATTGTTCCCAGTCGTTGTTCGATATAACCGTAGATGGATGTCAGGTTCATTCGGTAGTATAGCGGCAGGAGGACTTTGGCAATAATAATGAATCCGATAGCGTTTCCTAAGATAAATTGGAAGTATTTGAATTGCAAATCAGGATTCCCTACTTCACCGGGAACCGAGATAAAGGTAACGCCTGAGAGTGCGGTTCCGATCATTCCAAAAGCAACCAAGTACCATTTTGAATTTTTATTCGCTTTGAAAAAAGTATCGTTGCTGTGATCTTTTTTACTTACGATGTTGGAAATCAGAATAAGGAGTCCAAAGTAAATGATGATAATGGTGAGTATGGTTGCCGATGTCATTGCTTAAATTTTATTGCGCCAATTTACACAAATAATCTTCAAATTGTCAAATCGGATAAGATTCAAATTAATTACTTTTGCGCCATGGAATTTTCTTCAAAACTATTAGAGAGAGCAGTAAACGAAATGGCTCAGTTACCCGGTATAGGGAAACGAACGGCATTGCGACTTGTACTGCATTTATTAAAACAGCCGAAAGAACAGACAGAACAGTTTGTGTCAGCTTTGCTCAAGATGCGGGAGGAGATAAAATTTTGTAAAAAGTGCCACAATATTTCAGATGTGGAGATTTGCGAAATTTGCTCGAACCCATCTCGTGATGGTTCGGTTATCTGTGTTGTGGAAGACATTCGCGATGTGATGGCTCTGGAAAATACCGGAATGTTTAAAGGGTTGTATCATGTTTTGGGAGGTAAAATTTCTCCGATTGATGGTGTCGGGCCAAGTCAGTTGAACATCAATTCGTTGGTGGAGAAAGTAAAATCCGGAACAATAAAAGAAATTATTTTTGCGTTGAGTTCCACTATGGAAGGTGATACTACCAATTTTTATATCTATAAGCAAATTAAGGATTGTGAGGTAATCACTTCTGCAATTGCTCGCGGGATAGCCATTGGTGATGAGCTGGAATATGCTGACGAAGTAACTTTAGGACGCAGTTTGATGCACCGGATTCCGTTTGAGAATTCGTTGAAGAATTTGTAGCTGTTGCTTTTTTCTTTATTATCGGCTAATATGTTTAAAAATATCAATTGAAAAACTATATTTGTTTTTTTTAAATAAAAATGATGAAAAAAGAATTATTTCTTTTACTGTTAATTATAGGGATTTCTTCGGTTTCGTGCATTCCTACAAAAGATTTGACATACCTTCAAAATAAAACTCAGGACAGCTTGTCTGTAAATGTTCATCCGATTGGTAATAAACCTTACAGAGTTCAAGTGAATGATATATTGCGTGTAAATATTAAGGCTTTAGATCAGAAACTGGTGGATATGTTCTCCCAGTCTGGAGATCAGGAAGGAGGTCAGTCGGAACAAACGCTGTATTTTGACGGATTTACGGTGGATGATCACGGAAACATCAGAATGCCGGTTTTAGGAGAGATAAACGTTATAGGGTTTACCTTGGATGAAATCCGACTTAAAATAGAGAAACAACTGTTGGATGAGTATTTTAAAAAAGAGGCAAATGTTTTCGTTACCGTTAAATTAGCGGGATTGCGTTATACGATCAATGGTGAGATTGGTAGTCCTGGTACAAAAATGCTTTTTCAGGAAAAGGCAAGCATAATGGAAGCAATAGCTAATTCCGGAGATATTACCCTTACCGGAAACAGAAAAGAAGTGTCGATTATCAGGCAGTATCCTCATGGAACGGAAACACATAGTATTGACTTGACCGATGCAAAAGCAATGCAATCCCCTTACTACTATCTGCAACCCAATGATTATATCTATATTAAACCGTTAAGACAAAAATCTTGGGGAACGGGTACGACCGGAATGCAATCCGTAGCTACCATTATTACGGCTTTATCATTAGTCACAACAACGCTTTTACTATTTAAAAACCTATAATTGTTATGCTGGATATTAAAGATTTTTCTTTTACAGAAAATCAGAGCAGTTTTGATTTTAAAGGTTTTCTGCTAAAAATTTCAAGCTATTGGAAATGGTTTGTGGCTTCCTTGATCATCACTTTTACAGTTGCGTACCAAGTTAATATACGCAAAGAGAAAATTTACGGTATGGATGCTTCCATTGTCGTTAAAGATGAGAATAATTCCTTTTTTACTACAAACACCAGTTTGGTGTTTAACTGGGGTGGGGTTTCGGATAAGGTACAAACTATTGTAACGGCTTTAAAATCAAGATCGCACAACGAGGAGGTAGTAAAAAAACTTAATTATTACACTGATTATCTTATACAAGGAGAATACAGTTTAATCGATGCCTATGGGGAGGTTCCCTTTTATGTGGCAATTGACGAGAGGAGAGAGCAGCTGGCAGGTATTCCTGTCCGAATAAAATTCTTAAGTGAGAATGAGTATCAGTTAAGTGTTAATTTTGAATACAATGAAGTGGGAACTATTGTTTATGCAACAAATTCCTATGAATCAGCGCTGGTTCGTGATAAAGAGATTTCTAAAAAATATAGGGTAGGGGAAACGGTTGATTTGCCTTTTCTGAATTTTAAACTGCAAATCAATGAAGATCCGGGTAGTTATGTAGGCAATGAATATTATATCCGTTTCAATGATTTTGACGGGACAGTGGCACGATACAAAGGAATAAATGTTGAAGCCGGTGACAAAGCCGGGTCTGTTATTACTTTGGGACTTCAAGGGACAAATAAAGCCAGACTTGTTGATTATCTTAACTCAACTGTTGAAATTCTAAGAAAGAAGCAGTTGGATAGTAAGAATCGGTTTGCCATCAATACTATTGCTTTTATTGACAGTACGTTACTGGCGATGGAAGGGCAGTTGAAAAATACCGAAAAGGAGCTAGAGGATTTCCGAAGAGATAAAAATGTATTTGAACTAGAAAACGGTGGTGAAAAGTTAACGGAGCGACTGACGGATTTTGATATCGAGCACGATGCGATTGAGCGCAAAATGGTGTATTACAATTCCTTAAGTAGCTATCTTAGAAAGAGTACAGACTATTCGAGGTTACCGGCTCCTACAGTTGCCGGAATTGATGATCCTAATATTGTAGGTAATGTAAGTAAGCTGATAATGCTTTCTACTGAGCGCTCTGAAAAAGCATATTCTTTAAAAAGCGAAAAACTTTTCAAGGAATTTGATAAAGACATGGAGGCTATTAAACAGGTTTTGCTGGAGAATATCAAAAGTGCAAAGGGAGCATTGGAGTATGATCTGGCACTTGTTGACAGGAAGATAAATGAAGCGGAAGGGACTATCAAAAAATTACCTGAAGAGCAACAAGAGTTGTCTAAAATAAAAAGAAAGTATGATTTGAACGACAATATCTATAACACTTTTTTACAGAAAAGAAGCGAAGCGGATATTGTTAAAGCGGCTAACGTATCAGACATCGAGTTTATTGATACGGCCAAAGATACCGGGGGAGGATTATTGGGGCCTAAAACCAGTGTTAATTACATTTTGGCTTTACTGCTTGGGATTTTAATACCATTATTAATTGTTTTTGTAATTACCCTTTTGGATAACACCCTTCATACCGCAGATGAAATCTTGAGACTGACGAAGATTCCTATGATTGGTGTAATTGGTAAAAAGAACACAGCGAATAATCTTTCGGTTTTTGAAAAACCGAAATCGCCTTTAGCAGAATCGTTCAGGTCAGTTAGGTCTTCCTTGCAATTTATGTACAAAAAGCAGAAAGCGGATGGTACAAAGATTTTAATGGTAACCTCTTCGGTTGGGGGGGAAGGAAAAACCTTCTGTTCTATAAATTTGGCGACGGTTTTTGCTTTGGGTGAAAAGAAAACGGTAATTGTTGGGCTCGATTTGAGAAAACCAAGAATATTTGGTGATTTTAATATTGAAAATAACATTGGAGCGGTTAATTATCTTATCGGTCAAAAATCAATCAATGAGATTGTTCAAGGGACCCATATTCCATATCTTGATGTTATCACATCCGGGCCTATTCCGCCCAATCCTTCCGAATTGATTCTGAGTGATATGATGGGTGAAATGATTCAAGAGTTAAAAGAGATGTATGATTACATCATATTGGATACCCCACCAGTTGGTTTGGTTGCTGATGCACTCGAATTGGCTCAGTATTGTGATGCGACGCTATATGTAACCCGTCAGAACTTTACCAAGAAAGGAATGCTTTCCATTGTGAATGAAAAACATAAAAGAGGTGAATTGCACAATATAAGTATACTGCTTAATGATTTTGAAAACCTGGCAAAATATAGCTACGGTTACGGCTACGGTTATGGTTACGGTTATGGCTATGGAGCTTATGGCAACAGTTATATGGAAATGGAACTTCCAAAAACATTCATGGGGAAAGTGAAATCCGTTTTGTTTAAGAACTAATTTTTAAATAAGATACTGATTTTCGGACTTGTATTTCCATAAAAGCATTGATAAAATTGAACTACCTTTGCATCAATAAAATTATAAAAGATGACTGATACTAATGCAACTATACTGATAACCGGTGGTGCCGGATTTATTGGCTCCAATTTGTGTGAGTACTTTCTTGAAAAGAAGTATAAGGTAGTTTGTCTTGATAATTTTTCAACCGGATTCAGGCACAATATTGAAGTTTTTTTTTCAAACCCTGATTTTCAATTGATGGAAGGTGATATAAAGGATTATGAAACTTGTCTGAAATCTCTTGATGGGGTTGATTATGTTTTGCATCAGGCCGCTTTAGGGTCGGTGCCAAGATCGATCCAGGATCCGATTACAACGAATGAAGTAAATGTGTCCGGATTTCTGAATATGATGCACGCTTCAAAGGAAGCGGGTATTAAACGATTTGTTTATGCAGCCAGTTCTTCTACTTATGGTGATTCGGAGAACTTACCAAAAGAAGAAGATATTATCGGGAAACCACTGTCACCTTATGCTATCACCAAATATGTGAACGAATTGTATGCTGATATTTTCAATAAAACATATGGGATGGAAGTCGTTGGTCTGCGTTATTTCAACGTTTTTGGACGTAAGCAAAATCCCAACGGAGCTTATGCTGCGGTAATTCCTAAATTCGTGATGCAGCTAATGCAGCATGAAAGCCCGGTTATTAACGGAGACGGGAATTATTCCAGAGACTTTACTTATATTGATAATGTGCTTCAGATGAATGAACTCGCGATGCTGACCAAGAATCCTGAAGCAATCAATACAGTATACAATACTGCTTTTGGGGATAGAACCACGCTGAATGATTTGGTTCATTATCTGAAAAAGTACCTTTCCGAATTCGATCCGGAAATAGCAAATATAAATGCCGTTCACGGGCCAAACCGTGTGGGTGATATTCCACATTCTCTGGCCAGTATTGAAAAGGCAAAAAAACTATTAAATTACAATCCGCAATACTCCATTTCACAAGGGCTAAAAGAAGCAGTGAAATGGTATTGGGAAAACCTTAAATAAAAAAATGATAAAGAATATTTGTTGCATCGGTGCAGGATATGTTGGAGGGCCTACAATGGCGGTTATTGCTCAGAAATGCCCTCACATCAAAGTTACTGTAGTCGATCTGAATGAGAAACGAATTACTGCATGGAATGATCATAATACCGATAATATACCGGTTTATGAACCGGGATTAGGGAGTATTGTAGGAGAAGCTCGTGGAAGAAATCTGTTTTTCTCTACGGAAGTGGACAAAGCAATCGAAGAAGCAGATATGATTTTCATTTCGGTAAATACCCCAACAAAAACATATGGTGTAGGTAAAGGGATGGCTGCCGATTTAAAATATATTGAATTGTGTGCGCGTCAAATTGCCCGAGTAGCCAAATCCGATAAAATTGTTGTTGAAAAATCGACATTACCAGTACGAACTGCCAGCGCTATCAAAGATATTTTGGATCATACCGGAAACGGGGTTCAATTCCAGATTTTGTCTAACCCTGAATTTTTAGCAGAAGGAACAGCTGTAAGCGATTTGCTGGCTCCGGACAGGGTTTTGATTGGAGGAGATACTACGCCCGAAGGACAAAAAGCAATTCAGGCTTTGGTGGATATTTATGCCAACTGGGTTCCTAAAGAGCGTATTCTGACTACCAACGTATGGTCATCGGAATTATCAAAATTAACTGCGAACGCTTTTCTGGCTCAACGTGTATCTTCCATTAATGCCATGAGTGAATTGTGTGAAAGAACAGGAGCCGATGTTAATGAAGTGGCTAAGGCAATCGGGATGGATAGCCGAATCGGAGCTAAATTCTTGAAAGCTTCGGTAGGTTTCGGAGGTTCTTGTTTTCAGAAAGATATTCTGAATCTGGTGTACATTGCTAAGACCTATGGTTTAAATGAAGTTGCTGATTACTGGGAACAGGTGATTATCATGAATGATCATCAGAAACGCCGTTTCGCCAAAAATATCATCAGTACCTTGTTCAATACGGTTTCCGGAAAGAAAATCGCTTTCTTGGGTTGGGCTTTCAAAAAAGATACTAACGATACCAGGGAATCAGCTGCGATTTACGTTGCCGACGATTTATTGAGTGAACAAGCACATGTCTCTGTTTACGACCCGAAAGTGAAAGAAGGCCAGATTTTGTCGGATTTGAATTATCTTGAAACCCGTTCGGAATCGGATAATAAAAATGGAATTATTGTCGCTGAAAGTCCTTATGTTGCCTGCAAAGATGCTCATGCTATTGCTGTTTTAACGGAATGGGATGAGTTTAAGAATTATGATTGGCAGCAAATTTACGACAGCATGTTGAAACCGGCATTTGTATTTGACGGAAGAAATTTATTGAATAGAAAAGAACTTGAAAAAATTGGATTTGTTTATCAATCGATAGGATCTTAAACAAATAAAAACAGAATGAATATAAAAATTGCAGTCATAGGGCTTGGGTATGTTGGTTTGCCCCTGGCAAGATTATTCGCCACAAAATATCCTGTAGTCGGGTTTGATGTTAATTCAACCCGTATAGAGGAACTTAATAAAGGAATCGATGCAACGTTAGAAGTAGATAATGATGTGCTGAAATCAGTTCTGAAACAAAATGCATCTGACATGAACGGACTTTTCTGTTCAGCAGTTACGGAAGACATCCATGATTGCAATTATTTTATCGTAACCGTACCGACACCGGTTGATAAAAATAACAGACCCGATTTAACCCCTTTGTACAGAGCCAGTGAAACTGTTGGTAAAGTGCTGAAAAAAGGAGATATCGTTATTTATGAATCTACCGTTTATCCTGGAGTTACCGAGGAGGAATGTATTCCGGTGCTGGAGAAAATTTCCGGACTGAAATTCAATGTTGATTTTTTTGCCGGGTATTCACCAGAGCGAATTAATCCCGGAGATAAAGAGCATACGGTAGAGAAGATATTAAAAGTGACTTCGGGTTCCACTCCTGAAATCGGACAAAAAGTCGATGCGCTGTATAAAAGCGTAATCACTGCAGGTACCCATTTGGCGCCAACCATAAAAGTAGCCGAGGCAGCGAAAGTAATCGAAAATTCGCAACGCGATATCAATATTGCTTTTGTAAACGAACTGGCTAAAATCTTTAATATTCTGGATATTGATACGCAAGCCGTCTTAGAGGCAGCCGGAACGAAATGGAACTTTTTGCCTTTCAGACCCGGATTGGTAGGCGGACATTGTATTGGCGTCGATCCGTATTATTTGGCTCAAAAAGCGCAGGAACACGGTTACCATCCCGAAATTATTCTTGCAGGACGTCGTTTAAATGACAGCATGGGAGAATATGTGGCTTCGCAGGTGGTAAAACTGATGATCAAAAAAAATATCAAAGTAAACGGTTCCAAGATTTTAATACTGGGGGTTACGTTTAAGGAAAATTGTCCCGATGTCCGCAACACCAAAGTAGTAGATGTGATCAATGCACTGAAAGATTATGAAACATCAGTAACTATTTATGATCCGTGGGCCAATCCTTCGGAAGTGATGCACGAATACAGACTGACAACTACCAATGAAATTCCAACTGAGAAGTTTGATGCCATTGTTTTGGGCGTAGCACATAAAGAATTTCTGAGTATGGATTTTGGTTCTTTGCAAAAAGAGAACAGCTTGCTGTATGATGTAAAAGGAATCTTGGGCAATATCGCTGATGCTAAACTTTAGTTTTCTGTAATGATTTAATTTTATTGATTTTGCCAATATCCCTCGCTTTATGCAAGGTTTTTATAAGCAGGTCAGAATATATTTTGCCAATGTCTTTAAAGAAACAGGCGTTATATGGTTTTATTTGGACATATACGGAGCAGTTTAGCGGACAGATAATTAATTTTCTTGTCAATATCATTTTAACAAGAACCTTATTCCCTGAAGATTTTGGAGCTTTAGGGATGTTATTTGTTTTTACCAGTATCGCTAATGTTATTGTAGACGGCGGGATGACCGTTTCCGTAATCCGGAAAAAGGACGCGGATCAAAGAGATTTTTCAACCGTTTTCTGGATCAATATTCTGGTAAGTCTTTTTCTTTATTGTGTACTTTATCTCGCAGCACCCTTTGTTGCAGAATTTTATCACAAACCTGAGTTGCGGAGTATTCTGCGGGTGTATTCGCTAACAATTTTGATACAGTCCTTTGCAGTAGTTCAGTCGGCCGTATTGCTCAAAAATTTGAATTTTAAAAGACAGGCACTGATGAAAATTCCTTCGCTGGTGATAAGTTCGACAGTGGGTATAGTTATGGCTTTTAAGGGGTATGGTGTTTGGAGTCTGGTATTTATGTATTTGATACAATCCTTTTTGTGGGTTTTGTTTCATTGGGTTTTTAGTGATTGGAAACCTACACTTGTATTTGATAAAAGTTTGTTTAAATCTCATTTTGGGTATGGTTTTAAACTCACTGTAGCTGAAATGCTGAACAGTGTTTTTGCCAATTTGTATCAGATTGTTATTGGTAAATTTTACAACATTTCCCAGGTAGGCTACTACACCCAGGCACTTACTTTAAGGCAGGTACCGATATCTAATGTTTATGGTTCGGCAGGCAAAGTGTTATTGCCTATTTTTTCGAAGATACAGAATGATGAACAACGTTTTAATGAAACCTATAAAAAGGTTTTTTCTACTCTGTTATTTATCATTATACCGATTCTGACCTATTTGATTGTGTTTTCGGAGCCTATTGTGGTTCTGTTATACACCGAAAAATGGAAAGCTACCGCTCCTTTTTTGGTTTCGCTTGCTGCTGCGGGGATGCTTTCTGTTGTTTGTAATTTTAATTTGACGATGTTGAAAATTAAAGGGGAATCTAGTCTGATTCTTAAAATAGAATCTTTTAACAAATTACAAACACTTCTTTTTATTACGGCAGTTGTTGTTTTGGGTTTTTCTATAGATGTTTTAATGATAGTTATTCCTATTTCGGCGATTGTGAGCTACTGTATAATAAATTATTTTACATCAAAATATTTATCGATTGCTTATTATGAAACGATATTTATTTTATTGCGGTTTGTCGGGATTTCCTCATTTTCAGGGTTAGTTTCGTCGGCTGTGAATAAAATGCTACAGAGTGGAGGGCTTGTGGAAATTGCAAGTTTGGTTACTTCTGTCTTTACGGGCATATTATTGTACGGGTGTCTAATTCTCTTTTTTGAAAAATCTGTAATTTCAAACTTAATGGCTATAGTGAAAAATGAAAAATAAAGTGAAAGTATATTGTATTATTGTAACTTACAATGGTATGAAATGGATTGAAAAATGTCTTTCCAGTTTAAAGGAAGATGCAATCGATCTTACTATTGTGGTAGTGGATAATAATTCAGATGATGAGACGGTAACTTTTATCAAAACCAATTTTCCAGAAGTCAAAATTGTAGAATCTGATATTAACTTAGGCTTTGGGAAAGCGAATAATTTGGGTTGGCAAATGGCAAAACAGGCTGACGCTGATTATGTTTATTTGTTGAATCAGGACACTATTAGTTATCCCAACAACATTTGTAAGTTAATAAAAATAGCTGAATTAGATCATGCGATTGGGGTGGTTTCTCCAATGCATTTAAACGATACTGGAATAAAACTTGATGCGAAGTTCGAGGGGTATATTACTGCTAAAAGTTGCCCAAACTATATAACAGATGTTACGTTAGGACAATTACAACAGTTTTACACAATTGGATTTGTAAATGCCGCTGCCTGGCTGGTAAAAACCAATACAATAGATTATTTGGGGGGATTGTTTTCAAGCGCTTTTTTTCATTACGGGGAAGATGTTAATTTTATTGGGCGATTGCGTTATTTTAACTTTAAAAGTGTGATAGTGCCTAATGTGTTTATTCATCATTGTCGTGAAGAACGTAAAGGGCAGCTGTCCTCAAAATTTATTAACAAACATGTTGATCTTAATAAAGTTGCAATGATGCATGACATTAAGTCAAGTTATGTGCACTGTGCCAAGGATGTTGCGAGATATGCCTTACAACAATTGACGAAAGGTAATTTTTTGGCTTTTGTTAAACTGTCTTGTTATCCCATAGTAAGTTTTAAAACTATTTCGGCTTACCGTAAGTCCTATAAAAAAAGAAAATTGTTTTTTTGATAAATAGAGAAAAGAAGGAGGGGATAAAGATTTTGTGTTGCTGAGACGCTTTTGGAATGTGAGATGTGAACTATAGTTAAGGAGGTCGTGGATGTGATTCCATAAATATTTGGTAAATTAAGATAAGTGGATTTTTTAACAACCACAAAAAAACTGACTAGCTTCAATTATTCAAAAATGTATGGAGTTGTTTAAGAATCTTAAAATAGACTTTAATAATATATGTGTAGCAAAAAAAAGACCTTTTTTTAAAGTTATGTACTTATTGTAAAAAAAATATAAGGGAATTCTAGTTTTGATTTAATGAATTTAGGCGTAATTTGCGGGACTATATTATAAGTGAAATTATTATTTAGGAGTTATTACCGTGAAAATAATCAGACTGACAACGTTACTGGATTTTGGCGGACAGGAAAAAAAATATATTTCCTTTACCGAGAGTAAGTCTATGCATAAAAACGATTATATTTTTGCGGCAATTGGCCACGGGGGATTTGCCCAAGAAACAATAATGAAAAATGGATTTCCTGTTGTCATTTTTAATCAGAATCCGTCTGTTTCGAATTTCCAAAATATTTGGAAGTTGTACAAATGGTTAAAAAAAGAAAAGCCGGATGTGGTACATACTGCTGCCGCAGAAGCTAATTTTCATGGGATTTTGGCAGCCAAATTAGCAGGAGTGCCTAGAATTGTGGCAGAAGAAATTGGATTTCCGAATCATTCGGTTAAAGCTAAACTGTCATTCAGATTCATATATACATTGGCGGATAAAGTGATTTGTGTTTCCGAATCGGTGAAAAACTTTTTGGTTTCGATTAAAGAAATAAAACCTACTGACGGAGTAGTGGTTTATAATCCGGTAAGCCCAGCAAAAAAGATTCATAAATTGCAGTCCGCTAAATTTACGATAGTTTCCGTCGGAAGACTTGAAAAAGTGAAAAATCAGGAACTTTTGCTGAGAACCTTTGCTCAGTTAGATCGACAGGATTGTGAATTGTATTTGGTTGGTGATGGCAGAGAAAGAAAATACCTTGAAAATATAATTACCGAACTCAATCTGAAATCAAAAGTTTTTATTACGGGATTTACACCTGAGCCTGAAAAATATTTAGCCAAAGCGGATTTATTTGTGCTTCCTTCTTTGTCGGAAGGTTTTGGAATTGCAGCAGTAGAAGCGATACAGTATGGTGTTCCATGTTTGTGTTCAAAAGTAGGAGGATTGTCAGAAATTATCGAAGAAGGTGTTTCTGGTTGGTTGTTTGATCCGAATGATAGACAGGATTTTTTGAAGCAATTGAATAAAATATTGTCACTTTCACCAGACGAACGCAATGCTATTGGGGAAGTTTCAAAAGTTAGGATATTAAATAAGTTTTCTTCTGAAAAGTATGTCGAAAATTTAGAAAACGTATACGAAAGCCTTTATGATTAAAGTACTTGGCATATTGGAAACAATGGCTTATGGAGGTGTGGAGCGTAGAAGACTTTCGCTAGCCAAATATTTGAACAAAGATCTGTTTGAACTAAAAATTATTTGCACCAAAGCAACCGATGAACTTATTGAACAGTTCAGACAGGAAGGTGTTGAAGTAATTCCAATCGGTATCTTGAAATCACCTTTTCAGTGGAGCCAACATCAGAAAGTTCAAAAGATAATTGCGACATATAAGCCCCACATTGTTCATGGGGCAGTTTTTGAGGGAGTTACAATGGCGGCTGTTAACGGTTTTCTGATGAAAGTGCCTATAGTCATTATCGAAGAAACCTCCGATCCGCAAAACCGTTCTTGGAGAGGGAATTTGCTGATGAAGCTGTTCTCGTTCCTGTGTACAAAAGCTGTTGGTGTTTCAAGGGCTTCAACAGATTATTTGGAGAATGTCCTAAGAATAGGGAATGAAAAAATACAACTGATTGAAAATGGTGTTGCTCTTCCTAAAGTTGAAAATAAATCGGAAACTAAACTTATAAAGGAAAGGCTCAATCTTAACGGAAAAATAGTAATTGGTTCGGTCGGGAGAATGTTAAACGATAATACCAAACGTTTTTCAGATTTGATAAAAGCATTCGCGCTTTTAGTAAAAGTTGACCAGAATGTTCATTTGATTCTGATTGGCGATGGGCCAGAGAAATGGCATTACGAAAATATTGTTAAAGAGCTTGGTCTTGAAGGATTTGTGTCTTTTGAAGGGTACCAGAAAGATGTTTCGAAGTATTATTATGTTATGGACATTTTCTCGTTGGTTTCGGCACATGAATCTTTCGGATTGGTTTTGGCAGAAGCTATGTTGCACAAACTGCCAGTTGTGGCCACTCGGGTTGGCGGTATGCAGTTTATTGTAGATGACAGCCAGACCGGTTTTTTGGTGGAAAAATTTGACGTAGACCAAATAGCAGCACAAATAGCAAGATTGCTAAAAGACAAAGAACTCAGGTTGACATTTGGTCAAAACGGTTACCAAAAAGCGATGCTGCATTACACTGAAGAACAATATGTGAAAAAAGTGGAAAACTTATACTTGTCTTTGGTTAAAAGGTAAATGATAATTGAATAAAATTATATTTTTGTAAAAACAACTGAAATTGGTAAAAAATAAAATAGACGCACTGATAAGAAAGTTTTTCCTTCATAAAAATGAAGAATTGCCGAGTTTCTTGTTGAGTAAATTGTATCATCAGGGAAGTTATTTACCCTTTACGACTTCGTCACTGAAGTTTCGTTTTTTGGCTTGTTTGGTTAATGATATAGTGGTCAATAACCGCAAAACTGTTTTAGAATTCGGTTCGGGAATTTCAACCATCATTGCCGCCCGATTGATGAAAATGAACAACCTCGATTGTACCATTACAACTGTTGATGAAAGCGCCGAATGGCAGGGAATTATCAAAAAAATTTTAAAAGAAGAAAATCTGCTCGATTATGTGAAATTTGTTTGCGCACCAACCGAACCAAGCGGCGATTTGCACCAGTCTTATGAATACAACAGCCCTATAGTTTTTGAAGCAATTGCCAATAAAAAATTTGATTTGGTATTGGTTGACGGACCATCAGCTTGGCAGAAAAAAAATGTGATGAGCAGGGCTTCCAATGTCAAGTTTATCAAAGATAATTTAGCCGATAATTTCACAATTTTTATTGATAACTCAGACCGGCCGGGTGAAGTGGAGCTGACCAAAAGAATGGCCGCAACACTCAATCTTAAACCGAGTCGACTCGACCCAACTTTCCTGACATTTTCAAAAGGCCCGCATTTTAATTTTGTGGTTTAATTATTTTCCTGACCTTTGCCGTCATCGTTTTTGGATTGCCCAAAGACCAATAAAATATTTATGAAAAATGTTCTTTTCATTACTTGGGACGGACCACAAACCAGTTATATGGAAGGTTTGTTTATGCCTATACTGAGTGAAGTTCAAAAAAAAGCCGATTACAAAATCCATGTAATTCAATTCACGTGGGGAACTAAAGAAAGGATAGCCATTACCCAAAGAAAAGCACAAGACTTAAACATCACTTACACAGCCAGGCCAATTACCAGAAAACCCGTGGCAACATTGGGAAGTTTACTTACATTGTATACCGGGATAAAATTCCTGAAAAAATATATTCGCAGCCATAAGATTGACATTGTGATGCCTAGAAGTACCATGCCTTCCATCATGATAAACCGATTGAAGAAAACCAATTTCCAGGTTTTATTTGATGCCGATGGGTTGCCTTTGGAAGAACGTATTGATTTTTCAGGGCTTTCCAGGAAGAGTAAGCAATATCGATGGCTTAAAAATGAAGAAACGCGATTGCTAAAAAATTCAAATGGGGTATTGACTCGTTCAGAGAAATCAGTTGAAGTACATTTAAATACAATTGGAAAAGAATTTCGTTCTAAGTTTGATGTGGTTTTTAATGGTCGTGATGCAGCGGCTTTTAAACCCAGTGAAGAAGATCGCAAATCGGTTAGAGCTCTTTTAGGTTTTTCAAAGGAAGATATTGTGTTTGTATATTGCGGATCCCTTGGCCCACAGTACGGTTGGGAAGAAATGATGGCTATTTTCAAGTTGTATTCAGAATCTAACAATCAATCAAAATTGATTTTACTTACAGGAAATACTGAGTTTGCATTACAGAGATTGCCCGAAAGTTTAAGGGATAAAATAATTATTCAAAAAGTGCCTATTGATGAAGTTCCTAAATTTTTGAATGCAGCCGATGTTGCTTTTGCCATCCGGAAACCTACTTTCAGTATGCAGGGAGTTGCTCCAATAAAACTTGGTGAATATTTACTCATGGGACTTCCGGTTATTGCTTCTAAAGGAATTGGTGACACCGAACAGATTCTGGAAAGATTGAATGGATGTTTGTTATTCGATCATCAGGATACAGAAAGAATCTCAAAAGCCAAAGACTTTGTAATTTCACTAAATCGGAATAATTCAAACGGACTAAGGGAAGTCGGGCAAACTTTTTTTTCTCTTGACAGAAGTGCTGAGAGTTATTTAAATGCTTTTAATAAATTATGAAAGTACTTTATTTGACAAAATACAGTCGGTTAGGAGCCAGTAGTCGATTAAGGAGTTTTCAGTATTTTCCTTTTTTAAAGGAAGAAGGTATAAATGTTTCCGTGAGTCCGTTGTTCAACGACGCTTATCTTGAAGCACTTTATAATGGTAAAAAATCATTGCGAACTGTTTTTTTTGCATATCTGAAACGGTTTGTGGTATTATTTAGTGTTTTTAAGTATGATAAAGTTGTCATAGAAAAAGAGCTCTTTCCTTATTTTCCTGCTTTTTTTGAACTTTTTTTATCTCTTTTTGGGGTTTGCTATATTGTTGATTATGATGATGCCATTTTTCATAATTACGATTTAAGTAATAATAAAATGATCCGTTTTTTTCTCAGTAATAAAATCGGTATTGTTATGAAGAATGCAGAAAACGTTGTCGCAGGAAACGAGTATTTAGCGGAAAAAGCAAGGGTTTCAGGAGCAAAAAATGTTGTAATTATACCCACGGTTATTGATATTTCGAGATATGATACAGTGCAGCTAAGGGATCGGGAGAAAATAGTAGTCGGTTGGATTGGTTCTCCTTCAACGTTTAAATATGTAAAAAACATTTTTCCTGTTTTCGAGGAGCTGGCAAAGCACTATCCCATAGAAGTCCATATAGTTGGAGCTAATGAAGATGTTCCTGTTTCTTTTCCTGTACAATTTATTAAATGGGCGGAATATACTGAAGTGGATTCCATTGCTGCTTTTGATATAGGGATTATGCCGTTGGAAAATTCATGTTGGGAAAAAGGGAAATGCGCTTATAAACTGATTCAATATATGGCCTGTGGTCTTCCGGTTGTGGCTTCGCCCGTGGGGATGAATCGTGAGGTCGTTTTAAATGGCATTAACGGGTATCTTGCCGATACCGAGGCATTATGGTATGCTTTTTTGGAAGAGTTATTAAAAAATCCTGCGAAATGTAGTATTTTTGGAAGCGAAGGTATCCGACTTGTTGAACGTCACTATACTGTTCAAGTGCAATTACAACAGGTGTTGGATGTTCTGACTATGAAAAAGTAATTCTTTTACGCCCCTAGTGAATGCCTACACAAACAAAAAAAGACAATAATTATCTAGATGTACTTCAGGTGTGCCGTGGTATTGCGGCCCTGTTGGTAGTACTCCATCATTCCGTGGGGTCTTTTCGCTATTATCACGGCATCGATCATCCGGTTTTAAATTTCGCCGGGGCCTTCGGGAAATTAGGAGTTGATTTTTTCTTTGTACTGTCGGGGTTTATCATTACCTATTCTGCTTCTTTTCGGTATAATCAGCCGGAGGCTTTTCAAAAGTATCTGAGAGGAAGGCTGCTTCGGATTTATATTCCATATTTGCCCATTGGAATTGCGATGGTATTGTTGTACCGCCTGTTTCCGGAATTTTCGAATTCCGGTAGGGATATCAGTCTTTTTACATCGTTAACGCTTATCCCTTACGGTAACCCGGCGCTTTCAGTAGCCTGGACTTTACTTTTTGAATTAGCTTTTTACCTTTTTTTTAGTATCACTTTTTTTTATCAAAAAATCTGGAATTCTTTTGTGGTGTTATGGGTTACGGCTATTTTGTTCGCTATTGCCGCGTTTGTTTCGGAGACCACTGCTCCGGCTTTTTTAAAGGTCTTTTTATCACCATATAATCTTGAGTTTATCCTGGGTTTTTTGTTGGCGAAGTTGGTGTTGGGAGATGTAAAGGTTCCTGTGGGCTTTATTTTTGGATTTGTACTTTTTGCATTTGGGTTGTTTTGTTATGTTTTTTACAGCAAGTGTTTTGGGGACAATTTTTCAATTAATTTTATTTTTTCTGTCTTTGTTTTTGGGCTGTTATATCTTCTTATTTCCCGGTTTAATTTTGCCTTGAGTAGGAAAAATCTTTTTATGCTTATCGGAAATGCGACCTATTCGGTGTATCTGATTCATAATCCGTTGCAAATGCTTGTGCTTCGGTTGTGGCCTAAAATTTCAAATGGATTTCAATTTGCATTAGCATTGATTTTTACGCTTTCCCTCTGCTGCTCCTTAGGATATCTTTACTTTGTGATTTTTGAAAAGCATGTGTCTCGAATTGTAAAATCAGTTATTGCTAACCGTAAAAAAAGGCAAAAGATTTGGACATCATAGCAGTATTGATTGTTATTACATTGGGATTAGGTTTTGTTTCCTACTTTAAAAAGGAATTGTCTGCCACGGAGCTGCAATGGCTGCGAAAGCTTTTGTTTTACCATTTGTTGTTCGGAGCGTATTATTGTTTTTTTGTTTCAGGTGATGCGGTAGGATATTGGAGAGTTGCCCAAAACATGACTTCCGACGATTTTAACAAGTTTATTGTGGGGGAGAAGGGGACTTATGTTTTATTCGCATTGAATTATTTCCCCGCAAAAATACTAGGTCTTTCCTATTTTTCGGGAACCATGATTTATTCTTTGTTGGGATTCATTGGGCTGACTTTTTTCTATGTTTTGGCCGTAAAAACAATTTCATACAATTCTAAATTTGGGAATTATACCTTGTTTCCTTTGGTTTTTTTTATGCCTAATCTTCATTTTTGGAGTTCGGCGGTAGGCAAGGATACCTTATTGTTTTTGTGCATCGGAATGTTTTCCTATGGGCTACTTAACATATCAAGGCGAATTTTTCTTATTGCGATAGCTTTGGTTCTTTCCTATATTGTCAGACCGCACATTACATTGTTCCTGTTGGTTTCCTTTGGTTTGTCTTACATAATGAGTTCGAAAGTGTCCGGTGCAAAAAGGATTGTTCTTTCCGTTATTTTAATCGGAATCGGTATCGCTATTTTGCCCTCGGTGATGGAATTTGCCAAAATTGAGGAAACTACTATGGAAAGTTTCGAACAGTTCTCTGAAAAAAAAGCCGATTTGCTGAGCCGTGCGAATTCCGGTTCCCGAATTGATATTTCTTCGTATCCCTTTCCTTTGAAGGTATTTACCTTTTTATACCGTCCTTTGTTTTTTGACATCAACGGAATTCCGGCAGCGATTGCCTCGGTGGAAAATTTATTACTTTTAATAATTTCTTTTTCCATTTTCAGAAACAAACCGGTTCAAACTTTTAAAGCAGCTCCGTTTGTGGTTAAAGGTCTAGTTATTTTTCTCATTATCGGTACATTGGCATTTTCACAGTCATTGGGGAATTTGGGAATCATGATCCGTATGCGAAATATGTTCTTGCCCGGCTTGTTATTATTTATCCTTTGGTCTTTCTCTTATAGGAAAGAACTCGAAATGAAGAAAAAATGACAGCGGGATGGAAACGTCTTAAAGAGAAAATTTTCCTGATTTTTTTATCGGGCTATCATCTTTTGTTTACTTTTTTAACTTTCGATTATTACTCAAAAAAAAGTGGTGATGCTGCTTTTTATTGGTTTCAGCTGGATTCGTCTGCTTCGAAATTGGTTTCCGGACTGAAGTATTATGGTTCTGATCTCATCCTGTTACTTAATTATCCTTTTACAAAAGGGCTTGGACTTGATATACGGTTTGGATTTTTGATATACAGCCTCATTGGGTTATTGGGGATCATTCAATTTTATAATCTCTGCAAATTTTTTATGCAGGGAAAATGGGTGTGTAAAGGGATTGATATTTATCTTTTGCTTCTTTTTTTACCCAATCTCCATTATTGGACTGCCATGCTGGGAAAGGAGGCTTTGTGTTTTCTTTTCATTTCGACAATCCTGTTGGAATTGGCTAAAAGGAATTACCGGTCAGCCGCAATGATAGTATCGGTTGTATTTCTGATTCTGATTCGTCCACATATCGCCTTGATGCTGCTTTTTAGTGTTTTCACAGTATATCTTTTTTTCGAAAAGGGAAGTCTGAGAATCAAACTGATGCTTTCCTGCGTTGCTATGGCTGTGTTTTCAGGATTGTTTTATATGTTTTTACAGCTATCAGAAATTAAAAGATTTGATGTTTCCCGTATACAGCGCTTTAATGAATTTTCACTGCTGTCCTTTAAAGATTCCGGGACTTATGTTCCGATTATTGAGTATTCCTATCCTTATAAAATTTTTACGTTCTATTTTCGCCCATTTATCAGTGAGGTTCCGACTTTCTATGGATTGGTTTTGGGAATAGAAAACCTGATCATGCTTTTGTTGCATATCGTAGCGTTGGTTTTGGTTGTCCGGTATTACAAAAAGCTAGGTTTTCCGTTTGTTTTTAAAATAATTCTTTGTTTCGCTTTAGTTTCTGGACTGTTGGTAGTCCAACGTTACTCCGGGTTTGGTATTTTTGCGAGGACAAAAATCATGATGCAGCCTTTTGTTTTATTAGTGTTGCTTTGGATAATAGCCGAAGTAAGAAATTTAACGATTGATAAAACCAAATGAAAAAATTAGTTCGTATTACTACCGTTCCGCTTTCTCTTGAAAAATTGCTTGAGAACCAGTTGGGGTATATGAAGAATCATTATGAAGTAACTGCTGTCTCTTCAGAGGAGGAACGTTTGAAAAACTTTGGTGAAAATCAGGGCGTTAGAACGTTTGAGGCGGGTTTAACACGAAAGATAACCCCGCTTCAAGATTTAAAGGCACTGTGGCAGCTTTATCGTTTTTTTAAAAAGGAACAGCCTTTTATAGTTCATTCACATACACCCAAAGCAGGGACAGTTGGTATGCTGGCTGCAAAACTGGCTGGTGTTCCCAATCGTTTGCATACAGTAGCCGGTTTGCCGCTTTTAGAAACCGACGGCAACAAAAGAAGATTGCTAAACCTTGTTGAAAAAATCACGTATGCTTCGGCAACTAAAGTCTACCCTAATTCTAACGGATTAAAAGAAATTATACTCGAGGAGAAATTCTGCAAACCCGGCAAATTACAAGTAATTGGAAAAGGGAGTTCCAACGGGATAGATACCGAATATTTTGCGCACCATGCAGTTTCCGAAGAACAAAAAGCGAAACTGATAGCGGAACTGGGAATCAAAAGTGATGACTTTGTATTTATTTTCGTAGGAAGAATTGTTGCCGACAAAGGCATCAATGAGTTGGTAAAGGCTTTTTTAAAATTACAGCATAAAAACTGCAAATTATTGCTTGTCGGTCCTTTTGAAAAAGAACTGGATCCTTTGCTTCCGGAAACAGAAAAAGCGATTGAAACAAACGAAAATATTATCACGGCTGGCTATCAGAATGATGTTAGGTCTTATTTTGCCATTAGTGATTGTCTGGTTTTTCCAAGTTATCGCGAAGGTTTTCCAAATGTTGTGATGCAGGCCGGTGCTATGGGGGTTCCGTCTATAGTAAGCGATATAAACGGCTGTAATGAAATTATTGCGGAAGGTGTAAATGGAATCATTATCCGTCCAAAATCAACCAACGCAATTTTTGAAGCGATGTTACGATTATTGGAAGATGTGCATTTGTATTCTCATTTGAAACAAAACGCACGAGAAATGATTGTTGATCGTTATCAACAGGCTTTGGTTTGGGAGGCTATTTTAAATGAATATAGAAGTCTGGAAAATAATGTATAAGAGTTTTTTTAAACGTTTTTCGGATGTTTTACTTTCTTTGATCGGCTTGATTTTGTTAAGTCCGGTCTTCGTATTGATCACGATCGGACTGTTTTTTGCCAATAACGGAAAACCTTTTTTTATTCAGAACCGCCCTGGTAAAAATGAAGTACTCTTCAAAATCATCAAGTTTAAAACGATGAACGATAAGAAAGACAAAGAGGGAAATCCTCTTGCTGATGCACAACGTCTTACAGCTATTGGTCGTTTTGTCCGTAAAACATCCGTCGATGAAATTCCGCAACTGATTAATGTGCTGTTGGGTGATATGAGCCTTATTGGTCCGCGGCCGCTGTTGCCGGAATATCTTCCTTTGTATGATGAATTCCAAAAGCAAAGACATACTGTTCGTCCCGGAATTACGGGGTGGGCGCAGGTAAACGGGAGAAATGCTATCGACTGGAATCAAAAATTTGAATATGATGTTTGGTATGTAAAACATTTAAGTTTAATATTGGATCTCAAAATTGTTTTCATGACCATTAAAAAAGTATTTGTTCGTGAGGGAATTAATGCGGATGAAGCAGTTACAATGGAAAAGTTTAAAGGAAATTAAGATGTATTTATACGGGGCGAGCGGGCACAGCAAAGTTATTATCGATATACTCAAAGCACATGCTATTGAAGTCAAGGCAGTCTTTGATGATGCGCCTTCGGTTGCCTCAATTTATGGTGTTCCTGTTGTGGTCCCTTCAGAGGGAGATTTCAAAACTCAGGATTCGGTAATCATTTCAATAGGAAATAATGCTGTCCGCAAAAAAATAGCAGAGCGTTTGGATATGATATTCCCGAGCGCTATTCATCCTACGGCCTTTGTTTCCGAAAAAACAGAAATCGGTCCGGGAACCGTAATAATGCCTAATGCGGTTGTGAATGCTTTTGCCAGCATAGGCAGCCATTGTATTATCAATTCAGGTGCGGTTATCGAGCATGACTGTGTTTTAGGGAATTTTGTTCATGTTTCTCCAAATGCCGCTTTGGCAGGAGGCGTTATTTTGGAAGAAGGGTGTCATGTCGGGATTGGTGCTTCAGTTGTTCAAGGGATACGCATCGGGAAATGGGCCACCATTGGAGCAGGCGCAGTTATTATCACTGATGTTCCTGATTATGCTGTGGTCGTGGGGAATCCCGGTAAAGTAAAGAAATACAATACTGCAATCTGATATGGCAAAACGCTTTTTCGATATTGTTTTCTCAATTACAGCCCTTGTTTTATTGGGCTGGATTATAGTTCTGAGTTGGATTCTGGCTGCTTTGGATACCAAAACTAATGGTTTTTTTCTTCAGAAAAGAGTAGGACAATTCGGAAAGCCTTTTACTATTATAAAACTTCGAACTATCCGAAGAGATAAAGCAGGAAGTACTTCGATTTCTAAAATTGGCGCTTTTTTGAGAAATTCCAAAATTGATGAATTACCTCAGTTTATAAATGTTTTAATGGGCGACATGAGTATCGTAGGGCCACGTCCGGATTTGCCGGGTTATTATGACTGTCTTGAAGGAGAAGACAGAAAAGTACTCGAATTGCGTCCGGGACTGACAAGTGAGGCCTCTTTAAAGTACTATAACGAAGAACAGCTTTTGGCAGTACAGGATAACCCCTTGAAATATAACGATGAAGTGATTTTTCCGGATAAAGTAAGCTTAAACCTTCAGTATTATTATGAACGTTCTTTTTTGGGAGACATAAGAATCATTTTTAAAACATTATTTTATAAATTAGGTTAATTTAACATTTGGAATGTGGTTTTTTTGAAAGTTTCATTACTTTTGTTTCAGGTTTTTCCCAGCCTAGATTAGCCCTTAAAATAATGAGCAAAGAGAAAATTTGGCTCTCGTCTCCTCACATGGGAGGCAGTGAGCAATCCTATATACAACAGGCTTTTGATACC
Source organism: Flavobacterium enshiense (assembly GCF_022836875.1). NCBI lineage: Bacteria > Pseudomonadati > Bacteroidota > Flavobacteriia > Flavobacteriales > Flavobacteriaceae > Flavobacterium > Flavobacterium enshiense. The sequence continues at coordinate 1,455,247 of NZ_CP090376.1, forward strand.
AATTGGATAGCTCCGTTAGGGCCTAATGTTTTAGGTTTTGAATCGGATCTTGAAGGCTATTTGCAAAATAGAACTCCTGTTTTTGTTGGGGCTCTTAGCTCAGGTACAGCGGCCATTCATTTAGCACTAATTCTTTTAGGTGTTTCCTCAGGTGATGAAGTTATTTGTCAGAGTATGACTTTTTCAGCATCTGCCAATCCTATATTATATCAAGGGGCTTTGCCTGTGTTTGTTGACAGTGAGCCGGATACCTGGAATATGTGTCCAGAATCATTGGAAGAAGCTATTAAAGACAGGATAGCAAAAGGCAATAAGCCTAAAGCAATCATTGCAGTGCATTTATACGGAATGCCTTTTAAAGCAGATGAAATTACAGCTGTTTCGAAAAAATACGGAATTCCGCTTATTGAAGACAGTGCGGAAGCACTTGGAAGTTCTTACAAAGGAAAAAAATGCGGCACTTTTGGAGATATAGGCGTTTTATCGTTCAACGGAAATAAAATCATTACTACTTCTGGGGGTGGGGCCATTGTGGTTAAGTCAAAAGAACTTAAGGACCGCTCCATTTTTTATGCAACGCAATCGCGTGATAATGCGCCGCACTATCAGCACAGTGAGATAGGCTATAATTACAGAATGAGTAATATTTGTGCCGGTATCGGAAGAGGTCAGATGGAAGTTTTGGATAAACATGTATCACTGAGAAGAAAAGCCAATGCATTTTATTCCACTTATTTTTCGGCAATTGACGGAGTGAAAGTATTGGAAGAGCCTAATTCAGACTGGTTTTCTAACCATTGGCTTACCGGTATTGTGATTGATCCGGAGAAGACCGGGAAAACTTCGGAAGACCTGCGTCTTGCTTTTGAAAAAGAGAACATAGAGTGCCGTCCGTTATGGAAACCGATGCACCTGCAGCCGATTTTCGAAAAATACCCTTATTATGGAACCGATATTTCTGCTGATTTATTTAAAAACGGGTTATGCCTTCCTTCTGGTTCCAACTTAACCGACAATGATTATGCAAGACTGGAAGATGTTTTGAATGATTTCTTTTTCTAAAAAGTGAGTAGGATTTGAGGACGAGTAGTATAGTTAATATAAAAAGTGTTTTTTGGCAGGCTTTGAAAAAGGCCAGTTTTAGCTTTAATGTTAAAAACTTAAGCTATTTACCCCGATGGATTGTACTTTCCATTGATGTTTTAATGGTGCTGTTATCTGGTTTTTTAGGTCATTTACTGCTTAAGGGAATCGGCTTTGATTTTTTTGTAAATAAAAATGTGTGGATGATCTTATTTTTATACTTAAGCATCACCGTTTTTTTCTTTTGGGTATTCAGGACTTATTCAGGGATTATTCGTCATTCTTCCTTTATCGATGCGGTAAAATTGTTCATGGCACAGTCCTCAACTTTTTTGTTTTTATTGTTTCTCAATACTTTTTGGGATATTTTTAAGGAAGGGAAATTATTCTTAAATACCCGTCTTTTTATATCGGTTTTACTGTCGTTTTCATTTTTATTACTGTATCGCATAATTGTAAAAATTGCATTTGAAAATTATATCAGGGAAGTAAAAAACAATAAGATTTCCAAAGTACTTATTTATGGTACGGAAGCAAATGCCATTGCAGTTGCCAATGCGGTGCAAATGGAAAGTCCTGCCCGATTTAAAGTTGTGGGATTTATTGATAAAGCCAATAAAAATACCTCAAAGCGTATTTTAGATTTGTCGATTATTGAATTAAACAAACCTATCCCGGTATTGTTACGTTACAATGGTGCAGAGGGGCTTATTATAGCTGATGAAGAATTGACAAATGAAGAAAGGTTTGAAATCATTGACAGTTGCCTTGAATACAATCAGAAAGTATTTTCTATTCCGAAAATTACCGATTTTGAGGATAAAGAGAGCATCTTAAGAAAAATTAAAAACGTTCAGATAACCGATTTATTGGAACGCCAGCCTATTCAGCTTGATAATAATACTATTTCCAATCAGATTAAAGGGAAAACCGTTTTGATTACCGGAGCGGCCGGTTCGATCGGAAGTGAAATCGTGTGGCAGATTCATGCTTTTCAACCGGAAAAAATCATTTTGGTTGATCAGGCCGAAACGCCGCTTCATCATTTAAGTATTGAGATTGATAAACTAAAATCGGAGGTTTTGGTTCGTTCCATTATAGCCGATATCAGGGATTACAGTGTTATTGAATCTGTTTTTAAATCATACAAACCGGATTTTGTATACCATTCCGCGGCTTACAAACATGTTCCTTTAATGGAGGAAAATCCTGCCCAGGCTATATATACGAATGTTCAGGGGACAAAAAATCTTGCGGACCTTTCTGTAAAATATGAGGTTGACCGCTTTGTTATGGTTTCTACGGATAAAGCTGTAAACCCCAGTAATGTTATGGGAGCGAGCAAACGCATCGCCGAAAAATATGTACAGTCATTATCTTTGTCTTTGAACCGTTCAGGTGGCAGCACAACAAAATTCATCACAACGCGCTTTGGAAACGTATTGGGTTCCAATGGTTCGGTTGTGCCTTTATTTTCACAGCAAATTGCCAATGGCGGACCAATAACCATCACCCACCCTGAAATCATAAGGTATTTTATGACCATTCCTGAAGCCTGTCAATTGGTTCTGGAAGCCGGTGCAATGGGCAACGGAGGAGAGATATTTATTTTTGACATGGGTAAACCGGTTAAAATAATCGATTTAGCTACCAAAATGATTCGGTTGGCTGGACTTCGTCCCGAAAAAGATATTAAAATCCAGATTATTGGGTTGCGACCGGGCGAGAAGCTGTTTGAGGAGTTGTTAAATGACTCGAGTAAAACATTACCGACGCACAACGAAAAGATAATGATTGTAAAAGAGGTTACCGATGAGTTTGAAACCCTGAACAGCGAGATTAAAACGCTTTTGTCAATTACCTCTGATTTTGTGTCCCACGACATTGTGATGAAAATGAAAGAAATTGTTCCTGAATTTCTAAGCATGAATTCATCCTATGAAAAACTAGACAATTAAACGCTGTCTGTTTTTAAATGTTTCTAAATGAAAAAATTATATTTGCAGAAAATATTTTCAATACAGAATGAAAAATAAAGTAAAATTTTTTTTGGTATTTGCAATGCTGTGTGTTTTATGTTCCTGTGCCAGCCGAAAAAAAATGGTTTATTTGCAAACTCCGGATACTGAGAAAGAAAAAAATATGTCAGCCGAAGATAAAGATGAGAAAAAGGAAAAATCACTTTATGAGCCGATGATTCAAAATGATGACATGCTCCATATCATCGTCTCTGCTGAAAACCCTGAAGTAGCCGCTCCTTATAATTTAAAGACGGTCACGGTAAACAACGTTACCGGGAATAATAATTCCAATCAGAATCAATTAGAGGCCTATCTGGTAGATAAAAACGGAGAGATTGAGTTTCCGCAGCTGGGGAAAATAAAGTTGGCAGGGTTAACCCGATTGGAAGCGGTTGAGAAAATAAAAAAACAGTTGACGGATTATATTCAGAATCCCACGGTATATCTTAGTATTGTGAATTTTAAAGTTTCGGTTTTGGGGGAAGTTGCCAGACCGGGATCCCATACCATTTCTTCAGAGCGAATAACCCTTTTGGAAGCCTTAAGTCTTTCGGGAGATTTGACAATGTATGGGAAAAGGAATAATATTATGATTGTCAGGGAAAAAGACGGAGAAAAGGCGATTGCGACTGTGGATATCACTAAAGCCGATTTTATACATTCACCGTATTACTACCTTTCCCAAAATGATGTCATCTATGTGGAAGCCAATAGGGTTAAGATGGGATCATCGCTTGTTGGTCCCAGTGTTACTATAGGGCTTTCATTATTCTCAATAGCACTCGGAATTATTTTAATAGCTGTAAATTAAAATTATGCAGAACGATACTTCAACACAGCAGAATAATCCGTTTGACAATGGTTTTGATATAAAAAGTCAAATTGCGTACTATATCCGCAACTGGAAGTGGTTTGTGGTCAGTCTCTTTATGGTAATGGCTGCAGCTTTTCTTTATATGCGATATACGATTCCTCAATATAGTGCTACTACGTTGCTGATGATTAAGGACGATAAGAAAGGAGGCGTTGATTCTGAGCAAACCGCTTTTTCCGATCTTGCGGTTTTGTCGGGTGTAAAGAGTAATCTGGATAATGAGATAGAGGTGCTAAAGTCCCTTGCCATTGTTAAGTCTGCGGTTAAAGATTTGGGGCTCAACGTTACCTATGTTAATGAAGGAAGGGTGAAATCACAGGAGATTTATAAAAAGTCACCTGTAAATTTCATGTTTTCCAAGTTGAATCCAAAGTATGAAGACAAGACCATTGTTTACAGTCTGATGGGGGTCTCGTCTAGCCAATTCGTATTGTTTGACAGAGATGGTGTTAAAAAAGGAGTGTTTTATTATGGTGAAACGATGCAGTTGCCTGAGGGTGATGCGGTTGTTCTGACCGTTATCAATCCGAAGCAATATGTGGCGCATCCATATAAACTCTCCATGATTGCCCGACCTGTGGGCAGCGTAGCCGGAAGCTATAAGGGAAGGCTGAATATTAAGAAAGTAGGCGACCGAACCAGTATTGTCGAATTGTCGATAGTTGACCCAATTCCTCAAAGAGCGGAGGATTTTTTAAATACACTGATCAAAGTTTATAATGAAGATGTTGTGGCAGACAAAAATCGAGTTTTTGAAAATACCTCCCAATTTATCAATGAAAGGCTTAAGTTGATTGAAGGCGATTTGGGGGATGTGGAACGCGATGCAGAAACCTTCAAACGTACAAATCATGTAACGGATATTACTTCAGAAGCCAATCTGTTTCTGGCTAACGCCAGTGATTTTGAGCGAAAAGAAATCGAAACAGATACACAGCTTAAGATTGTTGCCACCATGGCTGATTATGTGAACAACGGCCGTAACAATGAATTGATTCCTGTCAATATTTTAACTTCCGATGTTAATGCATCGGGATTAATCGATCAGTATAACCAAATGATTCTGGAGCGCAACCGCCTCCTTAAAAATGCAGGTCCGAAAAATGCAGTGGTAAAAACGCTTGATGGAAAAATCGAATCGCTAAAACAGAACATCCATTCTAGTCTTGCGCGCTTAAGAACTTCTTTGGAAATAAAGAAGAAGGATCTTGCTTATCAGAACGCGCTGTTTAACGGGAAAATTTCCAGAATTCCAACCTTAGAAAGAGAATCGAAAGTATTGGGGCGTCAACAACAAATAAAAGAGTCTCTATATCTTTATTTGCTGCAAAAAAGGGAGGAAACTGCTATTTCATTAGCCGTTACGGCACCTAATGCAAAGGTTATCGATCCGGCCTTATCCTCAAAATCCCCTATTTCCCCAGTGAAAGGCTCTATCTATCTTGCCGCTTTCGCCGTTGCCTTGTTTTTGCCTTTCGGGGTCTTGTACCTGCTTAACATGCTGGACAACAAAGTTAAAGTAAGACAGGATGTGGAAAACAAGTTGTCCATACCTTACTTAGGAGATATACCAACATCGGATTCCAGTGAAGAAATCATCAATGCCAGTAATCGTTCCGGGACTGCTGAAGCGATCCGTATTGTAAACACAAATCTTGAGTTTATGCTCAATCATGTTCCTGATGAAAGGGCTAAAACGGTATTTGTAACCTCGACAGTTCCGAAAGAAGGGAAAACGTTTTTATCTGTAAATCTTGCCAGTACCGTTGCACTTTCAGGTAAAAAAGTACTGCTTATCGGAATGGATATCAGAAATCCTAAGATTGATGGCTATCTGGATCTGCCAAAAGAAGGGGTGACCAACTATCTGTCAACTAAAGATTGTGATTTACTTTCATTGATCCATAAAATTCCTGATTTCAATCAGTTGTACGTATTGCCATCGGGTGTAATTCCCCCGAATCCGGCCGAACTTTTGATGAGTCGGAAAGTCGATGAGATGTTTGCGATATTGAAAGAGGAATTCGATTACATAGTAGTGGATACGTCGCCGGTGCATTTGGTGACCGATACTCTGTTGACGGCACATCACGCTGATTCGTTTGTTTACGTAGTTCGTGCCAATTATTTGGATAAAGACCTTTTGCGTGTTCCTTATCAGCTGCATACTGAAAAGAAAATGCCTAATATCGGAATCGTCCTTAATGATACCGAGGTGAAAAAAGGGTACGGATATGGTTATGGTACTTACGGTTACGGCTACGGGTACGGACCGGAAGAAGAAAAGGTACCGCTGCACAAGCAGTTGCTGAACAAAATAAAAGCGACTGTCTAAAAAATATTTTATTCCTGAGGTTTTCTCAAAAGACTGTCATTCCGACGAAAGGAGGACTTGAGAGCTTGCTCGACTGGCGAAGCAATCTTATAATTTTAACACTTTGGTTGTGAGATTTCTCCTTTCGTCGAAATGACAAGATGGACGTTTCGTGGCACTTTTGAGACAGTAGTTGTTTATCTGAAAAAACTATTGTTTTTCATGGCTTCAATCAGCGGAGCCGTATCTTTTATTTTTACTTTTTTTGAAAAGAAGTCGATGTGGTTTTTATGGTGGACGTCCGATCCCGTAAAGTCTATCATGCCTTTTTTAAGGAGTTTTTTGGCAACGTCTGCCACTTCAGGTCCGTAATATCCAACGGTAGACAGTAAATTCAACTGAAAATAACAACCTGCTTTTTTCAGTTTTTCGTATTCCGAGAAGTTGGAATGGTAGTAACTGTATCTTTCCGGATGTGCCAAGACAGGAGTGTATCCGGCCAGCTGTAACTGAAATAGTGTATTGTACAGCTGAAATGGAGGGGCCATATAGGACAGTTCTACTAGCACGTAATTGTCTTTTAGGGTGAGCAGTTCTTTCGCTTCAAATAGTTTGGTGAAATTCTCGTTTATCATGTATTCCGAAGCCGCGCTCAGCGATAATTTCTCCGTTAACGATGGAGAAAGTGACTTTACTTCAAGAAGTTTTTTCTGGATACTATTCCTGGTATTGTCCCAAATGTGCTCATTGATGTGAGGAGTGGTAATGCACTTTTCGAAACCCATATCCAAAAGCGACTGCATTAAGAAATTAGAGTCTTCTATCGTTTTGGCGCCGTCGTCTATTCCGAATAAGATATGCGAATGAATGTCCACATAACCGTCGGGGATGAGGTCTTTTAAAACAGGTTTTGACTTTAACAATGATAACATGCCGCAAAGGTAGGGATTTTTGGGTTTTGATTGCTTTTTGTGGTATGGTTTGAGGCAGAAATTATTGGGAAAAGAGGGAAGGGAAAAGGGAAAGGGGAAAAGATGAGGGGGTTCGTGTAAATCCCTCCTTCGTCGGGATGATAAGGGGGGCGATGGTAGTGTTGTCGTATTTTTTTGAGATCTCTCCTGCGGTCAGGATGACAGAGGTGGACGACAGAGGGGGAGTGGCTGTACACTGTTGATTGTCATCCCGACGAAGGAAGGATCTCCTGCGTTGTTTCTTTTATGAGGATTGATTTTTATTAAGTAAGTTGATGTTTTGAGATGGTCGTTTTTTTTTTTTTTTTGAATGAAATGGGATCCCTCCTTTAGTCGGGATGACAGCGGGGGAAGTGGCTGTGCACTGTTGATTGTCATCCTGACGTCAGGAAGGATCTTTTATGTTACTCGATTTCATGATTGCTGTTTTTTGTCATCCTGACGTAAGGAAGGATCTCATTATTTATTCGATTTCATCGTTTAGGAATTTCCAGATAGGGTTTAGTTTATTTATTAAAGATTCTTTTTTCGCTCTGTTCCATGACTTTAGTTCTTTTTCTCTTGCAATTGCTGTTTCTGCATCCTGATAGTGTTCCCAATATATAAGGTGGAAGCAGTTATATTTTGCGGTGAACGCTTTGCTGCTCGTGTCTGGGTTTTTATGATAATATAAGCGTTCTTTTAAATTATTGGTAAAACCAATGTATAAAACGGTTTTGGTTTTGTTTGTAAGGATGTAGATATAGTAATTGTGGGTGCCCGGTGTTTTCATGTTTATTGTTTTTCGATTTTGAGAGATCCCTCCTGCCGTCGGGATGACAGTGGGGGGATGATGATAGTGTTGTCCTCTTTTTTTGAGATCCCTCCGAAGCCGGTACTGACAAGGGAAGTATCGGGATGACAATAGGGGTATGACAAGATGGGGAGACAGCAGGGATGGGTAGCAATGCAGCGAAGTCACGATGAACATTCAGGGTTATATTTCTTTACTACTTTCTGCGAACTGTTTCTTGAGTAGTTTTTTGCGTGCCTCAATGCCTTCTTGGAATGTATTGAGTTCAAGTATTTCTTTGGTCAGGTGTTGGATCTGGAAATCAAGGACTGTTTTTTTATGTGCTGCTTTACTTTCTCTTATGGAGACCATACAAAAACTATTTTGCATCTTTTTAATTTGGGATTTGAATTTTTCTTTTTGTAAATCCTCGGATAGATTTTCTATCAATTGTTCCAGAATTTTTATTCTTTCTATCAGGTGGTTCAGTTCTTCTGCAACGACATTTTCAGTAGCAATAACTTTGTCAATTTTCTCTTGAAAAGACTTTTTTTGCAGGATTAGCGAGCGGGATTTGGTGTGTGCCCAGGTTAATAGTTTAATGCACTGTTCTGGACTGGTAAGATTTTCAAATGGATACATAGGAATGAATTTTTGAGTAAAAATAATCTTACTTTTACAAATTTTATGCCAATTACTTATCAGGTTTTTTCTGCTTATTTTTGGTTTGCGTTTACTTTGGTTCCTCGGTATGTTCCAATGTGAGTATGTTCATTAATTTATTTTTACTGTCGATTAGGGTGTCTGCTTTATGTTTCATCACTACCAATTGGTGTAGAGGATAGCGCTTTAAGGTTTGCAGACAACGGTTTCGGATGACCTTATGCAGATCTTTTGGGGTTTTGGCATGGACGTTTTTTTCTATAAAGGAAGCGGCATTAAGCGCAGTAAGACATTTGTCGCGCTTCTCTTCGAATTTCATAATTTTTTTCTGGAGTAAAATAATTTCTATGGTTACCTGTTGTAATTGTTTATGTAGTTTCGAATGGGCTGCTTTTAATTCTTCAGACATAAATTCCTGAATTGCTTTTTCGGGTTTACTATTGGTTTTCATATGATGCATCATGTCGGAAATCCGAAGATAGCTATTGGCAGACAAACTTCGTTTACCCGATTCAAACATAGACCATTGACTTTGGCCCACGCACAGCCACATCGCGGCTTCTTCCTGTGTTAGCCCTGTTAGTTTGCAAATAGTATTCTTTTTCATAATTGTTGTTTGTGATAATTTAAAATTAGAGGCTAATTTTCACACAAAAAATGTGTGAAAACGCGATTCAGTTTTAATTTTCACACACTTTTTGTGTGAAAACGTAATTCAGTTTTTATTTTCACACAAAAACCATGACAAAATTCAGCAAGGCCGGAAACTTTTTTCGAAAGCTCAGAAATACCGCCTGTGTAAACGGTTGTGTGAAATCTGAAATTTTCAAAAGAAAGGAATAGTTTTTTATTTAAAATTTAACAGTAAAAGTAGTAGGTAATATAACACTGTTTGCTGTTTGAGTGAAAATTTGTTTTTTATTTTAACAACTGTGGTTTGGCCAATGTTTAAAATAGTTTAATTTTGGGAGCTTATAAAAATACCGTTTTGATAAACATGGAGAAGAGGAGTTTGGCTGAAAGTGAATGGGATTATGTGATTCAATCGCGCAGTTCACTGTTTGATTTACGGCTGAAAGAGGTATGGCATTACCGCGATTTACTGGTGTTGTTTGTGCGCCGTGATTTTGTAACGGTTTACAAGCAAACCATTTTGGGGCCTCTTTGGTTTTTTATTCAGCCTATTTTAACGACAATTACGTTTACCATTATTTTTGGAAATGTGGCCCAGTTATCTACCGATGGGGCTCCGAAGGTAGTTTTTTATATGGCAGGGATCACGCTTTGGAATTATTTTTCGACCTGTCTAACCAGCGTATCCAGTGTATTTAATGCCAATGCAGGTATCTTTGGGAAGGTCTATTTTCCGAGACTCATTATGCCCTTAACGATTGTGATTTCCAATCTTATGAAGTTTGGGGTACAGTTTGCCATGTTTCTCCTGTTTGTTTTCTATTTTTATTTTCAGGGGCAAATTCAGCCTAATTTATGGGTACTGCTGACACCGGTTGTAATTGTCTTAATGGCGGTTATCTCTATGGGAATCGGATTGATATTGTCTTCGATGACGACCAAGTATAAGGACTTAAACCAGTTAATTTCATTTGGGATACAGTTGTTCATGTACGCCACCCCTGTGATTTATCCAAGTTCTTCAATTCCTTCGGGGTACGAATGGGTAGTTAACCTGAACCCTTTGGTGGGGCTGTTTGAATATATTCGATATGCTTATTTGGGAGTAGGTGAATTTTCTATTTTTTCATTGGTTTATCCGAGTGTTTTTGCACTTATGATTTTAGGAATTGGTGTGGTTGTCTTTAATAAGACGCAACGTACTTTTATGGATACTGTGTAGAAATAAGAAGCAAGAGATAAGGGATAAGGGAGTAGGTGATAAGATAAGCGGAAAGCGAAATGATTAAAAGGAATGAGTAAAGTAGTAATAAAAGCTGAGGATATCTCTAAACAATATCGTCTGGGACTGGTTGGAACAGGTACCGTAAAAGACGATATGAAGCGCTGGTGGTATAACCTACGCGGTAAGGAAGATCCATTTTTGAAGATTGGGGAGGCTAATAATCGTGCCGTGAAAGGCGTAAGCGATTATGTGTGGTCGTTGCGTGATATCAATTTTGAGATTAACAAGGGAGATTCTGTTGGGATTATAGGTCGTAATGGAGCCGGAAAGAGTACGCTTTTAAAAATTTTGAGTCAGGTAACACAGCCTACAACCGGAAAAATTTATACTAAAGGAAGAATTGCCTCTTTGTTAGAAGTAGGAACTGGTTTTCATCCTGAAATGACAGGCCGTGAAAATATTTTTCTTAATGGCGCCATTTTGGGCATGCGCAAGCATGAGATTCAGCGCAAACTTGATGAAATCATAGCCTTTTCGGGGGTGGAACGTTATATTGATACGCCGGTAAAGCGATATTCTTCGGGGATGTATGTGCGTTTGGCGTTTGCGGTGGCAGCACATCTGGAATCGGAAATATTGATTGTGGATGAAGTTTTGGCGGTGGGTGATGCGGAGTTCCAGAAGAAGTGTTTGGGGAAAATGAACGATGTGAGTAAGGGAGAAGGAAGGACTGTTCTTTTTGTGAGTCATAATATGGCGGCTGTGAAGAGTTTGTGCCGGAAAGGGATAGTTCTGAAAAATGGAGGGATGTTTTATGAGGGATTATCCGACAATGCTGTTTCAAAATATTTAGCGGGTGAGTCTGAGAATTTGAATCATAAAAATTTCGGAGATGATTTCAATTGTGAGCAGTTTTATATTAAGGAAATCAGTATTAATCCCAAAGGATTGACTTCTGAAGAGAATTTAGACGAGTACCACGAAATTGAGTTTCGTACTTCAGTTGAAATAAAAGCTAATGCGGAACGATTGCATTTGACGTATGTGTTAAAAAACTGTAATGGCGAAGCATTATTTACTTTTTCAACTTCTGGTTTAGCATCCTTAAAAGAAGGGGGCAACAAATTAGTGTGCAGTTTCCCTAAGGGGTTTTTAAATATTGGAAACTATTACCTGGATTTATATATTATTGAAGATGCTAAAAGGACCGTATTTCACGAAGCTGATATAATGGCTTTTACAATTCAGGAAGGTCCTAGGCCTCTTGGCGGTTGGATGGGTAAAGAACCAGGATTTATTAAGCCAATATTTGATTGGGTAAATATTTAATAATAAAATTTTGAAAAAGGTAATAAAAAAAATAGCGATTAAATTAATTAATCCGATAGCGACCCGATTAGGATATTCAAGAGGACAAAAAGTAGTGTTTACGAAAAATCTTTTTGATAAGAATTCCCTATTAGAGATTTTCTTTTCTAATATAAAAGCCATGGGTTTTGCACCAAAACACATTATTGATGTGGGAGCCAATCACGGAACATGGACAAGAGAGACTTTGAAATATTTCCCGGATTCTTATTACACGTTGGTAGAACCCCAAGAATGGTTAAAACCATCTTTACAGGATATTTTAGACACGAATTCTAAAGTGTCGTTTAATGCAGTTGGAGCCGGCGATAAATCGGGATCGTTTATGTTTACCATTGTAGACAGAGATGACAGTTGTTCGTTTCGATATACTGAGGAAGAGGCAAAAGCAGGGGGCTATCAACAAATTGAAATTCCAATAGTTACCTTGAATGAAATGGTAGCTAAAAATCATTCGCTGCCTTTTCCTGATTTAGTTAAGATTGATGCGGAAGGATTGGATATTGCTGTTTTGGAAGGTGCTTCAGATTTGTTTGGGAGAACAGAAGTATTTATGGTTGAAGCAGCTATTTTTAATAAAGAATTCGAAAATAGTTTACTTAAAATGATAGATTATATGGATAAAAAAGGATATAATTTATTTGAAATAACCGATTTAAACCGACCGTTTCAACCTTATGTTTTGTGGCTGGTGGAATTAGCATTTGTTAAAAAGAATGGTGTTTTAGATACTTATAAGATTAGCTACTAAAAAAATGATAAACGTAACTCAAACTTTTTTTCCACCAATTGAAGAATACCAAAAACAAGTACAGCGGGCCTGGGATAATAAGTGGCTTACTAATCGCGGGGAATTGGTATTGGAACTGGAAGAAAAATTGAAACATTATTTGTCGGTTGATCATATTCTGGTTACCAATAACGGAACCATTCCGATTCAGATAGCTTTGAAATTGTTGGGTAAAGGCGGTGAAATTATCACTACCCCTTTCAGTTATGTGGCCACATCTGCGGCTATCGTTTGGGAGAACTGTACGCCTGTTTTTGTGGATATTCATCCAGAATATTTAACCATTGATGAAACCAAAATTGAAGAGGCAATCACTTCGAAAACTACAGCGATTTTAGCGACTCATGTTTTTGGAAATCCCTGTAATGTTGAGGTAATTGCGGAAATTGCGGAAAAATACAATCTGAAAGTGATTTATGATGCTGCACATGCTTTCGGGGTACGTTATAAAGGTCAATCTATATTTGATTATGGCGATGTAAGCACCTGCAGTTTTCATGGGACGAAGCTGTTTCACACAGGAGAAGGAGGGGCTTTGTTTTCTAAAGATAAAGAACTACAGCATAAACTTTTTTACAGCCACAATTTTGGACATGATGGACCGTTGGCTTTTCATGGCTTAGGGATAAACGGGAAAATTTCAGAATTACAAGCTGCTATGGGGCTTTCAGTATTGCCCTATATAAATTATATTGCTCAGGAGCGTAAAAGAGTAGTTGATTTTTATAATCAGAACCTTGATTTTTCGACACTTAAAAGTTTAAAGATAAGAGAAAATGCAGAATGGAATTATAGCTATTATCCAGTGATTTTTGAAAGTGAAACTTTACTTTTAGAAATTCAGAAAAGACTTAATGAAAATGGAATTTTTCCAAGAAGGTATTTTTATCCATCGTTGAATACAATTGATTACTTGAAAGAACAACATATGACTGTATCGGAGAGTATTTCTTCTAGAATCATGTGCTTGCCTTTATTTGTTGGGTTAAAGGAAAATGAATTGAACAGAATAATTTCTATAACAAACGAAACAGTTTCATGCATCTAGCCATAATGCAACCTTATTTGTTTCCTTATATAGGATATTTTCAGCTAATAAACGCTGTAGATAAGTTTGTCATGTATGATGATGTAAATTTTATAAAACAAGGATGGATAAACAGAAATAGAGTAATGGTTCAGGGTCAGCCTTTTATGTTTACGGTGCCTTTAATAAATCAAAGTTCTTTTCTTAAGATAAATGAAATCTGTATTAATCATAATTTATATAGTATATGGAAAAATAAGTTCTTGATTACACTTGAACAATCGTATAAAAAAGCACCTTTTTTTATGCAAACTTATGAACTTGTTTTATCGGTGCTTAATAAAGATGTTTTAGGAAAGTCCATTGCTAGTCTGTCCTTGGATAGTATTGTAAAAGTGTCTGAATATATAGGTGTTGATGTTGAGTTTGTTACAACTTCTTCAGTATACAATAATGATGATTTGAAAGCAAAAAATAGGGTCTTGGATATATGCTATAAAGAGCAGGCAAGACATTATGTAAATGTTAGTGGAGGCATGCAGTTATATGATAAAGGAGATTTTAAATCAAATGGTGTGGAACTTAGCTTTATTAAATCATTACCAATTGAATATCCACAATTTAAAAATGAATTTTTACCATGGCTTTCAATCATTGATGTAATGATGTTTAATAGTCCAGAAGAAATTAAATTCATGCTTGAAAAACACGAACTGATTTAGAACATAAATATTGATAGGTATGTTAAATGATGCGATTGGTGGATACTTTGGTTTGGATTTAAGAGAGAAAGAAGCTTATCATAAGGAAAAAAAATGTATAGCTCTTAATACCTCCAGAAATTGTCTGGAATACATTTTGTTTGGACGCAATTACCAGTTAGTATTTATACCATATTTTACATGTGAGGCAATATTAGAGCCTTTTAATAAGTTAAATATCCAATTCGAATTTTATTCGATTGATGAGAACCTTGAGCCTATTTTTGATTTTAATAAACTAGATTCAAATGCGGCATTTCTTTATACTAATTATTTTGGATTAAAAGATAATTATATCAAGGAGTTAGCTGCCCAAGATGTAAATTTAATTATCGATAATTCTCAGTCATTTTTTTCAAAACCAATAAGTGGAATTGATACGTTTTATTCTGCCAGAAAATTTATAGGGGTGGCAGATGGAGCATATTTATATACTAATAAAATGTTAAGCACATCCCTTGAGTTGGATTATAGTTTTGAGAGAATGGGGCATCTTTTAAAAAGATTAGATGTAGGTGCTGAAGATGCCTATGCTATGTTTTTAGACAATGATGCTAGCTTAGTTAATCAGCCTATTAAAAAAATGTCTAGACTAACGCAAAAAATCCTTAGTGCTGTCGACTACGACTTTATTAAAGCTCGAAGAATTGAGAATTTCGATTTTTTGCACTCTAGATTGAATGTTTCAAATCTGTTGAAACTTAATAAAAACGAAGATGAGGTACCAATGGTTTACCCATACCGGACTAATGACGTTGAGCTTAAAAAGAGACTAAGAAATTGTAAAATTTTTTGCCCAACTTATTGGCCCAATGTGAAAGAATGGTGTTCTGATATTCAATTAGAGTATAAGCTTACAGAGGAGATTATTGCTATACCGATAGATCAGAGATATACAATAAATGACATGCAATCAATATTAAAAATAATAGATAATGTATAAAATATTGATAAGGCCATTAGTTATATCTGACGCGGAGACTTCATGGAAATGGAGAAACGATTCGGAAATTTGGAAATATACGGGAAGCAGACCATCAATTCCAATAACTCCTGAAATTGAAAAAGAATGGATAATTAAAGTTTTAGCAGATCCTTATTCCAAAAGATTTGCTATTACAGTGGATAATCAATATGTAGGGAATATACAACTTACAAATATAACTGCCTCAGATGCAGAATATCATATTTTTATAGGAGATAAAAATTATTGGGGAAAAGGAGTAGGCTATGCGGCAACGCAACAAATTATTAGATATGCAAAAAATAATTTGAAACTGAAGGAAATTTATTTACATGTAAATCCAAGCAATAACGCAGCCGTAAAGTTGTATGAGAACTGTGGTTTTAAGGGGGGTGGTGATGAAACCAAAATGACTTTGATATTGGATTCGATGAAAAAAGCCAAAGTGAGTGTATTTTGCATGGTATATAACCATGAGCCATTTTTAAAAAAATGCATTGATGGTTTTATAATGCAAAAAACTGATTTCGATTTTGAAATTGTTATAGGAGAGGACTGTTCGTCAGATAAATCTAGGGATATTCTCCTGGAGTATAATAAAAAGTATCCAGGTAAGTTTAAACTTCTGTTGCATGAAAGCAACGTTGGGGCTGCTAAGAATCAAGAGGAGGTATTCAAAGCTTGCCAAGGAGAATATATAGCCATGTGCGAAGGCGATGACTACTGGACCGATCCTTTAAAACTACAAAAGCAGGTGAATTTTTTAGAAGCCAATCCAGATTATGTGTTAAGTTTTCATCAAGTGGAGGTATTAAAACCTAATGGTGAACTGGTTAAGGATTTTATCACTAATGTTCCAGAAAACTACGAAACGATAGAAACGCTGGCACGTTTGGGAAATTATATTCATACGCCTTCGGTAGTTTTTAGGAATGTAATTCTGGAATTTCCTCCCGAGTTTGTAATGTCTCCGATAGGTGATTATTTTTTATATATGTTGTTAGCTGAGCATGGGAAGTTGAAGTATTTTGAAGAAGAAATGGCAGTGTATCGTTTTGGGGTGGGAATACACTCTACACATACTCAAATAAAGATGGCAAAAGCTAATTTTAAGTTATTTACTTTATTATTATCATATTCTAAGAATCCAAAGATTAATCAAATACTTTTAGAGCGGCAACTACCTAGTTTTGACTATACAGAATATTTGATACGAAGTGAATATTCAGAAGCTTTTGTTTCTAATCGCGTTTTTTTCAAGGCTTTAAAGTCGTTACGTCAACCTGCTAAATTTTGGGGAAAGGTGAAAAATAAATTCAAATAAATCAATGAAAAATGATTTTGATTTTCTTCGATTGATTTTTGCCCTATTTGTAGTAATTGCACACAGTTATCCTTTATCGGGAAATTTAGTAGCCAAACAATGGATTTATCAATTTACCGGCGGACAGATAGAACTTTCAAATATTGGTTTAAATGGTTTTTTTATTATTAGCGGTTATTTGATTTTTCAAAGTTTAGAAAGGAGTAAATCAATTATAAGCTACTTCTGGAAGCGCATTTTGCGATTATTTCCAGCTTTATTGGTTGTGTTGTTGCTAACCATTCTTTTAGCGCCCATGGTTTATGAAAGCACAACACCTTATATGCAGAATAGGGAGGTGTTTTCTTATTTACCAAGGAATCTTTTTTTATACGATTTGGAATACAACATTAAAGGTGTTTTTGATCATAATCCTTATCCATCAGCAATTATTGGGTCACTTTGGGCAAGTTGTTACGAGTTTTCGATGTACTTGTTATTAGGTTTTTTATTTTTCATTAAAAACAATAGAGTTAGATTTGTACTATTATTTCTTGCCTTTCTCTTGATGTTTTTTGATTATAATTTTCTAATGGAACAATACGGTGCAATTTATCGATTTGGAATGCAAGTTTCAAGTTTTTTTAATCTAGGAACTTTCTTTGTTGCAGGAGCATTATTAGGGGTAAGCAGGGTAGAAACTATAAAATATAAAGAAGGATTGTTATTGTTGTTATTTGTGATGATATTAGTTGCATTGCAATTTAATTTTTATGATGCCACGAAACACATATTGTTAACATTGTTTGTTCTTTTATTTGGATTAGTTGCAATTCATCCTATAAGTAAAACAAATGTATTGGGGAATTTATATTTATGGGTTCCCAATTCAACAAACATTAATGTATTATTTTAATTTAAATACAAACACTTTAATTTTTTTTCTGTTTTGATATCTATGTTATTTGGTTATCTTTCTTGGCATCTGATAAAGGAAAGAATGTTGATTTTTAATAATAAATTTCGCTAATGCTTGCTATAGTCATTCCATTTTACAACCTCACATTCTTTGAAACAACTTTACAATCGTTAGCCAATCAAACCGACAAACGTTTTAAAGTTTATATTGGAGATGATGCCAGTCCGGAGGATTGTTCTTCTTTGCTTAGAAAGTTTGAAGGAAAATTTGATTTTGCGTACTATCGATTTGAAAATAATCTAGGCGGAACTTCATTGACGAAGCAATGGGAACGGTGTATTGCCCTTTCGGGACCGGAGGAGTGGCTGATGATTTTGGGAGATGATGATGTATTGGAAAAAAATGTGGTGGAAGAGTTTTATAAGGAATATAATATTTTTAAAGGGAAAGCTAATGTTGTGAGATTTGCCTCTAAAATAATAGATGAAAATGCAAAGACAGTATCGGATGTTTATGTAAATCCAAAATGGGAATCTGCAACAGATTCTTTTTTTAGGAAATTTGAATATTTAACAAGGGGTTCTTTGTCTGAACACGTTTTTTCTAAAGTATCATTTTTCCAATATGGTTTTCAAGATTATCCTTTAGCTTGGTGTAGCGATGATCGTGCTTGGTTGGATTTTTCAAAAGAGAAGCCTGTTTTTTCTATTAATCAGAGCGTTGTATATGTAAGAATTTCGGAAAGCAGTATTTCTGGAAAATCAGATAATATAAATAAAAAACAGGAAGCAACAGTTGAGTTTTTCAGATTTATAATTTTAAACAAATTAAAGTTTTATAATAAAAGTCAGCGTAAACGATTGCTTGATCGATATGAAATCAGTATTAAAAAAATGAGAAAAATACACCTTTCAGAATGGTTTATCATAATGTTTTTATATTTGAATTACTTTGACAGTAATTCTTTAAAAAAGGTAATTAGACGATTTGTAAAAAGCATAAAATATGAAGATTAATCCTCTTGTTTCTGTTATAATGCCTGTTTTTAACGGTTCTACTTTTATTGAGGAAGCGGTCAAAAGTGTCCTTAATCAGACTTTTATCGATTTTGAATTAATTGCTAATGCCTAATATTTCGATCATAACGATCAATTATAACAACCTGGAAGGCCTGAATAGGACTGCAAAGTGTTGCCAATCAAACTTGGAGGGAGTTCGAGTGTATCGCTATTGACGGCGGTTCCACCGATGGCAGTGCAACTTATCTTCAAAGCCACGGTGATAAAATTGACTATTGGGTGAGTGAACCGGACAAAGGGATTTACAATGCCGTGAACAAAGGAATTCAGGTAGCCACAGGTAGTATTTGCTGTTTTTGAATAGTGGAGATCATTTTTTTTATAATAATGTACTGAAACAAAACCATAATTTTCTGGGATCGCAAGACATGTGTATTTTAATCTTAATGTGGTTGGTGAAAAAAATACGTTTGTAAAAAAATATCCGGATGAATTGTTGTTTTCCTATTTTGTAAATGATACATTACTGCATCCGGCAACTTTTATAAAAGCGGCATTATTCAACAAATTGGTTTGTATGATGAAAATTTAAAAATTGTTTCTCATTGGAAGTTTTTTATTTTTGCATTGATTAAATCTAATGCAAGTTATAAATACGTGGATTGTGTTTTTTCAATTTTTTATTTAGATGGAGTAAGTTCGCAAAGTGATAAGAGTCGGTTAATACTAATTGAAAAGCAAAAAGTGTTCGATAACGAGTTATCGTTCTTATATAATGAAATATTGGAATTGAAATCACTTAGATTAGAGATTAAAAATTTAAGGGCTTCGAAAAAAATAAAACTATTGCAAAAACTCAGATTACTTAATGAATTCTAAATTAGTTTCCGTTATTGTCCCCTGTTATAACCAAGCACAATATTTAGATGAGTGTTTGCAGTCGGTATTGGATCAAACATACCAAAATTGGGAATGCATTATTGTAAACGATGGTTCTTTAGATGAGACAAAACAGGTAGTTAAAAAGTGGATAAAAATAGATACAAGGTTTAGATGCATAAACATCGAAAACAAAGGAGTTAGTGGGGCTAGGAACTTGGGTGTAAAATTATCAAAAGGAGAATATATTCAATTTTTGGATGGTGATGATATTTTAGAAAATAATAAGTTAGCTTACCAAGTTAATGTTCTTAATAAGGATTTAGCGATAGACATTGTTTATGGATCTAGTAGATATTTTTTCCATGGAGATAAACTAAATTTATACCCAATACATTATAATGGAATTATCCCATTGATTGAAATGCACAAAAATGACCGCTATCAAAAAGACGTTTTAGTGTATCGAAATATATGTACTAATTGTTCTGCCTTATATAGGAGGAAAATTTTTGAGAAAATATATTTTAGAAATTTAGTATATGAAGATTGGTTTTTTCATATCGAATGCGCATTAAATAGTTTTGTATTTCATTATTCAGGTGCGGAAAACACTAAAAGTCTAGTTAGAATGACGTTAAACAGCCAAATGAATAAACACGCTGTTGAAGCGAAATCTAGCGATAAATTTGAAGTGGAATTAAAATCTATATTGGATGCTAAAAAGTTTTCATCTAGATTAATTGAAGAACGTGAAAATAATATTTGTGTAACATTTCATTATGAAAGAAGGTATTTTTTTAAACTTGTGAATAATGTTATGCCTCCTATTCTGATGAAATTATTTAAAAGGTACTTCTCTTAAAGCTTTAAAATTTAATTAATATTGTTTTAAAAACTATGCGAAAGCATAAATAAATAGTTTTATGTCGGAAAATATAAAATTTCTTGCTTATTATCTTCCACAATTCCACCCTATCCCCGAAAATGATCTCTGGTGGGGAAAAGGCTTTACCGAGTGGACTAATGTTGCCAAGGCAAAGCCTTTGTTTAAAGGACATTACCAACCTATTTTGCCTGCTGACTTAGGGTTTTATGATTTACGACTTCCCGAAGTACAGGAAGCTCAAGCAAATTTGGCAAAGGAATATGGGATAGATGGTTTCATTTATTATCAGTACTGGTTTGGCAACGGAAAAATGTTGTTGGAAAAACCCGCTGAAGCTATGTTACAAAATGAAAAAGTAGACATTCCGTTTTGCTTTTGTTGGGCCAATGAAACGTGGAAAGGAATTTGGCATGGGTTGGATAATCCCGATATTTTGATTGAGCAAACATATCAAGGCGGGGGGGATTATGAAGCGTACTTTGATTATTTATTGCCTTTTTTCAAAGATAAAAGATATATTAAAGTCGATAATAAACCGATGTTTCATGTATATAGAATCCAAGAAATTCCGGATTGGTGTTTTTTTATCGAATCATTTAATCAATGGGCTATTGATAATGGATTCGATGGTATTCATTTTATAAATGGAACAAATATCCCACATGCTGAAATCTTGATGCATCCTTTTATTAAGGGAGAGGTAGGGACAGATGTGTTCTCTAAAATGAGATATCAAAAGGGTTTTGTTTTTCAGGAAGTTAGATATTTGGGCTGGCTTGAAAGAAGAATAAAAACATTTCTTGGGTTTACTAATCATATCGGTAAAAGATTAACTCCTTTAGTTTTTGATTATTCTATAGCAATAAAAAAACTTGAAGTAGAAGTTACTCATAGTAAATATTTACAATGTGTTTTTCCTAATTGGGATAACTCAGCAAGAAGTGGCAAGAAGTCATTGATCTTTAAAAATGCTACACCGGAAAGTTGGAAACGACATCTTGAAGAAGCTGTTAAAAAAGTATATCTAAATGAAAATGCATCTCCGTTTATTATAATTAAGTCATGGAATGAATGGGCGGAAGGAAATCATTTAGAACCTGATCAAAAATTTGGGCATAGGTGGTTGGAAGTCGTTAAAGAAACAAAGAGAAATTTGGTGAAAAATGAAAAATGATTTGATCTCTATAATATTACCCGTTTATAATGGTGAAAAGCATATATCTAAATCAATTGAAAGTTGTCTGAATCAAACCTATACTAATATTGAGATTATAATTGTAAACGATTGTTCGACAGATAAGACTTCTGAAATAGTAAACCGTTATTTAAATTTAGATGGCAGGATTAAAGTGGTTCATAATAAGGTGAATAAAAAATTACCTGCAAGTCTTAATATAGGACATCGCGATGCTCAAGGCTTATTTTTTACATGGACTAGTGATGATAATATTTACGAGCCGGATGCCATAGAGGAAATGGCTAAAGCTCTATACTATAATCAAGCTGATGTAGTATATTCCGATTTTTATCTTATAGATGAGAATGACATTATAAAAAAAGAAACGCAACTGCCTGAAATAGGAAATTTTTTATTTGGAAACATTATCGGAGCTTCATTTCTTTATAAAAGAGAAGTATATGAGAGAAATGCTGGTTATAATGAGAGTTTGTTTTTAGTTGAAGATTATGATTTTTGGCTTAGGGCATTTGAACACAGTAAGTTTAAACACATCAAAAAAGCGTTATATAAATACAGAACCCATAAAGACAGTTTGTCAAGCGAAATTAGGTTTAATGATAAGAAGCAAAAATTATGGAAAGAAAACTGCAATAAAATGTATTTCGGCTTTTTTTCGACTTATTTAAAAGACTATGAATCTATTGCAGCAATTTTTGCAGATAAATTAACAGGCCAATATATTGATTTTGGGCTTTTGAAAAAAGAAAACAAAAATATAACTCTTCTGAAAGATAAATTAAAACAGAATAGGAATATTAGTAGCGATAAAATTGTTGAGACCGCTTTCTTAAAGCAATTTATAAAAATACTGGTTAACAATCAGGATGATAAAAGTAATTTTGGAAAAAGTATGTTCATTTTAAAAAAATATATTTTGGTACTTGATAAAAACAGTTTTAAAACATTAATTAAGTATTCTTTTTTCAAATAAATGAAACCAGCCGTAACCATTATAATGGCCACTTACAATAGGGCTCATTTTATAAAAGAGACTTTACGTTCCATACAAAATCAAACATTTGGCAATTGGGAATGCCTTATCATTGATGATGCCGGAACCGATAATACAAAAGAGGTGATAGCTGATTTGTTAAATAATGACGGTCGTTTTCACTATTTGAAAAGACCAGATAATTATAAAAAAGGTTTACCCGGTTGTCGAAATTACGGTCTTGATTTGGCCAAAGGCGAGTATGTTGTTTTTTTTGACGACGATGATTTTGTGCATCCGCAGAATTTAGAAATAACCTTGAAATTTATTAAAAGGCTGGACGTAGATTTTGTCCATTTTCGAAAGAAAGCTTACGAGACTAGTTTGCCAGAAATAATTGATTATTCGAAAGATTTTAATTTTTTAACAAACGATGTAGTTTTGGAAGATCATCTGACACATAGGGTAGGTCTGGCATCCTGTACTATATTATGGAATAGAGATTGCTTTATGGATGTTCGTTTTAATGAATATTTAATGTATGCCGAAGAATGGGAGTGTTATACAAGAATTTTACTGAATAATAAATTAGGTAAATCTATTAATGCTGTTTTGTACTATAATTTCAAGCACTCAAATTCAAATACAGGTGAATTTTATAAAGCAAATCCTATTAGAGTTCAATCTAATGTTGAAGCAATTAAGATGGTTGTTATTAATCTTAAGAAAAATGGATTACTTAATTTAAAGCTTAAAAAATATTTTATCCGCACTTCTATTTCTTTTAAAGAATATAATTTAAAAGATAATCTTATTGTTTTATATGAGGATAATACTTTTAATTACAATCTCTATTATTTTAAAATTAGAATTAAAAGCAGGTTATATAAATTAAAAAAACGATTATTAAAGTAATATGAAAATCCTCCTTTGTTTTGGTACTCGTCCAGAAGCCATTAAAATGGCGCCACTATATTATGCTTTAAAGAAAACGGAGAATGATATAAAAATTTGCATTACAGCGCAGCACAGACAAATGCTGGATCAGGTATTGGATTTTTTTGGAATCGTGCCCGATTTTGATTTGGATTTGATGCAGGTAAATCAATCCTTAAATCAGTTAAGTTCCAGAATTTTGAATGCGGTCGACTCTGTTTTAACTGATTTTTCACCCGATTACGTATTGGTTCACGGCGATACCACAACTTCAACGATGGTAGCTTTGGCCGCTTTTCAAAGGGGGATTAAAGTAGGTCACGTTGAAGCAGGGTTGAGAACCTTTAATAAGTTGTCTCCATTTCCTGAAGAAATGAATCGTCAAATTACCGGTAGAATTGCAGATATACATTTTGCGCCGACAAAATGGGCTGCGGGCAATCTTTTTGATGAAAATATTAATAAAGATGATGTTTTTATTACCGGAAATACGGTAATAGATGCTTTGCATCTGGGTTTAGATGAGATAAAAAAGGGCTATAGTTGTGTGGATTTAGAGATGGTTAAGTCTGTGATTATTCCTAATGCAAAAGTTATACTTATAACCGGTCACCGAAGAGAAAATTTTGGAGATGGTTTTGAAAATTTGTGTGAAGCCATTAAAGTAATTGCGTCCCGGAGGGCTATACAAGTTATTTATCCGGTACATTTAAATCCGAATGTGCAGGAACCGGTCAATCGTATTTTGGGGAATCTTGATAATGTATATTTAATACCACCTGTTGATTATCCTGCATTTATCTATTTGATGCAGCAAAGTTATTTAGTTCTTACAGATTCTGGGGGTGTTCAGGAAGAAGCTCCCTCTTTGGGAAAACCAGTTTTAGTCATGCGTGATACCACCGAACGTCCTGAGGCAATTAGTGCGGGAACAGTGATTTTGGTTGGTACAGATAGTACTAAAATAGTAGCTGCATGTACAGAATTATTGGACGACGAGGATTTGTATCTAAAAATGAGTAAAGCTCATAATCCTTATGGAGATGGTAAGGCAAGTACACGTATTATGGAATTTTTAGAGGTGCAAAATCCGAGAAGTTGTTAGCAGTATTATTCATTCCTTCTTTCCTTTAATTATTCTTATATCATTAAATAATGGAATTTTGATAGATTTTGTTTTGCAGCAAAATTTATGTGTTTGTGAGGGAAATAAGTTTTTGAAATATATTTCTTCAAAACACTGTTTGGAGTGTTATAAATAAGAATAGACTTACAAGTGTTTTTTGATTGATAAAGTTGCGGATTTTACATTGACTTTCTTTATTCTATTTATTGCTTTAGTATTAGTTTGGGTATTATTTATGTTTATATTGAAAAACCAATCTGTGAAAAGATAAAAAGTTTTAAGCTCTTAAAAAACGTGGAGAAAATAATTTACTCTTAAGTTGCTGTGATTGTTGCAGAGAAAGAGAATTATAATTAGTGAAATAAAAGAAAATGAAAATACTTGCACTGGTTGAAGATTTACGGATAAATACATCCTCTGGGGGAATTTGTAATTCTAATTTTTTATCTGGTTTGATAAAGGATGGGCATCAGATTGACTGTTATTATGATTATGCTCATTCGGATGATTTCCCATGGTTACAATCATCGTTACTTAAAATAAAGTCTATTTCGTCAAATCAACCTAGTTTATTATTTAAAACTATATGCAAAATACCCAAAGGTGATGCTATTGTAGTTCGTTTAACCGGATTTACTCTAGAACAAAATGAAAAAATCAAAGCATGGCAGAGAAGTTTGAAAACAGCACTTTGTGAAAACGAATATGATTTAATTCTGTTCTTGGGGGCTGGTAATTCCATGCTTAACTATTTCTCTATTTTAGGAGTTAAAACAACCATTCCAATTATGGTGAATTATCATGATCCCTATCCTGATAATCAATATCCGGCTCCGTACACTGGGTCTAATAATCGGGTGGCTAAAATTAAAACAAAGAAATCGAACGATATAATTAATAAGGCTACGATAGTAAGTTTTCCTTCTATGCGACTTCTTGAATGGATGACTCAATTCCATCCTGCCTTAAAATATAAATCAACTGTTTTTCCCCATGTGAACGGATTACTCCAAGATTTGCCTGAAATAGAGGAGGACATTGAAGTTACTTTGAATGAAAATCGCTTCAATATTGTTCATGCTGGCTCTTTGTTAGGCTCAAGAAACCCAGAGTTTTTAATTCGGGCTTTCAAAAAATTTATTGATGGAGATGAAGAAAGAAGACAAAAAGCAATTTTAAATATCATTGGGCACATTGACAGGAAAAACAAAGTTACGGAGATTGATTTGAACCAATATGAGACTAATATTCGTTTGATTAGGAAAAGGGTAAGTTATAAAAAAAGTAAAGAAATTTTTGCTAAGGCGGATGTATTGTTAATTATTGAAGCAGTAGGAGAGGATAGTCCGTTTATGCCGGGAAAACTGACTGATTATATAGAAGCAGAAAAGAATATTATGGCATTAACACCAAAAAAATCAGAAATATCCAGACTTTTTGGTGATAAATACCCATATATAACTGAAACAGACAATGAAGATGGAATTTATTTAATTTTAGTTACATTGTGGGAATTATGGAAAAGTAAACAAAAAGTAATAGATGTTCCCCCGGCTTTAAAACATTATGTGAGTTGGGAGAATCAAAATGCACTATTAACTGCCTTATTTGCTGAAAATAAATGATAAAATTATTTTTATATAAAAAGTGGACGCAATATCAACGGTATAAGTTTTTAAAACAAAGGAAGAAAGAAGGTAGTTTTATATCGGCACAAACTTCCGGATATTGGAAAGTATTCTTTGAAGGTAAAAACGGAGTTCCGGAACGCTGCCAGTTTTTGAGTGATACTATTCGTATAGGATATGCTACCACTTTGGGTGTAAATAATCTTTTATCAGGAAATGTGACTATTGGGAAATACTGTCAGATAGGAGCAGATGCGGCTTTTCACGCTTCAAATCATCCTGTAAGCCATATGACAACTTATATCAACTCTAATTTGTTCAACGGAGAATTAAAACAATTTAAAGAAGAGCATAAGATAATTGTGGGTAATGATGTTTGGGTAGGACATGGAGTCATTGTTGTAGGAAATGTGACCATTGGTAACGGAGCTATTTTGGCTGCGGGTTCGGTAATTACAAAAGATGTTCCTCCTTATACCATTGTTGCGGGTGTTCCTGCTAAACCAATCAGAAAACGATTCTCGGACACCATTATTCAGCAAATAGAAGCCTTACAATGGTGGAATAAATCAGATGCGGAATTAGAAATAATAAAACCTTTTTTTTTAAAAGATTTTACAAACAAAGAAAGTATTTATGATAACTAAACCCTACCTCATAGCTGAAATAGGACAGGCTCACGAAGGAAGTCTCGGTATACTGCACTCCTATATAGACGCTTTGGCTACGACCGGAGTTCAGGCTATTAAATTTCAGATGCATATTGCCGAAGCCGAGAGCAGTATCCACGAGCCTTTCCGTGTTAAGTTTTCGCTTGAGGATGAAACCCGATATGATTATTGGGAACGGATGGGGTTTACTTTGGACCAATGGAAAGGGATTAAAGCACATTGCGACGAGGTTGGGCTTGATTTTATTTGCTCTCCATTTTCTAATCTAGCAGTAGATTGGCTTGAGGACATCGGAGTCAAATATTATAAAATCGGATCCGGTGAAGTGAGTAATTGGCTTATGTTGGATAAAATTGCTAAAACAGGTAAGCCAATTATTCTTTCTTCTGGAATGAGTAACTACGATGAATTGGATAAAACGGTTGCTTTTCTGAAAGAAAGAAAAGTTGCTTTTTCCTTATTACAATGTACAACTTCCTATCCAACACAACCGGAACAGTATGGTTTAAATGTGATTAAAGAATTAAAAGAGCGTTACAATGTTTCTGTTGGTTTTTCCGACCATTCTTCAAAAATCGCAACGAATATAGCAGCAGTGGCTTTAGGTGCGGAAATACTCGAATTTCACGTGGTTTTTGATAAGCGTATGTTTGGTCCCGATACAAAATCTTCTTTAACTCTTGATGAGGTTTCCCAAATGGTAAGCGATGTCTCAATGGTTTATACGGCATTGCAAAATCCTGTAGACAAAAATAATAATGAACAATTCGGTAATCTGAAAGCCATCTTTGAAAAATCACTGGCTGTTAATAAAGAGTTGCCAAAAGGGCATCTGTTAGCGTTTGACGATCTTGAGACCAAAAAGCCTAAAGGTTTTGGTATGGATGCCACGCGTTTTCATGAGGTTGTCGGAAAACCACTGAATAAAGATTTAAAAAAGTGGGATTTTTTGAATGAGGGGGATGTTGATTTGTGAGAATTGATTTTTTGAAGGCCTGAAATGACAGGAGATTGCTTTGTTAATCCGAGTAAAGGTCTTGTGTCCTACTGAGTTAGGATGAACTGTATTGGCAACATTTGCAACCTACCACAAAGCCAAACACCCCTAAAGTCAACTCAAGGGACAATTTCGGTAACGTGTTTGGATTTTAAAAAGATGTTTTTATTTCATAATACAATATAGGGTAACAGTGCGCTCATCGTTGTTAAAAATTCCTTAGTGTTAATACTCCAAACAACCTTTTCATCATTCCGTTTTTTTGTCTATTTTTAGCGCTTGAAATAAAGAGAAAATGCCGAGAAGAAAAATAGCTGTGGTTATTACCGCCCGTCCTTCCTACAGTAGGGTTAAGACGGTTTTGACAGCCATTCAAAAACACCCCGAACTGGAGCTTCAACTGGTCGTAGCCGCTTCGGCTTTGTTAGACCGCTATGGTTCTGCCGTAAATTATATTGAAAAAGACGGTTTTGATATTGCAGCACGGGTGTTTAATGTTTTAGAAGGAGAAAATCTAACTGCTGCCGCGAAAACTACCGGGATAGGCATTTTAGAATTATCCACGGTTTTTGATAATTTAAAACCGGATATTGTTGTTACCGTAGCTGACCGTTTTGAAACCATGGCTACCGCCATTGCTGCTTCTTATATGAATATTCCTTTAGCTCATATTCAAGGAGGAGAAGTGACAGGTAATATTGACGAAAAAGTGCGTCATTCCATAACTAAATTAGCAGATTATCATTTTGTAGCCTCAGAGAGTGCAAAGGAAAGAGTAATAAAATTAGGTGAAGATCCTAAAATGGTATTCAACACCGGTTGTCCTTCCATTGATCTGGCTGAAGAAATAACAAACAGTAGAGAGTTGCCTTTTAACCCCTATGAAAAATATGGAGGTGTGGGAGCGAAACCCAATTTGAGTGAAGGTTATCTAGTTGTAATGCAGCATCCTGTAACGACAGAATATAAAGATTCCAGAAAACATATTGAAGCCACGCTTGAAGCGGTACACAAGGTAAATAAACCGACATTATGGTTTTGGCCTAATGTGGATGCCGGTGCTGATGGTACTTCAACAGGAATACGTGCTTTCAGAGAGCAACACCACTTACCACAAGTTCATTTTTTTAAAAATATGGAGGGAAAGGATTTTCTTCATTTGTTGAAAAACAGTAGTTGTTTGATCGGAAACTCCAGTGTTGGTATTCGGGAATGTGCCTATTTAGGTGTTCCGGTTGTTAATATAGGTTCCCGTCAGAACAGACGAGATCGCGGCAATAACGTAGTTGATGTTGATTATTGTCAGGAACAGATTGAGAAAGCCGTACTGCAGTCGGCATCTAATGGAACGATATTATCGTCTTTATTATACGGTGACGGAAAGGCAGGGCAAAAGATAGCTTCGTTATTGGCATCGCTTCCTTTACAGTTTCACAAAACCATCATGTATTAAGATGAAGCTTCTTGCGGTTATCCCTGCCCGCGGGGGGTCTAAAGGTGTTCCTGGCAAAAATATAAAACTGTTAGGAGGTAAGCCTCTGATTGCTTATTCCATTGAGAGTGCAAAAAAAAGTAAGTTGCTTTCAGAAATTATTGTTTCTACAGACAGTGATGCCATTGCAGCAGTAGCTTTAGACTATGGTGCAGGTATACCGTTCATGAGACCAAAAGAACTGGCGGAAGACAATACACCAACTTTAGCTGTACTGCAGCATGTGCTCGATTTTTATGAAAGTAACGGTGCTTTTTTTGAAGCAGTGTGTCTTTTACAACCTACGAGTCCTTTCCGGGAAAACGGTTTCATAGACTGCGCTATAGAAAAATTTATGGAAACTAATGCTGATGCGTTGGTAAGTGTATTACCTGTTCCACATGAATACAACCCACATTGGACTTTTGAATGTGATGAAAACGGCCTCCTGACCATTGCAACAGGTGATGAAAAATTAATCTCCAGAAGGCAGGATCTGCCGCAAGCCTATCATCGCGATGGTTCCATCTATATAACAAAGTCGGAAGTTATAAAAGCCGGTTCGTTATATGGTAATCAATTGGCTTATATCGAGAGTAATCCGGAGAATTATGTAAATATTGATACTCCTGAGGATTGGGAAAAGGCTTCTTTATTCATAAAAAAACAATGATATGTGTGGAATTGCTGGGATAATTGGGGGTAAAGCAATGAAAGAAACATTGCATGCAATGTTGGCAGCCCAAAAACACCGAGGTCCTGACCATACAGGAGCAGTTCTGTCTGAGAATAAATTTGCCTTCGGTCATAACCGATTGAGTATAATTGACCTGAGTTCAGCAGCTAATCAGCCTTTTGAGAGTGATTGCGGTCGATATTTAATGGTATTTAATGGAGAAATCTACAACTACATTGAAATAAAATCGGAATTAAAATCGAAATATACGTTTAAAACGGCTTCCGATACAGAAGTCCTTCTGAATGCCTATAAAGAATGGGGGAGTAACTGCATGACTCGATTTAATGGCAT
Organism: Flavobacterium enshiense; assembly: GCF_022836875.1. Lineage (NCBI taxonomy): Bacteria > Pseudomonadati > Bacteroidota > Flavobacteriia > Flavobacteriales > Flavobacteriaceae > Flavobacterium > Flavobacterium enshiense. The sequence goes on from NZ_CP090376.1 coordinate 1,485,752, forward strand.
GTTTGCTTTTGCCATTTGGGACAAACAGGAAAAAAAACTCTTTGCCGCCCGTGACCGATTTGGTGTGAAGCCTTTTTATTACGCATTACAAAATGATTCACTTTTTTTTGCTTCAGAAATTAATGCTTTGTTTGCTTCGGGAATAAAAAAAGAACCCAAGGCATCACTTTGGGCTGAATTCTTAACCCAAGGGCATTACGGGAATCCAACAGAAACATTTTGGGAAAGCATTATGCAATTGCAACCAGGGTATTATCTGGAATTTAGAGATGGCATAATAAAATTCCATAAATGGTATGATTTTGTTGCTAATGTAAACGAGTTGTTTCCGGTTTCTAAAGAAAATGAAGAAGGATATATTACCGAATTATTATTGGATGCAGTAAAATTACGTTTCCGCGCCGATGTTTCTGTGGGGTTCAATGTGAGTGGCGGACTCGATTCCAGTATTTTATTAGCCCTGATAGATCGTCAGTTTAAGGACCAAAGCAAAAACATTGAAACGTTTACTTTTTATACTAATGACGAAAAATATGACGAAATCTATTGGGTAAAACAAATGCTCAATGGGAAAAATTATCCATTTAATAAATGTTTGTTAACCGCAAGCGAAATTCCTGAGAAAGCAAGCGAAATGGCATATTTGCAGGCTGAACCTTTCGGAGGGATTCCAACATTGGCTTATAGTGAAGTTTTCAGGAGAGCAAGTTCCAAAGGTGTAAAAGTACTTCTTGACGGTCAGGGCTCTGATGAGGCTTGGGCGGGTTATGATTATTATGTTAAAAATAATGGGTCAGTAATTCAAGGGGTTTCCCAATCTCCTTTTAAAACGAATGCGTTACAAGAGGATTTTCTGAAATTATCAGATAAGGTAGTTTATGAGAAACCCTTTTCCGATAATTTACTGAATTTACAATATCGGGATTTGTTTTATACTAAAATTCCGAGAGCTTTACGTTTTAATGACAGGGTCTCCATGCTTCATGGTACTGAATTGCGTGAACCTTTTTTAGATTATCGTTTGGTGGAATATGTATTCAGTCGTTCCATTGACTTTAAAATAAAGGAAGGTCAGCAAAAATGGCTGTTGCGAAAAATAGCCAATAATTATTTAAATAAAGAAGTATCTTTAGCGCCCAAACGTCCTTTGCAGACGCCGCAACGTGAATGGCTCGCCAATGAATTGCAGGATTGGGTGAGAGCCGTTGTCAGTACTTTGGAAAACCGTGACTGGTTTGACAAAAAGCAATTGCAAAAAGAATTGGAAACGTATTTTAAAGGAAATCAGGAAAGCAGTTTTCATATTTGGCAATGGGTGAATTTAGGATTGTTACTGAATAAATAATGGCTGTTGGTTGTCTGAAATAAATTAAAACATTTCTTTAAGAGACAATGACCTATTTGCTATCTTCCATTATCCGAGTCTATATATCATTTCGTATTATTTTAGTGGAGGTGATGGAAATGTGTTTCCTAACAGCGACAGTTATACCGAAAAATTAGCGAGATTACAGATGTGCAATAAATTGGATATGTAAAATGTGATTTTTAACATTAATCTGTTTCAAAATAAAGTCTTAAATTGAATTTTCAAGTCAAAATTTGATTTTGAAATTATACTGTGTTGCTGAAAAAAAAACGATATTTGGCAATTGAATCACCAAAAAGTTAGAGATATAATGTCAAAAAATAAATTAATGTTGTTATTCCCTGATGGTGTCGGAATCCGAAACTATCTGTATTCTGATATTTTCAGAGCTTCGGAAGATGAACTCATATTATTCCATAATTTTGATGATGAAACGGAAGCAGAAATAAAGAAAATTACTAATGTTTCGACGGCGCTTAAAATTCCAAAATATTTTGAAAGTGCAAAGGAAAAATTCATCAGAGAATTGATTTGTATTTCCCGTTTGCATTACAATACCACTTTAACCGGGAATAGAACAATTCTCACTAACTGGAAAACATCCCATAAAGGTTACTTTAAGAAAATTTTTTATAAAGTAATAGCATTTTCTGCTCCTATGTTTAAAAAATACGAAAGTATTGCGAAATTGGAAATTGCCTATCAGAAAGAAATTCGGAAAAACCCGTTTTATTTTGAAGTAAAAAAAATACTTGAAGAAGTTAAGCCGGATAAATTGTTTTGTTCCCATCAAAGAGGTTTACAATGTGCAACAGTTTTCGCTGCCGCAAAAGATTTGGGTATCGAGACGACAACTGTAATATACTCTTGGGATAATTTACCTAAGGCGAGAATGGCGCTTCGGGCCGATAAATACTTGGTGTGGTCTGAATACATGAAAGCAGAAATGAAAATGTATTATCCGGAAATTCCGCAATCGAAGATTCATATTACCGGGACACCGCAGTTTGAATGTTATGATAATCCCGAAAATATTATTCCAAAAGAAGAATTTTACAGCAGATATAACTTGGATTTGAATAAGAAAATTATTTGCTATTCAGGTGATGATAGTTTAACTTCTCCAGATGATCCTCAATATCTTGAAGATATTGCTAACGAAATTTTAAAGCATGGGTTGGATGCAGAATATCAGATTTTGCTGCGTCGTTGTCCTGTGGATTTGTCAGGGAGATTTGATTCGATTATTCAAAAATACAATGATCTTATTAAAGAGGCTCCACCAATCTGGTTGTTTAAGAAATCAAAAGACTGGAATATGGTCTATCCTTCAAGGGAAGATATTTCCTTGCTTGTCAGCACAGCTTATTATTCTGACATGGTGATTAATGTCGGTTCAACTATGGCATTTGATTTTGCTATGTTTGGAAAGCCTTGCATTTTTATAAAATATGATCAAAGAAAAAAAAATGTTGAAAATTGGTCTGTTGAAACTATCTATCAATTTCAGCATTTTAGAAGCATGCCGGCAAAGGAAGCGGTAATATGGCTGAATAATAGTAGCGAAATAACCAAAAAAATAGTTAAAAAAAATAATGTGGTTGTCATGGCTCAATGGAAATCAGTTATTATTGCTGATTATAAAAATGCCTCATCAAATATTAGAACTATTTTAAAATTACAGTAATATGCACATCTGTTTTATTACATCTGAGTTTCCAAAATTGGGGTTTCCTCACGGTGGTGTAGGTACATTTGTGGCGACATTGGGGAAATCATTAGCAGAAAAAGGAATTAAAGTGAGTGTTATTGGTTTAAATTATACTTCAAAAGAAGAGAAAGAAACCATAAATAATATAACTGTTTATCGATTAGCTGCAAAGAAGGTAAAAGGATTGCAATGGTTAATTAATTCTAGGGAAATTGCAAGAAAAATTGAAGTCATCCACAAAGAAAACCGTATTGATTTTGTAGAAACTCCAGAATTAGGTATGGCTTTTTTACCTAAGATTAATGGAGTTAAATATGTAATCAGAATGCATGGTGGTCATCACTATTTCGCAAAAGCGGAAAACAGGCCTGTTGAATGGTGGAAAGCTTTTCAGGAAAAACGTTCTTTTAAAAAAGCGGATTATATAATCGCGGTTTCGAAATATGTAGGGGAAACTACCAGAGATTTACTTGATTTAGGAAAAGTTCCTATTCAAGTAATTTTTAATCCCATTGATATTGATAAATTTTTTGATGCCTCGAATGAAGAAAATATCCCTCAGACAATATTATTTGCAGGTAGTATCGTTGAAAAAAAGGGAGTTAGACAATTAGTGGAATCGTTGGAGTATTTGGTTGATCAATTTCCAAACATACGGCTGCTTATTGCGGGAAGAGGAGGGAATCTCCCAGGTACAAGAATTCCATATCTTCCGGTTTTAGAAAAATCAATTACAGATAAAACAGCTAAACATATTAAATTTCTTGGAATAGTTCCTAATATTGAAATGCCTCAAATTATTGCGAAGGCACACATTTGCTGCTATCCAAGTCATATGGAAGCGATGCCGGTTGCTTGGTTGGAAGTGTTGGCTATGGGCAAAATATTTATTGGTAGTCTAACAGGGCCTGGACCTGAAGCAGTTAAGGATGGTGTAACAGGTATTTTGGCTAATCCTTCTTCTCCCGAAGATATTGCTGTTAAAATTAAATGGGCTTTAGAACATTCAAACGAATGTAAATTGATAGGACAAAGTGCAAGATTAGATATTGCCGAAAGATTTAGTTTGGAAACTATTGTTAATCAAAACATAGAATTTTATAAATCTATCTTGTAATTATGCTACTTTCTGATTATAGAAAATACAAAAAATACGGTGGCCGCTTTATTACTATAGTTTTTTTTACACAAGGGTTCTGGGCTATTTTTCAGTACCGAACCGCTAATGCTGTTTACCGAACCATTCGTGTGCCATTGCTTCGCCAAATTTTGCTTTTTCTTTGTCTTTTGTGGCAAAAAGGAATTGAACTAACAACAGGGATTTCCATTCCGGCTTCAGCTTCTATAGGACATTCTTTTTATATTGGTCATTTTGGCGGTATCATATTGAATTCAAAAACGGTTATCGGTACTAACTGCAACATATCACAGGGGGTAACTATTGGTGTTTCGGGTACCGGCGAAAACAGGGGTGTTCCCGTGATAGGGAACAATGTATACATTGGCGCTAATTCGGTCGTGGCCGGAAAAATTACTGTGGGCGATAATGCTGTTATAGGTGCCTGCTCCCTGGTTACCAACAATGTAAATACAGGTACGGTTGTTTTGGGAGTACCAGCTGTTGAAATTTCCACTAAAGGTTCTAAGGGCTATATCTGATGAAATTATTAGTTATTTCCGCAGCCCCGTTAATACCTGCAACTGATGGTTGGAAAGCATACGGACCCTATGTGAAAGAGATGGAACTTTGGGCTAAATATGCTGATTCGGTGAGTTTTTGCTGTCCAGTATGGTCTTCAGATCGAAATCTGTTGGTTTCCGATATTCCTTTTGCTATTGCGAATGTTATTCCATTAAAAGAGTTTGATATCACTTCCTTTTCCCAGATTTTGAGAACGATAAAAGTTGTTTTAATAAACCTATTTATTATTGCGAAAGCTTTTCGAAGTGCGGATCATATTCATTTTCGCTGTCCTTGTAATATAGGGTTACTAGGCTGTCTGGTTCAGATTTTTTTTCCGAATACCCCGAAGACAGCTAAGTATGCCGGGAATTGGGATCCTAAAGCAAAGCAACCCCTGAGTTACCGTCTTCAGAAATGGATTTTGAGTACTACCTTTCTAACCCAAAACATGCAGGTGCTAGTATATGGGGAATGGGAGGGGAGCAGTAGAAATATTAAGCCTTTTTTTACGGCTTCTTATAGGGAAAGTGAAAAGGGAAAAGAGAAAAGTGATCTTCGACAAGTTCAGGATAGCATTCGGTTTTTGTTTGTGGGGACTTTATCGGTAGGGAAACGGCCTTTGTATGCGGTTCAGTTGGTGGAACGGTTACTGCATTTGGGGTATCCGGTATGTTTGGATTTGTATGGTGAGGGTAAAGAACGACCTGTGTTGGAGTCTTATATTAAAAATAAAGGATTAGAAGGAAATATTGTTTTATATGGTAATCAGACTGCGGAAACGGTGAAGACAGCTTATCAACAAAGTCATTTTGTACTTTTACCGTCTAAAAGTGAAGGGTGGCCTAAGGTGGTGGCGGAAGCCATGTTTTGGGGTTGTGTTCCCGTTGCTACACCTGTATCCTGTGTTTCCTATATGTTGGATTTGGGAAACAGGGGGATTGTTCTTACCCTGGATGAGGATAGTGATGTGAAACAGTTGTCCGCTTGTATAAACGATGCTGAAAATTATTCCGTGAAAGCGGAAAAAGCGTTACATTGGTCGCGGAAATATACTTTGGATTATTTTGAAGAAGAGATTAGGGTACTGTTGAACGGGGAGTAGTCAGAAGGCAGAAGGGGGAAAGCAGGTTGCTGCACCAATTTGAGTGAAGGTTTTGTGTCTTTAGAGATTGCTTCGCCAATTCGAGCAAAGCCCTCCTACCTCCTTCGTCGGGATGACAGAGATCCTTCGTAAGTTCAGGATAACAAGTGAAAATCTTAGGATAACAGTAGTAAAAAAAAGGTTGATTAATAAATTAAAGAGATAAGAGCGTGCGCATTGTACAGTTAATAGATAGTCTGGAGACCGGAGGTGCGGAGCGCATGGCTGTGAATTATGCCAATGCCTTAGCGGATAGGATCACTTTTTCCGGATTGGTCGCGACTCGAAATGAAGGGGTGCTGAAAGAGCAGTTGTCTTCTAAGGTTGGTTATCTTTTTTTAAACAAAAAAAGAACAGTTGATCTTTCGGCTATTTTGAAGCTAAGAAAGTACATCGCTCATAATAAAGTTACGCATGTTCATGCGCACAGCAGTTCTTTTTTTATTGCTGTTCTGGTACGGTTACTTTCTCCCGGAATTAAAATTGTGTGGCATGATCATAATGGGAATCGCTTGTATCTTCCTTTGTCGGGTAACAGAAAAATCGTGTGGTTTTCCTGTTTTTTTAACGGCGTTATTGCCTGTAATACCGAATTGGAGCGATGGGCATTGTCTTATTTAAAGTGCAAAAACATATTATATCTTCCGAATTTTTCGGAAGTTCCCGAGCAGGAAATACAGACTACTTTTTTAAAAGGGACTGCAGGTAAAAGGATTGTTTGTCTTGCCAATCTGAGAACCCCTAAAAATCATATTACGCTTCTGAAAGCATTTGCTGCTTCCAATGCCTTGCAATCCGGCTGGACGCTGCATCTTATCGGAAAAGATAATGAAGATGATTACTCCCTGAGATTGAAGTATTTTGTGAAGGAAAATAAAGTGGAGGACAAGGTTTTTTTTTACGGGAGTTGTCCGGATGTGTTTTCCGTTTTAAAGCAATCCGATATCGGAGTGTTGGTGTCTACTTATGAAGGTTTTCCGGTAACACTTTTGGAATACGGATTGACTCCTCTGGCTGTTTTATCGACTAATGTAGGGTATTGTCCCGAGATTATTGAAGATAACGAGAATGGTTTTTTAATAGCACCGGAAGAAGTGGGCAGTATACAGGCCAGATTAAATACATTAACTGAAATCGAAGCGTTAAGAGATAAATTTGCACATAATTTAAATACTATTGTTTCTAAAAAGTTTTCAGTGAATGCTGTTGTTGGTGAAGCTATTGATTTTTATAAAAAAATGTAAAAATGAAAAAAAAAGAGATATCCTATAGTGAATTGGTCCTATTGCATATTCTGATTGGAATAAGCGTGTATTTTTTGCCTCTTTTTTCAAAATTGTATGCTTTAGCTATTGTTTTATTGGGGTTTTATATTATAATTAAAAAGAAGAATGCTAATAATGAAGCCCTTTATGTTGCTGCTTATGTAGTAGGTGCAGAGGTTTTTCTCCGGATGACCGGAGGGAATTTCGGAGAACAATTTGCAAAGTATGTAGTTATGGGAAGTTTGGGTTTTGGCATGTATTACAGAGGATTTTCCAAAAACGCTTTGTTGTACTTTGTTTTTATGATTTTACTTATTCCGGGAATTATTGTAGGTACGCTTTCACTTAACTTTGAAACCGATATACGAAAAGCAATTACTTTTAATATTATCGGTCCTGTTTGCTTGGCGGTTTCCGCAATTTATTGTTACCGACGAAAAATCAGCTTATCTGAAATGATGGGTGTTGTTAATGCCTTGGCTTTTCCGATTTTGACGACAGTAACCTACATGTATCTGTATACCCCTAGCATTAAAGATGTAGTAACCAATACTGATTCTAATTTTCAAACGTCCGGAGGATTTGGACCCAATCAGGTTTCTACTATTTTGGGACTGGGTATTTTTCTTTTTTTTTCCAAAATCATGATTTTGTCTAAAAGTAAAAAACATCGCATCATCGATATCATTATTTTGGGAGTAATTACTTTTAGAGGGATTGTGACTTTTTCCCGTGGAGGGGTTATTGCGGGCGGTATCATGATTGTGCTACTCTTAGCTATACTTTTTTTAACAACAAAATCCGCAGCGAAATCAAAAATAGCACGATTTGTTGCACTTGTATTTTTTCTTTTAGTAGGCATATGGACCTACAGTTCTATTCAGACCGGTGGATTAATTAATAAGCGTTATGCAAACCAAGATGCAAGAGGAAGAATAAAAAAGAGTAAACTAACAGGTAGAGAGCGCTTAATTGAATCTGAATTCCAAATGTTTTTGGATAACCCGATTTTGGGTATCGGGGTAGGGAAAAATAAAGAATATAGAGAAGAGATGACCGGTATTGAAGCAGCCTCTCACAACGAAGTAAGCCGCATGCTTGCAGAGCATGGCTCGTTGGGTGTTGTTTGTCTTTTAATTTTACTGATAACTCCTTTGGTATTGTATCTGGATAACCGACAACATCTGTTTTTGCTGTCTTTTGTTGTTTTCTGGTTGCTGACCATTAATCACGCGGCCATGCGAATTGCAGCCCCTGCGTTTGTTTATGCCTTATCACTTTTAAAAGTATATGCCCTTGAAAAGCCTGCTGTACCTCGGGAATAAGCTTTCCGGAAAAGGACTTAATGTAACCACTGTTGAAACGCTGAGTGCCCAACTGACAGAGGCGGGGTATAATATTGTCAGTGCGTCCGACAAGAAGAACTGGTTTATGAGGCTGGCGGATATGCTGTGGGCTGTGGTAATAAATCGAAAAACCGCTTTTGTCCTGATTGATACTTACAGTACCTCCGGATTTTGGTTTGCTTTTTTTGCAAGCCAACTGTGCAGAATTTTACAAATCCGGTATATTCCAATACTTCATGGTGGTAATTTACCTAATCGATTAAAGAATAATCCTAAGTTGTCGGCAATGGTGTTTGAAAATGCCTATAAAAATGTTGCTCCTTCCCATTATTTGTATCAAGCCTTTAAAGAGTTTGGATTTACTAATCTTTTGTTTATCCCAAATACAGTAGAAATTCATAAGTATTCTTATAAAGAAAGAAAAAGCGTAGCTCCAAAACTCTTGTGGGTGCGTGCTTTCGATGCAATATATAATCCCAAAATGGCGGTAGATGTATTGTGTGAATTACAAAGAAAATATTCCGAAGCAAAATTATGCATGGTAGGCCCAGATAAGGATGGGAGCGGAGTTCTGACACAAGAGTATGCCCGCTCATTGGGGTTGAACATTCGTTTTACAGGCAGGTTGTCTAAGGAAGAATGGATAGCAATGTCAAAAGACTATGATATTTTCATCAATACAACGCGTTTCGATAATACGCCTGTGAGTGTCATGGAAGCCATGGCATTGGGTTTGCCGGTGGTTTCAACTAATGTAGGGGGAATTCCTTTTTTACTGAACGATAAAGAGGACGCTTTGCTGGTAAATGATAATGATACAGAAGCGATGGTCAACGCAGTTCATTATCTGATCGAAAATCATGAAATTGCTCAAGAAATTGGAGTAAAAGCAAGACGAAAGGCTGAAATGTGGGATTGGGATGTCGTAAAGGTGTCTTGGAATGATTTACTGAACGGAGGATAGATGGCTGGTCACAAACAATTATTTTGTTAATTGTTACATGCTAGTGTTTTTCTGTATAATTATTTGTTATTTTGCACCTATAGTTAAAGGTGATGACAAAAAATAAGAAAATACATTTTGAGATATCGGAACGCAAGATTTTGCTTAGGGCGTTTGATGTATTGCTGATTCTTATTACCTTGTATTTGTTGGGGATTTACCTTGAATTTGACTACTTTAGTATTTCCATACACAGCTATTATTGGACCTTTGTGTTAGCGTTCTATACGTTGTTTTTCGGAACCATATTCGAAATGTATAATCTTCAGGTGGCCGGAAATCAGTTTCAGATTATTAAAAGTATTATTCTGACCGCAACAGCAACGGTGTTTGTGTATTTGCTGACGCCCATTTTTACCCCACCATTGCCTAAAAACCGATTGCAGATTATATTTTTCTACATCGCTATCTTAGGTGCTTTATTTTTATGGAGGATGTTCTACCAGAAGTTTCTGGCTTCGCATCATTTTTATAAGAAAGTACTTTTTCTGGCTGATGATAAAACAGTTGACGCCTTAGTTGGCGAACTTGAGAAGGCCGATCCCAACTATAAAGTAATGGGGTATTTGAGTACCAGGGAATCCAATAAAAGAAAAGTGAAACTCACAAAAATATTTCCGGAAGATCTTGAGTCTTTTATTTTGAAAAATTCTGTTTCGGAAATCGTAATAGCCAACAAATCCAACGAAGAAGTACCGGTTGTTGTTTATGATAAGTTGTTGTCGTTTTTAGAGAAAGGAATTGTTATACGGGAGTATTCACAAGTGTATGAGACCAGTACATACCGACTGCCGGTTCATTTTTCAGAAAAAGATTTTTATAAATATTTTCCTTTTAGCAGGAGCAATCAGAATAAATTGTACATATATGCCAGCCGATTGTTTGATGTCGTTATATCCTTAACAGGATTGGCCGTGGGCTTGCTGCTGACACCTTTTCTTCTGCTTGGGAATTTGGCAGCTAATAGGGGCGCCTTGATTTATACCCAAGAGCGTATAGGCAAAAACGGCGTGCCTTTCAAAATTTATAAATTCCGTTCGATGGTAACTAATGCCGAAGTTAACGGTGCTGTTTTTGCCACTGCGAACGACGCCCGAATTACCCCTTTTGGGAAGTTTTTACGAAAAAGCAGAATAGATGAATTTCCTCAGTTCATAAACATTTTAAAAGGGGATATGGCGGTAATAGGGCCTCGTCCGGAGCGTCCGGTTTTTGTGGGCCAGATTGCTGAAATCATGCCTTATTATCAGACCCGTCACGTTATCAAGCCCGGACTTACCGGATGGGCGCAGGTAAAACATTCTTATGGGGAAACTATCGAAGACAGTTTAATTAAATTGCAATACGACCTGTATTATATCAAACACCGCAGTTTGTTCCTGGACGTGAATATTGTCCTGAAAACACTTAGTGCCGTTTTGTTTTTTAGGGGACAGTAAAGGAAATTACGAATTGTGAATTACGAATTTGAGTTAGTAGTTTTAGAGGTGAAGGATAAGGGGTTAGAATTTTAGAAAGCTAGAGTTATAGTGGGAATTTTTGAAGCGAATCGTTTGGACTTGTTTGTAAACTCTATTCCTGCTGTCCGCTTTATCTTTTGTTCCGCGAGGCTCCACAAAAGGATGCCACTTACATCAGGGCTAATGAACAGATTTTAAGGCTCCATGGTTCAGGGGGAAGTATTTCTTTTTTAAACCGAAGTTTTTCGCACTTTCCAAAGAGAAGCCGATGTAGTTACTACTATTGGAATCATCATTATCAAATGTGCCTTGTTGAGCATGTAAATAAGATAAATCGCAATACAGCCAAAACTCACCAGTACAAGACGGTTAACCCAAACTGTATTTTTTTGCAATACAAGCCAAACCAATGGAAGGAAAAGAGGACTAATCAGTAATGCATTGTAATTCCACAATATTTCCTGATGAAGAGAGTACAATCCCACCAAAGAAAAGAATAACCCCATTGTTCCCACAACAGCTAAATAAACAATTGCTGCCTTTCTCTTTTTGTAAACCAAATAAGCTAAGACCAACAAGGCCAGCGCAAAAGTATAAATGTTGTTCCAAAGCGATTTTTGGGCGCCGTTTTGTGAACTTTTAAAAACAGTTACCGTGCTGCCGCTTAATTTTTTACCGTCAATTTTTGTCTGTTCAATGCCCTGCAATAATTCTATCGGGAGGAATAACTGGTCGCACTGTTTGTCGGTCTTAGCTCCAAACATCAAGTTGATTCCCAGGTTCTCGTAGAATTTATCGGTCTGGTAATCATAAAGGATCTGTCGGTATTTTTTTTGGGTATCAGGAACATTGGTCGAAATCGGATGTGGTAATACTTTGTTTATCACATCGCGTACCATGGTGGTGCAATTCCTATCTATGAATTTATACGTATAGAAGCGTTTCTCAGAGGCAAGAACATCGCCTAGCTCTGCGTAAATCTGTTGTTTTTGCGCCTGAGTGAGGTTCAATTTCTGTTCGAAAATATCGCGGTCGTCATAGACATAGCTGTAATTGAATTCTTCAAAGCTGCTGGTGCTTACAAAGTATTCCAAATCGCCTTTAACGAATTTTCCGTAAAAATTTGGTGTGGTAAAGTCGAAAGTACCATAATTGTAAACAATGTCTATATTGTTTGCGGGGTCATTAATGCGAAGCGCGGTGTGTCCGTATAAAGAATATAATTCCGCTCCGGTTCCGCAGGTGAGCAGGCTTACCGTAGCTTTTTCAGATAAAATGGCATTTTGTGCTCCTGCCGAAGTGATAAAAAAGAAAGTAATCAGTAAATATTTGAAAAACCTGACGGATGAAATATGTGGTATCATTATCTGAAAATGCCTAAATCAACTTTTAGCGAAAAAATATTGGAATATAAAGCAGCGCTCTGGTCGCCTAAATCGGTCAGGGCATAATCCACCTGAATGCCTTTGTATTTAAATCCGATACCGATATTGGGCTGAAAACTCACTTTTTTAGAATTGTCTATTTCGGTAATTTTCTGGAAATTACCCAAGCCGGCACGAAGAAAAACCAAATCGATGTACCCGCCTTCAAATCCGATGGCAGGATCAATACTTACCAGATTTGATGAGAAGATGTCGTTGGTTCGGGCAAACTGCATGTTTAGGTTCGCTGCCGCCAAAAGACTGTAATCATAATGGAAAATAAACTTTTTGGACATCCCTAATTGTGCCTTCGGTAAAGTGACTTCCGAAGTTTCTGGGGCTTCCTGATTTTCGCCGGGAACGGCATCTTTTATTTTTTGGAACTCTTCGTCGTTTATGGCCCAAGTGTTGTAAGTTGTGGTGATATCGCGAAGCATAAGTCCGAACTTCCATTCGTCCTGTGTTTCATACTGTAATCCCAGATCAAAACCAAATCCCCAGGAGCTGGCAAAATCACCAATTATACGACGTATGATTTTTGCGTTGATCCCATAGTTGAATCCCTGAACCGGAAGCGCTCTTGCGTATGACACCGTAACAGCATAATCAGCCGCTGAAAACAAACTGATACGGTTGTAATCGACATTGCCCTGACTGTCTATAAGTTGTGTGGTATTTAATATGTCATCAACCCCGAAACGGATTAACGATACACCGACAGCGCTACGGTCATCCAAAGGCATGGCATAGGCGGCATAGTCGTATTGGGCGATGTTGGCAAAATAACTGGCGTGCATTAACGAAACCTGATTGTCTTCCATTTTTAAAAGGCCGGCAGGGTTCCAGTATCCGGAGTTAACATCGGCAGTATGGGATACCACCACATTCGACATGCCCAGTGCTGCAGCATCTACACCAATGCTCATGAATTCGTTAGAGTATTTTCTAACAACCTGTGAGTGAGTGATTACTGATATAAAAAGCACCAATAAAAGGCAGGTCTTTTTCAAAGTCATTTGTTATTACTATATGAAATAAGCCAGAGAGATAATTGCTTACAAGATGTTTTTAATATGTGTATCCTTTCTGGTTTGCGCAAATATAACATAATAAGATGAAACGGTCATTAAAAAACATTCCTTCAAATTGTTGCCGTAAGGACTCAGTGCCTGAATTTATTGCACAACAACTTTTTGGCAAGAATTAAAAAACTCAATTACTAAACTCCGTTTTATATTAACTTATTGTATAACTTTGTGTCAGTTTAAAAAGAAAACGCATGTCATTTAAAAAACAGATCCCAAATCTTATTACATTCTTAAATCTTACTGCAGGACTTTTGGCGTTGATACACGCTTTTAACGGTAGTTATCCTGAAGCATTTTCTTTAGTTTGCCTAGGTATCTTTTTTGATTTTTGGGACGGTTTTTTTGCACGTATTTTTAATGCACAAAGTCCTTTAGGTGTACAGTTGGACTCGCTTGCCGATATGGTGACCAGTGGTGTGGTACCTGGGTTAGTGATGTATAAAATGCTGTCTGATATTCAGGAGAACCAAGATATTTATACCCTGACGCCTGAGACCAATTACATGGCAATTGTGCCTTATATCGGTTTCATAATTACGATTGCATCATGTTATCGTTTAGCGAAGTTCAATATTGATACCCGCCAAACCGATTCATTCATCGGATTGCCAACACCGGCAAATGCGCTATTAATCATGAGTATTCCGATGATTTTGTTTGCCAGTCAGTACGAATGGCTTTCAAATATTTTGAGTAACCCTTATTTTCTGGTTGGCTTAAGTTTCTTAAGTGCTTATCTGTTAAATGCCGAAATTCCTTTGTTTTCATTGAAAGTGAAATATTTTAGCTGGGAGAAAAATAAACTTCAAGTGTTCTTTTTAGCTGTTTGTGCTATATTATTAGTGATGTTCCAGTATTTGGCTATTCCACTGATTATTCTTTTTTATGTATTCCTTTCGGTGATAAATAATAAGGTTTTAAATAAGCAGGTTTAATTCATGAGACGTGTTTCTGCAAAGAAAACTCCACCGAAAAGAACATCACGGTCAAAATCTTCAAAAACAACCAAAACTCCTTTTGGGCGATTATTGCTGTTTACTTTGGGAGTGCTTTTTGTGGTTTTGTTAATTGGGGTGGTTTATAATTACCGAAACGGACTGCTTTATTATCTGGGATTTAAAACCGATAAAAATGTAAACGAGCTCACCGAAGATGAACGCGAAATTGAGGATATCCGCATTTTTGAAGTGCTGAGCAGGCACGATACCCAACTGGTTGGTTTTGATGTTTCCGAATACCAATCGGAAATAGAATGGGGGAAAATCGATAAGATCGAAGATGAATTTCCATTATCTTTTGTTTTTATTCGTGCTACAGCCGGAAGCGCCAAAACTGATTCCCGTTACAAAGAAAACTGGGAAGCGGCCAAAGAGCATTATTTTGTTCGGGGGGCTTATCACTATTATCGACCGAATGAGAATTCAATTGCTCAGGCTGAGAATTTTATCCGAACCGTAAAACTCAAAAAAGGAGATTTACCTCCGGTGCTTGATATTGAGAAATTACCCAGAAAACAATCTGTCGACAGTTTGAAAGTAGGCTTACGCCGTTGGTTAAAGCATGTCGAAAAACATTATAAGGTAAAGCCGATTATTTATTCCGGAGAGAGTTATTATACCGATTTTCTAAAGAAAGAATTTAAAGGGTATCCATTGTGGATTGCGAATTACAATTTCTTTGTGGAGCGGATTCAGAAAGACTGGCATTTTTGGCAGTTTACCGAGAAAGCCCAGATCCCGGGTATAAAGGGAATGGTTGATGTTAATGTGTTTAACGGAAACAGCGAAGATTTAAAGGCGCTTTGTATTCAGTAGTTAATGATTAGAAATTAACGTTACCACGAAAATAAAGAAAAGAGCCATTCCAAGGAATAAAAGAACGGCTTTGGTGTTGGCGAAATTGATGGTCCAGCCCATCCATTCAATTTTTTTAGGAACCATGACTCTCGGATCTTTCGGATTGTAATAGAAAATTCCCCATTTCCAGTTATTTGGGTCTTTGTGCCAGTTGTCTAAAGTTTCCTTATCTGGATTTTCCATTTGCTGCAGAGACAGAAGTTTGCTGACTTTTTGTCTTAATTAAAACTCCAGTTTCTTTTTTCTCAACTCAAAATTCTGACCTAAATATACACGACGTACCATCTCGTCTTCCACCAACTCATCCGGTACTCCGGCTTTTAGGATACCTCCTTCAAACATTAGATAGGTTTTGTCTGTAATTGCAAGGGTTTCCTGTACGTTGTGGTCGGTAATAAGGATTCCGATGTTTTTGTTTTTCAATTGAGCGACGATACGCTGAATATCTTCTACCGCCACCGGGTCAACTCCCGCAAACGGCTCATCCAATAAAATGAATTTCGGGTCAGTAGCCAAGCAACGTGCGATTTCCGTACGACGGCGTTCTCCTCCCGAAAGTAGATCCCCTCGGTTAGTTCTGATATGCTGTAGGCTGAATTCGTCAATCAGTGATTCCATTTTAGCCTCCTGTTCCACTTTGGAAAGGTTTGTAAGCTGTAATACGCTTAAAATATTGTCCTCAATGCTCAGTTTTCGGAAAACCGAAGCTTCCTGAGCCAGATATCCGATACCGTGTTGTGCGCGTTTATACATAGGGAAGTCGGTAATATTGGTGTCGTCCAGGTAGATGTTTCCCGCATTGGGCTTTACCAAACCAACAATCATGTAGAAGGAAGTGGTTTTTCCGGCTCCGTTCGGGCCTAATAAACCAACGATTTCTCCACGATTTACTTCCACCGAAACGCCTTTTACCACGCTTCTGCCTTTGTAGGTTTTAACAATATTATCGGCTCTTAATTTCATCTTTTTTAAGTTGCAGCGTAATCAATGTTGCTGAGTGACTAAATTTTTGTGTTTGCAAATAAACGAATAACAGGATATTTGCATCAACAAATTAACAAATAATTATTCCTGATTTTCTAAAGCTTCCCAAAATTCGTAAGCTCTTCTCAGGTGCGGAATAACAATAGTTCCGCCAACTAAAGTGGCAATTCCCATGGTTTCCATCATTTCCTCTTTGGTTATCCCGTTTTTGTATGCGGTTTCCAAATGGTATTTGATGCAATCATCGCAACGTAATACTGCTGAAGCAACCAATCCCAAAAGTTCTTTGGTTTTTACATCCAAAGCGCCTTCCATATAGGCATTGGTATCTAAATTGAAAATTCGTTTGATAACTTTATTGTCATCGGCCAATAATTTTTCGTTCATTTTCGAACGGTAGTCGTTGAATTCTTTTACTAAATCAGCCATGATTAAATGGTTTTAAGTTCTTCCTTCTTGGTTACAAAACTTGATATAAAAATACTTATCTCATACAGAATTACAAGCGGAATGGTTACAATCGTCTGACTGATTACATCAGGAGGTGTGACAATTGCGGCTATAATTAGGATGATAACATACGAGTATTTTCTGTAATCCCTCAAGAATTGAGGTGTTACGATTCCAAGCTTTGAAAGGAAATAAATTACGATTGGCAATTCAAAGACCAAACCTGTAGCAAGTGAGGTTGTTTTTACCAATCCGATGTATGATTCTACGTCGATGGCGTTTTTGACATGGTCACTAATGGTTAGGTTGGCCAGGAAATTAATGGAGAGCGGTGTCAGGACAAAATAACCGAATGCTACTCCCATAAAGAATAAGAGTGAAGCAATAAAAATAAAAAGCTTAATGTTTTTGCGTTCTTTGTCATATAGGGCCGGGCTGACAAATTTCCATAATTCCCACAGGATAAAAGGGAAAGCAATTATGAATCCTACCGTAATCGCAGTCCAGATTAGCATTGAGAATTGCCCTTCCATGGTTCGGTTTTGCAATTCGAATGGTAATTCCTGAATGCAGAAACTTTTGTCCAAATCGTATTGGTTGGCTATCTCGCAAAAGAAGCGGTAGGTTATGAAATTACCGTCTTTTGGGCCGAATATAACAGTGTCGAAAATGAAATCGCTAAAGTGATAGGCTACGCAGCCGCCTATAAGAATGGCAATTGTGCTTCGTACCAACAGCCATCTGAATTCCTCCAAATGTTCTAAAAAAGACATTTCTTTTCCGGATTTATTCGCTGCCATTATATAATTCCTTCTTTTAAAATGTCATGAATGTGAAGAACGCCTTTGTATTGGTTGCTGTCGATAACAATCATTTGTGTAATGGAGTGGTTTTCCATGGTGTTGAATGCATCTACAACCATATCTGATAATTGTACCGTTTTTGGATTTTTGGTCATGATGTCCTTGGCGGTCAAATCTCCGAAACTGTCTCTGTTTTCAAGCATTCTTCGTATGTCACCATCGGTTATGATGCCGACCACATGATTATTTTCAACTACAGCGGTAACGCCCAAACGCTTTTCGGAAATTTCCATGATTATGTGTCTGATATCGGAATCCGGAGTTACCTGAGGGCGATGTGTCTGATCCAGCATATCGACCACGCGAAGCAATAATTTTTTGCCTAACGCACCACCTGGATGGTACTTTGCAAAGTCTTCGCTTCCGAAGTTTCGGATTTCCATCAAACAAACGGCAAGCGCATCTCCCAAAACCAATTGCGCCGTAGTGCTGTTGGTTGGAGCTAAATTATTAGGGCAGGATTCCATATCTACATGAGCGTTTAAAACGCAGTCGGATTCTTTGCCCAGAAAAGAGTTTTTATTAGCGGTCATGCCGATAAGGGTATTGCCAAAACGCTTTAATAAAGGAACAAGTACTTTGATTTCCGGGCTATTGCCGCTTTTAGAAATGCAGATAATCACATCTCCGGGTTGGACCATTCCTAAATCGCCGTGAATAGCTTCGGCTGCATGAAGGAACATGGAAGGTGTGCCTGTGGAATTGAAAGTTGCTACCATTTTAGTAGCAATGATGGCGCTTTTTCCGATGCCGGTAACTATTAGGCGGCCTTTGCAACTGTAGATTAACTCTACCGCTTTTGCAAAATCATCATCAATGAAATTTATAAGATTAGCAACGCTCTCGCTTTCTGATAATATAGTTTTTTTTGCCGTGTTTAAAATGGTTTCCCTGACTGTCAAAATAGAAATTTTATTAATTTGTGAATATGAAAGATTTTCGTATCTTTATTCTCTGCAAATTTATGTAAAAATACCTATTAATAGATAATGAAGCCAAGCGAAATTGACTTACATAAAGAGTTAAAAAAATTTTTTGGTTTTAACCAGTTCAAAGGTTTACAGGAAGGTGTTGTCAAAAGTATTATTACTCATAACAATACTTTTGTGATTATGCCTACGGGTGGTGGTAAGTCATTGTGTTACCAACTGCCGGCTTTGGTGCTGGATGGTACAGCTATAGTTGTTTCCCCGCTGATTGCCTTGATGAAAAACCAGGTGGATGCCATCAGGAGTTTGTCTTCTGAATTTGGCGTTGCGCATGTTTTAAACTCTTCGCTTACCAAAACTGAAGTCAATCAGGTGAAGAAGGATATTACTTCCGGATTGACCAAATTGTTATACGTCGCCCCCGAATCGTTAACAAAAGAAGAATATGTCGACTTTTTAAAAGGAGTGCCTATTTCCTTTGTGGCCATAGATGAGGCGCATTGTATTTCGGAATGGGGACATGATTTTCGACCGGAATACCGAAACCTGCGTAGTATCATTAAGCAGTTGGGGGAAGATATCCCTGTCATTGGGTTGACGGCAACCGCTACACCGAAAGTTCAGGAAGATATTCTTAAAAATTTGGATATGACAGATGCCAATACTTTTAAGGCGTCGTTCAACCGTCCGAATTTATTCTATGAGGTACGTACCAAAACTAAAAATATTGAAGGCGATATTATCCGCTTCATTAAACAGCATAAAGGAAAGTCGGGAGTAATTTATTGCCTAAGCCGTAAAAAGGTTGAGGAAATTGCTCAGGTTTTACAGGTTAACGGTATCAGTGCGGTTCCGTATCATGCAGGATTGGATGCCAAAACTAGAGCCAAACACCAGGACATGTTCCTTATGGAGGATGTAGAAGTAGTGGTGGCTACCATTGCCTTTGGTATGGGAATTGACAAGCCGGACGTTCGTTTTGTGATCCATCACGATATTCCGAAATCTCTGGAGAGTTACTATCAAGAAACTGGTAGGGCTGGCAGGGACGGAGGAGAAGGTCATTGTTTGGCTTATTACTCTTATAAAGATATCGAGAAACTTGAAAAATTCATGGCCGGAAAACCGGTGGCTGAGCAGGAAATTGGTTTTGCTTTGCTGCAGGAGGTAGTGGCTTACGCAGAAACGTCAATGTCACGCCGTAAATTTTTACTCCACTATTTTGGTGAAGAATTTGATGATGTGGACGGTGAAGGGGCTGATATGGATGACAATGTTCGCAACCCGAAGAAGAAAGTAGAAGCTCAGGATCAGGTCGTAACGCTTTTGGAAACTGTTCGCGACACTAAAGAATTGTATAAGTCGAAAGAAGTGATTTTTACCCTTATCGGAAAAATCAACGCAACCATTAAGGCCCATAAGACTGATGCTCAGAAATTCTTCGCTAAAGGGGAAGACCATGATGAAAAATATTGGATGGCATTAATACGTCAGGTACTGGTGGATGGATTGCTTTCTAAAGATATTGAAACATACGGTGTTATAAAACTGACACAAAAAGGAAAGGATTTTATTAAAAAACCGTATTCTTTTATGATGTCGGAAGACCATGAATACAGTGAAACTGAAGATGAAGCAATTGTAACTGCGGCCAAATCTTCAGGAACGGCAGATGAAGCGCTGATGACCATGCTGATGGATTTGCGAAAAAAAGTAGCCAAAAAATTAGGTGTTCCGCCGTTTGTGGTTTTTCAGGAACCTTCTTTGGAAGACATGGCGCTGAAATACCCGATTTCTATCGATGAGTTAAGCAATGTTCATGGGGTGGGAGAAGGAAAAGCTAAAAAATACGGTAAGGAATTTGTCGAACTAATCGCCCGTTATGTGGAAGATAACGACATTATGCGACCGGATGATTTGGTGGTGAAATCAACGGGAGCCAATTCTGCACTGAAATTATACATCATTCAGAATATAGACAGAAAACTGCCATTGGATGATATCGCCAAAGCCAAGGGAATAGATATGGATACGCTCCTGAAAGAAATGGAACAGATTGTTTATTCCGGCACGAAGCTGAATATCAGTTACTGGTTGGATGACATTCTGGACGAAGATCAGCAGGAAGAAATTCACGATTATTTCATGGAATCCCATTCTGATAAAATTCAGGATGCACTGGATGAATTCGAAGGTGATTATGATACGGAAGAATTACGATTGATGCGTATCAAATTTATCAGCGAAGTAGCTAACTAGAGTTTTGCACTATAAAAAGTATACAGTCACAGTTTACAGTTTTGTCTGTTAACTGTGACTTTTTTTACTGAAACAATTCTCCTCGATGTGGTTTCAGTGCGTCTCTTACCTGAATCATGTTTTCATCGGTAACCACCATAAAGGCAATGGCGTACATTTCATTAATAATCTGAAATCCGGTTATGGTGATGGGTAATTTTTCGATTTCAATGTATTCTTTTAAATGAATTTCATGATGCTCGGCGGTTTTGGCTGCTGCCGGTCCTCTGAAATCCCATATTAGTTTGATCTGACGTTGCATTTTTTCGGATATGTTTGAAAGTGTAAAGGTAATAAGATGCAGTTGAAATTTCTAAGTTTAAATCGTTAGCTTTGTAAATCTTAGTTTTTTGCAATGAGAAATTTACTTGTCACAACCTTCGTTTTTTTAATTTCATTTACCGGTTTTTCCCAACAGTTGAATCTGGAACAAGCCAATCGATTAGCATCATTACCATTAAAATGTATGCAACAGGAGTATCCCAACAAATTAGGACAGTTGTTGCTGGACTCAACGGAAATTGCCTCGCCAAAAGAATTACATCCTTCTTTTTACGGTTGTTTTGACTGGCATTCATCCGTGCATGGTCATTGGTCGTTGGTTTATCTTTTGAAACAGTTTCCTGATTTGGACAACCGCCAGGAAATCATTCAGAAACTGAAAATCAATCTTTCTAAAGAGAATATTGAGAAAGAAGTGGTATATCTGAAGAAAAAACACGAAAAATCCTTTGAAAGACTTTACGGCTGGGCCTGGGTGTTGAAATTGCAACAGGAATTGTCAGATTGCAACGAACCGTTTGCTCAGGAATTGTCACAAAATCTCCAGCCGCTATCTGACTTGTTAATTGAAATGTATATCGAATTTTTACCCAAACTGTACTATCCGGTTAGGGTGGGAACCCACAATAATACGGCTTTTGGGATGGCATTGGCTTGGGATTATGCTGTTTATTTCAAAAATGAAAAATTCAAAAAAGTACTGAAAGACAATGCTTTACGAATGTTTAAAAATGATGAGGGTTGCCCTTTTGCCTGGGAGCCGAGCGGTATCGATTTTTTATCGCCCTGTATGGAAGAAATGGGGATCATGCAGCGTATTTTGACCGAAGAGGAATTCTTAAAATGGGCCAAAAAGTTTGCAAAACCTTTATTTGATAAGAAGTTTGCTTGGGAAACCGCAAAGGTATCCGACAGGACAGACGGACATTTAGTACATCTCGACGGATTGAATTTTAGTCGTGCCTGGCATTTTTATGCCCTTGCTGCTCAGTTTGAAAAGTTCAGGCATTTGAAAGCGGTAGGCGATCTGCATTTGAAGCACTCGCTGCCTTTTTTGACGGATGGAAATTATGAAGGGGAACATTGGTTGGCTTCTTTCGCATTGAGAGCTTTTGAGCAAAGAAAGGGGCTTCCGGAATAATCGATTTCAAATTCGTACTTTTGTCAAAGAATTTGTTTGTAAAATAAAAATTTACCTACGTTATGCCTAGAGAATTACTGATACAAGTGGCGCCGGAAGTCGCTGCGAATTCAACTTTGCTGAACGATCATTTGGCCAAGTTGATGCATGTTAAAACTGCAGAAATACAACATGTTGCTATACTTAAGCGCTCCATTGACGCCCGTCAGCGTGCCATCAAGATTAATCTGAAAGTCACTGTTTTTTTTCAGGGCGAATCCTTTGTGGAAAGTAAAATTGAACTACCGGATTATAAAAATGTAGCCAATGCTCAGGAAGTGATTGTAGTTGGTGCAGGTCCTGCCGGATTGTTTGCTGCCTTGCAATTAATTGAATTAGGCGTAAAGCCGATCGTAATCGAAAGAGGAAAAGATGTTCGCGGCCGTCGCCGTGACCTGAAAGCCATCAATGTGGATCATATCGTAAACGAAGATTCCAATTATTGTTTTGGAGAAGGCGGAGCAGGAACCTATTCCGATGGAAAATTATATACCCGCTCGAAAAAACGTGGTGATATTGACCGTATATTGGCTTTATTGGTTGCTTTTGGAGCTACGCCGGATATTATGGTAGAGGCTCATCCTCATATTGGAACCAATAAATTACCACAGATTATTCAGGATATCAGAGAGAAAATTATCGAATGTGGAGGTCAGGTGTTGTTTGAAACCCGCGTAAACGATATTCTCATCAAAAATAATGAAGTGCAAGGTGTTGTAACTCAAAACGGTGCTATCATCGAAGCGAAGAAACTTATTTTGGCGACAGGGCATTCCGCACGGGATATTTTCGAATTGTTGGACAGAAAGAAAGTTTTGATTGAAGCCAAGCCTTTTGCATTAGGCGTTCGGGCAGAACATCCGCAGAGTTTAATCGATACTATTCAATATTCTTGCGATTTCAGAGGAGAGTTTTTACCTCCAGCTCCTTATTCGATAGTAAAACAGGTGAATGGGCGCGGAATGTATTCCTTCTGTATGTGTCCGGGTGGTGTGATTGCGCCTTGTGCCACTAGTCCGGGCGAGGTGGTTACCAATGGATGGTCGCCTTCCAAACGTGATCAGGCAACTGCTAATTCGGGTATTGTGGTCGAATTGAAACTGGAAGATTTTAAACCGTTTGCTAAATTCGGAGCCTTGGCTGGTATGGAATTTCAGAAATCTATCGAGCAAAAAGCATGGTATTTGGCGGGAGAAACGCAAAAAGTACCGGCTCAACGCTTGGTGGATTTTACGCAAAGCAAAGTTTCCAGTGATATTCCTAAAACGTCGTATGTTCCCGGGACGACTTCGGTGGAACTCGGGCAAGTGTTTCCGGGCTTCCTAACGCAAATCATGAGGGAAGGTTTTGTCCAATTCGGAAAATCCATGCGTGGTTATTATACCAACGATGCTATCTTGCACGCGCCGGAAAGCAGGACCTCTTCACCGGTTCGCATTCCAAGAGATAATGTGACTTTAGAGCATCTTGAGATCAAAGGGCTTTATCCGTGCGGAGAAGGTGCGGGGTATGCGGGCGGAATTATTTCTGCAGCTATTGATGGTGAGAAGTGTGCAATTAAGTGCGTGGAGACCATGAAGTAGGAAAAGAAAACCTGGGGAACTTGAGTTTGAAGGTTTTTTGAATGCATGATTTTATTTGCATTGTTCGTGTTCTACTATTAGTACTCTGAATATTACTGTAAGATTCAGTGATTTGCAGTAAGAATTGCTCTATTTGGAGGAGTGAAAAGTGTGCCTTTTTGGTGATTTTTCAACGGTGAAGAATTGTCTGAATAATCCATGTAACCATTTCTTTTTTTGTATTTTTGACCAATTATATATACATCGATTGTGGAAGAACGCGTAATATTAGTCAACGAAAAAGATGAACAGATTGGCTTAATGCCAAAGTTGGAGGCGCATGAAAAGGCTTTGCTTCACAGGGCTTTTTCGGTGTTTGTGTTGAATGGTAAGAATGAAATTATGCTTCAACAGCGCGCACATCAGAAATATCACTCACCATTGTTGTGGACTAACACTTGTTGCAGCCACCAAAGGGAGGGAGAATCTAATATTCAGGCGGGAACGCGTCGTTTGTATGAGGAAATGGGGTTTGCAACTGATTTAAAGGATTTGTTTTCGTTTATCTATAAAGCTCCATTTGATAATGGTTTGACAGAACACGAGTTGGATCATGTTTTAATTGGTTATTATAGCGGAGAACCGAAAATTAATCCCGATGAGGTGGAAAGCTGGAAATGGATGTCGATTGAGGATGTAAAGGAAGATATGCAGTCAAATCCGGGTATTTATACCGTTTGGTTTAAAATTATATTTGACGAATTTTATCATTATCTAGAAGATCATAAATTGTAATGCGAGTAACCGTTTCAAGAAAAGCCCATTTTAATGCTGCGCACCGATTATATCGTAAAGATTGGTCGGATGAGCAAAACGAGCGCATTTTCGGCAAATGCAACAACCCTAATTTTCATGGGCATAATTATGAACTGATAGTGAGTGTTACCGGGAAAATAAATCCGGAAACGGGCTATGTGATTGATATTAAGGAGTTGGCCGATATAATTTATGAGGAAGTTGAATCCCGCTTCGATCATAAAAACCTGAATCTCGATGTGGTTGAATTTCAGGAATTAAATCCTACTGCGGAAAATATTGTAGTGGTGATTTGGAATCTGATCCGTAAACGAATCACTTCCGAAAATGATCTGGAAGTTGTTTTGTATGAAACGCCGCGTAATTTTGTAACCTATTCCGGTAAATAATGGATGAGATCAAAGTAGGCGATAAGCTGCCGTTATTCGGTGCTAAAGACCAAAACGGGAATGATTTTTACATTGCTTCTGTTTTGCATAAAAAGGTATTGGTGATTTATTTTTACCCGAAAGACGATACTCCGGGTTGTACAAAACAGGCGTGTTTTTTTCGTGACCAGTTTGAGGAATTTAAAGACATGGGGGCTGAAGTTATCGGTATTAGTGGTGACAGTGTGCAATCTCATAAACAGTTTGCCAAAAAATACGATCTTCCGTTTACCTTGCTTTCTGATGAGGATAAAAGCCTGCGAAAACTTTTTGGTGTACCCACAAATTTATTGGGACTGCTTCCCGGAAGAGTGACTTACGTGGTAGATAAAAAAGGGATTGTCCGATTGGTTTTTGATAGTATGAATGCCGAAAATCATTTTCCTAAAGTGTTGGAAATGGTAAAAAGTCTTATGTAGATGAATTTTGAAGTATATCCTTTGGTTTTTGAACCAATCTTGAAAGAGAGAATTTGGGGAGGGACGAAACTCAGTTCCCTTTTGCATAAATCGATTCCGACAGACACTACAGGTGAAAGTTGGGAATTGTCCACAGTTCCAGGTGATGTTAGCATTGTGGCCAATGGCGGCTATGCTGGCTTATCGATTAATGACCTGATTTTGAAATTTCCTGAAGAAATAATGGGAAAGAATGTCTACGATAATTTCGGGACCGAATTTCCTTTGCTTTTTAAATTTTTGGATGCCAAAGAAGATTTGTCTATACAGTTGCATCCCAATGATGAATTGGCTAAAAAGCGGCACAATTCTTTTGGAAAAACGGAAATGTGGTATGTGATGCAGGCTGATCCGGGGGCAGAAATTATTGTTGGTTTTAAAGAAAAATCATCGGCGGATGAGTATTTGTACCATTTGGAGAATAAATCGCTGCCGTCCATTTTGAATAAGGTTTCCGTAAAGAAGGGAGATGTTTTTTTTCTTGAAACCGGAACCATTCATGCTATCGGTGCCGGAACTGTTATTGCGGAAATTCAGCAGACTTCGGATATTACTTATCGCATTTATGATTGGGACAGGGTAGACGCTCAAGGAAATGCGAGGGAATTGCACATTGAACAGGCTTTGGATGCAATTACCTATGATGAAGTAGCATCGAAAAAGAAGTACGAAACGGTTGCAAACATGAGTAATCCGGTTGTGGACTGTGCTTATTTTTCCACGAATGTGATTCCGCTTGACGGGAAAATGAATTTCACCAAGAACGGAACTTCTTTTACAGTTTTGGTTTGTACAGAAGGTGATTTTTCGGTTGTAAACGGATCTGGAGTGGAATTTAAATTTAAAATGGGTGATACCATTTTACTTCCGGCAGCACTCACTGATTTTGAATTGGTTGGTTTTGCGACCTTGTTGGAAATATTTATTTCCTAACTGATTATATGTGAAGAATAATTGTAATTTTGTAAACGAAATTTTAAATAAAATAAAATGGCAAGCGTAAGAAACTTAAAAAAAGACATCAACTTCGTATTAGGAGATATTATTGAAGCGGTTTACATCCATGAGATGACAACAACAGGAAAACCCACTGCTGAAACTGATGCGTTGATTGAAGAAGCTATCACATCTTTCGATGGTTTAATCTCAAAATTGAACCAAAAGGATGTGGAAAATAAAAAAGAGCATTTCAGACAAATAAATAAAGATTTGGAAGATGTTGCTACTCAATTGGTTGACAAAATCAATAAATTGTAGTCGGAAAAAAATCTTGAAAAAGTGCAGGTAACTGTTTGGAAGTTTAAAAAACTCCTTTATATTTGCACTCGAATTGAGACGCCGGTGTAGCTCAGCTGGCTAGAGCAGCTGATTTGTAATCAGCAGGTCGTGGGTTCGAGTCCCTCCATCGGCTCAATTTTTTTACCACTTTCAAAGTGGTTTTTTCATGATACAAAAAGCAACGATATAGTTGCCGGTGTAGCTCAGCTGGCTAGAGCAGCTGATTTGTAATCAGCAGGTCGTGGGTTCGAGTCCCTCCATCGGCTCAAAAGGTTTTCAGAAATGAAAACCTTTTTTGTTTTTGGTAGTTCCAGTTATAGACTGAAATTTCATTTTACCACGCAGAAACTAATTTTTCGGGTATTTACACAATAAAATAAAAGTGCAGCAAAAAAAAGCGACCCTAAGGTCGCTTTTTTATTAATTCTGTGTTTGTTCCAGTTTCTTTCTTTCGGTAATAAAAGTAGTAAGCTGTTTGCCATATTTGGATTTGGCTACTTCCGGAGACATTGATTTTTGGATGGTATCCAAATATTTGATGTTTGCGTCGTGTATTTCGGTTAAAGCAATATAAGGCGCTACTTCGTGTTTTCCGTTGTTTACGGCGAAATTAATAGCGTCCAGATAGTTTCTGACTGTTAATTTATCGGCACGTTGGTTTAGACTGTCTAATTTTTGAGCGTTGTTTACTTTTTTAGCCAATAGCGAAAGACTTAATGTCTTGTTTTGCTCGTCATTATAACGCATACGGATTTTCATGAAATCGCTGTACAAGTCATTGTTTTTTGAACCGGTGATTTTTGCTTTTGCGTAAAACTCTTTTAGTGTTGTTTCAATAGTCATCGTTCCTGGCTCAGCAAAAAACGGTAAAACGTTGTCTATTGATTTAGAAACGCCTCGGTTTAAGGTTAAATAAAGCATTTCAGGCTCGCTTATCTGAAGTTCGCTTTTGAAATTGGAATCACCTTCTACAGTAATGCTGTCAAGTGTTACTAATGATGTATCGACGATATGTTGTATGTATAATTTACCCTGTTTCAATCCTTCTACTTTTCCGGAAAGGTGCAAATTTTTATCACTTTCTTTTTTATCGCAGGCAACTAAAGCTGTTAGCGCCAAAGCTGCAATAAGTAATTTTTTCATGCTTTTTTGTTTAATGGCTGCAAAGTAAAGAAAATAAATTGAAACGCCTATTAATTAACGTTTGGACAGTTTTCCAAGCCGATATTATTAAATGAAAATCCCCGAAATACATAGCATGTCGGGGATTATTTTTGTTGTAACAGGTCGTTAGCCTTTCAACCAGCTTTCTCTTAATTTAGTCTTACTGTTATCGGTTGCCTGATAGCCTTCAATCTCATCAGTCGGAAGCGATATTTTTCCTTTTAGAGTTTGTTCTTTACCTGCACGTTTGATTTTTACGGTTATTGGGTCGCCTTCTTTCCACTCAGAGCTAGACATAAGCAAATCGTAAATGTTGTCCAGATTATAGTTGGTGTCGTTAACAGCTAAAATCGTATCGTCATGTTTGATTCCAAGTGCTGTCATGAATTTGTTCAAATCACCGTCCGGAAGAACTTTGATTTCTTTTGTTGAGGGATCTACTGTAATGTATGGAGTCGTTTGATCTTTAATAAAAGGGTTGCCCGGCTTTTTAACCTTAGCATTGGTAACGCCCATTTTTGCAAAATACTTATCGTAAGGAATCGGAGTTTCGCCGGCAACGTATGTTTTAAGGAATTCACCAACCGCAGGGTAAGTCAATGAAGTGATTTTTGCAAACAGTTCGTCGTCGTTGAATGGTTTTTTAGTTCCGTATTCCGATGATAAAGCATGCATCAAATCTAAAATACCTTTTTCTCCGTTGCTGCTTTCTCTCATTTGAATGTCAATACACATGGCAATTAAGGCTCCTTTCAGGTATACATTGTAGTAAGAATCTTTGTATTGTTTGTCAAGGATGTTTTTACTCATGGTCGTAAATGGCATCTTTTCGTCGAAACGTTTGGATTGCTCTATTTTGTCCACCATTCTGTTGTAAAATTCGTCTTCAGTAATTAAACCTTGGTTTACCTGGAAAAGATTTGCGAAATATTCAGTAACCCCTTCATACATCCATAAATGCTCAGACATTTTAGGATTGTTGAAATCGAAATACTGGATTTCATTCGAATGAACGGTAAGCGGAGTTACAATATGGAAGAACTCATGCGAAACCACGTCTTTCAATTGTTCTAATAATGCTGCTTTTGGCATCATCTCAGGCATAACAACAGTTGTGGATGTAGTATGCTCCAGAGCTCCGAACCCTTTAGCGTCGGCTTTTTTCATATCCGACAAATACAATAAGACGCTGTATTTTTTAGTCGAATTCACAGGGCCTAAGAATTTTTTCTGAGCGCGCATCATGGTTTCCATGGCCGGAGTTATGTCTGCCGCCTTGTAGTTTCCGTTTGGAGAATATACGCTGATCAGGATTTCCATGTCATCCACCTTAAATGTTGTATAATCCGGTTCGGAATACATAATCGGATGGTCAACCAATTCGGCATAACGGGCAGCGGTAAATATATCCCTGTCGTTACTTGTGTCAGTGTCGGTCAGGGATGTCGCCCCCCATAAATTGGCCGGGTGCGAAACGGTAACTTTATATGGTAACTCGGATTTACCTTCAAAATAACCTATAAAACCATGTGTGTTTATCATGAAGTTTTTACCGGCAGCAATATTGGTCCCGGCTGGAGAGAACACGTCTTTACCTCCAATACCGCCGGAAGTTTCTGTGTCAAACGAGTCATTTACAAGGTAAGTCAGTTTGCTTATTTTTTTTGCATCGGATATTGTCCAGGAATTCTCGTCTTTTTTTGTCACTGATAAAGGATTTCCTTTTGCATCAAAAGCTTTTACATCTTCGATGAATCTACCGTAATTGTCTTCAGAATAAGTTCCGGGAACGGTCTTAGGTATGTGGAACGTCGTCGTCTCGGAGGTAAAGGCAGGCGGTGTGATTGTTACCATCACTTTGTCATCGTTTACGTTTACCAAGTCAATAGCGACGCCAACATCGTTTGTTTTTGAAGTTCCTTGCGCTGTTTTACAACTTACAAGTATTGCGGCTAATGCCAACGTGCAAATAAATTTTTTCATTATTTATGTTTTGATGAATAATATGTAGCTGAGCTTCTTTTTTTGTTACAGTTTTACTTGAATTAAAAAAAATCCTCCTGTTAAAGGAGGATTTTTTTTAATCCATTTTATTTTTAAAATAATACTTGCTGTCTAAATCGTCGTCCTCGAGATCGTTAAATTTTTGAGGTTTTGGTTTTGGTTTACTTGCAGTGACTTTTTTCTTCCAAAGTTCGAAATTGTCTTTTGACAATTTTTTTCGCATCGTTTCAGTAACATCATTTTCTGAAATCCCAAATTCTTCTTTTATTACTTCAAAAGGTTTTTTTTCCTCTTGTGCCATGGTAACAATACGATTTAATGTCTCATGGTCCATTTCTGAAATTTTACTTTTTTTCATCAGATGAAAAATTAATTCAATAATAAGTTTTAATAATATTTAAAAGTTCAATACTCAATATTACTAAAAAAATGGATTTGTAAATCGCGGACTTTTATTTTTTTTGAATTTTCAAAAATTCGTCACAAAAAAGATTTCTATTTGCGTTTTGTATTAAAAAATGGTTCGAAAGGTGAGGTTTATTCGCTGTTTGATGGGTTTTGATGTTTTAGGGATTTGATGTTTCCAATAATGTTGTGTGGTGCCTTTCATTAATAGCAGGCTTCCGTTTTCCAATACGATATTTTGTTTTTGGTCTTTTAGGGTATTGTGTTTTAATTGAAAGATTCGCTGTTCTCCGAAACTTACCGAAGCAATAACGGGGTTTTGTCCCAATTCTTTTTCGTTGTCGGCGTGCCAGCCGTTGCTGTCTTTGCCGTCTCGGTATAAATTGAGCAGCACTGAAGAAAATGAATGCCCTGTGGTTTTTTCCGCTTTCGATTTAATTTTCAATAAAAGTTCGTTCCACACGTGAGGAAGCATAGTGATATTTGAGTAGGAATAAGGTTTGCCTTCGTTGCCAAAGAAAGCTGTCAATCTGGGTTGTTTGTATGTTTTTCCGAAAATGGTAATGTCGTCCTGTTGCCATGGAATTTCAGTCAGGAGTTGTTGAAATAAAACGTTTGCCTCAATTTCTGAGAAGAAATTCGGGTAGTATTCGATTTCGGCATCAGGTAAATCGAAGACAATTTTATCGGTTGCGAATAAATCCATGTTTCAAAAATAAAAAAAGAGGAAGGGGTTATTTTTGTTTAAAATTGACATTCATTATGATAACTGCTGTAATGATAAGCAGAATTCCAATCCATTGACTTAAAACTACAGTTTCATTCAAAATGAAATAGGCCATCATTACAGAAACAGGCAATTCCAAAGACGAAACAATACTGCCTAAACCAATCCCTGTGTTTGGAAAACCGGCATTCATTAGCAGAGGGGGAATGATAGTCCCGAAAAGAGACAGGATAATTCCCCATTTCATGAAGATATTGATATTATAAGGAGTAGTCTGGGTGGCTATCGCAAATCCCAAAACAATGATAGTTCCTCCTAAAAGCATGTACAGACTTCGTTGTGCCGATGAGATGCCGATTGCGATTCGGTTGGCCGTAAACATGGTTGTAGTGAAGGATATTGCAGCTAATATTCCCCAAACGATGCCTCGCCAATCCAGCTGAATGTTTGTTTTTATCAAATTAGTCGCTAAGACGGTTCCGATTAAAACGATAGCCACAGCTGCTGTTTTTTGCAATGACGGTTTCTTTTTATCGAGTATCCATTCCAGTAAAACACCCATCCAGACTGTTTGCATCAACAATACAATCCCAATGGAAACCGGAATGTATTTTACAGCAAGATAATAGAAAATACCAGTCATTCCAGTGGAAGTTCCGGCAAGCATCAGATGGAAAATATTACGTTTGGAGGCGTTTATTACTTCGTCTCTTTTTTTAGTTTTCTGGAAGTAATTGATAATTAATATACCAATGATCCCTAATATGAATTGAGAGGAAAGAACCTCGGCGGTCGTATAATTTTCTTTGTAGGCTAATTTTACGAAAGTAGCAAGCATACCATAGCTTGTAGCGCCTATGCCTACCAGGAAAGCTCCTTTGATTGCTTTGTTTTTGATCATTATTTCAATTTTGGCCAGTAAAGATAAGTGATTTGGATTGTTTTAAGCCTATAACTCGTTTCAACTATAAGGACTGCCTGCTGTTTTGTCTGCTGCTGCAATGTTGCTGATTTAACTGTTTTTTTGGAGGTAGGTTGCAATAAAAAACCCGCAAGTTTATTGCGGGTTTGTTTTTTTATTTGATCAATTCGAAACTGCGCTTTACAAAGGCTGTCAGGTCTTCACCTTTTAATAAGCCTTGTGACAGTTTTGCTAAATCCAGAGCTTGTTTTACCAAGTTTTCCTGAGTTGTTTTGTCTTTTTCGTTTAATATAGCTGATGCCAAATCCGAATTGGTGTTCACTACCAGATTGTACATTTCAGGGAAGTTGCCCATGCCGAACATTCCGCCGCCGCCGGACTGACTCATTTCTTTCATACGACGCATGAATTCCGGTTGTGTAATCATGAACGGAGCCGCTTTGCTGTCTAAAGATTCCAGTTGTACCGTATAAGTTGTAGCCGGTACAATACCTTCAACGGCTGTTTTTAAACTTTCTTGTTCTTCATCGGAAAGTTTTGAAATTGCACTTTCTTCTTTTTTGATCAAACTGTCAACGTGATCTGAATCAACACGTACAAACTGAAGATTTTCGTTATCTGCTTCCAGTTTCTGAATCAAATGCGAAACAATTGGAGAATCTAATAAAAGCACTTCGTATCCTTTGGCTTCAGCTGCTTCCACATAACTGTGTTGTGCATCATTATTAGAGGCATATAATAGGATTAGCTTTCCGTCTTTGTCGGTTTGTTTGTCTTTTACAAGCTCTTTTAATTCTTCTAAAGTGTAGAATTTATTGCTAACTGTTGGGTATAATGCAAAGGCGCCAGCTTTTTCGTAGAATTTAGGTTCCGATAACATTCCGTATTCTAAAACGATTTTGATATCGTTCCATTTCTTTTCGAAATCTTCTCTGTTTTCAGTGAATAATGATTTTAGCTTGTCGGCTACTTTACGGGTAATATAGTTTGATATTTTCTTAACGGCGCCGTCAGCCTGTAAATAGGAACGAGATACGTTTAACGGAATGTCCGGAGAATCGATCACTCCTTTCAGCATGGTTAAGAATTCAGGTACGATACCTTCCACGTTATCTGTAACATATACCTGGTTTTGGTATAATTGGATTTTATCTTTCTGAATCTGTAAATCGGCCGACATTTTTGGGAAATACAAAATCCCTGTCAAGTTGAACGGATAATCCACATTAAGATGAATGTTGAATAGAGGTTCGTCAAACTGCATCGGATACAATTCACGATAGAAATCTTTGTAATCATCATCATTTAATTCGGTAGGCTGCTTTGTCCATGCCGGAGTCGGATTATTGATGATGTTGTCAACCTCAATCTCTTCCATGTTTTCTTCTTCTCCTACACCGTAAGCTTTTTGTTCTTTGCGGGTTCCGAATTTAATCGGCACAGGCATGAATTTGTTGTATTTGGTCAAAAGCTGACGGATTTTGGAATCATCTAAAAACTCCAGTGAGTCTTCTGCAATGTGAAGGATGATTTCGGTTCCGCGGGTTGATTTGTCGGCTGCTTCCAAAGTGAATTCAGGGCTTCCATCGCAAGTCCAGTGTGCTGCCGGTTCTTCTTTATAGGATTTAGTGATGATTTCCACTTTTTCAGCTACCATGAAAGCCGAATAGAAACCTAAGCCAAAATGTCCGATAATGCCGCTGTCTTTAGCCGAATCCTTATACTTCTCAAGAAACTCTTCTGCTCCCGAAAAGGCAACTTGATTGATGTATTTTTCCACTTCATCGGCAGTCATACCAATACCTTGGTCAATAATATGCAGTTTTTTGGCTTCCTTGTCGATTTTCACTTCGATAATCGGATTACCATATTCTACAGAAGCTTCGCCAATGCTGGTTAAATGCTTAAGTTTTAAGGTGGCATCTGTTGCATTTGAAACCAATTCACGAAGGAAAATCTCGTGATCACTATATAAGAACTTTTTGATTAACGGGAAGATGTTTTCTACCGATACATTAATTTTTCCTGTTGTCATAGGTATGTTAGTTTTTAAATTATTTTAGGTTGTGTTTTTACAAATAATATACCATTGCAGATGGTATGTCAAAATGACATTTGCCATATTTTGCTTAAAGTATACTGTTTTTAAGAATTTTTTGTAATTTTAAAATCTATATTAAAAAAAGAGAAGTATGAAAAGAGTAGGGCTATTAGTTTGTTTTTTAGCTTTGGCAATTGGTTGTAAATCAGGAAGTAGCAGTGCAGAAAAACCTCCAAAACCTGCAACGGCCAGTGCATCTAATGCAGTAAAACTGGATACAAAATCGGAGAAAAATCTGAACGGAAACTGGAAAATTGTCAAAGTTGATTTTCCTGGAAGCGGTTATTTCAAGGTAAACGCGTTTGGTATTGCCGA
Source organism: Flavobacterium enshiense (assembly GCF_022836875.1). Classification (NCBI taxonomy): domain Bacteria; kingdom Pseudomonadati; phylum Bacteroidota; class Flavobacteriia; order Flavobacteriales; family Flavobacteriaceae; genus Flavobacterium; species Flavobacterium enshiense. Next base: position 1,520,265 of record NZ_CP090376.1, read on the forward strand.
ACCAAAGTGTTTTGAAGGCAGTGCTTGGACTTTTGTTCAGAACAATAATACCGGAACGGTTACTTTAAACCAGTCAGGTTGTCCGTCGTTTACATCGGCTATTAAATGGCAGGTAAGTAAAGAAGGTCAATTTGGTTTGAAATTTATCGGTGAAGGAACAAAAGCCAAAAACCAGACACAAGGGTATTGGTCTAAGTTTCAGAATGCAACAGAGCAATCGTTTGAGTTGGTTGATGTTGTCGATATAGCCGGACAGAAGAAAAATGTGACCTATTATTTTCAGAGAAACTAATTATTAAAAGTATTTATCATGAGAACATATAAAATTTCAGCTTTAGCGATTTTATTACTTGTCAGTACTGTATTTACAAGTTGTAAGACTGCAAACAACACTCAAAAAGGTGCCGCTTATGGTGCTGTGGGAGGCGCGCTTTTAGGTGCGGGAGTGGGAGCATTGGTAGGAGGTAAAAACAGTGCCGCTTGGGGTGCTGCCATTGGAGCTGCTGTTGGCGGAGGTACCGGAGCAATTATCGGTAACAAAATGGACAAACAGGCTCGTGCTATTGATGAAGCATTGCCTAGTGCCGACGTAGAGCGAGTAGGTGAAGCCATTCATATTACCTTAAAAGAAGATGCAATTCGTTTTGCCACAAACAAATCGACACTTACTCCACAGGCTCAGACAAATTTGGATAAGTTAATACCAATTTTTAATGAATACAAGGATACAAATATTAATATTTACGGATTTACCGATAATGTTGGTTCAAAAGAATATAATCTGACCCTGTCTCAAAAAAGAGCTGAGGCGGTAAAAGTGTACCTTATTTCAAAGGGATTGGCTTCGTCCCGATTTGTAACTAAAGGAATGGGGATGGAGCAGCCAATTGCGCCTAATGATACTAAAGAAGGACAAAGTATGAACAGACGTGTGGAATTTGCTATTACAGCCAACGAGAAAATGATCCAGGAGGCTAAAAAAGAAGCAGGTAATTAATTTATAATTATTAGAACAAAAAAAATCCCGAGTTAATCGGGATTTTTTTATTGTAATTATTTTATCATTTAGGACTTATTCTCCGAAAGTATAGGATAATCCAGCGCTCAGGTTATAAATAAGTGTCGATGTTCCGTTAGGAGTTCCATTAAAAACGGGGTCAGTGTAGGTGTATTTCCCATCAAACCAATAATGCTGGGAGAAATGGACTAATCCCGTAAAATCAATTCCGATGGCAAGGTTATCGGTAATTGAATACTGCGGATTAATACCAATAATCACATGTCCTATTTCATCAATACCGCCATTCTCAACAGTTATTGATTTTTGCATTGAGTATCCTAAGCCCGCATGTGTCATTAAGTTGAACTTACGGTTGTAAAAGTAACTTCTCGAATCCACTAGGTTGGTCAGGTTACAGGCTGCTTGGAAGGAAATCCTGTTGGAATTAAGGCCCATTTCTTTGGGTGATTCCTGGGTTCTGAATTTGTCAAAACCATAATCTAGTTTTATACCCCAGACTTCTCCAAACATGTATCTCACGCCGAAATCAAAATGAACAGGATCAATTAGTTTTGGGTCTTTTACTCCGGAGATGCCATAATTGGCATCAATTGAAACATTATTATATGTACGCTGACTAAATGCAGATGCCGTACAAAACAATAATAGCAAAATCATTTTTTTAGACATAAATTTCATGTGTTTGTAGGATTAATAGTTAAGGGGCGTGCAATATTAGATATAAACTTTTAAATATCTGAAGTTTTATTAAAAAAATGGAAACAATAATTCAGATATGGCCCAATAGCAATTAAATTTGCAAACCTAATAAAAAACAATGTTACAGGTAAAAAATATTTCATTCGGATATACAGAAAAGAAAATAATTCACAACATAGCGTTTACTGTTCCAAAATGTAAAAACGTAGCTGTTTTGGGTGAGAGCGGCTGCGGAAAAAGTACACTGTTAAAACTGATTTATGGATTGCATGATTTGGATGAAGGCCATATTTTTTGGAATGAAATCGAAGTCCTGGGACCGAAATTTAATTTGGTGCCTGGTATGCCGTTTATGAAATACCTTGCTCAGGATTTTGATTTGATGCCTTACATAACAGTCGCTGAAAACGTGGGTAAATATCTTTCCAATTTTTATCCTGAAGAGAAAAAACAACGGATTCATGAATTGCTTGAAATTGTTGAGATGACGGAATTTGCTGATGTGAAAGCAAAATACCTTAGCGGAGGGCAACAGCAACGAGTGGCATTGGCCAAAGTTTTAGCTTTGGAGCCAGAGGTTTTATTGTTGGACGAACCCTTCAGTCATATTGATAATTTCAGAAAAAATGCCTTGCGAAGAAATTTGTTCGCTTACCTGAAATCCAAAGGGATTACCGTTATAATCGCTACGCACGATAGTGTAGATGCACTTTCATTTTCGGATGAGACGATTGTTCTCAGGAATGGTAAAGTAGTCGCGAGAGGAGCTTCGGCCACTATTTATAATAATCCGGAAACAAAATATGTAGCTTCACTTTTCGGAGAGGTTAATGAGCTGCAGCTGTCACAACTGACAGATGAGGTAGACAAAGACGAAACGCTTTTGCTGTATCCTCACCAGTTAAAAGTTGTGGAAAATGGTTTTTTAAAGGCGAATGTCAGACAGTGTTATTATAAAGGGAGTCATTATCTGATTAAAGCGGTTTCGGATCGGAAAGTAATTTTCTTCGAACACGAAACTGAATTGGAAATCAATGAAGAAGTAACTCTAATGATAAGCTAATCATGGCAAAAGAAGACTTGTTGTCCAAACAGATAAACCAATTGGGATTCTTTCTCAGAAAAATGTTTGAGAAAATGAAGGGTAATGATTCCGGGGACATTATGACAGAAACAGTTTCCGAAAATAATGCCGAGTTAAAAGAAACCTTAGGTTTCGATCTTAATGATATTCAAAAGTTGTCTTTGGAGGAAGTGGTTCCGTTTTTACTTCAAAATGAGTATTTCAGTGTCGAAAATCTCGAATTGTTTGCTGATATTTTAGTGAAAACCAATGTGGAAGATTTTTGTAAAAAAGCATTGCGGATTTACGAGCATATCGACAGTAAAACAGCTACTTTTTCGATGGAACGTAATCTGAAAATGAAAATGATAAAAGAACGTTTTTTATAAATTAAAACCCCGAACTATTAGTTCGGGGTTTTAATTTGGTATTAGTTTTTCAAGTGTTTTTCCAAAAACTGATCCTGTTCCCATAACAGGTGGAAAATATTTTCTTTTGCGGCATAACCATGCGATTCTTTAGGTAAAATCAGCATTCTGGCCGGTGCACCTAATCCTTTCAATGCCTGGAAATAGCGTTCGGTCTGTAAAGTAAACGTACCAGGGTTGTTGTCAGCCTCGCCATGAACCAATAATAAAGGTGTTTTCATTTTTTCGGCATTCATAAACGGAGACATTTCATTGTAAATGTTTGAAGCTTCCCAGTAATTTCGCTGTTCGTTTTGGAACCCAAAAGGCGTTAAGGTTCGGTTGTAAGCTCCGCTGCGCGCAATTCCGCAGGCAAATAAATTGGAATGAGACAATAAATTAGCAGTCATGAAAGCGCCGTACGAATGTCCGCCCACAGCGACTTTTTTGCGGTTGATGTAACCTAATTTGTCGACAGCATCGATAGCGGCTTCTCCATTGGCTACCAATTGAGAAATGAACGTGTCATTTGGCTCTGTTTTTCCTTCTCCAATGATTGGGAAAGAAGCATCATCCAAAACTGCATATCCTTTGGTTACCCAATAGACAAAAGAACCATAGTTTGGAAATGTGAATTCGTTCGGGTTTTGATTGGATTGTCCGGCCGAATTCTTGTCTTTAAATTCTGCAGGGTAAGCCCAGATTAATAGTGGAAGTTTCTCCTTCTTCGTTTTTAGGTCGTAGTTTGCAGGAAGGTAAAGAGTTCCTGATAATTCCACACCATCTTTACGTTTGTATTTCAGAACTTCCTTGTGAACATTTTTAATACTTTCAAAAGGATTCTTAAACGTCGTTATCGGAGTGATTTTGTCCTTCGATTTGATATCTCTGAAATAGTAATTCGGGAATTCTGTTGGTGATTGAATCTGCACCAAAACCAATCCTTTTTTATAATCTTCAATGGATAAAATAGCTTCTTTTTTATTCTTGAACGCCGATTGGTATAAGCGTTTCGATTTTAAAGTTTTGATGTTAAATTCATCAATAAAAGGAAATTGACCATCTTTGGTAAAACCATCTCCAAGCAAGTAAGCGTTGTCTCCTTCCAAAGCCAGGACATGTCTGTTGTAATCATTCTTTTTTGTTTCAAAATTCCCCGGATCGGAGTAAATGTCCTGCGAATTTCGGTCGGAAATCACTTTCGGAGTTTCAGATGGATTTGACGGGTTGATTAAGTACGTTTTAGTGTTTCGGGTGTCATACCAGCCGTCATATACCACGGCAATTTTGTCATTTCCCCAGGTGATTCCTTCGTAACGTTGCGGCGTTTTTACTAATGAAACTGGTGACGATGCAAATGGTGCATTCCACAGGAAAACTTCGTCCCTGAAATCGACTTTATTTGCAGGATCGCCTCCGTCTAAAGCTTCAACATAATATAATGTAGCAGGAGTGTCGTTTCTCCAACCCATATTTCTTTTTCCGGTACGAACAGCCATAAAACCTTTAGGCATAATTTCGTTAAGCGGAATTTCGTTCACCGTTTTAACCTCGTTTCCGGATTTGTCATAAACAACTGTTTTTTGAGGAAAACGGCTAAGTGGTACGATGTAGGAAAACGGTTTTTGAAGTGTGGATATCATAAGGTAATTTCCGTCCGGAGAAAAACTTTCGCCAGCATACATGTCGGCTTTTTTAAATAATTCGGCTTTTCCGTTTAAATCGATTTTGTATAATTCCGAACGGACTAATGTTTCGAAATTGGTTTCGTCGGTTTTATTTTTAAGCAAATCCTGAAAAGTTCTGTTCTGAGATACTTTTCCTTCGCTGTTGGACGTTGTTGGGCCTGTTGGTAAATCTTTTTTAGGATCAATTAATGCAGGTCGGTTAGGAACCAGCATTTTTACCAGAAGGTTTTGTCCGTCACGGTACCAGTTAACCGGGTTGCCCATGTTGGCATTAAGATTGGCAGAAGTAAGTTTGGTTGCTTTGGCGGAAACAATATCCAATACCCAAAGCTCTACGCCGGAATTCGTGGTGTGTGTGAAAGCAATTTTCTTCTCGTCGGGTGACCAGGATAGGTTTGCGATTTTTGCATTTTCAGGCAAACCGGTAACCTGAGTTTCATTTTTGTCTTTTATACGACGTACTTTCAGATTGCTGATGTAGGTGACCGTACTTGAAATGTTGGTTAATGGATTGATTCGTAAACCACCCAGTCTCATTTCTTCCTGATTTAAATCGTCCAGGTTTTTGTAAGTATTACGATAAGTTAAAAGCATCCATTCTTTTTTGGTGTCCATACTTACAGATGGAGCCCTTTCGTAGTCTGCCAGCGCTAAAATTTCTTTGGAAGGTTTCTGATACTTAAGGTTTTCCTGTGCAAACAGAGAAGGTCCTAAAAGTAAAAAAAACACTGATTTATAAAGTAGTTTCATAAAAAGTGATTGGTTTAATGAATTTGAAGCTTCTAAAATACTACAAGTTGGTAAAAAATCAGACGAAAATGATGTTAAAAATGAAGGATTTATCGGATATGCTCGCTATGCATCGAAAAAAAGTAACCTATTACTTATTCCGGCTCCAATAATGTTTAAATTTGAGGAACCCTTTTTAATAAAAACTAAAATGATGTACCACTCAAAAATTACGGGATTAGGATATTATGTCCCGGATAATATTGTTACAAACGACGATTTGTCTAAAATAATGGATACCAACGACGAATGGATTCAGGAGCGAACAGGAATTCAGGAACGACGTCATATTATACGAGGAGAAGATACTACAACATCAATGGGGGTGAAGGCTGCGGCCATTGCCATTAAACGTTCGGGAGTTGCCAAGGAAGATATCGATTTTGTAATCTTTGCCACTTTAAGTCCGGATTATTATTTTCCAGGGCCTGGAGTTTTGGTGCAGCGTGATTTAGGATTGCGAACTGTTGGTGCGCTTGACGTAAGAAATCAGTGTTCCGGATTTGTGTATGCGGTTTCAATTGCTGATCAGTACATCAAAACCGGGATGTATAAAAATATTTTGGTTATCGGTTCTGAAGTACATTCCACTGGATTAGACATGAGCACGAGAGGCCGTGGCGTTTCCGTTATTTTTGGAGACGGAGCCGGAGCAGCGGTACTTAGTCGTGAAGAAGATACAACGAAAGGGATTCTTTCCACACACCTTCATTCGGAAGGACAGTATGCCGAAGAACTGGCATTGCAGGCTCCGGGAATGGGGAAACGTTGGATAACCGATATCATTGCAGACGACGATCCGAACGATGAAAGTTATTATCCGTATATGAACGGGCAATTTGTGTTCAAAAATGCAGTGGTTCGTTTCAGTGAGGTAATCAACGAAGGATTGCAAGCGAATAATCTGCAGGTCTCAGATATAAATATGTTGATTCCGCATCAGGCGAATCTGAGAATTTCACAGTTTATTCAGCAGAAATTTAAGTTGACAGATGATCAGGTTTACAATAATATTCAGAAATACGGAAATACGACAGCAGCTTCTATTCCGATTGCTTTAACCGAAGCTTGGGAGAAAGGAAAGATTAAAGAAGGTGATTTGGTTGTTTTAGCGGCCTTCGGAAGCGGGTTTACCTGGGGAAGTGTCATTATTCGCTGGTAATTTACTTTTGTGTTAATTTGCTGATTTTTGTTTGCTGATTTTTGAAATTAATTATTAATTTTAGGAAACTAATTTTAAAATGTGAAACAAATGGCAAGAAGAGTAGCGGTGTTCAACGAAGGTCAGGCAAGATTATTTGAGAACAAGTATCTGGAAATGCTCACCAAGGGCAATCCGATACTGATATGGAGCATGTATATTCCTATATTGTCCTATCTGGTTTTTCGTGCCCATTCAGTTTATGGGTTATCAGTTTTGTTAACAGCGGGTCTTTTTGTGGGCGGAATGCTTTATTGGACCTTTTTTGAATATGTGGCGCATCGTTATTTGTTCCACATGGTAAGTGAGAATATCAAGATGAAAAAAGTCGCATACATCATGCACGGCAATCATCACGAGTATCCAAAAGATAAAGACCGTTTGTTTATGCCTCCTGTGCCGAGTTTGATATTGTCCTCAGCATTGTTTGGGCTGCATTATCTTATTTTGTGGGACTACAATTGGGCTTTTTTTCCTGGCTTCATGTTTGGTTATTTGCTATATGCTTCGATGCATTATGCTATTCACGCTGTTGAACCGCCTTTTGAATTTATGAGGCCTTTGTGGAGAAACCATCAGATGCATCATTACAGAGATGAGCATTTGGGATACGGCGTAAGTAACACTTTTTGGGATAAGGTTTTCGGAACTACTTTTGACTTCCGCAAGCACAAAGAGGATAAAGAAAAAGCAGATGCACTGAAATTTGATAAATAAGAAACAAAAAACCTCGGAGTTGACATTCTCCGAGGTTTTTTTGAAATATAAATATTGAAAAACTAAAAAACTCAATTTTTAGAACATTCCGCCACCCTGTGTTTCGTTGGCGTCACGTTGTTTGCGCTGTAAAGCTTTGTTCTTTCCTCCGCCAAACATATAGTTGAAGCCCATATAAACTGTTTGGTTTTCCCAGTAGAATTCACCATACTGTCTGTAAGGGATGTTTCCGTCGAAAGCGAAATGCATAGTGTCGAAAATATCGTTGAATCGCAACGTAAATGTTCCCATTCCTTTTAGAACATTGTAAGTCATTCCGAAATCAGCTTTATACATTGCTTTACGTTTGAACTGTAAACTTAAATCTTCACCTCTGTACATTCCGAACAACTGGAAACGAATATCTTTTGTAGCAGTGAACGTATTATTCATACGGGCATTAAAATTGGTCACATCGGCTTGTGCATTTTCAAGCTCGCTCGTGATTGCGTTTTGAACAGTACCTTTAACTGTCTTGAAATAAGCATCGGCACTAACATTGGCAGCCCACCATTTTGTAAATTTCAGATTCGCGGATGACTCAACACCAAAAGCATTGTTATCGTCAAAATTGTCGTAAGAAAGGATCTTTCTTTCTACATTGTTAGGGTCATTGAAAACCACTCTCGAAATTTCGTTAGTAATATGTCTGTAAAATACTCCGGAAGTAATTGAACCCATTTTTATATTTCTGGTGTAATTTACTTCAACAGAGTTGGTGAATTGCGGTTCTAGGGTTGGATTCCCCTTTGATTCCATCAATGGTGTTGTCCATTCCCTGATAGGGCTTAATTGTCCGATACTAGGTCGGTCCACACGTCTGGAGTAGTTGAAATTATAAGAGTTTTTTTCGTCAGCCATATAATTTACAAATAGGGAAGGGTATACGGTGAAGATTTCGTCTGTAACTGTATCATCTTGTGTTTCAGTAGTAGAAGGCGGAGTCAGATTGGATTGGAAGTAGTCATCAACACGGTGGAAATCGCCTTCAATCTCGTAATATTCGGCTCTTAATCCGATTTGGGAACTCCATTTAGAATTCCATTGTTTGCTGAAATTGGAATAAACAGCATGGATATTTCTGTCGAACGTAAAATCGTAGTTGGAATCTTTGGAGAATGTATATGGAGAAAAGTATTCGCTTCCGTCTTCTGTAGAGATAAAATCATTTTCAGTTGTTTGAATTCGGCTTTCTGCACCCAATTCCATTTTCAATGACTCTGATAGAGGGTTTACGTAGTCAATGTTAAACTGGGCATAATCCGTAACTCCGTCAATCAAATTTAAAGCTGTTGATTCTGAGAATAAAGGGCCATTGGTTACCGTGGCGGTATTGTCATAGTCCGTATTCTCATTGTTTTTTGTTTTCGAATAGTTCGCCTGAAACTCTATGTTTTCCCCTTTTTTATCGAAATCGTGCTTGAAGGCCAAATCGTAAGTATGGGTTTTGTTCTCATTTTCGTTGTCAAAATGCTGGTAGAGGTCGTTTTTGGTATCAGCAAAATAGTTTGTGGTAGTTTGTCCGTAACCATCCGTATGGGCAATGTTTTGATTGGTGTAGAAAGAAAACGTGTTCTTTTCGTTGATGTAATAATCCATGCCCAATTTTAAAACGTGTGAATTGCCAAGGTTTCGGAACTCGAAATTTTGCAAATTTTCCTTGCCCGGATTGGCACTGTTTACCCAACCGTTATTTGCGTTGATACCATGATTGTACCCGTAATTCGAGTAGAAATTTACTTTTCCTACTCTGTAGTTAAGGTTTAAGGCTGTATTTGTTTTTGGCGTTATACCAAAGGTAACTCCGGCGTTAATACTTCCGTTAAAACCATCGTTCGTGTTTTTGTGTAAAATGATATTGATGATACCGCTCATTCCTTCAGGATTGTATTTTGCAGACGGACTGGTGATTAATTCAATCTGTTTGATTGAAGAAGACGGAATCTGCTGTAACAACTGAGAAGCTTCTATGTTTGATGGTTTTCCATCGATTAATACACGAACATTGGAGTTTCCTCTAAGGCTTAATTCTTTGGTTTGAGGGTCGATGCTCACCGTCGGAATATTGTTCATGATTTCGGAAGCAGTCGTACCTGATGCGATCAAGTCTTTCCCCACATTTACGACTTTTCGGTCGATTTTCTGTACGATGTTGGAACGTTCGGCTACAATGTTAACGCCTTCCAGTTGCGTGGCTTCGGATTCAATGGCGATGGTGCCAAAATTTATCGATTTATCAGCACTGGTTAACGTAAATGCTTTGCTAAAAGTTTTGTATCCGATGAATTGAACTACTAAAGTATAACTTTTTAATTCCAAGTTGGTAATGTTGAAGTTACCGTTATCCTGCGTAACCGCCCCGGTTACTACTTTGTCGCCTTCTTTTACAGAAACCGAAGCATAGCCGATAGGTTCCTTTGTGGCTTTGTCGATTACTTTTCCTGAAACACTTCCAAGCGCTGCTGATGGTGCCTGTGCAAATGTCGCACCCAGTGTGCTCAGGAAACAAATTAAAAACAATTTAAGTTTCATGCCTTTGATTTTTTTCCGTTGCGCTCCAAACGGTTCGGCTGCGCCTCGGGTTGATTGATGATTAATTAGGGTTGTTGTAAAATTTATTGGCGGAGAAATAGATCTGCCGAATGATTATAGTAGACTCCAAAAGTGTACTTTTGTTACAAATAACTCTGAAAAAAAAGTTTATTTGTGATTTTTATTCGATAAAGAGCTGAATTTCAATGTTGAAATTTCTGATTTTCGAATTTTCAAATTCTGCAATTAAACGTATCTTTGCACCCTTAAAAAATCAAAAAATATGATGCTTCAACAAATTCTTACGGAAAAAATCCAGAAAGCGGTTCAGGATATATTTGATGTGACACTAGAGAAAGTGGAATTTCAGGCAACCCGCAGGGAGTTTGAAGGCGACATAACCGTGGTGATTTTTCCGCTTTTAAAATTGATAAAAAGCAATCCGGCGGAATTAGGAAACAAAATCGGCGATTATTTGGTTCAAAATGTAACAGAAGTAGCCCGTTTTAATGTTGTTTCCGGATTTTTGAATATTGTGATTTCTGATTCGTATTACCTGAATTTTTTCAACAGTATAAAAAATACAGACAACTACGGTTTTGTAACCCCGAAAGAGGATGCAAAAGCGACCATGGTGGAATTTGCTTCACCAAATACAAACAAGCCATTGCACCTGGGGCATGTTAGAAACATCCTTTTGGGTTATTCCGTGGCTGAAATTATCAAGGCATCGGGTAAAAAAGTATATAAAACCCAAATTGTAAACGACCGCGGAATCCACATCTGTAAGTCGATGTTGGCCTGGCAGAAATTCGGCAACGGAGAAACGCCACAAACATCTGGTTTGAAAGGCGATAAACTGGTCGGAAAATATTATGTAGAGTTTGATAAAGCCTACAAAAGCGAAGTAACCGAGTTAATGGCGCAGGGTAAATCAGAGGATGAAGCTAAAAAACAGGCGCCTATGATTCTGGAAGCACAGCAAATGCTTTTGGACTGGGAAGCCGGAAAACCAGAAGTTGTAACGCTTTGGAAAACCATGAACCAATGGGTTTATGATGGTTTTGAAGTTACTTATAAAGATTTGGGCGTTGACTTCGATTCTTACTATTATGAAAGCAATACGTACCTGTTAGGAAAAGAAGTTGTGAGCTTCGGATTGGAAAAAGGCATTTTCGAAAAAGATCCGGACGGTTCGGTTTGGATTGATTTAACCGAAGATGGTTTAGACCGAAAAATTGTATTGCGTTCTGACGGTACAGCGGTTTATATGACGCAGGATATTGGAACGGCGATTCAGCGTGTGAAAGACAATCCGGATGTTGGAGGAATGGTGTATACGGTTGGAAATGAGCAGGATTATCACTTTAAAGTATTGTTCCTGATCCTGAAAAAATTAGGTTTCGACTGGGCAGAAAGCTTATACCATTTGTCATACGGAATGGTGGAATTGCCATCCGGAAAAATGAAATCCCGTGAAGGAACTGTTGTAGATGCCGATGACTTGATCGAAGAAATGGTGGTAACCGCACGTGAAATCTCTGAAGAATTAGGAAAACTGGAAGGTTATTCCGAAGAGGAAAAATCGAAGTTGTATAAAACGATCGGAATGGGTGCTTTAAAGTATTATATGCTTAAAGTAGATCCGAGAAAAGGAATGATGTTCAATCCGGAAGAATCGGTTGATTTTGCGGGTAACACAGGGCCTTTCATTCAATATACGTATGCGCGTATCCAATCGATTTTACGAAAAACTGATTTCGACCTAAATACAGATGTAGTAGTTGAAATTCACGAAAAAGAAAAAGAGCTGCTAAAACTAATGGAAGAATTCCCGGTGGTAATTCAAGATGCGGCTAAACACCACAGTCCGGCGTTAATAGCAAATTATTTATATGATTTGGTGAGAGAATACAATTCATTTTATCAGGCCGTTTCTATTTTAGGGGAAGAGGATCTGGCGAAGAAAGTATTCCGCGTTCAATTATCCAAAAAAGTAGGTGAAGTCATTAAATCAGCATTTGGTTTGCTTGGAATCGATGTGCCGGAGAGAATGTAAAAATAAAAGTGACTAGAGAAAAGGGGAAAGAAAATTACAGATATAAGTTTTGGACTATTTCCTTATCCCTTTTAACTAATCCCTAAAAAAATAAAATGAATCAAAATAAATCCTACTTTGTTCAATCGTTTACAATTTTTGCTGTTTCCATAGCGGCATTCCTTGTTTTTAAATCGATTTTGCCAAAGAAACTTTTTTCGGAGAGCACGGTCAATTCCAAAAATGTGGTAATTGACAGTTTGCTTTTGGAAGCTTTAGAAGAAGATAAAGATGCTGCCGATGGCGACACGCTTTCCAACCAGCCGATCTCTTTTACGGCTGTGGATGGCATCACGTTTCCTGATGAAAAATTTGAGGATTATAAAGGATTCCAGCATTTGATTCAGTTTTATGAGAAATTGTATCAGTTGGAAACGAAACATCAGGGGAATGTCCGGATCGCTTATTTCGGCGATTCCATGACCGATGGTGATATGATTGTTCAGGATTTCAGAGCTAATTTTCAGGATAAATTTGGTGGTCAGGGTGTTGGTTTCGTGAATATTACTTCAGAATCTGCAGCTTCGCGTAATTCGATCAAACACGAATTTTCGGGGAATTGGAAAACCCAATCCTATCTGAATGTGAAAAACCCGCGCAGTCCTTTTGGTGTGAACGGTCACGTGTTTTTTGCAAACGATACGGCTAATGTGGAATGGGTGCGATACAAGGCAAGCAAACTTCCAAACTTGTCCGAATTATCTAATCCGACCCTTTTCTACGGAAAATCAAATAATAAAAAAGGAAAAATTGCCTTTAAAGAAGGTAACGACACTATTTACAAGAAGCTTTCGCCAAATAAACTGGTGAATACTTTGGTAATCGGAAATACTACAAAAAATCTGAAGTTAGATTTTATCAAAGCGGATTCCATTCCGGTTTACGGATTGAATTTCGACGATGGAAAAGGTGTTCACGTAGATAATTTCTCGAACAGAGGGAATTCGGGATTACCAATTTCTACTTTCAATACGAAGGTAATGCGTCATTTTCATGAGAAATTGGGATATGATTTAATTGTACTTCATTACGGGACCAATGTGTTGAATTACGGTTCCTTAAATTATATCTGGTACGAAAAACGTATGAAAAACGTGGTAAATCATTTGAAAGAATGTTTCCCTGGTGTTGCTATTTTAATTGTTTCCACGGCAGACAAAGCCACGAAATATGATATGGAAATGAAGACGGATTCGGCTGTAGTTCCATTAACCAAAGCACAGAAAAAATATGCTATTCAATCAGGAGCCGGTTATGTGAATTTGTACGCTTTAATGGGAGGTGACGGTTCGATGGTGAAATGGGTGGAAGAAGTACCTGCGTCGGCTAATAAAGATTACACGCATTTTAACTATCGCGGTGCCAAGAAGATTTCGAGTATGATTTACAATCAGGTTTACGATGGTTACGAGCAGTTTAAGCGTTTGCGAGCCAACAGAAAGCAACCGAAACCTGTTGTGAAAATAGATAGTATAAGCATTAAAACTGACAGTGTTCATGTGGAATAAGCTTTTCGTAGTACTTTTTGGTTTGTTGTTTTCGGCAACAGTAGCTGCTCAGGTGGTCGATTCTACTATGGTGGAAGTCGATACACTGGGTATGGAGGCCAAAGTAAGTTATGGTGAAAATGCTATTTCGAATACTAAAGCCTTAGAAAAGTTCTTCGAGAAACTGTATCTGTTGGAGACGACTAGAACAGGAAAAGTACGTGTAGTTCATATTGGTGATTCCCACATACAGGCCGATTTGTTTACCGGTGTCATTCGAAAAAATCTTCAGGAGAAATTCGGAAACGGAGGTTTAGGGTTTTCCTTTCCGCACAATCTGGCAAGAACTAACGGAAGCTATTTTATGCGATATTCTTCCAATGCGGATTGGAATACACATAAAATTACCAGGGAGAAAAACGGCAGTCCGGTTGGTTTGAGCGGAATCTCACTTACCACCAAAAGCAAAGGTTTTGCGGTAGAAATCAATGTTAAGGACAACAATTATCAGTTTAATACGCTGAAAATCGTGACTCCGGGTAATGCGGCTCAATTTGATATGGCGACCAGTTCTAAAACCATAGTTTTGGAGTCGAATGTGCCTAAGAAAATCGTTCACAAAATTAAAAATGGTGAAGCTATTTCAACAATTGCCGATAAATACAATATTTCCGTAGCCGAGTTAAAAAAAGCGAACGGTTTGAAATCGGATAAGATCCGTGCCGGAAAAACACTGAAAATACCAACGGATGAAATGCAGAAAAGAAGCGTGAAGCGTTCTGAATTTATTCCCCTTCCGCTGACTGAAGATGCTACTACGCATGCTTTTTATTCGGAGACATTGATGGATAAAATTTACCTGATTCCGAATAAAAACGCATCAACTTTTGCCTTAAACGGGCTGGTTTTTGAAAGAAATGAACCCGGAATTACCTATAGCGCCATCGGTGTAAATGGGGCTAAAGTTTCAGATTATAATAAATACCCATTGTTTTTTGAACAGGTTCCTGCTTTGGAAGCCGATTTGATTATCGTCTCTTTGGGAACCAACGAAACATTCGACAAAATGCCGGTTCAGGATTATATGAATCAGTTGAACACTTTTCTGTCGAACATTAAAGCTAAAAACCCAAATGCAGAGGTTTTGGTAATGTCAACGCCGCCTTCCTTGTTATACCGCCGTTCGCTGAATCGTTTTGCTGATGATTACGCACGTGCTATCAATGATCAGACTGTAGCGGCCAATCATGCATCTTGGGATTTGTTTGCCATTATGGGCGGAATGTATGGCGTGAATCGCAATTACCATCAGGGTTTAATGTCGGGTGATAAGGTACATTACACGAAAGCAGGGTATGAAAAACAGGGAGCGTTATTCAGTCAGGCATTGATAGACGCTTACGAAAATTTTAAAGCAACAAAGAAGAAATAATATGCAGGATTGGTTTGCCCAAAATATTGCCTCACTTTTTACATCCATAAACGCAGAAACGGTTCAAAATTGGTTTGTTTATAATCCGAAAGAGCCGATTTTGTTCAATACAGGTCTTTTTTTGGGACTGTTTTTGGTTTTTTACAGTATATATATTGCACTTAAAAATACGTTTTACCCACGATTGGTATACGTTATCTTGTTCTCGTTGTTTTTCTATTACAAATCGAGTGGTATTTTCTTTTTGTTGCTGGTAGGTTCTTCTATAGTGGATTATAATTTAGGGAATTTGGTGCACCGAACGCAAAGTGTATTGAATAAGAAATTGTGTCTTGCCTTTAGTATAGTGCTAAACCTTAGTTTTTTAGGATATTTCAAGTACACGAATTTCATCATTGATACCTATAATTCGGTAGCTGACGGTCATTTTGAATTTCAGAAAATCATACTTCCGGTAGGGATTTCGTTCTATACCTTTCAGTCGATCAGTTATATTATCGAGATTTATCGTAAAGAAATTGAGCCAACCAAAAACTATGTGGATTACGTGTTTTTCGTATCGTTTTTCCCTCAGTTGGTAGCGGGGCCAATCGTGCGTGCAAAGGATTTTCTTCCACAGATTTATCAGAAATTAAATGTAACCAAGGAAGATATCAACAGGGCTTTTCTTTTGATAATTGGTGGATTAATCAAGAAAACAGTGATTTCCGATTACATTTCCATCAATTTTGTGGACCGTGTTTTTGATGCGCCTTCTGCATACACCGCTTTTGAAAATCTGATGGCGTCTTATGGTTATGCGATTCAGATTTATTGTGACTTCTCGGGATATTCCGATATGGCAATAGGTGTGGCTTTATTGCTTGGATTTAAGTTGCCTACCAACTTCAGAACGCCATATCAGTCGGCTTCGATTACCGAATTCTGGAGAAGATGGCACATATCATTGTCAACGTGGTTAAAAGACTTTTTATACATATCGGTAGGAGGTAACCGTAACGGGACGTTTGCCGGATTTTTATTCCCGGCCTTGTTTTTCTTCGGATTGATTGTATGGGGAATCACGCAGTCACCTACCAGTAATATTCCGCTTATTGTAGCTGTTGGTGCTACAGTTCTTTTTGCGCTGACCTGTTTGTTGTCTAAAGAAAAAGAACGCACACTGTTTACCAATGTCAATCTGATGACAACAATGTTATTGGGGGGATTATGGCATGGGGCCAGTCTTCGTTTCATCATTTGGGGGGCATTGCACGGAATGGCATTAGCGGTTCATAAGATCATTTTGGAGTTTTTTCCATCCCGAAAAGATGATAAGGCATCCTTTTTTGGAACTGTCTGGTTGGTGATATCAGTGTTGTTAACCTTTCATTTTGTAACGTTCTGTTGGATTTTCTTCCGAGCCAAAGATTTTAGTACCGCGTTGGAATTGATCAATAATATCGGGAATGTAACGTTTGATTGGGAACAATGGAAAATTGTCGGTGAAGGATATAAAAACGTATTCCTTTTAATGGCTATTGGATTTGCATGGCATTATCTTCCGGAAAAGCTAGTGGAAAAAATGCAGAGCATTTTCAAAGCCCTGCCAATTATCCTGAAAGCAATACTTTTAGGTTTGGTGTATTGGTTGGTTTACGCTACCGCTTCTGCAGGTCCTCAGCCGTTTATTTATTTTCAGTTCTAAATTTTAAGAAAATTATAGGTTTTTAACAAGTTTCTTAATTCAAATTTATTTTTATATTTGAATCGATGAAAATTTTAACAGCCATACTAACTTTCTATTTTGTGCTTCTGAGCGGGGCTGCTACGCTGCGCTTAATAAAATCGCATTTTTCAGATTGCTGTGAGATTGCGGCAGATAATGGTTGTTGTCAGAGTGACGGTATACCTGACGGTTGTCAGAAAGAGAAATGTGTTTTGAATCTGAATTTTTCAACCGGACAGTTTATTGTCCAGCAGATTCAGGACGTCTCAATTCCAGATGTTTTCGATGATAAAAAACATGAAAAGTTAAATTACGAAAAAACGTTCATACCTAATTATTACAATACGTTTTGGCATCCGCCGGAAATCACTTCCTAACGAAGGAACATCAATCAAGAAACAAATTAAGATCAAACAATTAAATAAATTTAAATCTAAAATATTATGAAAAATATTGTAGCAATTTTAGCAGTGGCATTATTTACAGTATCAATGAATGTGGCTGCTCAGGAGAAAAAAGTTAGCGGACCAGCTAAAAAAGAAGCGACTACTAAAAAAGAAGCTTGCTCTAAAGAAGATAAGAAAGCTTGTGCAGTGGGAGAGAAAAAATCTTGTTGCGCTAAAAAAGCATAATTTTTAAATTATGACAGTTAGGCCCCGATTTATCGGGGTTTTTTTTATTTAGAATTTTACCGAAAAAAGAGCTAATTTTATACAAAATACTTAAAATCAAGATTATGAAAAAAATAATTAGTCTTTCAGTATCAGTTTTTCTACTGGTGATTTCTTTGGCTTGTTCGGACGATGATGATAACAGCAGCTCACCATCAAACAATAATCAGACAATCGAAGAAATCAAAAAAGAAGTTATGTCGGGCACTTGGAGAATAACCTATTTCTTTGATACCGATTCCGATGAAACGTCAAATTTTAACGGTTACAATTTTACCTTTGGTTCTAACAGTATTTTAACAGCGACCAATGGGGGTAACACAAATGTAGGAGCATGGTCGGTTACCGATAGTAACAGTGGTGACGATAGTCCGGACGATATCGATTTTAATATTGTTTTTGCCGGTCCACCGGATTTTGCAGAATTGTCAGAAGATTGGCATATCTTGGAGCATACCGATACTAAATTGCGCTTAACACATGTTAGCGGTGGAAACGGAGGAACCGATTATCTCACTTTTGAAAAGAATTAATACATAGAACCAGTCTGAGGGCTGGTTTTTTAGTGTAAGGAAGTTAAAACTTTGCACCTCTGTCACTTTGCACCTTTGCGACTTTATATTATCTTTGCACCTCATTAAACAAAAACTATCATGTTTGATAATTTAAGCGATAAACTCGATAAAGCCTTTCATATATTAAAAGGACACGGAAAAATCACTGAAGTAAACGTTGCTGATACTTTAAAAGAGGTTCGTCGTGCTTTACTTGATGCCGATGTTAACTTTAAGATTGCCAAAGATTTTACCACACGTGTAAAAGAGAAAGCAATCGGTCAGGATGTATTAACTACATTACAGCCAGGTCAGTTGATGGTGAAACTCGTAAAAGATGAGTTGACCGAATTGATGGGAGGTGATGTGTCAGGAATTACCTTGACAGGAAGTCCTACCGTGATTTTGATGTCAGGTTTACAAGGTTCGGGTAAAACAACCTTCTCCGGAAAGTTGGCTAATTTCCTTAAAACCAAAAAAGGAAAGAAACCGCTTTTGGTAGCTTGTGATATTTACCGTCCTGCGGCGATTAATCAGTTGCATGTAGTTGGTGAGCAGATAGGTGTTGAAGTATATTCAGAGCCTGAAAATAAAAACGCCGTTTCTATTGCCGAAAATGCAATCAGACATGCTAAATCTAACGGTTTCAATGTTGTAATTGTCGATACGGCCGGTCGTTTGGCGGTGGATGAAGAGATGATGACCGAGATCGCAAACGTTCACAAAGCTATTCAGCCTCAGGAAACACTATTTGTAGTGGATTCCATGACTGGACAGGATGCCGTGAATACAGCAAAAGCGTTTAATGACCGATTGAATTTTGACGGGGTAGTATTGACCAAATTGGATGGTGATACCCGTGGTGGAGCAGCGATTTCCATCAAATCCGTAGTGAATAAACCGATTAAATTTATCGGTACGGGTGAAAAAATGGAAGCGATTGACGTTTTCTACCCGTCTCGTATGGCAGATCGTATTCTTGGAATGGGAGACGTTGTTTCCTTGGTGGAAAGAGCGCAGGAGCAATACGATGAAGAAGAAGCACGTAAATTACAGAAGAAAATTGCCAAAAACGAATTCGGTTTCGACGATTTCTTAACACAAATCCAGCAAGTGAAAAAAATGGGTAACATGAAAGACTTAGTAGGCATGATCCCAGGAGCAGGAAAAGCGTTAAAAGACGTAGAGATTGAAGATGATGCTTTCAAACATATTGAGGCGATTATTCATTCGATGACACCTGAAGAAAGGACTAAACCTGCACTTTTAGATGCAAAACGTAAACTGAGAATCGCAAAAGGTTCGGGTACCGATATCCAACAGGTAAATCAGTTGCTGAAACAGTTCGACCAGATGAGCAAAATGATGAAGATGATGCAGGGAGCAGGAGGTAAAAACCTAATGCGAATGATGGGCGGAATGAAAGGAATGAGATAGAGAGATAATAAAGACGTGAGCAATCGCGTCTTCTTTTTTTAATAAAATACAACAGATATAAAATGCAACTATTAGACGGAAAAAAGACTGCAGAAGATATTAAGGTGGAAATTGCTGCCGAAGTTCAGAAGATGAAAGCTAAAGGGGAAAAAGTGCCTCATTTGGCTGCAATCATCGTAGGTAATGATGGTGCAAGTTTGACTTATGTTGGAAGCAAAGTAAAAGCTTGCGAGCGTGTGGGCTTTGAATCGACACTGGTTAAAATGCCAAGTACTACTTCGGAAACTGAATTGCTGAGAAAAATTAAGGAATTGAACGAAGATAGTAATATCGACGGATTCATTGTTCAGTTGCCATTACCGGAGCAAATTGACGAGCAGAAAGTGCTTATGGCAATTGACCCGAGTAAAGATGTTGATGGTTTTCACCCTGAAAACTTCGGGAAAATGGCGTTGGATATGAGTACGTTCATTCCGGCAACACCATTCGGAATTTTGGAGTTGTTGGAGCGTTACAACGTGGATACAGCCGGAAAACATACTGTAGTTATCGGAAGAAGCCACATTGTAGGGCGTCCGATGAGTATTTTGATGGGCCGTAAAGGATTCCCTGGGAACTCAACGGTTACATTAACGCACAGTCATACTAAAAACATTACCCAAATTACCAGCCAGGCTGATATCATCATTACTGCTTTAGGGGTGCCAAATTATTTGAAAGCCGAAATGGTTAAGGATGATGTAGTGGTAATCGACGTGGGAATCACTCGTGTGCCGGATGAAAATAATCCAAAAGGATATGTAATTACCGGCGATGTTGATTTTGAAAATGTTTCAAAGAAAGCATCTTTCATTACACCTGTTCCTGGTGGAGTAGGACCTATGACTATCGCCATGCTAATGAAAAATACTTTATTGGCCAGAGAACAAAAAATGGCAAAATAAATGCAGGTATTCATTGCCGATAAAAATCAATTGTCCATTATTCGCGATTTAGCGTATAAAATCTGGCCGGATACTTACGGGGAAATTCTCTCGGAAGCTCAGTTGGATTATATGCTTGAGAATTTCTATGCCATACCGGCTTTGGAAGAGCAGTTGGGAAAGGGGCATGTGTTTTTACTGGCGAAAGAAAATGAAGTTTTTTACGGGTTTGCCTCATACGAAGTAAATTGCAAATCTGCCGGGAAAACCAAATTGCATAAAATTTATGTATTGCCGGAAACACAAGGAAAAGGATTAGGGAAACTGCTTTTGTCAGAAGTTGAAAAAGCAGCTCTCAAAGCAGGAAACTCGCATGTTTTTCTTAATGTAAATAGATATAACAACGCTCAGGAATTCTATAAACGCCTTGGTTTTGAAATCATCCATCAGGAAGATATTGAAATAGGTAATGGTTATCTCATGGAGGATTTCGTTATGGAAAAACCTTTATAGAAAAATAAAAAACCCAAGATTTAAATCTTGGGTTTTATTTTTTAAGCGAGTCGAAATTATTCACCTAAGAAAATAAAAACATTGGTTACTATCTACTTTCGGTTTGGTCTCCGATTACTGTTTCTCGGTGGAAGCGTTTTTTTGAATTCGCGTTGAGCGGGTCTTTTCGTTTCCACTTTTGGTAAACTCGCTTCTTCCGTTTTGCTGGAAGGTTCAATAAGTTGGTTTAGTTCCTGGATTTCAGCATCTGTTAAATCGCGGTAGCGTCCGATTGGTACGTCTAAAGAAATATTGATGATTCGGATACGTTTCAAACCAGTCACTTCATAGCCTAAATATTCACACATACGGCGAATTTGTCGGTTCAAACCTTGTGTAAGTATGATTCGGAAAACAAACTTACTGATTTGCTCAACTTTACATTTTTTGGTAATGGTATCCAAAATAGGTACGCCGTTACCCATTCGCTGAATAAAGCGTTCGGTGATTGGTTTGTTTACGGTTACGACATATTCTTTTTCGTGGTTGTTCCGTGCACGAAGAATTTTGTTTACGATATCCCCGTCATCGGTCATGAAAATCAGTCCTTCACTGGCTTTGTCCAGTCGTCCGATCGGGAAAATTCGTTTTGGGTAGTTGATATAATCAACGATATTGTTTTTTACGTTCTGATTCGTTGTGCATTCGATTCCGACCGGTTTGTTGAATGCTAGGTAAATCGGTTTGGAAGTTTTTTCTCGGATCAACCTTCCGTCCACGCGGATTTCATCTTCCTGCGACACTTTTGTACCCATTTCAGGAACTATTCCGTTGATGGTTATGCGGCCTTCTTCAAGGAGTTTGTCAGCTTCTCTTCTTGAGCAATAACCTGTTTCCGAAAGGAATTTGTTGATGCGTGTTTTGTTTTCTTCCATAGTACAAAAATAGTACTTATTTAAATTAAAGGCATTCTCTTTTAGAGTGTAGATTAACTTTTTTATATCTTTGAGGCTTAAATTGTTAGCGAATTGAAGAAAACTTTACTGCTATTCCTGTTGTTCAACTTGTCTCTTTTTGCCCAAAGCAGGAAAGGAGAGTTGTATTTGGTTCCCAATACCGATCAACACGAATTGTATGTTTCTTTTTCTGAACAGTTTGTTTTTAAGGATGAAAATTATCAACAGGTGTTTTCACAGGTTGATAAAATTAGGCACGTAATGGAGGAATTTGGGGTCCGATTTCAAAAAGGGATTTCAATTCCTGATAAAAAAATTGGTGCACTTTTTTTGGCTGCCAAACAAAACGGACATGATGGGAAATCGGTTTTGAAATTACAGAACATACTTAAAGTGGCTATTGAAAATCCTACCAATGAACGCCAATTAGCTCTTGCAAAACGTTTGGAAGAATTGAACGAGGTTAATTACTGTAGTTTATTGCCTTTACAACCGATTGCTCCTCCTAATGATATTACGCCATCAACACCAAATTATGAGGCTATTCAAACTTACTTGGATGCAAATCCAGGTGTAGACATGCGATATGCTTGGGAATTGGGGCTGACCGGTAGCGGTATTCGTATTCGTGATGTGGAATACGGTTTTAACAAGAATCATGAAGAATTAGTAGATCGCAATGCTTTCATTGCTCCCGGAATGAATATTTCAACAAATGCCACGCCTTCTTATACAGAGCACGGCACTTCGGTTTTTGGTATCATGTATGCCGATAAGGGTGCTTATGGAATTTCAGGAATGGCTTATGGTGCTTCAGAAATGGTGCTGTTTCCGGAATGGCAACAAAGCGGTTATAGCAGGGTAAATGCTGTTACACAGGCCATTGCTAATTCAGTTGCCGGCGATGTGATTGTGTATGAAATGCAGGCTTACGGGGAGAACAATGCTTATGTTCCAGCAGAATTTAACAGTGTTGTCTGGGATTTAACCAAGGCAGCTACTGATTCAGGAATAATTATCGTTGAAGCTGCAGCTAACGGGAATCAGAATTTGGATTCGGCTTATTATGCCTCTTATATGGCTAGAGGGAACTCAGGGGCCATTATCGTTGGAGGAGGGACCGAAGACCTGGCGCATAACAGAATTTCTTATAGTACTTATGGCTCTCGTGTGGATGTTCAGGGTTGGGCCAATAATGTTCGCGCTTGTGGTTATGGTGATCTGATAAAGATTGGAGGTGATTTTAATCAGGGGTATACCAATTTTTCGGGAACAAGTTCTGCTACACCTATAGTGGCTTCTTGCGTGGTTGTACTTCAGTCCTATTACCAAAGTCTTACGGGAAAATATTTGACACCACTGGCGATGCGTCAATTATTGCAAACAACCGGAATTCCGCAAGGTACTGGGGTTGCCGGAAACATAGGGCCTTTGCCTAACATGCAGGCGGCTATTTTGCAAATTAATCAGGCTCTGAATGTTGCTAAAAATGAAACTTTGGCTTTTACAGTGTTTCCTAATCCAGTGGATAATCATTTGGAATTAATTATTCAACAATCGATTGACGATAATGCTAAATTGGAAATTTACACGGCTTTAGGGCAAAAAGTTGTAGAACAACCCGTACATTCCGGCTATAATGGGTATGACGTAGCAAAACTATCTCATGGATTGTATTTTGTGAAAATAACTGATGGAAAAAGAACGCAGACTAAAAAAATCATAAAACGATAATCTTATTCTTCGAACAAAAAGATGTTGATTAGCTGATACAGTTTTTCGTCATGTAAGCTGTGTCCTAAACCTTTGGTTTCAATGAATTTAGCTGATTTCCATGCGTTTGCAATTTCTCTGCCTTCATTGAAAGCAACGACATCGTCGTCTATATCATGCGCTATTAATCCCTTAAGGTTGAATGTCGAAGCGAATCTTTTTCCTGAAAACTCAGATGGATGCAGGTTGAAGCGTTCTGTGAACTTCTCAGTCAGTAATTGAAAAGTTTTGTTATTAAGACTGATAGTTTTTTTGTAATTGTTCAGGAGAATTTCAAACTCGCTCGGAGCTCCTAAAATGACCATTTTTTGTAAAATGGGATTGTTGTACTTGAAATGATAATATAAACAAGTTGCTCCTCCCATGGAATGTCCGATAATGTATTGCGGTTGAAAACGTTCAACCAAAGCGTTGACATGTTTTGCGTATTGCGGAATGTTGAACTCGAGACCGCTGGAGAGTCCTTGTCCCGGGCCGTCTAATGCGATGATAGTGCTTTTCGATTTTCTTAAATATTTGATGAATTGTTCCCATCGGGACGCATTACTTTCCCATCCGTGAACAAGTAATATCTTGTTTTCATTGCCTTTCCAGGTATAGGTTTGAATACTGTGGTCTTCATGAACGAGGACTTCGTGTTCTGCTTCTTTTAGGATGTCTGGAATGGTATTAGGGAGCAGTTTTCCGCTTCGTGGCACCGCAAAGTATTTGTAGGCTAACAAGGTTGCTTTTTCGGGAAAAAAATAGCTCATCAGGTTGATATATAACCCGATGGATTTTGTTAGGATGAAATAAGCTATTTTGTCGATTTGTTCCATAAAAAAAAGCCTCCGTTTGGAGACTTTAAGTTACTTATAATTTCGCAAATAATTGCTGAATTTTTTCTTTTTCTTCATCGGCTAAAGCGCTGTCCACCAAAATTCTTCCACTGTGCTCATCGGTGATGATTTTCTTTCTGGAAGCAATCTCCATTTGTGTTTGAGGCGGAATAGTGAAGAATGATCCTGCAGAAGCACCACGCTCGATTGAAACAACAGCCAAACCGTTTCTCACGCTGGTTCTGATTCTGTCATAGGCGCTTAATAAACGCTCTTCGATTTGATCGCGGAATTCTACTGATTTACCAGATAAGAAGTTTTCTTCTTTTTCTGTTTCAGCCATGATGTCACTTAACTCTGATTTTTTGTGTTTCAAGTGGGTTTGTTTAGCGTCTAATCTTTCTTTAGTTTCACCTAAAACCGTTTTTTTGTGTTCAATAGAAGCTTTCATTTCGCGAATGTGCTTCTCAGCCAATTGGATTTCCAACTCCTGAAACTCAACTTCTTTTGTTAATGCGTTGAATTCTCTGTTGTTGCGAACTTCTTTTTGTTGCTGTGCGTATTTTTTAATCGATTCTTTGTGGTTTTCGATAGCATTTTTCTTTTCCTTGATTTGCTCTTCGATAGTCTCTAAATCGTTTTTTAATTTGTCTAAACGAGTGCTTAATCCAGCAACTTCATCTTCTAAATCTTCCACTTCAAGAGGTAGTTCTCCTCTAACATTTCTGATCTCATCGATTCTTGAATCGACTAGCTGTAAATCATAAAGAGCTCTTAATTTTTCTTCTACACTTAGTTCTTTGATGTTTGCCATATTTTAAAAGTACTTAACTGGATTTGTATTTTCTTGCGATAAAATGATTGCAAAATTACTAATTTTTTCGGTAAGATAATCAACTATATAGTTTTTTGTAAATCTTTCACTTTCAAAATGTCCGATATCGGCCAATAAGAGCTTGTTTTCGGCCTCATAAAACTGGTGGTATTTCAAATCAGCCGTAAGGAAAGCATCCGCTCCGGAAGCTATGGCCTTCTTTATGGCAAAACTTCCCGACCCGCCTAAAACAGCTACTTTTTTTATCGGTTTGTTTAAAAACTGACTGTGTCGGATACCGCCGCAATCCATTTTTTCTTTTACAAATTGAAGGAAATCATGTTCCGGCATTTCAGCCGCTAATTCGCCGATCATTCCCAGACCGATATTCTGATGTTGGTTCTCTAAATTGTAAATTTCATACGCTACTTCTTCATACGCATGTTTTTTAAAGAGCGCTTTCAGGATTTTTCCCTGCAAATGTTTCTCGAAAGTCACTTCGATTTTGATTTCGTCATTTTCTACAAATTCAAAACGTTCTCCGACCTGCGGATTGCTGTCTTCATTGCCCATATAGGTTCCGATGCCTTTTGAATTAAAACTACAGTCTTCATAATTGCCAATTTTTCCCGCTCCGGCATCAAATAACGCATTGCGCAGTTCTTCCACATTTTCTGGAATCGTATAGGTAACCAGTTTTTGAATGAAATTTTGTTTCGGAACAAGTATCTTGGTGTTGGTTAGGCCTAAAGCATTGCAGAAAATTTTGTTGACGCCCTGTTTGTGATTGTCCAAAGCTGTGTGTATGGCATAAATGGCAATATCGTTTTTAATAGCTTTGATTATGGCGCGTTCCACATAGTTTTTTCCGGTAATTTTCTTCAATCCCGAAAACAAAATCGGATGGAAACAAACAACCAGATTGCATTTTTTTGCAATGGCTTCGTCAATTACGGATTCTAAAGCATCGTGGCAAACTAGGACTCCGGTGGCTTCGATATTGGCGTCTCCTACTAAAAGTCCGACATTGTCAAAATCTTCTGCGTAGGCCAGTGGCGCCATTTCTTCTAAACGGGAAAGGATTTCTGCGATCTTCATGTGGAATAATTTTCTGAATAACAAAGTAACGAATAAACCTATAACTTTTTTCAAAAAGATAAAAAATAGCTACATTCGTATTATGAATTTTCTTCGTAAATTACTCTTTCCGTTCTCCGTTTTGTACGGGCTGGTCACCTCCATACGCAATTTTTTGTTTGATAAGGGAATTTTGAAATCCGTGTCTTTTGACCTTCCGGTTATTGCTGTTGGGAATTTAAGTGTGGGCGGGACAGGTAAGACGCCCCAAATCGAATATCTGATAAGATTGTTGTCTAAAAACTATAAAATAGCAACACTAAGCCGCGGGTATAAAAGAAAATCGGAAGGTTTTGTTTTGGCAGATGCTGCTTCTAATGCTGAAATACTGGGTGATGAGCCGTACCAGTTTCATCAGAAATTTCCAGACATTCAGGTTGCGGTGGATGCAAACAGGGTGAATGGAATTACGCAGCTTCTTTCTCAGAAGGATGCACCCGAAATTATTTTATTGGATGACGCATTTCAGCACCGAAAAGTAAAAGCAGGGTTTTATATATTGCTTACTGCTTACAGTGATTTGTATTGTGACGATTTGATACTTCCGGCAGGAAACTTAAGAGAGAGCAGGAGCGGGGCGGAACGTGCTGATGTGATAGTGGTAACTAAATGTCCGCCGCAACTAACCAAGGAACAACAGGATGACATAAAATCGCGATTGAATGTAGCTAACCGTCAGCAGGTGTTTTTTACATTCATCGACTACGACAGTCATGTGTACTCTGAAGAAGGGAGATTTCCGTTAGAAGAAATCATATCGAAAGATAAATTGATATTGGCGGGAATCGCTAAGCCGGAACCTTTTTTTACGCATTTACAGGCTGAAAAAAACGGAAGGTTGGTCTTTCCTGATCATCACGATTTTACGCAACAGGACATAGAAACAATAAGAACAAAAGCAAGGGGTAATATCATCGTAACGACCGAAAAAGATTTTGTCCGTTTAAAAGGGAAATTGCCAAAAGAACAATTGTACTATTTGCCGATTATGAGTTCGTTTATAACCGCTCAGGAAGATTTTGATAAAACAATTAAGCAATATGTGGGAACAAGTACAGGAAACCGTTAATTATATAAAAGAAACGACTGGTTTTACTCCGGAATACGGTGTGATTTTGGGTTCCGGTTTGGGTGGATTTACAGATGATATCCAAATCGAGCATACGTTGCCTTACAGTGAAATTCCAAATTTTCCGGTTTCTACGGTTGAAGGCCACAAAGGTGCATTGGTTTTTGGGACTGTCGGGGGGAAAAAGTTGGTTGCTATGCAAGGTCGTTTTCATTTTTATGAGGGATATGACATGAAGCAGGTTACTTTTCCTGTGCGTGTAATGAAGTATTTAGGGGTTGATAAACTTATCGTATCCAATGCTTCCGGAGGAGTGAATCCGAATTATAAGGTGGGTTCTGTTGTGTTGATAAAAGACCATGTGAATATGATGCCGGAGCATCCGCTTCGTGGAAAAAATGACGAACGTTTTGGTCCTCGTTTCGTTAATATGAGTGAACCATACAGTCAGAAAATGATCAGCAAAGCCAAAGAAATTGCAGTTTTATTGGGTATTGAGATTAAGGAAGGAGTTTACCTCGGGTTGCAGGGGCCGACTTTTGAAACCTTAGCCGAATACAAAATGGTTAAAGCGTTAGGTTGTGATTGTGTCGGGATGTCAACGGTTCCTGAGGTTATTGTGGCTAGGCATATGGAGCTGGAAACCTTTGGTGTTTCTGTGATTACAGATATGGGCGACGAAGCAAGTATCGGAACAGTTTCTCATGCTGAAGTTTTGGAAGCAGCAAAAGAAGCTGAGCCTAAAGTCAGAAACCTAATCAAAAATTTAATTATTCAGTATTGATTCTTTGACAGATGGTGACAGCTATGACTTCATAGAATTTGTCCGGATCAAACGGTTTTGTGATTACATCGGTCATTCCGTAAGAAAGCAGCATTTCCTTGTTTTCATCTAAAGAAATTGCTGTAAGTGCAATAATAGGGGTTTCCTGATTGAATTTCCGGATATGTTCTGTGGCGATGGTTCCGTTGATGCCTGGAAGGTGGACGTCCATTAAAACCAAATCATAAATATTGTCACGCATATGTTCTACGGCGTCCTCACCATTTTCAATTATATGGCAATGCATTTTCTTTCTTTCCAACATTTTCTGCGTAATCATCTGATTGATTTTGTTGTCTTCAACCAAAAGGATTTTTTTGCCTACCAGTAAACTTTCATCATAGACAGGCTCTGTTCTTTTTTCGATTACATTGTTGCTGATGTTGAAAGAAACATCGAAATGGAACCGCGACCCTTTGCCTTCCTCGCTTTCCAGTTTGATTTTGCCTCCCAGTAAAGCGACTAGTCTTTTGACAATGGCCAGCCCCAGACCGGTACCGCCATATTTTCTGTTTATTTCTACTGAGCCTTGGGTGAAACTGTCAAAAATTGTGTTCAATCGGTCTTTAGGTATTCCTATTCCGGTATCGCGTACTTCAAAATGTATCTTGACGGAATTTGTTTTTTCTTTTTTGATTGTGGCTGAAACCCAGACATTTCCGTTTGTAGTGAACTTAATGGCGTTGTTGATAAGATTGATGAAAATTTGAGACAATTTTGTTGGGTCTCCAATTAAAGTGGAAGGAATCTTTTCATCAATTTCAAGATGGTAAACCGTTTTGTTTTTGTTCGCTATTTCGGAGAATGAACCGACAATATTTTCAAGTAAATCCCTTAAATCGAAGTCGATGTTTTCTACTTCAACAGCATCGGATTCAACACGGTTTATTTCAAGGATGTCGTTTATGAATGTCAGTAGATAATTTCCTGAAAACTTCAATGAATTTAGGTAATTCATCTGGGTGGGTTTTGGGTTGTCTTCAATCAGGATATGTGTGATTCCATTAATGGCGTTCAACGGGGTTCGCAATTCGTGGCTTACCGTTGAAAGGAATTCAGCACGTGCTTTTGAGGCTCTTTCCGCTTTTTCTTTTTCAATTTCAAGCTCCTGGTTTTTGTCTTTTAGGAGCTGATTTGTTTTTGTTCGGATTATATTGTTTTTGTACAGAGAAAGACTTAAAAGGGATAGAATGGATATTAAGGCGATACTCAGGATGCTGATCAGTTTGGAGAATTTAATTGATTTTTCCTGCGCTTTATTTTCCCTGTTTGTCTTGTCAATAGATTTTAATTGTTCCATTGCGATGTACCTTTCGTAAGCTGGTACGTCAGTCGTTTTTGTTCTGATGTTGAAAATAGAATCACGGAGAATATTGAACTTTTTTAAGTAGTTGTGGGCTTTGATTATGTTGTCCGTTGATTCGTAGAGAGCACTCAAACGTTTGAGTATCCGTAATTTTTGATTGGTATTGTGACCTTCTTTTGAGATTTCATAGGCCTTTTCCAGATTGCTGATAGCCGATTGTGGATTAGTTTTGGTGTCTATTTCTGCCAGTTCAAAATAGGCCTCCACTTTTGCGTCGGGAACAGTTTCAAGGGAAGCTTTGGCTGTGATGGCATTGAATTTTTTTATAGCCTCTTTGGTGTTGCCTTTGTGTTTTTCTATAATCCCCTTTTGAAGTTCAATTAAATCAGTTGCTTCCGGAACATTTACCGTTTTATATTCGGCCAAAGCCTTGTTGAAATAATTATCGGCAAGATTCAGATTGTTTTTTCTAAGATAGCTTATTCCAAGGGAATAGTAACAAAAAGCGCTGTTTGATGAAGCTTCTAAGTCATTGTAAATGGTTATACTGCGGATGTAATTTTCAATGGCTTCATCCTGCCTATCCAATTCATTGTAAATACATCCGATGGAAAGATGGCTGTCTGCCAGTTCGCGCTGAAGTTTGTTTTTAATGGCATATTGTTTCGCCTTTCTGGCATAGATAAGTGCTTTGTCGTAATCAAAGCTGCTCTTGTGGAAATTTGAAACTTCTAGATAATAGGGTACACTGTCAACATTAATAGTTGCATTTTTCTCTTGTGAAAAACAATTAAGTTTTGCTATTAAAAAAAAGAGTAAAATGTATAAATGCCTCATATTGTATTATGCTCGAAATTCGCATAAATATAGGAAATTATTTCTTAGAAAGAAAACTTATGAGGTCAATTATTCGCGAGGAATAGCCTATTTCATTGTCATACCATCCGACAACTTTAACCATCTTGTCAATTACAGATGTCAGTTGGGCATCAAAAAGACAGGAGTTGGTATTGCCTAAAATGTCGACAGAAACAATAGGGTCTTCCGTATAATCAAGGATGTTTTTAAGTTCGTTTTCAGATGCTTTTTTAAAAGCGCTGTTGATTTCCTCAATCGAAACTTCCCTTTTTACGTTGAAAGTTATGTCGGTCAACGAACCGTCCGGAACCGGGACCCTGATACCGCAACCGCCCATTTTTCCTTCCAGATGTGGGAAGATTTTTGTGATAGCTTTTGCTGCCCCAGTGGTCGTAGGAACAATTGATTGTGAGGCGCCGCGGGCTCTTCTCAAATCTTTATGTGGCTGGTCGTGTAAACTCTGATCTGTTGTAAACGAGTGAACGGTGGTAATATAAGCTTGTTCAATGCCGCATAACTCCTCAATGACTTTAATCATCGGAGCTGCGTTGTTAGTAGTACAGCTTGCATTGGAAACGATGTGTTCGTTTCCGTCGAGAATGTGCTCGTTTACACCTAAAACAACCGTTTTTATCAATTCTGTTTCCGAAGGAGCCGATAGGATGACTCTTTTTGCTCCAACAGTGATATGTTGACTGATATCCTCGTAGGTTTTGTGTTTTCCTGTAGATTCAATTACAAAATCGATATTGGAACTACTCCAGTCAAGGTCTGAAATTTTCTTTTCGTTGAAGAATAAAAAGGGCTTTCCGTCAACAATGATAGAATTATCGGTTGAGGTAACGGTATAAGGCAATACTCCGTGAATACTGTCGTATTTCACCAGGTGAGCCATAGTTTTTACATCGGCAATGTCGTTAATAGCAATTACTTCAATCGTGGGATGATTGAGTAATAATCGGAACAGATTACGGCCAATACGGCCAAATCCGTTTATTGCTATTCGTGTTTTAGACATTCGGAATTATAAAATATGTTTTTGAGCATGGTATGAAGAACGAACTAACGCGCCGCTTTCAACGTGACGGAAGCCTAATTCTTTTCCGATCTGCTCGTATTTTGCAAATTGTTCCGGTGTGATGAATTCCTTGACCGGTAAGTGTTTTTTACTTGGTTGTAAGTACTGTCCGATAGTTACGATATCCACATTCGCTTCGCGTAAATCTTTCATCGTTTGGATTACTTCTTCTTCAGTCTCGCCAAGACCAAGCATAATTCCCGACTTGGTTCTGCGGATACCTTGATCTTTCAGATATTTCAAGACAGCTAAACTTCTGTCGTATTTTGCCTGGATGCGTACTTCTCGGGTTAAGCGACGAACGGTTTCCATGTTGTGGGAAACTACTTCCGGACTCACTTCAATAATTCGATCAATGATTCTTTCCACTCCCTGAAAATCTGGAATCAGCGTTTCTAAAGTGGTTTCAGGATTCATTCTTCTGATAGCCTTTACGGTTTCCGCCCATATGATAGATCCCATGTCTTTGATATCGTCACGGTCAACGCTGGTTATAACAGCGTGTTTAATGTTCATGATTTTGATGGAACGGGCTACTTTTTCCGGTTCGTCCCAATCCACTGTTTCCGGTCTTCCGGTTTTTACACCGCAAAATCCGCACGAACGCGTACAAACATTTCCAAGAATCATGAACGTAGCGGTTCCGTCCCCCCAGCATTCACCCATGTTAGGGCAACTTCCTGAAGTACAGATAGTGTTTAGGTTGTATTTGTCAACCAATCCTCTTAATTCAGTGTATTTTTTACCTGTAGGAAGCTTTACGCGTAACCATTTTGGTTTTCCTGTGGGAACTATATTGGATTCTAAAACCGTGTTCATCTTCTCAAAAATATTTGTGCAAAGATAAGCATTGTTGTTAATCTGACGACTCGTTTAACGCATTTTTAATAGGGAGGGTTGGATAGGTTCCCGGTGTTTTTTCTGTCCGGATAAAAAATGCTATTTTAGCGGTTAATCATTTTAAAAGCCAAAATCCGATGAAAGTAACCAAATTGTTTGCCGATTTTTTTGAAAGTGAAAAAGCCTCCGGAATTATTTTGATTATATGTACGATTGTTTCTCTGGTTCTGGCGAATTCTATAGTTAGGGAAAACTATGAGCAAATATGGCATTACCAACTGGGGCATCATTCGGTGGAACATTGGATAAACGACGGACTGATGACTATCTTCTTTTTATTGATTGGATTGGAGTTAGAACGAGAGGTCTATATCGGTGAATTATCTAAGATTAAGAATGCGCTTTTACCTATAATCGCTGCCGTAGGAGGAATGTTGGTTCCGGCAGGGATTTACATGTTTTTTAACTACGGAACTCCTACTCAGCCTGGCGCCGGAATTCCGATGGCTACCGATATCGCTTTTGCTTTGGGAGCTTTGTCGTTACTGGGGAATAGGGTGCCAACATCTTTAAAAGTTTTTTTAACCGCCTTAGCTGTTATTGATGACCTTGGGGCGATTTTAGTAATTGCTTTTTTTTATACTGATAATCTTTCGCTGTTCAATTTAGGCATTGCTTTAGGGATTATGGGAGTGTTATTCATTTTTAATCGGATGAAAGTGTCCAGTTGGATTCCTTATATAATTGGCGGGATTGGAATGTGGTATTTTATGCTGAATTCAGGAATCCATGCTACTATTTCAGGTGTTTTGCTGGCATTCGTAATTCCGTTTGGGGATGGGAGCGAGAAAACGATTTCCTCAAAGATGCAGCACTTTCTTCATAAACCGGTGGCCTTTTTTGTTTTGCCGGTCTTTGCTTTGGCTAATACTGCTATTTTTATTGAAAGTGACTGGGTTGAAGGATTGATTCATGAAAACAGTATCGGTATCTTTTTTGGATTAGTAACGGGTAAGCCTCTCGGTATTTTACTGTTTTGCTTTCTCGCAGTCGCTTTGGGATGGTGCAGTTTACCGCCCGGTGTAAGATGGAAACATGTTTTAGCTGTGGGTTTTATGGCGGGTATCGGTTTTACTATGTCTATTTTTATCACTCTTCTGGCGTTCAAGTCATATCCAGAGGCTGTTACTGTTTCTAAAATAGCGATTATGATTTCGTCTCTTGCGGCGGGGATTATCGGATATGTTTTTCTTAACAGTTCACTCAAGGGTGATGAGGTTCATGGCGAAGAATTATAAATAAAAAAGCAAAACCGGAGTTTTGCTTTTTTATTGGATGTTGACAGTGATAGGAAGGGTGTAGGCGGTTCGTACAGGTTTTCCGTTTTTATAACCTGGAGTCCACTTTGTATTTATGCTTTTTAAAACCCTTTCCGCTTCTTTGCCAAGGTTGTAGCCCGGATCTTTCGTTACTTTAATATTTGAAAGTGTCCCGTCTTTTTCAATAACAAAATAAACGATCACTCGCAATAATTTAACGTTTTCGTCTACCTCGGGTGTTTTGAATTTTTTGCCGACAGTATTCAGGAAAGCAGCTACACCGCCCGGATATTGTGGCATCACTTCTAATGTTCCGAGTACTTCAACAGTAGATGGATTTTCGTTTCCTGATCCGCCATTGGGATCAGTTGTCGTTGTTACGGCCGCAGTGTTACTGTTGCTTTCATTGCCGTCCTGATTTGTTGTTCCGATTTTTCCGGTTTCTAATTCTTCGTTTCTAGTTGCTTCTTCTGTTACTTTTTCTTTTTCTGTCGGAACCATGTTGACATATTTGATAACCTTTTCGTCTGTTAAAGGTTTTGAATCAGCTGGGCCAATATCCTTTTTTTTAGGTTCTTCCTCTATAAATGTATCTGCATCTACGAGTATGATGTCGTCATCGAGAGTGAGGGGAGTGACATCTGCGGTGACTTTTTTAGGTTCCAGATAGTTAATCAATACCGGGATTGCTGCCACACCGGCTAATAAAAGTATTGCAGAGAAAAAGGCTTTTACTGTTGTTTTTGGATTTTCAGATCTTAGCTGATAAGCGCCATAGGCTTTGTTTCTACCTTCGAAAACCATGTTAAGCCAACCGGTTTCGTAAATGTTGATTTTGGACATGATAAATAGTTTTAAGGTTAAATAAATTGTTTTATTTAAATAACGAAAACTATGAGGTTGTAGTATTTAAAATGTTAAAATAATATAAAATAAAGTTTGTATTAACATTTTTAATAAATATAACGCGTGTAAAAGATGTGCTTTTTTAAAGATGAATAAGTTCTTTAGCGTTTTTTCTGAATGATTTCCGCAAGAAGTTTCTTGGCGCGTAAAAGTTTGATTTTTACATTGTTCAAAGGTTCGTTGAGTTCATCGGCAATTTCCTGATAACTCATTTCCTGAAAATAACGCAATTGTATCACTTCTTGATAGGCCGGTTTCAATTCTTTTATGAACAAAAGAAGTCGGGCAAGGTTTTGTTCTTTGATTATTTCGTCTTCAACGCTTGGGGTAGTGTCGGCTATATCATAAGCTTGTCGGTCTTCTTCATCATTGAAGTCGACGAATAATGACGATTTTTTCTTGCGAAGCATGTCGATATGTACATTTTTGGCGATAGCAATCAACCAGGTGTTGAACCCAAATTCAGGATTGTAGGTTGCTATTTTATCAAATGCTTTCGCGAAAGTTTCAATGACGATGTCTTCGGTATCGGTTTCATTTTCTGTGCGTTTAAGCATGAACCCGTAAACTTCATTCCAAAAAAGATCCAATAAAAAAGTAAAGGCTACCTGGTCTCCTTTTTTTGCTTTTTCTATGTTTTGCTGTATGATTTCCGAAGTTATTTCCAATGTACGGGTTTTGAAACTAAATTAGTTAAGAAAACATTTAGTTGTGTGAAGATAAGGATAATTTCAATCACAGGGAACCAGTACATTACGTCTTTTTCTTTGAGTTTGCCAGCGGCATAGCCTAAAGTAATCCATGCGGATAAATATCGGAAAACAACCAATCCGCCCACAATCATCCATTGGAACTGAAATGCAAGCAAAAGAATTGCGAGAATCAGGAATGACAGCTGACTGAAATAGTATAATGTTAACTGAAATTTATCGAACCCTTTGTATAATTTGGCTGTTGATACATGTCGGCGTTTCTGGTTAAACCATTCTTTCCAGGTTTGTTTTGGTTTCGAAACGGTAAAACTGTCCGGAGCATAACAAATGGTAGTATTGTTTGCTTTAGCAGCCTGATTAATAAATAAATCATCGTCGCCCGAGCGAACGTTCATGTGGTTCATAAACCCGCTTACCCTGAAAAATTCTTCGCGTTTGTATGCCAGATTTCTTCCGACACCCATGTACGGTTTGCCCATTTTTGCCCATGAAAAGTATTGGGTAGCTGTAAGCATGGTTTCAAAACGGATAATTTTATTAAGGAATGAGCCTTTAATTTTTTCATAAGCGCCATAACCTAAAACAATGGTTTTGTGCATGGTAAACTGCCCACTCATGTTTAAGATCCAGTCTTTGGAAGTAGGGTAGCAGTCAGCATCTGTAAAAAGGAGGTATTCTTTGGAAGCGGCTTTGATTCCCAATGTTAAAGCAAATTTCTTGTTGCCCCAAAAGGCTTCGTTGTTTTGTACTTTAACTAATTTCATATTGGAGTACTTGCGCTGGAAGGCTTCAAAGATTTCCAGGGTTTCGTCGCTTGAAGCATCGTCAATAAGCACGATTTCATAATCAGAATAATTCTGTTCCGCTAAAAGCGGAATGAATTTCTTTACGTTTTCTGCTTCGTTTTTTGCACAAACAATTACCGAAATCGGGATGCGTTTCGGAGTTACCTTCTGGGCTTTGGCATATGCAAATTTCCCAAAAACAATCAGATAGTAAAAAAGTTGAATGGCAATGATTCCGATAAAAACGTAAAGTAAAATTTGCAGCATGGGTAATCTGAATCGATGTTAAAAGTGTGCAGCAAATTTATGAAAAAGTGTTTACTAAACTCTAATATGTATTTAGTGTTTTTTAAGAGTTTTTAACAGTTGACAGAACGTAAAAATTACCTTTCAGATTTGAATTATCGTTTGCGTTCCCGGGCCATTTCACAGGCAATGGTTACGGCGTTTTGGTCTGTGCTTTTTTCCAGTTCCGAAATAATCAGGGCATGGTTTTTATCATCTCGGTTTTGTGAAAGTTTCTTAACGGCTTGGATTTCGGTGATTTCAATTTCAAAAGCCACAAAGCCTTCTGTCTGTTTCATGCTTTCTGCGGAAAGATTCTCAATTCTCACCGGGTTTTTGGAATTGGCTTCGTATTTGTCGACCAGTTTTTTCAAAGCATAAAGCATTTCGTTTCCCTCGATGATTCGTGTTTTGCCATACACGTGAACCGCGATGTAATTCCATGTAGGAACGTTCTCATGGTCGTACCAGGAAGAAGATATGTAGGAGTGTGGACCCGAAAATATTGCCAAAACATCATTGTTGTTCTCAAAGGCTTTCCATTGGGGGTTTTCTTTGGAAATATGTCCGAATAGCACTTCTTTTCCTTGTTGATTGGTTTCCAGTTCCAATGGGATGTGGGTTCCCCAAAGTCTTCCTTCTGTCTGATTTACCAGAACGCCAAAGCTGTTGCTTTTTAAAAAGCTTTTGATTTCGGCTGCGTTTTCGTTTTTGTATAGCTCGGGTATGTACATTTTTAAATTACGAATTATTTAATGAATCAATTAAATAATATTCACTTCCGCTTCTATAGGAATGCCAAATTTCTCCAGCACAGTCTTTTGTATTTCTTTTGATAAATTGAAGATTTCCTGACCGGTAGCGTTTCCGTAGTTTACCAAAACCAAGGCTTGTAATTTATGTACCCCGGCATCTCCAAAACGTTTTCCTTTGAAACCGGCCTGTTCGATTAACCAACCGGCTGGGACTTTTACTTCGTTTTCGCCAACGGTATAGTGAGGCATGTCAGCATGTTCGGCATGGGCTTTTTCGTAAAGTTCTTTAGCTACAATCGGGTTTTTGAAGAAACTTCCGCTGTTGCCCAGTTCTTTTGGATCTGGTAATTTACTCTGACGAATGGCAATCACCGCATTGCTGACATCCTTAATGGAAGGATTGGTAATGTTGTGTTTGGCTAATTCGCCGTCAATGGCACCGTATGATGTGTTGATTTTATGATTTTTCTTCGTCAGTTTATAAACAACTGAAGTGATAACATACTGGTCTTTTGCCTCGTTTTTGAAGATGCTTTCGCGGTATCCAAATTGGCATTCTTCATTGGTAAACGTATGTATTTCCTGGGTGTCAATTTTCATGGCTTCGCAGGAAACCATGGTGTCTTTGATTTCTGTTCCGTAAGCACCAATGTTTTGGATAGGAGTAGTGCCGACATTTCCGGGGATTAATGACATATTTTCGATGCCTCCGAAATTCTGTTCCAGATTCCACAATACAAACTCGTGCCAATTTTCACCTGCATTTCCCTGAACCCAAACAAAATCATCGTCTTCTTTCAGGACTTTTTGGCCTTTTAGATTGATGTGAACCACCAAAGCATCAATGTCTTTTGTTAGAAGCATGTTGCTTCCGCCGCCCAGGATGAACAGTTTTTCGTTTTTGTGCTCCTTTAAAATTTGAGCTAATTCATCAGTATTGGTAACTTCTACGAATGATTTTGCTTTGGCTTCGATGCCAAATGTGTTGTAATTTTTAAGTGAAAAATTGTGTTCTATCTGCATTGAATCTAAGGCTTTTAATTACTTAAGCTGTGCTTTTAACTCCTCTTCCGATACAAAACCTTTTTTCTTCCAGGTTTCTTTACCGTCTTTAAAGACAATGACTACCGGAAGTTCCTGATAGCCTAATTCATTGAAAAGGGCTTTGTTTTTATCGGCATCCACTCGAATTATTTTGGCTTTTCCTTGATATTCTTTTTCCATTTTGGTCAGATACGGAGCCATTTTTTTACAAGGGCCGCACCATTCCGCATAAAAATCAATTACAACCGTTTTATCGGAAGCAATTAGTTTTTCGTAATCGGTTTTGGTCATTCCTGCATCTGCTATTTTCTGGCTTTTTGGATGCGCTTCACTCCATTTCATGTAACCTCCGTCCATATTGTAAACGGTTGTAAAGCCCATATCTTTCAATTTGTCGGCTGCTTTTTTGCTTCGTCCTCCAACCAAGCAGTATACAAATACAGGTTTTGATTTGTCAAGTTTCTGAACTTCGGTTTCAAATGAATTTCCGTTCCAGTCGATGTTTTTGGCTTTATCCAAATGTCCTTCGGTATATTCTCCGACTGTTCTTACATCGAGTAACTGTGCATTCTCGGTAGCGCTTAATTTGGTTTCAAAATCGGCAACAGAAATTGTTTCTGCATTTTGACCTTTACTGCAGTTGCTGAAAAATAAAGCGATTGTAAGTATTGCTAAAATTTTTATTGTTTTCATTTTACTGTGGTATTTATATATGCAAATTTACAAATTAAATAGCTTATATGATTGATGGGTGGATTTTACGATGTTTTCGGTGCGTTCCGGATGTGTGTCGGAAATAAATAATTGTCCGAATGTTTCGTTGTTTACCATTTCCACGATTTTGCTCACGCGGGTTTCGTCCAGTTTGTCGAAAATATCATCGAATAATAATATAGGTAAGAAGCCGCTCTGCTTTTTGATGAATTCGAACTGCGCTAGTTTCAGGGCAATCAGAAATGATTTCTGCTGGCCTTGGGAACCGAATTTCTTTATCGGGAATGAATCGATTTCAAACGACAGATCGTCTTTGTGAATACCTACGCTGGTGTATTGTAGTACGCGGTCCTTGGCTAGGTTTTCCTCGAAAAGTTTTAACAGGGGTTTCTCTGAAAGCTGACTCTGATATACGATTTGTACCGTTTCTGCCGAATCGGTAATGGCTTGATGATGTTGATTGAAAATAGGAATAAAATCTTCCAGAAATTGTTTCCTTTTTTCAAAAATTGACGTTCCCAAACTGTCGAGCTGTTCGTTGTATATGGACAGCGTGTCGTTGTCAAAAGTTTGGTTGGCAGCGAAATATTTCAGTAAGGCATTGCGTTGTGCAACTATTTTTTGGTACTGAATCAACTGTTGCAGGTAGGTGTTGTCGAGTTGTGAGATAACGCTGTCGATAAATTTTCTGCGGGTTTCGCTTCCTTCAATAATCAAATCCTGATCGGAAGGAGAGATAATCACTAAAGGGATAAGTCCGACATGTTCCGAAAAACGTTCGTAGGATTTGTTGTTGCGTTTCAGGATTTTTTTCTGTCCTTTTTTCAGGCTGCATACAATTTGTTCAGCGCGTTGGTTTTTTTCGAAGACGCCGTCAACCACAAAAAACTCTTCTCCGTGTTTGATATTTTGAACTGCCAATGGGTTAAAATAGCTTTTCCCGTAAGCCAGATGATAAATGGCATCCAGAATATTGGTCTTTCCGATGCCGTTTTTCCCTACAAAGCAATTGATTTTTGCATCGAAGTCAAATGTTGCTTCGGCAATATTCTTGTAATTGAAAAGGGAAAGTTGTTTCAGGTGCACTTGAAATCCGAATTATCTCCTAAAATTTATAGCCTTTTTTAAGGTGGGTGCAAATTATTGAAAAATATCGATAAAAAGGATTTTCATATATGAATAAAAATTTTATTTTTGCCGTTCATTAAATTAAAAATAGATGGCAACATATAACAAAAGAGGGTATAAAGCTCCAAAACCAAAAGACGAAGCAGTTGTAGAACAAGTTGATGTTGATGTATTAGACAGCGTCAAAGAGGAAGATAGTGCAACGGCTGAGGTATTTAATACTTTGGATGAAAGTGCTAACAAGCTTGAAAATTGGGTTGCTAAAAATCAAAAATATATTTTCGGAG
Source organism: Flavobacterium enshiense (assembly GCF_022836875.1). Taxonomy (NCBI): domain Bacteria; kingdom Pseudomonadati; phylum Bacteroidota; class Flavobacteriia; order Flavobacteriales; family Flavobacteriaceae; genus Flavobacterium; species Flavobacterium enshiense. The sequence goes on from NZ_CP090376.1 coordinate 1,560,631, forward strand.
TTGTAGGTGCTATTGGTTTGGCGGCTGCAGTGTATTTGGTATATGATAAGTTTATTGTTGAGCCAAAAGAAAATGAGGCTGCCAATGAAATGTTCCAGGCACAGCAATATTTCCAACAAGCGGTAGATGGTCAAACAGCTAACGATTCTTTGTATAACCTTGCTTTAAAAGGTGGTGAAGGAAAATTAGGTTTCATCGGAATTGCAGATAGTTATTCTGGAACTAAAGCGGCTAACCTTGCACATTACTATGCAGGTATGGCTTATTTAAATACAGGTAAGTTCAAAGAAGCGGTTGAGCAATTAGAGCAATTTAAATCAGACGATATGTTCTTGAAAGCGATTTCTATCGGAGCTATTGGTGATGCTTACTCAGAATTAGGCCAGAAAGAAAATGCTTTAAGTCAGTACCAAAAAGCAGCTGATGCTAATGTAAATGAATTTACTACGCCAAGATATTTATACAAAGCTGGTCAATTGTCTTTAGAGATGGGTAAAAAAGCAGAAGCTTTAAAATTCTTTACTCAAATCAAAGAAAAATATGAAACTTCTCAGGAAGGAGCTACTATTGATGCAATGATTGCAATGGTTGAGTAAATTGAAGGCAGCGGGTAGAATTTAGAATTCAGTTTCTTTTTTCTAACTTCTGATTTCTAAATTAAAATTATGGCAACAGAAAATAAAAATTTATCAAATTACGATAAAAACACAATCCCAAACGCGAAAGATTTTCGGTTTGGGATTGTTGTTTCAGAATGGAACGATAAAATCACGGAAGGATTGTATTCCGGAGCCGAAGCGGCACTTTTAGATTGCGGTGCACTTCCGGAAAACATTATTCGTTGGAACGTGCCCGGCAGTTTCGAACTGGTATACGGTGCGCAGCGAATGATTGTAACGCAGGAAGTTGATTGTGTCATTACAATCGGCTGTGTTATTAAAGGGGAAACGATGCATTTCGAATTTGTATGCGAAGGTGTTACGCAAGGCATCAAGGATTTGAACGTGCAAACCGATGTTCCGGTAATATTCTGTCTTTTAACCGATAATAACGAACAGCAATCCATTGACAGAAGTGGAGGAAAACACGGAAATAAAGGTACGGAAGCAGCTATTGCAGCAATTAAGATGGCTGATTTGAGAAGAAATAGCGGTCGTGAGGCGACCATTCAAAATTAGTAAGTGGCATAAACGGCGTTCGAGTTTTTTGAATGTAAAAATCGATGTTGTTTATCATGGAGATTGATATTGAAAAAACCTATTCGAAAGAGTAGGTTTTTTTGTTTTTTATGATTCTGTTGGGTAGAATAACAGAAACCTTTTGCTTAAATTTGTAAACATGGGCTCCCTTATAATCCATAACTTTTAACTTACTTATTTTCAATGTCAAGCATAATTCAATTACTACCCGATCACGTTGCGAATCAGATTGCTGCCGGAGAAGTTGTGCAGCGACCAGCGTCTGTGGTGAAAGAATTGGTGGAAAACGCAGTTGATGCCGGTGCTACCGAAATCAAACTTATAGTAAAAGATGCGGGAAAAACACTGATTCAGGTAATTGATAACGGAAAAGGAATGTCGGTTACCGACGCACGTTTGTGTTTCGAACGCCATGCAACTTCCAAAATCCGTCAGGCGGAAGATTTATTTTCACTGCACACGAAAGGATTTCGCGGAGAGGCATTGGCTTCCATCGCGGCAATTGCCCATGTAGAGCTGAAAACCAAACAGGATCAGGAAGAATTAGGTACGCACATTGTTATTGAAGGGAGTAAGTTTGTCTCTCAGGATGTGGCTGTGTTGCCTAGGGGTACTTCATTTTCGGTAAAAAATTTATTTTTTAATATTCCGGCACGACGCAATTTCTTAAAGTCCGATACGGTGGAATTTCGTCATATTGTGGACGATTTTGAACGTGTGGCTTTGGCACATCCGAATATTCATTTCATGCTTTATCATAACGGCAGTGAAATGTTTAATTTGCCGCAATCCAATCTGCGTCAGCGTATTGTGAACGTTTTCGGAGGTAAGACCAATGAAAAGCTGGTTCCTGTTACGGAAAGTACTGAAATAATGGGGATTCAGGGATTTGTGGGTAAACCCGAATTTGCCAAAAAGAATAAAGGAGAGCAGTTTTTCTTTGTCAACGACCGATTTATCAAGAGTCCATACCTGCATCATTCGATAATGGCGGCTTATGAAGGTTTGTTGAAAGACGGAAGTCAGCCGAGTTATTTCTTATATCTCGATGTACCTCCACATACGATAGATATCAATATCCATCCGACCAAAACCGAAATCAAATTTGATGACGATCAGGCGATGTATGCCATTTTAAGATCGTCCATCAAACACAGTTTAGGGCAATTCAATGTGGCTCCGGTTTTGGATTTCGAAAGAGATTCCTCCCTAGATGTTCCATACGATTATAAAGAAAAGGAAAGTGAATTTCCTTTAATTCAGGTAGATGCCAATTTTAATCCGTTTACTACGGAAACTGATACTCCTTCGAGGTCGTTTTCATCCTCTTCGGGAGGTTCACATTCTTTTGGATCAGGTGGGTCAAGCTATAGTTCAGGATATAAAAAGCAGGAAAGCAGCGCAAGTTGGGAGAGTCTGTATGTTGGTTTGAAAACCGCTACGGAAGAAATAGACTTGGGTGAAATCCAGTTTGAAAGCGAAGAAGTAACCGGATCACTATTTGACGATGCCGAAGCGGAATCGGCAGGGAACCGTACGTATCAGATTCATAAAAAATATATTGTCAGTCCGATTAAATCCGGAATGATGATTTTGTATCAGGAGCGGGCGCACCAGCGTATTTTATACGAACAATTTCTAACTAATATAACGATACATCACGCTGCAAGTCAGCAGTTGCTCTTTCCTTTGGAATTGCATTTTTCGCAATCGGAAATGGCTATGATTAAAGAATTGAGGTCTTCTTTGGAAAATACAGGTTTTGTTTTTGACGCCATGACTTCCGAAATTCTCGTTATCTCCGGGCTGCCTGTTAATGTTGCAGAAAGCGAAGTGAACGGGCTTTTGGAAGAATTAATCCGTGATTTACAGGGCGAACTTCCGGAGAGCAGTTTCAGTCAAAGCGACCGTATTGCAAAATCGATGGCACGAAGCCTTTCGGTGAAAACCGGAACTTATTTAACTGAAAAAGAACAGGAAAACATCGTAAATTCGTTATTTGCATGCAAAGACCCAAATGTTTCCCCTTTTAATAAACCTACTTTCATTACTATGGGTGTGGAAGATTTAGACAAACGTTTTGCCGTATGATGAACATGACCGAAACTGTTAAACAGTTGATTATTATTAACGTGCTTCTTTATGTGGGTACAATTATGGTTCCCGCGGCTTTGGATTTCCTGCCAATGTTCTATTTTGAAAACCCGAGTTTCAAAGTGTGGCAGGTAATAACGCACATGTTCATGCACGCACCGTTTCCTAATTTTATGCATGTTTTGTTTAACATGTTTGCATTGTATTCTTTCGGAAGTTCTTTGGAACATTTTTGGGGAGGAAGAAAATTTTTGTTTTTTTACATTTCATGTGGATTGGGAGCAATGCTCCTTCATAATGCTATAAATTACTTTGCGTTTCATTCTATTTATGATACAATGATTAATTCAGGGCTAAAACCGAGTGAAATCAGTTCGTTCTTAGATACAGGTTCGATTAAATATAATGCTGAATTGATACGACAAAGTGATTTGCAATCGATTTTAGAAATTTATAATGGACGAATGTTAGGGGCTTCCGGCGCCATTTACGGACTTTTGGTTGCTTTTGCATTCATGTTTCCTAATGCAGGTCTGGCGCTTATCTTTTTACCAGTGCCCGTGAAAGCAAAATATTTCGTGCCGGGGTTATTATTGCTGGATTTGTTCCTGGGCGTTAAAGGGAATTCTATTTTTGGAGGCGGTACGGGAATAGCCCATTTTGCTCATATTGGTGGTGCGATAATAGGATTTATAATGATGTCATATTGGAAGAAAAACCAGTTTAATAACAATCGATGGAATTAATCCGTAGGGAAGTTTTAGATTAACAAGACTCAGTTAGTAGATACAATATTTAAATCATACTTTTAAGGATGAATATTATAGACGATTTTAAATTGCAGTATAAAGCAGGGGATATCACTCAGAAACTTATTTTCTGGAATGTGGGTATTGCGTTGCCTTTTTTTGTTATACAATCATTTTTCCCGTCTTTGTTTGAGATTCTGAAGACTTGGCTTTGTTTATCTTCCGACATTAATACCGCTGTCCTGAAACCTTGGACATTCATTACCTATGCTTTTTTACATGCTGATTTTTGGCATCTGTTGTTTAATATGATTGTGCTGAATTTCACCAGCCGTTTATTTTTGACCTATTTTACCCAAAAGCAATTGTTTGGCGCTTATTTACTGGCCGCCATTTTTGCAGGGTTGGTTTTTGTGCTTACAGATTTGTTCCTACAACAGAATACGATTCTGGTTGGCGCCTCCGGTGCTATTATGGCAGTGCTGATTGCCGCTGCGACTTATGCTCCTTTTTCGGAAATCAGGTTGTTGTTAATCGGGAATGTAAAATTATGGCACATTGCTTTGGTTTTATTGGCTTTGGATCTGATACAGGTTCCCATGAATAATACAGGTGGACATCTGGCACATATGGGAGGATCACTGTTTGGTTTTATATACATTAAAACATTGCAACGTGGGACTGATATGAGCAAAATTGTATCTAAAGTTATTGATTATTTTGTTTCTTTGTTTTCCCCAAGAAGAACAACTCCGTTTAAAAAAGTGCATAAAAATGTCACACCACAATACAAAAAGAATACCGGTACAATAATTGACAAAAACAGTACTCAGAAGAAAATAGATGAGATTTTGGATAAGATCAGTAAATCGGGTTACGATAGTCTGTCTAAAGAAGAGAAAGATTTTTTGTTCAAGGTAGGGAATAACAAATAGCAAGTGTTTAATAATCTGTGCAGACAGTTTTCAATTAATGAAAAACTTATCGTGGTTAAATAAAATAGTCTTTTTTTTCAATATCATCCTGATGATATTGACTTTTGTGGCTTATCTGCTTCCTTTCCTGGCACCAAAGATGTTTCCTTTTTTATCGGTGTTGACATTGATACTGCCTTTGATGCTGATACTTAATGGCATCTTTCTATTCTATTGGGGAATCCAGTTGAAGAAACAGGTTTTTCTTTCGGCTGTTGTTTTATTAATCGGGATTACTTTTTTTAATAAGTTTTATAAATTTTCCGGAAAAGACCTGATTGTAGAGGAAAATGATTTCTCGGTTATGAGTTATAACGTTCGTCTTTTCAATGTTTTTGAATGGATGAGCAAGCAGAACATCCCGGAAGATATTGCCGATTTTATCGCTTCTCAGAATCCTGATATTTTGTGTATTCAGGAATATTCCACATCAGTTAAATTAGATTTAAGAGCCTACAAATACAAGTATATCCTGATGCAGGGGGATAATATCCGCACTGGGCAGGCTATTTTTTCAAAATTTCCGATGATAGATAAAGGGGAGATTGATTTTCCGAATTCCGACAACAATGTGATTTTTGCGGATATTAAAATGAGACGCGATACGATTCGTGTGTACAGCATTCATTTGCAGTCTACTAAGATTAGTCCGGATATCAATGAGAAGATTGATGAGGCTAAGTCAAAGAAGATTTTCCGCCGTATGAGTGAAGCTTTTGCCGAGCAGCAAGTACAGTCGGAGTTAATAAAAGAACATAAAACCGATTGCCATTATCCGATAATTGTCTGTGGAGATATGAACAACAGCGCTTTTTCGTATGTGTATCGCAATATTAAAGGCAATATGAAAGATGCTTTCGAAGAAGCTGGTGAAGGATTTGGGAAAACATATGATTTTGAATTTTACCCTACCAGAATCGATTATATTTTAGTCGATAAGGCCTTTGAGGTGAAGAATTTCAAGAACTTTGACAACTTCGTCAATTCTGATCATTTTCCGATTACCACCCGACTTATGCTGAAGCCGGAAGAGTAATTACAAAACCTGATTTTTAAGATAATCCATTGCGTAACGGCCTTCATTAAACAACAAATCCAAAATGCTTAAGTTGTTTATAAAGCCGTGTTTTTCCTCGAAAACCTGTGTGTAAGGTTCGAAAACAGAAGTGTCTTTCTTTCCGTTGGCCAAAGAACGAAAATCGGTCAAACCATTGGCATCGTGAAAATATTCAGTCGTTTTTTCGAAGTTGAATTTAGCTCCCAGGCATTCGTTTATGATCTCGATAGTCTGGAAGTTTAAGTCCATCATAAAATCGTGTTTCTTTTCAAAAATTGGTCTGATGTCGTCTTCGAAATACTCGAAAAAAGGCGAAGTTCTATAGGCTGCTTCTAAGGATTTGAAATGGTTTTTTTGCCAGTTAAAATCATTTTCAACGCGTACATCTTTAAATTTTTGGTTTGCTGTCGAACCGTGCTTAACAGGGATATTCAACATCTGTATTCCGTTTGGCGAATAAATATACATCCTGTTACGATTGGTTTGTTTCTGGAAATTATCTTCCATTTCAAATGTAATAGTGTCTGCTTTTACCATCGCTACAAAATGACTGATGGAGGGAAAGTAGGTGGGATGTATTAAGATGTCCATTTTTGTATATCCTTATTTTTTTAGAGCTTGCAGCAGATTATTCAATCTGCTGCAAGCTCTAAATTATATATTCATTTATGCTCTTTTCTTTGCCTGTCTCTTTTTGTAAAAATTATAGCCGAAATAGCCTAAAAGCAGCAACATGAAATACTTGAAATACGAAACAGGTTGCCCATCACCACCAACAGTGGTAAATAATCGTTCCCAACGGATTTTATCAATAGCCTTACTCCATGGAACGTTTTGATCTAAACTCATCCAGATGAATACCGGTTTTCCTACGATATGATCCGCAGGAACAAATCCCCAATATCTCGAATCTTCCGAGTTGTGACGGTTGTCTCCCATCATCCAATAGTAATCCTGTTTGAAAGTGTAATTTTTAGCAATTTGTCCGTTGATTCGTATATCATTACCGGTTACTTTTAAATCGTGGTGCTCGTACTCGGTTATGATTCTTTTATAAAAAGGTAGTGTCTCGGCATTCAATTCTACTGTTTTTCCTTCTTTCGGAATGTAAATCGGACCTAAATTGTCCTGGCTCCATGCTTGCGTATGTGGGAAGATTCGTTTGTCTGCCGTTTTATCGATAATTCGAGTCACGGAAGTAATACCTGGAGTGTTTTTTAATCGCAAAGCACTTTCAGATGTTAAGGCGCTGAATAAAATAGTGTCCTTCGCAGTCTGTCCGGCAGGATCGGTAATGTTTAACTCTTTTAAAAGATATTCAAAGTTGATAGGCGTTTGACCATCAATGGAAATTTTGTATGAATATTGTGGCTTTGCTCTTTCCGGAAGCACCAGTTCTTTTTCGTCAATAAAAATAATACCGTCTTTGATAGATAAATTATCGCCAGGTGTTCCTACACAACGTTTTACGTAGTTTGATTTTTTATCGATTGGTTTGTCGGCTCTTCTCCCGGAACGGTCAAAAAATCGATACACTGTATCGGCTGGCCAGTTGAATACCACAATGTCGTTACGTTTAATTTTTTGTGCACCTGGAAAACGGAAATTTGGTAATTGCGGCCATTTCGAATAAGATTTTACTCCTGCCACCGGGATAGAGTCGTGAACCATTGGAGCAGCAATGGCAGTCATGGGTGTTCTGGCTCCGTAATGAAATTTACTAACGAATAAAAAGTCGCCAATTAACAATGATTTTTCAAGGGATGATGAAGGAATTGTAAAAGGCTGTATGAAATAGGTGTGGACCAATGTCGCCACAATTACAGCAAAAAGTAAGGAACTTACTGTGTTCTCTTTCTTTACAGCGTTTTTGTTCGGAATATAGGTCACATTCTGAGTGTAGTTGATGTAGTAAATGTAGAAACCTAGAGTCACTACTCCTAAAGCTGTGTCAATGTCGGATTTTTTTCCGAAGGCTTTCAGGGTTTCTACCCATATAACCGGAAACATAATCAGGTTTACAATCGGGATAAACAACAAAATAGTCCACCAGGTTGGACGGTCAATGATTTTCATCAAAACGATGGCATTGTAAACAGGAATAGCGGCTTCCCATTTTTTTCGGCCTGCCTTCTCGTATAATTTCCATGTTCCTAAAAAATGTACAACTTGAATGATTAGGAAAAAAATAAACCATTGTACTAGCGTCATAATCTGGTTGTTTTTTGTTCGTTTATTTAATTGATCGGGTTATTCAGTTATTTGCCGGTTTGTTGATTTAGAATCATCTTTTTATGATTCCGATTTTTAACAATCCATTAATTCTAAATAATCGAATCGTCTGATTATTTTAAATTTAAAACGTCTTTCATGGTGAAAACACCTTTTTTGTCTTGAATCCACTCGGCAGCAACAACGGCCCCTAATGCAAAACCTTCGCGGCTATGTGCTGTGTGTTTTATTTCAATCTGATCTACAACAGAATCGTAAAAAATACTGTGTGTACCAGGTATATTTTCGATGCGTTTTGCTTCGATATGAATTTGGTCAGCACCTGGTTGTTCTAACGTCCAAGAGGAATAATCTGAATTTTCAATAATTCCTTCAGCCAATGTAATTGCCGTTCCGCTTGGTGCATCCAGTTTCTGAGTATGGTGTATTTCTTCCATGGAAACCTTGTATTCTTCCAGGTTAGCCATCATTTTTGCTAAATAATTATTCAGTTCAAAGAAGATATTAACTCCTAAACTGAAATTGGAACCATAAATAAAAGCTCCATTTTTTTCTTTGCACAACGCTACCATTTCGTCATATTGCTCCAACCAGCCTGTAGTTCCGGATACAACCGGTACATTAGTAGCAAAACATTGTGAAATGTTACTTACTGCTGCAGTTGGAACACTAAAATCGATAGCAACATCGGCATTTTCCAATCCGTCGTAAGTGTCGCCGTGGTCTTTTCGAAGAACAACTTCGTGACCTCTTTCTAAAGCAATACGTTCGATTACTTTACCCATTTTTCCGTAGCCTAAAAGTGCAATTTTCATGATGTTCAGATTAGAATTTATAATTCAGTGTCAAACCGACATTTTGTTTGTAATTGATTTCGTTTTGATAGATGTCCGGACGAACTGTAAGATTTTCGTTTACGTTGAACTGCATCAAGTGCGCGTCAACATTAGCGTCTACGATGTTTAAGATGTAAATGCCAATAGTGATGAAAGCCGATAAATCACGGTTTCTTCTGTAAAATTTCTGCCCTTCGATCAGACGGTTATTGTCTAACGGACCATAATAAGGATCGTCGTCCTGATAATGTGAAGTACCGTTTAACCGGTCTTTATATTCGTTGCGGAATTCCTGATATTTTTTATTGTTGTCTACATAAAAATAAATACTGGTTGCAAGTCCGGCATAAATAATGGGGACTTTCCAGTATCTTTTGTTGTAAGCCTGTCCCAATCCCGGAACCAATGCCGAGTAAAAAGCGGCTTTGGCAGGAGCAAGAACGTCAATTTGATCCGATTTAACAGAGTCTTTGGCGATCAGCAGCGGAGCTTCCGTTTGAGAGAGAACTGTTTGCGATGTAAAGAACAGTGAGAAAAAGAATATTAGAAGTAACCTATTCACTATCCGTTAATTAGTTTTAAGATTCTGTTGAAATCTTCTTCAGAATGGAATGGAATCGTAATTTTCCCTTTTCCGTTAGCAGCCACTTTTACATCAACTTTCGCACCGAAGAAATTTGTAATGGTTTTTTTCTTATCAGCATCAACATCAAAAGAAGTTCCTTTCGGAGCCTTAGCCGGAGCGGGTTTTAAACTTTCGTGATAGGCTTTAACCAACGCTTCAGTTTCACGAACGGAAAGATTTTGGCTGACAATTTTCTGGTAGATATCGGTTTGTACGTCAAGGTCTTCAACGTTGATAATGGCACGACCGTGTCCCATAGTGATAAATCCGTCACGGATACCGGTTTGGATAATTGGGTCTAACTTTAATAAACGCAGATAGTTGGCAATCGTAGAACGTTTTTTACCAACGCGGTCACTCATTTGTTCCTGAGTCAACTGAATTTCGTCAATTAATCTTTGGTATGACAAAGCGATTTCAATCGGATCCAAATCATGGCGCTGGATGTTTTCCACCAAGGCCATTACCAGTGAATCGTTATCGTTCGCAAGGCGGATATAGGCAGGAACCGTTTTTAAACCGATTAATTTTGAAGCACGTAAACGACGCTCTCCGGAAATTAACTGGTATTTGTTGAAGTCTGTTTTTCTTACCGTAATAGGTTGGATAACACCTAATTCACGGATCGATGATGCCAATTCCTGAAGTGATTCTTCATTGAAATTGGTTCTGGGTTGAAACGGATTGATTTCAATCGCGTCTACGTCAAGCTCAATAATATTTCCGACAACTTTGTCCGCATTTTTGTCCTCAACCGATTTGATATCGTTTTCAGGATCTTTTAATAACGCCGATAATCCTCTTCCTAATGCCTGTTTTTTTATCGCTTTTGTCATAAAATAGTATTAGTTGCTGTTTTTCTTGATTATTTCTTCCGCTAAGCTCAGGTAATTGGTAGCCCCTTTACTTGTTGCATCATAATTGATGATGCTTTCGCCGAAACTCGGAGCTTCACTCAATTTGATATTTCTTTGGATGATGGTTTCAAAAACCATATTGTTGAAGTGCTTTTGTACTTCTTCCACCACCTGGTTTGATAGACGCAGACGCGAATCGTACATCGTCAGCAATAAACCTTCGATGTCCAGTTCCGGATTGTGGATTTTCTGTACACTCTTGATGGTATTCAACAGTTTACCAAGACCTTCCAATGCAAAATACTCGCACTGAATAGGGATAACAACAGAATCCGCTGCGGTTAATGCATTTAGTGTCAGTAATCCTAAAGAAGGAGCACAGTCAATAATGATGTAATCGTATTTTTCTTTTACGCTTTCCAATGCTTGTTTCAGCATGTATTCGCGGTTTTCTTTGTCTACCAACTCAATTTCGATAGCAACAAGGTCAATATGCGCCGGAATCAACGAAACATTTGGAGCCGAGCATTCCATTGTAGCTTCGTCGGGTGTGTTGCTGTGTTCCAGAATCTGGTATGTTCCTACTTCTACGGTTTCAACATCTATTCCTAATCCGGATGATGCATTTGCCTGAGGATCAGCATCAATTAAAAGAACTTTCTTTTCTAAAACGCCTAAAGAAGCCGCTAAGTTAACTGAAGTTGTAGTTTTTCCAACGCCACCTTTTTGATTGGCTATCGCAATGATTTTCCCCATTTTTTCTTCTCAAATTTTGAAGCGTAAAAATACAATTTATTATGGTTTATGAAAATGTTATTTGTTAACAATGTTCTAAAGTTAATACTTAGGAGTTTTTAGCTAAGTGTTTACAAGATGTAAAAAGAAAAAGGACGAAAATTTTCGCCCTTTTATAACTGTCAACATCCAACTTTTTTCTGTTAACTATTTACTTCCTTTCGACTTAATCATCATTTCCAACATATCCCATAATTCGGTGGGAACCTGTTCCAATAAATTAAATTGACCGGCTCCTTGTAACCACTCTCCACCATCAATGGTAATGACTTCACCGTTGATATAGGCAGAAAAATCCGAAACCAGATAGGCTGCCAAATTGGCCAGTTCCTGATGGTCACCCACACGTTTTAGCGGCACTTTTTTAGCTAAATCGAATTTCTCTTTTAAGTCACCAGGTAATAAACGGTCCCATGCGCCTTTGGTAGGGAAGGGGCCTGGTGCGATAGCGTTCATTCTGATGCCATATTTTGCCCATTCTACAGCCAAACTGCGTGTCATGGCCAAAACTCCGGCTTTTGCTGTGGCGCTTGGAACGACATAAGCAGAACCCGTCCAGGCATAAGTAGTTACTATATTTAATACGTTGGTATTGGTTTGTTTGTTTTCAATCCAGTGCTTGCCAAAAGCCAATGTACAGTTTTTTGAACCTTTTAAAACGATATCAATAATAGTGTCCCAGGCATTGGCTGATAATCGCTCGGTCGGAGAGATAAAATTCCCGGCGGCATTGTTCAGCAGGACATCTACTTTTCCGTAAGCTTTCAAGACTTCTGCTAACATGGCTTCCACCTGATCGTAATGGCGTACATCACATTGAACGGCAAGACAATTTCCGTTGGTTTCCGATTCTAATTCTTTGGCTGTGGTTTGCAGTTTTTCCAGATCTCGGGAGGTGATAGCGACTTTTGCACCCAATTCCATAAAATATCGGGTCATGGCTTTTCCCAATCCGCTTCCGCCTCCTGTTACTACAATAACCTTGTCTGCCAATGCGTTATCGCGTAGCATTTTTGCTGAAAAATTCATAATGTCAGTTTTTTAGAATCGTAAAGATAATTAAAAATGCTATGCTTGCATAATAAGTATTAATTTTTGAGCAGGTAGTCTTCCAAACGGTCAAATGTACCTTTGAAGCCTAATTCCATGTTTTCATGGTTTTCCCCAAAGGTTCTTATTTCCGTATCGGATGCATTATATGGGGCTATTATTAGGGTTACGGTAGTTATTCCGTTGTCTTCTTCAAGTGTAAGGATGTTGAACATTTCCAACGGCCAGGTTTCATTGAAAGGGGCACGGATAACCCCGACGTTTTCATCGGAAAAACAATTCAGGAATTCTATTTTTTTATTGGGTATGATTTCTTTGTATATAAATCTGCCCCACATTTTAAGTGTGTCGGGCGACTCTATGCAATAATGACAGAAACCTAGTGGACGGAAATCAAAATTAATCACGCTGGTAGAAAAACCTGCCGGTCCCCACCATTGTTCGAAACGTTCTGCTTCCGACCACGCTTTGAAAACAAGATTTTTTGGGGCTTTAAAATCTCTTGAAATGACAAGCTTGTTGTCAATGTAAAGATTGTGGTGCGACATGGTTATATTTTTTTTTGTTAATATAAAGTTAAAAAAAAATATTACAAAATGTTATTTTTTAAGTATTTTAAACCTTTTTGAGTTTTTTTGCGGCTTCGATAAGCGTCTCATCGGTTTTGGCAAAACAAAATCGTAATACGTTTCTGTTGGTACCGTCTTTGTAAAAAACCGATAGCGGAATGGCTGCCACACCATGTTTTGTTATTAGCTCTCTTGAAAAATCCACATCGTTCTGTTTACTGATACTCTGATAGTTTACCAACTGGAAATAGGTACCGTCGCAGGGCAACAATTCGAATCGGCTGTCTTTTATCAGTTCCCTGAATAAATCACGTTTCTGAAGGTACATTTTCGAAATCGCATTAAAATCGACAATGTCAAGATACTCGGAAATGATATGTTGGGAAAAACTATTCACACTAAAAACCAAAAACTGGTGTACTTTTTTAATTTCGTTCATCAGGTTTTCAGGTGCTATCAGATAACCTATTTTCCAACCGGTTACATGCAGTGATTTTCCGAAAGATGAGGCAATAATAGTCCGATTGATTAATTTCGACCGTGTGTGAAATGAAATATGAGGCTTTGAAAATGAAATGTATTCGTATACTTCATCCCCTAAAATCAGTATCTGTGAGTGTTTTTCGAGCAACAATTCCAAGGTCTCAAATTCAGATTCGGTCCAGATTCGTCCCGTCGGATTATGCGGGTTGTTAATGATGATCATTTTGGTCTTTGGGGAAATTGCGTCTTCGATTCGGTTAAAGTCGGGTGAATAGTCATCGTTTAACGAAATGCGAACCGGAATTCCGCCAGCCATGATCACTGATGGTTCATAGCTGTCGTAACTTGGATCTAAAAGAATCACCTCTTCTCCTTTGTTTACAAACGTATTTATTGCGGTATAAATTCCCTGAGTGGCACCGGCAGTTATCAGTAATTCTGTTGAACTGTTGATGTTTCTATGATAATACTGAAAAGTCAATTTGCCGATTTTTTCCATTAAAGAAGGTAAACCAGCCATCGGTGTATATTGATGTATATTTCCGCGTACGAGTCGTTCGGAAATTTGCAACAGACGTTCGTCTGCCGGAAAATTTGGGAACCCTTGCGATAAATTTATGGCACTGTGTTCATTTGCCAATTGCGACATTACAGAAAAAATACTGGTTGTTACGTTAGGTAATTTGGACATAAGAGAAAATTTGAAATGTAAATGTAGTTATTTTTTGGAGCAACACTATAGGCATTTTTTTAACGTTGTTTTTTATCTTTTTGACAATAAGTAGGTTAATTATGGTTATTTTGATAATGATTATTTCGTAACTTTAAGTAAGTAATTTTTTAAATTTCAACGTCATGAAAATGTTAGTCAATATTATTCTGCCTATAGAGCCGTTTAACTCGCTCGTGAGAAGTGGTAAAGCAAGTGAAATTTTAGGTCGTATCATTGACGACATAAAGCCTGAAAGTATTTATTTTACGGAAATAGAAGGGAATCGTGCTGCATCAATGATTGTAGAGATTTCAGAGGCCTCCCAGATTCCGGTCGTAGCTGAGCCGTGGTTTTTGAATTTTGAAGCTGCCTGTGAATTCAAACCTGTCATGACTCCCGATGATTTGATGAGGGCAGACTTAGACAAACTTGCCGCCAAATGGTATGATGTCCATCTGTTGTAGAAAAAGCGATAAAGAGAAAAAGAGCCACTCTCATATGATGAAGTGGTTTTTTTATGTCCAATTATGAAATGCTGCAGTTGTTTGATTTTATTCGAAAAACGCTGCAGGATATTTTACTTCTCTGCTGACGCCAAGAAGCCCGTTTTCTGTTAAAGAAACTGCCATGCAATTTTCTTCGGGAGCTTCAAAAGGCATTGTGATACCATATTTGCTGGTGGGTTCGTATCCAAATCTCGGGTAGTAGTTTTCGTGTCCCAAGAGAATGATGGATTTGTAGCCTAATTTTTTTGCGATAGCGTGACTTTCGGTAATTAATCTGGAGCCGATTCCCTGTCGGTGAAATTCCGGTTTTACTGAAACAGGTGCCAGAGCGAGTGATTCAAACGATTTGGTCTCGTTTATAATTAGCAGTTTGGTCAATAAAATATGTCCGATGATTTCGTTTTCAATTTCAGCTACAATTGACAGTTCCGGAATAAAAGCATCCGACTTTCGCAAGCGTTCCGCTAAAAAATGTTCCCTGTGATCACTTTATTCCAAATCCCGAAAAGCTGCCTCGATGAGTTCAGCGACTTTTGCATAATCATTTGGGTATTCCTGACGGATTCTGATTTCCATGTTTCTGTATTTAGAAATATTGCACCCTGTTTTTTGGTTTCGATACAAATTTAAAAAAGAAAGCCTGAATCCTTAGGAATCAGGCTTTTTTCTATAGCGAATGATAAATTAATCTTCCAATAAAACTTCCAAAATGGTAATTGCCGCTTCACTGATCTTAGTTCCCGGTCCAAAAACCGCAACTGCCCCGGCGTCAAATAAATATTGGTAATCCTGTGCCGGAATAACTCCGCCCACAATCACCATGATATCTTCACGACCGTACTTCTTTAATTCTTCAATAACCTGCGGAACTAAAGTTTTGTGTCCAGCTGCCAAAGAAGAAACACCTAAAATGTGAACGTCGTTTTCAACAGCCTGTTTGGCTGCTTCAGCCGGAGTTTGGAACAATGGACCAATGTCTACGTCGAAACCAACATCGGCATAACCGGTAGCTACTACTTTCGCGCCACGGTCGTGTCCGTCTTGACCCATTTTGGCAATCATAATACGTGGGCGACGGCCTTCTTTTTTCGCAAATTCGTCGGCCAGACCTTTTGCTTTTTCAAAGCTGTCGTCGTTTTTAATTTCTTTACTGTACACGCCGCTAAATGATCTGATTTGTGCTTTATATCTTCCGAAAACGGTTTCCAGTGCATCACTGATTTCCCCTAAAGTGGCTCTGTGACGTGCTGCATCTACCGCCAAATCCAATAAGTTTCCTTCACCACCTTGGGCGCAGGCTGTCAGTTTTGCTAAACATTCCTGTACTTTTTGGGTGTTTCGGGTCGCTTTTATGTTTTCCAGACGTTCAATCTGTTCTCTTCGAACGGTTTGATTGTCTACTTCCAATATGTGTAACGGGTCTTCTTTTTCCAGACGGAATTTATTCACCCCAACGATAATATCCTGTCCACTGTCGATACGCGCTTGTTTACGCGCTGCTGCTTCTTCGATACGCAATTTCGGAATTCCTTCTTCGATCGCTTTGGTCATACCACCCAAAGATTCTACTTCT
This sequence comes from Flavobacterium enshiense, assembly GCF_022836875.1. NCBI lineage: Bacteria > Pseudomonadati > Bacteroidota > Flavobacteriia > Flavobacteriales > Flavobacteriaceae > Flavobacterium > Flavobacterium enshiense. The sequence goes on from NZ_CP090376.1 coordinate 1,576,942, forward strand.
TCGATTAACGCCCAGGCTTTATCCGCGATTTCTTTCGTTAAGCTTTCCACGTAATAACTTCCTGCCCAAGGATCTACCGTTTTACAGATTTTCGTTTCTTCCTGTAAAAAGATCTGTGTATTTCGAGCAATACGTGCAGAGAAATCGGTTGGTAAAGCAATCGCTTCGTCTAATGCATTCGTATGTAAGGATTGTGTTCCTCCGAAAGCCGCTGCTGCTGCTTCAATAGCTGTACGAGCTACGTTGTTGAAAGGATCCTGCTCGGTTAAACTCCAACCCGAAGTCTGGCAGTGTGTTCTCAATGCCAATGATTTTTCGTCCTGCGGATTGAATTGCTTCAATAGTTTAGCCCAAAGCATGCGTCCGGCTCTCATTTTGGCAATTTCCATAAAATGGTTCATACCTATCGCCCAAAAGAACGATAAACGCGGAGCAAATTCGTCAATTTTCATTCCTGCTGCCAATCCTGTGCGGATGTATTCCAAACCGTCTGCTAAAGTATAAGCTAACTCAATATCGGCAGTAGCTCCGGCTTCCTGCATGTGGTAACCAGAGATTGAAATCGAATTGAATTTCGGCATTTTTTTGCTAGTATAGTCGAAAATATCAGCAATGATTTTCATCGATGGTGTAGGAGGGTAGATGTAGGTGTTACGCACCATGAACTCCTTAAGGATGTCGTTCTGAATCGTACCCGAAAGTAATTTGGCATCAACGCCCTGTTCTTCGGCAGCTACGATATAAAAAGCCATAATTGGTAATACAGCTCCGTTCATAGTCATGGAAACCGACATTTCTCCCAATGGAATCTGGTCGAAAAGGATTTTCATGTCTTCCACAGAGTCGATGGCCACTCCGGCTTTTCCAACGTCACCCACAACGCGCTCGTGATCGGAATCATAGCCTCGGTGTGTAGCAAGGTCAAAAGCAACCGATAATCCTTTTTGTCCTGCCGCTAAGTTACGACGATAGAATGCGTTACTTTCCGTTGCGGTTGAGAATCCTGCGTATTGACGTACAGTCCAAGGTCGGCGTACATACATGGTAGCGTAAGGCCCACGCAAATTCGGTGCAAAACCGGCTCCGAAACCTAAATGTTCCAAACCTTCCAAATCCGATTCGGAATAGGTTTGTTTTACTTCGATACCTTCAGCGGTTACAAAGTTTTGGTCTTGCGACTGCGAACTTTTAACGTCTGAAGTTTCTAATTTAATATGTTGAATGTCTTTTCTCATTTTCTATGCAAATGCTTATTACTTTTCCGTTTCTAAACGGTCCTGTTCTATTTTCTCTGCCAATCGTTTTTCAATAATCGGGGTGATTAATGTTTTACGCGGATTGGTTTTTACGAACGGGAACAATTCCAACTCATGGTGCATACGGTCGTCTTTATTCGGGTATTTGTTGGTTCCTAATAAGATTTCCTTTCCATTGTCGAATAATTCCTGTTCTTTATCAGCACTTTCCTTGATTTTACGTTGAATAGTTCCTTCAATTAACTGCGTGATGAAACCGCCATTTGCCTCGATGTCTTTGAATAATTGTAACGCTTTTTCAGCTAACTGCTGTGTCAGGGTTTCAATGTAATAAGTACCGTCGGCCGGATTGTTCACTTTGTCAAAATAACTTTCGTGTTTTAAAACCAATAACTGGTTGCGCGAAATTCGGTCACCAAACTCATTGTCTTTATGATAGATGGCATCGTATGCTAAATTTGAAACAGCATCGGCTCCTCCTAAAATAGCGCTCATGCACTCGGTTGTGGTGCGAAGCATGTTTACGTTGTAATCGTATAAGGTTTTGTTGCGTTTTGTAGGTGTAGCTATGATGTGGCAACTGATTTCGTTATTGTATTCTTTGGCCAACGTGTTGAATAAAATGCGCAATGCTCTCAATTTGGCAATTTCAAAGAAATAATTTGTTCCGACAGCCACCTGAACGGTTACTTGCTGACTGAAATCTGTTACACGGTTGAAATATTCGTTAGCATGTGCCAAAGTGTAAGCCAATTGCTGCACCATATTCGCACCTGCATTTTGATACAATCCGGCGTTAATGCTTAAAAACGAAATGTTCTTGCAGCTTTTTACCAGATTGTTTAGGACAGCAAAATCACCTTCTACGTTAGAAAACAGATTGCCTTCTTTGGCGAATTGTCCGATTGGATCTACTAAAACGTGGATGGTAGCCGAATGTTTTGCAGCAATTTCATCAATCTTTTTAATGAAATCTTCCGATAAGAAACGCATCGAAATATAAACCGGCGTAGTTGCAAGCGGAAGTGCTGTCAATAATTTATTGATCTCAACAGAATCATTTTCCAAAGTAAAACGGATACTTTCGGCGCCTCGGTTCAAGGTCTCCAAAGCTCTTGCAATGGATTTGTCTAAATCGTGTACAAAAATATTCTGAACGATTTTAAAATTGGTCGCTTGCGTATTGGCGGAAAACGATTTTGTTTCTTCGTCAACGTGGTAAAATGGACGTACTTTTATGCCTTCCGGACTTTCCCAAACTAAAGTTTCATTGTAATCGGCACCTTTCAGTTCATATTGAATCTGATTTTTCCATTGTTTGGAAGAAACGCCTTCAAATTCAGTAAACAGCTTTTCGCTCATAGTGTGTGTTTTGAGTTATTCCGCACCCTCTTTAGGAGCTTCATCTTCAAATTCTATTATATAAATGTCTTCGTTCTCGCGTTTCATGTAGTATTTCTCACGAGCATATTTTTCTACCTGCGCTGGATTTCTCAGTTTTTTGATATTACTGTTGTCCTTTAGGATTTCGTCCTGGTAGTATTGTTTGTTGTCTTCGAGTTCTTCTATTTCCTTGTCTAAAACACGATGCTCCAGGTAGGAGTAGTTGTCCAGAAAAAGCATCCAGATCGTAAAAAAAAGCAACACCAATATGTATCGGTTTCCGAAAACTTTCAGAAACGGATGTTTGACGGCTAAATTTTGAAATGCTTTTTTCATTGTTTAAATATATGAAAGTTATCCGATTCGCTGATTGATAACCGCACGAACCACATCGATGGCTACCGTATTGTATTTGTCGTTCGGAATAATGATGTCGGCAAATGCTTTGGTAGGTTCGATAAATTGCTCATGCATTGGTTTCAAAGTGTTTTGGTAACGATTTAAAACCTCTTCCATGTCACGTCCGCGCTCGGCAATGTCACGTTTTAAACGACGTATTAGGCGTTCGTCGGAATCAGCGTGAACGAAGATTTTAATATCGAACATTTCGCGTAATTCTGGATTTGTAAGGATTAAAATACCTTCTACAATCATTACTTTTCTAGGATGTGTAACGATGGTGTCGTCTGTCCTGTTATGCGTTACAAAGGAATAAATTGGCTGTTCAATGGTTTTGCCTTCTTTTAAATCTTTCAGATGGCTGACCAATAATTCGAAATCGATAGCTCTTGGATGATCGAAATTGATAAGGGCGCGTTCGTCGAAACTCAGGCCTTGAGTGGCTTTGTAGTATGAGTCCTGAGAAATGATCCCCACTTCGGTTTCCGGAAGTTCATTCATGATCTGATGAACTACGGTTGTTTTTCCGCTTCCCGTACCACCGGCAATTCCAATAATCAGCATAAAATCGTTTGTTAATTTGTCTTGGCAAAAATAGGAATTTATCAATTGAAAAAAACGATTATCGGAACGGAATACAAACAAAAAATCCCTGCTGAATAAGGAAAGGATTTGAAGGCTTGGTTTTTAACGGTGTTCTTACTGTTTTTCATAATTCTCTTTGTTGATGAGGTCATTGCAGATAGAGCTGATAAAGGTTGTGTTTATTGAGCCTGTCTGAGGATAATATAAAAACGGATTTTCTTACGATTATGAAATATTATTGTTAAATTTACTGTATTAAACTAGTTTAAAATCAGCAGTTTAAGTCTTTTTATTGAAAGTCCCCATTTTCGTTTATTGAAAAAAGATTAATTTAAAAATTACTGTTGAGGATATTTTTTGGCGTATTGATAATCACTAAAATCATTCAAAAATGGAAAAAGGCAGAGGTTATTCATTGTTGCGCAACCCAGGAAAAAATAAGGGGGCCGCATTTTCAATGGAAGAAAGACGGGAATTCGGTTTGGAAGGGTTGCTGCCAGATAATGTAGAGACTATTGAAACCCAGATGATGCGGGTGCATAGGCAGCTAAATAATTTTGAAAAACCGATAAATAAGTACATTTATCTGATGAATTTGTACGACACGAATGAAACCCTGTTTTTTAGGACTGTTGCAAGCAAACCGTCAGTTTACCTGCCTTTGGTGTATACGCCGACTGTTGGGGAAGCCTGTCAGGCATTTGGACATATTGCAAGGCGTCCGAGAGGCCTTTATATTTCCATTAATCAAAAGGACCGTATTAAGGAAATACTCAGAAATTGGTATACCACTGATGTCAGATTTGCCGTGGTCACTGATGGTCAGCGTATCCTCGGGCTTGGTGATTTAGGAGTTTTCGGTATTGGCATTCCCATTGGCAAGCTGGTCCTCTATACCAGTTGTGCTGGAGTGCCTCCGAAACACACTTTGCCCATAGTTTTGGATGTGGGGACTAACAATGAAGATTTTTTAAAAGATCCGCTTTATCCGGGTATAAAACAAAAAAGGGTTACCGGTAAAGAGTATGATGATTTCATCGAGGCTTTTGTCGATGCAATAAATGAAGTTTTTCCTAAAATCTGTATTCAGTGGGAAGATTTTGCGGGGGTGAATGCTATTCGTATTTTGGATCAGTACCGTAATAAGATCAGTACGTTCAATGATGATATACAAGGTACCGCCGCTATTGCTACTGCCGGTTTTATTGCCATCAGCCGGCTTATGAAAAAAAAATTCCGTGAGCAGCGCTTCCTCTTTTTGGGTGCCGGTGCTGCGGCCTTTGGAATTGCTAATATGTTAGTACAAAAATTTAAAAAAGACGGCTTAAGTGAAGAGGAAGCGTTAAGTCAAATATGGATGTTTGATGTTAACGGATTGCTCGTGAAGTCGCGAACCGATCTGGCGGAACATCAGAAGGCTTTTGCGCATGAAAGTGAAGCTTGTAGTGATTTTGCTGAGGCTGTCCTCAGGATTAAACCAACAGCAATACTAGGAGTGAGTACCGTTGGAGGAGCTTTCAATCAGCAGGTTATTGAGAATATGAGTATGGTAAACGAACAACCGATAATTTTTCCGTATTCCAATCCTACTTCGCATTCGGAGTGTACAGCAGAAGATGCTTACAAATGGAGTAAAGGAAAAGCCATTTTTGCCAGCGGGAGTCCGTTTGCTCCTGTAACCTATGAAGGGAAGACATTTACACCGGGACAAGGCAATAATGTTTTTATTTTTCCGGCAATGGGATTGGCAATATTTGCAACACAGGCCAAAAGGATTACCGATGAAATGCTCATCGTTGCCGCCGAAGCCGTAGCGGAACAAATATCTGATGAAGATTTTCAAAAAGGTTTGATTTATCCGCATGTCGACAATATCGCGCAGGTTTCTTTAAATGTAGCCGAAAAAATAGCCGAAGAAATTTTCAATAGTGGATTGGCGGATGTTGACAAGCCCAAAGACATTCGGGCTTTTATCAAAAGTAAAATGTATGAACCGGATTATAAATAAAAAAGGTCTTATTTAATACAAACAAAAATCCCCTCTGAAAACAGAAGGGATTTTAAGTTTTTAATATTGTAGTTTAAACTTTACAGCATCCGTCTAGTTTTTCGTAACCTTCAGGATTGGCTTTAATGTCGTCTGCGTCGTATCCTAAGTTGCTGATAGCTTTTTTAATTGCGGCTAAGTCGGTTTTTTTGGAATTGAAAATTACTTCGATGGTCATTTCTTCGACATTAAGTGTGACCATTTGTATTCCTTTTTCTTTTACCAATGTTTTTTGAAATAATTGCCCACAGGTTTCACACTCTTTGCAGTGATCACAGGTAATGGTAGTTTTGATAACAGCTTTTTGCGTTTTTTTGGACTGTTGGGCCAAAACAGTGTTCGAAACCGATGACAATAAGAAGAATGTTATTACTAATTTGAAAATGGATTTCATATCAAGAGAGATTATTGTTTGTGTTTCTTTGTTTGATGTTGACTTTACTTTTAAAAGTGCTAAGATACTAAATCAGTCCTTTCGTTTTGTTTTGGAAAGTCAAAATGTAATCAAGCAAAAAACTATTTGCATTGCAAGATAACCAGATAACCAATATGAACTCAAATTGTTAAACATATTTTTGAAGTTACGTCAAACCCGTTATTTTAGTTTAAAAGTTACTTTATCTATTTTGCCTGTGAATGCATTATTCCATTCGTCATAGTCATCTGTAACTGGTGAATAAGCATCTTTGCCAATATCTGCAGTTTCTGCTGCCAGTGAATACAATTGTCCCATTGTTTTCTCTATTCTGCCCTGCGCAACCTGTTTTCCGTTGACTAATATTTTACCGGTTCCTCCCTTATTAATTCCTCCTCCATCATAATCGAAATCATACACTAGAGTCACCTTTCCTTTCGGAAGTTTCTCATTCGATTCAATAACATATTTTTCCCGTGCAAGCCAATTATAAACATATTTGGGTTTTCCATCTTTTACATATAAACTCCAGCCTCCAAATTTTCCGGCCTGTGAAAAAATAACGCCTTCAGCTCCAGTCTCAGGTATTTCAAGATATGCTGTAATCGTCATCGAAACGGACTTGGTATTTATAAAGCTATTTTCTGTTAAACCGGGCATACCGGGATAGATTGTGAGTGTCTTTCTTCCAAACATAATGTCTGGCCTGCCTGCAACCACTGGATTTAACCTTTCAGCTCTTCGATCGTCAATTGGAAACACATTATTCTTCAGTGCCTCCTTGGTGAAGAGTGCTTTCATTTCTTCCAGTTTTTCAGGATATTTGGCAGCAAGATCATTGGCCAATCCAAAATCTTCCTTCATATTATACAACTCCCATTTGTCTTTATTAAAATCATTGGTACGAAGCTGGGGCTCCCATAAAGCACTGTGTATGGTAGCTGCTATCCAACCGTCGTGGTAAATACTTCTATTGCCTGCAGTTTCATTATATTGGATGGTATGTTTTTCTTTAGCATTGGCATTTTCAAATGAATAAGCCATACTTACACCTGCAATCGGAGTTTGCTCAATTCCGTTGACAATCTTAGGTTCCGGTATACCTACAGCCTCCAGTATAGTCGGGACAATGTCTATTAAGTGCGTGTATTGTCTGCGTTTTTCTCCCTTTACCTTTATTCCTTTGGGCCATTGAAGTGCCATTCCTGCTATGTTGCCTCCTCCGTGAGCAAAAGTAATTCCTAAAGTACATGGTGTGCCACCTGCCATTGCCCATCCAACAGCGTAATTCGGATAAGAGTTTGGCCCGCCGTATTCCGGAAGACGGGTTAATAAATAAGGAATTTCTTCTGGAGCTCCATTCAATCCAGACCATTCCACAAATGTCCCGTTTAAATCCCCAACTACAGAAGAACCATTATCGCCAAAGATGTAAATGAATAAGGTGTTATCAAGTACGCCAATATCCTGTAATCCGTCCATCAATCGGCCTACTTCGTAATCGGCATGTTCGGTAAGAGTCGCATAAACTTCCATTTGGCGGGTCAGAACTTTCTTTGCATCGGCTGAAAGCTCATTCCATTTTTGAACAGTTTCAGGATTCTTGGCTAATTTGGTACCGGGAGGAACTATGCCCATTTTTATCTGACGAGCCAATACTTCTTCTCTGTATTTATCCCAACCCACATCAAATTTTCCTTTATATTTTTCTTTTTTCATCCAATCAGCTGGAGGGGTATGAGGCGGATGACTCGCACTTTGCGCATAGTAAACAATGAAAGGGCGATCAGGAGTCAGAGAGCGTGTAGCTCTAACCCATTCCAAAGTTTTAGTAGTAAGGTCTGAGTTAAAATGGTAATTCTTCTCTTTGGGTGTACCAATCCAGGTAGTTCCGTCAATAAGGCTTGGGAAAAATGATGATTGCTCACCTGCGAGATAACCATAAAACTTGTCCCATCCTCTTCTGGCGGGCCAAAGATTATATGGTCCACTGATATTAACCTGATTATCGGGAACCTCATTACACTTGCCAAAATAACCGGTACAGTAGCCCCAGGCCTGTAAAATTTGCCCAATTGTAGAAATTGAGGGTGGACAAATTCCATCATCTCCCGGATATGACGTGTTGGTGCCGGTAACTCCCGCCATATGATTCTGATGACTATTTCTGCCAGTCAATAAAGCTACACGACTTGGAGAGCATAAAGCATTTACGTGAAAATTAGTGTAGAGTAAACCATTTTTCGCTATCCTATCCATCGTTGGTGTGTTAATGCTGCCTCCCATTGTTGATGGATCTGAGTAGCCCGTCTGATCCATTAGCACAATAACAATATTGGGTGCGCCCGCAGGAGGCTTTACTTCAAAAGGCTTTGGAGGAGGGACTTTCCGCCAATCTTGTTCGGTTATCTGAGGTTGTTTGGGAGGAAGAATTGGAAGAACTTCCCCTTTTTTATCCTGTCCCAGTAATGATATGGGTTGAAACAAAATGTATATTAAATACAAAAAGAATAACTTTTTCATGCTAAATGGGATTTAGTTGTTGAAAAACAAAAAAAAACGGTGTATAAATTTACAAAAAATAAAATATATTTTAAGCTATGTTGTTGATTATGTTTTGGTTGCATAATTGTTCGATTCATTGGTATATTGAATGCCAATGACAGAATGAAAATTAACTTTTGTCTTGTTTTTAGGTGTCTACTAGCCATTTTCTAGGTTAGGAGGGTGGGTAGAGTCTAACAAGGTCTAAATTCCAGCGAATTGCTTTCTGGTTAAATAAATTAAGGATTGTAGTTAAATACGGGAAGTACTCGTTGGGGTATTTGAGATGTTGAGAAAAAGCGTGTTTGCTTGTCAAGTTGGGTGGCAGGATTATTCCATGATCCTGATTTGGGTTTGTTACTAAACAAATCCTTTAAAGTTTCTGTGAAACTTTTGGTCTTTTTTGTTTTTAATAAAATTTCAAGCTGACTTGAATTTTACCAAAAACAAAAAATCCCTTCAGCAAAGCTGAAGGGATTTGTTTGTCGGGGTGGCAGGATTCGAACCTGCGACCTTCACGCCAAAGCGTGACGCGATTATCGTTCGTTTTTTAAATCTTCAAGAAAACGTTTGGCTCCTCTTTTTTTAATTCTTTTTTCCAGTAACATTGCTTCGGAGCGTGTTTGGACTTCAAAATGATAAATTAATTCCCAGGGAGTTCCTGATTTTGTTGAAATTTCGTGTCCTGAGTTATGTCTGTGGAGTCGATCTTCAATATTATTGGATTGGCCAACATAATGTTTGTTCTTGGAGTCGCTAAAAAGTATGTAAACAAAAAACATATGAGTAAATAAAAAAAAGGCTATCTAATTAAAGATAACCTTTTGTCGGGGTGGCAGGATTCGAACCTGCGACCTCCTGGTCCCAAACCAGGCGCGATGACCGGGCTACGCTACACCCCGTGTAATTGTGGTGCAAATATAGAGCTAAAATTTTATTCCCAAAATATTTTTACAAATAAATTGAAATTATTTTTGAATAGTTAAAACTGATATATTTTTTGAAAATCTTTTTTAATTAAAACTTACATTTGTGGCCTACTAAAGAATAAAAACACAATACAATTATGTCTGATACTATAGAAAAAGTAAAATGTCTTATTATAGGTTCTGGTCCAGCAGGTTATACTGCTGCAATTTATGCGGCCAGAGCAAACATGCATCCGGTTTTGTACCAAGGAACGCAACCGGGTGGTCAATTAACAACAACGAATGAAGTGGAAAACTTTCCGGGTTATCAGGACGGGATTTCAGGTCCGGAAATGATGATCGAGTTGCAAAAACAGGCAGAACGCTTCGGAACAGACGTTCGTGACGGTTGGGCAACCAAAGTTGATTTTTCAGGAGATATCCATAAAGTATGGATCAACGATACTAAAGAAATTCACTGCGATACGGTTATTATTTCAACAGGAGCTTCTGCAAAATATTTAGGATTGCCTTCGGAGCAGCATTATCTTCAATTGGGTGGAGGTGTTTCTGCTTGTGCAGTTTGCGATGGTTTCTTTTACAGAAATCAGGAAGTAGTGATTGTTGGAGCAGGGGACAGTGCTTGTGAAGAGGCGCATTATTTATCCAAATTGTGTAAAAAAGTAACGATGTTGGTGCGTAGCGAAAATTTCCGTGCTTCTAAAATCATGGAAGAGCGTGTGAAAAAAACAGAAAACATCGAAATCTTACTTCACACCGAAACCGAAGAAGTATTGGGCGACGGAAACGTGGTAACAGGTATTCTTGCGAAAAACAAAACGACCGGAGAGATTTTTGAAATACCGGCGACCGGATTTTTCGTGGCAATCGGACACAAACCAAACACGGATATCTTTAAGGATTATCTGAATTTGGATGAAACAGGTTACATCATTAATGAGCCAGGTACTGCCAAAACAAATGTTCCGGGAGTATTCGTAGGAGGAGACGCTGCTGATCATGTTTACCGTCAGGCAGTAACGGCTGCTGGTACAGGATGTATGGCTGCTTTGGATGCCGAGCGTTATTTAGCTGCTAAAGAACATTCTAATTTAAACGTGGCAACTGCCTAAGTGAAAGGAAAATTTTAAAAAAATGCATAAAAAAAGCTTCAACATTGTTGAAGCTTTTTTTATTTGTATCAATCCGGTAGTTAGTTTTTTATGATTTTAACGGTTTCGGTTTTGTCAGACTCTATCTTAATAAAATAGATTCCGGTATTCAAATCGCTTAAATTTAATTCAACGCTTTTTGAGTGCGAGTTATTTTCCATAATGGTTTGCCCTAGATGATTCAAGACGTTTACTTTGGTGATGATTTGATCGTTCTGTACGGTTAATACGTCGGTAACAGGATTCGGACTGATTGCTACATGCCTTGAGATAACTTCAGGTAAATCAATATTTACGGTTTTATCGGAGCAGCCGTTTGCATCTGTTACATGAATTACATGTTGTCCGAAAGTAATATCGCTGAACGTATTTGAAGTCTGTAATTCTCCACCATCAATCTGATATAAATAACTTCCGGTTCCATCTGTAGTTACGACTACGGTATAATTTCCATCGAATTGTTCATGGTAAACTGCACTTGCAGATTGTATGGGAGAAGATTCAGAGACGTAAATTGTTTGTGTTTCGGTGCATCCTGATGTCCAATTCATAGCGGTTACAGTATACTGACCGGCTTCAGTTGCCGAATAAGAACTGCTTTCCCCAATCACGGTATTCATATCGTTGTTAAGATGCCATTTGAAAAGATAATCATTAGGGGATAACCCGGTTTCTAACACATATGGTGTAAGGACTTCGTTTGTGTTCTCATCCACGCAAATAAGTCCGTCCGGAATATTTAATTCAGGTAAAGGGTTGACTGTTAATGTTACGACAGTTGGGCTTCCTGTACAACCATTAGTGTCTGGAGTAATGGTATAAGTTACTGTCCCGGGGGTATTACCTGTAGTAGTTAAAACCTGATTGATTGGCATTCCGGCTCCGGGAGTTGTTTCAGTTCCGTTGCCGCCAAAAGCACCGTCAACTCCGTTTTGGACTGCTGTCCATGTAAAGGTAGTTCCTGGTATATTTGAGTTAATAAGAATTCCTACAGATTCACCGCTACACAAAATCTGTGACGTGCCAGTTAAAGAAAACGCTTCTGGAGTGGGGTTAACCGTTACAGTAACACTGATTGGTGTACCTGTACATCCGTTAATAGTTGGAGTTACGGTATAGGTAACTTGACCTTGATAAATGCCGATTGTGGTTAAGGTTTGATAGATTGAGTATCCGGATCCGGACGTTGCTCCCAGCACACCTGTTGGCATTGCAGTCCAATTGAAAACAGTTCCGGGGACATTACTGGTCAAATGTATAGAGGTTGTTTCTCCTGAACAGAGGGTTGATGACCAAGGGCTTGCTGTAATATTTGGAATCGGATAAACAGTAACCGTAACTGTTTTTGGGGTACCGGGACAACCATTGACAACCGGTGTAATTGTATAAACAACTTGACCTACAGTCGTGCCTGTTGTTGTAAGAACCTGATTAATAGATGTTCCGGTTCCGCTTGTTGCACCGGTTACTCCTCCTGAGGAAACAACATTCCAGTAAAAAGTAGTGTTATTTACATTGCTGCTCATGGTAATATTCGTAGAGCTTCCATTGCAAATAGAGTATTGAGTTGAATTAACATTTACTACCGGAACAGGGTTTACAAATATTGTCACAGTAATAGGATTGCCGGAGCAACTATCACCAAATGGAGTAATGGTGTAAACAACCTGACCTGCATTAACCGAAGTTGTACTAAGTACCTGGGAGATTACGTTTCCGGAACCATTACTGGCACCGGTTACTCCGGTTTGAACAGCAGTCCAGGTAAATGTTGTGTTGGCTACATTACTGCTAAGTTGGATATTGGTTGTTTGTCCGCTGCATAGAGTTTCAGATGTAGGCGACGCTATAGCGGTTGGGCAGGTTAGTTTACTTCCGGAAGCCCATAAAGAGCATCCCAAGAATACCAATAATAAAGAGTAGATTTTTCTCATAAGCGGTATTAGTTTTTATAAGGTAAATGTAGTCTATTTTTTATATCGAACAGTTTAATTGAAAGTAGAATTTCAAAAGATTGGATAAAAAAAGCTTCAACAATGTTGAAGCTTTTTTGTTTACTTTTTGTAGCGATTGTATTTTTTCAGGATGGTTTGCAGGACATCATGCGGAAGGGCAAAAAATTTATTGTTGTTGATGCCTTCCATGTCTTCGGCGGCTACCAGAGTGTTAATGATGGCTTCTTCAGTGGCTTCTACTGTAGCCCTGAAAATCGGGTTTAATTTTTCTTTCGGCAGTGCATTCCAGGTTTGCATGGTTTCGTTCTCATTTGTTTTCGGTTCGGCTGTGGAAAGCGCTAAGAATATTTCACCGGAACTGTCATTGGAAAATGTACCTGTCCGTGCAATTCCGTGGGTGACGCGTTTGGCTACCAGTTTTAGCTGACTGGGTAAGAGAGGCGCATCGGTGGCTACAATTACAATGGCTGAACCGTCTTTTCGCTTCGGATTGTGTAAAACGGGTTTGTAATCTTTGATTTCTTTTCCGACAGGTACTCCCGAAATCATTAAATCCGATCTTCCTCCAAAATTAGCCTGAATGAAAACGCCTAATGTATATTGCTTTCCATCTATTGTGAAGGTTCTGGAAGCTGTTCCGCTGCCGCCTTTAAAATGATATAGTGCCATTCCGGTTCCGCCGCCTATGTTACCTTCCTGTACCGGACCTGCTTTTGCATTGTCCAGAGCTTCCCAAACGTGTTCTTTTTTTACGTGGAATCCGTTGATGTCATTCAGCATACCATCCCAGGTTTCTGCTACTATAGGTAAGCCAAAAGAAAAATCTATAAAATCACCTTCTGAAAATTTCTTGTAATTCCATTCACCAATTGCATCTCTAACCGTTCCCACGCTGTTGGTATTAGTGATTCCGATAGGGCCGTAGCCTAAACCGTAATCTTCAATATTCGGGATTCCGGTCATTTCGCCGTCACCATTTAAACTAAACCAGGCTGCTGCGTAACTTTTAGGTGTTTTTCCTTTGGGAAGGATTACGGTAACTCCGGTGCGGACAGGACCTTTGCCTGTTTCTAATTTTCCGGTACCCTCAATTATTGTTTTGTAGCCGACTTCAATCCCCGGAACGTCGGTAATCGCATTGTTTTTGCCGGGTGTTCCTTCGAGTGGAAGTCCTAAATCACGAGCCCTTGGCTTTGTCTGTGCCATTCCGATAAGTGTTGTAAATAGAAGGGCTATTGGTAGTATAATCCTGTTCATTGCTAGTTGTTTGATATATCAAGCAATTTTACTAAAAATTTCAAAATAGTACAACTAAAAATTTGTTAATCTTAAAATCAGGAATGCTGTTTGAAAAAGTGATGGGAATAAAAAAGCCCCGATAGTATCGAGGCTTTTGTTTATGTGTAAAAAAGACAGTTATTAATTCTTTACAATTTTAAAAGTGCTTTGTTTTTTACCGGAATCCACCGAAATAAAATAAATGCCTGTTTTTAATGCTGAAAAATCAAGCTGCACTTCATTGTTGTTGTATTCTTTCTGAAGTACCATTTGTCCCAACTGATTAAAAGCAGTAACCTTGTTAATGGTCAGGTTGTTTTTGATGTTCAAAATATCGGTAACCGGATTTGGGCTTACTATGAAATTTTGAGAATTGAAATCATCTGTTCCTAAATTTGGATTTACCATTATTGTAATATCAGTTACGTTTCTTGAGCATGCGCCGCCAGACATAGAGGAGGTAATTGTATAAGTAACACTTCCTTGCATTGCAGTGTTTATCAGTGAAAGTTGCTGATTAATTATGCTTCCGTTTCCGGAAGTTGCTCCTGTTACGTTATTTTGGGTAACTGTCCATTGATAGGTAGCTCCGGCGGAATTACTTGAAAGTGAAATGTTAGTCGAATCTCCCGAACTTATTGATTGATTTGTTGCTGTAGCCGTAATATCTGGAGACGGTAAAATTGTTACTGTTCCCGAAGCACTCATACTTGCACAAACCGTTACAGCATTTGAAATAATCACACTATAAGTGCCAGCGACTGAAGTTGTAAAACTGGCTACATTTCCGGGATTTGGTGCTCCTGCAGGAACTGTCCAAGCATAATCATATATTCCGCTGGTGCCTGGTGTGGCTGTAACCGTGGCGCTTGAACCACTGCAAATGGTTGAGCTGTTAACTGTTACTGTTGGTATTGGATTAACCGTAAATGATTGTGTGACAGCACACCCGTTATTATTTGTAAGCGTAATGGTTGTAAATCCTGCAGACATTGCAGAAACCAATCCTGTTGGATTTACTGTGGCTACCGAGGTGTTTGAAGATATCCACGGATTGCTTGCTGCGGGAATTCCTGTACCTAAGAGTTGAATTAAAGTACCCTCGCAAACCACCGAAGCGCCGTAAATTGTTGGTCTCGGATTGACTGTTACGGTTGCTGATCCCGAAGTTGGGCTTGAGCACCCTGTCGACGATGAAACACTTACCAGGTTATAAACAGTAGTAGATGTTAAGGAACCTGTAAATAACGTTGCTGTCCCTGAAGAATTTAATATGATATTCTGGTTTGCGCCCCCGTTTATAGTATAGGTGATGGTAGCATTTGGCGTTCCAGTGAAAGTTATCGTAGTGCCATCTCCGGCACAAATGGTTTGATTGGAAGCTATAGTGGCTGTTGGTAATGGATTAACAGTTACGATAACTGATGCCGAAAGCGGAATATAGCACCATGCGGAGGATGTGACATGTGTCAGCTGGTAAGTAGTGTTAGATGTGAGAGGTGATGTGGGTAGTGTGGCAGTCCCTGAAGCAGGTAAAGTGATATTTTGTGGCGCCCCGTTTTCGGTAAAATAGATGGTTGCATTTGGTGTTCCGGTGAAACTAAGCGTGGCAGTATTTCCGGGACAAATGGTTGGTGTAGCCACTGCTACAGTAGCTACCGGTACTGGGGACACAGTTATTGTTACAGTAACAGGATTGCCGGCGCAATTGTCTGCAAACGGAGTAATGGTATAAACAACTTGGCCTGTATTAGCTGTAGTTGCGTGTAGTGTTAGGGTTATTATTGTGTCTAATCCGCTGTTTCCGGGAAATGAACCACTGTCTGTTCCTGTTACTCCGTTTCGTACAGCCGTCCAGGTATAAGTTGTGTTGGCTACATCACTATGAAGCATTATGCCTGTGGAATCTCCACTACATATGTATGGAACCATAGCACTTGCAGTAATGGTAGGGCAGGTTGTTGTAGTTTTGGCAGCCATCATAGATCCAAAACTTACAAGTAACAAAAAGGTAAAGATTTTTTTCATGCAAAGAATTTTTTTAATTCGCCGCAAATATAATCTTTTTATTACAAAGTAATGTTTTTTTGTTGTTCTTCTGTCAGTTTTTTTACCGGAAAAGTAACTGGAACAAAAAAGCCCCGACAGTATCGAGGCTTTTGTTTATGTGTAAAAAAGACGGTTATTAATTTTTCACAATCTTAAAAGTGCTTTGTTTTTTACCGGAATCCACCGAAATAAAATAAATGCCTGTTTTTAATGCTGAAAAATCAAGCTGCACTTCGTTGTTGTTGTATTCTTTCTGAAGTACCATTTGTCCCAACTGATTAAAAGCGGTAACCTTGTTGATGGTTTGGTTGTTTTTGATGTTCAGAATATCGGTAACCGGATTTGGACTTACTATGAAATTTGGAGAATTGAAATCATTTGTGTCTAAATTTGAGTTTACTGTTATTGTAATAGCAGTTACGTTTCTTGAACATCCACCGGACATAGATGTAATTGTATAAGTAGCACTTCCTTGTAATGCTGTGTTTATCAATGAAAGTTGTTGATTAATTGTATTTCCGCTACCGGAAGTTGCTCCTGTTACGTTATTTTGGGTAACTGTCCATTGATATGTGGCTCCAGGGGAATTACTTGAAAGTGAAATGTTAGTCAAATCTCCTGAATTTATTGATTGATTTGTTGCTGTAGCTGTAATATCTGGAGACGGTAAAATTGTCACTATGCCGGAAGCACTCGCACTCCCACACCCGTCGTTATTGCTGACGATCACAAAATAAGTGCCGGCCGTTGTAGTGGTGAAACTCGGAACATTTCCAGGGTTTGGCACTCCTGCGGGAACCGTCCATGTATAGGAGTGTGAACCGCTGGTACCTAGTGTTGCGGTAACTGTGGCAGTTGAACCACTACAAATGGTTGAACTGTTAACTGTTACTGTTGGTATTGGATTAACAGTTATGGTCTCCGGAGCGACACATACAGTTCCGGTTCCGGATAACGTAAAGGTTACCGGTTGGCCGTTGGTAGTGATATACATGCTGCTTGGAGCAGATTGGCTGCCGGTTACAATAGGATCACCATTGATGGAATAGCTGTAATTAAAATTGGTAATACCTACGACATTGCTCCAATCGATATATAAGGCATTAGGATGACCAGGATCATTGTATCCGCCACATTGCAAATTAAAAGACCCTGCAGCTGGCTTTACGGTTACAACTCCCGAGGCACTCGCACTCTCACACCCGTTATTGCTGGCGATAACACTATAAGTACCTGCCGTTGTAGTGGTAAAACTGGCAACATTTCCAGGATTTGCAGCTCCTGGAGGAACCGTCCATGAATAAGTGTATGTTCCGCTGGCGCCCGGTGTAGCAGTAACCGTGGCGCTTGAACCACTGCAAACGGTTGGACTGTTAACTGTTACTGTTGGTCTTGGGTAAACATTGCATATAATTGTTACAGGAGTTCCGATGCAGCCTCCTAAAAAAGGTGTAACAGTATAAACTGCTTGTCCGGGGCCTTGCCCTGTTAATGTTAAAATTTGATTAATAGATCCGGTTGTATTTGTTCCGCTTGATCCACCTGTCACATCGGTCATTACAACATTCCAAGAATAGGTTGTGTCAGGGTTGAAACTACTTAAAGAGAGGTAGGTGGAGCTTCCGTTGCAAATCGATTGTGGGATGGGTGATGCGAAAATTTCAGGTCCTGGATTTACAGTTATGGTAACCTGTATCGGAGTTCCGGTACAGTTATCAGCGAAAGGTGTAATAATATAATCGACAGTTCCCGAATAATTGCTGTTTATGACAGCTAAGGTTTGATTAATTGCATTTCCTGAACCTGATGAAGCTCCAAGAAGATTGTTTGGCAAGACTTGCCAGGTATACGTTGTGCCGACTACATTGCTAGTTAACGCAATACCAGTGGTTTCTCCGGAGCAAATAGTTGAGGAGGAAACTGTTGCAGAAGCTGTTGGACAGGTCACTTCTTCTGTAGTGTTGGCAGCCATCAAAGACCCAAAACTTACAAGCAACAAAAAAGTAAAGATTTTCTTCATGCAGAGAATTTTTTTGATTCAATGCGAAAATAATCTTTTTATTACATTTCGGCGAAAATTATTTTGTTATTCTTCTGACAGTTTCTTTACCAAATCCAGAGCTAAAGGGAGTGTTTTGTTGAAGTAATCCTGATATTCAGGAATGATTTCCATCTCAACGTTTAGTGTCGTAATTCCGTCTGTTTCACTCAGTGCATAATTTTCGAAAGAACCCGACCATTTTTCGGTATCGGCATCCAGCGGCTGTTCAATTCCGTTTTTAATTACTCCAATGTGTTTGAAATTCATGACTTCATTTTCAATGCATTTATCAATCAAACTGTTCATTCCGTCGTTGTTGGCGTCAAGAAAATGTATTTTACTGCCTTCTTTCCAATCTGTGACAGCTTTTGAACCTTCACTGAAAACCGAAGTCCATTTTTGATAGGTGTCGTCATTCCATAACACATTCCATACTTTTTCTTTTGGAGCACCAATAACGACTGTGAATTTTTCTTTTTTCATGACTGATGAATTTTGATTCTATCAAAGTTACTTAAAAATCATTTCAAAATTCAAATTGCCTCCTTTCTAAATTAAACTATCTTTGCGCCTTTAAAAATGGTTGGAATTCTTCGGATTTTTAACCTCTAAATTCAAACTTCAGTAATGATTACAGTAAACGATATCGCGGTAGAATTTGGCGGAACGACATTGTTCAGCGATGTAACTTTTGCCATCAACGAAAATGATAAAATCGCCCTTATGGGGAAAAACGGCGCAGGGAAATCTACGTTGTTAAAGATAGTTGCCGGAGAAAACAAACCAAGCCGTGGTGGGATTTCGGCTCCGAGTGATGCTGTAATTGCTTATTTACCGCAGCATTTGTTGACGGCTGATGATTGTACGGTAATGGAAGAAACGTCCAAGGCTTTTGCCGATGTTTTGAACATGAAGAAGGAAATCGACGAAATCAATGAGCAGTTAACGATTCGTACCGATTATGAAAGCGACGGTTATATGAAACTGATCGAGCGTGTTTCCGAGTTGAGCGAGAAATACTATTCGATTGAAGAAGTGAATTACGAAGCTGAGGTTGAAAAAGTACTGAAAGGTTTAGGTTTTGAAAGAGAAGATTTCACCCGTTCCACTTCCGAGTTTTCAGGAGGATGGAGAATGCGTATTGAATTGGCGAAAATCCTTTTAAAGAAACCGGATCTGATTTTGTTGGATGAGCCAACGAACCACTTGGATATGGACAGTATTCAGTGGTTGGAGGATTTTCTGATCAATCAGGCGAAAGCGGTAATGGTGATTTCCCACGACCGTGC
Source organism: Flavobacterium enshiense (assembly GCF_022836875.1). Taxonomy (NCBI): domain Bacteria; kingdom Pseudomonadati; phylum Bacteroidota; class Flavobacteriia; order Flavobacteriales; family Flavobacteriaceae; genus Flavobacterium; species Flavobacterium enshiense. The sequence goes on from NZ_CP090376.1 coordinate 1,596,263, forward strand.
GTTTGTCGATAATATTACGAATCGTACTATAGAGGTAACCATGGGTCGAATCTATGACTACAAAGCAAAATACTCCGATTATTTAGTTTTACGTCAAGACCGAAGAATACATCAGCAAAAAGCGTATGATGAGCAGCAGAAATTTATTGCCGATAATCAAGCTTTTATTGAACGATTTAGAGGGACCTTCTCTAAAACGGAACAAGTGCAATCACGCGTACGTATGCTGGAAAAATTAGTTCCTGTTGAAGTGGATGAAGTAGATACTTCGGCTTTGAAACTGAAGTTCCCACCATCGCCACGTTCGGGTCAATATCCTGTGGTTGTGGAAGATTTGTCGAAAGTGTACGGCGACCATGTTGTTTTTAAAGACGCCAATTTAGTGATTGAGCGTGGTCAGAAAGTTGCTTTCGTTGGGAAAAACGGGGAAGGAAAATCGACCATGATTAAAGCCATTATGAAAGAAATCGATTTTGACGGCGGAAAACTTGAGATCGGACATAATGTTCAGATCGGTTATTTTGCCCAGAACCAGGCTTCTTTGCTGGATGGTGAATTCACTATTTTTGATACTATCGACCAGATTGCAGTAGGGGATGTACGTACCAAAATCAAAGATTTATTGGGTGCTTTCATGTTCAAAGGTGATGATATCCAGAAGAAAGTAAAAGTGCTTTCCGGAGGAGAAAAAACCCGTTTGGCGATGATTAAACTGTTATTGGAACCGGTCAACGTTCTGATTCTGGATGAGCCGACAAACCACTTGGACATGAAAACCAAAGACATCATCAAAGATGCGCTGAAGGATTTTGACGGAACATTGATTTTAGTTTCACACGACCGTGATTTCCTTGACGGATTGGCTGAAAAAGTATTCGAATTCGGTCACAAACGAGTTAAGGAACACTTTGAAGATATTAAAGGTTTTCTGGCTCACAAGAAAATGGAGAATCTGAAGGAGATCGAGAAATAGAAAAAAAACGATATAATGTTCAAGTATTATTTTACCCGACAGTTTAATTGCTGTCGGGTTTGTTTTTTTCTATGAATAGGGATGTAATGCGTTTTTTTCGGGAAAAAAATCAGTTTAGGCTCTGTTATAATATTCTTGACTATAAGTGTAAAAGTGAATAAAAAGTTGAAAAATTAGATTCTTTCTGTGAATTAAGATAGGGATTTTGACTTTTTATTATGTTAAAAAACAGCAGGTGTTTTTTTTGTTAGAAAAGCATAACTATCCTGTCTTTCAGTTGATTTCGAAAATTTTGAACCTAGTTTTTAGTTAATATTGGCGCTTAATCAAAAAGAAACTAAAATCAAATTAACTATGAGGAAATTACTACTCTTATTCTTTGTTCTGATTCAGGCCAATCTGATGTCGGCACAGAGTGTCGGGGATACCATTAGGGTACAGGGCTTTACTCGCAATAGTACTAGCAGGGATAAGCTGATTAGCTTTCCGAACAATCCCAATTTAACTTTTGAAAAGATTATTCTTAAATACAACTTGCGGTGCAAGAATGCGCAAGTATTGATGACAAATGAAGATGGTGTTACCGGTTGTGGAGAATGGGATTATTCAGTGAATACATTTATAGCTGATAGTTCGAAAGTTGAAAAAGAACTTGCCAAACAGCCTGATCACACGATCTCAGGTTTTACAGGGACTTCTTTCCCTTACACCGCTCAGCAAAAGTATGATCACTATGATTTTACTCAGAAAAATGTGGTGCTGAATTCAACAACTTCTGAAAATGCATATCAGGTTGGGAACGGCAGTGTCTTAATGTCAAATTTGGTAAAAACAAATTTAAAAAGCGGCAGATCGCAAATGCTTATTACTGCTGCTCAATTGACAGCGGCCGGGTTTACTGCGGGCAACATTAACGCCATCAGTCTAAACGTATCTAATACGGGAGGTCTTGCGAAATTCCTGAAATTAAAAATGAAAAACAGCGCTACAACCAGTATGCAGGCTAGTGCCCTTGACTTTTCTGGTTTTACGGATGTGTTTTTCAGAGATTATACTTTCGTGAACGGTGCAAACAGAATTCAGTTCCATACGCCGTTTAACTGGAATGGGACAAGTAACATCATTATTGAAATGTCCTTTACCAACGGGACAAACGGTAGCAATATTGAGTTCTTAGGATTCTCTAACGCTGAAAACAGAGTGCTGACAGCAAGTAATACTACCTCGATTAATTTTTCGTCGGGTAGATCTGCTGAAATTGGAACACAGTTTTTCAATACGATTAACAACCAGATTTCAGTAAGTTTCTGGGCCAAAGGGGACAGCTCTTTGCCGGTAAATAACAGCATCATTTATGGGTATTCTACAAACTCAAGTCAAAGACAATTAAATATTCACCTGCCACATACTAATGATATTTATTTTGACTGCGGGAATACCAGCAATTCATATGACAGAATCAACAAGGCCTACGGTACAAGCAATGTGATCAAAGATATCTGGAATCACTGGACTTTCACTAAAAACGCTACTACAGGTACAATGAACATTTACTTAAATGGCACATTGTGGCATACCGGTACCAGCAAAACAAAAGTGATCAGTATCTTGAACTTTGCTATAGGTGGTAACTATGTTGGTAATTTAAAAGAATTATCCGTTTGGAATAAAGAACTGTCAGCGGCGACTATACTGAGCTGGAAAAATAAGGCAATAGACAACACTCACCCTGACTACGCTAATCTTATTGCCTACTACAAACTGAATGAAGAAACAGGACAAACGATTAACGACTCTAAAAACGGTGTAGTATCACAGGGAACGAACCTGAGTTGGGATTTTGAAAGAGGAGATCAGTTAGCTACTACGTTTGCAGAGTCTTCGGTTTTACCAAACATTACTTTTTACAGAGGAATCTACAGCCAAACGGTTACAGACGTTGTGGTACGTTATTCTCATCCAAGAAATTCGAGAGTCGTAAAAAAATATTCTATAACGTCAAACGAAGGTGTGGTGCCTCTGAGAAATGATGTCATCAATACAGACTCTACAACTTTCTTGTTCGATACTACTGCCGAAAACGTTTACAATGGGGACACTGGAAGTTTGATCACGACGCTTCCTGTTACACCTGAAGGAACTATAACTATTGTGGATTTGGATTATTACAAAAGATATCCTTTCTATAATGAAATAATGTCGTTTGTTTCGCCTTATGGTAAAGGATTGGATTTTGGTCCGAACGGAAAAACGTGGTACTTTGATATGTCTGATTATGTGCAATTACTGAAAGGAAATAAACGATTAGTAGCGAACGGAGGTGTCTTGCAGGAAGAAATGGATTTGGAGTTTTTATTTATCGTAGGAACCCCGCCAAGAAATGTAGTACAGTACGATCAGGTATGGCAAGGACAATACCGTATGGGGAATGTGAGTATCGCTAATATTATCAATGGTTCAAAATTCACAACAAATAACTATACTTTCAGTCCGTTGGGTACTTCTTTTAAAATGAAATCTTCGATTACCGGGCACGGAAATGAGGGTGAGTTCCCAGGTACAGGAAATGGAGGACAGGTTTATCACAAGATTTTGATGAATAATGTAGAGAAATACAATTGGACAATTACTCAACCATGTTCTGAAAATCCGGTTTACCCTCAAGGAGGAACATGGGTGTACGACAGACAGGGATGGTGTCCGGGTCAAAGAACGTTGATGAAAGAACTGGATTTGACACCAAACGTTACTGCCGGAAGCACAATGGCATTAGACTATAAAACTTCTGACCCTTTGAAGCCTACTGGTGCTTACAATTATATTGTTACGCATCAGATTGTTGGATACGGAGCGCCTAACTTTAATTTGGATGCTGCCATCGATCAGATTAAAGCACCTAACAATGCCAATGCTGAGTTTCAAAGAATCAACCCAATGTGTGAAAGACCGATTATTACGCTTAAAAACACAGGAGCTACCACATTGACTACGGTTGTGTTTGAATATTGGATCAATAACGCAAGTACACACCAAACCTACACTTGGACAGGTTCGTTGGCATCAATGGCTACTACAGATGTTCTTTTACCGGTAAATAACCTGTGGAATGTGGGAGTTAGCAGTACAAATAACAAGTTTACTGTACGAATTAACACGGCTAACGGTGGAGCAGATGGTTATGCAAATAATAACAAGGTGGTTTCCAACTTCAGCTTACCGAATGTTATGCCATCAGTATTTAAAATACAGTTAAGAACAAACAATTATCCTACCCACAACAGTTATACATTATATGATGCTTCTGGAGCACAGGTAGATTCAAAAACCTTTAGTGCTGCAAATACAACGCATACATACACGTATCAATCGCCTCAGGTTGCCAATGGTTGTTATCATTTGAGAGTTAATGATGCTGCTAAAGATGGATTATCTTGGTGGGCAAACGCCTCTCAGGGAACAGGTTCTATCAAAATTTTGGATGCATCAGATAATGTTATCAAAACATTGAATCCTGATTTTGGTGGTGGAGTTGATTACAGTTTCTCTGTGAACACACTACTTTCTAACGATGATTTTGTTGCTAAAAAAGAAATCAATGTATATCCAAATCCATCTAACGGACACTTTACAGTGGAAGGCGAAGATTTGATGGGGTCTGAAATTGTTGTTTTCGATATTTTAGGAAAAAAAGTAGCGGAAAGAACAGCAGATGAAAATCTTGTTGAGTTTAACCAAAACAACTTAAGAACGGGTATTTACATGGTTAAAATTCAAAAAGGCAAACAAGTTGAAGTTAAAAAGTTAATCGTGAATTAATCTCTTTAATCATTCAACAAAGAAACACCCAAGCGATATTAAATTGTTTGGGTGTTTTTCTTTTAATATAGGTCTTTTCTGTTTTTAAGTATATCAATTCAAAAGAGAATAAGATAATGGCGAGTTGGGCTTGTCGGGAGGTCATTTGGATTTGGATAAAACAGTTGGTTTTAATATTTTTTATAACAAAAAACACTTCGCTGTTTTTTTGTTATAAACTGAGAAAATGATTGCTTTTGGGTTAATTTGTTGAATTTATGGGATATAAATTTTGTTAATTTGAATTAAAATTCAAAAAGTAACTAAAACCAAATTAATTTATGAAGAAATTACTACTCTTATCCTTTGTTCTGATTCAGGTCAATCTGATGTCGGCACAGAGTGTTGGGGACACCATTAGGGTACAGGGCTTTACTCGCAACAGTACCAGCAGGGATAAGCTGATTAGCTTTCCGAACAATCCCAATTTAACTTTTGAAAAGATCATTCTTAAGTACAACTTGCGTTGCAAGAATGCACAAGTATTGATGACAAATGAAGATGGTGTTACCGGTTGTGGTGAGTGGGATTACTCGGTTAATACTTTTATTGCCGACAGTTCTAAAATTGAGAAAGTACTTTCGAAACAACCTAATTACACGATTTCCGGTTTTACAGGAACTTCTTTTCCATATACATCACAGCAAACCTACGATCATTATGATTTTACCCAGAAGAATGTGGTCTTGAATTCCACTGTTTCTGAAAATGCATATCAGGTTGGAAACGGCAGTGCTGTAATGTCAAATTTGGTTAAAACTAGTTTAAGAAGCGGAAGATCTCAAATCCTTATTAAAGCTTCGGAACTGGCAGCTGCCGGATTTTCTGCGGGTAATATCAATGCGATCAGTCTAAATGTATCCAATGCGGGTGGAGTGGCGAAATTCCTGAAACTGAAAATCAAAAACAGCAGTGCATCCAGCATGCAAGCCAGTGCACTTGATTTTACGGGTTTTACTGATGTGTTTTTCAGAGATTATACTTTCGTGAACGGTGCTAACAGAATTCAGTTCCACACGCCATTTAGCTGGAACGGTACTAGCAATATTATTATTGAAGTGTCATTTTCAAATCCTGGTAACGGAAACAACATTGAATTTTCAGGATTCGCTAATCCGGAAAACAGAGTGTTAACTGCAAGCAATATAGCTTCGGTTAATCTTTCTGAAGATGGTTTTGTCGATGTCGCGACTCAGTTTTTTAATTCCATCAATAATCAGATGACGATGAGTTTCTGGGTAAAGGGAGCTAGCGATCTTCCTTCGGGTACTACTTTAGTGTATGGCTATTCAACCGATGTCACCCAGCGACAAGTTACTGTACATATGCCTTGGGCTACTGATATTTATTTTGATAGCGGAAATGCGAGTGGTGCATATGATAGAATCAATAAACCCTTCAGTACTGATAACGTTATTAAAGGAGTTTGGAATCATTGGACTTTTACTAAAAATGCCAGTACAGGTGTCATGAATATTTATTTGAATGGTGCTTTGTGGCAAACCGGTACAGGAAAAACGAGAACTATCAGTTTACTGAAATTAATCTTAGGAAAACTTGCTGATGGCGTGAATCCTGACAGTAAATATTATAAAGGGAATGTTAGAGAATTCACGGTATGGAACAAAGAGCTTTCGGCTGCAAACATTCTGAATTGGAAAAATAAAACGATTGATGCCACACATCCGGATTATGCCAATTTGGTGGCTTATTACAAACTGGATGAGGCAACAGGGCAAATCGTAAATGATGCTAAAAATGGCATAACATCTGCAGGAACCAATCTGGCTTGGAATTATGAAAGAGGGGATCAGTTAACAACAACTTTTACTGAATCTTCTGTTTTGCCTAATATTACTTTTTACCGTGGATCTTATAGCCAAACGGTTTCCGATGTGGTAACTCGTTTTTCTAATCCGCGAAGCAAAAGAACGGTTAAAAATTATTCGATCACTTCTACGGAAGGTGTAATGCCGATGAAAAATGATGTTGTTAACACAGTCTCTACAACTTTCTTGTTCGATACTACTGCCGAAAACGTTTACAATGGGGATACTGGAAGTTTGATTACGACGCTTCCTATTACACCTGAAGGAACTATTGCTATTGTGGATTTGGATTATTATAAAAGATATCCTTACTATAATGAACTGGTATCGTTTGTTTCGCCTTATGGTAAAGGATTGGATTTTGGTCCGAACGGAAAAACATGGTACTTTGACATGTCTGACTATGTGCAATTACTGAAAGGAAATAAACGATTAGTAGCGAACGGAGGTGTCTTGCAGGAAGAAATGGATTTGGAGTTTTTATTTATCGTAGGAACCCCGCCAAGAAACGTAGTGCAGTACGATCAGGTATGGCAAGGACAATACCGTATGGGGAATGTGAGTATCGCAAATATCAACAATGGTTCAAAATTCACAACAAATAACTATACTTTCAGTCCGCTGGGTACTTCTTTTAAAATGAAATCTTCGATTACAGGACACGGAAATGAGGGTGAGTTCCCAGGTACAGGAAATGGAGGACAGGTTTATCACAAGATTTTAGTGAATAATGTAGAGAAATACAATTGGACAATTACTCAACCATGTTCTGAAAATCCGGTTTACCCTCAAGGAGGGACATGGGTGTACGACAGACAGGGATGGTGTCCGGGTCAAAGAACGATGATGAAAGAACTGGATTTGACACCAAACGTTACTGCCGGAAGCACAATGGCATTAGACTATAAAACTTCTGACCCTTTGAAGCCTACTGGTACTTACAATTATATTGTTACGCATCAGATTGTTGGATACGGAGCGCCTAACTTTACTTTGGATGCTGCCATCGATCAGGTTAAAGCGCCTAACAATGCCAATGCTGAGTTTCAAAGAATCAATCCAATGTGCGAAAGACCGATTATTACGCTTAAAAATACAGGAGCTAATGTCTTAACTAATGTTGTTTTCGAGTATTGGATCAATAATGCAAGTACACGCCAAACCTACACTTGGACAGGTTCGTTGGCATCAATGGCTACTACAGATGTTCTTTTACCGTTAAATAACCTGTGGAACGTGGGGGTTAACAGTACAAATAACAAGTTTACTGTACGAATTAACACGGCTAACGGTGGCGCAGATGGTTATGCAAACAATAACAAGGTGGTTTCCAACTTCAGCTTACCGAATGTTATGCCGTCAGTATTTAAAATACAGTTAAGAACAAACAATTATCCTACCCACAACAGTTATACATTATATGATGCTTCTGGAGCACAGGTAGATTCAAAAACCTTTAGTGCTGCAAATACAACGCATACATACACGTATCAATCGCCTCAGGTTGCCAATGGTTGTTATCATTTGAGAGTTAATGATGCTGCTAAAGATGGATTATCTTGGTGGGCAAACGCCTCTCAGGGAACAGGTTCTATCAAAATTTTGGATGCATCAGATAATGTTATCAAAACATTGAATCCTGATTTTGGTGGTGGAGTTGATTACAGTTTCTCTGTGAACACTCTACTTTCTAACGATGATTTTGTTGTTAAAAACGAAATCAATGTATATCCAAATCCATCCAACGGACACTTTACAGTGGAAGGCGAGGGTTTGATGGGGTCTGAAATTGTTGTTTTCGATATTTTAGGAAAAAAAGTAGCGGAAAGAACAGCAGATGAAAATCTTGTTGAGTTTAATCAAAACAACTTAAGAACGGGTATTTACATGGTTAAAATTCAAAAAGGCAAACAAGTTGAAGTTAAAAAGTTAATCGTGAATTAATCTCTTTAATCATTCAACAAAGAAACACCCAAGCGATATTAGATTGTTTGGGTGTTTTTCTTTTAATATAGTCTTTTCTGTTTTTAAGTATATCGATTCACAAGAGAATAAGGTAATGGTGAGTTGGACTTGCCGGGAGGTCATTTGGATTTGGATAGAACAGTTGGTTTTAATATTTTTTATAACAAAAAAAACACTTTGTGATTTTTTTGTTATAAAATGTAAGAATGTTAGTTTTTCGGTTATTTTATTGAATTTTTGGTAACTTTTTTTGTTATTTTCGGAAAGAAATACCAAAAAACCAATTAATACATTTAACTATGAGGAAATTACTACTCTTATTCTTTGTTCTGATTCAGGCCAATCTGATGTCGGCGCAGAGCGTCGGGGATACCATCCGGGTACGAGGCTTTAATCATAACAGTATCAGCAGAGATACGTTGATTGGCTTTCCAAACAATCCGAGTTTAACTTTTGAAAAGATTATTCTTAAATACAATTTGAGATGCCGCAACGCAACGGTAAGATACGGGGCGGAAGACGGTGTTACCGGTTGTGGCGAATGGGATTACTCGGTTAATACATTTATAGCCGATAGTGCAAAAGTTGAAAAAGCGCTTTCAAAACAGCCTAACTACACAATTACGGGCTTTACTGGGACTTCTTTCCCTTACACTTCTCAACAAACGTATGATCATTATGATTTTACTCAGAAAAATGTAGTGTTAAATTCCACGACTTCTGAAAATGCATTTCAGGTTGGGAGCGGTAGTGTTTCGATGACAAATTTGGTTAAAACTAACCTGAAAAGTGGAAGATCACAAATGCTTATTACAGCTGCTCAATTGACAACTGCCGGGTTTACTGCAGGTAATATTAATGCCATCAGATTAAACGTAGCAAATAGTGGCGGAATGGCGAAATTCCTGAAAATAAAAATGAAAAACAGCACTGCTTCAAGCATGCAGGCAAGCGCGGTTGGCTTTACTGGTTTTACCGATGTGTTTTTCAGAGATTATGCTTTTGTAAACGGTGCGAACAGAATTCAGTTTCATACACCATTTAACTGGGACGGAACCAGTAACATCATCATTGAGATGTCCTTTACCAATGGGACTAACGGAACCAATATTGAGTTCGTAGGATTCCCTAATGCTGAAAACAGAGTGCTTGCAGCAAGTAATATTTCTGCGATCAATGTTTCAGGTGGTGGGTATGTTGATATCGGTACGCAATTTTTCAACACGATCAACAGCCAGGTTACTGTGAGCTTCTGGACTAAAGGAGATAGCGTTATGCCGGTAAGTAACAGTATTATTTACGGGTATTCAAATAATAATACAGATGAGCGACAGTTAAATATTCACATGCCGTGGAATTCGGATGTTTATTTTGATTGCGGTTATGTAGGAACTACTTTCGACAGGTTGCAAAAAGCGTATGGATCTGCCAGTGTAATCAAAGATGTTTGGAATCATTGGACTTTTACAAAAAATGCTACCACAGGTGTAATGAATGTTTATTTAAATGGCGCTTTGTGGCATACAGGTACCGGAAAAACAAAAGTGATGAATATCATGAACTTTGTTTTGGGTAGATTATATACTCCTGTATATAATAATAACTATATGGGTAGAATCAGGGAATTATCCGTTTGGGATAAAGAATTGCCTGTAGCAACTGTATTGGCATGGAAAAATAAGACAATCGATAATACACACCCTGATTATGCTAATCTGGTGGCTTATTATAAGCTGGATGAGCAGACTGGACAAACTGTAACCGACGCTAAGAATGGTGTAGTTTCTCAGGGAGCAAATCTGAGCTGGGATTTCGAAAGAGGTGATCAGTTAACAACAACTTTTACAGAATCTTCTGTATTACCAAATATTACTTTTTACCGTGGAACATATAACCAAACGGTTACGAATGTGGTAACTCGTTTTTCTAATCCGCGAAGCAAAAAAACGGTTAAAAACCACTCGATCACTTCTATGGAAGGTGTAGTGCCTATGAAAAATGACGTTATAAATACAGTGTCTACTACTTTCATGTTTGATACAACTCCAGAAAACGTATATAATGGAGATACAGGCGCCTTGCTAAGCACACTTCCTGTGACGCCGGAAGGTACTTTATCGATTGTAGATTTGGATTATTACAAGAGATATCCTTACTATAATGAAATAATGTCGTTTGTTTCACCTTATGGTAACGGATTGGATTTAGGTCCTAACGGAAAAACATGGTACTTTGACATGTCTGATTATGTGAAATTACTTAAAGGTAACAAACGATTGGTAGTTAACGGAGGTAAGTGGCAAGAAGAAATGGATTTGGAATTTTTATTTATCGTAGGAACACCTCCAAGAAATGTAATACAATACGATCAGGTATGGCAAGGACATTTCCGTATGGGGAATGTTAGTATTGCTAATATCATTAATGGTTCAAAATTCACAACAAATAACTTTTCATTCAATCCATCGGCTACTTCGTTCAAATTAAAGTCTTCAATTACAGGACACGGTAGTGATGGTGAGTTCCAGCAAAATGGAGGACAGGTTAATCACAAGATTTTATTGAATAACGTGGAGAAATATAATTGGGTAATTTCGCAAGAATGTTCTGAAAATCCTATTTACCCTCAGGGAGGATCATGGATTTTTGACAGACAAGGATGGTGTCCGGGTCAAAGAACGTTGATGAAAGAGCATAATTTGACACCAAATGTTACTCCAGGAAGCACTGTTGCGATGGACTACAGAACTTCAAGTCCTGCGAAACCTTCTGGTGCTTATGAGTATATTGCTACTCATCAGGTTGTTGGATATGGAGCGCCTAACTTTACGGTGGATGCAGCAATCGAACAAATTAAAGCGCCAAATAATGCTAATGCTGAATTCACCAGACTTAACCCAATGTGTGAAAGACCAATCGTCACCATCAGAAATACAGGTGCAAATACCCTAACATCAATTGTATTAGAGTATTGGATTAATAACGCAAGTACGCATCAAACGTACACATGGACAGGGGCAATAGCTTCAATGGCAACAACGGATATTCTTTTACCGGTAAATAACTTGTGGAAGGTTGGGGTTAGCAGTTCAAATAATAAGTTTAATGTGAAAATAAATACGGCTAATGGTGCTGCTGATGGTTATGCTAACAATAACAAGTCGGTTTCTACATTCAGCTTGCCGAATGTTATGCCATCGACGTTTAAAGTTCAGTTAAGAACAAACAATTATCCGACTCAAAACAGTTTTACATTGTATGATGCTAATGGATTTGAATTAGATACACAAACGTTTAGTGATGCAAATACAATTCATACGTTCACGTATCAATTAGCTCAGACTCCGAATAGCTGCTATCATTTGAGAGTAAATGATTCCCAAAATGACGGTTTGTATAGTTATTTTTCTAGTGCTCAAGGAACTGGTTCGCTTAAGATCCTGGATGCATCCGACAATGTTATTAAAACATTGAATCCTGATTTTGGAGGTGGAGTTGACTATAGTTTCTCTGTGAATACATTACTTTCTACTGATGATATTATTTCTAAAAAAGTAATCAACGTTTATCCAAATCCATCTAAAGGACACTTTACAGTGGAAGGTGACGATTTGATGGGATCTGAAATTGTTGTTTACGATATTTTAGGAAAAGTTGTTGCAGAAAGAACAGCCGATAATAATATGGTTGAGTTTAACCAAAACAACTTAAGAACTGGTGTTTATATGGTTAAAATCCAAAAAGGAAAACAAGTTGAAGTTAAGAAATTAATCGTGAACTAATTACCTTTACACACAACGCTGAAACCCCCAGGCAATCATGTATTGTCTGGGGGTTTTCTTTTATATATGTCCCATTTTTTTGACTGTCAAATATTCAAAAGTAGACAACACCATAAAGTATGGTTTTTGAAAAGGAAAATGTTTTTAAACGATAAAAAATAAAGTTTGTAGGAAAATAAGAGTAATAACTATTTGTTTTTCAGTGTGTTTAAAGTTTTTTTTGTAACTTTAGTTAAATATGTTGTAATTAAAAGATTATAGTTTTATGAGAAACAAGATAAAAATAGTCATCCTTTTTGTGGTCAGTATTCTGAGTGTGTCCGTTTATTCGCAAGACAAGAAAAAAGGTCAGGAACCTGAAAGTTTAGGATTGCCGGGGGATGGTTTGGATTTGTATGCGGTTTTGGATGTTTTCCAAAAATCAAAAACCATCGAGGCCTTTGAAAAATCACTGAACGATTCAGAAAAAAAAGTCAATAATCTGGACCTGAACAACGACAAGAAAGTCGATTTTATTAAAGTGACTACTAAGAAAGACGGGGATAACTTTACGTTCGTTCTGCAGGTCGATGTCAAAGAAAACGAAACGCAGGACGTGGCTGCAATCTTATTGGATAAAGATAAAAATGGAAAAGTTACAATGCAGATAGTCGGTGATGAGGATTTGTATGGAAAGGATTATATTGTTGAACCGAAGGGAAGTAAAGAAACTCCCAATCCCGGCTACACCGGGGCAGAGCCGTCTACAAAAGAACCTCAGCAGACTCAGCAGACCCAGCAGTCAACAACCACTGTTGTCGTAGAACAGACTCCAATCGTGCAATATGTGTATTCACCAGCCTATGCGCCTTATTACCCGCCGTATTATTACGGATATTACCCTCCGTATTTCGCAGCGTTTACGGTAATGGCATGGGGGATTTATGCCAGTAATCATTATTATCACCACCATGGCGGGCACTATCACAATACAACCGTGGTGCACAATCATAATACATACAATAACTATAATAGTAACCGAAACCGTTCCAATACTGTAAACCAATACAACCGTGATGGAAGTTACCGAAACAACTCCAGTGTTGGCGACAGGAGTTCCAATCGCCCTTCTGCAGGGACTTCCGACCGAGGTGGCAACCGCCCTTCTGCAGGGACTTCCGATCGAGGTGGTAATCGTCCTTCAGCCGGAACTTCTGATCGAGGCGGAAATCGTCCATCAGCCGGAACTTCTAATCGTCCGTCAACAGGGAATGCTGCGTCAACACGCCCATCTGCAGGAACATCAGACCGCTCATCCATGGGAACTTCAGCATCTACACGTCCCTCTTCAGGCTACTCCGGATCGTCATCACGTCCATCTACGAGTTCTAGTTCAATGAGCTCAGGCCGTACCAGAAGCAGTGGCAGCTACGGAGGAGGTGGAGGCTACGGCGGCGGCGGCGGTGGAATGCGAGGCGGCGGCGGTGGCGGCGGCCGAAGAAGATAATTCGCAGGAATTTGTAATGGCAATAAAAACAAAGTGGGAGAACAGCTGTTCTCCCACTCTTTTTTATATCATTTCGAAACTTTTATCGCAGAGGCATATCAGAAGCGCTCATGTCTCTAACACACACATATTTGCCGTCTCTCTTTTCAAAAAGACTCATGTAATTTCCGCTGTTAACGGTAGTGTTGGTGGAGTCAACTACTTTATAAGAGCCTACTTCTACAACTTGATTTCCGTCGTTTGACACAAAAACATCGTTGGTCTGAAATGAGATTTTGTTTTTGGAACCTCCATTTAAATCGGATTTTAAAAATTCTATGATGGCCGGTTTGCCTACTAAAGGAGGTCTGTTTTGAAAGAAAGTCGTCGCATCGTCTGCATAATAGCCAATGTCTTTTAATTCTCCGGCATTATACGTTGCGGCAAATTCATCTTCCTTCGCCTGTATTTCTTTTTTTATTTGTTCTTTGTCTACCACCGGCGCCGCGGTTTCTTCTTTCTTGTTATTGCAGGAAAACAGTAAGGTTAGCATACTTCCTAATAACACTCCTTTAATGGTCATATTTTTCATAGAGTAAAGATTTAAAAACACATACTTAAAATTACTATAAAAAATTGAATATCAGGTAATTTGTTAGGAAAAATATTATCTTGTGCAAAACAGAAAATTCCGTATTGCTTATAAAACGCATAGATCGTAAGGATAGGCGAGACTTTTTAGTTTTAATGAAGAGAAAAGAAGCTTCTTATTTTTTTGTCAGAACGAGCTTGTGAACCGCGGTTTTTAATTTGGAGGTGTCGTTATCTTCACATAGCAGAAAAGTGATTTCTTTCTCTGTTTCTCTGTACAATGTCAGTCCTTCCAATTTAATTGTATCTGTGATTTTTTGAGTAAAATCAATCTTCATTTTTTCAAGATCGATGCAGCCGATAAAACTGCCCAAGACCTCTCCGTCATTGTACGTTGAAGTCGTGTTTTCGGCGGTGGCCAGAAAGTAAATTTTATTTTTCACCAAAACCGCATCGGTAAAACTGGAACGGATGCCTTTTATTTTAGGGAGTTTGAATTCTGTGGAAATGATATTGAACTCTTCAGTGAGATTTTTTCCTTGGACTGTGAAAACAATGTTTTTTCCACTGGCCCCATTGCCGCGATTAAAGAAAAACCACTCGGTTCCATTATAAACCGCGCCTTCGATATTAAGGTCATTTTGAGGTAGTCCGGCAAACGATTGCATGGCGAGATTCAAATCGTTCAAGTCGGAGGTCGCGATGATTTCCTTGGATTTGGAATCAAGGGTTACCATTTTATTTCGGTTTTCGGTAGATCCGGAACCGAACACATATAATTTCCCATCGTATTCGGTTACCGCTTCAAAATCGGGTTTGTTTGCTTTTGGGATGTTTTCCGAAGGATTTTCAGCTAGCGGATATCGCTTTAATTCTTGGGTTCCTATTGCATATTCATACAGATAATTGCTGTTGTCGCCAATAATGTACAATTGGTTGTTATTAAAGATAAGTCCGGAGGCCGAGCCAATCCCAACAATTTGAAACAGTATTTCTAAGGTGAATTTATGCATGTCTTGTTTTTTTGGTTTAGCCCCGTCCCGATAGCTATCGGAGCAACGAAATCCTTTTTCCGGTGGCTGAGGGTCTCGAAGCCATCGGAAAAAGATACAGCGCACAGCGGGAAAAAGCTTCTAAAAATACTTATATTTACGAATATAAACTGAAAAAGATGGCAGTATTTAATCCCGACAATTTTAAAATTACCGTTCCTTTTTATATCAATGATTTTCCAACGGTATTGCAAACCCACCTAGATGACGACGAAAAAGAAGAGAAACTCGACAAGGTTCAGGCAAAGCTGAGCGAACTGCAGGACGCGATGTATGCCCACAACAGGTATGGAGTTTTAATCTGCCTTCAAGGAATGGATACCTCAGGGAAAGACAGTCTGATTCGGGAGGTTTTTAAAGAGTTCAATCCGCGAGGCGTGGTGGTACACAGTTTTAAAACACCAAATTCTACCGAACTGGAACATGATTATCTATGGCGCCATTATTTGGCTTTACCCGAAAAAGGGAAGTTTGCTGTATTCAACCGTACACATTACGAAAACGTATTGGTTACCCGTGTGCATCCGGAATATATTTTAAACGAAAACCTGCCCGGAATCGAAAAAGTAGAAGATATTCCTGCTGATTTTTGGGAAAACCGCTTTGAGCAAATCAATAATTTTGAAAAACACATCACACAAAACGGAACCATCATATTGAAGTTCTATTTTCATATGAGCAAGAAAGAGCAGCGCAAACGCCTGTTGCGAAGATTGGAAGAAGAGGAGCATCATTGGAAGTTTTCTCCCGGAGACCTGAAAGAACGCGAACGTTGGGATGATTATATGAAGTTTTATGAAGAAGCCATCAACAAAACCTCAAAACCGCATGCGCCTTGGTATGTGATTCCGGCCGATGACAAGGAAATGGCCCGTTATATGGTGGCTAAAATCATCTGGGAAGAAATGAAACAATATAAGGATATTAAAGAACCGGAATTGGACGAAAAAGTGAAAGCTAATTTTGCTTTATACAGAGAGCAGTTAAAGAAATAAAAAAAAACGCCTATCGCGGCGTTTTTTTGTTTTTCAACTTGCTGTTTTGATAGTTGTTGATTTTTTTAGAACTGAAACCGTATGCCAGACGCAGTGAAATCTGTCCCATGTCAAAACCTGAATAGTTTTCATAACGCAGACTGATATCGATATGTTTGGTCGCTATTCCAACTCCCGGTGCCCATAAAAAAGAATTTCCCAGTTCTTTGGTGACTCCGAAAGCCGCCCCGGCTTCCCCCAATACATAATACTGGTTACCTAAAAAGGACTTAAAGCCTAATTTCGCAGGGATAAACCCGGAATCTTTATCTGGGCTGAATAAATGGGTATACCCTGTGGTAAAGGCCAAAGAGGTTTTGGTAGTGATATCATACTGCAAACGGGCATCGGCTCCTAAAGTGAAATTGTAATCATTGTTGAAAGGGATGCCTAAGTTGAGTCCGTACCCGATACGCCAGTGACGGAGGTATTCTGGTTTCAGAGGCTGTTCCTCTTGTGCTTGTGCCTTGGTTTCGATGGTGAATAATACTGCAGCCACAACAGCAAACAGACTTGAGATTTTGGGGATCGTTCTCATGCTAAAAATACATTTTGGGTTAGTTTTTCAGTATGAGAACAGAAAAATCGGTTTTTTAGTTTGTAGTGAAGTGTTAAAGTTTCTTAAGGTTTACTGCTGGGAGTGTGTATTGTTTTGACTTTTAAATTTTTACGTAAAAATCAAAATTGGATGGATTTTTTAATTTTTAATAACATTTTCTGAAAATCTAGTGATTACCTTTGCGCAAAATTTAAAAAATGCGTTTGTCTGTATACACCAAAGAGTTCTCCAATAATTTAAAATTAGCCTATCCGATTATCCTCGGAATGTTGGGGCATACCTTAGTGGGGATTGTCGATAACATCATGGTTGGAAAATTAGGTCCGACTGAATTGGCAGCTGCTTCTTTGGCAAACAGTTTCGTATTCATAGCCATGTCGATCGGAATAGGGTTTTCTACAGCGATTACACCTTTGGTTGCCGAAGCCGACGGGGAAAAAAACGTAGAGAAAGAGCGCACCATTTTCCATCATGGATTGGTGTTATGTACCATTTTGGGAATTGCGTTGTTCTCGATAATCTATTTTTCAAAACCGCTGATTGTTTATATGGGTCAGCCGGAAGCGGTTGTAGAGATGGCCAAGCCGTTTTTGGATGTAGTGGCCTTTTCATTGATTCCCTTAATCATGTTCCAGGGATACAAACAATTCGCAGACGGTAAATCGGAGACGAAAGTGGCCATGTGGGCGAACCTGCTTTGTAACATCGTTCACATATTATTAAATATCGTACTTATTTACGGACTTTGGTTCTTCCCGAAAATGGGAATGCTGGGCGCGGCTTACGGGACTGTGATTTCCCGTTTTGTGATGCTGATTTTCATACACTTGTCCTTAAAACATAAAGAACGTTTTCAGACTTATTTTGAGCAGTTTTCATTCAGTGAATACAGGAAAGATATCGTGAAGAAAATTGTGAACCTTGGTTTACCTTCTGCCATGCAGATGTTTTTTGAAGTAGCCTTGTTCACAGGTGCTGTATGGCTTTCCGGAGTAGTCGGTACAACCAGTCAGGCGGCCAATCAGATTGCATTGAGCTTGGCTACATTTACCTTTATGTTCGTGTCCGGATTCGGCGTTGCGGGGATGGTACGTGTGGGCAATTTTAAAGGGGCGCAGGATTTTGAAGGGCTGCGAATCGTGGCGCGTTCCATATTGTTGCTGGCTCTTATTGTTCAGGTGTTTTTCGCTTTGGTATTCGTGATTTTCCATAGTTACTTGCCGGAGATGTTTATGAATGCCGAGAATATGGCACATTTGAAAGACAATGCCGAAGTGATTTCAATCGCGTCTCAATTAATCATTATAGCAGCTATTTTCCAGATTTCAGATGGTATCCAAGTTGTGGTTTTAGGAGCGCTTCGCGGCTTGCAGGATGTGAAAATCCCGATGTATATGACATTTGTTTCATACTGGCTTATCGGGTTTCCGATTTCGATTTATCTGGGACTATACACCGACCTGAAAGCGGTGGGAATCTGGATCGGACTTTTAGCCGGACTAACTGCAGCTGCAATATTTTTGTATCTACGCTTCAATCATTTAAGCAATAAGTTGATTGTTCGCAACTCATAATTTTTAACTCCTCTACCAGAGTTGTGGCAAAAAGATCAGATGTAAATTGTTGCCGCATTTCTGTGGCAAAATTTCTGTGGCAAAATTTTCGCCACGAATAAAATGCCACAAATGAAATTTTGTGCGAGCTAGAAACCAATCGACAGTAAGGATTTACCTCGTTAGTTCGGCTAAAGCATCGGTGCAATCCGTGCCTTTTAGCAACATCAAAATAACAGGCACAACAACCTCCAAACTATTATATAAATCATTATATTTTTAAAATATTTCTATAAACAAAACTTCAATTATTATGGATGAAGTTTTGTTAGCTTTCTTTGCGGTTAACCAATCGCTATTACTTTCCAGTAAATAAGAATACAATGATTAACAGTTGTTTTTGAATAGTTTAATATGTAAGAAAAAAAAGTATTATTTTTATGCGATTAAATTATTTTGGAAGATGAATAAACAATATTACTTTATACTGCTTCTTATTTTAGGCTGCCTGCCTGCTGCCTGGGGGCAAAACGATTTGTTGCTTAATTGGGCAAATGCTTTGCGCCATAACAATATTTGCGGAGGAGCAATTTATGGGTCCGATATCAAAAGAGACGCTTCGGGAAATACCTATGTTACGGGGAGTTTTCAAAATACTGCCGATTTTGATCCATCTGCAGGTGTAGCTAACTTGACTAGTGCCGGGGCTTGGGATATTTTCCTGGCGAAGTACGATGCCTCTGGGAATTACGTGTATGCGAAAGCCTTAGGAGG
The DNA here is from genome assembly GCF_022836875.1 of Flavobacterium enshiense. Classification (NCBI taxonomy): domain Bacteria; kingdom Pseudomonadati; phylum Bacteroidota; class Flavobacteriia; order Flavobacteriales; family Flavobacteriaceae; genus Flavobacterium; species Flavobacterium enshiense. Next base: position 1,615,695 of record NZ_CP090376.1, read on the forward strand.
ATTTTTTTGGGATCAGTCTGCTGGTCTTGCAGTAGACGTCAGCGGGAATGTATATATTACGGGATATTTTTCTGGAACCGCTGATTTTGACCCTTCTGCGGGCGTGGCTAATTTGATTAGTGCCGGAGGTAGTAATGACATTTTCCTTGCGAAATATAATGCTTCGGGCAATTATGTGTATGCTAAAAAGATTGGGGGAACAAGTGATGACGTAGGTACGGCTATTGCGGTAGACGGCAACGGGAATGCTTATGTAACGGGATATTTTTCTGACACCGTTGATTTTGACCCTTCTGCTGGTGTGGCTAACCTGAGCAGTGCCGGGATTGAGGATATTTTCCTGGCGAAATACAATAGTTCGGGCAATTATTTGTATGCGAAATCCTTAGGGGGGGCATCTTCTGACTCAGGTAGCGGTATAGTGGTAGACGGCAGTGGCAATGCTTATATTACAGGATCTTTTTTTGAAACCGTTGATTTCGACCCATCTGCGGGTGTGGCAAACCTGACTAGTGCCGGATATAAGGATATTTTCTTTGCGAAATACAATAGTTCGGGTAATTATGTGTATGCTAAATCCTTAGGGGGGGCAGATTTTGACGGAGGGGGTGGTATAGCGGTAGACACCAACGGAAATGCTTACATAACAGGTAGTTTTTCTGAAACCGTTGATTTTGACCCATCTGCAGGTGTCGCCAACTTGATTAGTGTCGGAGGGAGTGACGATATTTTCCTGGCGAAATACAATGCCTCGGGCAATTATGTGTATGCGAAATCCTTTGGGGATGAAGGATCTGACTGGGGTAGCTGTGTAGTGGTAGATGGCAGTGGAAATGCTTATATTACAGGTGGTTTTCAGTATACCGTAGATTTTGACCCATCTGCTGGTGTGGCTAACCTGAGAAGTGCCGGATGGAATGATATTTTCCTGGCGAAATTTGATGCTGCGGGTAATTATATGTATGCGAATGCCTTGGGAGGATTACAGCATGACAATGGTAGTGGTATAGCGGTAGACGGCAGCGGTAATGCTTATGTAACGGGTGGGTTCTGCTATATTGCTGATTTTGACCCTTCTGCAGCGACAGCAAACCTGATATCCGGTGGGGGCCAGGATAATTGTTTTATTGGAAAATATAGCAGTACCGGGAATTATATATGGGCCAAAAGTTTGGGAGGCTATGATAGTTTACCTGATTACGCTGAAGGGCATGGTATAACCCGAGATGCTTTAGGTAATACCTATGTAGTGGGAATTTTTACAGGGACTGTTGATTTTGACCCATCTGGTGAGGTGGCAAACCTTGTAAGTTTTGACGGTATGTATGATATTTTCTTTGCAAAATATGATGCTTCGGGTAATTATGTGTTTGCAAAATCTTTTGGTGGTTCGGGTCAACAGTTTGGAAATAGTATTGCCATAGATGGCAGTGGGAATATATATATTACGGGAAATTTCGCTAGCACAACTGATTTTGACCCATCTGCTGGTGTGGCTAACCTGAGCAGTTCCGGACAGGGTGATATTTTCCTGGCGAAATACGATGTTTCGGGGAATTATGTGTATGCGAAAAAGCTTGGGGGAGCAGATCATGACGAAGATCGTTGTATAGTGGTAGACGCAAGCGGAAATGCTTATGTGACAGGTTTTTTTAGTGGTACTGCTGACTTTGACCCTTCTGCTGGTGTGGCTAACCTGAGCAGTGCCGGACAGCGTGATATTTTCCTGGCGAAATATGATAGTTCGGGCAATTATGTGTATGCGAAAAAAATTGGTGGAGCATCTTCTGACGAGAGTCATGATATTGCGATAGACACCGGCGGAAATGCATATATTACAGGATATTTTCAAAATACTGTAGATTTTGACCCATCTGCAGGTGTGGCGAACCTTGTCAGCGCTGGAGATCAAGATGCTTTCCTGGCGAAATACGATACTTCGGGCAATTATGTTTATGCGATTTCCATTGGAGGGACATCTTCTGAGCTAGGTCGTGGTATAGCGGTAGATGGCAACGGAAATACATATGTTACAGGATTTTTTCGAGGGGAGGCCGATTTTGACCCTTCTGCTGGCGTGGCTAACTTGACTAGTACCGGCGGATATTCTGATGTTTTTCTTGCGAAATACGATTCTTCGGGGAATTATGTGTATGCAAAAAAGATAGGGGGAACATATGGTGTCGACAGTAGGGATATTGCGGTAGACGGTAGTGGGAATGCTTATCTGACGGGTTCTTTTGCGGGTACTGTTGATTTTGATCCTTCTGCTGGTGTGGCTAACCTGAAGGGTTCAGGGTGGGCTGAAATTTTTATCGCAAAATACGATGGTTCGGGGAATTATGTGTATGCAAAATCAATGGGAGGGTATGGTGAAGATATTGGTTATTCTCTGGCTATCGACGGCGTAGGAAACATTTATATCACAGGTTCTTTTCAAAATACCGCCGATTTTGATCCTTCTGTATCTACTTATAATTTAACAACGCTGCATAATAAAGCTATTTTTGTGGCTCGTTATAACGAAACAGGCACTACAATGGGAGTAAATGACTTTGTTTTAAATAACCTGAAATTATATCCGAACCCGGTTACAGATATAATGAATATTGAGAACGAGCAAACAATTTCTACTGTTGAGGTTTACAGTATTACGGGCCAAAGAGTTTTGGTTAAGACTGTAAACGCGATATCGGCTTCTATTGATATGTCTGGTTTGAACGAAGGAATGTATTTAGTTAAGGTTGTTGCTGATGATGCTGTTAAAGCAATTAAAGTGATTAAAAAATAATATTGATAATCATAAAATTTAATTCAAAAACCGTCTGATGATTCAGGCGGTTTTTTTATGCCAAATTTATTCGTTTCTTTGCTCTACGAATAGACAAATCAACAAATAATCAAATTCAAAATATATGGAATTACCAAAATTCGTTTTAGCAGACAACACCGATTTTCCGGACGATATCTTCATCATTCACTTGGATTACCCACGATTCATCATAAACCTTAAGGACGATGAAATTGAGTTTTTAGAAGAATTGGACGAAGAAGAAGAGGAAGAAATCGAAGCGGAAATGGAAAGACTAATCAACCACGCAGGCGAGTTCTATGACAGGGAAATGAAACGTTACGAGGAGTAGTTTTCAGGAAGCAGAAAGCAGATAAAAGAAGGCAGTGAATATGTTGCCTGTTTGTCATTCCGACGAAGGAGGAATCTTATTCAGAAGTTCAGTTTATGAGATTGCTTCGCCAGTCGAGCAAGCTCTCGAGTCCTCCTTCGTCGGAATGACATAAAATAGTGTTTCTGCTTTAGTAAAACAAATTTCAATTATTTAAAATAGGAATTCAAAAGCAACTGAGCGGCTGCAAACGGTGATATTTCATTGTTTTGCACCGCTTTTTTATTTTCCTCCAGCAGTTTCTGGATTTCAGGATGGTTGTAGAAATTCAGTTTTAATTGCTCGTTGATGGTTTCCAGCATCCAGTACTGACTCTGTTCCTTACGTTTTTTGTCGAAGAAACCGTTTTCTTTGGTAAGTGTGAAATAGTCGGTAATCGTTTCCCAAACATCTGAAATGCCTTCGTTCGTCAGTGCACTGCAGGTGTTTGCCTTTGGAGACCAGCCTGAACTTTTTAGTGGGAACAAGTGTAACGCACGATTAAAATCGACTTTGGCCAATCGGGCACGTTTTACATTATCGCCATCGGCTTTGTTGATTACGATGGCATCGGCCATTTCCATGATTCCGCGTTTGATTCCCTGTAATTCATCTCCGGCTCCGGCCAGATTCAGCAATAAAAAGAAATCGACCATGCTGTGAACGGCAGTTTCACTCTGACCCACGCCAACGGTTTCAATCAGTATCGTATCAAATCCGCAAGCCTCACAAAGGATAATCGCTTCACGTGTTTTTCTTGCCACACCTCCCAAACTTTCACCTGAAGCACTCGGACGGATATAAGCATTTTCGTCTCTAACCAATTCTTCCATTCGGGTTTTGTCCCCCAAAATACTTCCGTGCGAAATAGAACTGCTCGGGTCGACCGCTAAAACCGCAACTTTCTTCCCAATTGAAGTCAGGTATTTTCCGAAAGCTTCTATAAAAGTGCTTTTTCCAACGCCGGGAACACCCGTAATACCAATTCGGAGCGAATTGTTTGCGTGCGGCAAGCAGCCTTTGATGACTTCATTGGCTTTCTCCAGATGAGTTGAACTTGTGCTTTCCACCAAAGTAATGGCACGGCTCAAGGCAACTTTGTCCCCCTTCAGGATATTGGCCACTAATTCATCGGCAGACGGTTGTTTTCTGCGGAATTGCTGTATATGCTCCACAGAAGCTGAACTAATGCTGTCCGGCTGTTCAATGCCGTCATTTTCTTTTAAAGCCGAAGGATGTGTTTTTTTAAGTGCCACAAGAATGAATTAGAGCAGTAAAAATAAGGAAAAAGGACACAGCGTTCAAGGATATTTGAAGATTCTATTACTTTTCAGATCCAAAGATCATGTATGGATTAAAATTTAGTTAAAAAACGAAAACCTCCGTCAGATAGTGGATTTACTTGTAATTTTGCCCTGCTTTAAATCACTATGGATAATATTTTACTCATTTTCGTTTGCATGCTTTTGGGGTTTTTACTCAAAAAAGTTCCGGCATTTCCTCCGCTAAGTTATAAAACACTTAATCAGTTTGTGATTTACGTATCGCTGCCGTCCATTGCGCTGTATTATATTCCGAAACTGGAAATCAGTTCAAAATTGTTGTTTCCACTCGGAATTGCATGGTTAGGATTCGCGCTGTCGTACGTTTTTTTTACCGGTTTAGGAAAATTGTTCGGCTGGTCCAAAAAACTCACAGGTTGTTTGATTATCACGGCTGGACTTGGAAATACATCTTTCGTGGGTTTCCCATTGGTTGAAGCCGTTTACGGGAAGCAGGGACTTGAAACGGCTGTTATCGTAGATCAGCCGGGTTCGTTCGTAGTGGTTTCAACTTTAGCAGTTCTCGTAGCGACGATGTGTTCCCGCGGAACCACAAGCACCAATACGATTCTGAAAAAAATACTGTTCTTCCCGCCATTCATAGCCTTTGCAATCTCTTGCCTGTTAATCGTTTTAGAAATGGATTTCCCTCTGATACTGCAATCGGTTTTTCAGCGTTTAGGAAGTACCGTAACCCCAATAGCACTGGTTTCGGTTGGAATGCAGTTGGAATTCGACAGAAAAAGTAAGCATTATAAGTTCCTTACTTTGGGATTACTTTTTAAATTATTCATAACTCCGGCTTTTTTCTATTTGTTGTATGTGATGTTATTAAATGGAAAGGGGCTGGAAGTACAGGTTTCCATATTTGAAGCGGCCATGGCTCCTATGATAACAGGAACCATAGTGGCATCCACTTACGGATTAAAACCTAAACTCAGCAGTATGATGATTGGCTTCGGGATCCCGATTTCGTTTATCACATTAATTTTCTGGTATTATATTTTACAGTATATCTGATGAAAACAGCAACGGCAACAGCAACGATCGAGAAAGAAAACAAAGTACAAAGTACGATGTATTCCATTTTGTTTTCGATTTGTTTCGCGCACATGATCAACGACTTGTTACAGGCGGTAATCCCGGCGATGTACCCGGTTTTGAAAGCCAATTACGGCCTGACGTTTACACAAGTCGGTCTGATAACTTTTACGTATCAGGTTACCGCTTCCTTGTTGCAGCCTTTCGTTGGAATTTATACCGATAAAAAACCGAAACCGTATTCGCTGGCCTTCGGGATGTTGTTCTCGCTAAGCGGAATCATAATGCTTTCGCAGGCTTCCAGTTTTCCACTTATTTTAGCCTCGGTAGCAATGGTTGGAGTTGGCTCGTCCATCTTTCATCCCGAAGCTTCCCGCGTAGCGTTCTTGGGGTCAGGCGGAAAACGAGGTTTGGCACAATCCATTTTCCAATTGGGTGGAAATACTGGAACAGCAATCGGACCGTTGTTGGTGGCATTAATAGTTGTGCCTCGCGGACAGTCGCATATTCTCTGGTTTGTATTAGCAGCCGTGGTCGGAATCATAGTGTTGAGCAGAATCGCCCTTTGGTACCAACAGAAACTGATTTCCATTAAAGGAAAGAAAAAAGGAGGGGAGAGAATTCATAATCTTTCTCCGATGAAGGTAAAATTGTCAGTGGTTTTACTGCTGATCCTGATTTTTTCGAAATCGTTTTACACGTCTTCGATGTCGAGTTACTTCACGTTCTATCTGATAGAAAAATTCCATATTTCCGTATTGCAGGCGCAGTACCACTTGTTTTGGTTCTTGGGAGCAGTTGCAGTTGGAACGTTGATTGGAGGTCCGTTAGGAGATAAGTTCGGACGAAAATACATTATTTGGTTCTCGATTTTGGGAGCGGCACCGTTCACCTTGATGCTGCCGTTTGCCAATTTGTTCTGGACCGGAATTCTTTCAGTTGCCATCGGAATCATAATCGCTTCGGCTTTCTCCGCCATTTTGGTGTATGCACAGGAATTAATGCCTGAACGTGTGGGTATGATTTCCGGATTGTTCTTCGGTTTTGCCTTCGGAGTAGGTGGTTTGGGTTCTGCAGTTCTGGGGTATCTGGCCGATGTGACCTCTATTGAATTTGTTTACGGCATCTGTTCGTTCCTGCCATTAATCGGAATGATTGCTTATTTCTTGCCGAATCTTAAGAAGAAGCATTAGTTTTTTTAGGAGCTTGTTCCCGCTTCCCGATAGTTATCGGGACGCTATATCTTTTCAAAACGGTCATTGAGGCTCTCGAAATGAACGTTTGAAAATGATACCGCTGCAAACATTTATGTTCACTGAACTCCGCTAAAAAATAAAATTTAGTGAAGTAAACGGGGCGAATGAAGATTGCGATTTGATGAAATAACTTTGTAACTTTGACACTAACATCTTTGTAGCATAGTTATGACAACGCAAATCACACCCGAAATACTTCAAAAATTACAGCATATTGTTGGCGAATCATTCGTATTTACCGACGAAGAAACCCGAAACAATTACGGTCACGACGAAACCGAAGATTATGTCTTTCCGCCGAGTGTCGTGATAAAACCGGCTTCAGCCAAGGAAATATCAGAAATTGTTAAGTTAGCCAACGAGTACAAAATTCCTGTGGTTCCTATCGGAGGGAGAACCGGATTGAGCGGTGGTGCGCTGAGCATTCATCAGGGCATTGGTTTGTCGACCGACCGTCTGAATAAAATTCTGGAAATCGACGAAAGAAACTTACAGGTAATCACCGAACCGGCGGTTATCACTCAGGTTTTACAGGATAAGGTTCTGGAAAAAGGATTGTTTTATCCCGTAGACCCAAGCAGCCGCGGAAGTTGTTTCATCGGCGGAAATGTAGCCGAAAATGCCGGTGGTGCCAGAGCAGTGAAATACGGCGTTACCAAAGATTATGTGCTGAATCTGGAAGTGGTTTTGCCAACCGGGGAAATCATCTGGACAGGCGCCAACACGCTTAAAAATTCCACAGGATACAATCTGACACAATTAATGGTGGGTAGTGAAGGGACGTTGGCAATCATTACCAAAATAGTTCTGAAATTATGGCCTAAAAATTCGCATAACGTTCTGATGCTTGTTCCTTTTTACAAAGCAGAGCAGGCATGTGAAGCGGTTTCGGCGATTTTCAGGGCAGGAATAGTGCCGAGCGCTTTGGAATTCATGGAGCGCGATGCCATAGATTGGGCCATCCGATTCATTGAAGGCGTAAACGTGGATATTAAAGACGATATTCAGGGGCATCTGTTAATTGAAGTCGACGGCAATTACCCTGAAATCTTAATGCTTGAAGCGGAAAAAATAATGGGCGTAGTCGAGCAATTCGAAATCGATGAAATCCTTTTCGCCGATACGGAAGACCAGAAAAACGCTTTATGGAGAATGCGCCGCGGCGTTGCTGAAGCCGTCAAATCAAATTCGGTTTACAAAGAAGAAGATACAGTGGTGCCTCGTTATGAATTACCAACCCTGCTAAAAGGGATTAAAGAAATCGGAAACAAATACGGTTTCAAATCGGTTTGTTACGGTCATGCCGGTGACGGAAATTTACACGTGAACATCATCAAGGCCGATATGACAGACGAAAACTGGAAAACAGAAGTGCCAAAAGGTATTCGTGAAATTTTTGAACTGACGGTTTCGTTAAAAGGAACCTTGTCGGGTGAGCACGGAATTGGTTATGTACAGAAAAATTTTATGGACATTGCCTTCGATAATTCACAGTTGGTTCTGATGAAAAATATTAAAAAAGTTTTCGACCCGAATGGGATTATGAATCCTGGGAAAATTTTCCCGGATAACATTTAAAAGTGAAAATGCATAAAAAGGGATATTGTCAGTATTTTCTTTTTCCTTTTATTTGTTGGCTTTGAATTTGATTGCGGGCACGGATTGCAAATCCGCGCTATCGGGTGTTGAAATCAGGACATGGTTACTTTTTGCGGATCATCTCAAACCACATTTCGATATCGTCGTCAGCCGTGTAACGGAAAGCGGCGCTAAATTCTAAACCAGGAACAACTATTTCAAGCTCATCTTTGTATGGCGGAACGCATTGCTCACAGGTAGTTCGCTTCACATACTGGTCGTTGCCTAAATTTTGTATCATCACGTTTAGTTTGTCTTCGAAACTTCTCTTTACATCATCGTTGTATTTTTCCCGTAGATCGCCACTAATGCAATACCGAAGCTCAGTTACAATTTCCTCACCTGAAGCGTTTTTCTCGGTTTTTAAATAAAATGGAGCTTGGGTTTGATGAATTGTCTTCTCCCTTACAATGCCGTTAAACGAACTTTTAACTTTCTTGTCTGCCATTTCTTTGCTTTGGGCACTTAAGCCTGCATATTCGCTCAGTGTCATGTTGGGCTTAAAGTCCATTTTTTGAGCAAGCAAAAGCATAAAATCCTGGGCGTACTTTAATTTTTTTTTCGCCTTTTCTTCTGCAAGTTGTTTTTGGTCTTCTAACGCTTTATTTCCCATTTCCCAACCTGCTTTATCTTTTGGCAGATTCAGGTCATTGAGTCTTCCGCCAAGGGTATATATCTCACGGTATTTGTCGTCCAGCCCTTCACTTTCCATGGCTGACAGATACTTATTCACATTGGCAGTTAATTCATTGTATTTCGTAAGTTGGTTTTCATCGGCGTAAAAGTTCTCAGGAGCGAATAGCTTATCCTGTGCAAGTATGCGCAAGTACAGCGACTTACTCGTCATGTTGCCCAATGCTTTTTCGAACTCATCTACTTTTTTTAGCGTAAGATTGTAATTGCCATTATTAAAAGCTGTTTCGGCTTCTTCAAATTTTAGGTCAGCTATTGCGCCGCCTTGGGCAAAGGCAAATGAGCTTATTAAAAGGAAAATAAAGAGTAAGGTTTTCATTGTTTTTTATTGCTGAAAGTGATAGTATATGCAGGGAATTTTTCGGAGAAATTTTGTAGCGACACTGTTATGCGATTTGCTTCGACACCAGGAAATTCAATAAGTATGAAATTCGTTTCCTGTTTTAAATATTTCGCGTCAATATTATTAATTATTTCCTGCCTTAAGGCTTGGTACATGCTGTGGACTTCTGTATGGATATTTTTGCCTGATTTTATTGTGTATCCATAAATGTTTACAAAACCTTCGGAAAGGACAATAGTAGACGCACCTTCAGGATTCGGGTTTCCTGATCTGTCATTCAAATAGCCGTCGTTGCTATACAATTTGCCATTAGGGTCTCTGAATTTCGATGTCTGGACCAAACGATTTGCATCAGGATTGTATTGTAAAAACTGATTTAATGTTAAATCCCGTTTAAACTTATATTTAGCAGTGAGACTATTGACATAATTGGCCTGTTTTTGAAACTTTTCATTTTCTGCGTTTAGCGCTGCGTTCTGCGATGCTCTCGCTTTAAGCGCCTTTTCAAAACCCGCTTTGTCTTTTGGCAGGTTCAGATCGTTGAGTTTTTCGCTGATGGCATATACTTCCCGGAATTTATCGTCCAGGCCTTCGCTTTCCATCGATTTCAGGTATTTTTCAACATTTGATATCAATGAATTATAGAACTGGTATTGATTTTCATTATAAATACCGGGATTAAATAACTTATCCTGTGAAACCACACGCAAATACAGCGACTTGCTCGTCATGTTACCCAATGCTTTTTCAAACTCATCTACTTTTTTTAGTGTAAGATTATAATCGCCGTTATTAAAAGCGGCTTCTGCATCTTCAAATTTTAAATCAGCCAGAGCGCCGCCTTGCGCGAAGGTTAATGTGCTTATTAAAAGAAAAATGGTAAGGATTAAGTTTTTCATCTATTTAATAATTTTTCCGTAATCTTTTTTTGGTTTGTCTTCATCTATTTTATTATTCGGCATGACGCCATTGGTGGGCCTTGTGTCAATTTTTGCAGTGCCGATAACCGTACCGTATTTTGATCCATTGCTGGTATTTCCTGTAGTTGAAGCGGAAGGTTTGCCCTTATAATAGATGTTTTTTACAGCGACGCCATTATTTTGCAGCTCGCTTATAAGATTGTTGTGCACCTGTTGGGCTTGTTGTTGTGAGTAGTAATAACCGTGTAATACTTCTGTAAGGCCTGTAAGGTTTGCAATTTCGTTTTTAACAGTTGCCGTATAAGCACGGGTGCCGTCTTTATATTTTCCTATTTCAAAGACGTTGCTGACATACACCGTTGGATTATCATTAGCCAGATTGTCATAAGCATAGACAAAATAATATATGCTGGTGGCTTTTTCTATTGACGCAAGTGGAATGTCGGCTGCATCTAATTGTGCAAAAGCATTTTTTCGATTGGCTACTTTCTGATTACGCTCGGCGGTTTCCCGTTGTCGTCTTTGGATATTTTCGATCAGTGCTGCTTCTTCTTGTGCTGCGAGCTCGTCATCGTTTGGCTGCTCCGGGTTCACAAGATTGCCTAAAAGTGTCCCAAAGTTATCTAACGCTTGTTTTTCTGCCTGCTTATCTTGCTCTACTTGTTTATTCCAGACATCAACAGCGGTTACTTTTGGAGTATAGGTTGTATTTTGATCTGAATTCCTGCTTGGGTATGAAGATGAACTTGTCGTTGATCCTGCTTGCGGCCTGGCTGGGCTGTGAGTTTGCTCTTGTGTCACTGGATTTTTTTTGGCTTCGTCGGCTTTCTTTTTTGTGGCCGCATCTTCATTCTCTTTGGTTACATCGATCACATTCCCAATACTGTAACGCATTCCCCTGAAAAGCGTGAACGATTGTCCTTCTGCAATAGCGCAATTTTTATTTCCAAAATTGTTATATACTTCTCCGCGACTTGAAGACGAATATCGTTCGTTAGGTTTTAGCTGAAGAATGTCATTATTCCCAAGAACATACGATTTGCTTCCTTCACAGGCCAGGTCAAGTGTCACATTTACAACAATTTTGTACTCCCGATTGGTATTATTCTGGACATAAAAATAATAGCTTTCATATCCGGAGCTCAGTCCTGTCCGTTCCGCAGAAATGGTAAAGCGGGTGTCGGTCTGCTGTATCGCAATGCTTTTTCGCTGCCCGAAAACACTAAGGGTTCCCAGCAAAATCAATGGTGTTAAAAATAGCGTTTTCATGGTAATTAAAAAGGTTTTGCGTGCCGAAGCAAACGTATCCGTTTCTGTAAAATAGTTTTCGGGCAAGATAGAAAATGTTTTTAATGCAGAAATACTAGTGATGCGTTAATTTTTAAAAATAAATCGCAACAGCATAAATACCAATGCATTACACTCGTTCTTTGATTTTTTGATTTGAATTGAAAGTTAGCTTTGCAATCTTATTGTTAAGCTATGAATTAAGGAAAATATGTTTTTATCCCGATAGCTCCCGATAGCGCGGATTTGCAATCCGTGTCCACAAAGAATTTAAGGCCAATAGTACAATTTTAATTATTACTTCTAAACTCCTCCAAAACCGAGTCCGCGCTATCGGGTTTCATTGAAAGGAACTCTATCGGGCGAACACGGAATTGGTTATATGCAGAAGAATTTCATGAATATAGCTTTCGATAATTCGTAGTTGGTCCTGATGAAAAATATTAAAAAGGTTTTCGATCCGAACAACATTCTGAATCCGGGGAAAATTTTTCCGGACACAATCTAATCTTAAAAATACTGGAATTTATACATTACTTTTTGTCATTCCGACGCAAGGAGGAAGCTCATAATATGAATAACAAAAGAGCTTCCTCCTTGCGTCGGAATGACAGGGTATTTAGTGATAGTCTTGTTGTAGTCTTTTGAAATTAAATGGTATCACCGTTTCTAAACTCAGCCAAAACAGCATCCGGATGCTTAAAAGTAGGTGGATGTTCTGTAATGTTGGCAATTCGCTTTTTGTTTAATTTCATGGTAATGTCGGCTTCTGTCGTAAACAGTAAAACCCACATGAACGGATTATTGATGTAGGGTGTCAGCTCCGATTCCATTTCGTCCAGTTCCACAATCTTTTCGATTTCCTGCAAACCTTCTTTGTAAATTTTATGGATCACGGATAATTTTAAAACGCCGTTTTCCACAGCAGTCCTTACGTAAATGTTTTGCAGTTCGGGACGGCCAATGGTTTTGGTTAATGTCAGTTTTGCAAAAGTCCCATCCTGGATGCTGGCTTTTACGCTGTCGAAAAATTCGGTATAGGTCGGATTGCTTATCATTTTTTAGTTTCTGTTTGAATTTGTAACAGTAATTGTATTGCAAAAATAACTTTTTTGATTATGACCAAAGTGGTATTGTTTCTTTTTAAATGGATTATCATGTTGAATTTATAGAAATCTGATTTAAATCAGGTTTTTCAAAAGAATTATGGATTATCTTTACCTCATGAAAAAAGTAATTGTAATAGTTGTATTCCTTTTCTTCCTTAAGCCGATCCTTCCGGTTTTGGAATACGTTTTCAATTACGATTATATTGTAAAAGAACTTTGTGAGAACAAAGCTAAGCCGGAAATGAAATGTAACGGTAAATGTCACTTGATGAAAGAATTGGCAAAAGCTTCCGATACGGATAATCCGGTTTCTCAGGATAAAAAAACGTCACATGTCGAATTTGAAATCCTCTTTTTAGAAAAATCACCTTCATTTGAAATCGTAAATCTGAATTCTCCTGTTCAGAAAGAAATCAACATGAAATACTCTGATTTGTACTTTTACGAAAATACAAACGCCTTTTTTCATCCCCCTACAGTTTAGTTGTTTTTTTATTCCGTCATGCTGATTTCGGGTGTCTTTTTTTAGGCGCAGGCTTAATTACATACATATTTTAAATTGTATTAGTACTTGAGCTTGCAGTTTCAGACCCAAGACGGAAAACTTCGAAGGTTTTCAATTTCGTTGTTCTTAAAAGGAAAGCACTGTTCATTGATTTACAGCAATGAGACAGGTGTATCCTATAACTAGACATATACCATGAAAAAAATATACTTTGCCGTATTGGTATTTGGACAAATACTGTACAGTCAAAATAAAACAGAGAAAGACTCTGCCGCATCAAAACAACTTGATAATGTTGTGATTACAGCTAACCGAGGAGCCGCTTTGAGAAGGGAAGTGCCGGTAGCTATTTCGAAAGTAACAACTAAAACTATAAATGAAACCAAAGCCACGGCGGTTTATGAGATCGTAAATAAAACGCCAGGTGTTTTAATGGTTAACCTGGGGAACGAACAGCATTCTATGGCTATTCGCCAGCCAATGACCACGAATCCTTATTATTTGTATCTGGAAGATGGTTTGTCGATTCGTCCGATGGGGGTTTTTAACCACAATGCGCTTTTAGAGATTAATCAGTTCAACCTGCAGAATATTGAAGTGGTCAGAGGACCGGTTTCGTCGCTTTACGGGCCGGAAGCAGTTGGCGGTGCAGTGAATTTGATATCGCTGAAACCATCACTGCAGCCGGAAATGAAAGTAGGTGTTCAGGCTGATCAGTGGGGTTACATACGCTTACAGGCTGCTGCAGGAGCGACCGTTGGAAAGGTAGGAATGTACGTTGCCGGTTTGACCAGTGCACAGCGCGATTCATGGATGACATACTCCGATTACAACAAAGACAATATCAACGCGAGGCTGGATTATAATATCAACAAAAGCACCCGTTTAATCTGGACGTTATTCTACGGAAAATATTATTCGGATATGAGCAGTCCTGTAAACGAATCTGATTTTTACAACCGCACTTATAAAAGTACCACTGATTTCACTTATAGAAAATCGGATGCCTTGCGAAGCAGATTAACTTTTGAAAAAGAATGGAATTCCAAGGCACAAACATCGGTAACGGTTTTCACCAGAGACAATGAATTAGAGCAAAGTCCGGCATATAACGGTGGCATTAAATGGACGCCGGGACAAACCACTGCCAAAGGGGAAATCAACTCCAATAATTTTAAGAGTTACGGCGTATTGGCGCAGCACACTCAGAAGTTTGATTTTTTTGACGGTTCCTTGGTTGCAGGGGGTTTATATGATAATTCCCCCGTGGATTATAATGCCTATCAGTTGGATTTGAAAGCCAATTTAAATCCGGGTGGGCAAACGGTGAGCAGTTATGAGATTATTGCAGAGCGTCCTGATATTAAGCTCGCAGACTACAATGCCCGAATTTACAATGCGGCCGGTTTCGCACAGTATACTTTCCGACCTGTCGATAACCTGATTATTACTGGTGGTGTACGTTACGATAACATGACTTTTGACTACAACAACAATATTGATCATTCTACTGGAAGTAAAGTTTATGATCAGTTTACCTTTAAGGGAGGTGTTAATTACAATCCATTCATTTGTGCAGGATTTTATGCCAATTATTCACAGGGATTCGCGCCTCCGGGACTGACTTCCGTTTTCCGGGCTAAACCGGGAACAGGAGGAAGTACAGGTATTCCGGCCGAATTCTATTATAACTTGGAACCAGCCGAATTCGATAATTATGAAGTGGGAGGATGGATTGGCTGCCTGGAGAAAAAGATGAATATTGAGTATTCGGTGTACTATATGGAGGGAAAAAACGAACTGCTTAATGTTCGCCTTCCTGACAATTCAACTGATTATCGTTCAGCCGGAGAAACACTTCACAAAGGAGTTGAATTTGCTGTAAATTATTTTCCGAATTCCCAATTTAAAATCAGGGCAGGAGGGACCTATGCTATACATGAATTTGAAGATTTTAAATTGTCGTATCGACCTACCGATCCGGTTCAGAATTTAGATGGAAAGGAAATGCCGTCGGCTCCCCACTGGGTGGCGAATTCGGAAGTCACTTATTATCCGAAATGGCTGCCAAATTTAAGAGCGGGAGTAGAATGGCAATTGGTTTCAAGCTGGTATCAGGATCAAATCAATACCGTAAAATATGATGGATATAATGTGTTTAACGGACGAATCGGTTACCAGTTTAAGGGGTTGGAAATGTATATGAATGTGATGAATTTTACTGATAAATTGTATGCTTATAATGTGACCAGAGGTAATACGCCTACATCTGCACCTAGTTATACCCCTGCGGCGCCACGCACTTTTGTTTTTGGTTTGCAGTATCAGTTACAACTTAACAAGAAAAAAAACGATGAAAAATAAACTTCTTTTGCTGTTTACGATAACATTGTTTGCAGCGCAAAACAGTAATTCCCAAACTAGGGAAACCCAAACAAAATATATTTCTTCCGAAAATGGGACTACAACAAGCTGTCCGTTTTTTACCTCTGACAGAAAAGGGCGGACTGTGATGACCTACGGAAATGAAACCGCAGGAAAGGATGCTGTTCTTAATTATGCGGTTTTCAATACTAAAGCAAGAAGTTTTGGCGTCCCAATTGAAATCCCATCCAGTAAAGGGGTAGAACTTCATGGTGAGAATATGCCGAAGATGGTATTCAAACCCAATGGTGAAATCATTGCAGTTTGGGGAATCGATAACCCGACACCCAAGAAAAAATATGGAGGTTTGATTCAGTATTCCCAGTCGTTTGACGGCGGAAAAAACTGGACACCGGCAAAGCGATTGGTGAATGATCAAAGCGGAATCGATCAGCGCTATTTTGATATTGACCTGCTCCCTAGTGGAGAAGTGGCTATTATCTGGTTGGATAACCGCACTAAAACGGATTTGGATGGTTCTACATTGTATTATGCAGTTACCAAAGGGAAAAAAGGTTTTCAAAATGAAAAAGTCATAGGAGAAACGACATGCCAATGCTGCCGTACGGATTTATTTGTTGGGAAAAACGGAGTCATTTATGCAGCTTACAGGGATATTATCAACGAAGAAATCAGAGATATGGTACTCAGTTATTCTTCGGATAACGGAAAAACATTTTCAAAACCAAAAAGAATAAGCGCCGATGATTGGAAAATAAACGGCTGTCCTCATACGGGGCCGACCATGACGCAAAACGAAAACGGATTGCACTTTGCCTGGTTTACCATGGGCGGAGGAGCCGGGGTGTTTTATGCTAATTCATCCGATAACGGAAAGAGTTTTTCGAAAAGGGATAATGTCAGTGCAAATCCTTCCGCAAAACATCCTCAGATTTCTGCTTTGAAGAATAGTAATGTAGTCATCGTATGGGACGAAAGTGCAGAAATTAGCGGTAATTATTTCAATAGAATTGGGCTGCAGCACAGAGCTAAAAACGGTAAAGTTCTCGAAACCGAATTTGTAACGTCGTCTGCCGAAGGTATGTCTACATTCCCCATAGTGAAATCTTTGAGCGAAACAGAAGTTCTGGTAGCATGGAGTCAGGGAGGTAAAGATGGGAAAGTGGGGTATAGGACAGTCCGCATCGGAAATCGTAAAATCAGCAAATCAGTAAAAAATAAAAGTGTAGCGGGAAGATAATGAACAATCGCTATAAAAATCCCCAACTGCGGCTGTAGTTGGGGATTTTTTTTGGATTAAATAGCTAAACTTGTAAAAATCAGAACCGATTCATAAACCTAATTGTTTGCGTACTTTTTCAGTAATAACAGCATCAAGTAATTCCTTGTAATTAGGGTCGAAGCTTATGAATTTCCATCTGCCTTCTGTAAAGTCATCAGAAATGGCAACCAATTTATCTGTTTTAATGATGTTAAAGGCATTGATTTCTTTTGAAAACTGGATGACCGAATTCGGAAAGTTTTTATGCAACGTTTCCATAATCCTTTTTAATGTGGCTTCATTGTTTATGGGTTGCTTATAGGTCATAACCATTGAATTTTCATAACTTATGACACAGTATAGACCATTTTCCGTCATTTGAATATTTGAATATGAAAAATGAGGTGTGGTATACAGGTATTGAATGCTGTACGTGTCGTTATCGAAAGAACTTTCTAATGCTCCATACATATCTGCTCTCTCCACAAATCTAAAAACAAGCGGGTAGGTGAAATCGAGCATTGTGTCAAATGACATGTTGTAGGTAGCATCATATAGTGCTTTTGAGTCACGCTTTAATTCGTCTATTGATTGCGCGGAAATACCCGTGACAATAAATAAAGTTACTAATGTGATTTTTAGCTTCATTTTTTGGGAAAATTTTGGATAAATATATAAAAAATCCCCAACTACAGCCGTAATTGGGGATTAATTTTATTTAGGATTTTACTTACTCGCTAACAACGATCCATTCTCCTGAAGCTAACATAGGTTCAGCTTTTTTGAATTTCATGGTTTCTGTTTTTCCGCTCATAACGTGTTTAATCGTCACGTTGTCGTTGCGGTTGATTTTAGGTTGATCGCGAACGATGGTTTCAGTAACATGATGATGATGTTGCTGTTGTTGCATTTGAGCAGCTTCACGTTGCTTGGCAGCGATTTCGTCAGTGTTTAATACTTCTTCTTTTGAAATAGTATAATCTTCTTGTATTGGCTCTTCATGTGCTTCCTGAATATTGTCAGGATTTTGTGAAGGTAAATCACCTTTAAGCAAGAATGAAATTACTTCTTTGTTGATACCGTCCAGCATTTTCTTGAACAGGTTAAATGCTTCAAATTTGTAAATCAGCAATGGATCTTTTTGCTCGTGAACGGCTAACTGAACCGATTGTTTCAATTCGTCCATTTTACGCAAGTGTTTTTTCCATGCTTCATCAACAATGGCTAAAGTGATGTTCTTTTCGAAATCAGTCAAAAGCGTTTTTCCTTGTGAAATATAAGCCTTCTCTAAATCGGTTACTACATTAAGTGTCTTGATGCCGTCAGTAAACGGAACAACGATACGTTCAAACTGACCATTGTTGTTTTCGTATACATTTTTGATTACAGCATAAGCATCTCTGGCATTACGATCCTGTTTTTCGTCATAATGCTTTAGTGCGGCTTTGTACACTTTACCAGCCAATTCCATATCGGAAAGTCTGTTGAAATCACTTTCGGAAACCGGAGATTCAATAGCAAAGTAACGGATTAACTCGAATTCGAAGTTTTTGAAAGCTTTGGCAATTTTGTTGTTTTCCACAACCAATTCAGCCAAGTCATACATCATGTTTGCCAAATCCACTTTTAAGCGTTCTCCGTGCAATGCATGACGACGACGTTTGTAAACCACTTCACGTTGTGCGTTCATTACATCATCATATTCCAATAAACGTTTACGTGTACCGAAGTTGTTTTCTTCTACTTTTTTCTGAGCTCTTTCGATAGATTTGGTCATCATTGAGTGCTGAATTACTTCACCTTCTTTGATTCCCATTCGGTCCATGATTTTTGCTACTCTTTCAGAGCCGAACAAACGCATCAGGTTGTCTTCCAAAGACACATAGAACTGTGAACTTCCCGGATCTCCCTGACGTCCTGCACGACCACGTAACTGACGGTCTACACGACGAGAATCGTGACGTTCTGTACCAATGATAGCTAAACCACCTGCTGCTTTTACTTCCGGAGATAATTTAATATCGGTACCACGACCGGCCATGTTTGTTGCAATGGTTACTACCCCTGCATTACCTGCTTCGGCAACAATCTGTGCTTCCTGTTTGTGTAATTTCGCGTTCAATACGTTGTGCTGGATGCCTTTCATTTTAAGCATACGGCTCAATAATTCGGAAATCTCAACTGAAGTCGTACCGATCAATACCGGACGGCCTTCCGCAACCAATTGCTGAACATCTTCCGCAACCGCGTTGAATTTTTCACGAACTGTACGATAAATTAAATCTTCTTTGTCTTTACGGGCAATTCCTCTGTTGGTTGGAATTTCCACTACGTCTAATTTGTAAATTTCCCAGAATTCGCCTGCTTCTGTAACAGCAGTACCGGTCATACCCGCTAATTTGCTGTACATACGGAAGTAATTCTGTAATGTAATGGTTGCAAACGTTTGCGTAGCAGCCTCAATTTTTACGTTTTCTTTCGCTTCAATCGCCTGGTGTAAACCGTCAGAATAACGACGGCCATCCATGATACGTCCTGTTTGCTCGTCTACGATAAGGATTTTGTTATCCATGATAACGTATTCCGTATCTTTTTCGAACAAGGTATAAGCTTTTAAAAGCTGCGTTAATGTGTGGATACGCTCACTTTTTACAGAGAAATCCTGGAATAGTTGTTCTTTCACTTCCGCTTCGGCTTCTTTCGAAAGTTTTTGTTTTTCGATGTTGGCAATTTCAGTACCAATATCCGGAAGGACAAAGAAATCATCGGAAGTATCCTGAGAAAGGAATTTGATTCCGTTATCTGTCAGTTCAACCTGATTGTTTTTTTCTTCAATTACGAAATACAAGGCTTCGTCAACAATCGGCATTTTACGGTTGTTGTCCTGCATGTATTCGTTTTCCGTTTTCTGAAGTAATTGTTTAACGCCTTCTTCAGATAAGAATTTGATCAATGCTTTGTTTTTCGGTAAAGCACGGAACGCTCTTAATAACTGGAATCCGGCATCTTTGCCATTTCCTTCTTTCATCAAACGTTTTGCCTCGGTAAGGAAACCGTTGGCTAATTGACGCTGAAGGTTATATAAGTTTTCGATTTTCGGTTTCAATTCGTTGAACTCGTGACGGTCTCCCTGTGGCACCGGACCAGAAATAATCAACGGTGTACGTGCGTCGTCAATCAATACGGAATCCACCTCATCGACAATCGCGTAGTTGTGTTTTCTTTGTACCAATTCACCAGGCGTATGTGCCATGTTATCTCTCAAATAATCGAAACCGAATTCGTTGTTCGTTCCGTAAGTGATATCAGCCTCATAAGCACGGCGTCTTGCATCGGTATTTGGTTGGTGGTTGTCAATACAGTCAACAGTCAATCCGTGGAATTCGAATAAAGGCGCTTTCCACGTGCTGTCACGTTTTGCAAGGTAATCATTCACGGTTACTAAGTGAACTCCGTTTCCAGTCAAGGCATTTAAATAGATTGGCAGGGTTGCTACCAACGTTTTACCTTCTCCCGTTTGCATCTCGGAAATTTTACCTTGGTGTAAAACCGTTCCACCAATTAACTGTACGTCGTAATGGATCATATCCCAAGTGATGGCTTTTCCGGCAGCATCCCATGAGTTTGCCCAAACAGCATTGTCTCCTTCAATGGTGATGTATGATTTTGCTGCTGATAATTCGCGGTCTTTAGGAGTAGCTGTAACGGTGATTTGCGTATTTTCCTTGAAACGACGAGCCGTTTCCTTAACCACTGCAAATGCCTCCGGCAGAATATCGCCCAATACTTTTTCAGAGATTTCATAAGCTTCTTTTTCGATAGCATCGATAGTAGCATAGATATCTTCTCTTTTGTCGATGTCTTCCGTAGCTTCAACTTCTTGTCTTAACGCTTCTATTTTAGCATCTTTTTCAGCACGAGCGGCTTTAATCTGCTCTTTAAAATAGGTTGTTTTTGCTCTCAGTTCGTCATTTGATAAGGCCGCTAAAGCAGGTTCAAATGATCTGATTTTGGCAATAATCGGTTGAATTGCTTTTACGTCTTTTTGGGATTTGTCACCCACAAAAGCTTTTAATATGCTGTTTATGAAACTCATAATCTGGTTTGGTTTATATTCTGATAATAGTGTGCAAATTTACACAAAAAAAAAGCCTCGTGAGAGACTTTTTCGCTGTGCTTTATTTTTTAATATTCATCCTCGTTCCAAAGGTAATCTTCGTCGGTCGGATAATCTGGCCATATCTCTTCCATTGATTCGTAGATTTCACCTTCGTCTTCTATTGACTGTAAGTTTTCCACTACTTCAAGAGGAGCTCCAGTTCGGATAGCATAGTCGATAAGTTCATCCTTTGTGGCTGGCCACGGAGCATCGCTTAAATATGATGCCAGTTCTAATGTCCAATACATCTTTGATTGATTTATAGTTTTATGCAAAAATAAATTTTATACTGAAAAAATCAAGTAAAATTTCTTTTATTTTAAAAAAAGTTAAGAACGTTGTTTTTTGGATTCAGTTTTCAGTAATGGTTAGCATTTTCTTACACTGTGTGTTCCAGCTGAATACCGCGACTGATTACTGTTTTCTGGGAATCCATTTCACTTCGTCAGCGTTCAGGTCATTGGACAACTTTCGTGCCAATACAAAAAGGTAGTCAGAAAGTCGGTTTAAATAGGTGAGAACCTGCATATCTGTCGGTTCTAATTCGTGAAGATGTGTGGCTAAACGCTCAGCGCGGCGGCAAACGCAACGGGCGATATGACAATATGACACGGTTGTGTGGCCTCCAGGAAGCACAAAATGTGTCATTTGTGGCAATGAGCCATCCATAGTGTCGATTTCGTTTTCAAGAAAATGGACATCTTCATCTGAAATGCGGTTGATGTTCAGGCGTTGTTGCCCGTTTTTGAGTACTTCTTTTTCCGGCGGAGTAGCTAAAATGGCCCCCACGGTAAAAAGTCGGTCCTGTATTTCAATCAATACATTTTTGTAAAGCGGGTTAATGTCCTGATCACGGATAAGTCCGATGTATGAGTTTAATTCGTCCACTGTTCCGTAACTTTCGATGCGGATATGATGTTTGGGAACGCGTGTTCCGCCAAAAAGTGCCGTGGTTCCTTTATCTCCGGTTTTGGTGTATACTTTCATCTCATTATGGTTTATTTGTTATTGGTATTCGATGGAACTCGCTGAAAGCTCGTTTCATCTTTAAAGTTTCTGAGTTTGTGAGTCGCTAAGTTACTGAGGTTTTTTCGGAAGTTTGCAAATATTCAATACAATTCCTGGCTAGCCCCGATTACTTCACTAAATTTTTATTTTTATAGGAGTTCAGTGAATGCTTCGCATTTGGAACGGCACGAAGTAAAGTGAAAAGCGGGAATAAGGACTGCTGATAAAGCCCTCCCGATAGCTATCGGGACCATTCGCTTCAAAAAAAACTTTTGGGAATGCGGTTTTTTACGGATTTTCAGATAGAATTTTTCTGCAACTTGCCCTGTGCTTTCTGCAATCTAATCACTGAATACTGTCTCTCGCTACCTGTTCGGATTATCGCTTTCAATCATTCCATCTTTCAAACGGATGATGCGGTGGGCGTGTTTGGCGATATCTTCTTCGTGCGTAACCAGAATCACGGTATTTCCGTTCGCATGGATTTCGTCAAAAAGGTTCATGATTTCCACGGAAGTTTTACTGTCCAGGTTACCCGTAGGCTCATCCGCAAGGATAATTGAAGGATGGTTCACTAAAGCTCTTGCAACAGCTACACGCTGGCGTTGTCCACCAGAAAGCTGGTTGGGTTTGTGGTCCATACGGTCTGACAGTCCGACCTGAGTCAAAACTGTAGTGGCGCGTTTGGTTCGGCTGTTTTTGTCGTACCCGGCATAAATCATGGGTAGTGCGACATTGTCCAAAGCAGTCGTTCGCGGCATGAGGTTAAAGGTTTGAAAAACGAACCCGATTTCCTTGTTTCGGATTTCGGCCAGTTCATCGTCTTTCATTTTGCTTACGTCTTTTCCGTTTAAAACGTACGAGCCTGCGGTAGGAGTGTCCAAACAGCCTAAAAGGTTCATCAGGGTTGATTTTCCTGAACCCGATGGTCCCATTAAGGCAACATATTCGCCTTTATTGATGTGTAAATCGATACCTTTCAACACGTAAACAATTTCATTTCCTAGCGGAAAGTCTCGTGTAATACCTTTTATTTCAATGATGGGTTTTGACATTTTCGTGATTTTTCGGTTTTAGAAGTCCAAAAACGAATTGGATAAGGTATAAGTAGTTAAATGCGGAATATTGTTACAACAAGGTATAAAAAAACTCCTCATTGATAAGATGAGGAGTTCCAAAAAAGTATGATTGCTATTAATCATCTATAGATGTGATTTTAACGCAACACAAAGATATTGATTTTTAAATAGTTACGATTTTTTATCGATGTTATTTGTTTGTTAAAATTCTGATTTTTAAAAAGTTATAGTGAAATTGTGTAAATTTCCTTTATTCCTTCGAGGATTTTTGGAAAATCAATTTTTAAGTCAACGAGTTTTCCGGTATGAATTCGAATATCCAGCCATGTACCTTTAAGTCTCTCTTGTCGCTTGCTTTCTGAACATCAAAATTACTAAAAACTCAGATTCGGATAATGAAATCTTCCCTTTCCTGTTCGTAACGGAAGAATACCAGTCCCCACTGAAATGTGTCGATGGTCACTTTTACTTTAGGATGTTGTTTTATGGCTTCCCAGGCTTCTTCCATTTCTTCGGACCAATGAATGTCATCAAAAATCCAAACCGTGTCGTTGGTAACGGTTGGAAGTAAAAACTCGAAATACTCCAATGTGGCTTTTTTGGAATGATTGCCGTCGAAGTAAATCAGTTGGTAGTGTTCAGTGTTTAGCCGGGAGTTTTTGAAGTACTCGGTAAACTCGGTTACAACGCTTTCAATATTGTTAAAGTTGAATTTTTGAAATTGCTTTTGTGCAACTCCAGAGGTTTCCGGACAGCCTTCTAAAGTGGTAATTTTCGCTTTCGGATTTCCTAAAGAAAGGGCAGAAGTGGCCAGCCCTAACGAAGTGCCAATTTCTAAAATGCTTTGCTCCGCCAATTCGCTGTCGCTCGGGTCAGGCTGAAAATAATTTACGATACGGAATAATAATTCGGCTCTTTTTCGAGTAATTCCGGCTGTTTCGGCAATTTTTGAAATTTGTCGCTTATTTGATTTGAAAACACGCGATCCGGCTCCGAAATCTGTCACTTCAATCGTTTTTTTGTTTTGAAGCAGATTGTTTCGGTATTGTTTCAGAATTTTATATTCCGCTTTCGGTTTTTTATCGTAAAAACATTTGGTTACCAAAGAATAGACAAACGGTGAATGTACTCCATGTTGGTTTTTGGAGTTCCAGAGGAAGTTTAGATATGCTTTGATTTGAAATAACATTACACAAGGTTTTACAAACAGGAGACGAAGATACAAAGCCATTTTAGAAACACTGAATCTTTTATAGTAAAAAGTTGAAACCGGATTTTAAAACTATATTTGCAGCTTTGGCAGTTACGCCAAAATCGACACCTTGTTTTATGAAAGTGAAAGATGAAATAGAAATTACCAATGCAATAACTTTGGAAGAAATTGACAAATGCATTGCAATATTAACGCAATTAAATACGGATACCGATCAGATATTTGATATTCCGAAAGCGCAAAGAACGGCTTTGATTAAAGTGGCCGGGCAATTTTCCAGACCCGATCGGGAGGAGCTTTCCCGTAGAAAAAAAGACGGGAAATTAGCCGCCAAACGCAAAAAGGAAAACAAGGACAAAACCGCCCGAAAAGAAACCGGAATACGCCATGCGCGCGAAGCAAGTGTTTTTATTGCTCCAAAATTACTGGCACTAACAGATCTTGCCAATAAGGAACAATTGGAACTGGAAACACCCAGAAATTGTTACGTCTGCAAAACATCATTTACTAAGCTGCACCATTTTTATGATACGATGTGCAGCGATTGTGGCGATTTTAATTATGCCAAACGTTTTCAGACAGCAAATGTAAAAGGACAAATAGCGGTGATAACAGGTTCTCGTTTAAAGATAGGGTATCATATTACGCTGATGCTTTTACGCGGAGGAGCAACCGTTATTGCAACGACTCGTTTTCCGGTCGATTCTGCCTTGCGTTTTGCTCAGGAAGAGGATTTCATGGAATGGGGGCATCGCTTAAAAATTCACGGATTGGATCTACGACATATTCCGAGCGTAGAGATTTTTTGCAATTTTATTGAGCAAAAATATGGTCGTTTGGATATTCTGATCAATAACGCGGCGCAAACAGTAAGACGTCCCGCCGGGTTTTATGCTCATTTAATGGAGAACGAAGAGCGTCCTGTCATCTCTTTACCAAAACAGGTGCAAGATTTATTATTGGACCATACCGATTGTTTACAGGAATTGAAAATATTGACTTCGGGAGCTTCATCCAATCAAAATATGCCGGTTACCTGGCATGGACCGGAACCGGGAATTGGATTACGGGCTTCGGCTAAATTGTCGCAAATCCCTTATTCTTTCGATAATACGTTGGTAGCAAATGAAGTTTTTCCGGAAGGAGAGCTGGATGCCGATTTGCAGCAAGTCGATTTAAGAAAAACAAACAGCTGGCGTTTAAAATTGGGTGAAATAGAAACTACTGAAATGATAGAAGTACAACTCGTAAATGCTGTGGCGCCTTTTGTTTTGTGTAACCGCCTTGCAGAGGTAATGAAGAAAGATAATACAGGACAAAAGCACATCATTAATGTTTCCGCTATGGAAGGCAAGTTTTATTATGGTTATAAAGATGCCCGTCATCCGCACACCAATATGGCTAAAGCAGCACTGAACATGTTAACCCATACTGCTGCAGGGGCTTTGGCGAAACAGGGTATTTTTATGAATGCGGTAGATACGGGCTGGGTTACTGACGAAGATCCTGCTGAAATGGCAAAAAGAAAACAAGAGGAAGAAGATTTTCAGCCACCTTTAGATATTGTTGATGGAGCAGCCAGAGTCATGGATCCTTTGTTTGACGGCATTAATACAGGAAAACACTGGTGCGGAAAATTCTTAAAAGATTATAGGCCCATTTCATGGTAGTCTGCACAAATTTTTAATAAAAAACCACAGCAAAATAAAAATCTGCTGTGGTTTTTGTTTTAACCTATTTCTTTTTTCTTCTTTTAGCCTTCAATCTTAGCAGAAAGTTCAAACCAACGTTCTTCTTTCTCTTCTATTTTTTTGATGACGTTCTGCAATTCGTTCGCTTTCTTTTCAATATCGGCATCGGCTACTTTTCCGTCTGAAAACAATTGCTCGATTTCTTTCTTTTTGAATTCCAGATCTTTGATTTCGCGTTCTATTTTCTGGAATTCCTTTTGTTCGTTAAACGATAAGCCGCTAGTGTTGTTTTGCTGTTTCCAGTCTTTCTTTTCGGCTTTGTTTTCTTCTTTCTGGGCTACGTCGGCGCTGTCTTCATACGCTCTGAAATCGGAATAGTTTCCTGGGAAGTTTTCAATCTCGCCCTGACCTCTGAAAACAAACAAATGATCTACAATCTTATCCATGAAGTAACGGTCGTGTGAAACGACTAATAAACATCCCGGATAATCCAAAAGGAAACTTTCTAAAACGTTTAATGTTACGATATCCAAATCATTTGTTGGCTCATCCAGAATCAAAAAGTTCGGATTCTGAATCAAAACCGTACACAAATACAAACGTTTCAATTCGCCACCGCTCAGTTTTTCTACGTAATCGTATTGTTTTTTAGCATCAAAAAGGAAACGTTCCAACAATTGCGAAGCCGATATAATCCTTCCTTTTGCCAGCGGAATGTATTCCCCGTATTCTTTAATAATGTCAATAACACGTTGTCCCGGTTTCGGGTTGATGCCGCTTTGGGTGTAGTAACCTATTTTAATCGTATCACCAACCACAACTTTTCCACCGTCAAGCGGAATAGTGCCTGTCAGTAAATTAAGGAAAGTAGATTTTCCTGTTCCGTTTTTCCCGATGATGCCAATTCGTGCCCCACGTTGAAAATCAAAAGTAAAATCATTTAAAATAACCTTGTCACCGAATTTTTTAGAGATTTTGTGAAGCTCGATAATCTTGCTTCCCATGCGTTCCATGTTGATTTCCAGTTCGACCACATTCTCTTTTCTGCGGCTTTCGGCTACTTCCTTGATTTTATAAAAATCATCCTGACGCGATTTCGATTTGGTAGTACGCGCTTTCGGTTGGCGGCGCATCCAGGCCAATTCCTTGACGAAAAGGTTCTGCGCCTTGTCGATAGTGGCATTTTCCGAAGCGATACGCTCTTCTTTTTTCTCCAGATAATAGGAGTAATTCCCTTTGTATTGGTATAATTTTCCGTTGTCCAATTCGATGATTTCGTTACAAACGCGCTCCAAAAAGAAACGGTCGTGCGTCACCATGAACAACGTGATGTTTTCTTTGGCAAAATAACTTTCCAGCCATTCGATCATCTCCAGATCCAAGTGATTCGTCGGCTCGTCCAGAATCAATAAATCCGGGCGGTTAATCAGGATAATGGCTAATGATAAACGTTTTTTCTGTCCTCCCGAAAGGTTTTTTACCTTCAGTTTGAAATCTTCCAGCTTCAGTTTGAATAAAATCTGCTTGAATTGCGTTTCAAAATCCCAGGCATTGTGACGGTCCATGTTGTCGAAAGCTTTTTGATAGGCTTCTTCGTCTTCCGGATGTTCCAACGCTTTTTCGTATTGTTCAATCACTTTCAGGATCTCGTTGTCTGAAGCGAAAATGCTTTCTTCAATCGTCAGTTCATCCTGCAGATTATGGTCCTGCGACAAAAACGCCATTTTGATGTCCTTACGCACCACAACCTGACCCGTATCAGGTTCATCCTCACCATTGATAATCTTCATGATGCAGGTTTTTCCTGAACCGTTTTTGGCAATAAAAGCGATTTTTTGGTCTTTGTTAATCCCAAACGAAATGTTTTCAAACAGCGTACGCTCTCCGAATGATTTCGATATATTTTCTACTGAAAGATAATTCACCTGATATATTTTTTTACTTCGTACAATTCGAACCTAAAAAGGTTTCGGGTGCAAAAGTAATCAATTAACGGTGATTCAAGGAGAGTTTATGTTTTCTTTAGGCTAATAGCGATGTCGGATTCAGGTAATTTTGATTTACGTTGTTAAGTGTTTACGTACAGTTCAATAAATAGCTTAAATTTGTAATAATGGTGTTGTAAAAAAAACAAAAGATGAATCATTTATTTGTAGCGATACTGGCGATATTTCTTTTTTCAACGGATATTGGTTATTCGCAAAGTGATTCAATTAAGTATAACAGTAAGGACATTCGGGATATTTACAAAAAGATTTTTGTGAAAAACGACTCGATTAACAAGTTTAAAGATAAAAGAATTGCATTTTCCTTGTTTCCTTCACCTGCAGGATCAGATGCCGGTGGTGGATTTGTAATTTCATTTTTGACAACTTTTTACCTCGGTGAAGACACTAAAAATACCAGGATGTCTGAGGTGATTTTTACGCCTTATTTCAGTCTGGATGGCCAATATGTTTTTCCGATTACGACTTATTTATATACCAATAGAAACATTTACAATTTTACAGGTGATTATCGTTACATGATCTATCCGCAGCCTACATATGGTTTAGGGAATAATAATTCGGAAACGGAAATATCAAGATTAGAGTACAAACAGTGGCGTTTTTATCAGTTTGCTACCCGAAAAGTTGCCGGAAATTTCAGGATGGGGCTTGGTGTTTTATTTGATAGTTATGAAGGTATTTCAGAAGAATCGTTTATTGAAGGAGAAACTGATTACGTTAAATACATGAAAGGGGATTTCTCCAATGTGAGTTCTTTTGGGATTGCGCTTCAACTTTTATATGATTCAAGAATCAATGTGATTAATCCGGAGCAAGGGTTTTATGCAGAGCTCGATTATCGTAATAATTTTAATGGAGGGTTGGATAATCAGGACTGGAAATCGATATATGTTGACTTGAGAAAGTATTATTCCTTGCATAAAAAACTTCATAGAGTATTGGCAGGTAGGTTCTTTTACTGGTCTACTTTTTGGGGAGATCCGCATTATCTGGATTTGCCGAGTATCGGTTGGGACCGTTTTGGGAAAACGGGGCGAGGTTTTACCCGAAACAGATTCAGAAGTAACGGCTTATTGTATTTTGAGAGTGAATACAGGACAGATATTACCAGAGATGGTTTTTTTGGAGCTGTTTTTTTTGCGAATGTCTCTTCAGTTTCAAAATTATATACTTCGGAATTTACCAAATGGCACCCCGCAGTGGGAACGGGATTGCGCGTGAAATGGAACAAGAAAAACAATAATAATGTAACCCTGGACTTTGGGGTGAGTAAAAACGACTGGTCATTGCGTGTCAGTTTGGCTGAGAATTTCTAATTTTCAGAATCGATTAATTTCGCGTTATATTTGTCGGATGCAACTATCCGTAATCATACTTAATTACAACGTACGTTATTTTCTCGAGCAATGTGTTTTGAGCGTTCAGAAAGCGCTTTCGGGTATTGAAGGTGAAATTATCGTTGTTGATAATTTTTCTGTGGATAGCAGCTGCGAGATGATGAAGCTGCGTTTTCCAAACGTCCGACTCATCGAAAACAAGGCCAATCTTGGTTTTCCTAAAGGGAATAATATCGGTGTGGCCGAAGCAAAAGGGAAATACATATGTATTTTAAATCCGGATACCGTCGTAGCTGAAGATACATTTCAAAAAGTTTTGGCCTTCGCCGAATCAAAATCCGATTTGGGGATTGTAGGCTGCAAACTCATTGACGGTACGGGGAACTTCCTTCCGGAATGCAAACGCGGAACCCCTACACCTTGGGTGGCTTTTACAAAAATCTTCGGGTTATATAAAATTTTTCCGAAATCGGGTCTCTTCAATAAATATTATGCCCAGCATTTATCCGAAAACCAAACCGGGAAAGTAGATATACTCGTCGGGGCTTTTATGGTGATGAAGCGCGATTTGTACCTTGAAGTCGGCGGTTTTGACGAAAACTGTTTTATGTATTCGGATGATATCGATTTGAGTTATACGGTTTTAAAAACGGGAAAATCGAATTATTACTTTCATGAAACTTCGGTAATCCATTATAAAGGAGAAAGTACGGTGCGAGACGGAACCTATATGAAGCGTTTCCGTGAAGCGATGCATTTTTTCTACAAAAAGCATTTTGGAGGTTCTTTTGTTTTCGATGTTTTCATGCAAATCGGAGCCTTCCTGTTTGCGATACTAAAAAAACAGCAACAGCAACAAATCTTTTCCAAACCAGATGAATATGTGCTTATTTCTTCCGATGAAAGCTTGGGGGGAAAATTGGAAAAACAGTTGCAAAAAAAGGTAATTCAGGCTGCTGATATTGATGAAAATGACTTATTTTCGCAGGAAATTCCGAAAGGAGGCCGACTGGAAATCGTATTGGATAACAACCGTTTTTCGTTTATGGAAATCATCGGCATTCTGGAGAAAAATAAAAACAAGGGTTTTACTTTTAAGATTCTTCCTGAAAAGTCTTCTTTTATAATAGGGAGTAATAACAGTAATGACAGAGGAGAGGTAATTATGCTTAAAAATTCGAATTAAAAGATTCGTAATTTTGAAAAATATAAAAAAATCACGCAAATTTGTTTAATTCGTCGCTAAGGCTCAAAATATTTATTAATTTTGCAAACGAAAGACGAAAACACAACTTTAGTTTAAAGATATGGCAAAGTTTGAATTGAAATTACCCAAAATGGGGGAAAGTGTTGCTGAAGCAACCGTTACCAACTGGTTAAAAAAGGTTGGAGATAAAATTGAAATGGACGAAGCAGTACTTGAAATTGCTACCGATAAAGTAGACAGTGAAGTACCTTCTGAAGTGGCGGGAACACTTGTTGAAATTCTTTTCAACACAGATGATGTGGTACAAGTAGGACAAACCATTGCTATCATCGAAACTGAAGGCGGGGCGGTGGAAGCTCCAAAAGCGGAGGCCGTTGCAGCACCTGTTGCAGAAGTAGCTAAAACGGTTGAGGCGGCTAAAGAAACAGCAGCCCCAGCAGATTTTTCTGGTTCTGATAAATTCTTCTCTCCACTAGTGAAAAACATTGCTAAAGAAGAAGGAATTTCACTAGCGGAATTAGAGTCGATTCAAGGTACCGGAAAAGACGGCCGTGTAAATAAAGAAGACATCTTAAATTACGTTAAAAATAGAGGAAGCCAACCGGCTCCGGTTGCGGCTCCTGCTCCAAAAGCTGCTGCTCCAGAAGTTGCTAAGGCAGCCCCTGTTTCTGTTAACGGTGGTGACGAAATCGTGGAAATGGACAGAATGCGTAAGCTGATTTCCGGATACATGACGGCTTCGATACAAACTTCGGCTCACGTTCAGTCGTTCATTGAAGTGGATGTGACGAACATCGTGAAATGGAGAGATAAAGTGAAAAATGCGTTCGAAAAGAGAGAAGGTGAGAAATTGACTTTCACGCCAATTATGATGGAAGCAGTTGCCAAAGCGCTGAAAGATTTCCCTGGAATGAATATTTCTGTTGATGGTGATTACATCATCAAACGTAAAAATATCAACTTAGGTATGGCTGCGGCTTTACCAAACGGAAACCTTATTGTTCCAGTGATCAAAAATGCAGACCAGTTAAACCTTGTAGGTATGGCTAAAGCGGTAAACGATTTAGGAAACCGTGCTAAAGCAGGTAAATTGAAACCAGACGATACACAAGGCGGAACATATACAGTAACTAACGTTGGAACTTTCGGTTCTGTTTTCGGAACTCCGATTATCAACCAGCCGCAAGTAGGTATTTTAGCTTTAGGTGCTATCAGAAAAGTGCCGGCGGTTATTGAAACTCCGGATGGTGATTTCATCGGAATCCGTCAGAAAATGTTCTTGTCGCACTCTTACGATCACAGAGTTGTGGATGGTGCATTAGGAGGAAGTTTTGTGAAACGTGTTGCCGAGTACTTAGAGGCTTGGGATATCAATAGAGATTTCTAAAAATAAGTATACAATTTTTTAAAAGACCTCATTTTTGAGGTCTTTTTTTTACACTGAAGCGAATTTAGGGAGGGCTTTATTTTTGTAACTTTAAGGTAATCAAAAAGTTAGCAAATATGGGTAAAATTATATTATGTTTGCTGGTTAACCTTTTTTTTAATCCCCTCTGGTTGTTTAGCCAAAATGAATTTCTCGACCCAACTTTCGGGACAAATGGAATCATATTTCAAAACTATACTGATCTGCAAACAGGTCACGGTGGCGAGTCAAACTTTGTGTCGATTGTTTTGCAGCCTGATGATAAGTTTATTACCGCTTCAAATTATCATCTCCACGGCAGGGATCCCAGATATGTAATAATCCGGTACAATAATGACGGAGCTTTAGATACGGCATTTGTAGAAAATGGTTTTATTGCCAGTGAAGTGAATAATAATATTGTCGACATCAAATTTCAATCGGACGGAAAGATTATTGGTCTTGCCGCGGAAGGAATTTATCCATCTTTAACACATTATTTATTTCGCTATAATGCAGATGGTTCGCCAGATGACTCTTTCGGAACTAATGGAGCCGTTACGGATGAGGTAAATTCTCTTCGGTTATTAACAATTCAGTCAGACGATAAAATTTTGGTTGGCAAAACCATCGGGTATGATTGGGTCTTCCCTAGTTTTACAGTCGAAAGATACAAACCGGACGGAACGCCGGATGCTGGTTTCGGAAATAAAGGAGCAATTGATTTTTCACTGCCTCAGGCGAATTTGTCGTTGCTGGGTATTGTAAGCCAGGCGGATAGAAAAATACTGCTAAATGTTCTTGTTAAAACTGCCAATCCCGATGACTATCGAACTAACATTCTTTTTGTGAGATTAAATGAGGATGGCAGTTTCGATGCAACTTTCGGTGAAGAAGGGTTGAGGGTTTTTAATTTTGACGATACTGATTATGCTTCAAAAGTTTTGGTTAACTCCGATGGGAAAATGGTGTTTTTAACTTTGAGTTATGGGTTATCGTCAGACAGTAGTGAACGTGTAATAAGATTAATACGCTTAAATGCGGATGGAGATTTTGATTATACTTTCGGAACAAACGGAATTAGAATAATGAAATATCCCCCTTTATTTTCGTCGTTTTAAGAACTTGAAAACGGAAAACTAATGACTATCGGAACTTATCAGACAAGTGAAAATCCGACACCGGAAAATAATCAGGAACCTGTCGGTATAGTAATTTCACGCTTTAATTGGGATGGAGAATTGGATGCGGGTTTTGGTCAAAATGGTTATATAAGGACCACGTTGCCTTATAGCAGGGCCTTAGGAAGCCGATTAGTTATGCAGCGTGATGATAAAATTCTTGTAGGGGCAACTTTTTGTGAGGCCTGGATGTCTAGTCATCCGTATACTGTGGTTTTAAGATATGATGCGGGAGAAAGACTTGCAGTTTCAGAATTTAATGAAACGGATGTTTTTCGTGTTTATCCAAACCCTTTCAAGGAGTCAGTAACGATAGATTTTACGCTTGACGATCCTGAAATACTTTCGATGGATTTGTACAGTAATGATGGCAGAAAAGTGGCCAATTTAATGAAGAATCAGGAATTTCAAGGGGGATACAATTCCCAAAAACTGGATTTTCCGGGAGCGCTGGCAGATGGCGTTTATTCTTTGAAGGTTTTCAACGGAAATGACGCTGTTACCATTAAAATTGTGAAGTAGGAAGAAAGTAATGTTTATTTCGGGAACTTTTTTGCATTCTTCAGAATTTGACAACTCAAACTTAAGTTACTATCCAAATCCCATGATGGCATTGATAGCTTTGTAAAAGACCTCATTTTTGAGGTCTTTTTTTTTAACACTAAAGTAAATTTAGAACGGGTTATATTTTTGTAACTTTATGGCAATCAAAAAGTTAGAAATCATGAGTAAAATTACTTTCCTTTTTTTATGGATGCTGATTTTAGCTTTTTCGGTTTCCTATTCCCGGGATGGTGTACTCGATGCATCATTTGACGAAGACGGAAAACCGTGCCTTCACTTTATTGGCTATAGCGAATCAAAATTTGGAGGGGTATTGGTTCAAACGGATGATAAAATTATTGTAAGAGCCAATTTTTCAGAAGTTTATCTTTCATCTTATTATCCACGTACTTTTTTGTTAAAATATAATTCAAGGCTTTTGGAACAGTCTGAATTTAGCTCCTTTAAAAATGGTTTTATGTTTTATCCTAACCAAATTAAAGAAAATGGTGTAAGCGTTGATTTCAATCTTGGTCAAACGGATGATCTTTCCATCGATTTATATGATTTGGATGGAAAATTAATTAAACAATTAATTAAAAAACAAACTTTTTCCCTGGTAGTAATCAGTTGAACCTTAAAGTACCGACTACAATCACTGGGAGTGTATTTCCTGTAAATACATTCAAATATTGGGAAGAAAGTTTTTTTAAGTAGTAAAATAGGAAACTCAGAAATTGCTTCACTTTTATCACACTACTAAACATGACATATCTTCGACGGCTATTTTGATTTGCTGAAAATCTAAAAAAGATGTTGTTTTTAGTTGGTTTGTAATCTTTTAAAAATTACTAAAATATTATTGCTGTCAGAATCTTTATAGATCAATATTATTTTTAAAGAGATTTTGTGGCATGTGATAACTACTGTTAAACTTAGGTTGTAAGTTTTTTGGGATTATGAAAATTTATGATTTTAAAGTATAAAAGTAAGAAATAATGAAAAGGTTTATATTAATTGTTATAGTAGTATTAAGTACCTCCTTGAGTGGGGTTTTTCCGCAAAATGGGGTTTTGGATACGACATTTGGTACTAATGGATTTCAAGAAGTTACCATTAATGAATCTCCGATAGGGATACAGGCAATGGCGGTGCAACAAGATTCCAAAATATTGGTAGCAAACTATGGTTATGTAATGAGGTTCAATGCCAACGGAACCAAAGATAAAAGTTTTGGAAATAATGGGTACATCATATCACCGGTGTCCAGTGATAACTATTCAATCAATTTGCAAGCGGATAATAAATTTTTAATCGCAGGCTGGCCGGATACGGGAGGTAATATTTTGGCACGTTATGATACAAACGGTTCATTAGATCCATCTTTTGGGGTGGGAGGAGTTGTATATTGGAATTCACGGCCTAAGGGTTTTGATAGTTTGGACGAAATTAGATCCGTGTTGCATAGTAGCGGGAAGATAACGGTTTCTTTAAAATTTACCAATAATACTAATGAAGATACAATGTATTTATTGTTGCGTTTTAATAGTAATGGTAGTAAAGATTTAAGTTTTGGTGTAGACGGGGAATTTAGTTGGAATCCAGCAGGTACAGATGGTTTAACACTTGCTATGGCGGCAGATTCAAATGATAAATTATTTTTAAGTGTAAACGAACACGAATATACATTTGGTTTTCCACGGGAATTTGGTGGAGACTACATTGTCAGACTGACAAGTGCAGGAGGATTGGATTCCTCTTTTGGGACTAATGGGATCAGGTACCTGAATTCTGTTGCCGAGGTCACAAACGGAACATTTTCTTGTTGGCGGGTTTTGTCTTCTGGTGAAATTTTGCTTTCCTACAATTTTATGACGGATTTGGGCAATAGATTTTCCAAAATAGTAAAATTGACGAATAATGGCTCATTAGACTTGAATTTTGGCACGACCGGTGTAATCAACGTTAATGAGTATTATCTTAATTATTCTTCGTATTTTATTCATCCGTTTTTGTGGGGACTACCTAATGGCAAGATTATTACTGGAGGGATTTCTGGGAACTCACGCAATTTATTTTCAATGACATGTTTAAATCCAAATGGAACGAAGGATACTACTTTTGGTACTAATGGGACTGTAACAACCGCTCTTGGGTATGATACCCATTTTTTCATCGAACCCGATTTTCAATTGCCAAATACTATAACAGTAGGATTCAATACATTTTTTTCTGTGAGTGGAGGTTGGCTTTTACGTTATACAATGGGCAGTTCTTTAAATACAGCGAGTAATTTTATTGACGATTCCTTTAAGCTGTATCCTATTCCAATTAGGGATGGCTCTCCGTTGAAAGTTGATTTTACGCTTTCTGGTTCCGAAAAAGTTTCGGTAGATTTATTAGATGTAAGCGGGAAAGTGATATCGAATTTGATGAAAGATGAGTTTTTCTCTCATGGTAACAATCAGATGGAATTGGTTGTCCCAGCGCATTTGTCCAAAGGGGTGTATTTTTTAAATATCAATTCAGATTCAGGTACTAAAGTTTTTAAAATAGTAAAATAGGAGTCGTTTTTTTTATCTATGATTATTTGCATTTATAGAAAAAATAAAGTGTTTTTAAATGAAAATATGGATTTATTTACCATAAATAGCTGAGTAAGGTGTGGTTTTAAGGTTGTTAAGTTGTTGGGATTTAAAAAAAGGCAGTCGATTTTTACATTGCTTTTTTACAATGAATTTATTGTCGGCTCAATTCCGAACGAATGTCAGATGGTTCATTTAATAGAACAATGATGATCTTTACGTTATTTTATTTCTGTGATTCTTCTATTTATTCAACTGATAATTAAATTGAATGTAAAAATAATTGAGGGGGGCGGTTTCCAAACATGACGTTCATTTTTGAAAGTTTTCAACGGAAATAACGCCGTGACTATTAAAATTGTGAAGTAAGACGAAAGGGATATTTATTTCGGATGACTCCAATTTATTGTTTTTGAGGTTCGCAAATTTTGCAAGTTAGTATTTGAAGAGTAATGGTTTCAAAAAAAGGTTATGAAAAAGATTACTTTATGTACGTTAGTGTACCTTTTATTTCCTCCGCTTTCGTTGTATAGCCAAAATGAGTTTCTTGATCAGAGTTTTGGAACAAACGGAATCATATTTCAGATGTATAGTGATAATACTATGGATTTGGAATCTGAGTTTAAATCGATTGTATTACTGCCGGACGGATCGTTCCTCACTGCTATAAATTTTAATCTGCGCGGCACGGATCCTAGATATGTTATTAACAGATACGACAAAAATGGTGTTTTAGATCCGGCATTCGGAATTAAAGGATTTGTTACAAGTAGTTTACAGAATAATATTGAAGATGTTGAATTACAGTCGGATGGTAAAATTATTGGTCTAGTCTGGCAGGGAGATTTTAACTCTTTGTCCAGTTATATATTTCGCTTAAATCCGGATGGCTCTATAGATGACTCTTTCGGAACAAACGGAACCATAACAGATCCGGTAAATATTATAAAATCAATATCAGTTCAGGCAGATGACAGAATTTTGGCAGTTAAAGAGGCTGGAAGTGCCAGAGCCTTTGTTAGTTTCACAGCGGAGAGATATAAACCGGACGGAATGCCGGATACTGATTTCGGAAGTAATGGAGTGATTGATTTTTTGATGCCTCAGACAAATATTACGCTGCATGATATTATAAGTCAGAAGGATGGGAAAATTATGATAAGCGGAAACTATGGAAGTGCTAATCCTGATGACTATCAAAGAGACGTTTTTTTTATGAGGTTAAAAGATGATGGCAATTTGGATACAACTTTCGGTGATGAAGGGGTGAGAAGTTTTAATTTTTTGGATGTAGATGACACAACAGATGTTTTGGTTCAGTCCAGTGGGAAAACGGTATTTTTATGCTCCAGCTATGGGTTATTTCCCAGTATCGGAGTCGTAAATAGACTGGTACGTTTAAATGAGGAAGGGAATTTGGATGATACTTTCGGTACAGACGGAATTAAAGTAATAGAATATCCGATTCTGGGATTGCAGTCACTCAAAGAACTTGAAAACGGAGAGTTAATAGCTGCAGGAACTTATGAAACAAGTGAAAATCCTGATCCAACCAATAATTTTGAGCCGGTTGCACTAGGAATCGTGCATTTTAAAACGAACGGAGATTTAGATTCGAATTTTGGCAATAAGGGGTATATAACCTCAATACTGATAAACAGCAGAGCCTTAGATGGCAAATTAGCTATTCAGCCTGATGGTAAAATTCTTTCGGGAGCAACCTTTTGTGAAGCCTGGTTCTCTTGTCACCGTCATACTGTGGTTTTTCGAAATGATCCAAGCGGAAGGCTTGTGGTTTCGGAATTTGACAAAAATCATCCCTTTCTGATTTACCCAAATCCTTTCAGGGAAACCCTGACATTTGATTTTACCCTCAATCAGCCTGAAGTGCTTTCTATGGATTTATACAGCTTCGACGGCAGAAAAGTAACTGCTTTGCTGAAAGATCAAGGTTTTAAGGCAGGATTTAATTCTCAGAAACTGGATTTTTCCGGAACGTTGGCTGCAGGTATTTATTTCATAACGGTTTCGGGTGAGAATGAAACCAAAAATTTTAGAATAGTGAAAAAATAAGTAAAGCAAAATGAAGTTAAAAGTTTTGCTTCTTTTTATATTGAATTTTGATGTAAATAGTCTGTTATCATGGATTCAATTTATAATAATCCATTCTCACGGATTCTGTTCTTCATAGAGTTGCCCAGCTCGGATTTTTTTGACAATACTGCCCCAATAATGGTGATGTTAAAGCACGTCAAAGCGATGGAGATTCCCCCCAAATTTAAAGTCGTTTCTTTTGAAACTAAGCAATGTAATTGAGACTGTTTTTTGATTTGTCATGAATGGTTTTCAAGTGAGTCTTTGGTTCAGATGTAAAGAGTTCTGGTGGTAAAAATTTAAAAGTAAGGATGCTGTATTGCAAGACATACAGTTGTTAAATGCCTGATTTTTTTTTGTACAAGTACTTTTTTCGAACCTGTGTGTGGAAATAATATTTGAAGTGATTTATTAATTGTTACTGGCAGGCAGTCGTAGGTTCTTGCAGTATTACGTACATCTATCGGTAAATTAAATTGTAAAAAGATGAAATATTGGTTTTTTTTACTACTGTTTCTGATAACAGAAATAATAGTTGCGCAGAATGGAACCCTTGACCCCACTTTTAACGGTAACGGGAGGGTTTTGGCTACGTTTAATGTTTTCGACTCCGCCGTGCATTCCATGCTTCTGCAGCCGGACGGAAAGATAATTGCAGGAGGTACCGTATCAAATCATGGCCTTTTTTCACAGTTTGCATTAGCTAGGTTCGATAGCAGTGGTAAACTTGATCCTACATTTGGAACCGCAGGTTTAGTGATTGGTAATTTTTCAACCGGTAAGATTTCATTGAATTCCGCATTATTACAATCAAGCGGAATGATAGTAACCGGAGGAATTGTATATAATGATTATGTGGATTCGCAATTTGTCATGACCCGATTTGACAGCAACGGAAATTTTGATAACTCTTTTGGAACGGACGGTCTTGTTTTACGAAATTTTCTGAATGTAAAATCGATAATTGCTCAGTCGGACGAAAAAATTCTGGTAGCCGGCTTTTCGATTGCTGATTCGAACAGAGATTTCGTATTGCTTCGATTCAATCCCGATGGAAGTGTAGACGACGGTTTTGGTACTAACGGCGTGGTAACTACATCAGTAGGGGCAAAAGATTTTGCACATGACATTACAATACAATCTGATGGAAAAATTGTGTTGGTTGGAGCGGTCCAAAATATTAGCGGAGAATATCATAGCGATTTTGCTATTGTCCGATATTTTGGTGACGGAAATCTGGATACCTCTTTCGGAACCAACGGAATCAAAATAATAGATATTGATGATATGGATGAAGCACAATCTGTAAAAATGCAGTCTGATGATAAAATAGTATTTAGTGGCTGGTCTTCTTCCATTTCGGGACAAACGACTTCTTTTCAGGTAATTCGGCTTTTTCCAAATGGCGATATAGATACTGGTTTCGGTGAATCCGGGGTGTTTAGTTCGCCAATTAAATTCAATGCACACGAACAGCTTATTCAGTTTCAAAGCGATTCTAAAATACTGGTTGTAGGTGCAGTTTCAACAACAAGCGCTCATGATATTGCGATGATTCGTCTGCAGGCCGATGGCACACCAGACACCACATTTGGAACGAACGGTGTTGTGGTTACTACTGATGGCCCGGAAACCAGCAGTCAGGCTAACTGTGTCCTGATACAGCCGGACGGGAAGATTTTAATCGGAGGTGAGTCCGGGGAAGGTCTCATGTCATACCATCCTCATTTTGTGATACAGCGATATGATTCAGGAATAGGAAGATAGTAGCAAATGATCATGGAATTTAAAATGGAGCGGTTACAATGCTGGACTATAAATTTCAGCGTATGAAACTGCGGCGTTTTATCAAGATGTAATGATAATGTGCTAAAAATCAGAATTAAACAATTTAGAAATGAAAAATACAATCATATTTAAGAGATCTTTCAAAGGAGTTGTTCTTACCTTGCTACTGTTGCCTTTTGCGGTA
Source organism: Flavobacterium enshiense (assembly GCF_022836875.1). Taxonomy (NCBI): domain Bacteria; kingdom Pseudomonadati; phylum Bacteroidota; class Flavobacteriia; order Flavobacteriales; family Flavobacteriaceae; genus Flavobacterium; species Flavobacterium enshiense. The sequence continues at coordinate 1,656,099 of NZ_CP090376.1, forward strand.
ATTGCTCAAACAACAGCTATGGTAAATTATACTCCGTCTTCGGAAAATATTGCTAATCCGGAAAGAGGGTTTTACAGGCATACCGAAGTACATTCCTCGAGTTATATAGGGTTAAATCAGTCAACATTAGAAGGTTACAGGAAAAATAATAATATTACTTTGATACTGCGGGTTTTTTATATGGAAAGTTTTGTAAATGGGCCTATCTCGGATTCCTACTTAAGTAATATGCAGTCTGATTTTAATAAAATTAGGAATGCCGGGTTGAAATGCATAGTCCGTTTTGCCTATTCCGATAATAAAGATGCGGGGGTTCTCGATGCTCCTAAATCAGTTGTTTTACAGCATATTTCCCAGCTGAAAAACCTGTTGGTTTCAAATGAGGATGTTATTTGTTCACTGCAGGCGGGCTTCATAGGTGCCTGGGGAGAATGGTATTATACGGATCACTTTGGAAGGCCGCCTTCTGCTTCAGATTATGCCAACAGAAAAGAAGTGGTTGATGCAATACTGACATCGCTGCCCAGTTCAAAAATGGTTCAGATCAGGACGCCTAAGTTAAAGCAGAAAACCTATAATGTGACAGATCCTTTGTCTCAAGATCAGGCTTTTAAGGGGACAGATTTGGCGAGAATAGGGCATCATAATGATTGTTTTTTAGCCAGTTCTACTGATTATGGAACGTATGAAAATGTTTCTGTCGAATATCCTTATTTGGAACAGGAAACCAAGTATTTGGTTATGGGAGGAGAAACCTGTTCCGTAAACGAACCAAGGTCAAAATGTGTCACCGCATTGTCTGAAATGGAAAAATTTCACTGGACCTATCTGAATGTCAGTTTTAATCCTGCGGTGACAAGCGGTTTTCAGGCTGAGGGTTGTTTTCCGGATATGCAGAAAAAATTAGGATACCGGTTTGAATTGATTAGTGGAACTTTTTTGAAAACGGCCCGCGCCGGTACAGCTATGACTGTTGGTCTTAAGGTGAAAAATTCTGGTTTTGCCTCATTATTTAATGCCAGAACGGTGTTTTTGGTTTTAAGGAACACCTCCAATAGTCAGGAGTATAGACTTCCTTTGATTACTGATCCCCGATTCTGGTCGAGTAAAACAGAACAGGTTATTAGCGAAGAGGTAGTGCTGCCATCTAATATGGTTGCCGGGAATTATAAAATGTATCTATACCTCCCAGACAGAAAAGAGAATTTGGCACTGCGCCCGGAATATTCATTGCGTTTTTCCAACGAGTCTACTTGGGAAATCAATACAGGGTATAATAATTTGCTGCATACAATTGATGTGCAGTCAACGTTGGGTACTTATGGAAATACGGCCGCAAATATTAAACTGTATCCTGTACCTGCCAATGATAAACTGATTATTGAATTAGAAGGGATCAGCCAATATGAGGTTTCCATGTATAATTCCCTTGGACAAAAAATGAAGATCCAATATTCTTCCATGGCCGATAATATGCTGGTTATGGATACTCAGGATTTTAATACCGGGGTTTATTTTATTCAATTTCAAAGTGAAGGGAAAAAAGAGGTTCGGTGTATTATTGTGAATCGATAGGAGATGCTAGGAATTGAGAGGCGGTTTTGTAGATACCGCCTTTCTTTTTTTACCGAAATAAATTAGTAATATTTGGGTTTAAAAATTACATTTGTATCGATTCAAAATGTAAAAATGGAACTCAAATTAAACAGACCGATTTGTTTTTTCGATTTAGAAACCACTGGTATTGATGTGGGTAAGGATCGAATTGTTGAAATTGCAATCGTAAAAATATATCCCAACGGAAATAAGGAAAGTAAGACTTGGTTGGTAAACCCTACAATTCCTATTCCGGCGCATGCTACGGCAGTTCACGGAATTACCAATGAAAAGGTAGCCAATGAGCCTACTTTTAGAGAGTTGGCTTCTCAGATTCACAATATGATTAAGGATTCGGATTTGGCCGGTTTCAATTCAGATCGGTTTGATATTCCGCTTTTAGCAGAAGAATTGCTTCGTGCTGAAGTTGATTTTGATATGAAAAACCGTGTTTCTGTGGATGTGCAGACCATTTTCCACAAAATGGAAGAGCGTACCTTAAGTGCGGCCTATAAATTTTACTGTGGAGAGATTCTGAACAATGCTCATAGTGCGGAAGCAGATACTATGGCGACTTACGAAATCCTGAAAGCCCAATTAGAACGTTATCCGGATCTGGAAAACGATATGAAAGCGCTGTCGGAATTCACCACAAGAAAAAAATCGGTTGATTTTGCCGGCTTTATTGCTTTGAATAATGAAGGAAAGGAAATTTTTACTTTCGGAAAGCACAAAGGTGCCTTGGTAGATGAGGTATTGGAAAAAGAACCGGGTTATTTCGGATGGATTCAAAACGCCGATTTCCCATTATATACCAAAAAGGTGCTGACCGCAATTAAACTTAGAAAACTCAATACAAAACTGTAGAAGACTTAGTAACTCAGCGCCCCAGTAACTTAACCACTCAAAAAAATGAAAATAATCTGCATTGGGAGGAATTACGCCGACCACATTTCCGAATTGCAAAACGAACGTCCGAGCGAACCGGTAATTTTCATGAAACCGGATACGGCGGTTTTGCCGAAACAAACCCCTTTTGTTATTCCCGAGTTTAGTAATGACGTGCATCACGAAGTAGAGGTTTTAGTGAAAATCAATAAGGTGGGGAAGTATATTGATCCGAAATTCGCACATAAATACTATGATCAAATCGGATTGGGTATTGATTTTACAGCTCGTGATCTACAGACTGAGTTAAAAAGCAAAGGACTTCCATGGGAAAAAGCAAAGGCATTTGATCATTCAGCGATAATAAGTGATTTTTTACCGAAAAAAAATTTCAGTTCACTCGAAAATGTTAACTTTGAGTTAACGAATAACGGTAAGGTCGTTCAAAGTGGAAATACCAGCCAGATGTTGTGGAAAATAGACGAGTTAATTGCTTATGTTTCACAATATTTCACCTTGAAAACAGGAGATGTTATTTTTACAGGAACACCCGCCGGAGTAGCGAAAGTTCAGGCGGATGACGTTTTGGAAGGTTTTATAGAAGGAAAACAACTTTTTAAAATACAGGTAAAGTAAAGCAGATGCCATTACATTATAACTTATCAAAAGTCTACGAAATTTCGGACAATGATACCGAATTCGCTCTACAAATCATAAATCTTTTTGTTGAAGAAGTGCCTGTGGAATTAAAATCCATCAAAGAAGGTATTGAAGAAAAAGATTATGCAAAAACATATGCCTCTTCCCATAAGATCAAACCTACCTTGGATTTATTGGGAATGGATGCTGCCTATGAAGAAAACCTGCAGGTTATGGAATGGACAAAATCCGAAGGCAAGAAAAAAGAAATAAAAGAAGTTTTTAAAAGCTTAAAAGAACACATTGAAAACGCCCTGAAAGAAGTAAAGAAAGAGTACAATATTTAACTTTCAGCGATAATGCCTAAAACCATTCGAGTAAAATTAGGAAAACATTTTAGAGTAGCGGTTCAATACAAAGACGTTGTTTCATTCGAGAACGAATTGAACAATAAAGGATTGGACTTTTATTTAAATTGTAAGGATGAGTCTTCACAATGTTCTTTAGTGTCTTATTATTTATCCCAAAAAGACAGACCGGAGGTTGAGGATTTGCTTCGGAAAAACGAAATTGTCGCCAATTATGAAACGCTCCAATTTGCTGATTTGAGTGAGCAGAAAAATTTTATGGGGCTTTATATTAAATTGGTCGGTGTATTTATCGTTTTGCTTTTAATGCTTAAAGTGATAGATACCATCGTAAAGCCTTAGTCTTTTTCAATAAATTTCCTTGTGTTATTTCAAAATCATTAGCGATTCCCAATATAAATGTTAATGATTGTTTTTCCTTACATTATTGTGCATAAAGCATAGTATATTTGTTGCTTATCTGTTAAAGACAAAATGAAAGCAACTATTGTGACTATAGGCGATGAAATTCTCATCGGTCAAATAATTGATACTAATTCGGGGTTTATTGCTAAGGCTCTGGATAAAATTGGTATTGGCGTGTATGAAATGCTGTCCATTACAGATGATAAGCAGCATATTTTGGATACGTTTTCCAAACTTCAAAACCATTCAGATGTGGTCATTATGACTGGTGGGTTAGGACCTACCAAAGACGATATTACCAAAAAAACATTCTGCGATTATTTTCAGGACGCACTAGTGACGGACGAGGTTGTTCTGGCGCACGTAACCAATTTGATTGAGAATTATTTTAAACGTCCCATAACACAAATCAATAAAGATCAGGCGCTGGTGCCTTCGAAATGTACGGTGTTGTTTAATCCTGTTGGGACCGCTCCCGGTATGTGGATGGAGAAAGAAAATACTGTTTTTATTTCCTTGCCGGGCGTTCCGTTTGAAATGAAGCATCTTGTAGAATACGAGGTGATTCCAAGGCTTGTGGAAAAATTCAAACGGCCTTATATTGTCCATAAAACCATTCGTACTTACGGGATCGGCGAAAGCCTTTTAGCTGAAAAAATTGAAACCTGGGAGGATAATTTACCCGGATTTATAAAATTAGCCTATCTGCCGCATGCTGGTCAGGTGCGTTTGCGTCTTACTGCCCGCGGAAGCGATGAAGCTTTGTTATATAAGGCGATTTCAGATGAGGTGTTGAAATTGGATGCAATTATCGGAGAGTCTATAATTGGTTATGATGATGATGAAAGCATCGAGGTGGTTTTAGGGAAATTATTTACGGAAAAAGGACTTACGATTTCAACGGCAGAAAGTTGTACTGGTGGGAAAATAGCTGCAACATTGACATCTGTTTCAGGTTCGTCGAATTATTTTAAAGGCAGTGTGGTAAGTTATGCTACCGAAACGAAGGTAAATGTACTCGGAATCTCTCAAAAAACGATTGACGATTATTCGGTGGTGAGTAAGGAAGTGGCCGAAGCAATGGCGCTGAATATTCAGAAAATTATGAAAACTGACTATGCAATTGCTACAACCGGAAATGCCGGTCCAAACAAAGGTGATGCCGATGCCGAAGTAGGTACGGTTATCGTCGCAGTAGCGACTCCCAAAGGCGTGGAGACCGAAGAATATAACTTTGGACAGCCCCGTGAGAAAGTGATTGATAGGGCGGTTAGCAAGGCATTGGAAAAAATTTATCAACAAATTTTAAAAAACTAGTCGAAATAGTTTGTGTAATAGGTTTCTTTTTTGTTTCTTTGCACCCTGATTTTGAATAACGAAATATAAAGATAAGTACAATGTCAAGAGTTTGTGAACTTACAGGTAAGAGAGCAATGGTTGGAAACAATGTTTCTCACGCTATGAATAAAACTAAAAGAAAGTTTAGTGTAAACTTAGTTAAGAAACGTTTCTACATTCCTGAGGAGGACAGATGGGTAACTTTAAGAATATCTACATCTGCTTTAAAAACGATTAATAAAAATGGTATCGCTGCGGTTTTGAAAGAAGCTAAAGCTAACGGATTAGTTAAATAATTCCGTAACCTTTAAATATATATCACAATGGCAAAGAAAGGTAATAGAATTCAAGTTATTTTAGAGTGTACAGAGCACAAAACTTCTGGCGTACCAGGAACATCTCGTTACATCACAACTAAAAACAAAAAGAATACTCCAGACAGATTAGAGATTAAAAAATTCAATCCAATCTTGAAAAGAGTAACTGTACATAAAGAAATTAAATAATAGTAAGTCATGGCAAAGAAAACCGTTGCATCGTTACAGACAGCTTCAAAGAGATTGACTAAAGCTATCAAAATGGTAAAATCACCTAAAACTGGTGCTTATACTTTCGTTGAAGCAGTAATGTCTCCTGAAGAAGTGGATGAGTTCTTAAAAAAGAAATAATTCCGTTATACAATATATAGAAAAGCTACTTTCATCCGGAAGTGGCTTTTTTATTTTTAGATTATTTCCTTGGCATTATTTAGCCTAAGGAAGAAAAGAACCTCGTAAAAAATTTATATTTTTGAGGGGAAATCGAAATTTATTTCGGTTTGTTGAAATTTAGGAGCCAATCGCTTGGGCATTTTTTATGCGTAGTTCCTGCTGTCCGCTGACACGAGTGTAGCGAATTGACGGAGTAATCTTTTTAGATAATCATTTCGAGAGCCTCAATGATCATCAAAAAAGGATGCCGCTCCCATCAGGGCTGAAGAAAGTTCTCGGCTTCTATTAAACGCATTTTATAACTTGTAATTCATAATTTAAAAAATGAATTTTTTTAAAAAAATATTTTCATCCGAAAAGAAAGAAACATTAGACAAAGGCCTTGAAAAGTCCAAAACTTCTTTTTTCTCCAAACTGACCAAAGCCGTTGCGGGAAAATCGAAAGTAGACGATGAGGTATTGGATAACCTGGAAGAAATTCTGGTCGCTTCAGACGTAGGGGTAAACACGACCCTGAAAATCATTGAGCGCATCGAAGAACGCGTTTCCAAAGATAAGTATTTAGGTACCGATGAGCTAAACGGAATTCTTCGCGAGGAGATTGCCGGATTGTTGTCAGAAACGAATTCCGGTGAAGCTTCCGAGTTTGAAATTCCAGCCGATAAAAAGCCTTATGTTATTATGGTGGTTGGTGTAAACGGTGTTGGTAAAACTACAACCATTGGAAAATTAGCATACCAATTCAAAAAAGCCGGACACAGCGTAGTGCTTGGTGCTGCCGATACCTTCCGTGCCGCTGCCATTGACCAGCTGCAAATTTGGGCTGACAGGGTGGGTGTACCTATCGTTCGTCAGCAAATGGGAAGTGATCCTGCTTCTGTAGCTTTTGATACATTGCAATCCGCTGTAGCACAAAATGCTGATGTGGTAATCATTGATACAGCCGGTCGTCTGCACAATAAAGTAGGATTGATGGCGGAGTTAACCAAAGTAAAACGCGTAATGCAAAAAGTGGTAGAAGATGCACCTCATGATGTTTTATTGGTTTTGGACGGGTCTACAGGACAAAACGCCTTCGAACAGGCAAAACAGTTTACCGCGGCAACGGAAGTAAGCTGTTTGGCAGTTACAAAATTAGACGGTACGGCTAAAGGTGGAGTAGTTATCGGAATCTCCGATCAGTTTCAGGTTCCTGTAAAATATATCGGAGTAGGAGAAGGAATTGAGGATTTGCAGGTATTCAATAAATACGAATTTGTAGATTCTTTCTTTAAATAAAAATCGGCATGAATAAAGTAATTGATTTTTTTAAAAGGGCATCGCCAATTAAAATTATTCTGATTACGTTTTTAATAGGTTTTGTTTCTATGTTTCTTGAAAAATCATTTCCAAATGGTTTTTTGGCATTACGACTAATCAGTTTTATGTTGGTTATATATGCAACAATAAAATTCTTCAGCAAAAAATAAAAGTAAAGGCGTTATTCATATAGCGCCTTTTTTTTGCAATATAACTTCATCAAATCAGAAAGTGCCACACTTCTCGTAATAGTGATATAGTTTTTTGTTTAAATCAAACTCTAAAATCAGCAAATAGTTTAATGGTTTTGTCTTTTTCGAATGGTTTTAAAAATTAACTTTGCAAAAAGTAAAATCCAATGAAAAATTTTTTTATTGCTGTTGTTGCCGCTGTACTGCTGGTAGGTTGTAAACAAGATATAACCGAAAAAGATCTGGCCAAAATAAACGGGTATTGGGAAATTGAAAAAGCAGAATTGCCCGATGGCAGTAAGAAAGAATATAAGATTAATTCAACAATCGATTTTTTTGAAATTAAAGGAAAGAAAGGTTTCAGAAAAAAAGTAATGCCTCAGCTTGACGGGAAATACATGATGAATGACTTATCCGAAACCATTGTGGTAGACATTGCAGATGGTGATGTAATATTTAACTATACCACGCCTTATGCTAAATGGGAAGAAACAATCGTCTCAATTACAGATGAAAAACTGGTTGTAAAAAACGATCAGGATATAGAATACTATTACAAAAGAGCAAAACCTTTTTCGGTAAAATAATGGCAAAGCGTTTTAGTGAAGAGAACTCAATAGGAGACGTATTAAAGCTTTTTATTCAGGAGAATAAATTGCAGGCCGGAATGGATAAAATTGACGTAAGGGACGCCTGGAAAAATCTTATGGGCAACGGGGTAAATAATTATACCACCGAAATTCTTTTAAAAAACAGTACACTTTATGTGGCTCTTTCTTCCGCTGTTTTGAGGGAAGAATTGAGCTATGGTAAGCAAAAAATCATCAAAATGATCAATGAAGAGCTTCGAAAAGAGGTTGTTAGAGAGTTGGTTTTTAGGTAATCGTGAATAAAAGATATAATTATCTTGATTTGATGATATAAATCATGTTTTGCTATCCAGGGCTTATTTAGTTTTGTATTAAGTTTAATCAATCTAAATAAGCTTAAAACAATGAAAAGCCCTATTCAATTTTTGTTAGCGATTATATTTTTCACCTTACAACTTAATGCTCAAAACAACGGAACGATAAAAGGTGAAGTCATTACTTCTAAAAATTTACCGCTTGAGAAGGTTACAATTACGACTAAAAATGGAGATTTTAGTGGGATGACGAATGCCGAAGGTAATTTCAGTATCTCAAATGTAAAACCCGGAAAATACACATTGATCTTTTCTCATGTCGGATTTATATCTGCAAACGCTCAGGTTAGTGTAAAAGCAGGAGGAATTTCAGTAGTGCCCCAAATCGTTTTAGTTGAAGCTTCGAATACCCTATCGGAAGTAATCGTATCGGGAAGCGTCATTAATAGGACGCTGGCTAACGGTAAAGCAGGTATCAAAACCATCGACCTGCCGCAAAGTGTTCAGGTCATCAACCGAAAAATGCTGGAACAACAGCAAGTTACAAGACTAAGTGATGTCATCAAAAATGTAAATGGTGTTTATGTTGGTTCGGCGCGCGGAGGTGCTCAGGAATCTCTGTGGTCCAGAGGATATGACATGACGGCGAATAATATGTTTAAAAACGGTTTTCGTTACAACGGAGGATCGATGCCAGAGGTAGCTTCTCTGGAACAGGTGGAAGCCTTAATGGGGAGTTCCGCTCTGTTATTCGGAAATGTTGCACCTGGGGGAATCCTTAATATGGTAACTAAAACCCCTAATTTCACCAGAGGCGGATCGGTTTCATTTCAGGCGGGAAGCTACGCATATTACAAACCGACGGTTGATTTTTACGGCCCCTTAAATTCAACAATTGCTTACCGATTTATTGGTTCTTATGAAAATGCCGAAAGTTTCAGGGATGTTGTTACTAGAGAGCGTTTCTATGTAAATCCGTCGGTGCTTTTTAAAGCCGGAAAGAGAACGTACTTTTTATTACAGAGTGATTATCTGCGGGATAATTGGACTCCTGATTTTGGAACGGGAGCCATTGGCAGAGAAGTAGTCGATTTACCACGTAACACTTATTTGGGAGCAAGATGGTCCAATGGTTTAACTACGCAGGCTTCTTTCACAGGGCAAATCAGCCATAAATTTCATAAGAATTGGAAATTCAGTTCCAACACTTCGTTTCAGGATTACGGAAGATCGTCAGAAGGAACAGAACGTATTCAGCCGGCTGCTGACGGTACTCTGAACCGTCCACTGGGAAAAAATAAAAATTTAGAAAGCATAGCGGGTCAGCAATTCAATTTGCAGGGAACTTTTAACTCGGGTTCCGTAAGGCATCAATTGTCGACCGGTGTTGATACGGACTATTCCTTCACTCAGGGCTATACCTATGTTTACAGCCCGGCCAACTACGATACGGTAAATATTTATGATCCGTCAACCTATGAAACCGATCACGGAATTCCTGAGGCTACGAATACTAAAATTGTGAAGACAGAGGCTAATCGCGTTGGGGTTTATGCACAGGATTTAGTTTCTTTTACCGAAAAAATTAAGTTATTGGCAGGTATTCGATGGTCTTGGCAGCAGTCGGAGGCAACCACCTATAATTATAAAGCGAATGAATATGCGCCTGAGGACGATCCAAATCCCAAAACAGATCCAAAACGCATTGACGCCGCTTTTTCGCCAAAAGTAGGTTTGGTATACCAGCCGGTTAAAAACACTTCGATTTTTGCCAGCTATGCCAATTCATTTACACCAAATACTGGGGTTGATATTTACAATCAGCCGCTGGAGGCATCCATTATTGATCAATTTGAAACAGGCGTTAAAAAAGATTTCTGGAATGGTATTTTAACAGCTAATTTGACCTTGTATCAGATTGTGAATAATAATTTGGCACAGACCGCTGAATTCAAGGCAGATGGGACAAATAACACCGATCCGAACGTTAAAGCGCTGTCCGGACAAACCACAAGCAAAGGAATTGAAGTGGGGGCGACTGTTAGACCAATCGAAGGTATGGACATTGTTGCAGGTTACAGTTATAATGATATGCGCTATACCAAAACAAGCGGCTTAACTGGAAGTTATATTGAAGGGGACCGTTTGGTGAGAACTCCTGCGAATACGGCTAATATGAGCTTTTTCTACACTATTCCTGATGGGAAATTCAGAGGACTTTCAGTAGGAACTATAGCTAATTACATAGGAGAAAGAATCGCCGGTTGGAATAACACTAACGGACAGACAATTCCCGACAGGACCATTCCGCTTGACGGTTATACTACGATTGATGTTTCTGCAGGTTACAAATGGAGACAATTTTCCATCCTATGCAGGCTATCCAATATCACAAATGAGCTGAATTACACTGTTCATGAGAATTATAGTGTGAACCCGATAGCGCCGCGTCAGGTGATGACAACATTAAAATATCAATTTTAAATATGAAGAAGCAAAAAAACATCAGGGCTATCCACCGCGATTTGGGGTATTTTTATTTAGGGCTGATAATTTCATTTGCTGCATCTGGGGTTTTGATGAACCACAGAGACAGTTGGCATCCTGAAAAATATACAATTGAAACTAAAGCAATTCAAACCAAATTACTGCCGGAAGATCAGATTACCGAAAAATATGCCGAGAATCTGGCGAAGGAAATGGGAGTCGACGATAAATTCAGAAGATCAAACGTAAAAAAGGGAATGCTGAAGATTTCTTTCGAGAATACCGATGTGGAAATCGACATCGAATCCGGAAAAGGGGAAATCGTTTCATTTAAAAAGACACCACTAATAAGTCAGGCCATGAAGTTGCATAAAAATACATCGAATTGGTGGATTTATTATTCGGATATTTTCGGGCTGTCTTTAATTACTATCGCGGTTACAGGGGCTTTAATGATTTCTGCCGGGAAGCATACTTTTAAGCGCAGAGGGTGGAAGTTAGCACTTGCGGGAATTGTATTTCCGATATTGTTCCTTTTGCTGTTAGCTTAAGAATAAAACCAAATAAAAATCCCGATTCATAAGAACCGGGATTTTTTATTATCTAAAAAAGGTAATTCGAATATTAGAATTGCTCTCTTCCTGCAAAGTGGAAATCAGATTCGATAGCAGCATTGTCATCGCTGTCTGAACCGTGAACTGCATTCTCTCCGATAGAAGTAGCATATTTTTTACGGATAGTACCTTCTGCAGCTTCAGCAGGGTTAGTAGCTCCGATTAAAGTTCTGAAATCTTCTACAGCATTGTCTTTTTCCAAGATCGCAGCAACAATCGGACCTCTGCTCATGAATTCAACCAATTCTCCGTAGAAAGGTCTTTCGCTGTGTACAGCATAAAATTTCTGAGCGTCAGCTACAGTCAACTGAGTTAATTTCATAGAAACGATTCTGAAACCACCTTCAGTAATCATATTTAAAATTCCACCGATGTGTCCTTTTTCAACCGCATCAGGCTTAATCATTGTAAATGTTCTGTTAGTTGCCATTTTTGTTTGTTTTTTTTTAATTTGGGTGCAAAATTACTGTTTTATTACTGAAAAACAATTCAGTTAACAGAAAATTATTTGGTAATTATTCCTGTTATTTCCAAATCAAAGAACTCGTTTGTACTGATTGGATTCCAATTTAGCTTACAATATTGAATAACCTGCTTCCAGGTAATATTCAGGATAAGATTGTCATCTGAAATAAAAAATAGTAAGTGCAAATTTTAGTGAAAAAATAAAACGTACTTATAGGGTGATTACCTGGAATGTGTTTGAAAGCGGATGCAGGTTTTCAATAAGTCGTGCGATGAGACCTGATCCGTTTTCAAGATAAAATTCTGAGAAATTGGCTTTTCGCTCTTGTAAACTTTGATTCGGGAAAAGTTCGTTTTGCAGGGTTGAAATTCGCAGTAATTCTTCGCTGTGCTTTCTTTTTTCAGCCTTTAGTAATCTTTTCTCTAAACTGTCTAGCCCTTTTAACTGCTTCGTTTCCTGCGCTTTTACGGCTCCTAAAAACGATTTATCCGTTTGGGATGCAATATCAGTTAGTTTTTCAAACTGTTGCTTTAAAATTACTTTCTGCCCTGAAAAATCCAAATTGAAATTAGAGAACTCAGCGGTTTTTCGGTTAAGCAAATCATGCTGCTTTGAGAACAAATCGCTCCATTTCATGTTTAATTTATCGGCTTTAGCAGCCTGTTTTTCCGTGGTCAGTAAAACCGAATTTCGCAATAAGAGTATCGGAAACAGAACTTCATTAGCTTCAAACGTGGATTTCAGTTCCATCCAGTACGCTATTTCCCCGCCACCGCCAATGTAACAGATGTTAGGCAGAATCACTTCCTGGTATAGAGGACGTAAAATTACATTGGGGCTGAACTTTTCAGGGTTGTTTTCAAGTTCGGCAAGCAGTTCGCTTTCTGAAAAAGTTAGATTTGTGTTATTGATTTTGTAGATGCCCTCTTCAAAAAGAATGCGCTCCCTTAAATTGTCGTCAATGTAGAAAAGGTTTATTTCTCTCGGGTTTACCTGAACTGTATAGTTTTTGAACTCTTTAATTGTTTCGGAAACTTTCGTGAATGAAGTTTGTTCAATCAGCTCCTGTTTAACATAAGGAACGAATAGTTTTTTTAAAGCGGCATCATCTCCGTCGATAATTACCAAGCCATGCTCCTTAAAAAGTTCATTGGCAAGATAGTGTGTAGCATCGGTTAAGTTGGAATGATCCAGATACGCTTTTTTGAATAAGTCCCTTAAATACGCTGCATTGTCTCCGATGCCTAATTCTTTTGAAAAGGCTTCAAAAACATTTTCTAATCCTTCAGTGGAAAACCTTCCGACAGGTCCCTGACTTTCACGGTTCCATTGAATTTTTTTGTCTTTAAACTGAAAGTAGTTGATTTCTTCGAAATCGTGATCCTCGGTAGCCATCCAGTAAACTGGCACAAAATTGAATTCGGGATAAGCGGTTTTTAATTGTTTTGCCAGATTAATGGTCGAAACAATCTTATAAAGAAAATAAAGCGGACCGGTGAACAGGTTTAGCTGATGCCCTGTGGTTATGGTAAGCGTTTTATTATCCTTCAATAATGCAATATTTGCTTTAGTTGCCTGTGAAATCTCAAAACCGGAATACTGTTTTTCTAATGCATTTACCAGTATATTTCGGTTTTCTTCTGAGAAATGGTTTGTTTTTTCTTCCGCCTGAAGTCTGAAGTTTTCCAGCGTAGGGAAACGATGGTACAACGACTGTACTTCAGGTTCCTGATTCAAATAATCGACGATAAGTTTTGAAAAATATCCTGAATTCTGATAACTGATGGGGTCGGTCGGCATGGTCTCATTTTTATTTCTGCTAAATTAAAAAAAATAAATGTAGGGGAAATCGGTTTAACATCGCATTGGGAAATGTTCTTATCGCTTTAAACTGAAATGCCCTCTGTATTCTTTACCATTTTGTCGCTCCACCACAAACCAATAATCACTTGACGGAACCGGGCTTCCTGAAAAAGTACCATCCCAACCTTGTGAATCGGCTCCTAACTCTTTCATCAGTTTTCCGAATCGGTCAAAAATCATGATTTTCATGTTTGGTTCTTTTTCCGATAATACGATTTTCCAGTAATCGTTGTAGCCGTCTCCGTTCGGAGTGAAGAATTTCGGATACATCAGTAAATAAAAATCCTCCGATTTTATGCCACAACCATTTTTATCTTTAACGTAAACGATATATTCCCCGCTTTGTAATCCGGTAAATGTGTTGCTTGATTGATAATGAGTTCCGTCAAGTGAATACACATAATCACCCGCGCTGTTTCCGGTGAGTAAAACCGTGATTGTATTTTGATTGTTTGTCCAATCCGAAGTAATGATTTCGGCTATCGTTGCGGCATTCGAATTCACCACCGTAAAGTTTTTAACCGAGGTACAGGTTAACGATCCATGATTTTCAGAAACCGAAACCGAGTAATTCCCAGGATTCGAAATCGTGATGGAAGGCGTGGTTTCCGCAGTCGACCATAGATAACTGTCGAAACCATTGCCGGCATTTACGGTTATGGAACTGCCTTCGCAAATCGGCATGATATCGGTAATCGGGATAACGGGCTTACTGACTAAAGTAAGATTTAATTCCACTACCTGATGGCAGCCGTTATTGGAATCAATTCGGACAAAAATCACATTGTTTCCGACAGACAGATTGTAATTAGCAAAATTGGTAATTGCCTCAGAATTGATTTGGTTTTCGGCACCATTTTGAGAATGATAGTACGTAAATGTGTTGCCGTTTGTCGTTGCTATTAAATCGGAATTGTAATTGGAAAGATTTACGGTTTCGCTTCCGTTATTTAAATCATCGCAAAGTGTTTCAGCATAGTTGTTGGCGCTTAATGTATTGATTAGTATAACCGTTACTGCCAATCGGGTAAGGCTTTCACAACCGTTTACCGTTTGGGTGGCATAATAGGTTGTGTTACTTGCAAGCAAAGTTGTCCCAGGTAAAACATTTGTTCCCGTGGCACTGTTATACCAGATAAGGTTACTTCCCGAAACAGTAATGTCATTCAAAGTCGCATTTTGGGAACTGCAGAAACTCTGAGCTATATTCCCTGTTGGAGCCTGCGTATTTTGAATAGTGACAGTTACAGGAACTCTTGCGCTTTCACAACTGTTAACCGTTTGGGAAGCATAATAGGTTACCCCATTTTGCAAAGGGGTGATGCTTGCCAATAAATTTCCTCCGGTTGGTGCATCATACCATTTGATGTTTTGACCGGTAATGGTTATATTGTTTAAAGTTGCATTTTGTTCTAAACAAAATACTGGGTTATTGGTTGTTATTGGAATTGTAGGTTTCGTCGATACATTAAGTTGTATTGTTGTTTCTGCATAACAGTTAGGATTGCTTGGATAAAATACTTTAGCCAAGATACTGTCGCCACCAATGTTTTGATTTGTATAAGGATTAGGCAAAGGATTAGGTAAAGGATTGCCATCAGAAGAATAATAATTAACAATAACATTTTGTTGATTACCAATTATAACTGATTGAAAATTGGAAGTATTAAAATCTGTTGAAATTCCTGAACCAGATATGCTTTCACATTTGTTTTGTGTAGGAACGGGAAATGCTACCGGTAATGGTGAAATTACAATATCTTTTGCAATTGTAATGTTGGAAGTTCCGCAAGTAATTGTAGCAGATATATGATAATTTCCAGGACTACTGAATAAATGTGAGGCAGTATTGCTGGTCGATGTGTTGTTGTTTGATGAATTGTCACCAAAATTCCAAGTGATATTATCAAATGTTCCAGTCATTTCAAATTCCGTACTATTATTCAAGCAAGTGTTTGTTACTAGTATTTCATTATTCAAATTTTCATCAGTATTATACTTGTAAAATAGAACATCTGAATTATTATTGCCACTATTGTTGTTAATTGTACTGTTATTTAATGAAATAGGTTTGCTTTGGAATATAGACGTGATGTACAGATCATCATTTTTAAATAATATTGGTCCGGCAAAGTTATTTACATTATGATTTAAATTTTGAACACCATATGATTTTAATAAATATTCGGGTTCAAAATTCGCTAGGTCGATTTTAAAAAGAATCAAATCCTCAGCACGAGTAGTACTTGTTACAGATGAATTGGGAAAATTCATTGTACTTCGAAAACTTGATAGGATATATAGTTCGTTATTTTTTTCAGCAATATAAGCGTTGTTTCCCGATGAGCTGCCAAGTACGCTTGGTATAGCAGCGCCTGAGTTATTGTCAAATCTTTTAATTCTTAATAATGCACCGTTGTCTGAATTGAATTCGCTTAAAAGACTTTGGAAAACAGAGCTGTTAAAAATATTTCCTAATACATTTACTCTTGAATTAAAGGCTCCCCATAGATATAATTTATTATTTAATGTGCTGTAAAATAAGTGCGTTGGGATGTAGATAGAATTCGCATTATTACTGTTTGAGATTTCCTTAGTCCAAACCCGCTGTAGGTTATTATTTATTTTATCAATATCAGAATGTGCAATGAAATTAGTTCTGTTGTATCTAGCTAAATAAATATTTTCATTTGAATCCATTGCTGAATTTGTGAAATCATCATATCCATTTCCAAAATAATTAGCAGCTATCAGATTGCCATTTTCGAGAAATTTTGCAACAAAAGCTCTTGGATGGTCTGTGTATGGAAAATTAAATGAAATCTGACCATTAATGCTTATATTCTGATAAAAAGTGCCTACCACATATATTTGATTTTTTGAATAATAGACATCTGCTAGAGTACGACCTATATTATCGCCAACATGTTTAATCCAAATAAAATTTCCGCCGGCATCAAATTTTAAGAGGTTTAATCCTCTATAATAAACAATTCCATTCTCATAAAATGGCCCGGGTGATGTAGTTGTTAATAGAGAACCATAATGAATTAACAGATAAGTATTGCCTGAATTGTCATAAACATGTTTTTTAAGGGTTAAATTGTTGCTTGTGAATATTTTTTGCGACAGGACATTGCAGTTAAAATCATGTTTAATTATTCTTGGGTAATAAGATCCTCCGCCAACTAAGATAGAAACCCCATCATTTGTTTGCTTTATATCAGATATATGGTCATCAGTCCATCCACCATAATTTTTATTACAATCAAAACATTGAGAATATGTGTTTGAGGTATACAATAAAATTAGAATATAAATCAAAAATTTCTCCATGTTTTATGCGTATTTTTTGCAAATATAGTCCTTTTACGGCGAGAATAAAGTTAGATAAACATTGTGAAGGCAGATTAAAACTTAAATTTTACCACTGCAAAAAATAATCCCTTGAATAACATTTTTTAATCACGCCACCGGCTAGCGCGAGCATCTTGCCTGTGTCTTCAATTTTATTTTCCCAGCTGGCGAAGGAGAGGATACCTTTCAACGGGTATTGAGGCTACTGATAGAAAAAAAAGTAATGTTGTTAATTATTCTCGTAATTTTAATTCTTTTTTGTAAATATCTGATTATCAATACTTAAAAATAAAATAATCAAAAAACTTCAGACGAAAAGATTCTTTTTTGTCCCGAAAATCAGGAATCTTTCATACCTGAAAAAATTTAGTATTTCCCCTAAATTTTAGGCTTCAAATTTTGAGTAAATAAATTTATTATTAATTAAAAAAGTGTTCGTTAAAAATTTACAACTTAAAACTCATTAAAATGGAAAAGTCATTTACACCCTTAAAAGTGTTATTATTTGTAGGATTTGTAACATTTTTTTCCTGCCGACAGGAGGAAATACCCACCACTTCATTATCTGAAGAAGTAAACAGTGAAAAGTTTCAAAACAAAAATACAAGTCCGGAAATGGTATTACGTTGGAATGAAGCTGCCACCTATGTAGTGTTGCAGACCCAGGAGGCAGTCCCCAACCCACCCATTCCACCATTTATTGAAAGCCGCTATTATGCCATGGTAAATGTGGCCATGCATGATGCACTGAACAATATTGTGCCTAAATACAAAACATTGGCCTTGAAAAATTCAAGAGATAAAGATGCAGACCCCAATGCAGCAGTGGCCCAAGCAGCACATGATGTAATCGCCTATTTCTTTGGTAAATTAAACCCGCCTGCTATGGTTACCCCACAGCCGGTACAGGATTATATCAATAACCTACTCAGCCAATCTTTAAATTCCATTGCGGACGGTGAAGCAAAAACAAAGGGCATTGCATTGGGCGCAGCGGCAGCACAAGCTATTATTCAAAACCGAAGCAATGATGGCATAGCCAATGTAATGTTTCCCGTAACTGAAGGAACTCAGCCGGGTCAATATCGTTTTTATTTCCCGTTTACCGTTCCTCCATTTCCGCTTCCTCCACCATTCCAGGGTTTTTATGATTCTCCGGGCTGGGGCGACATCAGCACTTTTGGCCTTCAGAACAGCACACAGTTTTCTGTACCTGCACCTTACAGTGTAAACAGTGGTAATTACACTGCCGATTATAATGAAGTAAAAAGATTGGGTTGTGCAAACTGCACGGGTATAAACGGACGTACATCCGACCAGGAAGATATTGCCCGGTTCTGGGTGGAAAGTTCCCCTTACGGATGGAATAAAATTGCAAGAACGATCATTGCTCAAAAAAATATGAATGCTTGGAAAGTGGCAAGAGTACTGGCTTTATTACAAATGACAGAAGCCGATGCGTATACTGCCTGCCTGAAAGCAAAAATGATTCACTTTTTCTGGAGGCCGGTAACCGCTATAAACCTTGGAGACAATGATGGCAATCCAAACACAGTTGGTGATCCCGATTGGCAGGTACTGGTGTTTCCCACACCGCCGGTTGCCGATCATCCATCGGCACATGCAACCGCCGGCGGCGGCGCTGCAGAATTATTGAAACAGGTTTTTGGGAAGGATGATTTTAGTTTTGCAGCTCAAAGCACTACGCTGCCCAATAAAACCCGAAATTTCGGCAGCTTATCACAGGCAGCAAGAGAAAATTCTTTATCGAGGATTTATGTGGGTTATCATTTCCGAAAAGCTTGCATGGATGGTGAAGTTTTAGGCAAAAGCATTGGCAAGTGGATTGCGACCCATTCATTGGCAGAAAATTAAATTCAACATCATCAATCCTGGAGAAAAAAGTTTCCCCCATAGCTCGGATTTACTTCGTCAGTTCGGCTAAAGCCTCGGGTGCACTCGAGCGTAGCGGCAGCCATAGGAGTCCGTGCCCAAAAAGAGAGAAAACAATAAATCCTAACTGTAAAAAGTTAGGATTTTCTTTATCGGGTAATCTCCACTTGCATAAGAATCTTGCTCGTACTGACAAAGTAAATCCACCAAAACCGAATAAAAACAAAAAAAGCGTTTATAAAATATAAACCATTTTGAAAACCGCAACAAATCATTTTAGAAATTGAATTTGAGTAGAATGGAGAACAGGTAAGGTTAGCTCTAGAGATATTTATGAATAATATCGAAATAGTTTACCTTTGCAAAAAAAAATAATCCCTTGAATAGCATTCTCTTAATCACGCCACCCTTTACCCAGCTGAATACGCCGTATCCGGCAACGGCTTATTTAAAAGGTTTTCTCAATACCAAAGGCATCCCGTCGTTTCAGATGGACTTGGGTATCGAGGTGATTCTGGAGTTGTTTTCAAAAGGAGGGCTGACAGGTGTTTTCAATTACGCTGAAACCAATAAAAATAATTTCTCCGATAACTCGAAGCGCATTTTCAATCTGCAGCACGAGTACATCAAAACCATCGATTCGGTTATTGTTTTTCTGCAGGGACAAAATCCAACGCTAGCCCGACAAATCTGTTTGGACGGTTTTCTACCCGAAGCATCGCGTTTCAGTCAGCTCGACGATATGGATTGGGCGTTCGGAACCATGGGAATGCAGGACAAAGCGAAACACTTGGCGACATTATACCTCGAGGATTTATCCGATTTCATAGTGGAATGCGTCGATGAAAACTTCGGATTCAGCCGCTATGCAGAGCGTCTGGGAAGAAGTGCCAATTCATTTGACGAATTATACGATTATTTACAAACCGAGCCGACTTATATAGACAAAATCACTTTAAAGATTATTGCCGAAAGAATCACACAGGTTCAGCCGAAACTGATTTGTTTTTCAGTCCCTTTCCCAGGAAATCTGTACAGTGGTTTTCGTTGTGCTAAACACATCAAAGAAAATTTTCCGGAGATTAAAGTGGCCATGGGAGGCGGTTTCCCAAATACCGAATTGCGTGAACTGAAAGATATTCGTGTCTTCGAATTCTTTGATTTCATTACTTTGGATGACGGCGAACTTCCTGTAGAACTTTTATACAACACGATTTGTAATTCCCAACATACCGAGTTCAAAAGAACCTTTACATTGGAGGATAATCAGGTGGTGTATAAAAGCAACACGCTTCGTCATGACTACAAACATACGGATGTAGGCACACCCGATTACACAGATTTGCTTTTGGATAAATACATTTCCGTAATCGAAATCGCCAATCCGATGCACAGCTTGTGGAGCGACGGACGATGGAACAAACTCACCATGGCACACGGATGCTATTGGGGTAAGTGCACCTTCTGCGATATTTCGCTCGATTACATCAAAATATACGAACCCATCGCCGCCAAAACGCTGGTGGACCGAATGGAGGAGCTCATCGAACAAACCAAACACAACGGATTCCATTTTGTGGATGAAGCAGCTCCACCGGCTTTAATGCGTGAAGTGGCACTGGAAATTCTCCGAAGAAATCTTACCGTAACCTGGTGGACGAACATCCGTTTCGAAAAAAGCTTTACATCTGATTTATGTGTACTACTGAAAGCTTCCGGATGCATTGCTGTTTCGGGTGGATTGGAAGTTGCCTCCGACCGACTTTTAGCGCTTATTAAGAAAGGTGTAACGGTAGAACAGGTGGCACAGGTGACGCGAAATTTCACCGAAGCCGGGATCATGGTTCATGCTTATCTGATGTATGGATATCCGACGCAAACGGTTCAGGAAACAGTGGACAGCCTGGAAATGGTGCGTCAGTTGTTTGAAGTTGGTGTATTGCAGTCCGGTTTCTGGCATCAATTTGCCATGACGGCACATAGTCCCGTAGGAATGTTCCCGGAGGAATTCGGAGTAGTACCGGATATAAACGACATTACCTTTGCCAACAACGACATTCAGTTTCAGGATAAAACCGGAATCGACCACGATAAGTTCAGTTTCGGACTGAAAAAATCGCTGTTCAATTACATGCACGGCATCTGTTTCGATTATCCGCTGCAGGATTGGTTCGATTTCAAGATTCCGAGAACAACTATAAAACCGGATTTTATCGTTGATTGTCTTGAAAAGGAAACCAACTTCAATATCAAACCGAATGCTAAAATGGTCTGGATAGGAGGGAAGCCTATAGTAAACACATTTACGAAAAGCAAAAAAGGAAATTCGTGGGAAATGATGAAAATGACATTCCACGACAAGCGCGAAGTGTCTGAAATCACCATTGAGAAAGATAAAGGAATCTGGCTGCAGTCATTGATTGAAAAAGCATCGATAACAAATGACAAAAAAATGACTTTTGCCGAAGTCAAATCCGATTTTGAGGCTTCCGATCTGGAAGATTTTGAAATGTTCTGGTACTCGAAGCCCATAACAAGCCTGCGTTACGTTGCTTGGGCAACGGTTTAATTTTTTACTTAAAAGAAAAAATGCCCCTTTAAGAGCATTTTCATAGTAGATATTTGCGAACCTTAATTAGGTTTTACAAGCGATATTGTTTTTTTGCCGATAGTCATAACTATGGTAGCAGCAATACCTGCTAAAAGGCCGATAGCCGCATCTTTTACGATAGATGGAAGTTGCGGGAACAAATGGTGTAGTTCCTCAATATTATGCACAAAAATACCTCCCGCCACCAAAATAAGAGCCAGGGTACCAATTACAGCAAGCGCTTTTATAACAATTGGCAATGCCTTTACTAATAAATTACCTAAGACAGCCAAAAAGCCTTTGTCGTTAGTGCGCCTGATTAAGCTGAACCCTGCATCATCCATACGCACAATAAGAGCCACGATTCCGTATACACCTACCGTAGCCAGAAACCCTACAACAAACACAGTTAAAATTTGTGAAATCAAAGGCTTGTCTAGCACGCTGCCCAAAGCAATGATAACAATCTCTACAGAAAGAATAAAGTCGGTAGTTATTGCCGATTTTACCTTAGCTTTTTCTTCAGCAGCGGCATCCTCTTCATTAGCCTCTTCAATTACTTCATGTCCCGTTTTTGATCGGTGGAAGAAATACTCAATGATTTTCTCTACACCTTCATAAGCCAGATATAATCCACCTAAAATCAAAGCCCACTTTATAGCAATTGGAAAAAAGTAATTTAATAATAAAGCAATCGGAATTATAATAAGCTTATTGATGAACGAGCCTTTAGTAATTGCCCAAAGCACCGGCAATTCACGAGATGATAAAAATCCGGTTGCCTTCTCGGCATTTACTGCCAGATCATCACCAAGAATACCCGCTGTTTTTTGTGTTGCTACTTTACTCGTTACTGCGATGTCGTCCATCAAAGCTGCGATATCATCCAGAACCGCAAAAAATCCTCCTGCCATAATTGTTTTGGTTTGAGCCGCAAAAATAGAACCTTTTCAAAGGATTTGAAAACACACTTTTGGTTTTTGTCTTAATCAGTCCATTTTTTGCTGACAATTTAATCCGCAAAGAGAATAAAACCATAGTCATAATGATTAGATATAGTGCATGAAAGAACTATAAGAATCTGCTAAATCCGAATTCAAAAACAATAGCAATAATCCCCAATTCACATCGGGGATTTCCTTTGGGTAAAATTAACCGAGTGATGTATGAAAAAAAAATTTACGCATTCATGGTAACTATTTTTTTAGACGAACTTAAAAGTTCAATCATGCATTTCAAATCTTCCTTGTTTAAATCATATTGATCATTGTCAAGAAGATAATACTGATATTCCAGCATTTTTCTGTATTTCGACATGGGGAAACTACTGTGGGAATTCAAATACATCCCTTTGTATTCCTTCCATAAGTTCATTCTGTCCACCAAAAAAGTCATGTAATGATAATGAGGGTCATTATTGGCATCAAATCCTTCAAATTTTAATTTCTCTAAATCCAGTAATCCTTTTTCTTCTTCCGACAGTAAATGAACGGCATCATTAATTCTTCGGAACATTTGCAAGATCTGGCTTGTTTCTTCGCAAATGGCCATCGGAATCTCTTCTGTGGCAACATCGAAAACTTCGAAATACTGTTCGGTATAGCCATTTTCCAGAATCTCGATTTTGGTTTCGTAATTGTTGTTGTCTCCTATTATTGACAGAATTTTAAATTGGTTGACTAAAATTTGTCTTTCAGCTACGGTTAAGGTTTCCGGTATCATAATTTGAGTGTTTAGTAGTTTTATGCAATACTAGAAACTAGCTGAAAGAATCCGTTGCGGTTTTTCCTCAGTTAATGTTAAAATGAGTCGGAGTAGTGGGAGTTGAAATAAAAAAATCCCCAACAAACAGAGTTGATGGGGATTTGGTATATAAATTAAAAGGAATTTATTGTTGTGCTGGCTCGCCGTAAAGGTCGAACTCTGTAGCATCAGTGATTTTGATGTTTACGAATTCACCTGTTTTTACATAGTGTTGTGTTGCGTCAATCAAAACTTCGTTATCTACGTCCGGACTGTCAAATTCGGTTCTTCCCACGAAATGACCTCCTTCTTTTCGGTCGATGATGCATCGGAAAACCTGACCTACTTTCTCTTGGTTCAAATCCCATGAAATCTGCGATTGAAGTTCCATTATTTCATTGGCACGGGCTTGTTTTACTTCATTTGGAACATCGTCTTCCAACAAATACGCATGCGTGTTTTCTTCGTGAGAATAAGCGAAACAACCTAAACGGTCAAACTTCATTTCCTGTACAAAGTCTTTCAGGATGTTGAAATCTTCTTCAGTTTCTCCCGGATAACCAACGATTAAAGTCGTACGGATTGCCATTCCCGGAACCGCTTCACGGAACTCTTTCAACAATTTCGTGGTTTTTGCCTGAGTCGTACCGCGACGCATTGATTTCAGGATATTATCTGAAATGTGTTGCAACGGAATATCAATATAATTACAGATTTTCGGTTCGCGCTTCATCAATTCCAATACGTCCATCGGGAAACCGGTAGGGAAGGCGTAATGTAAACGAATCCACTCAATACCTTCTACTTTTGCAAGGTTTTCTAATAATTCGGCAAGGTTACGTTTTTTGTACAGATCCAAACCGTAATACGTTAAATCCTGAGCAATAAGGATTAATTCTTTTACGCCGTTTTTCGCCAGACCTTCTGCTTCTTTTACCAATTTTTCAATCGGCTGAGAAACGTGTCCGCCACGCATCAACGGAATCGCACAGAAACTGCACGGACGGTCGCAACCTTCGGCAATTTTTAAATAGGCGTAGTTTTTTGGTGTCGTCGTTAAACGCTCTCCCAATAATTCGTGCTTATAATCGGCACCCAAAGCTTTCAATAATTGCGGTAATTCAGTAGTACCGAAATATTGGTCCACATTCGGGATTTCTTTTTCTAAATCGGGTCTGTATCGTTCAGATAAACATCCGGTTACAAAAACTTTGTCAACCAAACCTCTTTCTTTCTTGTCGGCATATTCCAAAATCATGTTTACCGATTCTGCTTTCGCATTATCAATAAACCCACAAGTATTGATAACGATGATGTTACCTTCTTTTTCCGCAGGTGCCTCGTGCTCAACATCTTTACCGCTGGCTTTTAATTGGCCCATCAGTACTTCGCTGTCATACACGTTTTTTGAACACCCAAGGGTGATTACATTGATTTTGTTTTTCTTTAATGACTTGGTTCTCATGTAATTATGATGTTTATTTTATTTAAATAAAGTGCGCAAAATTACGCTTTTTATATTTAGGAGCACCATCGTTTGGGAATTTTTTAAGGGTTTGGTCCCGCCATCCGCTATATCTTTTACTTTTTAAAGAAAAAAGTAAAAGGATGCCGCTGCTGTCGGGGCTAAAAACAAAGGTCGGGGAATAAAAAACCACTCCCGAAAGAGTGGCTTACGTATTATTATAGGGGCTTTTTTTAAAAGCTAAATGTATAGGTCAGGAAGAAGTTGTTGGTTTTTGTTGTAACCGTGGCTGCATCCGTAAAACTTGATAGCAAATATACCTGCATATCTCTTTGCGAGTAGGCGTAGGCAAAATCAAGTCGGGAGAACCCAAAATCATAACCAATCCCTGTGGAGAATCCATGTAGGTCACCAATGGTTTTCTCGTTTTCATACGGACTTTGTTCAAAGCGATATCCTCCTCTCAGGCTGACTTGTTTCATGCGGTATTCAAATCCAGTTCTAATTTCCGAAGCTTTTCTCAATGAGTTAGACATTAAAGTGTTGACAGAACTGTAAAATATATCGTTTTCCGGTTTATATTTCGTAGTGGAATAGTCTTTAAGGGTGTAATCAAAACTGATTAACCCTTTTTTGCCAAACAAATAAGTCACACTACCGTTGAATTTTTGAGGAGTATGTAATTTATAGCTCGGATAAACATTAACTACTCCAGGGTATGCATAGGCTGCTGATGCTACATTGTTAGGATCACTGTATCTTGATGAAATGTCCTGTGAAAGTTCGTCTGTAAGATTATACCAGGTAGGTGATTCATATGCAAATCCAACCCTGAATTCTTTGCTTAATTTGGCTATGGCTCCAACGCTTAAAGAAAAACCGCTTCCATAAGTGTGCATATAATTGTTGAAAACGACACTGTGAAGCGTGTTTCCGGTTAAGTTGTTGGGACCAGAGTTTGATTCATATAAAGAGGAATACTGAAAATAATTGTTGAAATGAGAATTCAGATTAATCCCTAAATAAAGTATGTCTTTGTAATCGGTAGCAAAATTAAAACTCAATTTTCCGTTGTATCCCGATGAGTTAACCATGTTGGTTTGATAATAGGAAGTGTTTCTGGGTACATTTGAGGTATAGGAAGTGTTGTCTGCCGCTGTGGTAACAGGATCAAACATGTAGGCTCTGTATCCTAACCACGCCTGCTGATCAGGAAAAGGTAAACTTTCATACGGGGCTGTATTTAATACATTTAATTGTATTCCGCCAAGTCCGCCGAATCCGTTTGCAAAAGAAGTAAAGTATTCACTTATGGAGCGGTTCGGATTTACCCCCTGAGTATAAATGTCATTGTCAAAGTCATTTGTGGTTTCATAGTTGATGGCAAAAGTGAATCTTTTCCAGTCGCTGTTCGGTTTGGTGTTGTAGAAAACAAAAGCGGCTCCTATTTCGTTGAAATTAAACGTGGTGGTGTTGTCTTTGGCCATTCCGCCATAATAATCCGACTTGTTGCTGTTGTTGTATACGCTCATGGTTAACGAAGAAGCATTGCTGTTGAATAACGCTGATCCGGCCGGGTTGACGTTAATCGCTGACAAATCGCCTCCAACAGCTCCAAAAGCACCGCTCATTCCCCGGAACCGCGCGCTACCCTGAGTGTTGTCTATAGCATAACGTAGTGCCGTCAAAGGAGTGGGTTCTTGGGCGTTTGCTATTAGTGCTGACAAGAAAAGGGCTGTGTAAAGTAAGTATTTTTTCATGACAAATCTGGTTTAAATAGAAATAAAAACCTAAGCCCAATTGAATGAGCTTAGGTGATTTGAAAATTTATCTTCGGCCTCCGCCGCCACCGCCGCCACCGCCGGAACGACCTCCGCCGCCACCGCCTCCGTAGCCACCTCCGCCATAACCTCCGGAACTTCTAGGTGAAGAAGGTGTAGAATAGCTTCCTGAACTTCTAGGGGAAGATGGTGTGGAATAGCTTCCAGAACTTCTCGGGTTTGAGTAACTTCCAGAGCTTCTAGGAGTTGAATAGCTGTCGTTGCTTCTTGGGGTAGAATATTGGTAATTTCGTGGTTGTGTTCCCTGGCCGTTTCTAGGAGTTGAATATTGTCCGCTGCTTCTTGGGTTGGTGAAGTTTCCGCTTCTAGGCGTTACACTTTGATTGTTTAAACTTGAGTTTGCGCTTGGGTTGTAATATTGGCCACTGCTTCTTGTGTTACCTCTTGTGCCTGATGTAGCGCTATAATTTCTTCCACCATCAGCTCTGGTGCCTGAAGAATTGTATTGCGTTGGATAGCCTCTTCTGTTTCCGTTGGTGTAAGAGTAGCTGCTTCGCCCTCCGCTGTAGGCATAACCGCCTCTTGTGCCGTAAGCATAGTTGCCATAATAGCCGCAGTAGCCATAATGGTATCCGTAATAAGGGTAGTAGCAGTATGGGTTGTAATAGCCCCATCCGTAATATGGATAACCCCAGCCCCAGCCCCAGCTGATGCCCCAGCTCCATCCATAGTAAGGGTAGTACCATCCGTAGCCGGAATACCAGGGATTGTAGTAGCTATCGTAGTAATTTACGGTTACGTTTTTTGAATTTTCACCCCAACCGGCATAATTATCTTGCTGTTTGTAAACAATGGTGTCGTTGGTGGTGTCTGTAATGGCTCCGCTGTCATTAGGTGAATAATTGTCTTTATTGGCAGCAAAGTACTCTTTGTATTTGCTGTTTTGTGAAACATTGGCTTCTGTGTATTGATATTGAGGTTTTTCGGAAGAACCGTAAACGCCATCATTGTCGTAATATGATGAGTTCTGATAGGAACCACAAGAAGAAGCCAAAAGTCCTACTAGTCCAAATAGTATATAAATGGATAAATTTCGGCCGGATACGTATATAGTTTTCATATCGATGGTGTTTTTTATTGTTGGACATAACAAAATTAGTTAGTTTTGTCGAACTATTTTCATTAAAGTAAGTTAAACAATATTTGTGCCAAAGTATTAAAAATGAGTAAGAACTTAACGAAGCGATCAGAAGATTATTCCAAGTGGTATAATGAACTGGTTGTAAAAGCAGATTTAGCAGAAAATTCCGGAGTAAGAGGTTGTATGGTTATCAAACCGTACGGATATGCAATTTGGGAAAAGATGCAGGGAGAATTAGACCGTATGTTCAAAGAAACAGGTCACAGCAATGCGTATTTTCCGTTGTTCGTTCCGAAAAGTATGTTTGAAGCAGAAGAGAAAAATGCCGAAGGATTTGCTAAAGAATGTGCTATTGTTACGCATTACAGATTAAAAAACGATCCTGATAACAAAGGGAAATTAATGGTAGACCCAAATGCCAAACTGGAAGAGGAATTAATTGTTCGTCCTACCAGTGAAGCAATCATTTGGTCTACTTATAAAGGCTGGGTACAATCCTACAGAGATTTGCCGCTATTGATTAACCAATGGGCAAATGTGGTGCGTTGGGAAATGCGTACACGTTTGTTTTTGCGTACTGCTGAATTTTTATGGCAGGAAGGACATACAGCGCATGCTACTAAAGAAGAAGCATTGGCGGAATCAGTGCAGATGATGAATGTTTATGCTGATTTCGCTCAGAATTTCATGGCTATTCCGGTAATGAAAGGTGTGAAAACCGAAACCGAGCGTTTTGCCGGAGCGGAAGAGACATACTGTATCGAAGCTTTGATGCAGGACGGGAAAGCACTTCAGGCAGGAACTTCACATTTCTTAGGGCAAAACTTCGCTAAAGCATTTGACGTGAAATTTGCGAATAAAGAAGGGAGACAGGAGCATGTTTGGGGAACGTCTTGGGGAGTTTCTACCCGTTTAATGGGGGCTTTGGTGATGACGCATTCCGATGATAACGGATTGGTGTTGCCTCCGAATTTAGCACCTATTCAAGTGGTAATTGTTCCAATTCACAGAACGGAAGAGCAATTAGAAGCAATTTCTGCACAAGTTAGTGAGTTAATGAAGGAATTGCGTAAGGTAGGTGTTTCAGTTAAATTTGACGACAGAGATACCCAAAAGCCAGGGTTTAAGTTTGCAGAATGGGAATTGAAAGGAGTGCCCGTTCGTTTGGCTATAGGTC
This sequence comes from Flavobacterium enshiense, assembly GCF_022836875.1. Classification (NCBI taxonomy): domain Bacteria; kingdom Pseudomonadati; phylum Bacteroidota; class Flavobacteriia; order Flavobacteriales; family Flavobacteriaceae; genus Flavobacterium; species Flavobacterium enshiense. The sequence continues at coordinate 1,685,014 of NZ_CP090376.1, forward strand.
CTAATGATTTGGAAAACGGAACGTATGAAGTGGCGCGTCGTGATACTTTAACAAAAGAAACGGTTTCTAAAGAAGGGATTGTGGGTCATCTTCAGGGTCTGTTGGAGCAAATTCAAAGCGATTTGTTTAATAAAGCATTGAGCTACAGGGATACACATATTACCGAGGTGAATTCGTTTGAGGAATTCAAGGATGTTTTGGAAAACAAAGGTGGTTTCCTGGCAGCACATTGGGATGGTACTCCAGAGACGGAAGAAAAGATAAAAGAACTTACAAAAGCGACCATTCGATGTATCGCTTTGGAGCGAAAAGAAGAGGCGGGAAGCTGTGTTTTTACAGGCAAACCATCCTCAGGCAGAGTGCTTTTCGCTAAAGCGTATTAAAAAAAAATAATTTTTTTGAGATAAGTGTTGCAAGAATAGAAATTAGTTGTATTTTTGCAACCGCAATGAAGAAAAAAGACGGCCCGTTCGTCTATCGGTTAGGACGCCAGGTTTTCATCCTGGTAAGAGGGGTTCGATTCCCCTACGGGCTACAACTTTTTTCTTTATTGCTTTACTGGCCCGTTCGTCTATCGGTTAGGACGCCAGGTTTTCATCCTGGTAAGAGGGGTTCGATTCCCCTACGGGCTACTATTTATTGAAAAATTGGGCAACCAAAGAAATGAGCTTAACGGCCCGTTCGTCTATCGGTTAGGACGCCAGGTTTTCATCCTGGTAAGAGGGGTTCGATTCCCCTACGGGCTACAAAATTAGTTGTGATTAAGTTTTATAAAATAATGATTCAGTGTCTCGAATCATTGTTTTATTGGTTAAAACCAAAGTGATTGTTCAGCAATTGTGGGAGGTTTTTCTTTTTTAGCTAATAGTTTAAAATAATTATTACAATTAAAAAATTAAAAAAATGGCAAATCATAAGTCAGCTTTAAAAAGAATTAGAAGCAACGAGAAAAAAAGAGTATTAAACAGATACCAACATAAAACTACACGTAATGCTATTAAAGCAATCCGTTTAGCAACTGATAAAACTGAAGCATCTGCGAAATTATCTTCTGTAATCTCTATGATTGACAAATTAGCGAAGAAAAACATCATCCACGCTAATAAAGCTTCAAACTTAAAATCAAAATTAACAAGACACGTAGCTGCTTTATAGTAGGCGTTCTTTGAAAAATAATCAAGCTCTCATCATTGAGAGCTTTTTTTATTATTATCAATAGGTTAAAATTTAGCTAACTAGTTCATAGTTAGTATTTTTAATTCAAAAAATAGTTGTACTTTTGCACCTTCAAAATTTGTATATGACTTCAATTAGAAACATCGCGATTATTGCTCACGTTGACCACGGTAAAACAACATTGGTTGACAAAATTATGTATCACTGTCAGTTATTCCGTGAAAACGAAAACACAGGTGATTTGATCTTGGATAACAACGATTTAGAACGAGAAAGAGGAATTACCATCACTTCTAAAAACGTTTCCGTAACTTACAAAGGAACAAAAATCAACATTATCGACACTCCTGGTCACGCCGATTTTGGTGGTGAAGTAGAGCGTGTATTGAATATGGCGGATGGTGTTTGTTTATTGGTGGATGCTTTTGAAGGCCCAATGCCACAAACCCGTTTCGTATTGCAAAAAGCGATTGATTTAGGATTAAAGCCATGTGTGGTTATTAATAAAGTAGATAAAGAAAACTGTACTCCGGAAGAAGTTCATGAGAAAGTTTTCGACTTAATGTTCGAATTAGGCGCTACCGAAGCGCAGTTGGATTTCCCGACAGTGTACGGTTCTGCTAAAAATAACTGGATGTCTGATGACTTCAGAAATCAGACTGAAAACATCGAGCCATTATTGGATATGGTTTTAGAGCACGTTCCGGCTCCGAAAGTATCGGAAGGAACTCCTCAGATGTTAATCACATCTTTAGATTTCTCTTCTTTTACAGGACGTATCGCTATCGGTCGTTTGGAAAGAGGTGTTATGACTGAAGGTATGCCAATCTCTTTGGTAAAAAGAGACGGGAAAATCATCAAATCAAGAATTAAGGAATTACACACTTTTGAAGGTCTTGGACGTAAAAAAGTTACCGAAGTAATTGCTGGAGATATTTGTGCGATTGTTGGTATTGAAGGATTTGAAATTGGAGATACTATTGCTGATTTCGAAAACCCGGAAGCATTAGCGTCTATCGCCATTGATGAGCCAACCATGAGCATGTTGTTTACGATTAATGATTCGCCATTCTTTGGTAAAGAAGGTAAATTCGTTACTTCAAGACACATTAAAGATCGTTTGGCTAAAGAATTAGAGAAAAACTTAGCGTTAAGAGTTGGTGATACCGATTCAGCAGATAAATTCATGGTATTCGGTCGTGGTGTATTGCACTTATCGGTACTTATTGAAACAATGCGTCGTGAAGGATATGAATTACAGATTGGTCAGCCACAGGTAATCATCAAAGAAGTTGATGGTGTTAAATGTGAGCCAATTGAGGAATTGACTATCGACTTACCGGAAAACCTTTCTGGTAGAGCAGTAGAATTTGTTTCTGTTCGTAAAGGAGAAATGTTAAGTATGGAAGGTAAAGGCGATCGTATGATTGTGAAATTCAACATTCCTTCTCGTGGGATCATCGGATTGAGAAATCAATTACTTACCGCTACGGCTGGTGAGGCGATTATGGCACACCGTTTTATCGGGTACGAACCATTTAAAGGTGAGATTCCAGGAAGAAATAACGGGTCGTTAATCTCTATGGAGAACGGAAAAGCTATTCCTTATTCTATTGATAAATTACAAGACAGAGGTAAATTCTTCGTTGATCCGAATGAAGATATCTATGAAGGTCAGGTTATTGGTGAAAACACCCGTAGCGATGATATGACTGTGAACGTAACTAAGACTAAGAAACTTTCTAACGTTCGTTCGTCTGGTGCTGATGATAAAGCAAGAATTATTCCTGCTATCAAATTCTCATTGGAAGAAGCATTAGAATACATTCAAAAAGATGAGTATGTTGAGGTAACGCCAAAATCGTTACGTTTACGTAAAATCCATTTGACTGAAAATGACAGAAAACGTTTCAAGATTGCATAATCTTATCGTACTATACAATGAAAAGCCACTCAAACGAGTGGCTTTTTTTATTATTTCGGTTTTCCTTTGAAAAGTAGATTTACGATTGCTAAAATAACAATGGCACCAATGGCACCGGTTAAAATCGCCCCTAAAATACCGGTTCCAAGACTTATCCCAAGCTTACCTAAGAGCCAATATCCTACAAAACTTCCTAAAATACCAACAACGATATTGCCTAATAATCCCAAACTGCCTCCGCTGAAAATCTGGCTCCCCAACCATCCGGCTATAGCCCCGATGATTAATGTCCCTATTAATTCCATAATGTATTGGTTTATAAGTTGATAGCTACAAAGTTACCACTATAAATTCACAAAACGATATCATTTATAGTATGAATATTGAGAAGACTTATCGCTTTAAAGTGAAATGGCCTTTTATATTTCTGCCATTATCCAAGGTAAGGTTAAACCAATAATCATCCGATGGCAATGCAGAATTGTTTAAAGTACCATTCCATCCATCGTTTAGAGGGAAAATATGTTTTACAAGTTTACCGTAACGATCAAAAATGAAGAGTTTGGAATTTGGATATTCACTGTCAAGATTTTTAATTGCCCAAATATCATTGTAACCGTCTCCGTTAGGCGTGAAAAACCTCGGGTAATCCAATACAATAATATGTTGAGGTCTAGTGGTGCCGCAACCATTTTTATCACGGACAAAAACCTGATATTCTCCAGGTAAAACATTTGTAAAAACATTACTGTCCTGATAAACGACGCCATCTAATGAGAATTCATAATTTCCGTTTCCGCTTACATGCACAGTGACAGAATTGTTCATTCCTGAAAAACTGTTTACTTCAATACTTATGATAGTTGCCACTTCCGAAGCAATAACTGTAAATGTTTTAGAAGTAACGCAATTATCCGCATTGGTAACGGTCACAGTATAATCTTCAGATTCGGAAACCGTTATGGATTGCGCGTTTTGAACAGGTGTCGTATCCCATGAATAACTGGTATAACCACTCCCGGCATCCAATACTATACTTTCGCCGTTGCAAAGTACAATTGTTTCATCGAGTAAGTTAGGAAAAGAATTTACTTTCAGAGTCACAGGAATTATTCCATAACAATCCGGTCCGTTAATAATACGTGCATAAATGGTTTGCTGATTTGCAATTGTATTTGTGAATGGTGTGTTTAGTTGGTTATTCTCGAGAAGAGCGTCCTGTGAACTTATGAAATATTTAATGATATAATTTGCTGGTAACGAATTGTTAGCAATGATTTGTTGTGATATTGCATCTAAATCAAAAGGATGTAAGCCATCTTGTGGTTCAGTTGAATCACAGATAATTACGGGGGCAAGCGGATTTACGGCATTGTTAACTGTTTGAAGCGTGATGGTGGCATAATCGACAGGACAACCAAACTTATTTTCAACTCGAACTACAATAGTATTTCCCTGGCTGTTTGAATACGATTGAGGATTAGTGATTTTATTTTGTTGGTTTTGGGCATCTGTTAAGCTGTGGTAATACCCAGTGATGGATATTACGTTTAATCCTCCCGTAATAGTTTGAGTGGCAGTGTTTAAATTAAATGCGCTGATACCATCATTGTTGTCATCACATTGGACTAAAACAGCATCATTTGGTGTAGGGACATATTCAACATTCATATAGCCGCGAACTTTACAAGTACCTACATCTGCAAGCAGCATATATACGCCTGCAGAAGCAATGGTATAGGTAGGAGAACTGATATTGATATAACCGGGAATAGGTGTGCCGTTTTTGTGCCAGGTATAGCTTCGTGTGCCTGGTACAATATAATCTGGTGTTATGGTAAGGGTTTCTCCAGGACAAAGCGGGTTTCCGTTCGCAAATAAACGATCTTCTCCCATAGCATAATCGTTACTGAAAGTATTACCGCCAATAAAAATAGCCGAATCATAAAGATTATTTGCCTGATCGGCAATAACTAACTTGACATGATATGATATTCCGGGTTCTATGTCAGCCTCTGCATTCATAATCTGCGTCTGACCGTTAAAATTGGTGGGATAGATCCTTCCGTTGAAAGCGTCAAAATATTCAGCATTTGCTGGTGGACATGTTGTTCCAGATCCTCTAACAGTGGTCACTTTTACCGGAATGGTTGTTTTTGGTACAACGCCTAGGTTCTTATAGTTTGGGGAGCTGTTTTTTTTTATCAGAAGGGCAAATCCATCAGAAGAATTACATTGGTTAGATTTGGGATTTGATAAATATTGTTCTGATGAAAATATGTAATTGAAACTTACGTAATTGGTCACCGAAACAAAATCAAATTCGACTATGGTGGCATTAACGGTGTTGTTTTCTCCGATGGCTCGCTCCAAGTCTGAATCTCCCGGCCAGTTTGTAGGTCCTTGACTAAGTAAGGTTGTGTTAGGTCCGACAGCTGATGAAGCTTTGCCGGTGGAAATAATCAACCCATGTCCTAATGGGAATCCTGAAGAATTTGCGTTAAACCAGGCATAACTTTTTTGTCCATTGCCAAAATTCCATCCAGTAATCGAAACATTTGTCGGTTCCACACAGCTTTCAGTCGAAAAAAGATCCTTGACCAATTGTGTAGGAGTCTTGGTATTGTCAATGGTAATATATTGCGCATTAGAAGATATACTGAACAATACGAACAGTAGGAGTAATGGTATTTGATATGGGATATAGGATGTATGCATAGTACCTTAAAGATACTACAAGTCTCTCTTTTTCAGAATTTTAAACGACATAATAACAAAAATAACTGTCCAAATTAACGCGATGAAGATGGAGGAGAAATGAACATTGTAATCCTTGATGTTTTCCACTCCAATTTGAGTGCTGACTGTTTTAATGAAATTCAACCTACTTATGGGTTCTATGATCAGATTGGACATTGATTCAAGAGGGAAAAATTTAAAGATTGTATTGGCTCTGTCGAAATCATCAAATACAAATTTGCCCATTATTCCGTAGGTGACTTTTTCTATGAAAAACCAAACCATTAAAAAACCAAGCGCAAATGCAGAACGTTTGATTAATATGCCAAGAAATAGACAGAAAGAGAAAAAAGCAACCAACTTGATAAAATAAGCCATCAGGTATTCCAGATCCGAAAAAACAATACCTATTTCATTATAGGAAGAAAATGAATAACCTAAGATGAGGGTAACGATAAAGACAAACACTGTTGAAATTCCGGCAAATAAAAGTACGGTTAGAAATTTTGACAGAATGAATTCTTTTTTACTCATTCCGTCAATAAGATTTTGTTTAAGCGTCCCATAGCTGTACTCGTTTGCTATCATCGAAACGATAACAACAGCCAAGAAAAGTTTTAACCACGCCACAAAATAAGTGTTGAAATGCCAGATGTAAGGGAAATTAAAGATACCGCTATCGGCTGCATTAAATTTAAAAGGGCCTAAATCGAATTTGATCGAGGCAACTAATGAAATAAAGCAGATCAGTACAAAATAGGTGATGATCAGTACGCGGCTAGCGTGGTTTTTCCAAAGTTTTTGTAATTCTATATTTAAAAGTCGTTTCATTTTTTATTTGGGAATTAGTCCCGAAGGCATATCGGGTCCATTTTTTTGAATTTGATTAGTTGCTAGTGTAACTCGAATAGCTATTGATGATTGGTTAGCTGCAGAAACTGTTCTTCCAGGCTGTGTTTTCGTTTTACCAAAAGCTGAAGGCTGATATTGTTTTGGAAAAGGTATCGGTTCAAATCGGCAGCTTCCAGCGGTGATTTTAAAAAGACATACAATTTTCCGTCCTCTTCGTCAATTTTGTCAACTGCACTATGGCGTTGAAGCAATGCTTTTAATTCATTATTGTTTTCGGATTGCAATTCAAAAAATCCTTCGCTGGCCATTATTTCATGCACAGAGCCCGAGTACAGAACTTCTCCTTTTCTTAATACAATTACATGTGTGCATATTTTTTCAACTTCATCTAGAAGGTGGGAAGCCAATAAAATGGTGGTTCCTAAAGAAGCGATGTGCTTAATGATGTCTCGAATCTGTCTTATTCCCTGCGGATCCAACCCATTGGTAGGTTCATCCAGAATGAGTATTTCGGGGTCATTTAATAAGGCAGAGGCAATAGCCAAACGTTGTTTCATCCCTAAAGAAAAAGTTCGAAACGGACTGTCTTTTCGATCCGATAGGCCAACAACCTCAAGCTTTTCATCAACTTTATCATAATGGATACCTTTGATATCACAAACCAATTTCAGATTTTCCTCAGCTGTCATATAAGGATAGAAATTCGGTCTCTCGATGATAGCCCCCACTTTTTTTAAGGCGTGGTGGGTGTCTGTTTTTCCGTCAAACCATTTATAATTTCCCGAAGTTTTGTTGACAACATTAAGGATGATTCCCAATGTGGTTGATTTTCCACTTCCGTTCGGACCTAAAATACCATAGACATTTCCTTTTTTTATTTCAAATGAAACATCTTTTACGGCGTGAATTTTTCCGAATTTTTTATTCAGGTTGTCAATTGTCAGTATAGTTTCCAAAATAACTTTCTTTAGGTTATTAATAGGACGAACTATTCTATAATTTGTTACCGACAAGTTGTAAATTACTGATAAGGTACAATTTCAGGTCGGCCAATCTGAAAATCAGGGAGCCTGATATAGTTGTTTTTGTAGGCATTCGATCTAAACACCTCATCTCCAACCCCGGGAATGGAAGGATAATAGGCAAATGAAAGAATGAAACTGTTAAAAACCATGTAGTCATTACTGATTATAAATCCGACTCCAAATTTTGAATACAATTTACTTTGAAATAATTTTTCGGTTGAACCGCTTAGCATACCGAATTCCATACTATAGAAAGGACTTAGTCTGAATCCGTACAACTGGCCGGGAACATAAGATTGCGTCTGAAATGTCACCAACATTTTTTTAGAGCCTTTTCGCCTGTCCTCGAAACCTTCAATACCTGAATTACCACCTAAACTGATTAAATCACTTTCTGTCTCCAACCGATTATTCCCAATTGTTAATTGCGGTTTTATAAATTGACGAAATTTCCAATTCCCCAATTCGAATAATGGTGTGAAATAATTCATTTCGGCATTGAAGGTTGCTTGTTGGTTGCGGTCGTCTTTAAAAAAACTGCCCGCCTCAAAAGTAGCGGCCAGAAATCCGAAAGTATAATACCCTCCAACCGAATACCTTCCTCCAAAATAATATCGCTTAACGTTGTTTTTATATTCTACACCACCTGTAACGGAATAGGTTTTTCCGATTTGAACGTATTCGGGAATTCCGTAATTGAAAAGGTATTTGTCGGCTATATATTGACGGGAAGTAACCCCAATACTCGCCAGGTATAATCTGGAATTGGTGAAATATCGGATGCTGTCGTAAACTGCGCTTGGACTTTCTGTATATTTTAGGTTGTTAAAGCGAAATGTTGTTACCAGGTTGGTGACGTGTTTTTCCTTTTTGGTTTTTTTGAAAATCCGGATGGCGTAACCGGCCCAATAATCTTCAGATTCAAGTTTGAAATTGCTGTAAAGGGGGATTCGGTTTATTGCTTTTATGGAATCTTTGTAAAAACGCTCATCAAATATGATTCCCCCAGCCCATTTGGTGTAAGCAGAAAAGAAAGGGCGGCTGAAACCGATTGCCTTATAATAATCATTATTGTATTTTTTTTCGTACAGAAGTGTAGTACGGATAAAGGTGTTTTTAAAATTGGGAACGATATAGCGCATTTCATATGCATTTTTATTATCCGAAAAACGCTGTTTGAAAATGTTCTGAAATTCGTGGCCTAAACCCAAAAAATTGCGTTCGGTTATTTCAAAACTCCCATTTGTTTGCGATAAATAGCCAGAAGGAATCAAACTCCAGGAATCCAAAACGGTAATTTCAATATCAATAGAGTCATTGGAATTAGTTGGGATCGGTCTTATGGCAACTTTCCGAATGTATCGCTGCTGCTGAATTAAACGTTCGGATTCTTTTATCAAGAGTGAATCCAGAAGGTCGTTTTTTTTGAATAATAACTGATTTCGGACGGTCCAGTGCTTTGTTTTAAGATGGACTGCATTTCCTTGTCTTTCGAACCATGTTTTGGGATTTTTTTCATAACCATTAATATCAAACCCGAAGGGATCTAAAGTAGTAATGTTAATATTTCGGATAATTTTACATTGGTAGTATTCGAAATTTATGGTGCGAATTGGAGCACCACCCCTTTTAGCTTTATTTTTTCTATCGGTTGGTTTAAAAAGGAGACGGTGGAGGAATTTAGTGAATTTTCTTTTTTTGGAATAGTTTTCAATATTGCGGAACATAACTTCTGTTGAGTCCGTTTTTACTTTTGTCGAATCCTTTTTAACAGGAACAACCTGTGCAGCTAATGGTTGCCAGAAACAAAAGAGCAGGACTATATATAAAAGCAACTTTTTGCACATATTTTGAAAGTGGGAATCGACTAGAAAATCAACTAATAAATTTACTCTTTATTGTTCTGATAATCAAAAATAAAAAAAGAGGCCTGTTGAGCCTCTTTACTATTAACTTTTTTGTTCTTTGTTAAAATATACCAGATAATAATACATCTGCTTTTCTTCATCCCAACCTTTTTCCACAAATTTTTCGGCACTTTCCGGATTGATGAAATCTAATTTAATCTGAATGTTCGTATCCAGTTCAATTACGTTTTTCATTTTCTTACGAGCATCCGAAACGGCAGCATTCGCAATAGGGAAGGAAGTCAAATCTTCAATACTGTATTTTTCTCCTTTGTCTACTTTATAGTTTTTGAATTCCGAAATCAAATCCGGATTGTCAATTACTTCGTTAATGAAATTCGTCTCTTCAAAATTGTCGTTTTTAGCGAAGTGGTTTACAGCACGGTTCATGAACATCACTTCTTCTTTTTTGTCTTCAGCAGGAAGTACTACTTCTTTAGCAAAGTCCTGACAGAATTTCAGGTATTTTTTAGTGATGAAATTCTCATCCTGGAAAGCATCTACCGATAAGAAATGCTCCAACCAGTAGCGTGCATCATAACGGTTACTGTCTACGGTTAAGATTTTGTAACCTTCTTCTTTTTTATAGTTGAAGATCAAGCAGCCTTTGTCTAATTTGTTCAGACTGATTCCCTGTTGCAGGATCATGTCTAAATTAGTGTCTTTCTCTTCAAATTGAAGGAAATCGGCTTTGATTTCACTTTTGAAAACACCGATAGCGTCAACCACATTGTTGTCAATTGAAACATTTGTTAAATAGGTCACATACACCTCACCGTTTTTAATGTGCGGATGGTTTGATTGCTCGAACAAGTGCTTCGTAATTTTTTTAGAAACCTCATGTACACTGCCTGGATTAGCGAAAATCTCATTCGCATAATTATACATTTCGTTATAATCTAAATCCACATCGTGAGCAAACTGAAAGTAATTTTCCTCTTTATCTCTGAAGGGTTTAAAGAAAAACTCTTTCAAAAGAGGCATAATCTCATCATTCAGGTTATAAGGTTGTTCCGAAAGGAAAATAGCTTCATTGCGGCTCTTGTTTCCAACGCGGTGGATGGAAAGGTTGTCTATGTGTGTATTAAATAAATTGATCATTAGGGTAATATTTTAGATGAAAGAACCAAGAAAAAAGAATCGTACTTAAATCTTGGTTCCGTTAATTTTATTATGGAAAATCTCTTGCTTCCTGTTTCTCGCTTCTGATTTAATTCCAGTTTTCTTCGTAACCAAAATCTTCAAATGAATCATCTCCTTCGAACATATCCATGTCTTCTTCGTCGAATTCATCTTCAAAGTCGCCGTAAATGTCGTCGTTGGTAACATCAGCACCTCTAAATCCGCTTGAAGCTGCTTCGGCAGGTAGTTCACCGTGGGAGAACAATAGTGCAGGATAAGTTTCTCCTTCTTCTTTTTCTTCAATGGCAGCAAGCTCTAAGAAGAACGTCCACATGCTGAAGAAATCATAGATATACACCATTTTGGTGTTGTCCTTGTGCACTAAATCGTTGATCTTGAAATCAGCCATCGTTTTCATTTCCCCAAGAACATCTCCGGTATCAAACATCGGGATTTCATCATCTTCATTCCATGTCCAATCGTTTTCACAAGTGAAAAACGAACCTGTTTCCGTACCGTCAAAGCCAAAAGCGTTAACGACAGCATTGTGTAAATCTTCTAAAGTATCGTCTTCAAGGATTGCAATATCTCTAAAAATGTCTTCCTCGGCATCGAGGATTACTCGGAATTTATAAACCATGACCTTATTATTTTTTTGAAAGGTCAAAGGTAATTATAATTTTAGATTTCAGATTTCAGATTTGCGTTTTGTTGATAAGATTTTAATCAACTCTCGTAGAATTCGATAGGCAAATCATCAGGATCTGAGATGAAAAAAAATCGCTTGCCTGTGAATTCGTCGATTCTGATAGTCTCAGCCTCGAGGTTGTTCTGAACCAAAAAACCTCTGGTATTTTCGATATCATCCACTTCAAAGGCAAGATGGCGTAATCCGGCTGCTTCCGGAAGGGAAACTCGTTTTGGAGGACTCGGAAACGAAAATAATTCTACCACATAGTTTCCGTTTAAAGCCAAATCAAGTTTATAGGATTGGCGTTCTTTCCGATATATTTCCTGCAGGATTTCAAGACCTAAAATTTCAGTATAAAAGTGCTTTGATTTTTCGTAATCGGAACAGATAATCGCGATATGGTGAATTTTATTCAGTTTCAGCATCATTTAATTGTCTTGATTCTTTTTGAGATGACCGGAAATTTTCTTTTTCAGCTTGGTGAACTTCTTACTTGTCGGATATTGACGGTTGGAAGTCATATTGTTGAATATCAAGGCTACTGTTAAAAGGATCATCGCACCACTCAGCACCGGAGAAATTACGTATAGGTACCCCAGTTTCAAAATGGCGGGCGAACCGGTAACGGCAATCAGTGCAGTAGCACCTCCGGGTGGATGCAGGGTTTTAGTAATCTGCATCAAAACGATGGATGATGCAACGGCAAGGGCAGAAGCCAGCCAAATCATGTCAGGAAAAAGTTTGGCAGCGGTAACTCCCACAATGGCAGAAATCACATGCCCGCCAATGAGGTTACGCGGTTGGGCGAGCGGACTTTGAATCACACCATAAACCAAAACACACGACGCACCAAAGGAACCGATTAAGAAAATGAAATCTTCTCTTGGGAAAATATTGTAGTGTAAATAAGCGATAATCCCCATTCCGACAAAAGCGCCCACAAAAGCCCAAAAGTGCTCCTTGAAATCAACAAGTGTTTCCTTATACAGTACGTATTTGGCTTTTCGGTAATTGCGTTTGAAGTGTTTTGTAGGCATAAATCAGGAAACGGTTTTTGGCTGGTAACTGTAAACGGTATATGGATAAAGCAACTGCGCTGTGGTTTTGGAAACCAGGCACACGGCTAAAAGTGGTAAAAACAACGTGTAGTTATTAATCAATCCGCAAATCAGGAATAAAGCGGTGAAAGGCGCGTGAATGCTGGCACTCAACATCGCAGCCATTCCGATAATCATGAAGTTAAGCGGAATCACATCGGCATCAAAATAAGTATTGAGAAGAGATGCGGTTAGTAATCCCAAAAAAGCACCAATGAACATGCTGGGCGCAAATACGCCGCCATCGCCACCGGAAGCCAAAGTTACCGAAGTGATAATTGGTTTCAGAAGTAAGACGCCAGACATCGTAAGCACAAACGAAGTAGTCAAAACGATAGAATCAGAATTGGAAAACAAATCTTTTATAGCGTGATATCCTTCTCCGTATAATTGTGGTAAAACTAATAATGATAGGCTGATTATGGCTGAACCAATCAGGATTTTAGTGGAATGTTTTTCAATCTGCCCGAATTTCGATTTAATGTAAATTACAGATTTGGTCAGGTACACCGAATTAATTCCCGCCAAAACGCCAAGCAATAAAAAATACGGGAAAGCATACAGGTGCCAATTGGTGACTGACACTTCAAACAGCGGTTTTTCATCTAAAAGCAAAATGAAACTGTAAGCAACAGCTACCGACAAACTTGTAGTTAAGGCAAAGGTTTTGGTTACCTTCTTGGAGATTACTTCAAAGGCAAACAAGACTCCTGCAATCGGACTACAGAACAAAGCTGTGATCCCGGCGGCAATTCCGGCACAAATGAGTTCGGTTTTATGTCTTTTAAAAACATTTTCTTTTTCCTGAGCGACAGAACCAATGGCGGCAGAAGCTACCACAGTAGAGACTTCAATTCCGGTTGAGCCTCCAAAAGCAACAGTGAGCAAACCGTTGAAAAAATGGGAAGGGATTTTATAAACCGGAAGTTTTTTGGTTCGGGAACCAGTGCTTTCAAAAATCTCTTTAATCCCTTTGTTTTCTTTCTTTTTGAACAGATACTGACGCAAAAAATAGATCACAGACAAACCAAAAACCGGAAATACCAGAAAAAAAATCCAGTTTGAAGAAGCCTTATGGAAGAGGATTTCCTCATAATGCTCGGTTAAACGCTTTAAGGAAACCGCCATGAATGCACACAGAAAACCAATCAGTACAGAAACAATGCTCAGTTTTTGGAATTTGATCAGTTTGTGACTTTTACGAAGCTGTGCGGTTTTGTTCATAGGTGTAAGTAATCGTGCAAAGCGGTTTGCATCGCAAAAATAATTATCGGCTAATGAAAAAATCTTTTCAAAACGTTAAAGTTTAATTCAAAAGTCAGAACATCCAAGGCTTAATTGCTTTTTGATTTTTGCGGGCAATTTATCTTTCACCAGCGTATATGATTGTGTTACATAGTGTTTCCATTCTTTAGGCGATAAAGTAGTGATGTCTTCCACCAAAACCCATTTGTAGCGCGCCACATAAGGGGCAGGCTTGAACCCTTTTTGAGTGGAAAGTTCATCAAACTCTTCCGGAGTGACTTTGAACGAAGCAGAAGTGGGTGTTTGGTTTAATCCGACGACACAAAACATTTTTTCACCTATGCAGAAACACAAATCGTTTTCCCACTTGATATCTTCGGTAACTGACGGTAATGATTTGCAAAGTTGTTGTAAATCTTCAATATTCATAGGTTACTTAGTTGGTTTGGTTATTTTTTTATGTGTTGAAGGAACCGCCATCAAAGCAGCACTGCAATACCAGGGAGTTAATTCCACCTCAAAGATTTTTGCCTTCACAGCGGGATCCGTTTCCACTAATTTTTGTGCTTCTTCCACGGTAGCGCAGTTAAAAATGAATATCCCGCGGTAATTACGGTCGTTTTTCATAAATGGGCCGGCTACAATCAGTTTCCCTTCATCGGCAAGACGATTGATGTTAGCCATATGGCCTTCAAAATATTTTGTTTTCTCTTCTTTCGTCGCAGTTGTGTTAGAACCTGTTTTAAGGATGCAGAAAATATAGGTCTTCATACCGTTGTTGTCTCCTCCTAATTCATTGGCCAGTTTTTCGTCGTAAGTAACTTCAGTTTTTTGTGCTGAAATTATATTATTACTCAGGGCTACAAGTAGAATAAAGAATAGCTTTTTCATCATATGGATTTTTAATGATGTCTCAAATGTACAAAAACTTAGCTACTTAGCGTCCCAGTCCCTTAGCCCCTTTTAAAAAACAATTCATCCCTAAAAAATAACAATTCGGAATTATTTTTTGGGTTTTCCGTTTTTTCTTACGCAAATTTGCTCTGTTAAAATTACAGAAATGAAAACCCTTATTACCCTATTAGTTTTTTTATGCAGCATGAGCCTGTTTTCGCAAACCACGATTTCAGGAAAAGTTTTGGACCAGAAAGGAAAACCTGTTGAAGGAGCTAACGTTTTTATAGAAGGAGCTTATGACGGAGCGACATCTGATGCAAACGGGGATTTTTCTTTTACAGCATCAGAGAAAGGCAATCAGGTATTGGTAATTACTTTTTTGAGTTTTGAAACGCAGAAAGTTTCAATCGTAATTGAAAACTATAAACCGCAAACCATTAAACTTAAAGAAAGTGTGAATACGCTTGATGCCGTTGTGATTTCTGCAGGAACTTTTAAAGCAGGCGACAATTCGAAAGCAGCGGCTTTAAAACCTTTAGATATTGTTACAACAGCCGGAGCCGCGGGCGACATTATAGGTGCATTGCAAACGTTACCGGGGGCGCAGATTGTAGGGGAAAGTGGGCGTCTGTTTGTACGCGGTGGCGAATCTGATGAAACGCAGACATACGTAGACGGAATCCGCGTTGCACAACCCTATAATGCTACTGCTAACAATATTCCGACACGCGGGCGTTTTTCTCCTTTTTTATTCAGTGGTATGACTTTCTCAACAGGCGGTTATTCGGCTGAGTTTGGAGATGCTTTGTCAAGCGTACTGTTGTTGAATACAATCAACGAAGTGGATAATGAGGAATCGAATTTTTCATTCATGACTGTCGGTCTTGGAGCCAGCAACGTTCAGAAATGGAAGAAAAGTTCCTTAAGCGTCAATTTGACGTATATCAATTTAGAACCTTATCAGAAAGTTGTTAAACAAAATGTTGATTGGGAAAAGCCATATCAGTCTATGTCAGGCGAAACGGTATTCCGACAAGGGTTTAACAACGGATTATTTAAATTTTATGCCGCATTTGATTATACGACGTTCAATCTGAATCAGAAGAATGTTAATTTTTCCCAACCCATAAACGTGGATACACAAAACAATAATTTTTATACGAATGCCTCCTATAAAGGCAATTTCGGGGCAGGTTGGGGCATTCATGGCGGAATCAGTTTCGGTTACAATCAAAATAAAAATGAGGTCGACAGAAGCAATCTGAAAAACAGGGAAAATGCATCACACATGAAACTGAAACTTACCAAAAAGTTCTCAGATAGAGTTCATCTGGCTTTTGGAGGCGATTATTTCATTACCGATTTCGAGGAAAATTACAACGATATCACTTTAGGTGAATTTAAAGATGGGTACTACAACAATATAACAGCGGTTTATGCCGAAACGGATATTTTCTTTTCCAAAAAACTGGCAGCCAAATTAGGTCTTCGTGCACTAAACAGTACTCATATTGACAAGAGCAGTATAGAACCAAGGATTTCATTGGCTTATAAAACGAGTAAAAACGGACAGGTTTCTTTGGCCTACGGTGATTTTCATCAGAATCCGGTTCAGAATTACTTGAAATTCCATTCGGATTTCAATTACGAAAAAACATCCCATTATATCCTGAATTACATATATTCTGTAAACGGAAGAACCCTGCGGGCCGAAGTCTTCTATAAAGATTATTCCGATTTGGTAAAATACGATACTTATACGCCACTATTTAACAGCAACTACAACAACAATGGTTACGGTTACGCAAAAGGACTGGATGTTTTTTGGAGAGATAATAAAACAGTTAAACATCTTGATTACTGGATTTCGTATTCTTACATAGACAGCAAACGCGATTATAAGAATTATGAAACCAATGTGATACCAAACTTTGTGGCTAATCATACGCTTTCTGTGGTGACTAAATATTGGATAGAAGACTGGAAATCGCAATTGAGTATTACGAACAGTTTTGCCACCGGACGCCCTTACGATAATCCCAATGAAACAGCATTCATGAACGGAAAGGCTAAAGATTACAATAGTCTGAGTATGAGTTGGGCATATTTGCTTTCGCCTCAGAAAATTTTGTATTTTTCCGTATCCAATGTGTTGGGAAGGGATAATATCTTCGGATATGACTATGCACTTTCTCCCGACAGCAATGGAGTATATCAACGACAAGCCATTACACAGCCTGCAGACCGCTTTTTCTTTATAGGTTTCTTTTGGACAATCAGTAAAGATAAGAGCAAGAATCAGTTGGATAATTTGTAGGAAAGAGACAAGAAGTAAGGGATAAGGGATAAGGGATAAGAGGGAGGCCCAAAGTTTTAAAAACAGTTCATCCTTGAATTTCGACAGTTCAGTAAGTATGAATTTTAAAGTAGTAAAAACTGAAATACCTTTGGAGTCTTAAATCAGAAGAAGTTTTAATCATCAATAAAAATCAATCATTAATCAACTAAAAAAGAACATTATGACACGAATTATCACATCATTAGTATTATTTATCTGCAGTTGGGCATTTTCACAATCGTCCGCTACAAGTTCACCCTACGAACAGGGAATGGGGAAAGCGATGGGTTTATGGAAAGAAGGAAAATCAGCTGAAGCAACTGCCATTTTCGAGCGAATTGCTTCTGTAGAGAAAACAAATTGGCTGCCTAATTATTATGTTGCGTTCATCAATACTATCGAAGTTTTTAAATTACAGGACAAGTCGAAAGCTTCTGCATTATTAGACAAAGCACAACAGGCCTTGGACAATGCCACAGCGGTTAGTCAGAATAACCCAGAGCTGATGGTGGTTCAGGCGCTGATTTACACTGCTTATATTGTTCAGGATCCAATGACCAACGGGATGAAATATTCCAGCAAAGCAATGGAACAGTATTACAAAGCACAAGCCCTTGCACCTGAAAACCCAAGAGTTGTTTTCTCTAAGGCTGAATTCGAAATAGGTGGTGCAAAATATTGGGGAACTGATACAAAGCCTATGTGTGCTGAGGTGGAGCGCTCCCTCGGACTTTTTGCTAAATTTAAGTCAGAGACTGCTTTTCATCCAAGCTGGGGATTAGATCGCGCTAAAGAGGTTTTGGCTAACTGTGGGAAATAAACGGTCTCAAATCAAAATCTGATAAATTCAGTAATCAATGAATAAGTATCTCAAAGAATTTTTAAAATCGATTGTTTTAGGACTGATCATATTTGTAGTGCTGATCTTTGTAGGTTTGCTCACAGGTAAAAAGATTGCCTTAGACAACAATCTGCTGATGAATTTTCAGTATACCTTGTTGTATTCGGTTTGTCTGTACATGGTTAACTCTTTGGTATTTGTTTTTTTAGATAAGGTTTTTACGAATAACAGGTTTACTTTTAAAAGGATTCTGATTGGATTTTTCAGCTCTTTTGTAGTGTCGGTTTTAACTATCTTCCTTTTGAGGATTTTCGAGGAAGTTGTTATAGAAATGGATTCTTTTGAAAGCTTTATAGAAAATGAGAAGGCTTCGGATTATTTAGTGGCCACAATCATGACGTTTATTGTTACGCTGATTTTTCATGTAATATTTTTTTACCGTTCGTATCAGGAAAACAGGGTTAAAGAACAGAAGATAATCGCTGGAACGGCATCTGCAAAATTTGAAAGCTTAAAAAACCAGATTGATCCGCATTTTTTGTTTAACAGTCTGAACGTATTAAGTTCGCTCATTGAGGAAAACCCGGAGAGTGCTCAGAAATTTACATCTTCGCTTTCCAAGATTTATCGCTACGTCCTGGAACAACGGGATAAGGAACTGGTGAGTGTTGAGGAAGAGCTGGCTTTTGCCAAAACGTATATGAATTTGCTAAAGATGCGTTTTGAGAACAGTATTTTTTACGAATTACCAGAAAAAGTAAATAATCCTGAAGCGAAAGTGGTGCCTTTGTCCTTGCAGTTACTGCTGGAAAATACGGTAAAGCATAATGTTGTAAGCGAAAAGAAACCTTTACATATACGGATTTTTGAACAAAACAATTGTCTGGTGGTTCAAAACGATTTACAGAAAAAAGAAGTCTTGAAAGACAGGCAAGGGGTTGGTTTACAGAATATAATCAACCGATACGCAATTCTGACCGAACGTAAAGTCAGTATCAAGCAAACCGAAAAAGAGTTTACGGTAGAATTACCGTTATTAACGAAACAAATAGGAATTATGTCAACCACATATAAAACAAACGATGATTCGTCCTATTACAGAGCTAAAAAACGGGTGGAAGCCATTCGCGGATTTTACGGAAGTCTGATATCGTATTGTGTGGTTATTCCGGCGCTGGTTTTTATCAACCTTTATTTTTCGCCTAAATTTCAATGGTTCTGGTTCCCGATGATTGGTTGGGGTATGGGACTTTTTATGCATGGTTTTGGTGTTTTCGGATACGGATCCAGATGGGAAGATCGAAAAATCAGGGAAATACTGAATAAACAGAATGACAAACAAAACTGGAAGTAATCATGGAAACAAATTATAACGAAAGAGAACAATTGGAACGAGCAAAAAAAAGAGTCCAGGAAATAAAAGGTTTTTACGGACATTTAGCAGTTTATGTCAGTGTGAACATATTCTTTTTGGTAATCAACCTGTTAACATCACCGAAAGATTTATGGTTTTTTTGGCCAATGTTAGGCTGGGGAATCGGAGTAACCTTTCATGGATTACGTGTTTTTAATTGTATTCCATTTTTCGGGAATGATTGGGAAGAGAAAAAAATACGCGAGTTTATGCGAGAGGAAGAGCTTCAGAAGATTGAATTAAAAGATCAGCATAATGGAAAATAATATTGACAATTTCGACGAACGCTACGAAGATGCTCAAAAAAGGGTAAAGCGGTTAAAAGGTTTTTATTCACACCTGATAATCTATGTCTTGGTAAATATTTTGATTGTTTTTATCAATATTAATAATCTGAAACCGGGAGAGAGCTATTTTCAATTTGAAAACTTTTTTACTGCTTTCTTTTGGGGAATTGGTTTGTTGGCACATGCTGTTAGTGTTTTCGGGCATCATTTGATTTTCGGAAAAGAATGGGAAGAGCGGAAGATCAAAGAGTTCATGGAAAAGGATAAACAGGAGCATGAAAAGTGGGAGTAGTTTTTGAAGTCAGAAAAAACGGAAGTCAGAAAGTAGAAAATCAATAGTATTTAAGACTGTAGGTAAAAAATAAACCTTAACATCTCAGAGCCTTAGTGCCTTAAAGAAGATATGAACATCATCATAATAGAAGACGAAAAACCGGCTGCCCGTTTATTGCAGCGTAAAGTTGAAAAACTCGGATTGAATGTGGCTACTATGCTGCATTCGGTGGAGGAGTCACTGGAATGGTTTCAGAATAACCCTCATCCGGATTTAATTTTTCTGGACATTCAGTTGTCTGACGGTTTGTCGTTTGAGATTTTTGAGCACTTCGACAAAGCTCAGCGCCCTATCAAAAGTGCTGTAATCTTTACCACGGCTTATGATGAATATGCTTTGCGTGCCTTCAAACTAAACAGCATCGATTATCTTTTAAAACCGATTGATGAAGACGATTTGGAAGTAGCGGTAAACAAATTCAAAGCCCGAAACCAGCCGCAAAACTTGTCGTTGGATTTTGAAATGATTAAGAAGATGCTGGTAAATCCAATCGATAAGAGTTATAAAAAACGCTTCACGGTTAAAATAGGTCAGCAGTTAAAATTGATTAATGTTGATGAGGTGGAATGTTTCTACAGCGAAAACAAAGGAACCTATCTGCATACATTAGACAATCGCGATTATCTGTTGGATGGTACCTTAGAGCAATTGGAAGCCGAACTCGATCCGAAGGATTTCTACCGCGTCAGCCGCAAATTCATTGTTCCGATGAAAGCGATTAAGGAAATTCAACTGCATAGTAATTCACGTTTAAAAGTCCTTCTGCAAACATACAATGACGATGAGGTAATTGTGGCGAGAGAGCGCGTGAGTGATTTTAAAGAATGGCTGGGGTAAAAAAATGTTCAAAAGACAATTGAATTACTTTAATCGTCTTTTGAACACTTAACTATATTAAAAAGTTTTATTTACTAAGGCGATGCAAGGAAAACACCATCGTCGATAACAACGCGAAAGCTACCAGCTGGTGTGCCAGTCCCAACCAAAGCGGAACATGGAATAATAGCGTGAAAACCCCCAAAGCAAACTGAACGAAAACAATCGCTACCAAAGTTGTTAAGCCTTTTTTCTGAGTAGTGTTCAGAACATATTTTTTACTGCGGAAATACAAATACAGCATCAAACCAACCACTACGTATGCTATGGATCGGTGAACGAATTGTACGCCGCTTTTCCCTTCGGTTAGTCTTAATAACCACGAATCTTTTTCCAAAACAATACTTTCGTGGAAAAATTGACCGTCATTCATTAATGGCCAGTGATTGTGTATTAATCCGGCATTCAAACCAGCTACAAATCCACCGTAAATAATTTGTATGATAAGCACAACCAAGGCGATTCTGGCAATACTGCGCAATGGTTTTATAACTTCAATTTTATTTGGGTAAATCAAATCCAGCGCTACCCAAAGTGTGTAAGCGAAAGTGATGAAAGCAAAGGTCAAATGCAATGACAAACGGAAATGACTGACATCCGGATTGTCAATTAAACCGCTTTTCACCATGAACCATCCTAAGAATCCCTGAAACGCACCCATTCCCAAAAGGACAATGCATTTTTTGATAGTTTCCGAAGAAAGTCGTTTTTTGATTAAAAAGTAAACAAAAGGAATAATGAAAACCATTCCGATGATTCGTCCGATAAAACGATGGAACCATTCCCAGAAATAAATGAATTTATAATCGCTTAAATCAAAATCGTTATGTATGTTAATTAGCTGATATTCAGGGAATTTTTTATACTCTTCAAAAGCTTGTTGCCATTTTTCTTCAGTTAACGGAGGAAAGGTGTCGGTGATTAAATGCCAGTCAGTCATTGATAAACCGGAGTTGGTCAATCGGGTGATGCCACCAACCATTACCATAATGAACAATAATACACAACCGGATAATAACCAGATAATAATGGATTTGTCTTCTTTTCTCATTTCAGATTCAGCGGTATTTGGAGCAAAATTATTTTTAATTCAATTAAAATGCAATCGGATAGAAGTTAATCTTTTCTATTTTACTTTTTTCAGCCCCATTTTTTCTGCTTTCTTCATTACAAAATCGTAAGCGGCCTGATATTCATTCGGAATTTCACCTTCCAGAATAGCTTCTTTCACTGCTTCTTTCAAAATTCCTATTTCTCTTGAAGGCTTTAAGTCAAACAATTCCATGATTTCTTCCCCGGTAATAGGAGGCTGGAACACGCGAACCCGGTCACGTTCTTCTACTTCAACGATTTTTTCGCGAACAATCTTGAAGTTGTTATGGTACTTCTGGAATTTTTTCGGATTTTTGGTCGTAATGTCAGCTTCGCATAAAGTCATCAGGCTTTCCACATCTTCTCCTGCATCAAAAACCAAACGTCTAACGGCAGAATCCGTGACAATATCCTCAGCCAACACTATCGGTCGCGAACTCATCATGACCATTTTCTGAACGAATTTCAGTTTCTGGTTCAAAGGCATATGCAAACGAACAAAAATTTTCTTCGCCATTTTCCCGCCTAAAAATTCATGGCCGTGGAATGTCCATCCCTGTTTTTTGTTGTAGCGTTTTGTGGGTGCTTTCCCGATGTCGTGCAGCAATGCCGACCATCGTAACCATACGTCATCGGTATTTGGGCAGATATTATCCACAACTTCCAAAGTATGGTAGAAGTTGTTTTTGTGTGTATGCCCTTCAATTTCCTCCACTTGGTTTAAAGCGGTTAATTCAGGAAGGATAATGTCAAGCAATCCGGTTTGGTATAGCAAGATGAAACCAACAGAAGGAACTTCAGACATTAGTATTTTATTCAGTTCGTCAACAATTCGTTCTCCCGAAATGATATTGATTCTGTCTTTGTTTTTTTTGATGGATGCCAGGGATTCGGCTTCGATATGAAAATTAAGCTGGGAAGCAAAACGAATGGCACGCATCATGCGCAACGGATCGTCTGAATAAGTGATATCCGGATCTAAAGGCGTTTTGATGGTTTTGTTTTCCATGTCGGCCAGTCCGTTAAAAGGATCCACTAAGTCGCCATATGTTGTCTCATTCAGCGAAAGCGCCAAAGCATTAATGGTAAAATCGCGTCTGTTCTGATCGTCTTCCAGCGTTCCGTTTTCTACAATCGGATTACGGCTGTCGCGGTTGTAGCTTTCTTTTCTGGCTCCAACGAATTCAATATCCATGTCTTCATAGCGCAACATTGCCGTTCCGTAGTTTTTAAAAACCTGGACTTTCGGCTTGTGCGGGATGAGTTCGGATACTTTTAAAGCTAATTCAATGCCGCTGCCCACAGCAACAACGTCGATGTCTTTTTTGTGGTCTCTTTTTAAAATCAAATCACGTACAAAACCACCAATCACATAACTTTCTACGTTTAGTTCTTTAGCTGCCTGAGCGATGATTCTGAAAATTTTATCCTGTAATGCTTCTTTGTAATTCATTTCAAGGTTCCGTTTTTGTCATTTCGACGAAGGAGAAATCTCACGTTTACGTCCGATAGGATTTCGTCTGTACGACAAATGTTATTTGCGAATTATCTGCACCAGGCTATCAGAAGTTAATTTAAATGATAGTGGGAGGTTTGCCGCAAATTTTATCGTGGTGCAAATTTACCACTTTGATAATCGATAACGAAAATTTAAAAGGTTTTTTATTGAATTCATTTTAGATTTATTGCTTGGTTAAGAGTGATACAGCAATAGTTTTTTAAAAAAAAATAAATAGTAAAGTTTATCCTCAATAAATAGAATTAATTTTAGTTTTGTGCTTTAAACTGAAAAATCGACAATGAGCCATATCCTTTATTTTTTTCCGGAAAACTTAATGTTACAACGACATGGGAACAATGTCAGGGCATTGGAATTATTGAAATATTTTAAAGACCGAGGCATAAGTGTTGATTTTGTTAGTGCGTCCAGTGATTTTTTTGCTCAAGGAGGTATAGAATTTCTAAAAGAAGAAGGACTAATAGAGAATGGATATGTTTTAGAAACGCCTTCAAGAAAGAAAAACCAAATTAAATATATGTTTAAACATTCTTTGCCTAACAAAATTTCTTATTTAAGAAAATACTTCAGGCAGGGAAAGTTGGTTAAAGTCGATCAATTCAGGGACATTTTAGAAAAGAAGAAATACGATAAGATTGTTATTTCGTATGTTTTTTGGTCACACCTGATAGATAGTAAAGAATTATTGAAAGGAGCCGAGTTAATTATTGATACCCACGATTTTATAACAGCACAGTATAAAGAAGAGAAAAAGTTTAAAACAGGCGCTTTTTTAGATAAAGAACTTGAATTACTGAACAAGTTTGATAAGATTTTGACCATTTCGGTTGATGAGAAGTATATATTTTCACAGTTTTTAAACAAAGAAGTTATTTGGGCTCCTC
Organism: Flavobacterium enshiense; assembly: GCF_022836875.1. Lineage (NCBI taxonomy): Bacteria > Pseudomonadati > Bacteroidota > Flavobacteriia > Flavobacteriales > Flavobacteriaceae > Flavobacterium > Flavobacterium enshiense. Next base: position 1,709,274 of record NZ_CP090376.1, read on the forward strand.
ATCCAATTGCTTTTAATGGAGCTGTATCCAAAAAAGATTACGAGTACGACCTTATTTATGTGGCCAGTGATAATGTTCATAATGTCAAATCCGCAAAATGGTTTTTTGAAAATGTATATCCGTTATTGAATGAGGAAGTTAAAATTTGCGTAATAGGCAAGGTGTCGGAACATATTGAAGATAAACCGAATATAATTAAGTTGGTGAGTGTTGATGATTTAACCGATTATTACAAGAAATCAAAGATTGCAATTTGTCCGATGCTTTCAGGAACAGGACTGAAAATAAAAGTTGTTGAGGCCATGTCTTATGGGCTTCCGGTGGTTTGTAATGAAAGAGGGTTAGATGGTTTGTCGTCAAAATACAATAACGGATGTTTAGCAACAAATTCTCCATCAGAGTTTGCTGAAAATATACACAAGTTGTTATCGGATAACGATTTGTACAACAAGGTATCCGAGCAGTCTGTAAACCATTTTATGCAAAACTACGAGAGAAATGTAGTTTACAAAATGTTGGATTCGATATTTATAAATTAAATAAAAGTGCATGAAATTAATTTATTATAGTTGTGATAGGGGGAATATCGGCGATGAATTGAATGTCTGGCTCTGGCCAAAAATTTTCGGTGATAAAATCCTTGAAGAAGGTGATGATACAGCTTTTTTAGGCATTGGTTCTATTCTTCTTGAAAATTCCGACTATATTGAAGAAGCTTCCAAATACAGCAAAAAAGTTGTTTTTGGGACCGGAGTACGTTCAGTAAGCGAACGGATTGAAATGGACAACAGCTGGTATGTTTCCTTTTTGCGTGGACCATTCAGCTCGTTACGGCTTAAACAGTCAACTTCTGATTATATTACGGATGGCGCTTATTATGTGGCACTTTTGGATAAATATGAGACATACAGAAATACACCCAAGAAATACAAAATCTCTGTGATACCGTATTATCGGTCCATGGATAAAATGGATTGGAAAAAACTTTGTGGTGATTTGGGCTGGCATTTGATTACACCTGAAACAATGAACGTGGAACATTTTATTCAAGAAGTGGCAGCCAGCGAATTTGTTATCAGTGAAGCAATGCATGGTGCTATTTTGGCTGATGTTTTGAGGGTTCCCTGGAAGAGGCTTCGGTTTTATTCCCACCATTATGAGGGAGAGAAAGTTTCCGAATTCAAATGGATGGACTGGCTTTTTTCGATTGAAATATACGATAATCAATACTTGGAGATTCCCCAAAAGCGAAAAAAATGGTATCGTAAACTGCTTAAGTTTTACTATGAACAAAAGCACCTTAAAAAAGTAAAAAAACGATTGTCAATACACGAATCAGTTCCCTTTTATCTGTCCAGCGAAGCAAGGTTTACAACAATTGTTTCCCAATTGAAAGCTAAAAAAGAAGAATTGATTCGTTATATGAACAACAAATAAAGTTCACTTACTTTAGATTATTTCGAAAAATCTATGTTTTTGAACCAGGTAATAAGGCAAAGACAGGATCAGGATGGATTTGATATTTATAAATTAAATAAGGTTATTTTCGGATGATTTTTACCTGATTGTCATTAGTTAATTTAATGATAGTCGAGGGTTTGTCGCAAATTTTATCCTGGTTTAGATTTACCACATAGTCAACACCTTTTAAAATTTCCGGACTTATCTCTTTGAAGGACTTCGGAGTAGGTTGCCCGGATATGTTGGCAGAAGTTGAAACTAATGGTTTTTTCATGCGTTCCATCAGTTTAAAACAAAACGGTTCTGTTACAATTCGCACACCTAAAGTATTGTCCTCTGCTATGATATTTTGAGCTACATTTCGTGGGTTGTCCAGGATTAGGGTAGTTGGTTTTTCAGATAAATCAAGAATCTGCCAGGCCACTTCGGGTATGTCTTTAAAAACATTGTACATCATTCGCTCTCCGTTCATTAAAACGATCATGCTTTTACTTTCTTCACGTTGTTTTAAGGCATAGATCTTTTTTACCGCTTCCGGATTAGTCGCATCGCAACCAATGCCCCAAACGGTATCTGTAGGATAAAGAATGATTCCGCCATTTTTGATGACTTCGTAAGCGTTGTGGATTTCAGTATTCATTGCAGTTATTTTTCGTAGTAAAATTAATCATTTTATTATAGTTTATTAATAATGAAATCTGCTTTTACAAAAAAACTAAAGACAGTGCTGTTGAGAAAGGTTTCCTTGCGGTAGGGAAATAATAACAACTTCATTTTGTCAATTTGAATTAGTTGTAATCGTTTTGCCTATTTCCTTAATCAAATTTCTTATTTTTGTGAAAATTGATTTTTGACAAAAATATAAAGTCTAAAAGAAACTATCTGTTTATTTATTAATCGGATACAATAGTTTAAATGAAAGTGAATTAGTAGTCCGGTATTGAATTTTTATTATGGTGCATAAAAAAAAGATAGTTTTAGATCCCCAAATTTTTAACGACCAGGAATATGGAGGGATTTCAAGATATTATGTTGAGATTTTTTCCAGGGTAAAGCGAAATAGTAAGGATTTCGAAGTTATAGTACCGGCGCTGTATTCCAAGAATGTTTACCTGGCCGAAAGTGATTTAAATGATTCCAAATCGGCATCTTTTGGGCGCTACATTGATTTTTTGAATAAAATAGGAATCAGTGTCCGAAAAAAAATTAAAAAAAGAAACAGATCCTTTGCGTTGCAAATAATTGGTTCACAAGACTTCGATTTGTTTATCCCGACTTATTTTGATCCGTATTTTTTAAATCTAATTGGGGGAAAACCTTTTGTGCTGACAGTTTATGATATGATTCATGAATTGTTTCCTTCCAATTTTCCGGATGACACCACAACTGTTAAGAACAAGTTGTTACTGATGGAAAAAGCAACCAAAATAATTGCGGTTTCAAATAATACCAAAAATGACATTCTGCGTATCTATCCTCATTTGGACGCAAGTAAAATTGAGGTGATTTATCATGGAAATTCAATTGAAATTTATCCTGATGAAAAAATTGATTTACCTCCGAAATACCTTCTTTATGTTGGATCCAGAGAGCATTATAAGAATTTTGGTTTACTCACCGAAGCCATAGAAGAAACTTTGAAAAGTCAGGATGGTTTGGTTTTATTATGTGCCGGAGGCGGGGCTTTTAAAGAAAAAGAAAAAGAATTCCTTAAGAGTAAAGGGTTGACAGATAAAGTTCTTCAGTTGCCGTTTAAGGAAAAACAGTTAGGGAAGATATATCAGAATGCAATCGCCTTTATTTTTCCTTCCGTGTATGAAGGATTTGGGATACCCGTTTTAGAGGCAATGGCATGCGGCTGTCCAATAATACTAACAGATAACAGTTCTTTCCCGGAAGTGGCAGGAGATGCCGGTATTTTTTTCAAACTGAATGATAAGGCAGATTTAAGAAGCAAAATAGAAATGGTTCTTGCTGATGCTGATTTACGAGAAAAGCACATCCAGAAGGGATTGGAGAGAATAAAAAAATTTAGCTGGGATGAAGCCAGCGCTTCTTGTATAAAGGTTTATAATGAAGCTATAGTATTGACCCATAAAAATAAATAAAGAATTCTTTTTCTGATATTTAACTGGCAGGAAAGAATTCATAGGGTTTTGAATAGATCAGAAAAGTAAGATATGACAGGTTGTTTATGACCAGAGTTGGTCCTGGGAAAACAAGGATGTTGAGGTTATTTTGAAAGCGGCGTCTGTATTGCCTATTGATTAGGATTGTGAAGTAAAGATGCGTTTCAAAGAAGAAAATTTTGTGCATAAATATGCAGCTTCTTAGGTAATAATCTGTTTTTTGATCTATTAGAGGGATTGTCTTTAAAGATGATTGCCTGTCTCAAAATGTTTTTTCTATTTTTGCGATGTATTTGCAGAAGCAGTTTATCATAATAAAATATTTTTTTTAGATAAATCAGTTACTGATTAAAAGACTGAAAAGGAATAGATATCAATTAACAACATAAAATTCGTCTTTTTGAGATAATCAACAGATGAATTGTTTTATATAAAATTAGTATGAAGACAGCCTTAATAACAGGGGTTACAGGACAGGACGGAGCATATTTGGCAGAATTATTACTGTCAAAAGGATATATGGTTCATGGTATTAAAAGAAGAAGTTCTTTATTTAATACACAGCGCATTGATCATATTTATGAGGATCCGCACATTGAAAACCAGCATTTTAAATTGCACTATGGCGATTTAAGTGATTCTACCAATTTGATCAGAATCATTCAGGAAACACAACCTGATGAAATCTACAATTTGGGTGCTATGAGCCACGTAAAAGTTAGTTTCGATACCCCTGAATATACGGCAAATGCTGATGGAATCGGAACTTTACGAATTCTGGAAGCCGTTCGTTTACTGGGATTAACCAAGAAAACCAAAATTTATCAGGCATCTACTTCAGAATTGTACGGATTGGTGCAGGAAGTTCCTCAAAAGGAAACGACTCCTTTCTATCCGCGCTCTCCTTATGCGGTGGCGAAAATGTATGCCTACTGGATTACGGTGAATTATCGTGAAGCTTACGATATGTTTGCCTGCAACGGAATTTTATTCAATCACGAGAGTCCACGTCGAGGAGAAACCTTTGTAACCAGAAAAATTACCAGAGGGGTTGCTCAAATGGCAATGGGAATGCAAGACACACTGTTTATGGGGAATATTGACTCACAGCGTGATTGGGGACATGCCAAAGATTATGTGGAAGCTATGTGGCTGATTTTGCAGCAGGAAAAACCGGAAGATTTTGTAATTTCAACAGGTGTAACGACTACCGTTAGAGATTTTATCAGAATGTCCTTTAAAGAAGTTGGTGTTGAAGTGGCATTTTCCGGAGAAGGTGTCGATGAAGTGGCTGTAGTTGTATCTACTTCTAACCCAGAATACAGTTTTACCGTTGGTCAAGTGGTTGTGAAAATTGACCCTACTTACTTCAGACCGACCGAGGTGGATTTACTGATTGGCGACAATACGAAAGCAAAAACAAAATTGGGCTGGGAACCAAAATATACTTTGGAAATGCTTGTTAAGGAAATGATGGAGGCCGATGTCGAATTGTTTAAAAAAGAAAAACACCTAAAAGCACACGCTAAATAATAATGGAATTACATTCGAAAATTTTTGTAGCCGGACATCGTGGAATGGTGGGTAGTGCCATCGTGGCAAATCTGGAAAGGAAAGGCTACACTAATATTGTTAAAAGGACTTCGTCTGAATTAGACTTAAGAAATCAAAAAGCGGTTGCCGATTTTTTTGAAGCTGAAAAACCGGAATATGTATTTCTTGCTGCAGCGAAAGTGGGAGGAATTGTAGCCAATAATACCTACAGAGCCGATTTCATATATGAAAACATGATGATTCAAAATAATGTGATTCATCAGAGTTTTGAAAATGGGGTTAAAAAACTGATGTTCCTTGGATCGTCTTGTATTTATCCTAAACTGGCGCCGCAACCTTTAAAAGAAGATTATCTTTTAACCGGTTTATTGGAAGAAACCAACGAACCTTATGCCATAGCTAAAATTGCAGGAATAAAAATGTGTGACGCTTACCGTGATCAGTACGGCTGTAATTTTATTTCCGTGATGCCAACAAACCTTTATGGTTTAAACGATAATTACGATTTAAATAATTCCCATGTATTGCCTGCCTTATTACGTAAATTTCATGAGGCAAAACATAACGACGCACCTGAAGTGACCGTTTGGGGAACAGGAACTCCGCTAAGAGAGTTTCTTCATGCCACTGATATGGCGGATGCTTGCGTTTTTCTGATGCAGAATTACAATGAAAAAGGTTTTGTAAATATTGGATCCGGAAAAGAAATCAGCATACATGATTTAGCTTTTTTGGTGAAAGATATTGTCGGTTTTGAAGGAGAAATTATTTTCGACACCACAAAACCGGACGGAACACCAAGAAAATTGATGGATGTTAGTAAGCTAAATGATTTAGGCTGGAACTATTCCATCGAATTAAAAGACGGTATTGAAGCTGTTTACAAGGAAAAATTTTTGAGCTAAATGACGAAAATATCAATAATAACAGTTAATTATAACGATAAAGCCGGTTTAGAGAAAACACTGCAAAGTGTAACATCTCAGACCCTGAAGGACTTTGAATATGTTGTTATTGACGGAGGAAGCAACGACGGAAGTAAAGAGTTGATAGAAAGCTACGCCGATAAAATTGACTATTGGGTAAGTGAACCGGATAAAGGGGTTTACAGCGCCATGAATAAAGGTATTAAAGCTGCTACCGGAGAATTTGTGCTCTTTATGAATGGCGGCGATTTGTTTTATGACACGCAGGTGCTTGAAAATGTTCAGAAAATGCTGGTACCTGAATATGATATTTATTACGGCGATAATTTTAAGGTGAAAGACAATGCAAAGCGTAAGAAAACCTACCCTGAACAATTGTCTTTTTCTTTTTTCTATTCCAGTTCATTAAATCATCAGTCTACTTTTATTAGAAGGAAGTTATTTTTTGACCATTTTTTATACAAAGAGAACTATAAAATTGTAGCTGATTGGGACTTTTTCATTTACACTATCTGTAAGCAGAATGTCCCGTATAAGTACTTAAACTGTACTATCAGTGAATATGATTTCACAGGTATTTCATCGTCTGAAAAAAGCAGAAATACTATTGCTCAGGAAAAGGAAGCTACTATGAAAATGTATTTTCCATTGTTTGTGGAGGATTACAAGCAGGTGGCCGAACTGAATTCAAAACGGGTACAGCAGGTTTTTCATATCAAGAACTTTCCGGTAGCCTGGAAAATTTTAAAAAGTACAATTAGTGTCCTGTTACTGTTTATTCCTAAAATGAAAAAATGAAAAAGATACAAGTAGGTTTTTTATTGTCGTATGACTACGAATTGCTGAAGAAATCCATTCCGCCGGTATATAATGACGCGGATACTATTTTTTTGGCCGTTGATAAAGAATACAGAACATGGTCAGGTAATAAATTTTCAATACCTGATGACTTTTTTGATTGGCTGAAAGCCTTCGATGTTGATAAGAAGATCGAAATTTACGCCGATAATTTTTACGTTCCGGAGCTGAATGCTATTCAGAATGACACCCGTGAGCGTCATATGCTCGGAAATAAAATGGGTATCGGTAATTGGCTGGTTCAAATTGATTCCGACGAGATTTTTATCGATTTTAAATCATTTGTCACGAATCTTAGAAAGTACGATTCATATCTGAAAAACCCGGCACAGAATCCGATTCAGTTTGCCGCTTTTCATGTCAATGTCTATAAATATTTGCCGGAAGGTATTTTGTATATCGACAAGCCTTCCAAATTTTTAGTGGCGACCAATTATCCCAACTATAAATACGCTAAAAACACGAAATCGCGAATAGTATATTTCAATTCCTTAGTGTTACACGAAGGATTGGCTAGAACCGAGGAGGATTTGAAAGTGAAGTTAGCGAATTGGGGGCATAAGCATGAAATAAACGATACGTTTTTGGACAAATGGAAAATGGCCAATGCACAAAATTATAAAGACCTGAAAGATGTCTTTTATCTTGACGCTGATACCTGGCCGTCCGTTGGGTTTTTTCCGTCCAATAATCTTTCTGAGATTAAGAAAATTGTTGAAAACGACGCAACATTGACCATCCCGGTTACCAAATTGTTTTTCAGGAATTTTGGCCAATGGTTCAAGCATTTATTCAAAAAGAAAAAAAACGATTTCGAATCTTATTTCGAGTTATAACATGAAACTAAAAACAGCTTTATTAATTTCGACTTACAACTGGCCAGCGGCTCTTAACGTCGTGCTTAAAAGTGCCGTCTCTCAATCCGTTATGCCGGACGAAATTCTTATTGCTGACGATGGTTCGAAAGAAGAGACAAAAGCCCTGATAGAGTCCTATCAGCAAAAATGCGTCGTACCCATAAAACATTTCTGGCAGGAAGATTTAGGTTTCCGAAAATCGAGAATCTTAAATCAGGCGGTTGCTGGAACCGATGCCGATTATATCATTCAGGTGGATGGTGATTGTATCATGCACGAAAAATTTGTGGAAGACCATATAAAAGCATGTGTAAAAGAGGCTTATTTATATGGAGCACGTGTAAATATTCTTCCGGATTTTGTGGCTGAAGTGCTGGAAAAAGAAATTGTTTCGTTTGGGTATTTTTCAAAAGAAATCAAAAATAAATCCAGATCGTTGCACATTCCTTTTTTTGCCTCTTTTTATAAAGTACATAAAGCATATTCCGATAAGTTCAGAGGATGCAATGTGTCTTTCTGGAGAAAAGATTTTATCGAGATCAACGGCTATAATGAAGACTATGAAGGCTGGGGCAGAGAAGATTCCGATTTGGTAATAAGAATGGGAAATAAAGGCGTAAAAGCTAAAAGACTTCGTTATGCCGGTATCGTCTTTCATATTCATCACAAAATTAATTCAAGGGCTAATTTTGAAAAAAATGATGAAATGCAGAATCAAACGATTGCCAATAAAGTGGTTTGGATAGAAAACGGCGCCGATAAATACCTGAAATAATTATTCCAGTTTTCGATACATCATCCAGAGCTGCAAATACCTTTTGAAAACCGAAAAAGCGTGTACATAGGCCAGTACGAATCCTTCTTTACCATCTAAAATTCCCAAACGATAGAAATATTGCCAAAGAAAACGGTATTTTGGACGTATGAAAAAATGATAGGCATTGGGCTTTTTGTTCTTAAGATAAAGACTTTCCGCCTGTAGTTTGCTGTATAAATTGAGCTTGTTGTTGTAATTGTCGAAACTTCTGTAACTGAAATGGTTAACCCTTTCTTTTAGGAAGCCTACCTTGCCATTGGCGGCAATAACTTCGTGAACAAGATTTCCGTTGTATTGACAGTACTTTTTATTGAAAACACGAATTGCCTTATCAGATTGCCATCCACCATACTTGATGTGCTTTCCCATGAAATGAAAGTTTCGCTTCGTATAATAGGCGACAATATCAGAAGATGAGGTAGTAACAGATAAAATTTCTGCTTCTAATTCGGGAGTAACAATTTCATCTAAATCAAAAAAAATAATCCAATCGTTTTTAGACTGACTGATGGCAAAATTGCGTTGGTTGGAAAAATCGTCAAAATCCCTTTGAATAACCTTTACACCAAGACTTTTTGCAATTTCTGCCGTTTTATCGGCGCTGTTGGAGTCAACAAAAATAATCTCATCAGCAAAAGATAAACTTTCAACATACCGTTTTACATTTTCTTCTTCATTTAAGGTAATCGCTAATGCTGTTATTTTTGGTGTCAAATTATTTAGAGATGTATTTTTTGATGTATATAGAAGCAAATGTAATAATTTTACAATTATTTACTAATATAAAATAACGAAATGACACGACTACCAATTTTAATGTACCATAACGTTTCTGAAGAAGAGAAAAAGAGTAGGGGACTTATAATTTCTGCTGCAAAGTTAGAGAGTCAATTTCGTTATTTAACCGAGAATAAGTACATAAGTTATCATTTGTCGGAATTGGAAACCAAGAGCCAGCTGCCAAAGAAAAGCATCATAATTACTTTTGATGATGTTACGGAAAATCAATTGATCTATGCCGTACCATTATTGAAGAAATACAATTTAAAAGCAACATTTTTCGTGCCTTTTGCCTACGTTGATAAAACGGATATGTGGAATGATGGTAGCGAGAAAATCATGAGTTATGAACAATTGAGAAATCTTCCTGAAATCATTGAATTGGGTCTGCATTCTTATGCTCATAAAAAATATGACTCCCTTTCTGAATTGGAAATTAATAATGATTTCGAAAAATGCTTCAAATGTATCGAAGAGCACAATCTTAAAGTTTATAGCGCTGTTGCTTATCCTTATGGTAATTTTCCCAAAAAAGAGCCTGAAAAATCCAAATTCAAGACAAATTTGAAGCAGAACGATATTAAAATGGGATTGCGGATTGGTAACAAAATCAACAAATTTCCGTTTAAAAATCCGTTTGAAATTATGCGTATTGATGTAAAAGGAGAGGACAGTCTGCTGAAATTCAAACTGAAACTGCGTTTCGGTAAACTGAAATTATTTTAAGCCTTTCTGAATCAGGAGCATTTTTGCATAACGTGAAAAGACCCCGTAAGCATTAACACTTGCCAGTGCTAACCCCGGGACACCGTCCATAAATCCTCTTTTTAAAATATAGGACGAAAAAAAGCGGTATAAAGGTTTAAAGAATAAGTGAAAATATGTGACTTTTTTACCTTTTTGAATCGAAGTGTTGGCCTGAAACCAAGCATAAGAGTCTTTTTTCTGCAGCAAATGAAACAAGCCTTTATAGGTGTAATGCAGCATGAAATTTTTCAATTGTCCGATACTACCCGGTACATTTAGTTTTTCATGTACATCACCGGTAAAGTGAATGTTGTTGTTTCTTACCAGTCTTACCACACGATCAACTTTATGGTATAAAAAGCGGTTCATGTAGAAATGAGGGAAATTGATTTTATAGCCGCCGTGTTTTCCTGAAGCCATAACTTCAAGAATTTCGAATTTAAGTTTTTGGCTTACCCTTTCGTCTCCGTCAATGAAAAGTACCCAATCTCCAGTTGCCTCTTTGATGGCGTGGTTTTTCTGGCTGGAAAAGTTGTCAAACTTTCGTTCCAAAACCTTACAGCCTAATGAGATGGCTTTTTCTTTGGTTCCGTCACTGCTGAACGAATCTATGACAATAATTTCATCAGCAAAATCTACTGATTTCACTGCATCTTCAATATAGTCAATCTCATTATAGGTGGGGATAATAACCGAAAGCGTACTCATTATTTTTAATTGGGAAAACAAATTTAACAAAATTAGGTTACCTTTGCAGCATTATGCAAAAGAATATTTCAGTTGTAATTAGTACATACAATTCACCTGAATGGCTTAAAAAAGTAATTTGGGGGTATAACACACAGACCTATCGTAACTTCGAGATGGTTATCGCAGATGACGGCTCACGTCAGGACACATTCGATTTGATCGAAGAAATGAAAAAGGAAGTGTTCTATCCGATTATCCATGTGTGGCATGAAGACAACGGTTTTCAAAAATCACAAATTTTAAACAAAGCTATTTTAGCCTGTACAACCGATTATATCATGATGTCCGACGGGGATTGCATTCCGCGCCCGGATTTTGTGGAACAGCACATTAAATTCAGGGAAGAAGGCTATTTCCTTTCCGGAGGGTATCACAAACTGCCAATGGATTTATCGAAAAACATCACCAAAGAAGATATTTATTCCGGTAAATGTTTTGATGTAAATTGGTTAAAGAAGAACGGAATGGAATCCTCTTTTAAAAACCAGAAAGTTGATGCTGTGGGTATGAAAAGCTGGTTTTTAAATTTGCTGACGCCTACAACACCAAGTTGGAACGGACATAATGCTTCGGGCTGGAAAAAGGATATTGTTGCCATCAATGGTTTTGACGAACGCATGCAATATGGCGGTCAGGACAGAGAGTTAGGGGAACGTTTGGTTAACTACGGAATCAAGCCGAAACAAATCCGCTATAGTACGGTTTGCCTGCATTTGGATCACCCAAGAGGTTATGCCACTCCGGAATCCATCAATAAGAATAAAAACATCCGTAAAGAAACCAAGGATCTGAAGAAAAAATGGACCGATTTCGGAATCGTTAAAAAATAGTTGCTAGGTTATAAAAGTAAAAGCTCCAAATTCAATATTTGGAGCTTTTTTATTTCTGTCTTATAAATTATTTTGCAGGAATTTATCCAATTCAGGTAAAATCATTTCCGGAGTCAGTTGTTTGTATAGTTCGTCCGGATTTTTTTCAATTTTCTTGCGCTCTTCAAAAGTAAAACTATCGAATAGATCCGGTTTCATTTCCAGTAAATGTACCGAATGATGGAATTTGCCGTCTTCAAAACTGGCCCAATGATCTTTGTTTACATAAGGCGAGAAAATCGTAAAAGTAGGCTTGTTCAACGCTTTTGCAATATGGACTGTTCCGCCTTCATTGGAGACCAATGCAGTGGATTGCGACATTAATTTGACAAAATCCCGAATACTTTGCGCATAAATATCCACTATGATGTTGCTTTTGTTTTTGCACATTTCGTAGATTTTCATGGCTTCGACTTTCTGATGCGGCGCATAATTGAAAAGAATGTTTACATCATACTTCTCAGAAATGAAATCAACCATCTCAGCAACATATTCATATGGCATCGATTTTTGCGGAGTGCTTCCCAATACGCCAAGGACGATTACTTTTTTGTCGGCATACTTTCCTAACAAATCTTCTTTTTTCTCTGCTTCGGATAAAAAGATTTTCGGCTCATAGTTAATCGGTTCAAAATCGCCGACCTGATTTAGTAAATGAATGCGGTCTTCAATAGCTTTACCACAGATTTTGGTTTTTTCTTTTGAGATTTCAACCGGGTTGGTGTAGTAGCCCCAATTTCCGAATTTCTTACGGCTTTTATGACCGATGGTCTGTTTGGCTCCGGAGAATTTACAAATGATACGGCTCTGTGTTTTGGAATACGGATCAAAAATGACATCGTATTTTTCCTTTTGGATCTGACGAATCAGTTTCAACAAAACAGGGAATTTTTTCAGTTCTTTGTCATTGATGGAAATGATCTTATCAATGTTCGGATTGTTCTCGATCACACCGTGCGTAAAATCATAGGCCATGAAATGAACTTCACTGTCGGGGTATTTTGCCTTGAAATTATTGGCTATCACCGAACTGATCAATACATCTCCGATTCGCTTGTTTTGTATGATTAAAACTTTCTTCATAAAACTAATTCTTGGTGCAAAGTACTATTTTTTATACTTTTAAACCAAAATTATTTACCTCAGTGAGAATTACCATCCATCCGAAATATGCATCCCAAAAAAACGCTGTACTGCAATTAGTTATGGCTTTTTTTGACGAAGGAGACCTGATTGTGAAAGGTGCCCGGAATACCATCAAATCAAATGTGTTGGGTGAAAAAAAGGTAAATATCAAATACTTCAAGAAACCCAGCTTCATTAAATCGGTTATTTATTCGTTTTTTAGAAGCACAAAAGCCAAACGTTCGTATGATTATGCCAACTATCTGCTTCAGCATAACATTCCGACACCTTTTCCGATAGCTTATTTAGAAAAAAGAAACGGATTAGGATTGATTGGGGACAGTTACTATGTAAGCCAGCAAATCGATTATGATTTTACCATTCGTGAGTTGATTCACGATCCGTTATTTCCCGAGCGAAATATAATCTTGGAGCAGTTTGCCGAGTTTACCTTCAAAATGCACGAAGCCAATGTGAATTTTTTGGACCATTCACCCGGGAATACCCTGATAGTAAAAAAAGGAGCAGGCGAGTATGAGTTCTTTCTGATTGATTTGAACAGAATGAAATTCGAATCCATGTCGACCGAAGCCCGAATGGACAATTTCAAAAAAATGTGGCTTTCCAAAACCATGGTAAAGGTCATCGCTCAAAAGTATGCCGAATTAACCAATCAGTCAGAAGAAAAGCTACATGCCTTACTTTTAGAAAAAACCTTGGATTTCAAGCGGAAAATAACCAAAAAGAAATGGTTAAAACGTAAACTGAAACGCTAATAAATAAAAAAGCTCCGGAGTTATCCGGAGCTTTTTCGTTTTGATTATAACGAATGGTTCTTAAACCGCCACATCATATTCACGCAACGCATTGTTCAACGACGTTTTCAAATCCGTTGAAGGTTTACGTTTTCCAATGATTAAAGCACAAGGAACCTGGAATTCTCCTGCTGCGAATTTTTTAGTATAACTTCCCGGAATTACTACCGAACGTGCCGGAACAATACCTTTCATCTCAACCGGCTCATCACCAGTAACGTCGATGATTTTAGTAGATGCTGTTAAACAAACATTTGCTCCTAAAACCGCTTCCGTTTCCACGCGAACACCTTCAACCACGATACAACGCGAACCGATGAAAGCACCGTCCTCGATAATTACCGGAGCTGCCTGTAATGGTTCCAATACACCACCGATACCAACACCACCGCTCAAGTGTACGTTTTTACCAATCTGAGCACAGCTTCCCACAGTTGCCCACGTGTCTACCATCGTACCTTCATCTACATACGCACCGATATTTACATAACTCGGCATTAAAATCACACCGTTTGAAATATAAGAACCATAACGTGCTACAGCATTAGGAACCACGCGGATACCTTTTTCAGCATAGTTGCGTTTTAAAAGCATTTTGTCGTGGTATTCGAAAATACCTGCTTCCCAAGTTTCCATTTTCTGGATAGGGAAATACATTACTACTGCTTTCTTTACCCATTCGTTCACTTGCCATCCGCCTTCAACAGGTTCTGCAACACGCAGTTTCCCTGAATCCAACAATTCGATAACTTCTCTGATCGCTTTCTGGGTGCTTTCTTCCTGTAATAAAGCTCTGTTATCCCAAGCTTGTTCTATGATAGTCTGTAAAGTGCTCATATTGTAATTATTGTAATTAATTTTTGGCAAAGATACGAGGATTTGACGAAAAGTCGGAATTCGAAATCCGAAAGTCACAAGGCAAAGTCCGAATGTTAAATTTTCAACGAAATCATTTTTGGGATTTTTTGGAGCGAATGTCCCGATAGCTATCGGGATGGGCTTTATTTGTATCCCGATACTTATCGGGACTTGTTCCCGCTTTCCGTTTCAATCTTTCATTGCAAGTTTGCAATGAAAGGATTTTCACTGCTCCCGATAGCTATCGGGACTGGGCTATGGAGGGAACCATTTTTGCATTTGTTATCTTTCTGAAATGTTGTAAATTGGTGGAAAATCAAAATCAATGAAAGATTATTTTTCCGTCAATTCGAAAGGATATTCCCAATTCCGTCCCCGATATCCGGAGGAAATGATTCGCGAAATTGTTTCCTTAGTAAAAGATAAAAATACAGCATTGGATGTGGCAACTGGCAATGGTCAGGTAGCAGTCAAACTGTCGGAGTTTTTTCAAACGGTTTATGGTACCGATATAAGCGAAAATCAACTGAGTCAGGCACCTGAAATTCAAAATGTCATCTATAAAAAAATGCCTGGTGAGAACACCGATTTCACTGACCATCAATTCGATTTAATTACGGTTGCGCAAGCCATTCATTGGTTTGATTTTGATGTCTTTTACAAGGAAGTTTATAGAATTTTAAAACCGGAAGGCGTTTTCGCAGTAATGGGTTACGGTTTTTTCTCCACCAATAAAGATTCGGATAAAATATTGTGGCGGTTGTATGAAGATATAGTAGGGTTGTATTGGGATCCGGAACGGGACTATCTTACGCAGGAATATCAAACGATTCCGTTTCCGTTCGAGGAAATAGTGAATAAGAAATTTACGGAATCTTACACTTGGTCGTTCGAACAGTTAATTGGATATCTGGAAACCTGGTCGGCCACAACAAATTACAAGAAAGCAAACAACAATGAAAATCCAATCGATATTGTTCGAGAAGAATTAAAAACGTCTTGGGAAAAAGGGAATAAGAAAGTGGCTTTTCCGATGTTTTTGAGGATTGGAAAATTAAAACCGTAACTTTGTAAAAAAAAAATAAAATGCCAAGAATTCTCGCTATAGACTACGGTATGAAACGCACCGGGATTGCCGTTACCGATGAAATGCAAATCATCGCTTCGGGGCTGACCACTATTCCTTCAGAAACTGTAATCACTTTTTTAAAAGACTATTTCGCAAAAGAGAATGTTGCTAAAGTACTTATCGGGGAGCCGAAACAAATGAATGGGCAACCGTCTGAAAGTGCGCCACTTATAGAATCCTTCGTTGTTGAATTCAAATCGGCTTTTCCGGAAATGGTTCTGGAGCGTGTGGACGAGCGTTTTACCTCAAAAATGGCATTTCAAACGATGATTGACAGCGGACTCAAAAAGAAGCAGCGTCAAAATAAAGCGCTGATTGATGAGATTTCCGCAACAATTATGCTTCAGGATTATCTATCCCGAAAAATGTTTTAACTTTTGTTTAAAATTTCCTAAAAATGATTTTTTGTCAGTAAACCGCTGAAAATTAAGATAAATTTTGCATCGTAAGACGTAAATTTGCACTTTAAAATTTTGCAATGACAACACAACACAAATCAGAAGCAGATGTAGTTTTAATTGGGGCCGGAATTATGAGTGCCACTTTGGGATTACTGCTGAAAGAACTTCAGCCAAATTTAAAAATCGAAATTTTTGAACGTTTAGATATAGCTGCTGCCGAAAGCTCCGATGCATGGAATAATGCTGGAACTGGTCATGCTGCTTTTTGTGAGCTGAACTATACTCCCGAAAAGGGTGATGGTTCTATCGATACTTCTAAGGCGGTGAAAATCGTTGAGGCTTTTGAAGTTTCACGTCAGTTTTGGTCTTATCTGGTTGAGAAAGGTTTGTTGAACAATCCGGAAAATTTTATAAAAAGTGTACCCCATATGAGTTTTGTTTGGGGCGAAAAAAATACAAAGTACCTTAAAAAACGTTTCGACGCTTTACAGGAATTCCACCTTTTCAAGGATATGGAATACACGGAAGACCCTGAAAGAATTAAAGAATGGGCTCCGCTTATCATGGAAGGCCGTAAAGGTGCTAAGAAATTAGCAGCTACTACGATGCGTTTCGGAACAGATGTGAACTTCGGTGAATTAACCCGAAGCATTTTCAGA
Source organism: Flavobacterium enshiense (assembly GCF_022836875.1). NCBI lineage: Bacteria > Pseudomonadati > Bacteroidota > Flavobacteriia > Flavobacteriales > Flavobacteriaceae > Flavobacterium > Flavobacterium enshiense. Next base: position 1,726,009 of record NZ_CP090376.1, read on the forward strand.
TACCTAGAAACATTGGATGGTGTACAGTTACATTTCAATCATGATGTGCGCAAGCTTAGACAATACAATGACGGACCTTGGAGGGTGAGAGTTAATGATCTTAGCACAGGAATTAAAAAACGTGTTAAAGCGAAGTTTGTTTTTATAGGTGCAGGAGGAGGATCCCTTTTATTGTTGGAAAAAGCCAATATCCCTGAAGGAGCAGGTTTTGGTGGTTTCCCTGTGAGCGGGCAATGGTTAAGATGTACCAACGAAGAGCTGATTGAAAAACACCAGGCAAAAGTATATGGAAAGGCAGCGGTTGGAGCTCCGCCAATGTCAGTTCCCCATATCGATACACGAATGATCGACGGTAAAAAAGCGTTGTTGTTCGGACCGTATGCAGGATTTTCAACGAAATTCTTAAAGAGTGGTTCGTATTTAGATTTGGCAAAATCCATTAAACCAGGTAATATCAAACCAATGCTTGGTGCCGGAATCAGCAATATTCCGTTGACAAAATATTTAATTGAGCAGGTAATGCAATCGCCGGATGACCGAATGAAAGCATTGCGTGAATATTTGCCGGATGCGAAAAAAGAAGACTGGGTATTGGAAAATGCCGGTCAGCGTGTTCAGGTAATCAAAAAAGATAAAAACGGTAAAGGAGTTTTAGAATTCGGTACTGAAGTGGTAAATGCTGCTGATGGTTCTTTGGCGGTTCTGCTTGGGGCTTCTCCGGGGGCTTCCACAGCGGTTTCTATCATGTTGGATTTGATCGGGCGTTGTTTCAAAGAAGAATTAGCTTCTCCGGAATGGCAAGGTAAACTGAAAGAAATGATTCCTTCTTATGGTCAAAAATTAAACGAAAATCCTCAGTTGGCGGACGAACTTCGTCACAAAACAGGAACAATACTGAAATTGAAAGATTTGACTAAGTCTTCAATCTAAAAAAATAAAGGCGAACCAATTAGGGACGCCTTTTTTTATTCGTTTGTATTTAGGTTCTTTATCTCTTTCAATAAATTTTCAGATAGGTTAATCAGCCAGATTAATTGGTCAATTACAAGTTGCGCTTCTTCCATCTTCAGTTGAAAATCTTCCTCATTAATGCTCTTGCGTTTTAATTCCTGATAACGGATGTTTTTCAGTTCTATAAAACTCAAATCCAATCGTTCTTTTTCATCGCTTGTTAGCGCCGAGTCTTTTCTTTTTCCGTTGAGGGTTTCAATGGCTAAATCTAAATTACGGATAACGGTATCAGTTACTATGTTAAATGCTTCGGAAGCTTCAGTGGTTTTATGCGACTGTACATAGGTACCCAACGATGCAGCTGAGGAGAGCAGTGTATGGTTAAGTACAACGGTTTTGTAAACATTTGCTATGTTTTTCTGCTTTGATTTCGGTTCCTGTTTCATCCTTTGGAACGAAGCCATCAGATTCCCGATTTCAATGAAAGCCTGTTTGCGGGATAATTTATATTCTGTGGTGGTTTCTCCTTTTTGGTTGTAAAAAAGGGTGATTTCCCTCAGGTAATTCCGGTTGGCGCCAATCGATTTCTCGAGGTGATTGCTGAGTTTTAAAAATTCCCAGGAAGGCCAAAGGAAGTAATTGCCTAAAAAAGCCAGCACAGCTCCAAATAGTGTGTCTAAAATTCGGTATTGAATAACTTCAGTTACATTTGGTGAAAGCATTCCGTAAATGAAAATCACATTGATGGTTACGAATGTAGCCCCTATTTTATAATCGATTTGCGAATAGATAAAACCTAAAATCATTGCAATAACCGATAACGTTCCTAAAACATAATTATTACTCACAAAGTAAAGTATACCAAATGCAATTATTCCTCCAATGATAGTTCCGAAAATCCGATGGAAAGAGCGTTGTTTTGTTAAACCGTAACCGGGACGCATGATGACCACAATAGTCAGCAAAATCCAATAACCATTTTGAAGCGGAAGCAGTTTTCCAATAATAAAACCTGCAAGAATGGTTAATGACAGGCGTAAAGAATGCCTGAAAGCAGTGGATGAAAAACTCATATTTTCAGCCAATACGCGAAGACGGTAATTTTGAGGTGTCAGGAACTTTTCTATTTCCTTGTGTTTGTGACTGAACTCTTCCAGATTAAGGTATCCGGCCAGTGCCTTTTCGATAATTTTAATTTTCTCCACCTGTCTTTCGGCATAGTGCTGCATATTTTTCAGCATCAAAAGACCTTCCGGGGTGGCGGTTGTGCCTATTTCGGTTTTGTATTGTTCGATAATCTGCTGCAATTTTTCCAAATCGTGGATCAGGGTGTGTTCCGGAGTGTATTTTGTATTGTTTTGAAGACTCTGTGACAGTTTTTTAAGCGTTGCCGCCATGTCATAAGCGAGGTTCTGATAGGTTCGTAATGTTTTCGGATGATTGTCGAAACGCTGATGTAATTCGTCGTGATTGAATGAAAATGAAAGCGAAATTTCCAATATTTCCACCAAATTGGTGAAGACAATCAGCATTTTTCGATTTTGGTTTGAATTGCTCGAATTGATGGTGTTTTGGAATAAAAACTCACGAATACTTTCGTGAATTGTATTTATTTCCACCTGAATTTCAAGTTGTTCTTCAGTTATTTTGGATTTATCGGCATCAGTATTCCATAAATCTCCACGAAGCTTTAAATATTTTGAGGTTAGTCGCAAACAATCGGCAATCTGTAATTCCATATAACGGTGCGGCCGGAGGAAATGAAAAAGCAACGAAATGAAAAGGTAAAACAAACCTCCAAGTAAAATATATAGGGTATGTTCAATAAGTTGCGATCCTTTATAGGAATGACTGAAAGCAAGCGAAACAGTCATCAGACAGACAAAAGAAACCATACTGGCCCTCTGTCCGTACACAGAAATCATCGAAAAAAAGAATAATAAAACCAATAATATCGGATATACGATAATAGGGCTGTCCTGAATAAAACCGAGTGTTAATGTTGTGGTCGTGATTAGGAAAACAGCAATAAGAATACCTCTTATTTTATGGCTTAAACTGCCCGGTACATCGCTGGGGAAAGTAAGTAAAGCTCCGATGGCAATGGCAAAACCTTCCTTAAAATGATCAAATTGCGACAAAATAATTACGGGAAGTGCACAGGCAATAGTCACTTTTAAAGCGTTGGCGAAGTTGGTGTTGTCTGTATGTTTTTTAATTTTTTGAATCATGACGGATTTCAACAGTACTAGGGTATTTTGGGCGGGAAAACCGACTATAAATTTAAGAATCATTTCACATATTCTGTTTAAAAAAAGCCAAAAGCGTTGAAACACTGTCAGAATCCCTACTTTTTGATTATTTTTGCGGCATAACTAAGTTTCGAAACATGATTTTACCAATTATAGGATATGGCGATCCGGTGCTTCGCAAAATGGGCGAGGAGATTTCTACAGATTATCCGAATCTTAAGGAGACCATTGCTAATATGTATGAGACAATGTACAATGCTTATGGCGTTGGATTAGCAGCACCGCAGGTAGGTTTGGCGATTCGTCTTTTTATTGTTGACTGCGAACCTTTCGGCGACAGCGATGATTTGTCAAAAGAAGAAGCAGAGCAATTAAAAGGTTTCAAAAAAACTTTCATCAATGCTAAAATTCTTAAAGAAGAAGGCGAGGAATGGGGTTTTAATGAAGGCTGTTTAAGCATTCCGGAAGTTCGTGAAGATGTTTTCCGTCATGAACAAATCACAATCGAATATTACGACGAAGATTTTAATAAGAAAACGGAAGTGTATGATGGTTTGATTGCCAGAGTAATTCAGCACGAATACGATCATATTGAAGGGATTTTGTTTACTGACAGGATATCTTCACTTAAGAAACGTTTAATATCAAAGAAATTACAAAACATCATGGAAGGGAAAACCCGTCCGGATTATAAAATGAAATTTGTTGCCAAAAAAGGCAGATAATTTTTGTTTTTCAACGTAAAGATTAGATATTTGTCATCCTTATAAAATAATATACACAATACATACAATACACAATGAGCATAGAAAGAATATTATCGATTTCAGGTAAACCGGGATTATACGATTTAAAATTGCAAACAAGAACAGGTTTCGTTGCCGAGTCATTAATCGACGGTAAAAAAATCACTGTTGGAATGCGTAGCAACGTAAGTTTGTTGTCCGAAATTTCAATTTATACTTATAACGAAGAAGTACGTTTATCTGAAGTTTTCAGAAGAATAGCTGAAAAAGAAGATAATGGTCCTGCAATGTCTCACAAAGAAGATAATGCTAAGCAGGCAGCTTATTTCAGAGAAATTCTACCGGAATACGATGAGGAAAGAGTATATGGTTCCGATATTAAAAAAGTATTGAACTGGTACAACATGCTTCAGGCAAAAGGATTGATTTCTAAAGAAGTTCCTGCTCCTGCTGAAGCGGCTAAAACTGAAGAATAAATCTTAAAAAAGATACTGTAAATAAATCCTGTCCTTGTTGGGCGGGATTTCTTATTTTTACACAAATTCTAAAACAATGAACACACGTCAGCAACAATTGGACGCTTTTGGCCGATTACTGGATATCATGGACGATTTACGTGAAAAATGTCCGTGGGATAAAAAGCAAACGCTCGAAAGTCTACGTCATTTAACCATTGAAGAAGTCTATGAATTGGGCGATGCGATTCTGGATAACGATTTGGATGAAATCAAAAAGGAGTTAGGCGATGTGTTGCTGCATATTGTTTTTTATTCCAAGATCGGAAGCGAAAAACAGGCTTTTGATATAGCCGATGTTGCGAATTCCATTTGTGATAAGCTGATTGACCGTCATCCGCATATTTACGGTGATGTGGTTGTTGAAAATGAAGAACAAGTCAAACAAAACTGGGAAAAACTAAAACTTAAAGAAGGTAAAAAATCAGTTTTGGAAGGTGTTCCGAAGAGTCTGCCTGCCTTGGTAAAAGCGAGTCGCATTCAGGACAAAGTAAAAGGAGTTGGTTTCGACTGGGAAGAACCGCATCAGGTTTGGGAGAAAGTTCAGGAGGAATTAGCCGAATTGCAGCATGAAGTTGAAAATGCCAATCATGATAAAATAGAAGCCGAATTTGGCGATGTTTTGTTCTCCATGATAAATTATGCGCGGTTTTTGAAAATCAACCCGGAGGATGCCTTAGAGCGTACTAATAAGAAGTTTATGAAGCGTTTCATGTATCTGGAAAGCAAAGCGAATGAAATAGGGAAGCAGCTTTCGGATATGACTTTAGCTGAAATGGATGTGTTTTGGGAGGAAGCTAAGAAGTTATAAGTTATAAAGGAAAAATATGATAGCAAAAACACCTGAACCACCTTATTATGCTGTAATTTTTACTTCTGAAAGATCGGAAGTCGAAGAAGGCTATTCCCAAACGGCAGATCGAATGGTAGAATTGGCCAGTCAGCAACGCGGATTTTTGGGAGTGGAATCGGCAAGAAATGAAATCGGAATTACGGTTTCGTATTGGAAAGATCTTGAATCCATTAAAAACTGGAAAATGGATGCCGAACATACCATTGCCCGTGAAAAAGGCAGAACCGATTGGTATAATGAATTTAAAGTACGAATCGCTAAAGTGGAGCGCGATTATGATTTTACAAAATAATAAAGCAGGAATGAAAAAAATAACCCTTTTATTACTATTGATTACCAATGCGGTAGTAGCTCAAAAAGCTGTTAAAGTTACCGAGCAGACTTTAAAAATTAAACCGAATTCAACCGAAGAATTGGTTTTTGGCTTTACGGAAGGCGACCGCATCATATTTACTTTTTCGGAAGAAGATGGTAAAAAGATAAGCGAAGTTTCCGTTGCCGAATATCCTGATAATACCAAATTTAAGGTAGTGGATGATAAAAAGGTGAAGAAGCAAGAAATCGTGGTGATTCACAAATCGGCTTACCAGTTCAAATTCAAAAATGAGAGTACTGAATGGAGAACTGTTTCGGTGTTAATCCAGCGTATTCCTCCGGGTGATGCTGCAGCTAATTTCGATACTGCTGTAAAATGGGTGACCGTACAGGACACAACGTGGAATTCGGTAACCAAAGATGTGGTTTTAGGATATGATACACTGATGGTTCAGAAAATGAGAAAAGCAGTGGCTTATGAGAAGAAATACGAAGAAATGGTTTTGGATAAAAGTCAGCGCGTGAATGCAAAAACTACTTTGGATACCAATACAACCAATGTGTATTTTACCTTACCAAAAAACCTGATTACTGAAAATGAAACCAAAAAAGTCGTTGCCTGGGCTTATTGGGTTGGCGTAGGGAAGGAAAGCAGTGAATACTGGAACCAAAACCGTAAAATGATTGTGGGAGCAGTTCAAGGTGTGGCGAGTTATTTTTCAACACCTTTGGGCGGACTCGCGGCAGGGGCAATCACGAACCTGGCCTTGCCTTCAAACGGTGAGGATGTGGAATATGCGTTGGTTAATGAAGAAAACAAAAAACTATACCTGGAGGGAAAACCAATCAAATCCTTCGATTTTGGGAAAGGAGTGGCTACATTTAAAAAATTCACAGAAAGTAACATGCTTCAGGGCCGTTACTTCGTAATGCTGAAAAACGATAACTACGTTCAGTCAATAGATGTTAACGTGAAAGTTTCGGCTATAATCGAACATAAAAAGTTTAAAGATGAAAACTACATGGATTTGCAGGTTACGCCTCGAATTACGAAAAAAATAGTGTCTGAGCCAACAATTACAACACGCAAAGTGTTAGTGACTTGGGATTATGGCCGAAAGTAAATTTTAAAGGTTCATGATTTTTGAATCTACCTTTACACTGTTTATCAACGTTTGGTAAACGACACAGTAACGTTCGGTCAATTTTAAAAGCGTCTGGATTTTTTCATCGCTTTCGTTTGTTTTGATCTCAAAAATCAATCGTATTTGCTTGAAACCAACCGGAACATCTCTTGAAATTCCGAGCGTTCCTCTAAAGTCCAAATCGCCTTCGGCTTTAACAATACCTTCAGTTAGATTGATTTCCAATGCTGTTGCAACAGCGCTGAGGGTAACTCCTGCACAGGCAACTAACGATTCGAGCAACATGTCTCCGGAACATAATTGAAAACCCGTTCCGCCTGTTGCGGGATGAAGACCTGCTTCTGATATCCTTAACCCTGTTTCGATTTTACACGAAATATTTTCGCCAATATTTCCCTTTGCTTTTAAGGTTATCAAAGCAGCATCACCATCCTTGGTATATTTCTCTTTTAAGGGAGTTTGCAGTTTTTTTAATTCCTCGCTGTTCATAAGATGAGTTGGATTTTTAAAATCGAATTGACGTAAAAAAAAACCGCAACTTATTATATAAGATGCGGTTTTTATTTTTGTTCTGCCTATTCCTGTTTAAGGCTTCGAATCTGTTTTAGTTTCTCTTTCCAGGTTTTCAATTCTTCTTTATGACGGTCAATGCTTTTTTGAACTTCTCTTACAAACGGATTTTCATCTTTTGTTTTCTTGCCGCTGCTGATAAACTGAATGTTGTTTTCTAACTGGATGATTTCTCCCTGCATTTCCTCAATCTTACGCATAATGTAGATTTGCTCGTTTTGCAGTTGTCGTGTATCCTCATTTCCTGAAAGCTGCTCCAAACGGTTACTGAACTTCGCCATTTCGGCATCTTTCTTAGATAAGCTCAGTTTGTCAAATAAAGCATCCAGTATCTTGTTGAATTTACCTTCAATATGACGTCTTACATGAGGTACTTTACCGAATGTTTTCCAGGTTTCAATATGTTTTTTAATAGCATCTAAATCGGTTTTGTGCTCACCTGTCAATTGAAAATCCTTTAAGATATCCAAATACTCTTTTTTCTTGTCGAAAGCTTCCAATTCCTCATTGCTTACCTCATTACGTTTCTCATGCATTCTGTCGAAGTAATGATTGCAGGCATCTTTAAAATCCTTCCAAACGCTGTCGGAATATTTTTTAGGTACGTGGCCAATTTTTTTCCATTCTTCCTGAATTTGCTTCATGATTGGTGTTGTGACATTAAAATCATCGCTTTCCTGCAACGATTTTGCTTTTTCCACCAAGGCCATTTTTTTGTTCAGGTTGTCCTGCTGGTCTTTTTTGATGTCCTTGTAAAATGCATTTTTTTGTGCGTTGAAATTACGGACGGCATCTTTAAAGGCAGTCCAGGTAGCTTCATTAACCTCCAAAGGCACTTTTCCGGCTTGCATAAATGCAGAACGAAGGGCTTCTATTCTTTCGATTTGGCCTTGCCAAGCGCTGTGAGCGGCTACTTGTTCGTTGGCAATGGCTTCTATCTGTGCAATGATTTCTTTTTTCTTAACCAGATTCTCCACTTCAATTTCTCTTGCTTTATTGAAAATAGCTTCGCGTTTGTCGTGTAGATGTTTGGTCAGTTCGCTGAAGCGGTTCCACAATTCTTCGCGGTGTTCACGGGAAACAGGTCCGATTTCTTCTTTCCAGATTTTATGCAATGATTGTAATTCGCGGAAAGCTTTCGGTACATCTTCCTCATTGATCAACTCTTCCACACGGGCTATGATTTTCGATTTTAATTCATAGTTGTGTTTAAAGTCAAGGTCGCGTGCTTCACGGTCTAAGTGTAAATGATCGTAAAAACGTTCAATGTGGAAGTGGAAATTGTTCCAAACGTGATTGTATTTGTCGCGAGGAATCGGTCCGGCATTTTTCCAGCGTTCACGAAGTTCATTTACCGTTTTCAACATTTCCTGCATGTTTTCGCCGGAATTATCGATAACATTTTTCAGTTCTTCGATGATGGCTAAACGTAAATCCAAATTGTGTTTAAGACTGTTCTGCATTTGTTTAAAATGCTGGTTTTTCTGGTCTTTATACAGATTGTAAATCGTATCGAATTTGTGTTTTAGTGGGAAATGGTATTCGAATCCGCTAGTGTCGCCATTGTTTTCATGACTGTACTCATCGCGCTTTTCCTCAATAAAATGATGGTATTTCGCCATGAATTCTTTTTTGATTTCTTCAACGTGATTGCGGATTGAAAGTAATTTTTCGTTGGTAACCAATTTGTGTAGTTCAGAGGTTAGCTCATCCATCGACATGGCCTCATAGTTCAGCATCGGAATGTCATGCCCTTCACTGATGCTTTCGTCTTCGTTTTCTTCTGCGTTCGAACTTTCAATCGCCTCTATAGCAGATTGATTTGTGGTTTGAGCAGTTTCCTCTTGTGTAATTTGCTCCTGTCCTTCTGCCTGTGGCAGGTTATCATTCTTTTCTTCTAACATTGTAAATAATGCTTAAGTTTAACAAAATTGAGCCGAAAGATACTAAAGCATGCCGATAATTCAAAGGAAAACCGGTTAAATGAACAGATTTTTCTGTTTAAATGATAATTGTTTTGGAAGGGTAGCGAATGGTTTGTGCGTGTTTGGTTTCCATGTTCCCGCTGTGCGCTCCAATCTTTTATTTTTTTGTAGTATTAATTCTATGAATTGAAAAAAATAAAAGGATTTTCGCTTCCATCGGGGCTGTTTGAGGGAAGTTTTTGCTTTTCGGTAAAATTTGTGATTTTTATAAAAAAAAACAACTATTTATTCCAGATTTCCCAAGCTTTTTCGGCCTGGAAAACCAGCATGTCATAACCGTTTTTGGTCGTAGCGCCATTTTCTTTAGCTAAACGTAAAAATTTGGTTTCTTCCGGGTTGTAAATCAAATCGAAAGCGATGTGGTTTTCGGTAAACAAAGAATAATCCAAGGGAGGACAATCATCTGTGTTTGGCGAAGTACCAACAGGTGTGGTATTGATGATGATTTGGTATTCGGAAAAAAGTTCCTGAGTCAGTTCCTCGTATGAAAACTGGTATTCTGTTGGGTTTCGGGAAACAAAATCATACTCGATATGCATTTTTCGCAAAGCATAAGCTACGGCTTTGCTGGCTCCTCCGGTACCGAGTATTAATGCTCTTTTATGTTGTTTTTTTAATAAAGGACTCAATGCTTTTTTAAATCCATAAAAATCAGAGTTGTAACCTTTTAAATCACCATTTTTTGAAACTTTGATTACGTTGACCGCCCCAATGATTTCGGCGTTTTTTGATAAAGTCGTCAGATAAGGCAGCACCGCTTCTTTGTAAGGAATAGTAACATTCAGGCCTTTCAGGTTTTTGATATTGCCGAGGATTGTAGGTAATTCCTCAATAGAGGCGATGTCGAAATTTTTATACGAATAATGTGTGAAATTGATTTTTTCAAATTTCTCCGTAAAGTATTTTTTGGAAAACGAATAGCTTATATTCTTTCCAATTAATCCAAACTTCTTCTTTTTCGGTTTTTTTGCCTTTTTCGATTTCATTTTTATTCGTGTAAAAGTTTGAAGATTTTATGCTATAAAAAACGGTCAATTAGATTCTAATTGACCGTAAAGTTAATAGTAAAATGTTGTATTTGGTTTACTCTTCGTTTGCTTTTTTATGTTTTTCAACAGCATTCTGAACAATTTTTCGGTTCCAGATTACCGGGAATAGTTCTTCCAGCAGTGTTCTGTTTTCGAAATTCTGTCTCAATCCGTTGGCAAGGTGGAATTTTCCTTTGGTATCATCCTGAAGCATAAAATACAAGCCTGCTAAACGATATTCCACTTCATATTCTTCAGGGAAATATTCTGATGCCTGTAAAAGTGTTTGGACGGCGCTTTCAAATTCACCCAGGAATTGTAAAATATCTGCCCAGAATAACCAGGTGTCTAATTCATAATCGCCATATTCCACTGCTTTTCGGTAACCATATTCTGCTTCTTCAAAGAAATGCAACGCTCTGTTGATTGTGGCATATCTTTTCCAGTACAGTTTGTTTTCATTATCAATTCCCAAGGCTTTATTTACATAGTATAAGGCCTTTTGGAAATTTTTAAGACGAATGTAAAAGTCGGTTATGGCAATCCAGGCCTTGTCCAACAAAGGATCTTCGTGAACGGTTTTTAAATAGAACTGCAGTGCTAATTCGGTGTTGCCTAATTTTTCATGACATTTACCTACGCGTAATAAAGCGAAAGAGGTAGCGTCATCCAGTTCCATGGTAACCATATAACAGTCAATGGCTTCCTGATATTTTTTCAGTTTTTCAAGGGCTTTTGCTTTTTCAAGATAAGCGCCAAGGAAATTTTCATCAATCAGGGTAGCATAATCGAAAGCACGAACAGCCTGGTCATAATCCTTTATGGTATAATATTGACGTCCAAGTTGGTGCCATGCGACTTCACTGTAAGGGTTTCGGTCTATAAAACTGTTCAGGAATAAAATAGCTTCGTTGTTCTGGTCTAAGAAGTCAAAGCAATATACTACGTTGTACAGGGCGGAATGATCGTCTAAATCTTCGTCCAGACATTTAATAAAGTTTTCCTTCGCCAGTTCCAATTCGTCCATGAATAAATATTCCATACCGATTAAGGAATAAACATCCACATAATCGTCGGTATATTTCAGTGCATATTTTAGTAATTCAACGGCTTTTTCATGTTCATCCCTTTTCGAGTGAATATTTGCCTTTAGAATATAAATTTCTTCGTTTGTAGGTTCGAGAGCATATAACTCATTCAGCATTTTTTCAGCTATGTCGAGTTTGTCCTCAAATATTAAAAGTTCTACTTGAACCAACTTCAAACCAGTTGATTTGGGGTGTTGTTCTAAGCCTAATTTTAAAGCCTTTTTGGCCAAGTTTATTCTGCCCGTGTCGAGATAGTGAAGAATGATGTCTTCAAACTCTTCAGAGTCAAAGAAGAATACCTTGTTGGTTTTCAACATAGATTCAAACTTTGATAAGGATAAACTGTTTTCCTCTTCCTCGTTACTCAAATACATACTCCACTTGTTTAAAATTATCCTTATTAAAATTACTAAAGGTTTTAAACCTTTTAGAGATGAACGTTTTTATGTTGTAAACAATATTATTAACAATTGATTTTTAGCTTTTTGCTATTGGTTTTCAGTTGTTTTTGATTGTTCCTCGCTCATTAATTCCTCCATCACTTCATTCATAGCTTCAAGAATGATGCCACAACCTTCTTCAATCTCTTCATTAGTCAGGGTTAGGGGCGGAGTGATGCGAATGGCGCACCCTTCAAACAGTAGCCAGAATAAGATGAGTCCTTTGTCCTGACATTTGAATATTACTTTATTGGTGATTTCAGGACTTTCTGTCATTGCGGCCAGCATTAAACCTTCGCCTCGGACCTCTTTAATTAAAGGATGTACTAGTAATTTACGAATTAATTGCTCTTTTTCCAAGGTCTGAGGCATTAAATCCGTCTCAAGTAGCTCTTTTAACGTTGCAAGACATGCTGCGGCTATAACAGGATGGCCCCCAAAAGTCGTAATATGTCCTAATTTCGGATCGTGGCTCAGCAAATCCATGTATTCTGTTTTGGCCATAAAAGCGCCTACAGGCATGCCGCCGCCCATTCCTTTACCCATTACAACAACATCAGGAACAATATCATAATTCTGGAATCCGAACAGTTTTCCTGTACGTCCGAATCCGGGCTGAATTTCGTCTAAAATCAATAAAGCACCCACTTCATCACAACGTTGGCGTACTTTTTTCAGGAAATCATTATGAGGCTGAATGAATCCGGCGCCACCTTGAATGGTTTCCATGATGATTCCCGCCGTTTTTTCTGTGATTTTCTGTAAATCGTCTTCATTGTTGAATGTTATAAAATCAACATCCGGAATTAATGGGCGGAAGATTTGCTTACGTTCTTCAAATCCCATCACACTCATCGAACCCATGGTATTTCCGTGATAGGCATTATAACATGAAATAAGCTGGCTTCTTCCGGTTACACGGCGAGCTAATTTTAAAGCACCTTCCGTAGCCTCTGTTCCTGAATTTACCAAATAGACTTTATCTAAGGGAGCAGGAGTGTTTTCTGCCAATAATCGACATAGTTCTACCGCAGGATTCTGTGCATATTCACCATACACCATTACGTGTGCATATTTGTCCAGCTGGCTTACAATCGCTTCACGAACTCTAGGGTGCTGATGGCCAAGTGTGCAGGCGGAAACACCGGCTACAAAGTCTAAATAGGCTTTCCCGTTGGTGTCATATATGTATGAACCTTTGGCGTGTGAAACCTCCATTCCAAGAGGATGCGGTGAGGTTTGGGCTTGGTATTTATAGAAATCTTTTAGCATTGTTAAGGTATTCTAGGATTCGGGTGTTCAGTTATTTTGAAAACTGATAAGCGTGATTGAAAACTATTTTTTTTTCTTTTTAACTGGTGGAGTTGTTTTCTTTTCCGGTTTGCCGTAGTTTAAAGTTTCCTTTTTAACTTCCATGGGTTTCTCCGCCTTTAAGAGTTCTTTTTTGCTTTCTAGGGCTATTTTTTCACCTAATTCGTTTTCTTCTTTAGGGAAAATATCGGCCAGGGTTTTGATTTCCTCATCTCCACGCCAAATGAATCCTCTAAGTTTCCGTGCGCTTTCAGGTAAGTCTTTTTCGGGATAAATCTGTCCTTCCGGATTCACGAATTTCGTTACTGTTTGTATCTTGTTGTCTTCTAGTTCCAGATGAATCGAACTGCAAACGCCTTTGTCAATACCTACTAATTCGTTTTTGTCGTTATACATGTAGTAAATCATTTCGGCGTTTTTTACCATGTCGACTTCATAGAGTTTGTTGTCGCGGAATTTCCCGTACAGATTCAGTCCTTTTACCTGATTATAACCATTGCCAATCGTGTCTTTCTGGATAATAAAAGCATCGTTCATCACTTTTAGGGAGTCCAGTTTTTCGGTTTTGTTATTTCCGATCAGGTGCATTATCTCTCCGGTTAATTGGCTTTTCTGGCTCCATAAGATAGGCCTTCCGATTAATTGCGTCAATCCTTTTTTCTGATCGGAATGAATTGAATCGCATTTTCCGCTCATGTCCGACTTATATATTCGGGCATTGTTAAAACCGCGTACAACGCGTTCTCCTGGTTTTCCTGTAACCAGCAAGCGCTTTGCGTGAATGTAAACCGAATCGTTTTCTACAAAGGAAGAAACCAATGCTTTTTTGGTGATAAACATGGAATCTTTGTTTTTATACATCTCGGCATAATGTCCTTTTACAATCATGCGGTTGATGCTGTCTGTAATTTTTACGTTATTGATGGCCTTGGAAAATTCCTGTTTCCGGTCGTAATAAATCTTGTCTCCCTTTATTTTCCGGTTTTTATAGGTGATTGTTGAGTTTTTTGACAGGTTTGAGGTGTGGTTTTTGGTGTCGTAAAAACCGTTCTCTGTGTAAATTACATTCTCTTTACTGGTAATAGTGGATGGGCCAAAAACATACGCATGTCCGGAATTGTCATAAAAATCCAAATGGTTTGTTTTGATTGTACATTGCGGATTGGTAACTGTTACCGCAGTTTTAAACTGGTATTTCTTTTCATTTAAAAAATAACGTCCTGATTTACTTCTTAGGGTGTTTTCTTTGTTGACAATGGTTCCGTAAGTGCTGTAATATGCCTGCTGGATGGCTCTGTCGAAGTTGATGGTATCTGTTGTTAAAGTAGATTCCGGTGAGCGTAAAATCACATCTCCCGTTGCAAAAGCAAATTTTTGATTACCATTGTATTCGGCATACCTGCTAATCATTGAAATGGAGTCTCCCTGGTTTAAACGCACATTACCAAAGGCTTTTACATAGTTTTCATCTTTAAAATGATAGGCTTTGTTGCAATTGATAATCACTCCGTCGTGTTCTACCTGAACGTTTCCGGTAAACAGGATAGCACCCGGAATTTCGGTTTGATCCATGTCGATGAAATCAGAATGGACAATTCGTATAATTTTTTTGTCTTGTGCTAAAGAGGTAAGTCCAACAAAAAGGGCACTTAATATAAATATAATATGTTTTTTCAAGGCGTGAAATTTTGCCCAAATTTAAGTAAAATCCGTGAAAGCCGATTTTTATTAAGAATTATTTGTGCTGAGGAGTAGAAAGCAGAAATTTGAAATCAGAAATTAAAAATGTTATCTATATTCTCTTATAAAAGTTTTTATGTTTCACTGTGGTGCTTTGTGTATATCTTCATGGGATAGTTACAAAAAAAGCCTTCCGAAGAAAGCTTTTTTATTTTACTTATTTATATAGAATTACAAACCAGCAGGCATTCTGGGGTTGAAAAATTCCTAAACCTGGGGTGTAAAGTAAAAAGCCTACTTTAGCATTGTTGCTCATATATTGATTCGTTATTTCAAGATTTTTTACGACATCCCAAACAGCGTGATAGTTTAGGTTTGAATATCCTTCACTAGCTATTATATCGGCTGTTGGAGTAAAATATTGAGCCGTAGTTAGATTTACGCTTGCAGTATTTTGGCTTGTCTGAAAATCGGTAGATGGGTGTTGAACAGGATAATCGTTTTGTCCACCCATCCAAGAAATTGTACCGCTAAAAACCACTGTGTTAGCTGGGATATATTTTAATGAATAGCTTCCAAAATCACTTGGCGGTACATATGTTTCCTCAAATGGAATAGTTGGAGACATTGCTACATTTTCAAAATGATATTCTGTTCCGCCTCTAAAAGCATTTGTCTGAAAATCTACCTTTAAAAACATTAAATCTCTCGAAGTGTTGGATGAAGGTGTTGTCAGAGTGTCGTCTTGGTCGGTGCACGATATAAGTACAAAAGCAATTATGAGGGAAAAGAATATTTTTTTCATATTGTTCTATTGAGGTATCTAAATTAATAAAAAAAAACGCCTTCCGAAGAAAGCGTTTCCAAATTATTTCATGATCGTCTGTGTCCTGTCTGGTCCTACAGAAATCACTTTGATTGGAACTCCAACTTCTTTCTCGATGAATTCCACATACTCTTTCAATTCGGCTGGAAGTTCGTCGTATTTGGTCATGCCTGTTAAATCGGCTTTCCATCCTTTTTTCTCCACATAAACCGGAGTTACGTTTTCTTCCTCGATATTGTAAGGCAGGTGGCTGATAACATCACCTTTGTATTTATATCCTGTACAAACTCTTAAAGTGTCGAAACCTGAAAGAACGTCGCCTTTCATCATGTATAACTGAGTAACACCGTTTACTTGTACCGCATATTTTAAGGCTACAAGGTCTAACCATCCGCAACGACGCGCACGTCCGGTAACAGAACCGAATTCGTTTCCAACTTTAGCCATGGTTTGTCCGTCTTCGTCGAATAATTCTGTAGGGAAAGGTCCGCTACCAACACGGGTAGTGTATGCTTTGAAAATTCCGAAAACGTCTTTTACTTTGTTAGGAGCGATTCCTAAACCTGTACAAGCTCCTGCAGCAGTAGTATTTGACGAAGTAACAAATGGATATGTTCCGAAATCGATATCTAATAATGAACCCTGAGCGCCTTCAGCAAGGATTGATTTTCCTGCTTTCATTGCACTGTTTAAATATTCTTCGCTGTCAATGAACTGCAATGTTTTTAAAACTTCGATAGCTGCAAAAAACTCAGCTTCCATTTCCTGTAAATTGTACTGCATATCAACATCATAAAACGAAATCATCGCTTCATGTTTGTCAGCTAAAGCTCTGTAGCGCTCTTTAAAATCAGTAAGCTCAATATCTCCTACACGGATTCCGTTTCTACCGGTTTTGTCCATATAAGTTGGGCCAATTCCTTTTAAGGTAGAACCGATTTTCGCTTTTCCTTTCGCTGTTTCAGAAGCAGCATCCAATAAGCGGTGTGTTGGTAAAATTAAATGAGCTTTTCTGGAAATCAGTAGTTTAGATTTGATGTCCATGTTGAATTTTTCAAGACCTTCCAATTCTTTTTGGAAAACCACCGGATCGATAACTACACCGTTTCCGATGATGTTAACAGCTGTTTTGTGGAAAATCCCTGAAGGGATAGTTCTTAAAACGTGTTTGATTCCGTCAAATTCTAAAGTGTGTCCGGCGTTAGGTCCGCCCTGAAAACGAGCAATGATGTCATATTTTGAAGTAAGAACATCAACGATTTTTCCTTTGCCTTCGTCGCCCCACTGTAAGCCTAGCAGTAAATCTACTGTCATTGTGTTGTTTGTTATTTTAGTTGTTTTATATTTTTTAAGATGGCTTAAACAAGCAATCCTATTTTATTCCTGTTTTTTTGTCGCGTAAAAATAAAGCGAATGGTTGTGAATGCTGATGCCGAAAATTTCTTCGATGGTTTGTTTTATCGTCTGGATTCTCGGATCACAAAATTCGATTACTTCGCCGGTGTCGCTCATAATGATGTGATCGTGTTGTTTGTCGAAATAGGATTTCTCGTAATGAGCCTGATTCTGACCAAACTGATGACGTCTTACCAAACCGCATTCCAATAACAATTCAATCGTGTTGTAAAGCGTAGCACGGCTCACACGATAGTTTTTGTTTTTCATTTTGATATACAGCGATTCAATGTCAAAATGATCATGACTTTCGTAAATTTCCTGAAGGATAGCATAGCGTTCCGGCGTTTTGCGATGCCCTTTTTCTTCAAGATATTTCGTGAATACTGATTTTACAATTTCCTGATTCTTATTGTTTTCCATTTAAGGTTTGCTATAAAAGACCGGCAAAGATACGGTTATTTTTTGTGAGGTGAAAGATTATTTATTCGGATTCATAAAAAGAATTCCAAATTTCAGGTTTAAGATGGTTGACCATCCAGTCGGCACGGTATTCGCCATTTCTGACCAAAGTGGTTCCATCCGGTTTTATAATCAATTGAGAGCCGGAAAGACTTGGGGAGGTCATAAGGTTTCTTTTTAAAAAATTATCGGTATCAGTGAAGAAAAATTCTTTTTCAGAAGTAAAATCGTTGTCCAGTTGTATACCGTTATCAAAGAAAACAAAGTAAATAATGTTTTTGTGGTTGGTTTCAACATAATTTTTGATCTGTGAAAAAAAAGTCTTCCTGTCATTGATTATATTTTTTGTACAGTGATTTGTTGAATAACTAGAGCAGAAATCATCTTTATAGTAATAGGAAATTAAAAAGATGGTACCTTCTTTAAATTCACGATTTGTAGCTTTTTGAAAATAATTTTTTATGGAATCATACCTGGTGTTGTATGCCTGATATATTGGGTTTTTTAAAGTAGCTACATAACCGCTGTCTTCTGATTTGTGAATTGCCCAGGCTAAATCTTCCTTTTCTGATCTGGATCTTAAATTATTTACGGATATTTTTTTACCTTCTTTATCAACCCAATATTTCACTCGTCCATTTGCCTGGCTAAAACTTGTATTGTAAGAAGCTAAAAATAAGAACAAGATTGTAATCTTAACAGCTGTTTTAAACATTGTTTACGCGTGTTACTTTATCCACTCCATCAATTTTCTTGATATTTTCGATCAGCTTTTTCAGGATGATGTTGTTCTGGACGATAACAGTTACCTGTCCGTTAAATAGTCCTGCTTCACCACTTAAGGAAATACTCTGGATGTTTACGTTCATTTGGTTGGAGATTACCTTGGTCAGTTCGTTGGTTAAACCAAGGGTGTCCATTCCGGTGATTTTTAGGGATGCTTTGAACTCTTCCTGTGAGGAGTCTATCCATTTAGCCTGAATGATGCGATAAGCGAAATTAGATTGCATGCTAAGAGCATTCGGACAATTTTTACGGTGCACTTTAATGCCTTCGTTGATGGTTACAAATCCGAACACATCATCGCCCGGAATCGGGTTACAGCATGTGGCCAATTTGTAATCCAGTTTGTCCTGTTCTGCTCCAAAAACCAATAAATCGTAGTTTTTGCTTATTTCTTCTTTATGGATATGCTCCGGATGTGCAGAAGGCGAGCGTTTGATGGTTTTTTTGAAGAAATTAACCAAAGTATTGCTTTTCTGCGCAGCATAATCTTTTAACTGCTGATTGTCGATAGTACCAAGTCCGGCGCGATAGAACAAATCCAGACTGGTTTGTAATTTGAAAAAGTTTACAAGTTCATTAATGGTTTGTTCGTTAAGCGTGATTTTAAGATGACGCAGTTTACGGTTAAGGATTTCTTTTCCGTCTTCGGCTATTCTTTTGGTGCCCTCATTAAGTACGTTTCTGATTTTGTTTTTTGCGCGGGATGTGGTGACATAATCCAGCCAGTTCGCAGTTGGTTTCTGGTTAGGCGATGTAATGATTTCCACCTGATCTCCGCTGTTCAAAACATGATTTAGCGGAACCAGTCTTCCGTTAACCCGTGTTCCTCTAGTTTTTACTCCCACTTCCGAGTGGATACTGAAGGCAAAATCTAGTGTTGTGGCTCCTTTTGGCAACGATTTGATTTCCCCTTTAGGAGTGAAGACGTAAATTTCCTTGGCATACAGGTTCAGTTTGAAATCTTCTACAAAGTCAACAGCATTGCTTTCAGAATTTTCCAGAGCCTCTTTTAGTTGGTTCAGCCAAACGTCCAGGCTGTTTTCTTCCGTAGCTCCCTGTTTGTATTTGTAATGTGCTGCATATCCTTTTTCGGCGATTTCATCCATGCGTTCGCTTCGTACCTGAATTTCCACCCAGCGGCCTTTCGGACCCATAACGGTAATGTGCAATGCTTCATATCCCGTTGATTTAGGCGAAGAAATCCAATCGCGCAAACGGCTCGGACTGGGGCGATAATGGTCGGTAACAATCGAATAAATTTTCCAGGCCAGGAATTTTTCGTCATGCGGATTTGATTTGTAGATGATTCGCAGTGCAAATTTGTCATATACTTCGTCAAAAGTAACGTTTTGTGCCACCATTTTGCGTCTGATCGAGTAAACCGATTTCGGTCGGCCTTTCATGGTATACTCGATACCTTCTTCGTCTAAAGAACTTTTAAGGACATCGGCAATTGATTTGATATAAGCCTGTTGCTCTTCCTTGCTTTCTTTCATTTTGCTTACAATGTCGTTGTAAACAGTAGGTTCGGTATATTTTAAACCTAAATCTTCTAGCTGGGTTTTTATGTTATAAAGACCCAATCGGTGGGCGAGAGGAGCATATATGTATAAGGTTTCCGAAGCGATTTTCGCCTGTTTGTAATCCACCATGCTTTCCATGGTTTGCATGTTGTGCAGTCGATCGGCAATTTTGATAAGAATTACTCGAACATCATCATTAAGTGTTAGCAGCATCTTGCGGAAGTTTTCCGCCTGCATGGAAATTTCCTGATCGGTTTTGACTTTCGCCATTTTGGTAAGACCATCAACAATACGCGCTATTTTAGGATTGAACATGCGTTCGATGTCTTCCACTGTAATGTCTGTGTCTTCCACCACATCATGCATTAAAGCTGCTGCAATGGCAGTGGCGCCCAATCCGATTTCGTTGGCTACAATCTTGGCAACGGCAATCGGATGGAAAATATAAGCCTCACCCGATTTACGGCGTTGGTCTTTATGCGCATCCACAGCTACATCAAATGCTTTTCGGATAAGTTTTTTGTCTTCTTCGGAAAGCGTTTGGTAACTTATGCGGAGCAGTTCCTTATATTCTTTTGCAATAGCCTTATTTTCAGCTTCTAAATCGATTTCTGTCATGATGCTTCATTGAGTACCTAAAAATAAGGGAAAATGAGTGAAATTCCAAAATATTAAGTGTGATTTATGAATTACGAATTATGAATTACAAGTTATGAGTTGTGAATTGTGAAAATTAAACACAACTTTCCAGTGACTAAAGCTCGCGAAGCCACATCAATAAAAAAAAGATAGTACAGATTAGTTTAAAAAAAACACAACTTTTTACAGTTGCAGTATGCTGCTTTTCATTGTAGGTAAGGATTCGCAATCCTTGCTGTCAGGGGATAATATAAAGTAAAAAGGGGTCATTTACATGATCTCTTTTTCTGAAATATGATTTTCAGATTATTATTTGTTCATTACGTTGAACATCCAGCGGATACCAAATCTATCCAAACAAACTCCCCAGTATCCCCAAGGTTGCTGGCTCATAGGCATGCACTCTGTAGAACCTTCAGCTAAAAGGGCGTAATATTTATCAGCATCTTCTTTTGTGTCAAGGTCTAAATTGATCGTTGTGTTGTTTCCGATTACAACTTTGTGACCCATGCTTTCCAACATATCAGTGGCCATGATTCTGGTTCCGCCGATAATAGGCATGCTCACGTGCATTACTTTGTTTTTTTCTTCGTCAGAAAGTTGCGGAGCTCCTTCCGGGCCGGGCATGTCTCCCATGCGAATGATTGGAGTGTCAAACTCGCTGTTGAATACTTTTTTGTAAAAATTGAATGCTTCTTCAGTGTTGCCCTGAAAATTCAGATAAATAGAAACTTGTGCCATTGCCGTATGTTTTTTGTTGATTTTTAATGTTTTAAAGATAAGAAAAATAGCATATAACCGGCGCTGTATTTTTAGAAAATAATGTTGTTAAAAATATTTGCGGATATAACAAAAGTCACGCTGCGCAAAGCCTCCCACTTTGAGAAATGATTTTTGGAAATAGTATTAAAGTATAATAAAGAGAGAAGATATAGCAATAAGTTGTAGCTTTCTACTTTATAGATATGACTACAAAGTCGAGTAACTTCAAGGAACTGGAATATTTGTTCCTTCTGTTGAAGTTTAAGAAAATCTTTTTTCAATGGGGTTATTTACTGAAAACAAAGTTTTTTTGTAAGTGAAAAAAAGATAATTAATTTACATTAGTAACATTATAGGTAAGTAAGTGTAAAAGAAGGGTAACGTTGTGTTAAAAGCTTTTGGATTTCGGGACAATACTTTTGTCAGGTCTAAATTAATAAACACAACCATGAAAAAACTTTATCTCTTAGCAGTCCTTTTATGTATAGGATTTGTCTCGAAGGCGCAAACCTTGTATCCTTATTTGCAAAACGCTACGCCCACATCCATTTATGTGAACTGGAAAACCAGCAGTAACCCGGAATCGGTTGTTGAGTACGGAACGACAGTTTCCAATCTTAATGTAACAGTTACAGGAAACACCAATGTTTTTACCGATTCGGGTTATCCCGGCAATTATTTTTACCATAGTGTAAAGCTTACGAATCTTACACCCAATACAAAATACTATTACAGAATAAAAACAGGAACGGATGTGTCTTCCATCAATTCATTTAAAACATTGCCAAATCCGGGGCAAGCTGCTACTGCTGACGGTCATATTCGTTTCCTTATCATGGGAGACAATCAGTTAAAAGCGGTACCACGTTATGATTCGCTGGTATCCGGGGCAAAAAGAAAAATAAGACAGAAATGGGGAGCAACATTATCACCGGAAGATAATATTGCCATGACTTTTATGGTTGGCGATCAGGTTGATGTGGGAACACTGGATCATTATGAACATGTGCACTTTAAGAAAAACAGAGGCTTATCTGGGAATATTCCAATTCAGACCACTGTTGGAAATCATGAAACATACGGAACATTAGGAATGAATTCGTATTACGATCATTTCTATATTAATGAACTGTCATACAAAGGAATTTCTTCGGGAACTGAAAATTATTATGCCCAACAAGCCGGGAACGTATTGTTCGTCAGTTTGAGTTCTGAACACACTGGTGGTGCTCAGTTAGCTTGGTTGCAACAGGTTGTCGCCGCGGCAAATACTGATAACACTGTTGACTGGATTTTCTCATTAAGCCACAGGCCGTATCAGGCTGAACAGTATGTTGGCGATATTTCGACCTGGGTTAGAAATACTGCCGTGCCTTTATTGGTTACTTCTCCAAAGTATTCAATGCATATTGGAGCACACCATCATCTTTACCATAGAGGCCAATTAAAAAATACGCCAACCTACAATATAATTTCCGGCGGGACAGCTTGGGACCAGTATTGGGGTTCGTCTACTGAACAGGATTTTGAAGATGTTCAGAAAACAATCTGCAACTGGATTTATCAGATAGTTGATATCGATGTGATCAACGGAACAATGGATGTTGAAAGTTATTCTATCGGAAGTGTGGATCGATGGAAAGACAATCAATTGATGGATACATTCCACCGGTATAAAAACAAACCTGCTCCGGAAAAACCATCCATTACAAATACCTTTTCAGAAAATGTAACGCTGCCGTTAACCGTAAATGGATCTGCTTACAGTACAACTACGACAGAATTATTAAATACCAGTCAGTTTTTAATTTCACAGACACCAACATTCGACATCATTAAAAAAGAAGTGTATCGTGATTTTGAAAATTTATACGGAAAGTACGGAACACAAAGAGATTCGACGGTTAATATTAATCTTGGAGTTGATATTACTAAGATGGACCTGGCTTCAAATTCACTTCCAAATGGCCAGTATTATGTGAAATTACGTTACAGAGACCGCAATCTGGAATGGTCACCGTGGAGTGATATTAAGACGTTTACCGTTACCGGAAGCACGACTGTCAATACGGCAATAACTACGGATGCTTTAACCTACGCGCAAAACGCAGCCATAAGGGTTAATTTTACAGACGCACCGGCGAGCACATCAACGTGGATCGGCTTATATAAGGAAGGGCAGACACCGGGAGCTTCATCACCCTCACTAACGTGGCAGTATACCAACGGAAGTACCAGCGGTTTTATAAATTTCTCAAGCGGATTAGCTACTAAAGGACGGTATTATGCAGCGATATTTTCAAATGGCGGGTACACGGAAATTGCGTCCAGAAAATATTTTTATGTTGGTCCTGTTCCTGTATTAAGCACCAATCAGACAGAATATGCCGTAGGTTCTTCTGTAATTGTAAGTTATACTAATGGCCCGCAATTAGCTAACGACTGGATCGGAATTTACAAAATGGGAGTAAATCCAGGAGGAAGTGTTCCGTCTGCAAGTTGGCAGTATGTTACAACAGTTTCAGGTTCTAAAACGTTCAGCGGTTTACCAAAAGGATATTATTATGCCGAGTATTATTTACAAAACGGTTACAATCCCATAGGCAATAAAGTGTTCTTTAAAATAGGGGATTTAGTAACCGAATTATGGATAAACAAACCGGTATATGATTTGGGTGAGCAAATTTCAGCTTCTTGGACAGATGCTCCCGGGATTGTGAAAGACTGGTTAGGAATTTATCATCAGGGAGATAATCCCAATGTTGACCCTTTAGTGAGTTATACTTATTTTAATGGATTGGCTGAAGGAACCCAAAATATTACAGGAACTGAATTACCAACGCAAACCGGTAATTATTTCGTAGTGATGTTTACTAATGATTCTTATAATGAGGTGTCAAACAGAGTTTCTTTTGAAGTGGTTGACTCCACCTTAAGCAATACTGATTTTAAGATTGATAACGGATTAAAAGTATATCCAAATCCGACAAATAACGCAAATCAAACCTTCATTCAATCCGATTATCCTATTGATGAAATTGAAATTTTCAACACCGAAGGGAAATTAATGTATGCCACTAAAAATGTAAATAATAATAAATATTCTTTGATTACTCAGGATTTACCTAAAGGAGTGTATATTTTGAAAATTCATTCCCGAAAATTGTTTACGGCAAAATTAATTGTGAAATAGTGTTTTTGCTAAGTATATTGAAAAATCCCGCATTCAGCGGGATTTTTGCTTTCAAGTAGTTGACTATTCCAGCGAAAGCAAATGTGGACATATCAGATTGGCATTTCCCTAACATGCAGAGATCTTTATTCCAATGCAAATTAAACAGGTAATTCTGGAGTAAAGTAACTTTTCACTACCGATTAAAAGGGAACAGTTTTATTTTGATTAACTAACTATTCAAAAACTTCCAGGCTTTCAAAGGCTGGAAGTTTTCATTCGTTTCATATTTATTTAGTCCGGTTGAAATCCAAATCCTGAAAATCATAACTGAAATCCGTCAATTCCGAAATAGGTTTCATCTTTATATTGATGGTTTTTCCTGTTGTGTCGTAGGTCGCATTTATAAATGCATCTGCTTCCATATTACGGTTAAACCATTTTACTGCAAAGCTGTTGTCTTTGTAAAAGAAAACCTCTCCGGATAATTTTGGAGATCGTTTTGAAGCGAAATAGTATTTGCCTTTTTTCTCGCTGATTGAGATTTCTCCCAACCAATTGTCAGCATAGGTTCCCACAATTTTATCAAGATTTACTTTTTGTGTTGTTTTGTTGTTTGCCACAGCTGTCCATACTTCCTCTGTTGATTTGTCCGCGTTGGTAGTAGCTTCCTGTGTCCGCTTGCTGTACATTTCTACATAATCCTTGTATGGGATTTCCAAATAAGTGTTCTTGATGGTATTGGTAATAGCTGTAAAAGCAGATCCTGCCTGCTGATTGGTTAAAACTACGATACCTAAGTTCAGCTCCGGCAGCAAGGTTACCTGTGTTACCATACCTTCAAGGCCTCCGGTATGAGAAATTTGTTTGTACCCTTTCACATCATTTAAGAACCAACCCAATCCGTAAGCGCTGAAGTGCGTATTGTAAGGCGGTGTTGTGTTTGAAGGGATTATGGTCTGCGCAGCCCACATTTCGTTTTGCTGTTTTTCACTGAACAGCACCTTGTTTTCCGGTCCGTATTTTCCTTTGTTCAATTGCATCATTACCCATTTGCTCATATCGGAAACGTTAGAGAATATTCCGCCGGCAGCATCCATAACGGGATTTTTACTTTGTTTGGTGATTCCCAGTTTCCCTTTTAAAGGTACGTGAGGAGTGACAACGTTTGTAGTATCAGGGATTCGGTGCCAGTTTCCTTTACTTTTTTCCATTTGAAGCGGAAGCATGATGCGGCTTTCCACAAATTCAGGCCAGGATTTTCCTGATACTTTTTGAATGATTTCTCCGGCTACTATGTAAAGTAAATTGTCGTAGTCGAATTTAGTTCGGAAACTAGATACCGGTTTCAAATACCTTAAATTATGGATGATGTCGTTTGAGGTAAAATCACTTCCCTCAGGCCAAAGCATTAAATCGCCGGCGCCCATTCCGAGACCGCTTCTGTGAGTAAGCAGGTCTCTAATAGTGAATTCATTGGTCACATAGTCATTGTACATCTTGAAATCGGGAATGTATTTTACGACTTTATCGTCCCAGTTCAGTTTTTTTTCATCCGCTAGAATGGCTAAAGCCGAAGCCGTGAACGCTTTACTGTTGGATGCAATTCCGAACAAGGTGTTTTCATCCACTTTTTGTTTAGTGATGATGGAACGAACTCCGTATCCTTTTGAGTGAACCACTTTTCCGTCTTTTACTATGGCGACTGCAATTCCGGGAACGTTGAATGCCTTCATGCTTTTTTCCACCAATTCATCAATTTGAGTTGATGTCATTTGGGCAGATACACTAAAACCAATTAATAATGCCGCAACTATAATTGAAACTCTAAAATTCATAATTTGAAATTTGTAATTCATAATTCGTAATTTTTTTAAAACCCTCTCTGTCTTTTTGCTTCAAAGATAAGTATGGCAGCCGCAACCGAAACGTTCATTGAATCGATTTCGCCCTGCATCGGGATGATAATGTTTTTAGTACTGGCATTTCTCCAGGCTTCGGTCAATCCAGTGGCTTCCGTGCCTACAACCAATGCGGATGGAGTAGAGTAATCCTGAGTATGATAGGAGGTAGAATCCTGTAGTGTGGCACAATAAACGGCAATGTTTTTTTCTTTCAGATAAGCGATAACCTCTTCGGTAGAACCTACAGCAATCTGTCGGGTAAATAAACATCCAACACTCGAGCGAACCACATTCGGGTTATACATATCGCTTTTCGGATTGGCAATAATTACCGCATCAAGGTTAGCAGCGTCAGCAGTTCGTAAAAGAGCCCCGATATTTCCCGGTTTTTCGGTGGCTTCGGCAACTAAAATCAGCGGGTTTTCGGATAGTTTTAAATCCGATAATTGTAAAGATTTGGTTTTGGCAATGGCAAGAATTCCTTCTGTGGTATCGCGGTAAGCCAATTTTTGATAGACTTCTTTTGAAATTTCAATCAGTTCGACTTTTTGTCGCGTTAACTGTCGGATTTCGTTTTCTGAAATCAATTCGGGTAAAAACAAAATGGTTTCCAGTTCATAACCCCCTTTTTGCGCTAGCATGATTTCACGCTGACCTTCAATTAAAAATGTCCCCGTTTGTTTGCGGGTTTTGGCTTTTTCCTGAAGTTGTACCAGGGATTTTATATACGGATTCTGAACGGAAGTGATTTGTTTCATTTTAATGTAGCTGAAGGAGCAAAATTAAGGAGATATTCCGAAGTTCTTACAAAATTCCCCTCGCTTTAATTTCCAGGTATTTGTTAATAGTATCCAAAGTCAGGTTCTCCGGCTGGGTCAGCACCGAATAGATACCGTATTTCTTAAGTTCGTTTACAATCAAACGCTTTTCGAAAGCAAATTTTTCAGCAATCGTCTGATCATATACATCCTGAATAGTCGTTGCTTTCTTGTGAATCAACTCGTTTAACTCAGTATTGTTAAAGAAAACGACAACCAGTAAATGATTTTTTGCAATTCCTTTCAGATAGGGTAGTTGGCGGTGCAAACCATCAACGGTTTCGAAATTGGTATACAGAATAATCAGGCTTCGATGATTGATGTTCTTTTTGATATCCACATACAAACGGCTGTAATCGCTTTCGAAGAAATCGGTTTTGATATTGTAAAGGTTTTCCAGAATCAGGTTCATCTGCGACTGACGGCGTTCGGCCAAAACCCTGTTTTCTACTTTTTTGGAGAACGAAAACAATCCGGCTTTGTCGCCTTTTTTCAGAATCACATTGGATAAAACCAAGGTGGCATTAATCGAATAATCCAGCAGGCTCAATCCGTTGAAAGGCATTTTCATTACGCGGCCTTTATCGATAACCATGTAAACCGATTGTGATTTTTCATCCTGAAACTGATTTACCATCAGTTGATTGCGTTTTGCGGTGGCTTTCCAGTTTAAAGTTCGGATATCGTCGCCCTGAACGTATTCCTTAATTTGTTCAAACTCCATTGTATGCCCAATGCGGCGGATTCTTTTCAGTCCGTATTGCATCAGATTGTTTGAAAAAGCCATCAGATCATACTTTCGCAATTGAATGTATGAAGGATACGTAGGCACCATTTGATTGTTGGAAAACGTAAAACGTCTTGAAATCAGACGAATCGGGGATGAGATGTAAACATTCAGGTTTCCGAAGAAATATTCTCCTCGTTCTGTTGGGCGTAACTGATACTCGAACTGGTCTTTTTCATTAGCGTCTAATTTTCGTTTGATTTCGAAATTACGTATCTGAAACTGAAACGGAATCTCATCGATTACCTTCATAAATACACGGAAAGAGTAGTGGTTTTTAAGTTTGATGGTTATGGCGTTTTCGTCTCCGTTAGAAAGTTTTTCCGGGGTTGTCCGTGATGCTTTTATATCCTGACGGCTGGCAAAAAGCAGCAATATATCGATAGCGGTGAAGGCCATCAGTAAAAACAAAAAGAGCCAGCAAACCTTGTACAGGCTTGGGAAAAAATAGGCCAAAACAAAACCTGCCATGATGCCCAAAAGCACATAGAAAAACAGATTGTTCAGGTATAATCTCTTAAAAAACTGCATTAGCGCGGAATTTCTACGGTATCAATAATTTGTCGGATGATTTCGGTTGAAGTGATACCTTCCATTTCGCGTTCCGGCGTTACTACAACACGGTGCTGCAATACAGGAACTGCGGCATCCTTGATGTCTTCCGGAGTTACGAAATCACGTCCGCGAAGCGCTGCAAAACCTTTGGCGGCATTCAAAATAGCAATGGATGCGCGTGGCGATGCACCTAAATAAAGGAATGCATTTTCACGGGTATTTATTGTTATTTTGGCAATGTATTCCATGAGATGACTTTCAACCATAATTTGTTTCACAAGGCTCTGGTATTTTCCGATTTCCGCTTTCGAAAGAATTTGGCGGATGTTATCCAATTTATTTCGGTCCTGAAGTGCATTTTCCTTTTGAAGGATGCTGATTTCTTCATCAAGATTAGGATAATCAATACTGATTTTAAACAGGAAACGGTCTAATTGCGCTTCTGGCAAACGATACGTTCCTTCCTGTTCAATAGGGTTTTGGGTAGCGATAACCAAAAACGGAGTATCCATTTTATAGGCTTTTCCGTCAACGGTAATCTGGCGTTCTTCCATTACTTCAAACAGCGCTGCTTGTGTTTTGGCAGGGGCACGGTTGATCTCGTCAATAAGGATGAAATTGGAAAAAACCGGACCTTTTTTGAACTGGAATTCCGATTTCGACAAGTCAAAAACAGACGTTCCGATGATATCCGACGGCATTAAATCGGGCGTAAACTGAATACGGCTGAAATCCAATGCCAATGTTTTGGAAAGCAATTTGGCAGTTATAGTTTTAGCAACTCCAGGAACGCCTTCCAAAAGTACGTGTCCGTTCGATAAAACAGCCACCAACAACTGGTCAATCATTTTATGCTGACCTACGATAACCGAACTCAGTTCGGCTTTGATTTCGTTTACGCTTTGTAATAATGGCGCCAGATTGATTCGGGTCTGAAAGTTTACATTTTCATCTGAAACTGTATTTGTTTGAACGGGCTCACCTAAAAAATCAGGGTTTGGTGTTTCTGTTAGCGGAGTATGATTATTTTCGAAAGTATCCATATTACTTTTTTATTTTAATTTATCTATTGCTTTGCTGATTTCAATAACATCTTTTTCGGTGCTGTCCATATTGTTGCGGTGTTTTTTTATCAGTCGCACAACATGTTCAATGTCCGATTTGTTTTTTCCGGTTTTCTGATACAGACGATTAATAAATGTTTCATCCAGATTAAAAGTGTCTATCAGGTAATCGGTACGTATTTTTTCAAGGAAGTAGATGATTTTTTTATCGATGATGACATAATGATTTCCTTCCTGTAGGTATAAATTTCCGATGGTTTTAGTGAAATCCACCGTGGTATTCTGTAACGGGACTTTAATAGGGATGATACGCTGTCTTCGTTTGGCATTGAAAATCATAAAAATGAACATTCCGCCCAGGAATAAGTACCAGGCCCATTTTAAAGCAGGTTGGCTCAAAATATAGCGCATCGGAGAGCTTGATGCTTCCGTGTTATTGAAGCCTTTTGTTTGCCAATAAATGTTTCCTTTCGGTAAATAGGACAAAATATTGGCACTGTAGTCTGCATTTTTCTTGTTCAGTAAGTAGTAATTTGAAAAAGCAGCCGGTTGGGTATGAAGGTAGAAATTACCTTTTCCAAACGGAACTTTTATAAAATTAACATGTTTAGAGGTATCAATTTCCTGACGGCCTAAAACTGTCGTGTTCATCGAATCAATCTTATTGAAATAAGAAAGACTCGCCCCTTTTGTAAATTTGTATTTCTGATGCCTGAAAACGTCGTTGGTCAGTTTGAAATACAGGCTGTCTGATAAAGAATACTGGTTTCCGAATTCGGTTTTTAAGGTATCCATCAGCTTTTGAGGAAAATCTTTCATGCTTAAAAAAGCAGTATTTCCGTGTTCCACAAACCAAATCAGTTCGTTTAACGAAGGTTCGTCGAATTCGTTATTTTCTGAAATGAACAAAAGCGAACCTTTTACGTTGTAAGTAGAATCGGCAAAGTTGTATTTGGGATCCAGATATTCGTATAATGTGCTTTCGAAACGCTGTACCTTATGTTCGGGTAATAAGCCATCGATCTCTTTATTGAAAACGTAAAGGCCAAACGGGATTTTGTCTCTTGTGGCATACGTAGTCGACCAGTCAATCGGTTTTTTACGGTTGGCGTCTATAACTATAATTCCAATAGCAATCAGAACAAAAAACGCAATGTATATTTTGAGTGTTCTGTTCATTTAGATAGAATTAATGGTTTTGACAAACGCTTTTTCGGCCTTTTCAAATAAGGCATCATCAACGCGGAATTCGCCATACCAACTGTAATCATAAATGTAGGATAGGTATTGGAAATCTTCTTTTAGCGAATCACGCTTTATTTCGTAAAGGTAATCGGAATTGGTTTTTTCAATATCCCATTCGATTACGCCGTTATCCGACATTTTTTTCAAGAGCCATAAGTAATAATACCGAATCGATAAACGATGGTTGTTGGCTGCTTTGCACTTTTCGATAATGTTTCTGAAATCGATCGTATGGATGTTTTCTTCAGAATACTCGGTAACATTGATTTTCTTTTTAGACGATTTTCCGAAAATCCAGACGCCTTCTTTATCGATAATGGCTTTTACAATCAGATAAACCACAAAAAGAACAATAAGGATGGCCATCACCTTTATCACAATTTCAAATACAGTAGCATTTCCTTCTCCCTCACCAAAAGAGAAAATACGATCTAACCAATACTGAAGCCAGGCTTTAAAGTTATCCCAGCGGGAGGTGTCTTTGATCAATGGTTGGTACTGAAATTCCTCAGAAGCATAATCACGCTGAAAATTATCCCTGTAACTGACCGGAACAATTACAATGCTTTCATCAACAATAGGTTCGTTAGTATTGGCAACAGCATCTTTACTTACTTGTGAAAAAGCAAGACCTGTTATAAAAAATAGTATGTAAAAAAGTACCTTATTCACTTTCAATACCAATCAAATCAATTTGACTTTTAGGTGAATTGTTTTCGTTTTCTTCACGCAGACTGTAATAGATGATTCCCTGATTTACTAAGATAAAGTTCTGGAAAATGAAATTCATTACTATCGATAAAATCATGGTAAGTCCCATCATGACCATAAGGAAAGAAAACTGCTCCCCACCGAAACCGGCAGAAGCATTTTGAGAATCAAGAGACGTGAACATTGAAAAAATCCCGAACATGTACGGAATCATACTCACAAAACCTACGATAATCTGCATAATCAGATACATAACTGCAGTCGAACCAACTGTCGGCCAGAAGTTTTGTCTCAGTAAACCGAATCCATTGCCCAAAGATTCGAAGTAGCTATTGTCGGTACTCATGTAATCGAAAAAGCTAAGTGAAATCCAACACATCATGGCTGGAATCATTATCAGCATTAAAGGGATTCCTATTAGGATGAATACCAAGGCAAAACACAATCCTAACACAACAAACATGACTGGGATTAAGATAAACAGTGAAGCGATAAAAAAGATAACGATTTTACCTGCTTTACTTTTGATTACGGCAATGATTTCATCGGTTGAAAAATCAGTATTCTTTTCCATCAGATTTAAATAAGCCACAGGAAAAGCATAGCTCAAAAGAGTTAGGAAAAGAATGCTGATACCTGTAAAAATACCCAATCCGATAAACAAGCCCAGATTGTCGTTGATATAGGCATCGAAATTATTACCCATTGTATTCATTCCTCCTCCAAAATTAGCGGACATTCCGTCAAAAAATACTTTCATTAGGAAGTATATTAAAACTAAAAGTATCAGTAAAAAACCTCCGTTTATGATAAAGTAGTTACGGAAGTAATGTTTACCGTACATTTTGAAAAATGTAAAGGTGTCTCCGACCAATTCGCCGAAGTTTCTTTTTTTAAAAAGCTGAAACATGATTTTTATTTGTTTTTCGATTAATGATGAATGGATAAACCAGAAAATAAAAGGCTATTACCGCTAAGGTTCCTAAAATGATGAAAACATTTAAGACTCTTGGCATGTCTATCGAGTATCGGGTGATAAAACCTTCCAAGAATCCGGCTGCAATGGTAAACGGAATCGTGGCCATGAAGATTTTAAGGCTATCCTTGAATCCGGTTTTAAAAGAATTAAGACGGGAGTAGGTTTTGGGAAACAGTATGCTGGCTCCTAATATGAATCCGCAACCGGCTTCGATGACCATGCCGAAGATTTCCATGGCTCCGTGAATCCAGATGCCACGTACACTTTCCCAGAATACATTTTCCTGATAGAAAAAATACTGGAACGAACCCAGCATAATGGAATTTTGTATCAAAAAGAGAAACGTTCCGAGGCCTGCAAAAATACCGTAGACATAACATTTGGCTCCCACGATCAGGTTGTTGAGCGTAATACCGATGAAACTGCCCCAGTCGCTGCCGCTTTTATAAACAGCCACCGGATTCCCTTTTTCGATGTTTTCTAATGTCATATTTACATAGGCATCTCCCATGATAAGACGGGCAAAAGTTGCATCATTGTGTGCTGAGAGCACGCCGATTCCGGTACAAAGGAAAAAGAGGAGAAAAGCAAATAAGATATATCTTCTGTATTCATAGACCAACAAAGGAACTTCTGTTTTAAAGAAATAGACAAGCCTGTTGGTTTCTTCGCGTTTGGTTTTATAAATTTTTTGGTAAATCTGAGAAGCCAGATGGTTCAGATAGACAACTGTTTTGCTTTTAGGATAGTAGGTTTGCGCGTATGACAAATCATTCACCAAATGAATGTACAAACTTGCCAATTCATCCGGATTTTTTTTAGCTTTGCCAAAAATAGCTTGTTCAAATTCAAGCCATTTTTCTTTATTTTGTCGTATAAACGCTACTTCTCTCATTAAGGGCTAAAATATAAAATATGTCAGAATTATCGATAACGACCACGCAAAATGTGAATATAAATTTTCAGGCCGCCTCGGTTGGTGACAGGATTGTTGCACAGTTGCTTGATTTGCTGATAAAAGTAGCGTATGTCATTGTTGTTTACTATGTTTTTTTCTATCTGATTGGCCTGAACGATTTTATGGAGAGTACGGATCAATGGTCACAAAACGCTGTAATAATGCTTTTTGGTCTTCCGGTTATTTTTTATTCGCTGCTGCAGGAAAGCCTGATGGAAGGGCAGACTTTCGGAAAAAAAATAATGAAGATGAAAGTGATAAAAATTGATGGCTATCAGGCCGGTTTCGGGGATTATCTGATGCGCTGGCTTTTCCGGATTATTGAAATTACAATCGGAAGCGGGATAATCGGTTTAATAGCAATTATCGTGAGCAGTAAAAATCAGCGTTTGGGAGATATGGCGGCAGGAACGGCGGTTATTTCGCTAAAAAACAAGATCAATATCAACCATACCATTCTTCAGGAAATCGATGATGATTATGTGCCAATTTATCCATTGGTAATCAAACTTTCGGATAATGATGCCCGAATCATCAAGGAGACATTTGAATCGGCTTTAAAAAAACAGGATTTTAGATTGATTTATAAACTCCGGGAAAAGATTGAAACGGTTACGGGAATTAAAAACCAATCAGGCAATGATTCCGATTTTATCCGAACCGTATTGAAAGATTATAATTACTTCACTCGAAATATGTAATAATGTTTGAAATACTTGATATTTTAGGAACCATGGCATTTGCTGTGTCAGGCGCATTAACGGCGATGAATAAAAAGATGGACCCTTTTGGGGTTTTCATCATTGCCTTTGTTACTGCGGTTGGTGGCGGAACTTTACGTGATGTTCTTATAGGAAGGACTCCGGTAGGATGGATGATGAATCTGGACTATGTTTATATTATCCTTTTGGGATTTGTATTAGCTATGATTTTTAAGGAAAAACTAGATCGTTTCCGAAAGTCAATGTTTTTGTTTGATACCATCGGGTTAGGTGTTTTTACTTTAATCGGTTTGGAAAAAGGCCTGGAAGTAAATCTTCACCCTGTTATCTGTATTGCTTTAGGTACGATGACAGCTTGCTTTGGAGGGGTTATCCGCGACATTTTGTGTAATGAGATTCCGGTGATTTTCCGCAAGGAAATCTACGCTACGATTTGTATCATTGGAGGAATCTTCTTCTTTTTCCTCAAAAGCATTGAAATCCCCGAAAATATGGTGTATTTAGCGACTTCTGTATTAATAATAGCCATTCGGTTAATGGCTGTAATCTTTCATTGGTCTTTGCCAACGGTTGAAAAGAATTAGTGGTTAAGGTAGAGATAACCATTTAACGGTTTCGGATAATCAGGGTCATTTAGGTGTAAAATATAAAAATAGGTTCCGTCGGGAGCTTGATTGCTTCCAACGCCGTCTTTTATATAGCCATCCCATTCCGGCGTATTATTGTTTCCTTTCCAGATTTCTCTTCCCCAACGGTTATAGATATAAAGATCGAAGTTTAGAAAGATATTGTATAATCCTTCTATATGGAAGGTGTCGTTCATATCATCTCCATTAACAGAAACGGCGTTGTAGATGATTGGAGCGCAGTTACGTGTGCGTAAAAAGAATGAAGTAAGTGAGTAACAGCCATGTTCATTTTCAATACGTACGAAAATCTGATGAGGCGTAGTCGCAGAATAATAATTGAAAGTATTTAGAATTGGGTTCTGATTAAACTCTGCATCAGTTAGGCTTTCATGGAAAGTGATAAGATGAGCAGTGTCAGTTTTAATGCTTTGATCGTAAGAAGAAAAATCGAAATATGCTGCTGTTGAGCCCAAGTTGCAACTAATTAAATCTTGCGGTTGGTTGAAAACAGGCAAGACCCATAAACTGATTTCTTCGATATCAGCATTGTTTGTTTCTATAAGTTCTGTCACGAGTCCATCCGGATCTGCAATTATAGAAAGTGTGAAATCTATTGGGATACTACTTGGAATTGTAACAACTTGTGAGAGGTTTACGCTTTCTCCAATTCCTAAAACAGTAGGGGTTTGGTTGGTTGCAATTAATTCACCATTGGCATAAATCCCAATTTGTGTTCCTGCAGGAAGCGGGTCAGTACTGTTAATATTATAAACGGTATATTCAATAGGAAGCTCACGAATGTCGCATTTTAATGTGTAATTGTCAATTGATACTGTGGCGTCGGGCAACTGATTGTTAAGTTTGATGGCGACTGTATTTATCATGATGAAATCCTGATTAGATTCCAGTTTAAAGTTTACAGAGGTGTCCCCTATATTTATGTACGGGTCAATCAGATAAATATCTAAATCCATATTATATAAATTGGTAGCGCCTGTAACAGAATTGGTACCGTTAAACTGATTGTTAGGAGGATTAATAGTATTCGACAATGTATAACGATTGTTTATTGTAAACCTTTCATAATATTCTGAGGAACTTGGTAGCAGTCTGTCTCCTTCCCAGGCAATGAATCCTACTTTTGAGTCCTGATTATCTAATACATACAGATTGGTTAAATTAATTTCTAATTGATCAGGAACATTTTGCAAACCATCATAAATACTAATCTGGTTTTGAGGTAAGGCGTTATTTTCATAAACTATTAAAATGGCCCATCCGGCAAAATTAGTACCGTTTTGGTTGTAAGTGGATACTAAGTCATTTAAGTCAAAATCTGAAACCGTATAAGTGGCGTTTCCTATGGATTGAACCATTGTTGTAATATCATAAAAAGCGCTGAAAAAGGGATGGTTATCTGCACTGGCTTGTGTTGTTGAAAAAGACCTTTGTGGAATAATGTCGACCCCATTTAATTTGATGTTAAAGTCTCCTGTGCCTGAACCAGCCCAATATAAGTACGCACGTTCAACTCTATCTCCCGGATTCAAATTCAAATTGGCAGAAGAACTCGTTAAAATATAAGTAGGAGAAAGGAAGCCATTTTCTTCAGGGTTTAAGGTATTGCCTATGAAGGTAAAGTCATATCTGCCAAAAAATTGTTCATAAAGCACAATGTTTTGCCCGAATAAATTTCCGGAAAAGAGTAAAAAAAGTACGCTGTAAAAAAGAAGTAATTTGGACCTCACCGCAAATTGTTTTTTGTTAAAATTAGCAATTATTTTTTACTGGATGTGACTGGTTCAGTAAAAGATTGGTTTAATCTGAAGAAAAATTACTACTTTTCGGGAGTTTATCAAGGTTTGGTGAAAAAGTATACAGTAAGAAAATATCAGAAATCCGATTATGCACTATGGAATGATTTTATACATCAGGCCAAAAATGCAACATTTCTTTTTCACAGGGATTTCATGGAGTATCACGCAGACCGGTTTGAAGATTTTTCACTTTTGGTTTTCAAAGATGAATCGTTAATTGCGGTTTTGCCTGCGAATATTAGGGATGGAAGTGTTTTTTCACATCAGGGGCTAACTTTCGGAGGTGTGGTAACTTCCGGGAAAGCAAAATTGAAAACGACTCTTTTGGCGTTTAAAATGATACTGGAGTTTTTGAATCAGTCCGATATTAAAAAACTTTATGTTAAGGAATTTCCTTTTTTTTATACCGGGAAGCTCTCAGATGAACTAAACTATTTACTTTTTCTGACCGAAGCTAAATTATATAGAAGAGACCTGCTTTCTGTTTTGGACTTGTCCCAAGAAATCAAATTGTCCAAAGATCGAAAGGAAGGCGTGAAAAGAGGCTTAAAAAGCGGTCTTGAAATAGAAGAAACGCAAAGTTTTGCAGAATTCTGGAATGAAATCCTGATTCCGAATTTAAGTCAAAAGCATAATGTTTCGCCGGTGCACAGTTTGGAGGAAATTACTTTTTTAAAGTCAAAATTCCCGAAAAATATCCGTCAATTTAATGTGTATCATCAAGGGAAAATTGTGGCCGGGACAACTATTTTCGAAACAGATTGTGTTGCTCATTCACAGTATATTTCGTCCAACATCAATAAAAATGAATTGGGAAGCCTTGATTTTTTGCACCATAAATTAATCTCAGAAGTTTTCTCCGGTAAAAAGTATTTTGACTTCGGGATTTCCAATGAAAATCAGGGAAGGAATATTAACGAAGGTTTGCAGTACTGGAAAGAAACTTTTGGCTGTGGTTTGGTGACCCAGGATTTTTACGAAGTAGATACAGCAAATCATTCATTATTGGAAAACGTATTGTTATGATTCCTTTTTTAGACATAAAAGCGATTAACAAACCTTATGAAGCAAAATTTCAGGAAAAGTTAAATCAGTTCCTGGAAAAAGGATGGTACATTTTAGGGGGTGAAGTAAAAGCTTTTGAAGAAGAATTTGCGGCTTACGCTGGTTCAAAATATTGTATCGGAGTTGGAAACGGGCTGGATGCAATTACGCTGACTTTAAATGCCTATATCGAAATGGGCAATCTTCAAAAAGGAGATGAAATTATTGTGCCCGCTAACACTTACATTGCATCCATTTTAGGAATCTTACATGCTGGTTTGGTACCTGTTTTGGTCGAACCGGATATCAATACCTTTAACATTGACCCGAAGCTTATTGAAGCGAAAATTTCCCCTAAAACCAAAGGAATGCTGATTGTTCACCTGTATGGTCATCTCGCTCCGATGGATGAAATTATGGAAATTGGTTATAAGTATAATTTACTGATCGTAGAAGATGCTGCTCAGGCCCACGGCATAAAATTCAAAGGAAGCCGCACCAGAACGTTTAGTTTTTATCCTGGTAAGAATTTAGGGGCTTTAGGCGATGCTGGAGCTGTTGTAACCAATGATGAAAAATTAGCCAAGGTTATAAAGGCGCTTTCCAATTATGGTTCCAACCAAAAATATTATAACGATTATATTGGGTTTAATTCCCGATTAGACGAACTTCAGGCTGCTTTTTTAAGAGTGAAATTGCCTTATCTGGCTGCTGAAAATGAAAAAAGAAGAACCATTGCCAATCGTTTTCTGTCAGAAATAAAAAATGATAAAATAGTGCTGCCGTTTTATGATGGTTCTGATAATCATGTTTTTCATTTGTTTGTTATCCGGACAGAAAATCGTGAAGGTTTACAGCAGTATTTAAAAGAAAACGGTATTGAGACGATGATCCATTATCCGGTGGCACCGCACAGGCAAAAAGCCATGAAGGAATATCATCATTTATCCCTTCCGATTACCGAAAAAATCCACAATGAGGTGTTGAGTTTGCCTATAAGTCCAGTTTTGTCTGAAGAAGAAGTAAGTTTCGTGATAAAAAAGTTAAATCAATATTAATTTGAATTTTATCCGAAATATAATCAACAAGCCGCTTTTTAGAGTTAGTTCTCTAAATGGTATAAGCGTATTGATAAAAATTGCTATCGGATTAATCACTTCTAAAGTCATAGCAATTTTTATAGGGCCTTCCGGAATGGCATTAGTGGGCAACCTTCGCAATTTCTTTTCAGGGGTAGAAACGGTTTCGGTATTAGGTTTTCAAAATGGAACTGTTAAATATGTTGCCGAAAATGAAAGAAATGAATCGGAACTAAAAAAGATTATCTCGACAGCTCTCATAACACTTTTTAGTTTGGCAATTATTATCAGTATAAGCTTGTTTGCCTTATCGTCATATTGGAATTTAAAAATTTTCGGATCTAACAATCAATACGGATTCGTTTTTAAGGCACTTGCAATAGCTTTACCATGGCATGCGGCTAATTTTATTTTTGTTGCTATCATTAATGGCCTGAGAAAGTTTGAGAAGGTAATTTACATTTCCATTTTTGGCAATATAATCAGTTTGATTATTACGGTTGTTTTAATTGTTTATTTGAAAACCTATGGGGCACTTCTGGCCGTAGTAATTTCTCCTTCATTGCTTT
This sequence comes from Flavobacterium enshiense, assembly GCF_022836875.1. Lineage (NCBI taxonomy): Bacteria > Pseudomonadati > Bacteroidota > Flavobacteriia > Flavobacteriales > Flavobacteriaceae > Flavobacterium > Flavobacterium enshiense. Next base: position 1,765,334 of record NZ_CP090376.1, read on the forward strand.
TTTTTGTTTCTTATTATTACATTAATACCGAATTTCCTGTTTTGAAATATCTTTCGATAAGACATTTTGATTTCGTTATTCTTAAAGATTTAATGTCCTATACCCTCATGGCTTTGGTTTCAGGTGTTTTGGGACCTTTTGTTTTTTTGGCTATCCGAAATCATGTTATTGAAAATTTAGGAGTTGAACATGCAGGGTATTGGGAAGCTGTTTCAAGAATATCGACCTATTATATGATGTTTTTGACCACTCTGGTTACGCTTTACTTTTTGCCGAAACTTATTTTGACTACTAATGACAAAGAAACTAAAGCTGTTTTTTATTCCTATTTTAAAAACATAATTCCGCTTTTTGTTTTAGCTCTTTTGTGTATTTTCTTTGTTCGTGATTTGATAATCAGGATATTGTTTTCTCCTGAATTTTTTTCGGTAAGTGATTTGTTTTTCTGGCAATTGATAGGAGATGTTTTTAAAGCTTTATCCCTTATTTTAGGTTATTTGCTTTTAGCTAAAAAGATGACGAGACTTTTTATTGTTTCCGAATTATTATCGTTTACAGTACAATACTTTTTGTCTGTTTATCTTATGAAACAATATCATATTGAAGGAGTGGTAATGGCTTATTTCATCACCTATTTAGTGTACTTCCTGTTTTTGAGTATTTGTTTGAGAGATAAATTGTTTAAGGCTTATTAGGTCTTAAATAGTATTTTTAGCGTCTTTCCAAAGTTAACATCTCTTTATCGCCAGTTCCGTTTCCATAGACATAGATCTTATCAAAATCGGCCAAATTTAGTCTTTCTGCAATTCGTATTACTTTTTGTGGACCGTAACAGTTTTTGGTACTAAAATTCCCGGTTAAAATTCCTGAATGTGTTGCCGGTTTTGTACCGATTACTTCAATACCATACATTTGGCTCCAAGGTTGTATCCATTCAGGAAAAGAAGCCGTGACAATGTAAATGTCGTCAAGGTTATCGTGATGATGTTTTAAAGATTCAAAATAAGTCTTGTTTAAATCTTTTACGATTTTTGTTTGGGCGAATATTTTGGCAGAATGGCGGAAATCCGGATAGCTCATTCCAGAAAAAAAATAGGCAAAAAATTTTTCTTTTGCTTTTTCGTTGGAAATAAAGCCAAGTTTAAAACCAGCGAGTATAGGGAACAGTGTTAAAAGTCCTAGGTAGTAATTTAAAGTGCCTTTACTGAATTTTGTAAACTCAAGAAGACTGTCTTTTCGGTAAAGCGTATGGTCAAAATCAAATAAGGCTAATGTTTTCATTCCATTACACATTGAAATACAATAAATAGCCCATAAACAGGAACCATAACACAAAACAAATTTGAATATAAAGGTCTTTTAGAAGCACCAGTGTCGGAGAATAACTGGCCTGATCGACAATTGTTATTTTCAAATAGCGCAATAAGCCGTTTATAACAAATATTGTAGAAAAGTAAAGATATGTTGAATGGTAATTTTGCTCGTTATCGGGCGAGATGCAGTAAAAAATATAGCATACAATAATTATTCCCGCCAGCACTGCTAAGATAATGTCAATAAAAGTGAGACTGTAACTCTCTATATTTTTTCGAACTGTTTTTCCGTTTTGAGCGTGAATAACATCAGTGCGTCTTTTCGAAAGACCTAAAAACATGGCTAAAAGGAAGGTGATTAATACAATCCATTCCGAAGGTGTAACATTGGCTGTAAATCCGCCTGCCAAAAGCCTTAAAACAAATCCTATAGCAATTATATTAACGTCTAAAATAGCGATGTGTTTAAGCCATTTACTGTAACAAACATTCATTATAAGGTATAGCAGGATGATATAAAAAACAGGTTTGCTGACAATATATGATGTTATGAGGCTCGTGGCTTCCAATAAAATCATTAGAATCAGGGCGTTTTTTACCGCTATTTTGGATGAAGCAAGCGGCCTTTTCGATTTTTGCGGATGGAGCCTGTCTTCATTGATGTCGAGGTAATCGTTAATGATATAAATACCGCTGGCTGCTAACGAAAAGCAAATAAAAATAATAGAAACATCCCACAGTAAATTCATTTCGAAAAACTGTCGGCTAAAAAAAAGCGGTGCAAAAACAAACAGGTTTTTTAGATATTGCTCAACCCTTATGAGTTTAAGGTAATTTTTTATCATCTTGTAATGAATTGTAAACTAAATAGTGTTTGGTTTCGTCAATTTTATTGAAGTTTTCATATATAAAAGATGTAATTCCACTGTATAAAATTTTGTAATTAATGTAGGGCTTGTCAATGATATATTCTTTCTCGATAAAAATATAATTTTTTTTGTTTGAGGCTAATTTTATAAATAGAGCTTCTCTGCCCATTACTTCGTTTGTAATTATCCAATCAGCTGGCAATTTGCTTTGACTGCCAAAAACATAATTTGCCATTGGTGTACCAGGAGCAACAATAAAGTTTTTTCCGTATTTTTTTATTAATTTTTTGATTTCATTATGTTTTTCAAATGTTTCTTTATCGGTTTTAATATATTTTAATTTTAGAGAAATAGTTTCCAAAGAGTAATTTAATTTTTCTAATGAACTATCCCGATATGGATTTCTATTGGAAGCAAATGAAATAAAACTAACGCCAATTATAATGGAGTAATATAAAACTTTATTATATCTAAACTTTGGAATTTCTTGCTGAAATAAGATGATAAATGAGGCTATCATCCCTGTTGAAAATAACATTGTGAAAGGATAACCAACACTGATAGCTGTTGACCAAGCTATTAATAATACCAGCAAGATTGGAGCTATGAATTTGATGTCTTTTTGTATGAAAAAATAATAATAAACTATAGACAAGGCACAAGTTATATAAAAAATTAAGGAAGCCTGTCGTTCGTTTTGAAATAGATGATATAAAACACTCACTATTGAAAACGAAATGATTAGCCATTTTAAATATTCTTGTAGTGCATTAGAATTTATTTTTCTCAAGAAATAACTTGGTAATATCGGAATAAGTATAGTACATAACATAATCCATTTGTTTCTAATACAATGAATGTAATTATCTACGCCAGATTTATATAAATCTGTAAAACTTGTTTGATTAGATGTTTGTTCAAGATAATTTGAAATAGTTGTAAAACTACTAATCCATAATAAAAATATGCCTACAAAAAACAATAATAAAAGCCCAAATTGGAATGATTTTTTTATTCCTGATTTAATAAAAATACATGCTAAAAAACCAATCGGAATTAAGTAAAAGGATTGTTTTGTAAGGGCTGATACTAAACTGAAAAAAGCAATTAGAGCTAAATGAATAAAAGAATCGGATTTGTCTTTTGCCATTATCCAAAAAGCAATAGATGCAAATAATAAGCCATCTGTTGTTGGCCAAGGATAAGGAGGGAAATTATGAATGGATATAACAAAGCAGGCAATCATTAACGCCCATTTGTTGATGCCATAATTTTTAAATTTATAAATCAAATCAAATGCAGACAGTACAAAATATACTTGTATTGCAAACAACAAATAATTCACTATTCTTATAAAATAAAACTGCCCCTCAATAGGAAGTATTTTCATCCAAAAAGCGTGAAAGTATATGCTTATTGGAGGCCCCTTATAAATGAAATCTTCATAAATATCTTGACCATTTATGACACGCCAAGAAAAACTTGGAATGTATCCGGTATCCCAATTTTCCATTCCAAATTGACTAAAAACAAGACAATAGAAAATAAGAATACTGAAAAAGATAATTTTATAATGTATAGTTTTCATTTTTCAAGAATTAAAAAATAATGCGGATATATAAATGTTGTTTTACTAAATTCTTCTATCGTTTTAAAGCCTATAGATTCAACTGTTTTTTTTGCAAACTGTAAACTTATTTCATTTCCAATTTCTTTACTAAACAATAAATCATGTATTTTATTGAAATAAACAAACGGATGATCAGCATTAATATCTTTAAGAATCAGTTTACTACCAACATCCATTTTTGAATATATTTCTTTTAAAAAAAGGATTTGTTTATTTTTTGGAACATGGTGTAAAACATCAATCAGATATATAATTGAATATTTTTTAATCTCAATAGGAATTGTGCTACCATCAAAAACTTCAAAAGTAACTTCTTTTTCATTTTTGAATTCTTGATTTATAGCTATCGCATTTGATACAAGAGTTTCAGAAATTTCTATGCCGTGAATAGTTGTTGCTTTGCTGAATTTTGCAATGAGAGCACAAAATTGCCCTGAACCACAACCAATATCAAAGACAGACTCATTTTCACCAACATATTTCAATAAAACATCAAAAGGGCAGATTAATGGTCTATAGTTTACTTTAAGTTTATCGATAAGACTCAAGTTTAATGATTTTGTTTTTAAATAATTTAGAATTTCCGATTGTTCAATCATTTATTGAGGTCTTTTTGTTTTTTTATAGGTTTACGGGGTATTTAGTTTGCGACCAAATTACAAATCTGTCGCGGTTTAATCATCTGATGATGCAATCTTTTCAGCATAAGGTTTGTTGGACTTGTATAACAGTAAACGTTTAATTTTTTTTCCTCTGAAAAAAATGTTTAACGGTTCTTCAAGGAAATAATAGAAAGCAATAGATATTAAATTTATAAAAATAAATTCCAAAAGATGATTATGTGAGTCGTTGTTTTTTAGTAGCGATAAAAACCAAACATGTATTAAATAAAAAACATAACTACTTTTTCCGATTAACTGAAATAATTGACTTTCCAGAATTTTTGAAACAATTGTTTTTTCGGTTATTAAGCCCCAATAAAAAGGGAGTACACCAAAAACAGGAATGAAAAAAGTATTGATTAATTTTCCTGGAAATTTATCGAATCCATCGGTTATAAGGTTATCCTTTAATGATGATAATAAATATACCCCCAAAAGAATAAAGGCTAGGCCTATATATGTGCAATATTTTGTATTTAAAACAGTGCTGTATTTTTTTACAATTAATGCTAGAATTATCCCAAAAATAAATTCAGAAATACGGCCAAATATGGTGTAATTAAACATAAAAGAGTTGTCGATTAGAAACCCGTTATAATCATGGACACCAATGAGGTTTACTAATAACAATCCGGTTAAAAAAAAGGTTAAAGGAATGAATAGTATATATATTTTACTTTTCTTAATTAAATAAAATAAAAGGGGTGCTATAAGATAAAATATTTCTTCTAAGGTTAATGACCAGCCAGTACCTATGCCTAATTTAAAAAAATCATAAAAAAAACTTCTCAGAAATGTAATGTTTAAGAGGTAGAGCTTATAATGAGGAAGAGTAAACTTATTTTGAGTTATTGATTGAAAAAGAAAATAACCTGATGTGAAGATAAAGTACATGGGGTAAATCCTTGCAAATCTATTTGTTATATAGGTTTTGAAGTTAAATTTAAGCGTGTCATAATATTGATAGGCAATTAAAAAACCGCTTAATACAAAAAACATTGCTACACCAATGTATAATTCACTTATAAAATAATTTACGTTTTTGGTAAAAATATTTGGATAGAAAAACACAAAATGACAAAAATATACAAAATAAGCCGCTAAAGCCCTTACTCCAGTTAGTGCTGGAATATACTTTTTATTTGATTTGTATTTTAGCATGATTTTTTTTTCAAAATATAGGATATGGTAAAATCCGTTTGTTGTTATTTAATTCGCAACCAGATTTCAAGGGGGAAATATTTCAGTAACAATATAAAATCACAAGATTGCCATGCCTTCATCATTTCATAGTGCATCCTTTTGAGCAGTGCTTTGTTTTCTTCTTTGGTCTTGTTTAGCTGAATGGCTTTCTTTATGACCAGATAGGAAGAATAATTTATTTTTCGGGTTCTTTTGCTGGATTTTTTAAAAAACTGATTTCCTAAAGAAGAAGGAACTTCTCTTTTTTGAATTAAAATTTCGTCAATAAATTCAAAGTTATATAATCTTGAGGCTCTTATCCATAGGTCTAAATCTTCATAGGCTAAATTTTCGTCATAACCGCCCAGGTTTTCTATAACTTCGCGCTTCACCAAAGAAGAAACCGAACAAATTTTACTGCTTTGACTCAATATAGCCATATAAATATCTCCCGAAGCCGGTTTGATAATTGTTTTTAGTTTTTCATCAGTCTCGAAGTAATACCCAAGATGTTCGTTGTTTTCAGAAATCATTTCTGCATTTCCATAAACGATGCCCGTATTCTTAAATTTTGAATTTTGAAATGCAAAAAGTTGTTTTTCAACACAATCGGGGAGCAATACATCGTCGGCAGCGAGGTCAATAATATAATCACCTTTGGATAAAGCCAGTAATTTATTGAAGGTCTTTGTATTTCCGATATTCGTCGGATTCGATATAAAAGTAATATCCAGATGCTTTTTTAACCATTGTTCTATAACAGCTTTTGAATTGTCTGTGCTACAGTCATCTGCAATTAAAAGCTCAATGTTTTCATAGGTTTGGGACAGTACCGAATTCAGGGATTCCTCCACAAATTGGGCGTGATTGTAACTCAAACAGATAATGCTGACTAGCGGATAATTATGCATGGAAGAATACGAGTAGACTATTTAAATAGATAGGGGGTTATATAAAAATCAAAAATATAAATTTAATATTTAATTAGAATGAAAAGAGAATTTTAAAATTTAAAGGGGGTGGGCAATTTTGAGATTAATGAAGAGGAAAGAACTATCGATTTTTAAATTTGTTTTTGTCAGGAAAGTATTTTTTATATTTGTAAAAATATGAAAGATAAATTAGATTCCGTTTACAGAGAAGAAGACATAGAAATTCTAGTTTCCACCATGAATAGGGATTCATTAGATTTTTTAATACCGATGTTTCCCTTTTGTCATTTCTCCAAATTTTCAATTTTAATTATTAATCAAACGGAAAGCAGCAAACTCCTAATTTCGAATTATCCTAACATAAGAGCAATAAATTCTTTTGAAAAAGGGTTGTCTAAGAGTAGGAATTTAGCCATTAGCAATGCTAAGGGGAAGATTCTTGTGATCGCTGATGATGATGTGGCATATCAAACGGATTTTAGTTCAAAAATAATTAACGCTTTTAATAGGTTTCAAGATGCGGTCGCAATAAATTTTTGTGCTGTTAAGTCAAACGGTTGTTATATTAAAAAATATCCCTCGGATTCAAAAACCAAGTTGAATACTTTTGATATCTTCAATGTTAGTTCAATAGAAATGACTCTGAATAAGGCTATTCTTGACAAGGCTGAGGTTCAATTTGATGAAAATTTTGGATTAGGAGCGGCTTTTGAAATGGGTGAGGAAGCAGTTTTTTTATTTGATTTGAAAAAAAAAATGATGAAAATTGTTTTTGAACCTCAAATAATAGTGAAACACGAAGCATTAACAACCTCGGAAAAAACAAGTGAAATAGAACGCTATTATATTATGGGCGCTTTATTAACTAGAATTTTTAAGAACTATTTTATATTTTGGCTAGCTATTAAATTGTTTTTTGATTTAAAGCAGTATAAACTAAGTATTATTAATCTTATGTCTGTTCTTAGAAGTGCAAAACAAGGACATAAAAAAATAGTAGAAATACGAAATGAGAACAAATAGTAATGAAATACAAGTTATTTCACTTCCTAAAATAGAAGATCGTCGCGGAAACCTTTCGGTGATTGAAGGGGATACAATTCCGTTTGAAATAAAGAGGGTGTATTATTTATACGATGTTCCCAGCGGTGCGGAACGCGGTGGGCATGCACACAAGAAACTGAAACAATTTTTAGTTGCGTTGAGCGGAAGTTTTGAAGTAGTTCTGAAAGATGGAGCAATGGAGCATGTTGTAACCTTAAATAAACCCAATGAAGGGCTGTTGATTAATCCGGGTATTTGGCGTGAAATAAGAAATTTTTCTTCAGGATCTGTTTGTTTGTCAGTAGTTTCTGAACTGTTTGATGAAAGCGATTATATCAGGGAATACAAGGAGTATCTTAGTTATGTTAATGGTAGACGGTAAAGTTAATACCGATTTCATTTAACCACCGCTTGACTTTTAAAAGAGTTCTCAGTACAGATCCAGGTAAAAGGAAAAGAAATTTGGTTTTATAAGCTAGGTTTTCCGTATCAATATTTTTCAGATAAAAGGTCATTTTATCATCATTGCCAAACATATGATAATGTAATGCGTATTCAATACGGTAAATGTCCAGAAACTTTTTTAACGATGGATTTTTCTTCTCATCTTCGGAAAATTGACCAAAATCCATCAATTTTTTATTCAGTATGCTTCTTTTTGCCAAACTGTCGCTGATTTCATAATGATAGTGCGCTGTAATCCCATCGGAAATGGCAGCTGGAAATTTTACCGCGATACGTATCCATAAATCCAAATCCTGACCATTAGAAACCTCGGTATTAAATCCACCAATGGTTTTTAAAATTTCTTTTGGAATGGCCACAATAGAGGTCCATGCAATCCGGTCGACATAACTTGAGTGGAAGAAATCAGGGACAATTCCTCTGAAATTTTCTGAAATTCCGTTTAACTTTGGTGTATAGAGGTTGTTTTCCGCAAATTTGATTTTGTATCGAGAACAATACATGCCGGCATCGGGGAAATCACTATACAGTTTATGAAGTACTTCCAGATGATTCGGAAACCAATAATCATCGGCATCCAGCAAAGCAATCAGTGTTCCGGAAGCTTCTTCAATTCCTGTATTTCGTGCAGCAGAAACTCCTTTGTTAGTCTGTTCTAAAATTACAATTCGGGAATCTGTAAATTCTTTAACGATTTCTAATCCGTTGTCAGTAGATCCATCATTTACAATAATGATTTCAAAATCGGAAAACGACTGCTCAAGAACACATTTCAGAGTGTTCCTGATGTAGTTTTCTTTATTGTAAAGCGGTATAATTACGGAAAAAAACGGCATAGTGATGTTTTCGGATTCCAAATATAATCAAATCTGTATTGACCAATTTAAAATAGTATATTTGTGACACAGAAATGAACGAAAAAGTACTACATATAGTTAGCTTTGATAATCCGTATCCACCCAATTATGGCGGAGTGATTGATGTCTTTTACAAACTTAAAGCTTTGCATAGTATTGGATTCGCCATACACCTGCATTGTTTTGTAAAAGAAATTCCAAGTGAGTTTGACGAATTAGAAAAACTTTGCAAGTCCATTTACTTTTATGAAATTACCAATAGTCCTTTCCATTTTTTTAGTGCTTTGCCTTTTTCGGTGATTTCAAGAGGGGATAGAAGATTAGCTGAAAATATAGCTAAAACAGAAGCACCGATCTTATTTGAAGGACTTAAAACCACATGCTCGGTATATGATTCCCGTATTAAAAACCACAGAAAAATTTTGAGACTTCAAAATATCGAGGAGGATTATTTTAACGGGATTTCGAAGAGTGAAAATTCGCTGCTGAAGAAAATCGCATTCAAACTGGAAGCGATGAAATACACTAAGTATAAAGATGTTTTTTCAAAATTTGATGAGGTAATTACGTTGTCGAAATTCGAAAATGAGAAGGCTCGTCAGTTTTGTGAAAAGTCCACATATGTTCCGGTATTTCATGGAAATGATACTGTTTTGCCATTGGAAGGTTTTGGAGAATATTCTATTTACCATGGCGATTTAAATACATCAGATAACAGAAAATGCGTGGTGTTTTTAATTGATGTTTTCAGGAAACTGCCACATCGAAAGTTGGTTATTGCCTCAGGATCAAATGAAGATTTCGTTCAAAAACTAATTGGTGGCAGCGAGAATATTCAGTTTGTAAAACTCAACGATTTTGAGCAGTTGAAAACAATGCTGCAAAAATCGCATATCAGTATCAGTTGGTCCTTTCAGAAATCGGGAACAAAATTAAAGGCGATTAATTCCCTTTTCAACACGCGGTTTTGTATTATCAACGAGAATATTATTGATGATACCGTTGTTTCTGATTTGTGCGTGACAGCCAAAAATGATGAAGAATTAATAGCTCAAATCGAAGCATTGTCTGAGAAAAGTTTTTCGGATTACCCAAGGAGAAAAGAAGTTTTGGAAAATTATATGAGTGATACCAACAACGCCTTAAAAATTGAAAAATTGATTTGTCATGAATAGGGAAGCATTTGCGAGGCAGATTTTTGACTCGATTAATCAGCATAAGGAAATCCTGAAGGAACAATATGAAAGTTCCAAAGACAGTATTGGTTATTTTTTCCTGGATGATTTGCTTCCTGATAATCTGGCAGAGGAACTGCATGGTCTTTTTCCGTCACCTGAAACAATGGTGCTGAAAAAAAGCATCCGTGAAGATAAGTATGTGGCTGCTCAGATGAATTTATATAATCCATTGATTGAGGAGATTATTTATGCTTTTCAGGATAAAAAGGTAGTTGGTCTCATTGCTGAAATATGCGGAATTGCTAGTGCGATTCCGGATGAAAACTTGTATGCCGGCGGAATTTCTTTAATGGCAAACAAACAGTTTTTGAATCCGCATTTGGATAATTCACATGATAAAGACCGAAATCTTTGGAGGGTTTTAAACCTGCTTTATTATGTGACACCGGACTGGAAAGAAGAATATGGTGGGAATTTGGAATTATGGCCAAATGGATTAAAAAATCCGCAAATCACGATTCATAGTAAATTCAACAGACTTGTAGTTATGGCGACCCATAACAATTCGCTTCATTCGGTTTCTCCGGTTGTTTTTGAAGGAAACAGATGTTGTATTTCCAATTACTATTTTTCAAAACAACCGTTGTTGCAATCAGATGAATTTCATGTAACCTCCTTTCGCGGGAGACCTGAAAATAAAATAACCGATATCTTACTGCAATGCGATACCTGGCTTCGAATGGGAGTCCGAAAATTATTTAAAAAGGGTATTGTGGAAAATCCACACGTTTACAAAAAGGATAAATAATTATATCGTTCGCTGCACTACCTCAAACAGGGTTTTATCCTCACATTTCAACGTTTTGGAAGGATATTTCATAATCAGTGCATAATCGTGCGTTGCCATGATAATCGTCTTTCCGTTTTGGTTGATTTTTTTCAGTACTTCCATTACTTCCACACTGGTTTGTGGGTCAAGGTTTCCTGTAGGTTCGTCAGCAAGGATAAGTTCCGGATCGTTAAGCAATGCACGAGCTATGGCAACACGCTGCTGCTCACCTCCTGAAAGTTGGTGTGGCATTTTGGACGTCATTGATTTCATGCCTACCTTGTCCAATACTTCCTCGATCTTGTGCTGGATTTCCTCTTTTTCCGTCCACCCGGTAGCTTTTAGCACAAATTCCAGATTATCATGCACATTTCTGTCCGGTAATAATTTGAAATCCTGGAAAACAATACCCAGCTTTCGTCTTAAAAAAGGAATGTCATTTTCTTTCAAAGAAGTTAAATCATAGTCAACGATGGTTCCGGTACCCTCTGTAAGCGATAAATCGGCATATAGGGTTTTCATAAAACTACTCTTTCCCGAACCTGTTTTTCCAATTACATACAGAAATTCACCGTGTTTGACATCAAGGTTTACGTTGGTTAAAATCGCATTATGTTCTTGGTAAATGGTTACGTTTTTAAGGGAAAGTATCGTTTGTGACATGTTTCGTGATTTAATTTTTGTAAAAGTAATAAGTAGAACGAACTTAATCAAAAAAACGTATGAAAATTATTTGATTGAATCTTAGAAGGGAAGAGGGAGAAGGAAAAAGGGATAAGGAAGAGCCAAGAAGTTTGAGATTGTGGAAGCATTATCATTTCATTTTTAAATTTTGTTTCTTTTTACTTAGTACTTTTTCTCTTATCCCTTTTTCCTTTTCTCTTATCCCTTCCTTCTCAACTTTGTTGAAAACCCTTATAATAAAGCATTCAAATTGCGCGTTAATAACGGCGGGAATTTGATATATTTGATTTTTAAAAAGCCAATAATTATGCGAAAACTGGATAAGTTTCTCTATACTTCTCTGATTTTTAGTGCGGTAAATGTTTCTGCACAACAATCCAACATCTATACTTATGAATTAACCGATTTTGATAAGGCTGTTGCCCTTTATAAAGATCACCAGTATAATGCGGCCCAAATACTTTTTGAAAGAGTGAAAGGCTCAAAAGTGAGTTATGAAGTAAAATCGGATTGCGCTTATTATGCAGCGAATTGCGCTATTCGTCTGGAACAGCCCGGAGCGGATATGATGGTTGAAAATTTTGTTGAAGAATATCCGACTTCATCTAAACAAAATCAGGCATTTATAGAAGTAGCGCATTATTATTTTGACCAATCCAATTATCCGCAGGCTCTAAAATATTTTGAGAATGTGGATGAGGCCTCGATGACAAATGAGGAGCGTGAGAGATTCAATTTCCAGAAAGGATATTGTTATTTTTCGGCCAAGGATAAAAAGGAAGCCGACAAATACTTCAACAAAGTGGTCAATTCCAAAGAATTCGGGTCTCAGGCGAAATACTATTTAGGGTATATGGCTTATGAAACCGATAATTATAAAGATGCCACAAAATACTTCGATCAGGTTCAGGATCAGGACAAATACAAGGAAAAAATGTCCTATTTCCAGGCTGATATGAATTTTAAATTGGGAAATTTCCAAAAAGCAATCGATTTGGGAGTTCCTCAACTGTCAAAATCCAATGCCGAAGAAAAATCGGAATTATCCAAAATCATCGGGGAAAGTTATTTCAACCTGAAACAATACGATAAAGCGCTTCCGTACCTGCTAAATTACAAAGGGAAAAAAGGGAAGTGGAACAATACCGATTTTTACCAGTTGGGTTATGCTTATTACAAAGCGGGAGATTATGAAAATGCCATTGCTCAGTTCAACAAAATTATCGAAGGTCGGGATGGTGTGGCTCAAAATGCTTATTATCATTTAGGGGAAAGTTATCTGAAAGTAGGTAAGAAACAGGAAGCATTGAATGCTTTTAAAAATGCTTCTGAAATGAATTTTGATCTTAAAATTCAAGAAGATGCTTTTCTAAATTATGCCAAAATCAGTTATGAAATCGGAAACCCATACCAAAGTGTGCCGGAAGTATTACAGGCTTATTTGGCAAAATACCCGCAAACGTCTTATAAGCAGGAAATTGAAAACCTGTTGGTAAATTCATATATCACTTCGAAAAATTATAAGGAAGCATTGAGTTTATTGGAAAAAAATAAAAATCCGCAAAACCGTTCGGCGTATCAGAAGGTTACGTTTTACCGAGGTTTGGAATTGTATACCGACGGAAATTATAAAGAAGCGCTCACTTTATTCAATAAATCAATTGCAGAGCCTCGTGACGCAAAGTTTACTGCGAGAGCCACTTTTTGGAAAGGGGAAACCGAATATAATTTAGATCAATTTAGTGATGCGTTATTGAGTTTCAAACAGTTTGCAGGTTCTTCCGAGGCAAAAAATGTTCCCGAAGCAAAAAATGCAGACTATAATTTAGCGTACACTTACTTCAAACTGAAAGAATACGAAAATGCCGCGAAACATTTTCAGGAGTATATCAACACAGAAAAGAGCGACAAGGTACGTCTCAATGATGCTTATTTGCGAATGGGCGACAGCTACTTTGTGACTTCAAAATACTGGCCAGCCATGGATGCTTATAACAAGGTCATGGAACTTAGGGGTGTTGATGATGATTACGCTCATTTTCAAAAAGCAATTTCATATGGATTTGTAGGTAAAAACGATTTGAAAATCGAAAACCTAAGTTCGTTTATGAAAAAACATCCTGATTCTAAATATGCTGATGATGCATTATACGAATTAGGGAACACCTATGTAACCCAAAATAACGTAAATAAAGCCGTGGAAGCTTATGATCGTTTAATTGGTGAATATAATGGGAGTTCTTATGTTTCGAAGTCGATTTTGCGTCAGGGATTGGTGTACTACAACAATGATAAAGACCAGCAGGCATTAGCGAAATTCAAAGAAGTGGTTGCTAAATTTCCGCGTACGGAGGAAGCCAATGAAGCTGTTTCAACCGCTCGTTTAATTTATATGGATAACAATAAAGTGAATGAGTATGCCGCTTGGGTTAAAACACTTGATTTTGTAGAAGTTTCCAATGCCGATTTGGATAATGATACCTATAAATCAGCCGAAAAACAATACTTACAGAATAATAATAAACAGGCTATTTCAGCTTTTACAGGATATTTAGGTGATTTCCCTGATGGATTGCATGCACTGAAAGCCAATTTTTATCTTGCCCAGTTGTATTTTGCTGACGGATTGGGAACGACAGCCATTCCTAACTACGAATACGTTATCAGTAAATCCAGAAATGAATTTACAGAACAGTCGCTGGCACGTTTGAGTGAAATTCATCTGAAAAACAAAACCTACGAAAAAGCAATTCCTGTTTTACAGCGTTTGGAGGCTGAAGCTGATTTCCCGCAGAACGTAACTTTTGCGCAATCCAATCTGATGAAAAGCTATTATGAGCAAAAGGAATTTGCCAACGCAGTTGTTTATGCAGACAAAGTGTTGTCTAATCCGAAAACGGATGACAAAGTAAAAAGTGATGCTCAGATTATCGTAGCACGCTCGGCAATCAAAACCAACGATGAAGCAAAAGCCAAAGATGCCTATGCGAAACTGCAGAAAATCGCCAAAGGAGAATTAGCTGCGGAAGCAATGTATTATGATGCTTATTTTAAAAACAAGGAAGGCAAGTTTGAAAAATCCAATGAAGTGGTTCAGAAATTAGCCAAGGATTATTCAGGTTACAAATATTTTGGAGCCAAAGGGTTGATTGTCATGGCGAAAAACTTCTACGGACTGAAAGACAGTTTTCAGGCAACCTATATTTTGGAGAGCGTAATAAAAAACTTTGCTTCTTTTGAGGATGTCGTTTCAGAGGCCCAGACCGAACTCGATTTCATTAAAGGCGAGGAAGCCAAACGAAATTCATCCATAACAAAGTAAGAAGTCAGAAAAATAGAAGGAAACATAAAATATCGGAAATGAAAACATTTGCAGATTCTTTTCCCTTATCTCTTTTCCCTAAAAAAATAAATATGAATAAGACAGTAAAGTATATAACAGCCATCGGTTTTCTTTTTACAGGATTGCAGACTTTTGCGCAGAAAAAAGACGAAAATATCGGAACGGAAGTGGTAAACGTGGTTAAGCCATACACACCAACCATCTCCGACGCTTTCAAAGTAAAAGAAACGCCGGTTATCGACGATGAAACCAATACGCAAAAAGAAGAAATCAAGTATAACATCTTTTCTTTTCCGGTAGCATCAACATTTACCCCGGCAAAGGGTAGGGCTGCCGATGTGGACAAAGAGGCTAAAGAACGTCTGTTTAAAAATTATGCCACTCTGGGTATCGGGAATTACGGAACCGTGAATGCTGAATTATTTGTCACTCAGGATTTGTCCAATAATGATTATGTGGGTGGAATGTTTCGTCATTTATCATCCCAGGGCGGAATTGATGAGGTAAAATTGGATGACAGTTACTACAATACAGCATTGGATATCACTTACGGAAGCCGTACTCGTGAAATAGACTGGAATGCCGATTTAGGCTACAAACACCAAATGTATAATTGGTATGGATTACCAACTGAATTTGTCCCTTTTAATGATGATGCCATCAATTCGATAAACGAGGATCAAACTTATCAGACGCTTACCTTGGGTGCTAAATTAGACGTGAAAGAAGGAATGATGGACGAAACACCAATGCTTTTTAAACGTTTTTGGGATTCTCACGGCTCGGAAGAAAACAGATTTTTCATTAAACCGTCTTTCGATTTTGAAGTGAAAGAATATAAATTCAAAACGGAATTCGTAGCAGATTATGTAGGCGGAAGTTTTGAAAAAGATTATTTAGGAGTGCCGGATATGAGTTATAGTTATCTGAATTTCGGAGTGGTACCGAGCATTTTATTGCAAAAGGATGATTTGTCTGTTCAGGCAGGAGCCGGGTTTTTCTATAGCAGAGGGATAGTTAATGACATAACAGATGATAAAATATTTGTATATCCTCAAATCAAAGCTTCATATAAGCTTGTAGGCGATATCATGATTGCCTATGCTGGTGCAGAAGGAAATCTGAAACAGAACTCTTTTGCCGATTTTGTCGAAGAAAATAAATTCGTTTCCCCAACGCTTGCCATAGCACCAACCAATCAGCAATATGATATTTATGTGGGACTTAAGGGAAAATTGTCCAATACTGTGGCTTTCAATGTAAGAGGTTCCTATATGGCTGAAGATGACAAAGCGTTCTTTACTGCTAATCCTTATGAAACGGCCAATCCAAATACCGAAGGCTATGTTTATGGAAATTCATTCGGAGTGGTATACGATGATCTGAAGACTGTAAGCTTATTCGGAGAACTGAAAATGGATTTTTCTAAGAATGTGGCGTTCGGAATCAACGGAACATTCAACGGTTATTCAACCGATCAGGCTGAAGCGTGGAACTTACCAAGTTTGAAAATCGGGGCCGACCTGGATGTGGATATCACAAAAAAATGGTACGCAGGTGCCGACATTTTCTTTGTTGGAGATCGTAAAGATCAATTCTATTACAACGATATTACATTAACAGAACCATTGACAAAGATTGTGACATTAGACAGTTATTTCGACTTAAATGCTCATGTGGGATACAAACACAACGAGCGTCTTACAGGTTTCCTTAAACTTAACAATATCGCAAATCAGCAATATGAGCGTTGGTTGAACTATCCTGTTCAGGGCTTCCAGGTTTTATTGGGAGCAAACTATAAATTTGATTTTTAGTAAGCGTTTTTAAAGCATAACTTTGAAGCACAAAAGCAACCCTTTTGTGCTTTTTAAATTTGTAAACATGACCTTTAAACAAAAAATACTCAATCATCATTTAACCTTGCTTCAGGATAAAATTGATGTATACCGCGACATGATTTCCGGTTTGGCAGACGATGCGCAAAACGATGCTAAAAGTTCGGCCGGAGACAAACACGAAACCGCATTGTCCATGATGCATCTCGAGCAGGAAAAACTGAGTGCGAAACTTCAGGAAGCTGTTAATTTTAAAGGGATTTTGAGTAAAATTGACGCAACGGTTTCCAATAAGACCATTGCTGTCGGAAGTCTGGTAAAAGCAAATGGATTGCAGCTTTTTATCAGTGCCGCTTTGCCCAAAATAACCATTGACGGCATTTCAATTTTAGCACTGTCGCCACAATCGCCGTTGGGTTCTCAAATATTGGGAAAACAAATCGGCGATGTTGTTGAGGTTAAAGGCTCCCGGTTTGTGATTGAAGATGTTATGTAATTTACTAAATTAGTATCATACCATCAAATCGAAAAATCATGATTGAAGTTGTTAGAGGAGATATTACTAAAATTAATGTAGATGCTATAGTAAACGCAGCCAACTCATCCCTTATGGGTGGAGGCGGAGTGGATGGTGCCATCCACAGGGCTGGCGGAAATACTATCCTGGAGGAATGCAAAAAAATTGTAGCAAAACAAGGAGGCTGTGAAACCGGACAGGCAGTAATTACCACAGCAGGAAATCTTCCTGCTCAATATGTAATTCATACAGTTGGGCCAATATGGTACGGCGGAAACAATAATGAAAGAGAAAGGCTTGCCGATTGCTATATAAATTCACTAAAATTAGCCGTTGAAAATAATTGTAAGTCAGTTGCATTTCCGAGCATAAGTACTGGTGTCTACCGATTTCCAAAAGAAGAGGCAGCAAAAATAGCTGTTAAAACCGTTTCCGAATTTCTGTCTAATCACATTGAAATAGAAAAAGTACTATTTGTTTGTTTTGACGATGAAAACGAAGTCCTAATTAGTAAGGAGCTACACAAAATGTAAGACTATCATAAAATTGTTTACAAAAAAAAACGAATTTAAAAATCTGATTCTGAGTCAGTTCTTTATTTGTAATACTAATCTTTAATCGGTATATTTGGAAACCAATTTTTCTGCCTTCGAATAACGGGCGGGAAACTTAAAACTGTCAAAAAATGAAATTTAAAATTGCACTTCTTTCCGTGCTGGCTTGTTGTCTTGCCAATGCCCAAAAGCAACCTGTCGATTTTATCATAAACAATGCTACTGTTTATACGGTTAATAAGAATTTCGAGAAAGCAGAAGCTATCGCTGTTTCCGGAGGTAAAATCGTCGGGATAGGGAAAACGGCTGAAATCAATGAAATGTTTTCTTCGAATGATATTTACGATGCTAAAAATAAATTCATCTACCCGGGGTTTTATGATGCTCATGCTCATTTTTATAACTACGGAATGAATCTCCAGACGGTAGATTTACGCGGAACCAAAAGTTTCGAAGAGGTAATCGAAAGGGTTAGCCAATTCAAAGGCAAAAAGAAAATAGCATATATTCAAGGCAGGGGATGGGATCAGAATGACTGGCCTGATAGGGAGTTTCCTAATAATCAGGTGCTGGATTTGATTTTTCCGGACATACCTATAGTACTTACACGTATAGACGGTCATGCATTGATAGCTAATTCTGTTGCGTTGAAAATGGCAGGAATCACTCCGAAAACGAAAGCAGAAGGCGGTCAGATTGAAGTTAAAAATGGTACGCTGACCGGAATATTGATAGATAATCCGATGGAGCTGGTGTACAATAGTATGCCAAAGCCATCAAGAACGGAACAGATAAATGCGCTTATGTCGGCACAAAAGACAATGTTCGAATATGGATTAACGACCATTAACGAAGCCGGACTTGAACGTGGTGTAATCAACCTGATTGATAGTTTACAGCGTGAAAACCGATTGGATATCAATATTTATGCAATGGTTAAGGCGTCCAAGGAAAATCTGGATTATTACATTGAAAAAGGTATTTATAAAACCGATAAGCTCAATGTGCGTTCCTTTAAATTTATGGCAGATGGTGCTTTGGGGTCACGCGGCGCCTGCCTGCACAAACCTTATTTCGACAGGCCGAAACAATTTGGGGCATTATTGTCGCCAATAGAGGAAATGCGCAAGACAGCAAAGAGAATAGCGGCCTCTGATTTTCAGATGAACACGCATGCCATTGGTGATTCGACCAATACGGTAATGTTGAAAATTTATAAAGAAGTGCTGACGGGGAAAAAAGACAGACGCTGGAAAATAGAACACGCCCAAGTGTTGCGCGAAAAGGATTTCGATTATTTCAAATCGGGAATTATTCCCTCTGTTCAACCTACGCATGCGACTTCCGACGTATATTGGTCTACGGAAAGACTGGGAATGCAGCGAATTAAAAATGCGTACGCTTATAAGAAAATGCTTGACAAGGCTGGAGTGATTGCTCTTGGAACCGATTTCCCGGTCGAAGAAGTCAATCCTATGTATACATTCTATGCAGCGGTAGCGCGTAAGGACTTGAAAGGCTTTCCTTCGGGCGGCTTTTTGCCTGAAAATGCCTTAACACGCGAAGAAACCTTAAAAGGGATGACTATCTGGGCAGCTTATTCTGATTTTGAAGAAAACGAAAAAGGAAGTCTGGAAGTTGGAAAATGGGCCGATTTCACCATTTTCGATGCTGATTTTATGACGGTGCCTATCGAACAGGTTTTGCTAATCAAGCCAAAAAATACGTTTATAAAAGGAAAACAAGTGAAATAAATGGTAATCCCGGACGAAAGTTCGGGATTTTTTTTGGAGCGAATGGCTTGGAGCTGTCAGCAAACCATTTTCCTGCTGTCCGTTTTATCTTTTGTTCCGTCAAAACTCCACAAAAGGATGATACTCCCATCAGGGCTAAAGGACAAACCATTTTACTTTTTGTAATGTTTCTAAGAACATTTTGTCGGGTTTTAACCTTGAAATCTTCGCGTTAAATTCAATGTTGAATACAGTAAAATAAACTGAAATTACAATCTGTAATCCAAAACTTCCGTTTTTAATGGTTTTAATTTCATTTTAGCCGTAAATTAAATTTTAAAATATAAAATTGTAATTAAATAATTGGTTAAGGTTTCTAATTAAAACTTTATAGCGCAATTTTGTTTCAGAAATAAAATAATAATTAAATCAATTTTCAAATCTGAAATCTGATTTCTAAAATCTAAAATATATTATGTGTGGAATTGTATGTGCCTTCGATTTAAAGCAAAAAGCTGAAACTTTACGCCCTCAAGTATTAGAGATGGCAAAAATTATCCGTCATCGTGGTCCGGATTGGAGTGGGATTTTTTCTAATGACAAAGCTGTTTTAGCGCATGAGCGTTTAGCTATTGTTGATCCGGCTTCTGGGAAACAGCCTTTATTCAGTCCTGATGGTAATTTGGTTTTAGCGGCTAATGGCGAAATATACAACCACCGTGAATTGCGTAAACAGTTTGAAGGCGGGTTGCTGAGCTCGTCGAAGTATGATTTTAAAACGCAAAGCGACTGTGAAGTTATTTTGGCTTTGTACAAAGAAAAAGGACCAACGTTTGTTGATGAAATGAACGGAATTTTTGGTTTTGCTTTATACGATGTAGAAAAAGATGAATATTTTATTGCTCGTGATCATATCGGAATTATTCCGTTGTATATAGGATGGGACAAACATGGAACCTTTTATGTAGCGTCTGAATTAAAGGCTTTAGAAGGTTATTGCTCAAAAATTGAATTATTCCCACCAGGACATTATTTACATAGCAAAGATGGGCAATTGGTGAAATGGTATGATAGAGAATGGACGGAATTCGATGCTGTTAAAGAAAACGAAACAAGTATTCAGGCTATTCGTGAAGCTTTAGAAGCTGCTGTTCACCGTCAGTTGATGAGTGATGTGCCTTATGGAGTATTGCTTTCAGGTGGATTGGATTCTTCAATTACTTCGGCTATTGCCAAAAAATATGCTAGCCGTCGTGTAGAAACTGATGATCAATCTGAAGCATGGTATCCACAATTGCATTCGTTTGCTGTAGGGTTGGAAGGTTCTCCAGATTTGGCAGCTGCACAAAAAGTAGCAGATCATTTAGGAACCATTCACCACGAAATTAAATTCACCATTCAGGAAGGTTTAGATGCTATTCGTGATGTGATTTATAATTTGGAAACATACGATGTAACTACTGTTCGTGCGAGTACGCCAATGTATTTAATGGCTCGTGTTATTAAATCAATGGGAATTAAAATGGTGCTTTCAGGTGAGGGTTCAGATGAGTTGTTTGGTGGCTATTTGTATTTTCATAAAGCGCCAAACGCTAAAGAATTTCATGAAGAGACAGTTCGTAAATTAAGTAAGCTTTATATGTACGATTGTTTGCGTGCTAACAAAAGTTTAGCGGCATGGGGTATCGAAGGACGTGTGCCTTTCTTGGATAAAGAGTTTATGGATGTGGCCATGCGAATCAACCCGCAGGATAAAATGATCAACGGAGAGCGTATGGAAAAATGGGTGCTACGTAAAGCTTTTGAAGATATGTTGCCAGAAAGTGTTGCTTGGCGCCAAAAAGAGCAATTTAGTGATGGAGTAGGGTATAGCTGGATTGATACGTTGAAAGAAATAGTTGCTCAAGCAGTTTCAGATGAGCAATTGGCTAATGCTAAATTCAGATTCCCAATTCAAACTCCAATGAATAAAGAAGAATATTATTATCGTACAATTTTTAGCGAACATTATCCAAGTGATACCGCGGCTTTATGTGTGCCTCAGGAAGCAAGTGTGGCTTGTAGTACAAAAATAGCATTGGAATGGGATGAAGCTTTTAAAAAACTGAATGATCCATCAGGTAGAGCAGTGGCAAATGTTCATGAAGAAGCTTACCAATAGGAAATAGTTGCATAATTGAATAGTTTTGGTAAGTTTTATATTTACTTCCAGATAAATTCAACTTCGCTGAATCGGAAGTTGAAACCTCAATAGTTTTTAAACTGTTGAGGTTTTTTTGTTTGTAGCATTTTCAATGTTGTTACGAATTTGTCAAGAGAACGAGTTTTATTCTTGATTATTTAATTTTTATTTTTGTAGAGGTGTCAGTCAGAAGCTTTGAGCAGCGAGTAGATTTCATGCATTAAATTCTTGAAAAACTTTGATTAAATAAAATGATTAATTTTTTAGTGAATTATTAAATGATAAAATGTTGTTATGAAGAAGGTTGTAAACGAAATATCTACACATAATTTAGATGATTTGGATTTTTGTGTCATTACAAGAATAGAGAATGCTAACCCTAACTATTTCGTAAATATCCACAGACATAATTTTTTCGAAATTTTATGGTTTACAAATGTAGTTGATCATTCTTCTCATTTTCTTGACTTTAATAATTATGAAATTGAAAATGGCGAGATTCTTTTGATTACCCCAAACCAAGTTCACCAAATGGACTTAGATGGTAAACAAGGATATGCATTGGCTATTTCAAAAGAGTACTTTCATAGTATGGTACCAAGAGCTCATGAATTCACTTATAGCCATGATTTTTATAGGGCTATAGTATCATCGAATAAAGGTTTGTTTTTACAACTAATGCTTTTGATTGAAAACGAATACAATGGTAAAAGAAAGCAAGATTTGCTTTTTCATTATATCGCTGCTTTATTAATCAATTTAGAGGGACTTTTTGAAATTTCTAGTGTAGATTCATCGATGCAAGAGATGATCTCTAGTATCATGTTGCTAGTTGAACAAAAGTTCAAAGAAGAAAAAAAAGTAGAATATTATGCGAACCAACTCAATATTTCGCCGCGGAAATTAAATAGTATTTTAAGTCAACATAGTGGTAAAAATCTCAAACAATATATTGTAGACAGGGTTATTCTGGAAGCCAAAAGAATTATTCTTACGGAAGAACTATTGGTTAAGGAGTTAGCATACGAACTTGGATTTTTAGAGCCTGCCCATTTCATCAACTTTTTCAAACAACAAACAAGCTTTACCCCGAACCATTTTAAGCAGCTTTATTTAAAAAATAAAGCATAAAAGTATAAAAACAAGAAGGTTTTTATAGCTTAATTGCAGGTTTTTGCAATTTTCATTTGCTAAAATACTAGTATTTTTGCTATTGATAATCAAATACTTAATTAGATATGAAAATTTTAAAAGTTTTTCTCTTATTTATTATGTTTAACAATACAATAGTGGCACAATTAAAAAAATTGCAAACAGGAAGTTTGCCAGAAGTTCAGGTTAATAAATCTTATAAATTAACTCAAAACATAACTCTTATCCCTGACCCAAGGATTAATTATGTGCCCAATATAGCAATTATCGAAGGAAGTAAGGCTGTATTGGTTGTAGATGCTGGCATGGGACCAAAAAATGGTAAAAAAGTTTTTGAAAAAGCAAAGAAAATAGCAAAAGGGAGGAAGATTTTCCTTACTACCACCCACTTTCATCCTGAACATAGTTTTGGAGCCAGTGCTTTTAACGAAGGTGGGGCTACTGTTCTTATGAATAAATTGCAATCTGATGAACTTAACCAAAAAGGACTTGAATATTTGGAAATGTTCAACAGTTTTGGTGAGATTGAACGTACAGTTCTTCAAAATACAAAGCTACCTAAAGTAGATGAAGTTTATTCAGGTAAAAAAGTATTGGACTTGGGAGGAAAAGAAGTTGAACTTTATGAAATGCCAGCTCATACTTTGGGAGATCAGGTTATTTTTGTAAAAGATGACAATGTTGTGTTTATGGGAGACTTAGTCGAAGATCGCTTTTTTCCAATTATGCCTGACAAAGACACAAAGCCTTCAGAATGGATAGAAGTAATAAAACAGGTTAAAGCGTTGTCGCCTAAAATTGTTGTTCCGGGACATGGAGATGTGGGAGGCTCTGAATTATTAGATTATGTGGAAAATTATCTGGTGATGGTGAAAAATGAAGTGAAAAAAGAAATCGATTTGGGTAAATCAAGGGAAGAAATAATTAAAATATTAAAGTCTAAACTTCTTGCATCAGAGCCAACATGGGACAATAATGTATTTATTCCTTTTCAAATTGCTCATTTTTATGCTGAGTGGACTGAAACGCCAATAGCGCTTCCTGATTTGAAAATTGAACTTAAGGAAGATAATTAAAAAGATAAATAAAATGTAAAAAAATAAAGGAAAGTATTGGCTCAAATAAATTGAATTGCTTGAAAATTATTGGAGATTTTAATGTTTGTATAATCTCAATTGAGGTTTGTATTTTTATTGGTAGTGAGAAACCTTAGAAAAAACATTATGAAACCGAAAAAAGTATAACATAATAGAAAACCTCAATAGTTTTTAAACTGTTGAGGTTTTTTTATTGCTTTTTTATGTGAATTACCACTTTTGGAAAGTCATTTTAAAGCTCTTAAATCAATTTTATGTTTTTTTGGTTTTTATGAAAAGGAAAAAATGTACTGAAATCCATTTTAAGGTCTTCTGATGTATTGCAGGATTATATAAGTTATAACTTCACGGTTAATCCAATTCCGGGAGAAAAACCAGAAGTACTTCCGCCGGCAAGTTCCAGATATACACCCCATTTGTCATTCCAGAACCAACGCCCTCCAACGTGAAGACCTAAATTAATGTCGTCATCATTGTCATTGTTGTCATTGTCTCCCGTGAAAATAGCGTATCCCAAATTGGCTCCACCATAAACATCCCAAGCATCATTTGAAATCCCAAATACATTATCGAAATAATAGTTCCCCTTTACTCCCAGATTTAACCAATCAAAATCCAGGTCTGTTCCGACACCGGGAGCAATCGTAATATCCTTATGAACAGGAATTTCATAATTAGCGCCTACAAGACCAAAATTTAATTCACTTCTGGCTTGTCCAAAAACATTTGCATAACTAAAGAATAATGCAAAAACAAATAGCAATATTGACTTTTTCATACTTTTTATGTTAAAATGTTACATGTAAATATAGAAATATTTTTTTAAAGAATTGATTATAATCAGGCTTTGATACTATTTTTCTTCGGTTCCAATAGTGTAAATTTGAAATCCGTACTCAAATGGAAAACAGAAATTTTGAGGTAAAGGGTTAAGGTTTAAATGAATTAACAATCGAAATAAGGTTAATAATAGCGCTTTTTTTGTTGATAACTTACGGGCTAGGTTTGCTGAATTTTAACGTAAAATCATCTTCAATTTCATATATTTGCTCGTTATACAAAAAAAATAGACATTCAGAATATAGATTATGAGCGAAGAAGTAAAGAAAAACAATTATTCGGCAGACAGTATTCAGGCGCTTGAGGGAATGGAGCACGTAAGGATGCGTCCTTCGATGTATATTGGTGATACAGGGGTTCGTGGACTTCACCATTTGGTTTATGAGGTAGTAGATAACTCGATTGACGAAGCATTAGCCGGACATTGTGATACTATTCATGTAGCAATTAACGAGGATAACTCGATTTCTGTTGAAGATAACGGTCGAGGGATTCCTGTAGATATTCATAAAAAAGAAGGAGTTTCTGCTCTTGAGGTTGTAATGACCAAAATTGGGGCCGGAGGAAAGTTCGACAAAGATTCTTATAAAGTTTCTGGAGGTTTGCACGGGGTAGGTGTTTCGTGTGTTAATGCCTTGTCCGATCATTTGAAAGCAACGGTTTTCAGAGAAGGAAAAATATACGAGCAGGAGTATGAAAGAGGTAAGGCGATGTATCCGGTTAAGCAGGTTGGTGAAACTGACAAGCGCGGAACAACGGTTTGGTTTAAGCCTGACGGAACTATTTTTCAGCAAACCTTAGAGTTTTCTTATGATACGTTAGCGGCTCGTATGCGTGAGTTGGCGTACCTTAACAAGGGAATTACGATTTCGTTGACAGATAAAAGAGAAACGGATAAAGACGGGAATTTTGTAGGGGAAACATTCCACTCAAAAGAAGGTTTGAAAGAATTCGTTAAGTTCCTTGATGGTAATCGTGTGCCAATTATTGGTCACGTAATCAGCATGGAAAATGAAAAAGGGGAAGTTCCGGTTGAAGTAGCTTTGATTTATAATGATAGTTACTCTGAAAATATTTTCTCTTATGTAAATAATATCAATACACACGAAGGAGGTACGCATTTACAAGGCTTCCGTATGGGATTAACCCGTACGTTGAAGAAATATGCTGATGCTTCCGGGTTGTTGGATAAATTGAAATTTGAAATTTCAGGAGATGATTTCCGTGAAGGTTTGACGGCTATTATTTCGGTGAAAGTATCTGAGCCTCAATTTGAAGGACAGACTAAAACCAAATTGGGTAACAGAGAAGTTGTTTCTCCAGTTTCTCAGGCGGTTGCTGAAATGTTAGAGAATTATTTGGAAGAGAATCCAAATGATGCGAAAATCATCGTTCAGAAAGTAATCTTGGCAGCTCAGGCGCGTCATGCGGCGAAAAAAGCCCGTGAAATGGTACAGCGCAAAACCGTGATGGGTGGCGGTGGATTACCGGGTAAATTGTCTGACTGTTCTGAGCAGGATCCGGCAAAATGTGAGGTATTCCTTGTTGAGGGAGACTCGGCGGGTGGAACTGCCAAGCAAGGGCGTGACCGTGCCTTCCAAGCAATCATGCCATTGCGAGGTAAGATCTTGAATGTGGAAAAAGCGATGCATCACAAAGTCTTTGAGAATGAGGAAATCCGCAATATTTTTACTGCTTTAGGGGTGACCATCGGTACTGAAGAAGACAGTAAAGCGTTAAACCTTGAGAAATTACGTTACCATAAAGTAGTAATCATGTGTGATGCCGACGTGGACGGTAGTCACATTTCTACGCTGATTTTGACGTTCTTCTTCCGTTATATGAAAGAATTGATTGAGAATGGTTATGTATACATCGCCACTCCGCCTTTATATATGGTGAAGAAAGGAAATAAGAAAGAGTATGCGTGGACAGATGCGCAACGTGATGCAATCTCTGAGAGATTGGGCGGTGGAACCAATATCCAACGTTATAAAGGTCTTGGAGAGATGAACGCGGAGCAGTTGTGGGAAACCACGATGAATCCGGAATTCCGGACGTTACGTCAGGTTGGAATTGACAGTTTGGCTGAAGCAGATCGCGTATTCTCTATGTTAATGGGAGACGAGGTTCCGCCACGTAGAGAATTTATTGAAAAAAATGCTGCTTACGCTAAGATTGATGCGTAAATCTTATATAGTATCAGGATTGCTTGTTGTTTTTTTGTTCTTTTCCAATGGAATAAAAGCGCAATCCGGGAATACATTTCAGGATGTCGAAAACTTACTTAATGACGCCTTGTTTTATTCCGACAAATACATAACTCCAGCTACAGATGCGGCCGTTTATCAGGCCGCTTCTGGTTGGATTACTTCACCTAAAAAACGAAAATTATGGGATGTGACATTGGGTTTGCATTCGAATATTTTCTTTGTTCCGAAACACGACAGAAGTTTTGAAATTAAAAACAGTGATTTTTCCTTTTTTCAGATCGAAGGCGGAGCAACTTCCGCAACTGTGCCGACTGCATTGGGTGGTGATTCCCAAGTGTATCTTGTTGGTGAGTTGGATGGAGAGCAAATCCGTTTGAAAACGCCTGAGGGAGTTAATCAGGAAACTATTTTCTACCCGTATTTGCAAGGCTCGGTAGCATTGTGGTATGGCACTGAGGTTGTGGTGAAATATTCCCCAAAAACAAAACTTAAAAGAGGGGATTACCAAGTCTATGGTTTTGGTTTAAAACATAATGTGAGTCAGTACTTTAAAGGTTTGGAGTCTAAGAAAATCCATTTCTCCGGATTAGTGGCTTATTCCAAAGAAGATATCAGCTTTGATTTTATTTCTATTCCTACCCAATTCGGAAGTTTGGGGATTAATCGCTTGAATGGATTGGTGGATACCTGGCAGTTTCAGCTGAATGGCTCAAAAGAGTTCAAGAACTTTGAATTAATGGGCGGACTGATTGTTAATACCAGTGAATTCAAATACATTGTTGGGGGAGAGAAAGGGGAGATTGAAGAGATTATTCCGCTTCAGGATATTTTGAACAAGAAATTGGAGCAAATATCCAAAAACAAAACTAATGTCATTGGTGAAATTTCGGGAAGATATCAGATTAAAAAAGTGTTTTTGCAGCCGGTTATAGGATTTGGGAAATTTGTTAATACCAATTTTTCTGTCCAATATGAATTTTAATATGTTTAGTATTGGTTATTTTAATATATTTAACTTCTATTAAAAACTAAACAACCAAAAAAACATATAAAATTATGAAAGTAACTATAGTTGGTGCCGGAAATGTGGGTGCTACCTGTGCAGATGTGATTTCTTATAGAGGAATTGCCAGTGAAGTAGTTTTGCTGGATATTAAAGAAGGTTTTGCCGAAGGTAAGGCCATGGATATTTCCCAATGTGCTACTACAACTGGTTTTAATACGCGAGTTTCAGGAAGTACGAACGATTATTCAAAAACAGCCAATAGTGATGTGGTGGTAATTACATCAGGTATTCCGAGAAAACCGGGGATGACCCGCGAAGAGCTTGTTGGGATCAACGCAGGAATCGTTAAAGGTGTTGCGGATAATGTGTTGAAACATTCTCCAAATGCTGTTATTGTGGTAGTGTCCAATCCCATGGATACAATGACGTATCTGACTTTAAAAGCGACAGGCCTGCCTAAGAACAGAGTTATCGGTATGGGTGGAGCACTGGATAGTTCCCGTTTCAAATATTATTTGTCGAAAGCGTTAAATAAACCGTCTGCAGATGTGGATGGAATGGTTATCGGCGGTCACGGTGATACGACCATGATTCCGTTAACGCGCCTGGCTTCTTATTGCGGTGTACCGGTTTCCACATTCCTTTCTCAGGAAGAAATGGATAAAGTGGCTGCCGATACGATGGTGGGAGGGGCAACATTAACCGGATTGTTGGGAACTTCGGCCTGGTATGCTCCCGGAGCTTCAGTAGCTTATCTTGTAGATAGTATATTAAATGACCAAAGAAAAATGATTCCTTGTTCAGTTTATCTTGAAGGTGAGTACGGTCAGTCCGATATCTGTATGGGAGTTCCTTGTATAATTGGTAAAAATGGAGTTGAATCTATCGTTGATATAAAATTGAACGATGCAGAAAAGACGTCATTTGCTAAAAGTGCAGAAGCCGTTCGTGCTATGAATGCCGATCTGAAAACAGTTTTAGCGTAATATTTTAAATACAATAAAAAGAAAGGCTGCTAAGGGCAGTCTTTTTTTTATGATATAATTAAGAAATAAATTGGTAGATATATTGGTAAAGTATATATTTGCTCGTTTTTGAAAAAAGAATAATTAATTTTTAGTAATAATGCAGAATAAAGGACTCATTAAATTTTTTGCAATTTTATTTGCATTGGTAAGTATTTACCAGCTTTCCTTCACGGTTGTTACCAATAATATTGAAAGTAAAGCAAAGGCATTCGCGAATGGCGACTCTAAAAAAGAGTTGTTTTACTTAGATTCTATTGGTAAAGAAAAAGTGTTTTTAGGTCATACTTTTAATGACGTAAGAGCAAAACAAATCAATAAAGGTCTTGACCTTGAAGGAGGAATCAACGTAATCCTTCAAATTTCGGTTAAAGACGTATTGAAAGGATTGGCAAACAATTCAAAAAATCCGGTTTTTAACAAAGCGATTTCAGAAGCAACTAAAAACAGAGAAGGAAATCAGGATTACCTTGATGCTTTCTTCATTGCTTTTGATCAGGTTTCAAACGGAACAACAAAATTGTCTTCACCAGAAATTTTCGCTAACAGAAATTTAAGTGAGATCAATTTTACAATGTCAGATGCGCAGGTTAAAACCATCATCAGAAAAAAAGTTTCTGAGTCTGTAGAAAGTGCATTCCGCGTATTAAGAGAGCGTATCGACAAATTTGGTGTAACTCAGCCTAACATCCAAAAATTAGGAGAGTCTGGAAGAATCTTAGTAGAACTTCCTGGAGCTAAAGATATCGACCGTATCCAAAAGTTATTACAAAGTACTGCTCAGTTAGAATTCTGGGAAACTTATAAAACAGATGAGATTGCTAACTTCTTAATGGCAGCTAATGAAGTTTTAAAGAAAACTGAAAAACCAGTTGTAGGTACAGTAGCTCCAAAGACTTCTGATATCGATTCTTTATTAACGTCTAAAGCAAATGATTCTGCAGCCGTTAAAAAAGGAAACAACCCATTATTGGATTTAATGACAGGTGGTGGACAACAAGGAAGTCCGGTATTGGCTTATTTCAATCCAAAAGATACAGCAAAAGTTAATGCATATTTAAAAAGAGCTGACATCCGTTCTT
Source organism: Flavobacterium enshiense (assembly GCF_022836875.1). Lineage (NCBI taxonomy): Bacteria > Pseudomonadati > Bacteroidota > Flavobacteriia > Flavobacteriales > Flavobacteriaceae > Flavobacterium > Flavobacterium enshiense. Next base: position 1,795,561 of record NZ_CP090376.1, read on the forward strand.
TATTGCCTGCAGAACAGCGTTTCGCTCGTTTCGCTTGGGGTAAAGTAAGTTCTAAAACTCCGGATGTCGTTGAATTATATGCTCTTAAAACAAACAGAGAAGGTGTGCCTCCTCTAAGTGGTGGAGTAATCACAGATGCTTCTGAGTCTTTTGACCAAATGGGAAGACCGTCTGTAACTATGCAGATGAACGCTTCAGGTGCTAAAGCATGGGAAGAATTAACTGGAAAAGCATTTACACAACAAAGTAATATTGCAATTGTATTGGATAACATCGTTTATTCAGCACCGGGAGTTTCTTCTGGACCAATTGCAGGAGGACGTTCTGAAATTTCAGGTGTATTTGATGTAACTGAAACTAAAGACTTAGCAAACATCTTAAGAGCAGGTAAATTACCGGCTTCTGCAGAGATCGTACAATCTGAGGTTGTTGGTCCGTCATTAGGACAACAAGCTATCGATAACGGTATCATGTCTTCGGTTGTTGGTTTATTGTTAGTGTGTTTATGGATGGTTGTTTACTATGGTAAAGCAGGTTGGTATGCTAACGTTGCATTATTAGTGAACTTATTATTCTTATTCGGTATCTTGGCTAGTTTAGGTGCTGTATTAACATTACCTGGTATTGCCGGTATCGTGTTAACAATGGGTACTGCGGTAGATGCGAACATCATTATTTACGAAAGAGCTAAAGAAGAATTACGTGCCGGAAAATCATTAGGTGAGTCGGTAATCGAATCATACAGTTGGAGAGGAGCTATGCGTTCCATTATTGATGCGAACGTAACGCACATCCTTACAGGTTTGATCCTTTTCATCTTCGGTACAGGGCCTATCAAAGGTTTTGCAACTACTTTATTGATTGGTATCTTCACATCATTATTCACAGCTATCTTCATCGCGAGAATGTTCATCGATAGAGATATTGCTGCAGGAAGAAATTTAACATTCACTACTGGTTTGTCTAAAAACTGGTTTACAAACTTCCATTTTGACTTCATCGGAGTAAAAAAATGGTCTTACATGATTTCTGCTATCGTTATCATCGGAAGCTGTATTTCTTTCGGAATTAATGGCTTGGATGAAGGTGTTGATTTCGTAGGAGGTAGAACATTCCAAGTGAAATTTGAAAAACCGGTTAACCCAACTGAAGTTTCTGAAAAACTTGGTAAAGAATTCGGAGTGAACGTAGAGGTAAAAGAATTTGGTAATCCAAGCCAAATGAGAATTATCACGAAATATAAAGTTGAGCAAGAAGGTGTAGGCGTTGATAAAGAAGTAAACGAGAAATTATACAACGGTTTGAAAGGTTATTATTCAAACAATATTACGTACAATCAGTTCATCAATACTGCAGAAGGTAAAACTTTAGGAGTGGTTCAGGCAACAAAAGTTAGTGCATCGGTTTCTGATGATATCAAAACGAACTCTTACTGGGCTGTAATCGGAGCAATGTTAGTGGTTGCACTTTACTTAGCAGTATCGTTCCGTAAGTATCAATATTCATTGGGGGCACTTGCGGCTGTGGCACACGACGTTATCTTTGTATTAGGATTGTACTCATTGTTGTATAAATTCATGCCTTTCCACATGGAAATGGATCAGCACTTCATCGCTGCGATCTTAACGGTTATCGGATATTCAATGAACGATACAGTTATCGTATTCGACCGTATCCGTGAGTTCATCTTAGGAAACAGAAAAGGTGATTTCAACCAGATTGTAAACGATTCAATTAATACAACATTATCAAGAACGATCAATACATCATTAACGATGATTATCGTATTAGGAATCATGTTCGTATTTGGAGGTGAGTCTATCCGCGGATTTATATTCGCAATGTTGGTAGGTATCGTTGTAGGAACTTATTCTTCATTATTTATCGCAACTCCGGTATTGGTGGATACTATGCCGAAATCTGATAAAAAAGAAGTAGAAAGACTTCACGCTGAAGCAAATGCTGAAAGAGAAGTAGAAGCATAATTAAATGCTCATACAATATAAAAAGCCTCACAGTATGTGGGGCTTTTTTTATTTTAGAACCGAATCGTCAGGGCTTTTCCGGAAATGTAAATCCTGCCCTTCACTGTAATCTTCTCTTTGTTGAAAGAACAAAGAGAAGGATTTTCACTGCGGTCAGGGGTAGGCGGTAGTCTATTTGAATTTTTGGAACGGTTTGTGGTTTTGGAAAGCAGCTCAGCTGATTAAAACTTGTAAAGCAGGCACATGGCATCGAGAAGCAGTTGTGTCTTGTAAAAGAAAAATAACTAAAAAATCCTTGTCGTGAATCAATCCCTTTTGAAGAGGTAATTTAGTCTTGAGGGGGTTTTTAAACGCTGTAATGGGAAAAAGCATTGTCAATACAGGGTGCTGTTTTCTGTTATAGATTCCGTTTAAGCATAAAAAATCCCAAAGCTGGTCTTTGGGATTTTTGTCCTTTTAGTTTGTTTTATCAGTAAGTTGAATATGTAAAAAGGGAGTTTGAGTATAGCCTATAATCCTGCCCGCAAGAAACCTTTGTCAGTATGAGGTTTTTGATTATTCATACATTTCAGGTGTTATTTGATATTCAGTTACAAAAACTCCATTTTTATCCATATAATAGTAGTTTAAGGTGACTTTATTATCTCTGAACAGCTTCATGCCGGGATTGGTTTTTACATTTTCCAGAAGACCTGAAAAAACATATTTTTTTACAGTATCCATATTTACTTCAGCTTTTGTTATTTCGTCTAAAGTGTAAGTATACTGTATAGTTTTATTTGGTAATGCCATTGTGTTTTTTAATGTAGTAAACTGGTCAATTTTCATTGGACAAGTTTTGTTCATTTCATTGGCAACTTCTGCAAGTTCTTTATCTATCGAAGGTTTAAATAAAGCCTGAGTTGTAAAAAATACTACTATAAATCCAACCGCAAAACCTAAAGACGCTTTTAGATTGAACTTCTTTTTAACTGTAATATCCTTCTTTTGTTCAATTGTGTTCAATCCATTATTGATTTCAATAATTGGTAATTTATACCCGCAGATTGAGCAGTATTTAGAAGTTGCGTTATTTTCTGCTTCGCAATTTGAACATTGGTTTTTCATTGATTAATGTTTATAGTTTCATACTTTCTTTTTTTGCAAACATCAAATATCAGAATCCTAAATTAACTCTGCTTCTGATACTTTGCTCTGTAGATCAGATAAAAGCCGACAAGGATAAAAGGTATGCTCAACCACTGTCCGGTAGAGAAAATGCCCAGAGCGCTCTCAAAACCACCCTGACTCTCTTTTAAAAACTCCACTACGAAACGAACCGTCCAAAGCAATACAAGGAACACTCCGAAAATATAGCCCAGTTTTTCTCGGGCATCAGTTTTCCAATACATATAGAACAGTATGGCAAAAACGAAAACATAACCGAAAGCTTCATATAATTGTGTTGGATGCTTTGCTACCACATGGTCCAGTAATTCGGTAAACTGAGGATTAGTTTCGATTGCTTTGTAAGCATCGTTTGCGTTTTGCATTCCGGTGCTTTGCATGGCTTCCCTCGGAGTGTATTGGTCTCTGATGAAACGGATTCCAAGTGATGAATCGGTTTGGTTTCCAACGATTTCCGAATTGAAGAAATTCCCCAAACGCACGAAAATACCACCGCTGGCTATTGGAAGAACAACTCGGTCTAAAATCCAAAGAATTGGTTTTTTAATGATTTTTTTACTGTAGAAATACATCGTCAGAATGATTGCAATCGCAGCTCCGTGGCTCGCCAATCCTGCAAAACCTGTAAATTCAAATTGTGGCTGGAATCGGAAAGGAAGTAAGATTTCTTCCGGATGGTTCTTAAAATAGTCCCAGTCGTAAAAGAAAACGTGTCCTAAACGTGCTCCGATCAATGTAGCAAATACAGTGTAAATGAATAAAGAATCCAGTTTTTCCAGAGATATACCTTCTCTTTCATAGATATGCTTCATGATGTACCAGCCCAGTCCAAAGGCTATGATGAACATTAAACTGTAATAACGGATCATGAAAAAACCTAAATCAATTCCTTCGGAAGGATTCCAGATCATATGTAATGCGTGTGTCATATTGAGCGTATTTTCTTTAAAGTCGGTAAATTTAATAAATGATAGATAGTGAGGGACTAAAAATAGGTTAATTTAATCAGAAATTTTATGGGACAGGGTCATAGCCGCTGCCTCCCCAGGGATTACAGCTGCCTATGCGTTTTATGGCCAACCATCCGCCTTTTAGAATTCCGTGCTTCCTAAGGGCTTCAATTGTATATTGCGAGCAGGTTGGGGTATAGCGACACACACCCGGCGTGTAGGGTGAAATCGCCACTTGGTAAAACCGTACCAGCAATACGAAAGGGAAAATGATTATTTTTTTAAACATTGCTCTTAATAAAAATGATGAAGTAATAGGCTTCATCATTTAGTGTTTTTTTTATATCGATTGTGAATTATAAACTGAAAGTAGTTCCCTCTTTTCCGTCTTTTAACTGAATACCTAATTCCAGTAGCTTGTCGCGGATTTCATCAGATAATCCCCAGTTTTTATTGGCTCTGGCTTCATTTCGCATACCGATCAACATGTTGATGACTCCCTCCAGTTTATCGTTGTTCGCAGCAATTTCCTTTTCATTCTGAAGTCCTAAAACATCAAAAACAAATGCATGGATGGTTTTTTTGAATGTTTCCAGATCCGATGCGTTCAGGCTTTCTTTTTCTTCTTTCATCAAATTGATGTAACGAACCGCTTCAAACAATTGCGCAATAAGGATAGGGCTGTTAAAATCGTCATTCATGGCATCATAACATCCTTTTTTCCATGCGGCAATATCCAAAGTTGACGTTGCACCGGCCTGTATGTCTTTTAAATTGTCTATCGCTTCCATCAATCGGTTGAACCCTTTTTCAGAAGCCAGGATAGCATCATCCGAAAAATCCAAAATGCTTCGGTAGTGTGCCTGCAAGATAAAGAAACGCGCCACGGCAGGCGAGAAGGCTTTGCTTAAAACGGTATTGTTTCCGGTAAATAACTCTCTCGGAAGTATATTGTTTCCGGTGGATTTAGCCATTTTCTTTCCGTTTAGGGTAAGCATATTGGCGTGCATCCAGTAATTTACAGGAGTATGTCCTGAACAAGCTTCGTTTTGTGCAATTTCACATTCGTGATGCGGGAATTTCAAATCCATTCCGCCTCCGTGAATATCAAATTGTTGGCCCAAATACTTGGTGCTCATTGCGGTACATTCCAAATGCCATCCCGGGAAACCGTCGCCCCACGGTGAAGGCCAACGCATGATGTGTTCTGGTTCGGCATTCTTCCATAACGCGAAATCCTGAGGATTTTTTTTGTCTGATTGTCCGTCCAAATCGCGTGTGTTGGCAATCATATCTTCAATATTACGTCCGCTTAATATTCCGTAATTATGAGTTTCATTGTATTTTATTACATCGAAATATACAGAACCGTTAACTTCATAAGCATACCCGTTATCGACGATTTGTTTGATGACTTCAATCTGTTCGATGATGTGTCCGGTTGCCGTTGGTTCAATGCTCGGTGTAAGATTGTTGAACAACTCTAAAATCTGATGGAAATCTACGGTATATTGCTGTACCACTTCCATCGGTTCGATTTGTTCCAATCGGGCTTTTTTAGCGATTTTATCTTCACCTTCGTCTTCATCGTCCACAATGTGACCTACATCGGTAATATTACGGACATAACGTACCTTAAACCCTAAATGTTTAAGGTAGCGGTATACCAAATCAAAAGAAATGAAAGTTCTACAATTCCCAAGATGCACGTTGCTGTATACGGTTGGCCCGCAGACATACATTCCTACCTGACCCTCATGGATCGGATTGAAAACATCTTTTTCACCAGAAAGTGAATTGTAAATCTTTAATGTCTGATTTTGGTATAAGTGCATATAAATCTATTGATTAAATAGTATTTGATGATTAAAACGTTGTTTCTAATTTAATGTAATCCAAAAATTCACGACGCGTTTTTTCTTCTTTGAATTTTCCTCCGAACTCGGCAGTCACAGTGCTGCTTTCGATATCGCGAATACCGCGTGAGTTTACGCAAAGGTGTTTTGCATCGATTACGCAGGCAACGTCATCAGTTTTTAGAACTTTCTGTAATTCCTGAACAATCTGCATGGTCAAACGCTCCTGAACCTGTGGTCTTTTGGCAAAATAATCCACCAGTCGGTTCATTTTGGATAAACCTACTACGGTCCCGCTGGAGATATAAGCTACATGCGCGCGTCCCACAATTGGCAAAAGATGGTGTTCGCAGGTAGAATAAATAGTGATGTTTTTTTCCACCAGCATTTCTCCATACTTGTAATGGTTTTCGAAGGTAGAAGAATTTGGTTTTTTGTTAGGATGAAGCCCGCCGAAAATTTCTTTCACGAACATTTTAGCTACACGGTTAGGGGTGCCTTTTAAACTGTCGTCGGTAAGGTCCATACCCAACGTAATTAATATGCTTTCAACGTCCTTTTTTATAAGGGCTATTTTTTCTTCATCTGTTTTATCGAAAGCATCAGAACGTAATGGATTTTGTGCGCTTGTGCCAATATGGTTTTCTCCTAATGGATCGTTCAAGTCGTCGTTGTGAATCATTATGGATGTATTGTGTTAAAAAGTTACCACGCAAAGATAATTAATTAATATGAAATGCCTGTTATGGTTGAAATGTTTAATAAAACAGATGAAATAGGCTACATTTTGATGTGTTCATTTTAACAAAAAAATACATTGTTTTATTGGAAAATGCTTGTCAATAGTTGTGGTTATAGTTGGTTTGCTTGTCGATTTTATCAGTATTTAATCGATTACCTAGTAAATTAGTAATTTTTTCCATAAAATTTTAGAAATTTTGTATTTAACAATAAATTAATAGTATTTAATTCATACATGCTATTTATGACGTGTTTTTAAAATTTCAAAACAAAATAAATTATAACCCAAATCATCTGCTATGAAAAAATTAGGTGTCACAATTCTACTTTTTTTCGCGTTAACAATTTCAGCACAATCAAACAGTAATAAAAATCAAAGTCATAAGTATTCTGATGGACAGATAGGATTATTTATCCCAGAAGTTTTTCATGACAAAACTGATGAACTTGTGCATACATCTTTTAGTGGAAGATTGGAAATGATAACCGATTTTTTACGAAACAGACTAAGTACTGTTTTTGTTCCTGAGTACAGAGTTAAAAAATTTAAGTCTGTATTTGATTTTCCTCATAATATATACAATCCGAAACTTGAAAGAGACTTGAAAGTTACAGTTTCAACTTTTAAACCTTTAAAGGATGATCTCCCTATGTTTCCTGAAAGCAAAGAATTATACAGCTTAGGAGAAACTGATCATCTTTTAGTAATTACCCCAGTCCAACTATAAACCGATAGCGTATGAAAAAAACTATTTTTTTTGATTTCCTTATGTTTCCTAAAGACAAAGACTTGTATGAGATAGGAAACTGATTACCCTTTAATAATTTCCCCTTTTATTAATAAAAAAATTAATCGAGTATGAAAAAAATACTACTTCTTTTAATTCTGATTTCCTCATCGATTTTTTCTCAAAATTATAATATGCAAGACGGGACATTTCCAACATGCTCCGGTACATTTTATGATTCAGATGGAAATGGAGGAAATATGGTCATGATCACCAATTTCGATGGAGCTGGAGGGTATACGACCATGACGCAAACAAACTTAGGATCAAGCGTCGGCTCAACTGATCGTTCGACTGCTTGTCCTGTAGCAACAGGCGCTAATGCTACCTGTGGAGGCTCTAATGGTTCAATAACAGTAGATGGCTTGAACCCTAACACTTCTTATACAGTTAATTATGAAGATGATGGTACACCGGTTTCCGTTGCCCTCAGTAGTAATGCTGCCGGTCAAATAATTATTTCCGGTTTAGATGCAGGAAACTATACTAATATAGTCACTGATTTCCCTGGATGTACAGCTGCATTTTCTAATGTTGTTTTATCAGGTGGTGGTACCTCTCCATCTTTAACCAGTGTCACTTCTACCTCGCCAATTTGTTACGGAGGTAATGCTGTCTTTAATTTGACCGGCACCGCTAATACAGCAGTTACGTACAACATTAATGGGGGAGCTTCTCAAATGACAACTTTAAATGGTGCTGGTTTATCAAGCATTACTATTCCTTCGGCTACAGCAAATACTACTTTTAACGCTACTTCAATTGCATTTGTAGGTGGTGCTCCGGTTACAGGTAACGGCTTGTCGGCATCAGGTGGGAACAATGCTGCTAATGCATCTGGAACGATTTCAACAGTGGGAAGCGCTGCTTTGGCGACTAACTGTGCTTCTGTTGACGGGACCAATTCGATTTTAACAATTACACTTCAACATACTGTTCCAGTAGGGACTTCGATTACGATTAGTATTGCAAGGAATAACAACCAAGGGAATGTTACTATTTCTGATGGTGCAGCAAGTACTACTTTTAATGCCGGTCCAAATAATGTTTTGCGATACATAACTTTTGTGACAGGGGCTCCAACAAATACGATTATCATTACCAGAACGAATGGTACTGTTTGGGTTGATGGAGTTCAGTATACATGCACACCTCTGTTGTGTACAGCAGCAGTTGCTCTTTCAAATACAGTAGCTGTAAATCCACAACCAAATGTGGGCACTGACGGAGCTACAACAATTTGTGATTCCAGCACTGCATCGATTGACTTATTCGCTTTAATCACCGGAGAACAAACAGGCGGAAACTGGATCAGATTAACAGGGACAGGCGGGACGTTCAACGCAGCTGCAGGAACCTTTATTCCGGCAGCAGGTGCAACAACCAGTACGTTCGAATATAGTTTAACAGCAGTCGCACCATGTATTAACAATGTGAGTGTTGCGACAATCAATATCAATCCGCAACCAAATGCAGGAACTGGCGGAAGCACGATAGTTTGTGAATCAAATGCTACTCCAATCGACTTGTTCGGTTTAATCACCGGAGAGCAGGCAGGCGGAAGCTGGACGAGATTAACGGGAACAGGAGGGATGTTCAATGCGACAGCAGGAACCTTTATACCTGCAATTGGATCAACAACCAGTACGTTCCAATACAGTTTAACAGCATTAGCCCCGTGTAGTAACGATGTGAGTGTTGTAACTGTTAATATTCAGCCTCAGGCAAATGCGGGTTTGGATGGTACGTTCAATTTATGTAATTCAACTCATAATGCGATACATTTGGATGATGTTATAACAGGACAGCAATCAGGAGGGGTTTGGGTGCAAACATCAGGTTTGACAGGTACTTTTAATCCGATGTCAGCCATATTTACACCTGCTGTTGGTACTGTGTCAGCTACATTCACATATACGGTTCCAGGGGTTTTCCCTTGTCCTGATGATGTTAGTGTTGCAACAGTTATCCTAATTGACGAACCAAAAGCAGGAACCGACGGAGCTACAACGATTTGTGATTCCAACACATCATCGATTGACTTATTCGGGTTAATCACCGGCGAGCAGGCAGGCGGAACCTGGACCAGATTATCAGGAACGGGTGGAACATTCAATGCGGCAGCAGGAACATTCGTAGCGGCACCAGGCGCAACAACCAGTACCTTCCAATACGGTTTAGACGCGGTCGGCCCATGCGCTGCAGATACGAGTGTGGTGACAATTACCATCCTCCCACAAAAAATTGCAGGAACTGACGGCTCTACAACGATTTGTGAAACCAGTACAGCAGCGATTGACTTATTCGGTTTAATCTCCGGAGAGCAGCCAAACGGAATCTGGACGAGATTAACAGGAACAGGCGGAACATTCAATGCGGTAGCAGGAACCTTTATACCGGCACCAGGCGCAACAAGCAGTACATTCCGATACTTTTTAACAGGAACCACCCCATGTGTTGATGATGTGAGTGTGGCGACGATTATCATTAATGCACAACCAAATGCAGGAACCGACGGAGCTACAACGATTTGTGATTCCAATACAACATTAATTAACTTATTCGGTTTGATCACCGGAGAGCAAACAGGCGGAACCTGGACCAGATTAACAGGAACAGGCGGAACATTCAACGCGGCAGCAGGAACCTTTTTACCGGCACCGGGCGCAACAACCAGTACGTTCCAATACAGTTTAACCGCACTCGCCCCATGTCTTGACGATGTGAGTGTGGCTACTATCAATATCAATGCACAACCAAATGCGGGAGCTGACGGAGCTACAACGATTTGTGATTCCGATACATCATCGATTGACTTATTCGTTTTAATCACCGGGGAGCAAACAGGCGGAACCTGGACCAGGTTAACGGGAACAGGCGGAACGTTCGATGCGGCAGCAGGAACCTTTGTACCGGCACCAGGTGCAACAAACAGTACATTCCAGTACAGTTTAACAGCAATCGCCCCATGTGTTAACGATGTGAGTGTAGCGACGGTCAATATCAATGCACAACCATATGCAGGAACCGACGGAGCTATAACCATTTGTGATTCCGATACAGCATCGATTGACTTATTCGGTTTAATCACCGGAGAGCAAACAGGCGGAACCTGGATCAGATTAACAGGAACAGGCGGAACGTTCAACGCGGCAGCAGGAACCTTTGTACCGGCACCAGGCACAACAAGCAGTACGTTCCAATACAGTTTAACAGCAATCACACCATGTATTAACGATGTGAGTGAGGCTACAATCAATATCAATGCACAGCCAAATGCTGGAACCGACGGAGCCACAACGATTTGTGATTCCGATACATCATCGATTGACTTATTCGGTTTAATCACCGGAGAGCAGGCAGGCGGAACCTGGACCAGATTAACAGGAACGGGCGGAACATTCAATGAGGCAGCAGGTACATTCGTAGCAGCAACAGGTGCAACGAGCAGTACATTCCAATACTTTTTGACAGGAACCGCTCCATGTGTTGACGATGTGAGTGTTGCGACAATCAATATCAATCCACAGCACATTGCGGGAAACGACGGAGCTACAACGATTTGTGATTCCAGTACAGCATCGATTGACTTATTCGGTTTAATCGCCGGAGAGCAGACGGGCGGAACATGGACGAGATTAACAGGAACAGGCGGAACGTTCAACGCGGCAGCAGGAACCTTTGTACCGGCACCGGGAGCAACAAGCAGTACGTTCCAATACTTTTTAATAGGAACTCCTCCATGTATAAACGATGTGAGTATTGCAACGGTCAATATCAATCCACAACCAAATGCAGGAACCGACGGAGCCACAACGATTTGTGATTCCGATACATCATCGATTGACTTATTCGGTTTAATCACCGGAGAGCAAACAGGCGGAACCTGGATCAGATTAACAGGAACAGGCGGAACATTCAATGCGGCAGCAGGAACCTTTGTACCGGCACCAGGCGCAACGAGCAGTTCGTTCCAATACAGTTTAACCGCACTCGCCCCATGTGTCGACGATGTGAGTGTTGCGACGATCAATATCAATGCGCAACCAAATGCAGGAATCGACGGAGCTACAACGATTTGTGATTCCAGTACAACATCGATTGACTTATTCGGTTTAATCACCGGAGAGCAAACAGGCGGAACCTGGATCAGATTAACAGGAACGGGCGGAACGTTCAATGCTGTAGCAGGAACCTTTGTGCCGGCAGCAGGCGCAACAAGCAGTACGTTCCAATACAGTTTAACAGCAGTCGCCCCATGTGTTAACGATGTAAGTGTGGCGACGATCAATATCAATGCACAACCAAATGCAGGTGCCGACGGAGCCACAACCATTTGTGATTCCAGTACAACATCGATTGACTTATTCGGGTTAATCGCCGGAGAGCAGGCGGGCGGAATCTGGACCAGATTAACAGGAACGGGCGGAACGTTCAATGCGGCAGCAGGAACCTTTTTACCGGCACCGGGCGCAACAACAAGTACATTCCAATACAGTTTAACTGCAATCGCCCCATGTATTAACGATATAAGTGTGGCTACGATCAATATCAATGCACAACCAAATGCAGGAAACGACGGAGCTACAACGATTTGTGATTCCAATACATCATCGATTGACTTATTCGGTTTAATCACTGGAGAGCAGGCAGGCGGAACCTGGACCAGATTAACAGGAACTGGCGGAACGTTCAATGCGGCAGCAGGTACGTTCGTAGCGGCAACAGGTGCAACAACCAGTACGTTCCAATACAGTTTAACAGGAGCCGCTCCATGTGTTGATGATGTGAGTGTTGCGACAATCAATATCAATCCACAGCATATTGCGGGAGCCGACGGAGCTACAACGATTTGTGATTCCAGCACATCATCGATTGACTTGTTCGGTTTAATCTCCGGGGAGCAGGTAGGCGGAACCTGGATGAGATTGTCAGGAACAGGCGGAACGTTCAACGCGGCAGCAGGAACCTTTGTGCCGGCACCAGGCGCAACAAGCAGTACATTCCAATATTTTTTGCCAGGAACCGCTCCATGTGTTAACGATGTGAGTGTAGCGACTGTCAATATCAATCCACAACCGATTGCAGGAACTGACGGAGCCACAACGATTTGTGATTCCAATACAACATCAATTAACTTATTTGGTTTAATCACCGGAGAGCAAACTGGCGGAACTTGGACGAGATTAACAGGAACAGGCGGAACGTTCAATGCGGCAGCAGGAACCTTTGTGCCGGCAGCAGGCGCAACAACCAGTACATTCCAATACAGTTTAACAGCAATCGCCCCATGTGTCGACGATGTGAGTGTGGCGACGATCAATATCAATGCACAGCCAAATGCTGGAACCGACGGAGCCACAACGATTTGTGATTCCGATACATCATCGATTGACTTATTCAGTTTAATCACCGGAGAGCAGGCAGGCGGAACCTGGACCAGATTAACAGGGACAGGCGGAACATTCAATGCGGCATCAGGTACATTCGTAGCAGCAACAGGTGCAACGAGCAGTACATTCCAATACTTTTTGCCAGGAACCGCTCCATGCGTTGACGATGTGAGTGTTGCGACAATCAATATCAATCCACAGCACATTGCGGGAGCTGACGGAGCTACAACGATTTGTGATTCCAGTACAGCATCGATTGACTTATTCGGTTTAATCACCGGAGAGCAGACGGGCGGAACATGGACGAGATTAACAGGAACAGGCGGAACGTTCAACGCGGCAGCAGGAACCTTTGTACCGGCACCAGGTGCAACAAGCAGTACGTTCCAATACTTTTTAATAGGAACTCCTCCATGTATAAACGATGTGAGTATTGCAACGGTCAATATCAATCCACAACCAAATGCAGGAACCGACGGAGCTACAACGATTTGTGATTCCGATACATCATCGATTGACTTATTCGGTTTAATCGCCGGAGAGCAAACAGGAGGAACCTGGACGAGATTAACAGGAACAGGCGGAACGTTCAACGCGGCCGCAGGAACCTTTGTACCGGCACCAGGCGCAACAAGCAGTTCGTTCCAATACAGTTTAACCGCAATCGCCCCATGTATTGATGATGAGAGTGTTGCGACGGTCAATATCAATGCACAGCCAAATGCAGGAACCGACGGAGCCATAACGATTTGTGATTCCAGTACAACATCGATTGACTTATTCGGTTTAATCACCGGGGAGCAAACAGGCGGAACCTGGATCAGATTAACAGGAACAGGCGGAACATTCAATGCGGGAGCAGGAACCTTTGTGCCGGCACCAGGCGCAACGAGCAGTTCGTTCCAATACAGTTTAACAGCAATCGCCCCATGTATTAACGATGTGAGTGTAGCGACGGTCAATATCAATCCACAACCAAATGCAGGTGCCGACGGAGCTACAACGATTTGTGATTCCAGTACAACATCTATTGACTTATTCGGCTTAATCGCCGGAGAGCAGGCAGGCGGAACCTGGACCAGATTAACAGGAACAGGCGGAACATTCAATGCGGGAGCAGGAACCTTTGTGCCAGCACCAGGCGCAACAAGCAGTACGTTCCAATACAGTTTAACAGCACTCGCACCATGTATTGATGATGTGAGTGTGGCGATGATCAATATCAATGCGCAACCAAATGCAGGGACCGACGGAGCCACAACGATTTGTGATTCCGATACATCATCGATTGACTTATTCGGTTTAATCTCCGGAGAGCAAACAGGCGGAACCTGGATGAGGTTAACAGGAACAAGCGGAACGTTCAATGCTGTAGCAGGAACCTTTGTACCGACGTCAGGCGCAACAACCAGTACGTTCCAATACAGTTTAACAGCAATCGCCCCATGTGTAAACGATATGAGTGTGGCAACGATCAATATCAATGCACAACCAAATGCAGGAACCGACGGAGCCACAACGATTTGTGATTCCAGCACAGCATCGATTGACTTATTCAGTTTAATCTCCGGAGAGCAAACAGGCGGAACCTGGATGAGGTTGACAGGAACAGGCGGAACGTTCAATGCGGTCGCAGGAACCTTTATTCCGGCATCAGGTGCAACAACCAGCACGTTCCAATACAGTTTAACAGCAATCGCCCCATGTATTGACGATGTGAGTGTGGCGACGATCAATATCAATGCGCAACCAAATGCAGGAACCGACGGAGCCACAACGATTTGTGATTCTAATACAGCATCAATTGACTTATTTGGTTTAATCACCGGAGAGCAGGCAGGCGGAACTTGGACTAGATTAACAGGAACAGGCGGAACGTTCAACTCTGCAGCTGGAACCTTTACACCGGCATTAGGTGCAACAAGCAGTACGTTCCAATACAGTTTAACTGCAATTACACCATGTATTAACGATGTGAGTTTGGTGACGATCAATATCAATCCACAGCCTAATGTGATAGCAACACAGGTATCTCAAACTATTTGTTCGGGTGTTACAACCAATATTACTTTGTCAAGCGCTGTCCCAGCAACCACATACACCTGGACAGTAGTTCAGACAGGGGTGACGGGGGCGTCAAATGGAAATGGAAATACTATCTCCCAGGTGCTGACAGCTTTGGGAAGTTCGGTTGGAACAGCGGTGTATACGGTTACACCAACAGCCAACGGATGTGTTGGTATACCAACAGAGATAGTAATAATGGTGAACCCTACACCAACAATCACCGCAACACCAGTATCAGAATCGATTTGTTCGGGCCAATCAACAGAAATTAAATTAAGCAGTAATATAGTAGGAGCAACCTACTCTTGGACGGTAACTCAAGTAGGTGTTTCAGGGGCAACTGCAGGCAGTGGAAATACTATTTCTCAGGTGCTGACTGCAACAGGAGGTGCATTAGGAACAGCTACTTATACTGTGACTCCGATGTTTAATGGTTGCTCGGGTTCACCTGTTAATGTTACGATAACCGTGACACCAGGGGCGACAATTAGTGCAACAGCAGCAGCAACGAGTATATGTTCCGGGGAGAGAGCAGTTATTAACTTGGGCAGCAATTTGCCGGGAACCATCTATAATTGGAATGTAATTCAAGCTACAGTAACAGGAGCAACCAGTGGAACAGGAACTTCTATTTCTCAAGTGTTGACGGTCACAGGTAATATACCGGGTCAGGCAACATATACTATTACACCGGTTACAAACGGCTGTCTTGGGACACCAATATCGGTAACAATTATTGTAAATCCAATCCCGGTTGTTAAGGCTAGTCCTTTAAACCAGACAGTTTGCTCAGGAACTGCTACTAATATTGTATTGACAAGTAATTTGCCAAATACCACTTTCACGTGGAATGTTATTCAAACCGGTGTATATGGTGCGGCGTCAGGAAGTGGTAACAGTATTACGCAAACCTTATCAACAGTATCGCTGGTGCAGGGAACGGTAGACTATATCATAACTCCTTATACCAACGGGTGCGGGGGGATGCCTATAACTGTATCCGTAACGGTGAATCCGATGCCGGAAGTGTTTGGGAATCCATCTGAAACAGTAATTTGTAGCGGTGATTCTGCGGAATTTTCATTATTCCCGATGATCCCAGGTACAACTTTCACTTGGACAGTAGAACAAAACGGGGTGACAGGTGCTTCAGACGGAAGTGGAAACAGTAATCCGTTACCGGTTAGTCAGATGTTAGAAACAACAGGGAATGCGCCAGGAACAGTTACTTATACCATAACTCCAATTGCAAACGGATGTATTGGTACACCTATAAGTATTACCTTTACGGTGAATCCGTTGCCACAACCACAACTTCACTATGGCTCGATTTGTGTTGATCCGAAGACAGGTTCTGTGTTGTCTAACCATACATTGGATACCGGATTGAACAATGCTGATTATGATTTTGTTTGGTTCTTCGATGGTGAGGAAATATCGGGAGCAACAAGTAGTACTTATATTGCCAATCAACAAGGGGTTTATTCGGTACTTGTATCGAATTCGCTAACAGGTTGTGTTTCTCATCCGGTAGAGGCTACGGTGACAGAATCCCATCCGGCACAAGCATTAAGTTTGCAAGTGAACGAAGCCTTCAGTAATAATCCGACCATTACTGCAATTGTAACCGGAGGCTCGGGTAATTTTGAATACCAATTAGATGGCGGAGCTTATCAGAGTTCCAACGTATTCATGGGTGTTCTTGAGGGCTTGCATCAGGTTCATGTTATTGATGCAGAAGGATGTACTGATTTAACCCAAAACATCTTCGTGATTGATTACCCTCGCTTTTTCACTCCAAACGGAGATGGTTATAACGACACGTGGAACATTTGGGATTTACAGGATCAGCCTAATGCAGAGATTTTTATTTTTGATCGTTACGGAAAGTTAATCAAACAAATTGCTTCGACAGGAGATGGTTGGGATGGAACATATAATGGACACCAATTACCATCTACTGATTATTGGTTCACTGTTAAATTTAAAGATGGTGTGAATAGGGAGGAACGTATTTTTAAAGCACATTTTTCTATGAAACGATAATCATCTGATGATCTTAATACTAAAAACCATCTCGTTATTCGTAACGAGATGGTTTTTTTTATTGCTTCAAATAAGATGATTCCAAGAAAGAAAATAGTTTGCTGAAATAGCCCTGTCCCGATAGCTATCGGGAGGAACGGTCTCGTCTTTTGGGACGAGATAGTGGACAGCAGGAATATGTCCCGATAGCTATTGGATTGCAAAAAAGCCCAAACCTCCCGATAGCTATCGGGACGCTCCTAAAAACAAGAAAGCCTCCAGTTAAACTGAAGGCTTTCTTTTTGATTAAAGCTTTTTTAGTTGTTGTAAACTTTTAATGCTTCGTTTAGTATCTGAACGGATTTTATTAAATCCTCTTTTTTAAGAACATAAGCGATTCGCACTTCGTCCAATCCAACTCCTTTTGTGGAGTAGAAACCGGCAGCCGGAGCAACCATAACCGTTTCTCCGTTGAAGTCGTATGATTCCAATAACCACTGTGCAAAATCATCCGCGTTTTTAATAGGTAATTTTGCGATACAGTAAAAGGCACCTTTTGGAGTAGCAACTTTTACACCTTCAATTTTGTTTAACTCGGCAATTAAAGTATCACGACGGTCTTTGTATTCAGTGATAACATCATCGAAATAGCTTTGTGGAGTATCTAAGGCAGCTTCACTCGCAATTTGCGCATAGGTAGGAGGGCTTAATCTCGCTTGAGCAAATTTCATAGCCGTAGCCATTACTTCTTTGTTTTTGGAAACAATACATCCGATTCGGGCTCCGCACATGCTGAAACGCTTTGAAACCGAGTCAATCATGATAGCGTGCTCTTCTAATCCCGGAACGTTCATTACGGAATGATGAGTGTATCCGTCGTAAGCAAACTCGCGGTATACTTCATCAGCAATTAGGAATAAATCATGTTTTTTAACCAGTTCGGCCAACTGCATAATTTCTTCTTTCGAGTATAAGTATCCTGTTGGGTTACCAGGGTTACAAATTAAAATCGCTTTTGTTTTTGGAGTGATCAGTTTTTCAAAATCAGCGATAGGAGGTAAGGCAAAACCTGTATCGATAGTTGAAATAACAGGGACTACATTTACACCTGATGCAGTTGAGAAACCATTATAATTTGCATAGAATGGTTCCGGTATAATGATTTCATCACCTTGATCCATAGTGCTTCCCATTGCAAAAAGCAATGCTTCGGATCCACCGGTTGTGATGATAATATCTTCTGTGTTTATAGGTAAATTTTGTTTTTGGTAATAGGCGGCAAGTTTTGTTCTGTAACTTTCAAAACCTGCTGAATGGCTGTATTCCAAAACAGTGATGTCTGCATTTTTAACAGCATTTAAAGCTACTTCCGGAGTTTTGATATCGGGTTGTCCGATATTCAAATGGTATACTTTATGACCTTTTTTTTTCGCAATTTCTGCGTAAGGAACCAATTTACGAATTGGTGATTCAGGCATTTGCTGGCCTTTTAATGATATTTTAGGCATGTGTCGTTTATTTTGAGGTACAAAGTTGCGATATTTTTCATAAACTTTAAAAAATGAATTGTTATTAATTTTTTAAAGTTTTAGGAAATTAAATATTTATGTAGTAATTTTCAGAAAAGCCTTCCTATGCGAGCGATTGTTTTTGTCTTTTTTCTGATGCTCTTTAAGAGTGTTTCCGGACAAAATGGTTTTCAGTTTGACTCCGATAAGGATATGATTGTCATTCCCTTCACTTTTGTTGACAACTTAATAATTATGCCCGTAGAGATCAACGGTACTAAATTAAACATGCTTTTGGACTCTGGTTCAGAACCATCCATAATATTTAGTTTTCCCGAAAATGACACCATTCAACTCTATAATACCAAAAAAATAAAAATTTCCGGACTGGGTAATGAGGAATTGGCTGAAGGAATTTTTTCTGATAAGAATACCGCGAATGTCAGCGGTTATATTAATAAACAATTTGATCTGCTTGTGATTTTGGATGAAAACCTTAATTTTTCATCTCGGATCGGGATTCCGGTTAATGGAGTCCTGGGGTATTCTTTCTTTAAAAATAATGTGATTGAGATTGATTATCAGAAAAAAAAAGTAACCATTTATAAGGACAGAAAAATTCTTGAGAAAAGCAGGGTTAAATCGTTTACCCAATTGCCTATAAATGTAGTTAATGACAGGGCTTACCTTAATGTTAAGGCTAAGCTGGATGGTAAAGAATTTGATTTAAAACTGTTGGTTGATACTGGATTAGGCGATGGACTTTGGTTGTTTGAGAATGGTGAAATTAAGTCTAACAGTAATTATTTTGAAGATGTTTTGGGGGAAGGTATCGGAGGTACTGTATTTGGGAAAAAATCTAGATTGGAAGAGCTTGAGTTTGCGAAATTTAAGTTTAAATCGCCTTTGGTTTCTTATCCTGATACCGCGTCTTACAAACAGCTTCAATTGGTTACCAGCAGAAACGGTTCTTTGGGAGGAGCTATGCTTAAGCGATTTACTATGATAATGGACTATTCCGGCGGCCAACTTTATTTAAAGAAAAGTAGTTATTATGACGATGCGTTTAATTATAATATGAGTGGAATCGAAGTACAACACGAGGGTATAGAATGGGTGAAAGAGGGAATGATAAGAAATTCAAAACCAAATAACACATTGAATGTAAATGATATAGTATTTGATAACAGCCACCTGAAATACAAATTTGCCTTAAAACCGGTTTACACGATTGCCTCCGTTCGTAAAGACTCTCCCGCAGAAGTGGCTGGTTTAAAGATAGGAGATAAGATTTTAAAAATCAATGGAAAGAATGTCAGTAACCTCTCCAAACAAAAAATCGACAATATGCTGCATGAAGAAGATGGTAAAAAGATAGAAATGGAAATCGAACGGAAAGGAGTTAAAAAGGAAATGAAGTTCAAACTCAAAAAGATACTATAAAAAAAGTCCCCGTTACAATGCGGGGACTTTTCATTTTTATCAGTTACACAGCTTATGATTGCGGACCAACTTTTTCTTTCTGAAGAACATTTTTCTCTTCTTTTACAATCACTTCTCCCTTAATTCTAAGGGCTACTTTACCGCCTTCGTAATTTACAGCATTGGATTCCACGGTAATTGTTTTAGAGATTTTACCAGGATTCATGTTGTATTTTACATCGATTTTTCCTGTTTTTCCAGGCATAATCGGTTCAGTTGGTTTAGTAGGGACAGTACATCCACAAGTAGATTGCACATTAGTGATAATCAATGGAGCATCGCCTGTGTTCGTAAACTCGAAAGTCCGTACCCCGTTGTCAGAATCTCTGGTAACGGTTCCGTAATCAATTGTGTTGTCTTTTGCTTTGAATTCGATTTTAGGTCCTTGTTGAGCATAAGACGCAACGCTAAACGCTAAAACTGCAACTAATCCTAATAATTTTTTCATCTTTTCAAGTTTTAAAGGTTATGTAAAATTACATTGTTTTAATAAACGAACAAATAATTTAACTCACTTTTTTTATTTGCTCAGTTATAGCTATTTTTGCAGGTATATTTGCAAAAAGCATACCAATTTTTTTTGGAAGCGAATGTCCAGGCTTTAGGATGGGCCATATTCCCGCTGTACGTTTCAATTCTTTTATTTCGTTAAAAGTAACGGAATAAAAGGATTTCCACTACCATCGGGGCTATTAACGAAACTATTCGCATTTTTGTAAACGTAAGTAAAGAATTTTGCGGCATGAAGTCCGTATAACCAATAACAGAAGCAACAGATATGACAATTCCGGCGCAATTTGAAGCGAAAGCAGCAGAGCAAAAGTGGTACGATTACTGGATGAAAAACAATTATTTTCATTCCAAACCAGACCACAGAACACCTTACACAATTGTAATTCCGCCACCAAACGTCACCGGAGTATTGCACATGGGACACATGCTTAACAACACGATTCAGGATGTGTTGATTCGTCGTGCCCGATTGAAAGGTTTCAACGCTTGTTGGGTACCGGGAACGGATCACGCCTCTATCGCTACGGAAGCAAAAGTGGTTGCTAAATTAAAAGCGGAAGGAATCAATAAAAATGATTTGACCCGTGAAGAATTCTTAAAGCACGCTTGGGAGTGGACCGAAAAATACGGTGGAACTATTCTGGAGCAGTTAAAACAATTAGGTTGTTCTTGTGACTGGGACAGAACGAAGTTTACCATGGATCCTGATATGTCGGCGTCCGTAATCCGTTCGTTCGTTGATTTGTATAATAAAGGTTTGATCTACAGAGGATACCGAATGGTAAACTGGGATCCGGAAGCAAAAACAACGTTGTCTGATGAAGAAGTAATTTACGAAGAAAGACAAGGTAAATTATACCATTTAAAATATCAGATTGAAGGAAGCAGCGAATTTGTAACGATTGCAACAACGCGTCCGGAAACTATTTTGGGAGATACTGCCATCTGTATCCATCCGGAAGATGAGCGTTACCAGCATCTGAAAGGTAAAAAAGCAATTGTTCCTATCTGTAACCGAGTAATTCCAATCATTTTTGATGAGTACGTGGATATGGAATTCGGAACCGGATGTCTGAAAGTTACTCCTGCTCATGATGTAAACGATAAAGAATTGGGTGTTAAGCACAATTTGGAAATCATCGATATTTTCAATGAAGACGCTACATTAAACAGTTTCGGATTGCATTATGCAGGAAAAGACCGTTTCGTGGTTCGTGAAGAAATTTCCAAAGAATTGGAAGCTATTGGCGCTTTAGCAAAAACAGAAACACATTTAAATAAAGTAGGGACTTCCGAAAGAACCAAAGCAGTAATCGAGCCAAGATTATCCGACCAATGGTTCCTGAGAATGGAAGATTTGGTAAAACCTGCCATCAAAGCGGTTTTGGAAACAGACGAAGTGAAATTATATCCTTCCCGTTTCAATAATACATACCGTCATTGGATGGAAAACATCCGTGATTGGAACATTTCCCGTCAGTTATGGTGGGGTCAGCAAATTCCGGCCTATTTCTACGGAGAAGGGAAAGAGGATTTCGTAGTGGCAGAAACTCCGGAAGCGGCATTGGAATTGGCAAAACAAAAAACAGGAAACGCTTCGTTACAGGCTTCCGATTTAAAACAGGATGCCGATGCATTAGATACATGGTTCTCATCATGGTTATGGCCAATGGCTGTTTTCGGCGGAATCATGAATCCGGACAACGAAGATTTCAAATATTATTATCCGACAAACGACTTGGTAACCGGTCCGGACATTTTGTTCTTCTGGGTAGCCCGTATGATTATTGCAGGTTACGAATATGCAGATGCTAAACCGTTCAATAATGTTTATCTGACTGGTTTGGTTCGCGATAAACAAGGTCGTAAAATGTCGAAATCCCTTGGGAATTCACCTGAACCTCTTGGACTGATTGAGAAATTCGGTGCCGATGGTGTTCGTTGCGGATTATTGTTAAGCGCTTCGGCAGGAAATGATATTTTGTTTGATGAAGAATTGTGTAATCAGGGAAAAGCTTTCGCGAATAAAATCTGGAATGCTTTCCGTTTGATTAAAGGGTGGGAGGTAGCTGATATCGCTCAGCCGGAATCGTCTAAAGTAGCTATCGAATGGTACGAAGCGAAATTGCAGAAAACGTTGGCGGAAATCGAAGATAACTTCTCGAAATACAGAATTTCAGATGCCTTGATGGCAACCTATAAATTGGTTTGGGATGATTTCTGTTCCTGGTTCCTTGAAATGATTAAACCGGGTTACCAACAACCAATTGACCAAACAACTTTCGATAAAGCGATTGAAATGTTGGAAACGAATTTAAAATTACTGCACCCATTTATGCCGTTCTTGACAGAGGAAATCTGGCATCACATCGCTGAAAGAACTCCGGAGCAGGCGTTGATTGTTGCTGAATGGCCAAATGTGACTTCAGCAAATGAAGCATTGATTTCTGATTTCGATTTTGCTACAGAAGTAATTTCAGGTGTTAGAACCATCCGCAAAGACAAAAACATTCCATTCAAGGATGCTATCGAGCTGAAAGTGGTTAACAATGAAAAAGTATCAGTATTCTTTGATTCGGTAATTATGAAATTAGGAAACGTTTCTGCTTTGGATTATGTGTCTGAAAAAGTAGATGGGGCTTTGTCTTACCGCGTGAAATCAAACGAGTATTTTATCCCAATTACAGGTAATGTCGATATCGATGCCGAAATTGGTAAACTGACTGAAGAACTAAATTACATAAAAGGTTTTTTGAAGTCGGTTCAAGCGAAATTGTCCAATGAGAAATTCGTTGCTGGCGCACCTGAGAAAGTAATCGAAATGGAGCGCAAAAAAGAAGCTGATGCTTTGGCAAAGATCACTACATTAGAGCAGAGTCTTGCATGTTTAAAATAAGAGCCATCTTTAAAATGGTTTATAAAAAAATCCCAAGCGAAAGCTTGGGATTTTTTAGTTTTATTTTTATGGATAAGACTAATAATGTTAAAGGTAACTATCGAATGCTGTGATATTATTTTGTAGCAAACTCTTTTCGAAATTGAAGATACCTTATAAAATATTGGATTTTAGATTGTTTAGACTGCAAGTTCTTTCCAACAATAAACAACTGAATATAATGGCATTATTTTGTTTTAATTTTTGTTGTATGTGTTTTGTTTAAAATCTTTAATAAGAGGTTATTGTTAAAAAAAACAAATACGATTAACAAATATTTTCGTAAATTTGATAGGGAGCGTTTCCTTTATCAAACTCTACAGGTTAGTACAAATCAAAATTATTTTAATTATGAAAAATCTTACTTTTAAAGCGTCAATGTTATTGCTGCTGTTTGGAAGTGTTTTGTATGGACAAACAGCAGAAGCAGTAAAAACTGGAGAAGTCACCCCTGTAGTTCAGGATACTGTCGTGGACAGTAATCTTCGTGATGTACCATGGTATGTGGAAAGATATAGGATATCGGTAGGTGGTTACGAAATGTTAAACAATACCAATATAAGTATTGAAGGTACTTCCGGTAGGGGAACTGATGTTGATTTTGAGAGGGATTTAGGATTTGATAAGAAAAATACAACTATTTTAGCCGAATTTGAATGGCGATCCTCCAGTCGTTCGCGTTTTACTCTCAATTATTTCAATTCCCGAAGAAACAGTAGCAGAACACTGGACAGAGATATTACAATAGGAGATGAAACCTATTTTATAAATACTAGTTTGAATACGAGTCTTGAAACCAATTTTTTTCGTTTTTCTTATGGATATGCCATTTTTAGTAAACCAAAGTACGAGGTTGGGTTATTGATTGGTACCCACACAATTACTACAAAAATTGGAGTAGAGGTTCAGGGTGAAACGGCTGATATTGATAGAAACAAAACATTTGATGCAGTAGCGCCTCTAGTTGATTTTGGGATATGGGGCGGATATGCTTTTACCGATAGGTTTGCCTTGAGAGGTGAAATAAATTATTTTCAGTTAAGAATTGATACTTTTGATGGGAAAACTTTTGGCTACAATGTGGCAGGTGTCTACAGAGTTTGGAAGAAACTCGATGTGGCCCTCGGTTACGGCGGTTTGGATCTAAATGTGAATTTTAATCAAGATAGAGCAGATTACGATATTGATTGGGGACATAACGGTTTAATGTTATATGCAAGTTATTCATTCGGTAATAAAAAATGGAGATAAATTTCGTTTTCTGATGATGAAAAAATAAGGCAGATAAGTTTTAAATTACTATCCTACTTAGTAATAAATGTAATGCAATTAAAATAATGATTTAACAATCTTAAAGTTTGAAAATCACCACGATTTAACAGAGTTTTGTTTGTTCGAAACGAAATAATCACATGAAGAATAAATAAAAAATCCCAAGTTTTGCTTGGGATTTTTTATAGGTACAATTTTGATGCACATTATTTTGCGCGGTCCATATCGCCAATAAATGGTATGGCGTTTTGTGTCTCGGCCATGATTGCTGTTTGTAATCCGTGTTCTAATTGAATAAATTTAGCGGCATCTATCGCTCCAACGGC
Organism: Flavobacterium enshiense; assembly: GCF_022836875.1. Taxonomy (NCBI): domain Bacteria; kingdom Pseudomonadati; phylum Bacteroidota; class Flavobacteriia; order Flavobacteriales; family Flavobacteriaceae; genus Flavobacterium; species Flavobacterium enshiense. The sequence goes on from NZ_CP090376.1 coordinate 1,820,569, forward strand.
TTTTTTCATTTTGTCATAATATTTAGAATACAGTTTACCGTAAGCCATATCATTTTTTAAAGATGCTTTTAGGAGCTGGTCGGCTTTCTCATTCGATAACTTCTCATAATTGTTGACGTAGTCATTAATCAGGTCGATTCTTTTTTTACCCAGTTGTTTGCGTTCCTGTTCGTAGGCATCATAGACTTTCCAAAACGCGTCGGCTTGGGATTCTTTTAGCTCCATGTAGGTGTTGACTAATTCTTTTTTAGATTTTCCGTACTTTCCTTGGATGATTTCAATGTCTTCTTTTGCAGTAGATTGAGCAAAAGTTGCCGAGGAAATTACAAACGCCGCAATCAAAAATAATTTTTTCATAGTTGTTTCTTTTATTAGTTAGTAAAACTGACGAAGTGATGGAGTGTAACCATTACCTTCATATTGATTTGTATAAATAGAACTTTTGTTACTTTTATTTGAACCCTTTAGGGAACAGTGTTTTTGTGCTGTTTCAGCATGTAGTAAATTTACTAAAATTTTGATTAAAGTACTGATTTGTATTGCGTTGTAGTGTTGGTTTTGTCGTTTTTTTCTAGTCTTTTGTAGAAAATTTCAGAAACGGTAAATGACTGATGACAATAATTGGATTATTAAGTGCTCATTTCAAAGTTTAATTCGCGTGTAAAAAAAACGACCCAAAAAATGAATTCATTCTTTGAGTCGTTGTATAAAACTACTTTTTTAAAGCGTTTCGTATATTACTAATTGATGTTTGTGAGACAGGTGTTTTAAGGTTTGAATAGTATTTATTGGATTGGGGCTACCGGTTGTTTTATACTTCTTTTCATAGCTTCTAAATACTTTTTCTCTACTGCAGTCCAATTGACAACGTTAAAGAAAGCTGAGATGTATTCGCCACGTCTGCTTTGATATTTCAGATAATAAGCATGCTCCCAAACATCAAGAGCAAGAATCGGAGTCCCTTTCACAGGCATATCCGGCATTAACGGATTGTCTTGGTTAGGAGTGCTGCCAACCACTAATTTTCCGGTTTTGTCAACCACAAGCCATGCCCAACCCGAACCAAATTGTTTACCGGCAGCTTCAACAAGTTGCGACTTAAAAGTGTCATAAGAACCAAAATCCCTGTTGATTGCTGCAGCCAAGCTGTCTTTTGGCTGTCCGCCTGCTTTCGGGGCCATGATTTCCCAATATAAATTATGGTTATAATAGCCGCCTGCATTGTTACGAATGGCCATGTTGTTTGGATCTGAACTTTTTAGGATATCCTCCAGACTCCATTTTTCATAATCTGTGCCGGCGATGGCCTTGTTTAAATTGTTGCAATAGCTTAAATGATGGCGCGAATAATGAATTTCCATTGTTTTTCCGTCGATATAAGGCTCTAATGCGTTGTAGGCGTAAGTTAGTCCGCGCATTTTGAATTTTCCTTTCTCGGCTTTTACTTCGGCCGGATTTCCGTATACGGATTGTGTTTCCTGTGCCTCAGGTTCCGGAATCTGAATTACTTCTTCAAGTTTGTTTTTTTGACGGCAAGAAAAAAGAGCTACAAAAGCGAAACTAATAAGAGCTAATTTATATGTTTTCATGGATGATATGTATTAAAAGAAAAAACGAAATCTGTTTACAAATTTCGTTCTTTCAATAGTTTGTTGATAATCTCGATATATTTTTTTTTTGCTTCGTCTGTTGTAAGATGGTTTACCTGCATCCATGCGTTGAGTTTGAAAGCACTTCGCAGGTTTTGCGATTCCTGACGGAAATAAAAACGAGCAGAATCATCAGTTGTAGCCTGTTTGTAAAGTCCATATAGAATCAACTGCATATCTATCGGGACAGAAGCTTGCGGGATTAATTGGGCGTTTTTAAAAGCCTCATCAAATAAGATGTCTAAATTTTTTCCCATTTATTGTTTGATAGCAATAATTGTTTTTGCGCCAATTGCTTTCTCGTTAAGTTTTACATTAACTTGAGTACCTAAAGGTAAGTATATATCCACTCTCGAACCAAATTTTATGAAACCTGCGTCCGTTCCCTGAACCACCTGCATGCCTTCTTTAGCATAGTTTACTATACGGCGTGCCAAAGCTCCTGCAATCTGACGGTAGAGAATCTCTCCGAAAACTCGGTTTTCCACAACCACAGTGGTTCTTTCGTTTTCTTCACTCGCTTTCGGGTGCCATGCAACCAAATATTTACCAGGATGGTATTTACTGTATTTTACTAATCCGTTTACGGCATAACGGGTTACGTGAACGTTTATCGGTGACATGAAGATGGAAACCATCAAACGTTTGTCTTTAAAATATTCCGGTTCGTAAACTTCTTCTATAACCACCACTTTTCCGTCAACCGGAGCCAGTACATGATTGTCATTAATGGCTGTAATACGTTTTGGGTTTCTGAAAAACTGCAAAATCATTACAAGCATGAATAATGTAAAAATTTGTATGGCCATTTTTAGCCAAGGGTTTGCTACAAGATAATCCGCTCCAAAAATGATTACCGTGGCAGCAATTGTAGCTCCCAGAATAATTTTAGCGCCTTCTTTATGAAATTGTATGAACATAGTTTAAAATTTGATAAAATAAATAAAGAAATGGTATTGCAAATATAACACTATCTAGCCGATCTAGGATGCCTCCATGCCCGGGCATTATCGTCCCGCTGTCTTTTACACCAGCTTTTCGTTTGAATCTAGATTCGATCAAATCGCCTATAGTTCCGAAAAAGCCAACAATCAATCCTGTACATACCCAAATGGCAGGAGTGAAGAAAGTAAAGAAATAACTTAGAATGTAACTCCCAATCATTGTGAATACTAATCCGCCAATGAATCCTTCAATGGTTTTTTTAGGTGAAATACGTTCAAAAAGTTTGTTTTTTCCAATCAGTTTTCCAACGATATAGGCAAAAGTGTCATTGGTCCAAATCAGTATAAAAACTCCAATAATAATCTTTGGATTAAAATGAACACCTATAAAGGGTATTTTCATTAGTAAAACAAAAGGAATGATAATATAGCCAAACAGGTTTACATATTTTGACATTTTGTCTGTCTTTGGTATGCTGCTTTCTGAAAACAAATCCGCAATTAAATTTACGGATACAAAGAGCGCTGCGAGACAAAGTAAGATATCGGTATGGAGATTATTCTTAGGAGAATAGAAAAACAGAATGTAGCTTACCAGAGCCAGTAAAATAGGCAGGTTTTGTCTTAAATGGATTAATTTGCTGAATTCGGAAACCGTAATAAGCATAAATAACCCGAAAAGAAGCATAAAGCTGTATTCGGAGTATAAAGTCGCTGAAACGAGAAGTACAATATAAAGTAAACCAGAAATGGTTCGGGTTACATTTTCATGCATGCTATAAATCTTCTAGAAGCAGCAAATATAAGTTTTTCGGACAACTTCCGTACTGTAAGAAGTCTTCTTCTTTTGCTTTTTCGAAATATTTAAAAGTGGTGATGTTTGTAGGGTACTCTTTATCGTACCTTTTTTTGATTTCACGTAAACCATCACTTTTGTTGCCAATTATCTGGCTTGTAGTAGCAAGAATCACAATGTGTGAAGGCAAATCATTGGGTTTGTACTGTTTGATTTGATTTGAAGAAAACAAAATTGAACCTTCGTCGGCAATCAGATTTTCGCAGGAAGCCAATAAAAAAATCGGGTTTTTAGGATTTTTATAGTTTAGCTTGTTTTCGTCAAGAAGGCTGAAAAGTTTTGATTCTAAACACATTGCTTCTTTTTCAAACCAGTCGTTTTCCTCTAAAATACTCTCAAAGTTATCATGTACTTCAGGCAAGTTTTCGCAATAGAGAAATTTGCCTCCATTTTTTTTGAAGTTATAGGTGAAAAGTTCGTCTATTGGCATTTTAGGTTCCGGATGATAAGGACTCATGTTTTCTTCCTTATCTTCACTGGATCCTTCCGAAGCGGCGCCAAAAAATTTTCTGAATAGATTCATAAACTATCTAAAATCTCGAAATTTTGTGTTTGAGAACACTCAAAGATAAAAAAATCTTAATTCAATAAAGCAATCGAATTAAGATTTTTATAATATTTTATTAAAATAAATTACTGCATTTCTGTAATTGGTTCACTCTCTGTTTTTTCGAATGGACGTTTTCCGAAGATTGTTTCCAGGTCATCTTTAAAAATAACCTCTTTTTCAATTAAAATATCTGCCAACTGAACCAATTTGTCCTGGTTTTCTTTCAGAATCTGAATCGCTCTTTGGTACTGACTTTCGATTAATTCGGAAATCTCTTTGTCGATGACACGAGCTGTCTCTTCAGAGTATGGTTTTGAGAAGCTATAATCGCTTTGACCTGATGAATCATAGTAGGTGACATTTCCTAATTTGTCGTTCAAACCATAGACGGTAACCATGGCGCGAGCCTGTTTGGTTACTTTTTCCAAATCGCTTAATGCTCCGGTTGAAATTTTATTGAAAATTACTTTTTCGGCAGCACGCCCACCCATTGTGGCACACATTTCATCAAGCATTTGTTCCGGATGAACGATTAAACGCTCTTCAGGTAAATACCATGCAGCTCCCAAACTTTGTCCTCGTGGAACAATAGTGACTTTTACGAGCGGGGCAGCGTGTTCCAGCATCCAGCTGACAGTGGCATGACCAGCTTCGTGAATAGCGATAGCACGTTTTTCTGCCGGGGTAACAATTTTATTTTTCTTTTCTAATCCACCGACAATTCGGTCAACGGCATCAAGAAAATCCTGTTTGTCTACAGATTTTTTACCTTTTCGTGCAGCAATCAATGCAGATTCGTTACAAACGTTGGCAATATCAGCTCCTGAAAAACCAGGTGTTTGTTTTGCTAAAAATTCAGTATCCAATTCCTCTGATTTTTTCAAAGGTTTTAAGTGTACTTCGAATATTTCTTTACGTTCACGAATATCCGGTAAGTCTACATAAATCTGCCTGTCAAAACGTCCGGCACGCATTAATGCCTTGTCTAAAACATCGGCACGGTTGGTAGCAGCCAATACAATTACGTGTGTATTTGTGCCGAAACCGTCCATTTCAGTTAAAAGCTGATTCAAGGTGTTTTCACGCTCATCGTTTGAGCCTGAGATGTTGTTTTTGCCACGGGCACGTCCTACAGCATCAATCTCGTCAATGAAAATGATTGCTGGGGATTTTTCTTTTGCCTGTTTGAACAAATCGCGGACACGAGAAGCTCCAACACCAACAAACATTTCTACGAAATCGGAACCTGAAAGTGAAAAGAATGGCACCTGAGCTTCACCGGCAACGGCTTTAGCTAATAAGGTTTTTCCGGTTCCAGGAGGTCCTACCAATAATGCTCCTTTAGGGATTTTACCTCCAATTTCAGTATATTTTTCAGGGTTTTTAAGGAATTCAACTATTTCCTGAATCTCTTCTTTTGCACCTTCTAAACCGGCAACGTCTTTGAAAGTCGTCTTAACGTCTGTTTTTTCGTCAAAGAGTTTGGCTTTTGATTTTCCGATTGAAAAAATCTGGCCTCCACCACCTCCGGCTCCTCCGCCTGACATCCTGCGCATCATGAAGATCCAGAATGCGATAATGATTATCAAAGGAAGGAAATTGATTAAAACATCCCCCCAATTGCTTTCAGGTTCGGAAGAATAATCACTTAGTTTTCCGGTTGTACGGGCCTCGTCCAATTTCTTTTGGAACAATTCGGGATTTCCGATGTCCAAACTATAGTGCGGACCAATATTTTCTTTGCCTAACAGTGTCTTTTTCTCTATTTTACTGTGTGTTTTGCTTTTTAGGGCTTCTTTTTTAAGATAGACTTGGGCAGTGGTTTTGTTGAAAACTACTTTCTCTACCTGATTAGAATCTAAATACTGGTAAAATTTAGACAATGAAGTAGGGCGGACTTCCTGAAAACTGGATCCGCTGGAAACTAATTGTATTGTAACTAGAATTAAAAGTACGGCACCATAGATAATCCATGGGCTAATTTTAATTTTAGTAGGGTTATTTTTCTTATCTTTTGACATGTAACGTGAATATTAGTATTTGTTTTCGATAGAAGTGATTTTGGCATCACCCCATAAACTCTCGATGTTGTAGTACTCACGGATGTGTTTTTGGAAAACGTGAACCACAATGTTTACATAATCCATCAAAACCCATTCGCCGTTTTCAGTACCTTCAACGTGCCAAGGTTTGTCTTTTAAATCTCTAGAAACTATTTTTTGAATTGAGTTAACAATAGCGTTAACCTGTGTGTTGGAGTTACCGTTACAAATTACGAAGTAGTCGCACACGGTGTTTTCGATTGCTCTTAAATCCAGTATATCTATGTTGTTACCTTTTACTTCTTCAATTCCTTTAATGATGTTAGCTAATAATACATCATTGTTATTCTCCTTTTTCGCCATTTATTTTAATATGTTTTTCGCAAAGTTACCAATTTTTGTCTTTATTTTTGAACCTTAACATAAGATTAAACTTCATAAAGCCAATTTATCTCTATGAACATCATCAAACTCAGTGCCACATCTTCAACAAATGACTTTTTGAAAGCATTGCTGACAAAGCAGTTTGTTGAGAATTTTACTGTTGTGACTGCAGAAAATCAAACTTCGGGTCGCGGTCAAATGGGGGCGGTTTGGGCGGTTGAATCTGGTAAAAACCTGACTTTTAGTGTGTTGGTAAAAGATGTGTTGCCGGATATAAACACTATTTTTCATCTGAATGTGCTTGTTGCTATATGTCTTACCGAAGTTTTGGAACAACTTAAAATTCCTAATATAGCTATTAAATGGCCAAACGACATTTTGGCAGATAATAAAAAAATTGCCGGTATTTTAATTGAAAACAGTTTGAAGAGCGGAGGAGAAATTGTTTCCGTTGTGGGTATCGGACTGAATGTGAATCAAAAAAACTTTGATGGTTTGCCAAAAGCGGGTTCTTTATGCGGAATTTTAAATCGGGAATTCGATAAGGACGAGATTTTGATTTCCATAGTTGAAACTTTAAAGCGCAACGTTGCTTTACTTCAAAATAAAGACTATGGTCTGTTTTGGGAAAAGTACAATCAGAGGTTATTCAAAAAAGGACTTCCAATGCCATTTGAAGATAAAGATGGTTTCCGGTTTATGGGAATCATTCAAGGGGTTACCGCAAACGGAAAACTTGAAGTTTTGTTGGAAGATGATAGTGTGAAAACATTTGAGATCAAAGAAATTCAGATGTTATATTAAAAAGAAAACCTATCTGTTTCCAAATAGGTTTTATATACTTGTGTAATTGGTATATTACAGTTTGTTCATGTTTGCTGCAAGGGTTTCAATGAATTTCGAAATCGGGCCTTTCACCATCATGGCCATCATTGGGTTGAAGTCGCCTACGAAAAGTAATTGAACTTCTGAAGTATTTGGTGTCAATGAATTGATGTTGGCCGTTAATGTAAATGGTAATTTGTCGCTGGCTGCCCCCAAAACAACTTTGTTTGGAGCTGTTTTGTCTTTCATTTTCAATTTTATTTCCGGCATGCCTTTCAGTCCGAAGATAAAAGCGTTGTCGTCTAAAACTTCAAATTTGGCAATGCTTTCCGGCATTAATTTTTCAAAATTCTTAACGTCTGTCAGTGAATCGAATAAATAATCTGCCGATTTTTCAACGTTAACTTTAGGGCTTTCTAAATTCATTATTTAAAGATAGTTTGATTGCTGAATAATTAAATTTTGTGCAACTTGCCTGTTCACATAAATTAACAACGTACTAAATGAGTTGAGAAATCTAAGTAAACGGAAAAAACAATATTATACTTCTACTCCCCAGGTAGATGGACTTTTACGCCATTCTTTCAAAGTATCGTATTCGTCTTCAGTTATGTATTGTTTTGCAACGGCTTCTTTCAATAGCATATCGTAATTACCAAGCGTGAAAAGTTCCACATTGGCTTTTTTGAAATTATCTTCAGCAATTTCGAATCCGTATGTAAAAATAGCTACCATTCCTTTGACATTGGCGCCGGCTGCTTTCAATGCTTCTACGGCCTGTAAGCTGCTTTTTCCGGTGCTGATCAAATCCTCAACAACCAATACGCTTTGGCCTTTCTGCAAGAAGCCTTCCACCTGATTTTCGCGTCCGTGTTTTTTAGGTTCTGGGCGAACATATACGAAAGGTAATCCCATGATTTCGGCAACAAGCATTCCTATTCCGATAGCACCTGTAGCTACACCGGCAATTACATCAGGTTTGCCAAATTGTTTTTCGATGTTTTTGGCAAATTCCTCACGGATATAATTTCTTATCGGTGGAAATGAGAGAGTTATACGGTTATCGCAGTAAATAGGCGATTTCCATCCAGAAGCCCATGTAAAAGGATTTTTTGGATTTAATTTAATTGCGTTTATTTGTAAAAGCAATTCGGCAGTTTTCTTAGCTGTGTCTGTGTTAAAAATCATACTGCAAATGTATAAAGTTTTTGTAAACGATAAGCCCCTTTTCTTAACAAATCAAGTTGTTAAAGAAACTGATTTTCAGCTCTTTCTGTTAGAAAGCGTTGATATTAAGCAAATTATAGTAAAAATGTTTCAGAATAAAATTAATAAAGCATTTTTATATCATCCCGATGAAAAGGAAATTTTAACAAAGTTAAAGGAAAAAATTCCTGCAGTCAAGGCTGGAGGCGGATTTGTTTATAACAAAAATGGAGAAATTCTTTTTATTTTCAGGAATGGAAAATGGGATTTGCCCAAAGGCGGGATAGAAAAAGGGGAGTTAATTGAAGAAACGGCTATTCGCGAAGTAGAGGAGGAGACCGGAGTTACCGGATTAAAAATTACACAAAAGCTTCAAAAAACCTACCATATTTTTAAGCGTAACGGTAAATACAAACTGAAAATTACGCACTGGTTTGAGATGAAAACCGATTTCGAAGGTGAGCCAAAGGGACAGGAGGATGAAGGAATCGAAAAAGTGGTTTGGTTAAAACCGGAAGAAATTAAAGAAGCCTTGAGTAATTCTTATGAAAACATTAAACTTCTTTTTCAGGAAGAGAAAGTAATTTAATGAGTTTGAAAAACATTCAGAAGGTTCTAAAGCTGTTTCGATAGCCCTGATGGGGTGGCATCTTTTTGTGGACCTCGTTTTTTTTAACGAGAGGAACAAAAGATACAACGTCCCGATAGCTATCGGGAAGTAGGAGCGGGGATTCCAATAAGTCTAAGCCATTCCTTTCAAGAAACTTAACAACAGTAAATCAAAAGTAAATGCCAATCCCAAAATATTGAAATCCTTTACCTTTATTTTTGACTGAATACTGTGACTGAACACCGAAAACTATTTTCATTACCTTTGCAGCATGTATAAAAATCCACGTTCCAATAATATTCTTCTAAATTTAGGAATTGAAAGCCTTAATGAAATGCAGGAAATGGCACAGGATGCTATTTTGAATGACTCTAATGTTTTACTGCTTTCGCCGACAGGTTCCGGAAAAACCATTGCTTTTTTGCTGCCCATTTTTGAAATGCTTCAGTCTGAAGTCACTACGGTGCAATGTTTAATAATTGTGCCTTCACGTGAATTAGGCTTGCAGATTCAACAGGTCTGGAAAAAAATGACCACCGATTATAAGGTAAACGTTTGTTATGGTGGACATAATATAGAAACCGAAATCAAAAATTTAAGCAATCCTCCGGCTATTTTAATCGGAACGCCTGGACGTATTGCCGATCATATTGACCGCGGAACATTCAAAACAGATACCGTTGAAACGTTGGTTTTGGACGAATTTGATAAATCACTGCAATTGGGTTTTCACGAGCAGATGTCCTATATCATTGGCAGACTGCCAAAACTGAATAAACGTATTTTGGTTTCGGCTACTTCCGATATTGAAATTCCGAAATACACTAGAGTCGTGAATCCGACGGTTTTGGATTTTGTCCAGACTGAAAAAGAAAACGAGAATCTTTCGATGAAAATGGTAGTTTCCAAAGAGAAAGATAAAATCGGAAGTCTGTTTCAATTGCTTTGCTCTTTAAAATCGGAATCGGCGATTATTTTCTGTAATCACCGTGATGCGGCGGAACGCATAAGCGATGCTTTAAACGGTAAAGGAATTTATGCCACATATTATCACGGTGGTATGGATCAAGAGGAACGTGAGCGCGCTTTGATTCAGTTTCGAAACGGCAGTGTGAGTTATTTGGTTACAACCGATTTGGCAGCGCGTGGATTGGATATCCCGGAAATGAATCACGTTATTCATTACCATTTGCCATCCAAGGAGGATGAGTTTACCCACAGAAACGGAAGAACTGCCCGAATGTTGGCCTCGGGAACTGCTTATATTATTGTTCACGAGAGTGAGAAAAAACTGGATTACATCAATTACCAGATGCCGGCTTTGAATGTTGATAACGCCAAATCCTTACCGAAGCCACCCGAGTTTCAAACTATTTATATCAGTGGAGGAAAGAAAAACAAGCTGAATAAAATTGATATAGTGGGCTTCTTTTCACAAAAGGGAAAATTGGAAAAAGACGATTTAGGACTAATTGAAGTTAAAGATTTTGTTTCGTTTGCCGCCGTAAAATTCAAGAAAGTAAATGAATTACTGGGTAACATCAAAGACGAAAAAATGAAGGGTAAAAAGTTTAAAATTGAAGTAGCCCGTAACGTTATTAAGAAAGAAGAAGAGGGGAAATAGTTTCGGCTATCTAAAATAAAAAAATGTCACAAGGAAGTTTCTTTGTGACCTTTTTTAATTATCTGAATCTGATTAATAACGCATTACTTTATAAATAGGGTATTGCAGGTGTTCTTTTTCGTAGTATTTTGAATGTTTGTAAACCCAGTCCAATTGTGCTTCACCGCTTTCGGCAAATTTCTTGTCTTCCTGGCGTTTCTTTTCCAATTCGGCTTTCAGTTTTGGGTTTTCGTCCAGAATCTGTTTGGCTAAATCTTCGAAAACATAAGCTGAATAATGTTCTTTTTGCTGTAAAATAGTATCGAAGAAATTCCAGTTGAAGAAAGAATCTGCAGCTTCCGGCTCTAATGTTTCCAATAGGTATTTTACGTTTTTCTGACTTGTTTTCACTACAAAATCCCCTTCGCTGAATTTTACATTCTCGCGGCTCGCTGTAACAGACGTGTTATAATGGCCATAATGCCCTTCAAAGGCTTCTTTGCCGGTTTTGTAATTGGCAATTTTATAGCTTTCTACGTTTATAACCGTGTCTTTTTTCAACGGCTGCATGTCAATTCTGTTCTGGCGCAACAATTCAATTACTTCCCAATGCTGTTTCGGAACAATATAAGATACAGGAATGGTAATTTCCTTTTTAGGTTTATATACTTCGTAAAACGGGATCATTTTTTTGAAAGGTTTTGTACGATCATAGTACAAACGCGGTTTACCGGAAACCTCGCTCAGTTTGTATTTGCCTTCATAACCTAAAAAAGGAATCTGTTTTACCTTTGCCGAATCAATTTCCCATTGCACGGTATATTTACTGTTCGGGAAATAATTGCTTAAGTTATCCTGACGATGCTTTTTAATCTCCGCCGCATTTTTATCGGTATAATTTAAGGTTGACAGCATATATTCATAAGTTACCTTAACTCTGTCGGCATACTTTTTCAGCATATGTGTTTCTACCATAACGCCCAAAGTATTGAACATGGAAGCATAACCTGTCGAAAATCTGGGTGTTTCCATGTTTTTGGCAAATCCTTTTTCGGGAACATCGTTGTAGATGTTTACATAAGGAACCGGTTCGATTTTTTTGGATTTCAGATCTTTTAAGATGGTAGGCATCATCTGTTCGTTAAAAAACGTACCTAAATTACCTCCCAATTTCTGATAATGTGTGTCGATATACGTTAATGTATACTGATAATCGGCACCATTGCTCACATGGTTGTCAATAAAAACATCCGGATTAACGACATTGAAGATTACCTGAAAGCTTCTGGAGTTTTTTGTGTCGGATTTTATGAAATCGCGGTTCAAATCGAAATTTCTGGAATTCCCCCTGAAACCATACGCTTCCGGGCCGTTTTGGTTAGCACGGGAAGTGGAGTTTCGGTTAATGGCACCACCAATGTTATAAACAGGGATAGCCACGACAATAGTGTTTTTTGGAGCTGCGATTTTACCTGTAGCCAAATCTTTCATGAATAACATGGTAGCGTCGATTCCGTCAGTTTCTCCGGGATGGATTCCGTTATTGATCAGTATTACGGCTTTGTCTTGTGTGTTGATTGCTTTAAAATCAAAGGTTTTCTCCGGATTGAAAGTAACAATATGCAATGGTTCACCGTTATCAGTAGCTCCCATTGTTTTTACTGCAATCGTTTCGAAACTTTTATCCAGATTATGATAGTAATCCATTGCTTCTCTATAGGTAGCCGACTGGTTTCCGTTTCCTTTTTCAAAAGGTGTTTTTAAATCGGGTTGCTGAGCAAAAAAAAATGAAGTCCCTAAAAAGAATAAGCCTATAGTTTTTTTCATTATTGTTATTTTGTTTTGACAGATTCGGGAACTAAAAAAGTGTAGTCTCCTCCGTTTCGGATTACATCACGGACAATGCTTGAACTGATGTGTGAAGTGTCAATCGCCGTCAATAAAAACACGGTTTCGATATCCGACAACTGTCGGTTGGTATGTGCGATTGCTTTTTCGAATTCGAAATCGGCCGGGTTACGAAGCCCGCGCAGAATGAATTGTGCATTCAATTTGTGGCACAAATCAATGGTTAAGCCTTCATAGGTCATCACAGAAACTTTTGGTTCGTTTTTGAAGGATTCTTCGATGAATTTTTTGCGGTCTTCGAGTGAAAACATATATTTTTTTTCGGCATTAATACCGATGGCAATTACGATTTCATCAAACAACGGTAAAGCTCTTTTGATGATGTCGTAATGGCCCAAGGTTATCGGGTCGAAGGAGCCTGGAAAAATTGCTTTTCTCATAGTGATTTGGATTAGGCTAATGCCAATTCAATAGCGTTGTCAAATAATTCGGTTAATGAAATTCCGGCTTCTTTGGCCTGTTGCGGCAAAATACTTTCAGTGGTTAGGCCTGGAATCGTGTTCATTTCCAGCATGAATGGTTCACCGTTTACTATGATGAATTCACTTCGGGAGAAACCTCTCATCTTTAAAACTTCATACGCTTTTTTGGAAACAGCTTCCACTTTTTGGCGGATATCATCTGAAATTCGGGCAGGAGTGATTTCTTGGGATTTACCTAAATATTTAGCTTCATAGTCGAAGAAATCATTTTCGGAAACAATCTCGGTTATCGGTAAAACCTTTGTTTCGCCTCTGTAATTGATTACGCCGACAGAAACTTCTGTTCCGTCAAGGAAACTTTCAATGATTATTTCGTTGTCTTCTTTGTATGCGTTTTCAATTGCCGGAAGTAATTCTTCTTTAGTTTTTACTTTAGAAATTCCGAAACTCGAACCCGACTTGTTCGGTTTAACGAACATTGGAAGTCCTACGGTTTTGATGATTTCGTCTTCGTTAATGACATTGCCTCTATCTAAATAGTAGGAAGTAGCTGTTTTGATGCCGTATGGTTTTAAAACCGAAAGCATATCGCGTTTGTTGAATGTCAGCGCTGCCTGATAATAATCGCATGAAGTCTGCGGAATGCCTATTAATTCGAAGTAAGCCTGCATTAATCCGTCTTCGCCAGGAGTACCGTGTATGGCATTGAAAACCACATCGAAGGTTAGTTTGATTCCTGCATAATTTACAGAGAAATCATGACGGTTTACTGGCCATTCATTTTCATTTTCATCTACCATCACCCATTTTTCTTTGAAAATATGAATCCGGTAGGCATTGTATTTGGTTTTGTCCAAGAAATTATAAACTACATTTCCGCTTTTTAAAGAAATCTGGTATTCGCTGGAATAGCCTCCCATTATGATGGCAACATTTTTCATATATGTAAAATTTATTTTTTAGAGGTCATATATGGTATCGCTTTTCTTGGTGTTTGTTTGCACAAACTTTTGTTAGTGGCGATTTCATATTTTGTCCGTTATTTTATAAGTACTAGTTCTTACAAAATTATCACTATTTGTTGAAACAAAAAATCTTTAGTATTTTATATCTTTGCCCAAAACCAAAACTATGAGTTGGAAGAAATTTTTAACAAGTCCTGTATTTTTCAAAAACCTGGCATTAGCTTTAGTGATTGTAGCTATATCTGTTTTTGGAGTGATGAAATTTTTAAGTGTGGCAACCAATCACGGAGAAGAGATTCCGGTTCCCAATCTGGCAAAAATGTCACTTGAAAAAGCGGAAGAGCGTTTAAATGACATCGATTTGGAGTTACACTTGTTAGATACGGTGGATTATAATCCCGCTTTTCCTCCTTATTCTATTGTGGAACAGGATCCGCTTCCGGCAGTAACCGTTAAGGATGGCCGTAAAGTTTATGTGAAAATCAATTCGGGAGGTTATGCGAAGGTGGTATTGCCGGAATTGGTGCAGAAAACATACCGTCAGGCTTTATCAACATTACGTGCTCTTGGCCTTCAGGAAGGCGATGTGAAGTATGTGGAATATATGGCAAAAGACGTAGTTTTAGAAGTAAAACAAAACGGTGAAACGCTGAAAGCCGGTGATAAGATATTAAAGTCGTCAAAAATTGATTTTGTTTTAGGTGACGGAAAAACCGGGTTCCAGGACCAGGAAATGGACAGTATTAATGCAAGTGAACAATTAGAGCCGGCTCCGGCAGAAGAAGAAAATGCAGAATAATCATATTACAGATCAGGAAGAATTAGACGAAGAATTATACGAACATTATCGTTTTGAAGCCGGAAAAGGCCAAGCGCCATTGCGTGTGGACAAATTTTTAATGAATTTGATTGAAAATGCTACACGTAATAAAATCCAACAGGCAGCAGCCAACGGGAATATTTTCGTAAACAACATTCCGGTCAAATCCAATTATAAGGTAAAAGCAAACGATGTGGTGCGTGTTTTACTGGAACATCCACCGTTTGAAAATATTATCATCCCTGAGAACATTCCGTTGGATATCGTTTATGAAGACGACCAACTGTTGGTAATCAATAAACCGGCTGGTTTAGTAGTGCATCCCGGACACGGCAATTATACAGGGACATTGGTTAACGCATTGGCTTATCATTTTGAGAACCTGCCGATGAACAGCAGTGAACGCCCCGGATTGGTGCATCGAATCGATAAAGATACTTCCGGATTATTGGTTGTTGCCAAAACAGATAATGCAATGGCACTTTTGGCCAAACAGTTTGAAGAGAAAACCTCCGAAAGAGAATACATCGCAATGGTTTGGGGGAATGTTGTTGAAGATGAGGGAACCGTAACAGGATATGTAGGCCGTCATATGAAAGACCGTATGCAAATGGCTTGTTATGACAACGAAGAATATGGGAAATGGGCGGTAACGCATTATAAGGTATTAGAACGTTTAGGATATGTGACTTTAGTTTCGTGTAGATTGGAAACCGGTCGTACACACCAAATTCGCGTACATATGAAGCACATCGGACATACATTGTTCAACGATGAGCGTTATGGAGGTCACCTGATTTTGAAAGGAACCACCTTTACTAAATACAAGCAGTTTATCGACAACTGTTTCAAGACTTTGCCAAGACAGGCATTACATGCTAAAACATTAGGATTCGAGCATCCTACTACAAAAGAATTCATGCGTTTTGATACCGAAGTACCTCAGGATATGAAGGAATGTATTGAAAAATGGCGTGTGTATTCTAAATCGCACACGGTTGAAGATGAAAATTAAATAAAAAAAGCCTCCATATTTTGGAGGCTTTTTTGCTATTATTCCAAAACGATATCGCGTTTGCCAACCCAAATACCGTCGACCTTTTTTACATCCATTACACCTGAACCTCCTTTTTCTCTATCATATGAAGTAAGAGGTTTTTTCAACAAAGGATCGTCTTTAAATAGAAAATCATTGATATACATGGGTTTACCCCTGTCTGGTACTTTTACCGCTGAGTGGATGTGTTGCGGATTATTACTGTTCGGGTAGGAGGCAGGACGAACCGTTTCAATCCTGTAGTTTCCGTTTTTGTCGGTTTTGCACCAGCCGTGATGGGAACCGTGCCATTTCTGAACCCCTTTTTCGTTTCCTTTTTTAGAATATTCACCTTTGGAATCAGTGTGATAAGCATACAGGATTACATTGGCATAGGGAGATTTGTCTTTTTTATAAATAGTTCCGCTAATGACCAATTTTTCACCGTCTTTTTTTTCATCCGGAATGATCATGGTAGAAGTTAATTGTTTAGGCATATTCACAAAATAACATTCGATGGGAGCGTCCGGACTGTCACAACTGTCTTTTTCAGTGTTGCTGGTTGCAGAAGATTGTGCAAGCTCTTTGGAAGTTTCCTTTTGCTTACAAAAAAGCATCAGCAATGAGATGCAAATGAATCCTATTAGTGTAACAGAATGTTTCATGATATAAGATTTTGATAATCAATAGGTATTCTGGATTTACAGTTGACTTATGTTTTTTGTAACTTAGAGAAAGGTGACAGTGTTATATAAGTTCCCGCTGATTTTTTATGAAATCTGTTTCAATATTTCGCGTTCCGAATGTCTTACCAGCGGTTTAAATTTTTCGTACCATTCTTTCCAGGCTTCGGCGTTCATTTCCCTTGCTAAATCGGCTTCAAAATCGGCTAAGGTTTTATAAGGACCTTCGAATATGAAACGATATCCTTCTCCGGTGAAGTCGGTTAGGATTCTTCCGCCTTCAGGCATTTTCATTAAGCCAAGACTATTGGCTTGTTCAACCAATGCTTTGGCTTCTTTAAATCGGCCAAATTGCAAATAGAATATTTCTCTGACTACATACATAATGTGAAAAATTAAATTAAACAAAAATTGACTGCTAAAGTTACGAATTAATAAAATTGTAAGATATTGATTTGTAGTATTTTGTAATTAATTTTTCTGATTTTGAAAGGAATGGATGAAAAACATTCTGTGAGATAATTTCTGAATTCTGAATTCAAATTTCTATTTTTGCTCAACAACACAATATTACCATGTACAAACAGATTATTCGTCCTATACTTTTTTGCTTTGATCCTGAAGCGGTTCATTATTTTACTTTTTCGGCTGTTCGTTTTGCCAGCAAAATTCCGGGGGTTTCCGCAATATTAAAATCGTGCTATGCTGTAAACGACAAACGTTTGGAGCGTGAAGTTTTCGGTTTGAAATTCAAAAATCCGGTAGGACTTGCCGCTGGTTTTGACAAGGACGCGAAATTGTATAAAGAACTTTCAAATTTTGGTTTCGGATTCATAGAAATAGGGACATTAACTCCGAAAGGTCAGGACGGAAATCCAAAGACGCGTTTGTTCCGTTTAAGAGAAGATTCGGCAATTATTAACCGAATGGGGTTCAACAATGGCGGGGTGGAAGAAGCGGTACAACGTCTGAAAGGAAATAACGGTGTTTTAATCGGTGGAAACATCGGAAAAAATAAAGTTACACCTAACGAAGAAGCTGTAAAGGATTATGAAATCTGTTTCGATGCTTTATACGATTATGTGGATTATTTTGTGGTGAATGTAAGTTCGCCTAATACACCTAATTTAAGAGCGTTGCAGGATAAAGAACCGTTGACGCAATTGTTGCAAACGCTTCAGAATAAAAATGCTGAGAAACCAAAACAAAAACCAGTTCTTTTAAAAATTGCTCCGGATTTGACCAATGAACAACTACTGGACATCATTGATATTGTAAAAGAAACCAAAATAGCCGGTGTTATTGCGACTAACACAACTATTTCCCGTGATGGATTACAATCCGTGAATAAAATTGAAATGGGTGGATTATCAGGAAAGCCATTGACGAAACGTTCTACGGAAGTAATCCGTTTTCTTTCCGAAAAGAGCAATAAAGCATTCCCGATTATTGGTGTGGGCGGAATCCATACTGCCGAAGATGCCATTGAAAAACTGGAAGCAGGCGCTAGCTTGGTACAGTTGTACACCGGATTTATTTACGAAGGGCCTGCCTTGGTGAAAGCCATCAATAAAAAGATTTTAGAAAAAGCATAAAAGGTGGTACTTTAGCCACTCAGAACCTCAGATTTTTCAATGGAGAAAGTTAAAATTATCGAATGTCCGCGCGATGCCATGCAAGGCATTAAAGAATTTATCCCGACAGATAAAAAAGTGCAGTATATCCAGTCGTTATTGCGTGTGGGATTTGATACCATTGATTTCGGAAGTTTTGTTTCGGCGAAGGCCATACCGCAAATGCAAGACACGGCAGAGGTTTTGGCAAAATTGGATTTGTCTCATACCCAAAGCAAGCTGCTGGCTATTATCGCCAATACGCAAGGTGCTGAAAACGCTTCCGTTCATCCTGAAATTCAGTATTTAGGTTTCCCTTTTTCTATTTCGGAGAATTTCCAGATGCGAAATACTCATAAAACGATAGCTGAATCGTTGGTAACACTGCAGGAAATTTTAAATATTGCTGACAGAACCAATAAAGAAGTGGTGACTTATATTTCCATGGGCTTCGGAAACCCGTATGGAGATCCCTGGAGTGTGGAAATAGTAGGTGAGTGGACGGAAAAATTGGCTGCCATGGGAGTGAAAATCCTGTCACTTTCGGATACCATTGGAAGTTCGACTCCTGAAGTAATTGATTATTTGTTTTCCAATCTGATTCCGAAATACCCTAATGTGGAATTTGGAGCTCATTTACATACGACGCCTGACAAATGGTTTGAAAAGGTAGATGCTGCTTATAAAGCTGGATGTCGTCGTTTTGACGGTGCTATTCAAGGCTTCGGTGGTTGTCCGATGGCTAAGGATGATCTAACTGGAAATATGCCAACCGAAAAGATGCTTTCTTATTTTACCTCTGTGAAAGCCGACACAAATTTAAGTCCGATGAGTTTTGAAAGTGCTTATAATGAAGCGCTTAAAATCTTCACGGTTTATCATTAAGATTTCCTGTTAAAAATTATTTAAAAAAAGTCTAAATAATATTTGACTTATTTAGAATGAGTATATATATTTGCACTCGTAAATTTATTTTAACTCAATCTAAATAAAGAGATATATGAAATTCAAAAATGTACTTTTAGCGTCTTTGCCAGTGGCAGCTCTATTCGTGGTTTCTTGTTCGAATGATGATAATAATTCAACTCAGGAGCAAGTTTTCGACTACACTGTACCAACAACTTATGTGTTTGAAAGATCAGGTGCAACAACTGTTGATTATGCTGGTGAGACAAACCTAGTTCTTATGTTAGATGAAATGGGTGCAGAAATTAAAAATAAGGCTACTGCCGGAACAGCTCTTGATGCAAATAAGTTGTCTGATATGTATAGCAACATAAACGGGCAGTTTTCAAATGTTACGTTAAATACGGCTTCAGATAAGCAATTGAAAGATAAAACAGCTGCTTCAAGAGATTTCTTCATGAAATTTAACGGAGGAGGTTCTATAGCTGAACAAAGTGAAGTGAGAAATTTATTTCAGGAACAGTTTAATAATGCTGCTGCTGCCAGTGGAGGTGCAGTTGCTGCTGCTGGTGTTGCAGGGACTTATGAGGAAACAGCAACTACTAAAAGATTGTTTGCCGCTAACGGATTAGAGCCTCAGCAAGTACTTTTGAAAGGTATGATGGGAGCTTGTTTTATGGATCAGATCGTGAACAACTACTTAAGTAAAAATGTTTTGGATGAAGGTTCAAACAGAGAAAACAATACAAACAAGGTTTTAGAGGAAGGTAAGAATTATACTAAAATGGAGCACCTTTGGGATGAGGCTTACGGTTATATCTATGGTGGAGATAATCCAACGGCTTCAACTCCGGTTTATAAATTCTGGAGCAGCTACATCAACCAAGTAGATGCTGATTCTGATTTCGGAACTTTAAGAGAGGATATCGAATTGGCTTTCAGAAAAGGTAGAGCGGCAATCACAGCTGGAGACTATGCAACACGTGATGCTCAAATTGCAATCATCAAGAAAAAAATAGCAATGGTTCCTGCGGTTAGAGCGGTATTCTACCTTAAAGAAGGCAAAGCTAAATTGACTGCAGATTCTGGAAAAAAAGCTTTCCACGCTCTTTCTGAAGGATATGGATTTATCATGAGTTTACGTTATACTAACAAGCCGGGTACAAACTCTCCATATATGACAAAAGCAGAAGTTGATGCTATCTTAGATGGTATGACAGCCGGAACAAACGGACTTTGGGATATTGATTACCTGAATACTCATATCGACGGATGGGCTGATCAAATCGCCGCTCGATTCGGATTCACTGTAGCTCAGGCTGAAGTAGTTAACTAATATAAAAATGAAAAAACAGAAGGGCTAACTCTTCTGTTTTTTTTATACTTTTGCAAAAAATTTCAAAAATGAAAAAAATCCTTCTTTTAATCGGTTTTACTGCATTTTTTGCAGCTTGTTCTTCTGGCGACAGTGGAGGTTCGGATTCTTCAGGAGATGGTTATGACAGAACGGCTCTTCTAACGAATTGGGCTGATAATTTAATTATCCCTTCTTTTGAAAATTATCAGACGAAAGTGGTAACACTCCAAACTAAAGTTGCTGATTTTACTGCTGCTCCATCTGAAACTGGATTGGGAGAAGTAAGAACAGCATGGATTGATGCCTATAAAGCTTTTCAGTATGTTTCACAGTATGAAATCGGTAAAGCAGAAGAAATAAAATTTGCCAGCTGCACTAATGCTTATCCTACCAATGTTACCGGAATTGAGGCTAATATAGCGTCTGGAACATATAACTTTTCCCTTCTTTCGCAATTAGACAAACAAGGTTTTCCTGCTATGGATTATATGATTAATGGCTTGGCAGGTGATGATGCGTCGATAGTCGCTTTTTACACGTCTAATTCCAATGCGGCAGGTTATAAGCAGTACCTGACTAATTTGACGGCAACCCTTAAAACCAATGTTGATCTGATCGTGAACGACTGGAACGGAAGTTATAGAGCTGCTTTTATAAGAAGCAACGGTAATTCTGTGAGCAGTTCTGTTAATAGAATGGTTAATCTTTTTGTGAAGAATTACGAAACGTATGTGCGCTCGGGAAAAGTAGGTATACCGGCAGGAGTTTTTTCAGAAGGCACAACTTTTACTAATAAAGTTGAAGGATATTACAAAAATGATATTTCAAAAGTACTGTTAAATGAAGGGGTTAAGGCGACTCAGGATTTCTTTAATGGGAAGTATTTTAATTCTGATGAAACAGGTCCGAGTTTAAAAACATATTTGGATTATTTGAATGTTGTTATAGACGGACAACCTTTAAGTACGATTATCAATAACCAATACGCAACTATCAACAGTACAAATGCATTATTAGGAGATAGTTTTTCAGAACAGATTTTTACAGATAACGGGAAAATGATCGCTTCTTTTGATCAGATGCAGTGGAATGTTGTTTATTTCAAACTGGATATGATTCCTGCTATGAAAATTGTATTAGACTATGTTGATAATGACGGCGACTAATCATGATTGATAGTCTGAAAAAATATCTTAATAAAACTACAGAAACCGCGACGCTGGCCTTTTTCAGGCTGGCGTTTGGTTTAATGATGCTGGGTAGCATTATCCGGTTTGTAAGTTATGGCTGGGTAGAAAAGCTGTATATTAAACCGTTGTTCCATTTTTCTTATTACGGTTTCGAATGGGTAAAGCCTTTGGGAAATTTTACGTATTTGTTGTTTTTTATTTGTGGTTTAGCTGCGCTGATGGTTGCAATAGGCTACAAATACAGAATAGCGATAATTGTTTTTTTTCTTTGCTTCACTTACATCGAACTGATGGATAAAACCACTTATCTCAACCATTACTATTTTATTTCACTGGTAAGCTTTTTGTTGATTTTTTTACCCGCAGAAGCTGCTTATTCCGTAGATGCTTACCAAAATCCGAAAAAGGCTTTTCAGCAAATACCTTCCTGGACAGTGGATGTAATAAAATTGATGCTGGGTATCGTATATTTTTATGCTGGATTGGCCAAACTTAATTCGGATTGGCTATTCGAGGCCATGCCTTTAAAAATATGGTTACCGATGAATGCAGGAATGCCGGTTGTAGGTGAATTTCTTAATGAAAACTGGGCGCATTATGCATTAAGCTGGTGTGGAGCTATTTACGATTTGACAATTCCGTTCTTATTGCTTTACAAAAGAACACGAATTTTAGCGTTCATGCTGGTTGTTTTTTTTCATGTATTTACAAAGATGCTATTTCCTATAGGGGTTTTTCCTTATGTGATGATAATTAGTACGCTTATCTTTTTCGGATCCGGTTTCCATAAAACAGTCCTGCAAAAAGTTTTCGGATTATTCAGAATGAATGTGGATCGGTTTGAAAACGGATTGGCAAAAAATAACCAATTTACTTTTTCTGAAAAATTAAAATTCGGCTTCATAGCTGTTTTTATGACCGTGCAGTTGCTTTTTCCGTTCCGTTATTTGCTGTATCCAGGAGAACTTTTCTGGACCGAAGAAGGTTTCCGTTTTTCATGGCGTGTAATGCTTATGGAAAAAAATGGGTATGTTCAATTCAAAGTTACTGACGCCATCACCAAAAAGACAGCTTATGTCAACAACAGTGATTTTCTGACTACTTTTCAGGAAAAGCAAATGTCTTTTCAACCCGATTTTATTTTAGAATACGCCCACTTTTTACACGATTATTATAAAAAAATAGGTTTTAACGACCCGATAGTCAAAGTTGAAAGTTATGTCAATCTCAACGGTCGTTTAAGTCGAAAATATATAGACCCCAATATAAATCTTGCAAAAGAAAATGAATCATTTAAACATAAAACCTGGATACTTCCGTTCAACGATGAAATTAAGGGATTATAAATATCTGTTACTACTTTTTTTAACCTTCAATGCGTTCTCACAATATAAATTTTCAGGAACTGTTGTAGATAATACCGGAAAAAAACTTTCAGGGGTAGAGATAGTCAATAAAAGTAACGGTAGAAGCATTTACACCGATAAAAAAGGGGATTTCTCTATGAGTGTTTCGACTCCTGGCAATTTCGTATTTGTCTTCTTTATTGAGGACTATGCAATGGTCGAAAAGGCTGTGAAGGTTGATAAGACGGAAACTTATCTGAAAGTGGTATTGTACCCTTTGGGCAAAACGCTTTCAGAAGTTGTTATAAACAAACAACGCGAAAACATAGCGGCAGTCAGAAAGCTTAGGGATATTGAAGAAACTGCTATTTACGCCGGAAAAAAGACGGAAGTTGTTGTTCTAGATAAATTGACGGCCAATAAAGCTACAAACAATCCGCGTCAAATTTATTCTCAGGTGGTAGGATTAACGATAAACGAAAGCAACGACGGAGGTTTACAGCTTTCTGTTGGTGGACGAGGTTTGGACCCGAACCGAACATCAAATTTCAATACGCGTCAAAACGGTTATGATATCAGCGCCGACGTTTTAGGTTATCCGGAAAGTTATTATGCCACACCAACAGAAGCTTTGGAAGAGATTCAAATAGTTCGTGGTGCAGCCTCATTACAGTATGGAACGCAGTTTGGAGGAATGATCAACTTTAAAATAAAGAGTCCGAGTAAAAAAGAAATAGAATTTACCAACAGAACTACTGGTGGGTCGTATGACTTGTTTACCAACTTCACCAGTTTGAGCGGTACCAAAGGAAAGTTCAGTTACTATTCTTTTTACAATTACAAGCAAGGAAATGGTTTCCGTCCGAATTCACAATTCGATGCTAAAAACTTCTTTGCCAATCTGAATTATCAGTTTACGGCAAATACATCTTTGCATTTTGATTACACTCATTTCGATTATCTGGCAAAACAACCGGGAGGTTTAACGGACTATATGTTCAATCAGGATCCGACACAAAGTAACCGCGCACGTAACTGGTTTGCTGTGGATTGGAACCTGTATTCCCTTAGATTAAAGCACAAATTCAGTCATAATGCCGATTTTTCATTACAATTGTTCGGTTTGGATGCATCAAGAGACGCACTCGGATTCCGTTCTAACCGTGTTTCAGATGAGGATAAGCCGGGAACGGAAAGAGACTTGATTTTGGGTGATTTCGTGAACTGGGGAGCAGAAGCACGTTATCTGAAAAGATATATCTTATTTAATAATTCCAATGCCTTTTTAATAGGAGGGAAGTATTATCAGTCAAGAAATACCGGGATTCAAGGGCCGGGAAGTTCAGGGTCTGATGCCGATTTTGAATTGGCTACGGATGAGTTTCCGGATTACGGCAATCAATCATCATATGTTTTCCCTAACCTTAATGTTTCTTTGTTCGGAGAAAATATTTTTAAAATTTCTTCAGCTTTTTCAGTTACGCCGGGTTTCAGATATGAATATATAAAAACACAGGCTGATGGTTATTACAGACGAATCCGTAAAGACTTGTCTGGTAACGTTTTTTATGACAAGACACTATATGAGGACACTGTGAAAGAAAGAAGTTTTGTTTTATTGGGATTAGGATTAAGTTACAAGCCAATGAACAAAATGGAGATTTATGGAAATATATCCCAAAACTATCGCTCTGTAACATTCAATGATATCCGTACTGCCAGTCCGAGTCAGGCCATTGCCGAAGATATTACCGATGAAAAAGGATATACTGTTGATATCGGAACCAGAGGAAGGTTGTTCGATAAAGTAACATTCGATGTCAGTGGTTTTGCTCTGTATTATGACCATAAGATAGGGGAGTATGAGGCCGCAAATCCAAACGGAGGAGCCGCTGTGGTACGTTTACGTGACAATATCGGAACTGCGATTACTTATGGGGTTGAAACGATGTTAGACTGGAATATCGGCAAAACATTCTTAGATGATAATGAGAATTTTGTATGGAATATGTTCTCCAATGTATCTGTTACAGGATCGGAATATCTTGAATCCGACAAACCAAACATAAAAGGAAATAAAGTTGAATTTGTTCCCTTGTATAATGTGAAAACGGGTATGGGAATGGGATACAAGAACTTTTTGTCGAGTCTTCAATTAACGTACGTTTCTTCTCAATTCACAGATGCGGAAAACCTACAGACAGATCCGAATGATAATATTTATGGTATTTTCGGGGAGATTCCTTCTTATTATGTAATGGATTTATCAGCGGCATATAAGTGGAAACGATTCAAATTGGAGGCTGGAATAAACAACATAACAGATAACTGGTACTTCACCAGAAGAGCTACCGGATATCCTGGGCCTGGGATTATTCCTTCAGAACCAAGAGTGTTTTATACTACTTTGGAATTTGTTTTTTAAAGTTAAGTTAAAAGAGTTTTTATAAGAAGTTTAAATGTACTATATTTGCATGCAATTTAACTACAAATTGCAACATGAAAGCACATACAGCTAAAATTATCGGTGAAGGTCTAACCTACGATGATGTTCTTCTGGTTCCAAATTACTCTGAAGTACTTCCACGCGAAGTAAGTATCAAAACTAAATTCTCGAAAAATATTACGCTTAACGTTCCAATTGTTTCTGCAGCAATGGATACCGTTACAGAAAGTTCTATGGCAATCGCTATGGCTCGTGAAGGTGGAATTGGTGTTTTACATAAGAATATGACCATTGAACAACAGGCTGCTGAAGTACGCAAAGTAAAACGTGCTGAAAGCGGAATGATTATCGATCCGGTTACTTTACCTTTAACCGCTACAGTTGGTGATGCTAAATTGGCAATGCGCGAATTCGGTATCGGTGGAATTCCGGTAGTGAATGGCAATCAGGTTTTAAACGGAATTGTTACCAATCGTGATTTACGCTTTGAGAAAAACAATGCCCGCGCCATTACAGAAGTAATGACAGCTCAAAACCTTGTTACTGCTCCGGAAGGAACAACTTTAGCTGCTGCAGAAGAAATTCTTCAGGAAAATAAAATCGAAAAATTACCTGTAGTTAATGCGGAAAACAAATTAATCGGTTTAATTACTTTCAGAGATATTACAAAACTTACACAGAAACCTAACGCGAACAAAGATAAATTCGGACGTTTACGCGTAGCTGCTGCTCTTGGTGTTACAGCTGATGCAGTAGAAAGAGCTACCGCTTTGGTTAACGCTGGTGTTGATGCAGTTATCATTGATACAGCTCACGGACATACAAAAGGGGTAGTGGACGTTTTAAAACAAGTAAAAGCTAAATTCCCTGAATTGGATGTGGTTGTTGGAAACATCGCTACTCCAGAGGCTGCTTTATACTTGGCAGAAAGTGGTGCCGATGCTGTAAAAGTCGGAATCGGACCTGGTTCTATCTGTACAACACGTGTAGTTGCCGGTGTTGGTTTCCCTCAGTTTTCAGCTGTATTGGAAGTTGCTGCTGCTTTACGTGGTACTGGTGTTCCGGTTATTGCTGATGGTGGAATCCGTTATACAGGTGATATCCCGAAAGCAATCGCTGCAGGTGCCGACTGTGTAATGCTAGGTTCATTATTAGCAGGAACAATGGAATCTCCAGGTGAGACTATCATCTTCGAAGGAAGAAAATTCAAATCATACCGAGGAATGGGTTCTGTTGAAGCCATGAAAGAAGGTTCTAAAGACCGTTATTTCCAAGATGTGGAAGACGATGTGAAGAAACTGGTTCCGGAAGGAATTGTAGGGCGAGTTCCTTACAAAGGAGAATTGAATGAAAGCATGTTACAATTCATCGGAGGATTAAGAGCCGGTATGGGATACTGTGGTTCTTCTTCTATTGAAGAGTTACAAACCAAAGGACGTTTTGTACGCATTACATCAAGCGGTATCAGCGAAAGCCACCCGCACAATGTAACAATTACTAAAGAAGCTCCGAATTATTCGAGATAAGCTTATAAAAACAAAAAGAAAGCCTTCAGTCTGACTGGAGGCTTTTTTGTTTTTAGGAGTGTCCCGATAGCTATCGGGAGGCTTGGTTTTTTTGGATCCCGATAGTTATCGGGACCTGTTCCTGCTTTCCGACAGCTATCGGAACACTTTATTTTTCAAACGGTCATTGAGGCTCTCGAAATGACCGTTTGAAAAGATGCCGTTCCTCGATGGTTATCGGGACAGGACTATTCCGGTAAACCATTTTCTTTTTTGTAATTATCATTTGATAGCATAAAAAAAACCACTCGATTTGCGAGTGGCTCTTTTCAGTAATAGATATTCAAATGGATTATCGTCTCATCGAGAAGTGTGCTTTGAATAGTTTCTCAGCGCCGTTCTCTTTATATTTAACTGTAAACCAGTAATCTGTAGAAGGTAAAGTCTGTCCGTTGAACAATCCGTCCCATCCGGTTCCGCTTGGAACAATCTGTTTGATCAGTTTTCCATAACGGTCGTAGATATGGATTTCAGCATTTGGCTGATCATTACTCAACGACCAGATGTTCCAGGTATCGTTAAATCCGTCACCGTTCGGTGTAAAGAAACGCGGATAACCAATGGTCACGATATGCTCTAAAGTAATATTCGTACATCCTGCAGCATCCTGAATCGTTACGGTGTGCTCTCCCGGAAGTACATTTACAAAGACATTGCTTTCCTGGAATGCTCCACCATCTAAACTGTATAAATATGATCCGTTTCCGGCTACCGTTACAGTGATGGCCTGAGTGTCCTCGAAGTAATTCGTAACTACTGCTGTAGCGGTTGTCGCCGGATTAGAAGCTTCAACTTTAATAATGAATACATCCGAACAGCCTGTAGAAGAATTCATGATGGAAACAGTATATGTACCCGCTTCAGTGGCTACATAAGAACTGGTCGTTGCAATAACATTGTTCATGTTGTTTTCAAAATACCATTGGAAGCTATAATCGGCTTCGCTTAAACCGGTATCCATCGTGTATCCGTAGATCAAGGCTCCGGTAGTTGCATCAATACAAATCGATCCCTCTTGGATGTTGATTTTTGGTGTAGGATTCACGAGAACAGTAACAGTTTTAGGATCTCCGGCACAACCATTATACATTGGTGTAATGGTATAAACTACCGTTCCTTGTACATTTCCTGTAGTGGTTAAAATCTGATCGATTGCAATTCCCAATCCCGGAGAGGTTTCAGAACCGCTGCCGTCAAATGCGCCTTTTACTCCGTTTTGAACAACGGTCCAGGAAATGGATGTTCCCGAAAAAGCCGGAGTAACAGTAATACCTGATGAGTCGCCGCTGCAAATAGCTGGCGGGTTCGCATCACTAAATATCTCCGGTGTCGGATTAACCGTTACCGTTACGGTAATCGGTTCACCTGTACATCCGTTAGCAGTTGGAGTGATGGTATATATAACCGTACCTGGGGTTGAACCAGCGGTAGTAAGTGTTTGACTTATAGTGTTTCCGCTGTCGGATACGGCTCCTAATACGCCATCTGGCATAACGGACCAATTAAATACAGTTCCGGGCACATTGCTGTTCAGCATGATATTGGTTTTTTCGCCTGAACATAAGATTGCCGATGATGGGCTGGCTGTAATTTTAGGTTTCGGGTAAACGGTAACGATAACCGTTTTTGGTGTTCCCATACAACCGCTGTTATCTGGAATAATTGTATAAACAACCTGACCAACAGTGGTGCCAAAAGCTGTAAGAACCTGGTTGATTGATGTTCCTGTTCCGCTTGCTGCTCCCGTTACTCCACCTGTCTGAGTAGCATTCCAGCTAAAAGTAGCGCCTGGAATTGTACTTGACATAGTTATGTTTGTAGGGTTTTCCGTGCAAATAGATGGCGCTGCATTAATAACATTTACATCAGGTACAGGGTTTACTGTAACTGTCACTGTAGTTGGTGTTCCTGCACAATTGCTGGAGGATGAAGGCGTAATAGTATAGGTTACCGTTCCAGTGGTAGTCCCTGCAGTAAGCACCTGCGAAATGATGTTTCCGCTTCCGTTAGAAGCTCCGGTTACGCCTCCTGTTTGGGCATAGGTCCACGTGAAAGTAGTATTCGGAACAGTATCTTCTAATCGAATTCCTGTAGACTGTCCGGAACATAATGTTTGAGAAGTTGGTGTTGCTGTTACGGCAGGACGTTGCACTACCGCTACTGTTGAAGATCCTGTTAATGACTGAATACAGTTTGGTGTAGTTCCTGCAATTGCATTCACCAAAGTATAAGTAGCGTCTGCTGTCAAGTTTCCTGTATTTACAGTCGCTGTTCCTGCGGTATCAAGGATAACCGTTTGGATAGCGCCCGAGTTAACGGTGTAGCTCACAGTTGCTCCGGCTGTACCTTCAAATTTAATGTCAGTCGAAGAATTACTGCAAACCGTAGTGTCAGGAGAAATTGATGCAGTAGGCTGCGGAGCAATATTTACATCTGCTGATTGAAATAATGCTGACGTACATCCTGAGGTTGTAGTAACATTTACTAATTGATAAATCGTCTGAGCCGATAAATCTCCGGTTGAGAATGCCACAAAACCTGATGCTGGTATGGTAACTGAAGCCGGAGTTCCGTTTATTGTATAATTAACCGTTGCATCCGGTGTTCCCGTGATGGTGATTTCGGAAGCTGTTCCGGTACAGATTAGTGGCGCTCCCGTTACAGAAATGTTTGCTGTAGGTGTTACTAATACATCTACGTTTGCAGTCGCTGAACATCCGTTGATATCTGTAAATGTTATGATAACCGGTCCTGCGGAAACTCCTGTTACCCATCCGTTTGCATCCACGATGGCTACTGAATTATCGGAAGAAGTCCACGCATTTGTCGATGCAGCTGTTCCCGAACCTATTAATTGTATTTTTGAGCCATTACACACCGATGAAGTCCCTGAAATTGTTGGTAATTGGTTAACTGTAATAGTCATAGGTGCTGTAGAAGCACATTGTCCGGCATCAGGAGTAAAAATATAATTAGTTGTAGTTGTGTTATCCAAAGCCGGAGACCAAGATCCCGTAATCCCATTATCAGAAGTTGTTGGCAGCGCCGCCATCGTTCCGCCTGAGCAAATTGGCGCAACTTGTGTAAATGCAGGTGTAACTACTGGGTTTACCGTAATGGTCATAGGTGTTGTTGAGGCGCACTGCCAGGCATCAGGAGTAAAAATATAATTAGTTGTTGTTGTATTATCCAAAGCCGGAGACCAAGACCCTGTAATTCCATTATCAGAAGTTGTTGGTAAGGCAGCTAGCGTTCCGCCTGAGCAAATTGGTGCAACCTGCGTAAATGTAGGCGTTACAACAGGGTTCACAGTAATAATCATTGTTGCCCGACCCGAACACAGTCCGGTTGTTGGGGTAAAAGTATAGGTAGTTGTTAATGTATTATCCAAAGCTGGTGACCATGTCCCGGTAACTCCCTCATTAGAAGTTGTTGGCAGGGGAGCCAATGTGTCTCCTGAACAAATAGGACCAACCGGTGTAAAGGTTGGAGCTGGAGCCGGTGTAACGGTAACAGGCGTGCTTAAAACCGTGGTACAGGTTGATGTTGTAATAGTTACAGAATAAGTACCGCTTCCAGCTGCAGTTATTGAAGGGATTGACGGGTTTTGGTCTGTTGAAGTAAAACCGTTAGGTCCGGTCCACGAATAAGTGGTTGACGGAGTCATAGTTTCTGCAGTTAAATTCAAAGTGGTTCCTTCGCAAATTGGACCATTATTTGTAATTAGCGTTGGCGTTACCATTCTTGCTAAAGTAAAATAAGGTTTCCCTGCCGGAATATTTATTCCTCTAAATTCAGTACGGGTTCCCGTATTGACTGCTGAACAGGCAGCGACAACAACAGCATTCGAAAAATCGGTACCATCTTCATCAAACAACAAGCATAAATTACCCGTTGTTCCTAAACCGGTAATTTGAGCATTTTCGAATCCGAAAGTGGTTTGCTGACTAAAGTTGGTCGCATTTGTTTTCCATATACGGTTTAAACGCTCCAATACACCTGTAGGTTTACTGGCTCCTGTATTAAATGCTTTTGTTAATCCGTTATTTCCCCATGCTAAGAAAGAAAGGTTGCTGGAAAAAGCAGCTGAATTGGTAGCATTTTCTGTTGGTATTGCTCCATTGCCTAACGAAATGGTTAAAGCTTCACCGTTATTCACACTAATAGATTGTTTTTGGGCTAATCCGCTGTTGTCGTCTCTTCCTATAACAGCAATATCATTGTTAAATCCAGTATTTAAAACCTTACTCCATAAGATGGTAATTCCATCAGAAGCTATATAATTGTATGTTCCTGCGGTATTTGTATTACCGCCTCGGGTAATTCCATATTTTATTGCCAGATAACTTTCGATTCTGTCCATGTCGGCAATGGTTGGCTTGGCATTGAATAAAATTACTTCAGCTATGGAGCTGTTGCAATATTCAGAAGTATTATTGGCTCCCAAGTACAATCCTGTTGTAATAGAAGGATTGTATAGAGTTGCCGTGTTATTAGGAGTTGTAACTTGCACGGAATTTTTTCGTAAGGCTGCATTTGAAGCACATCCGTAACTGGCAATCATAGCGGCAGAAGTTGTGGAATACTCTGTTGGTGCTCCCCAATCAAAGGTATATCCCGTTCCTGAAAGTCCCGTTTGGAAGCGGAAATCAGGTTTTAACTGATAGCGTCCGGTAGTACCTGAGTAAAAGCTAAAACCGGTTATTCCTGCTTGCGTGGTAACGATTATTGCAGTCCCGTTATTTCCCAATAAATCCGGGGAACCTCCGGTTTTAAATAATCTGGTACTCGATCCCGAAGTGAATTTAATATTTGGGTTATAATTGTATTTGGTATAGTTTGTTGCTCCGTTGATGAGTGTGGGTCTGTTTGCTACCGTTCCTTGTGTAACACTATAACCCGCAGCACTACCACCACTGGTTGACCATGCCTGTACAGGACTGCCAGTTATGGTCGCTGGATTGTCAGCCTTTAGCCATAATGTTAAGTTGGCAGATACACCGCCAGGAGATTGCGAAAAAGAAGTCAATCCTGTTAATGCTAAAACGGCACTGCACAGGATTGTGGAGCTTTTGACTTTCAAAGTTTTCAAATTCATAATTATCATTCGGTTTTTAGGGAATCAGTTTTTATATGGTTGCACTCTTTTTCATTTTATCATTACTATTTCTATTATCCATAATAATTGCATTGATTAGTTAATTTTTTTGTCTCAATCAAGGAACTTTAAGTTTGATATTTGACAGTATATTTCCTTATTAGTAAAGTTTTAATAATTAGGATAAAATGATATATTTTGTTAAAACGTTAAATATGTGTTAAGCCAAAAATATAAAACTATCGATAATGACAAAAAAGGTCTTTTGTTGTTATAGTAGCCTTTTACTTGTTAAATGTAACGTATTTGAGATTGTGAGTTCAAATACGTGTGTTTGTAATTCGCTTATTATCAGGTTTTTGTTTAGATTTTAGCTAATTTTCGTGTGGGGGATTTTAGTTATTGTACATATGCTGTATTAAACAAAAAACCAAAAAGCTGTTAATATTATTGAAAGAAAAAACCTATGTAATTCGTAAATTTTGTAAAATTTGACACAAGGATTTATAGATGCACTATTTTTAATAAGAATTTGTGTGTCAGAATCTTCAAAGGAATATGGATGAAGCAATGGAAAGAAGGTAAGAGTACTTGTAAAAGTGAGTCTTCCGGGAAGTCGTCCTGTTTTGGTAAGGTTTACGGCAAATCGGAAAATTGGCCGGTAATGAGAAAATTATTCTTTAAGTTTTCCTTTAGCCAGGCTCGCCAGTAGTTTTTTATCACCTACGACCCAAAGAATATCGCCTTGTTCTAAAATCAAATGTGAATCGGGGTTGAGCATTCGGCGTCCTTCACGTTCGATACCCACAACCAGTCCGCTTGTTTTTTCCCTTATTTGGGATTCGCGGATACTTTTCCCGATGAATGATTCATTTTTTAATTCCAGATGCTGTAGCACTATATCGCTTTCCTCAACGGATTCCGGAGCTTCAATTTCGTTCTGATCCAGATACTTTTTGAATTTTTTTACCTGGAAATCGGTTCCGATTACACAAATTTCATCGCCTGGAAATAAGCGTTCATTACGGCTAGGCACATTAATTGTAATTTCACCTCGTTTAATAAAGGCTATATTAATCCCTATTTTTTCACGCATTTGTAGTTCTTCCAGTGTTTTACCTGCAAGATTGGAAGCATCTGCAATATCAAATGTCGCCATGTGTCCGTCCCATGGGGTTAAATCGTGACGTGTTTTCTTTTCTTTGGCAATTTCGCGATCATTGAGATTACTTAAGAAATGACGTTCAATCTTGTGATAACGTGCGTGCAGTTGTTTTGGGAAGATAAAATAGGCAAGTAATGCTGCAATCAGGGCAAGAAATGCAATTCCGGGAGAGAAAAAGTTGTTCAGGATAAATCCGACGAAAAACAATCCCAATACCATTCTGAAGAAAATCAACACAACAATCGGTCCACGTTGTTTTCGTCTTTCAAACAATTCGCTGACTTCCTCAACTGCAATTTTTCGAAGTGATAGTGCCCATAAGAATGGTGAAACGATTACAAGAGTGATTAATGCACCCACAGCGTGACCAAATTTCGAGCCTTCCACCAAAGGTAAAATGTAACGCGTTGAAAGTACAATTATACCGATGATAATGATTGAATGCAATATAATCTGAAACAGGAAGCTTTGTAAAACGATCTGCCAGGTACTTACGGTTTTAATAGCTTCGGCATTTGCACTATAGTTTTGAATGGCCTTGATCCATTTTCGGGGTAATTTTTTTTCCAGTAACAAAGAAAGCGGTGTTCCCAATTTTACCATGTATGGAGTGGTAAAGGTGGTTATGGCCGAAACTGCAACTATTGTAGGATATAAGAAATCACTGGTTACTCCCAATGACAACCCTAATGTGGCTATGATGAATGAAAATTCGCCGATTTGCGACAAACTTACTCCAGCCTGCACCGCTTGTTTTAAAGGTTGTCCTGAAAGTAACGACCCTATTGCTGCACTTGTTGATTGCCCCAAAATAACAACAAGGGTTAAAATAACAACCGGGAAAGCATAATCTACAAGTGTATCAGGATTGATCATCATACCCACCGACACGAAAAAAACGGCGCCAAATAAGTCTTTGACAGGTTTTACAAGGTTTTCAATATGTTCCGCCTGAGTAGTTTCGGCTATGATAGAACCCATGATAAAAGCTCCTAATGCCGGTGAAAATCCTACTTTGGCTGCTAATGTTACCATGACCAGACATAAGGCAATGGAAAGTATCAAAAGCATTTCATCGCTTAACAGATGCTTCGCGTTTTTAAGTAAGGTTGGAACGAAGAAGATCCCTCCCACAAACCAAATGGTCAGGAAGAAAACCAATTTTAATACGGAATAAAATAATTCGCTTCCGGATACCTGCTGACTAACGGCAATAGTAGATAATAGAACCATCATTAAGATTGCCAAAATATCCTGAACGATGAGTGCTCCAATAACATTTCCGGCAAATTTCTGCGCTTTTACGCCTAATTCATCAAAGGCTTTAAGGATGATTGTTGTTGAAGATATGGATAATATGACACCTAAAAAGAGGCAATCCATATTTTTCCAGCCCATTAATTTTCCAACGATAAAACCCAAAGCAACCATGGTGACAATTTGTGTAATCGCAGTTATGGAAGCAGTACCACCAACTTTTACCAGTTTTTTGAAACTGAATTCAAGTCCGAGACTAAACAGTAAAAAAATAACGCCAATTTGAGCCCAGATTTCTACGCTGTGGGTGTCTTTTACTGAAGGAAAGAAATCGAAATGATTCCCGGCAAGAAATCCGGCAATAAGATAGCCCAAAACCAAAGGTTGTTTTATTTTTTTAAACAGAAGTACCGCGAATCCAGCAGTTATAAGAATCAGTCCCAAATCGCTGATTAAGGGCTGAAGGTGAGGTGTAACGGATGGTGCGGCAGCGGTTAAAAACATGGGCGGGTAACTATTTGTTGTTCTGAAAAATATTCAGGGGAAAATAGTGAAAAAAGCCCGAATCTTCAAGTTTTTTGATTGAATTCGGGCTTCTTGGAACTGTTTTTTACTTTGATTCTAACGTATTGTAAAAACAGCATCTTATTTTTTTTCAGCTGGAGCAGGTGGAGGTGGAAGTGGCGGCATGTTGCTGTTCCAAATTTCTGTCTGGATTTTCCAGGAGTCGCCGGCTTTTTTCCAAATAGCGATAAATTTTCCTTTGTCCATGGCTCCTTTCTCTCCAGTAATAGAATAGTTTCCGATTTCAATGAGATTGTCTTCGGTACCTGAAAGCGAAACAGCTTCAATTTTGAAATCGGTCATTTTCATATCCATAGGATGCATCATAAACTTTTTAATTTCCTTTGTCCCTACAACCGGTTCCATATTGGGCGGAAATACTTTTGAATTGTCATCATAGCGAGCTATCAAGCCAATGCTGTCACTGGCCATCATAGCTTTACAGAATTCGGCATTGCTGGCATCAATGGCAGCACGAGCAGACTCGGGATCAAAGGAAGCTTCTGCTTTTGGAGCATCTCCCATGGGTTTGTCCTTCATTTTGTCACAACCGATAATAACCACAAGGGTAGCAAGTAAAATGAGGTAGACTAAAAGTAATTTTCTTCTCAACATAATCTTTTGGTTTTAGGTTAATATCTCTTTTTTATCTGACTCATTTTTTGAGCAGGGGAATAAAGTTAACCTCTTTTTTTAGTCGAATGTTTTTTATTCTTTGAACGATATAATATTCTCGTTAAAATGATTTTGGTTGATTTTTTGAAAATGAACAGGTAGTTTTAAAAAATCGTTTTGTACTTTATTGTCTTTATAACTCGTTTTATCCGAGTTGTTTAAAGTTGCTTTTGCTCCCTTTTATCGTTATGAAATAAAGATTACTTTTGGAAACAAACCAAAGTTTTAAGCAAAAAAAATCCGCAACTCATTCAAGTCACGGATTGTTATTTTTGGACCTTTTCAGGTCTCACTGTCGAAATTTAAATTCCTAAATAGTTGCTAGGCGTTATTTTCAACAACTCGGCTTTGATATCATCAGAAACGTTTAGAGTTCCGATGAAGTTATGGATCGCTTCCTTGTTGATAACCGTATTGGTACGGGTTAATTCTTTTAATGCTTCGTAAGGATTCGGATACGCTTCACGACGCAAGATTGTTTGAATAGCTTCAGCAACAACAGCCCAGTTTTTCTCTAAATCTTCTGCGAATTTTTCTTCGTTTAGAAGCAATTTGTTCAACCCTTTCAAAGTAGCTTCAAAAGCGATTATGGTGTGACCCATCGGTACTCCGATGTTACGTAAAACCGTACTGTCAGTTAAGTCACGCTGTAATCTTGATATTGGTAATTTAGCTGATAAATGTTCGAAAATCGCATTGGCAATCCCTAAATTTCCTTCTGAGTTTTCGAAATCAATCGGGTTTACTTTATGTGGCATAGCGGAAGAACCGATTTCTCCTGCTTTGATTTTCTGTTTGAAATAATCCATGGAGACATACGTCCAAATATCGCGGTCTAAATCAATTAAGATGGTATTGATACGTTTCAAAGCATCAAAAAATGCAGCAAAATGATCGTAATGCTCGATTTGTGTTGTTGGGAAAGAGTGGTGTAAACCTAAAATATCTTCCACAAATTTATTTCCGAATTTTTTCCAATCGTTGTTAGGATAGGCTATCGCATGAGCATTGTAGTTTCCTGTGGCACCACCGAATTTAGCTGCAAATGGCACATTGAACAACAAACGCATTTGTTCTTCCAAACGCTCCACGAAAACCTGGATTTCTTTGCCCAAACGGGTAGGGGAAGCCGGTTGTCCATGAGTACGGGCCAACATCGGAATGGCTGCCCATTCGATGCTTAATTCTTTCAGTTTGGAAATTACACTGATTAAGCTAGGCATGTATACTTTTTTGAAAGCTTCTTTCGTAGAAAGCGGAATAGCAGTATTGTTGATATCCTGAGAAGTCAATCCGAAATGGATGAACTCTTTATATTGTTGTAACCCTAACTTGTCGAATGCTGCTTTGATGAAATACTCCACAGCTTTCACATCGTGATTGGTCGTTTTTTCAGTTTCTTTTATCCAAAGAGCGTCTTCCGTTGAGAAGTTCTCATACATTTTACGTAACTCCGGATAAAGGTTTTTATCCACGCCGGCAAGTTGCGGTAAAGGCAATTCGCAAAGAGCGATGAAATACTCCACTTCCACTAAAACACGGTAACGGATCAGTGCTTCTTCAGAAAAATATTGTGATAAGGAAACAGTTTTATTTCTATAACGTCCATCGATTGGCGAAATAGCATTCAATTCAGTTAGTTGCATGTTTTTTCGTGTTGTTTTTAAGAAAAGGCAAAAATAGTTATAAGTTGTGAGTTATAAATTATGAATTGTATTTTTTTTAGTCACAGTTTTCAGTTGCAGTTATCACGTTGTTTTGCTATGAATAATGTAGCTAAGTCTATTTATAATTCACAATTTACAACTCATAATGTCCTTAAATCTTTCCATTCCATCGCTGGCTGACATTGGTATTACTTCCAACAGATTTGGTAAGTCATAAATAGTGGCAGGTTTGATATCGATGTAATATACAGGAATGTGTTGTGGGGCATAATTCATCAGTCCGGCGGCGGGATATACTTGTAATGATGTACCAATTACAATTAAAATATCGGCATCTTGCACAATTTCGATGGCTTCATCTATGGCGGGAACGGCCTCTCCGAACCAGACGATATGAGGACGGAGTTGGTAGCCCTGTTTATCGGTATCGCCTAAATGTAAATCGGTTTTCCAGTCGAGGATGTGATTTTCGTTGGCAATGCTGCATACTTTAAGCAATTCGCCGTGAAGGTGTAAAACTTTTGAGCTGCCCGCGCGTTCGTGTAAGTCATCTACATTTTGAGTAATGACATGAACATCGAACTGATTTTCAAGTTCGGCTATGATTTCGTGTCCGCGGTTAGGCTGCACTTCCAAAAGTTGTGCGCGGCGTTTGTTGTAGAAATCCAAAACCAATTCAGGATTTTTGTTCCAGCCGATAGGAGAGGCTACATCCATGATGTCATGGCCTTCCCAAAGCCCATCGGCATCGCGAAAGGTTTTGATACCGCTTTCGGCACTCATTCCGGCTCCGGAGAGGATTACGAGTTTCTTTTTCATCTTTATGGACTAATAAAGGTGTTTAAAAATAAGTTTGCAGATACAAAAATGGATAGCTTACTAGCCCCGATGGGAGTGGATTCCGATTTTTCATCGGGAGGAACGGACAGTGGGAACATGGTTTTATAAGTAAGCCCAAGCCTCCAGATAGCTATCGGGATGCACCAAAAAAAATTACATTTTTCCTAAAGCATACAATTGATCCATGGTTGGCATGGCACTTCCTCCTTCCGGTTCAAGGGTGATTCCGAAGGCTTCGGCTTCTAAGGTGCTTTCAACCTGGTATATTTTGGAGGTGTCAATCTTCATTTTATTTAATATGCCGATACTTGTTGGAGTTAATGGATTCATTTTTAAAGACCAAACCTGATAAACCATTCCCTGTGGGGGTGCCGGTAACCCCTGTACGTCTACGTAAACCGCCTGTGTGGCCTTGTTCCAGTAGATTTTAGCTTTTGCGCCAGGCATAGCAGGTTGTCCTTCCAATGTTACGACCATATTGTTTTTGTCGCGAATGATTTTTAATAGTTTTTGGGAGGATTTGTTTTTGTCTTCAAGGGAGATGATGGTTTTTTGCATGGTTTTGAATTCGGAGTTGTTTTTTTCGATTTCCGAATTGATGGTGTCATTCATCTGACTGTTCATCAGCAGGTACATGGAAGCAGCTCCCAAAAGAATAACTACAGCTGCGGCCCAACCCATATATTGCGACCAGTTGGTCTT
This sequence comes from Flavobacterium enshiense, assembly GCF_022836875.1. NCBI lineage: Bacteria > Pseudomonadati > Bacteroidota > Flavobacteriia > Flavobacteriales > Flavobacteriaceae > Flavobacterium > Flavobacterium enshiense. The sequence continues at coordinate 1,859,463 of NZ_CP090376.1, forward strand.
GGATTTCTTATGAACTACCTGAGGGGTGTCTCCGAGTAGTTCCTTACGGATTTTATCGTAGGTTTCCGATGAAATGTTTGGAGAAACACTATGGGAAAGGTTTATTACTGCATATTCGATAGCTGCAATTTCAGTTCGGACTGCGGGATTGTCGGCTGCCATTTGCTGCACGTCACGGGCTTCTTCTTCAGAAAGTTTTCCGAAAACATAAAGTTCTAAAATACCGCTCTCTATATATTCTTTACTGTTCATTATGCTTTCAATAGGTTTCTTAATTCGTTGATGCAGTTTCGGTTTTGTGTTTTTACGGTGCCAAGCGGAATTTCAAGTTCGTCGGCGGCCTCTTGCTGTGTATAGCCTTTAAAGAACAGTAAATCGATTAACTGGATACATCTCGGTTTTAATTTTTTGACAAATTCATGAAGACCAATGGCGTCAATTTTATTGCTCGCTTTAGCTGGGTCATCCAGTATATGTACGAAATTGTCGGCCGATAGGTTTTTCTGATTATTGATAAAGTTTTTGGAGCGCAATTTGTCAATGGCACTGTTGCGTGCGATATTGAGAATCCAGGTGTAAAAGCGTCCTTTGTTTTCGTTATACGTCTCAATGTTTTTCCAGATTTTTACAAAAACATCCTGAAGTACGTCTTCTGCTTCTTCCTTATCCTTTATAAGATTATAAATTACGCCAAAAAGACTCTTTGCATACATGTCGTATAAAAGAGTGAAAGCTTTGTCGTCTTTTTTATAAATTAGCGGCAATAATTCGTCTTGAGTCATACGTAAGAATTAACTCCATCTAAATTAATAAACAATATTTAAAAATCCGCATTTTTAATGGAAAACCTTTTGTCAGATCCTGATTATTTGAATTATCTCGAAGAATTTATCACACCAAACCGAAAAGAAGGTTTTTTAAAAGTACTTCAAAACCGGACCAAGCATTTCACTGTGGCTTTGGAAGATGTGTATCAACTGCATAATACCAGTGCGGTAATGCGCAGTTGTGAAGTTTTTGGTATTCAGGAGCTGAATGTGGTGGAGCAGCGGTTTGGAAAAAAAATCGATAAGGAAATTGCAATGGGTGCAGAAAAATGGGTTGATATCCATCGTTTCAGCAACAATCAGGACTGTATCGATAATCTGAAGGCTAGAGGGTATCAGATTATTGCTACTACACCACATGAAAATGATTGCATGTTGGAGGATTTTGATATTTCAAAACCTTGCGCTATCTTTTTTGGTACAGAAAGGCACGGACTTTCGGATGAGGTGCTTCAGCAGGCAGATGGCTTTTTGAAAATACCGATGGTGGGTTTTACGGAGAGTCTGAACATATCAGTATCCGCTGCAATAATCCTTCAGAATATATCCACGCGTTTGCGTCATTCGGAAATTGACTGGCAGCTTACGGAATCGGAATTACTGGCAAAACGCATTGATTGGACCCAAAAATCAATCAAGGATATTGATTTTATTACGAAAAAGTATTTGGAGAGAGTTTAGTGGAGCTGGTAGTCGCAGTGGACAGTCTTAGTCGCAGTGAAAAAGTTGCAGTTTGCGGTATTCTGTAATTATTGATTAGGTATGTAAGTGTCTTGAAAAGTAAGTAGAAACAACTAATAACTTAATTACTGATTCTTCTTCAGCAACTTGTAATCCTCATAACACCCTTTGATGGCATCCATGATCTGAAGATCGTTGGCGGTTTCTATAAACGTGTCTGAGTAATTGCATCGGTTTAAAATCTCTTTGATTTCTTTTTTGTCGATACCCAAAATGGCGGCTACAGTTTCGCGGTCGTATTTGGAGGCCAGTACATTTCTGATGGTTTCATCTTTTTTGAACTCTTTGAGTTTTTTCATTTCCTTCGATTTCTTACCGAAGATATTATACAAGGCATCGGCAGGATTTGAAAGCGATTGCATAACTTTTCCAATTTGTGATGAAGAACTTCCGCCGGATTCATAACCATATGGCAATCCGGAAATGCTGTAACGATGCGCATCATTAAGCGCGATCAGCTTCGTGTCTACTTCAATGTGTCCTGTAAGTAAGTATCTTGGGATGAAGAGTTCTTCAAGGGCATGAGCTTTTTCGGTAAGTTTTACTTTGAAGCCGGTTTTGTTTTTAACCCAGTCGGCCGAAACACGGATTTTTATCGATTGGAAACCAATGTATGAAAAGTGCAGTGTGTCGTTTGCCTTAGCTTCAATTTCAAATTCTCCTCTTCCGTTGGTTGTTGTTCCCTTTACGGTGTTTAGGTTGATGACATTGACGTCGCTCTTAGGCAGTAAATTGGCTTCATTGACAACTACTCCCGAGATTTTAGTATACTCACCCTCCTGTGCAAAACCTGTAAGAGAAAATAAGGCTAATAAAAAAACTACAAAATATTTCATACTGCTTTTAGAAAGGTCTAAATGTACTAGATATTTTGTAGCTTTTAATTTTTATTTGAAGAAAATTAACAAAAAGAATTAGCTTCTTCTTGGTCTTCTTGGTGCCGGACTGTCAGAACGTCTCGGCGAAGTACCTCCGGAACGTCTTTCGTTGCGAGGTGCTCTGTCCGATGAGGATGAATCGCTTCTTCTTTCTGAACGGTCAGAACTTCTTCCGCCAAAACCACCACGGCTTTCGCTTCGAGATCCTCTGTCACGGTCGCCGCCAAAGCTTTTACGCTCTCCGCCGAAACCGCCTCTGCGTTCACCGCCAAAGCCGCCTCTTCTTTCTCCGCCTGAATTTCTTCCGTTATGATCACGTCTTCCGCCACCGTCGTTTTTAGAAATTTCAACGTTGATACGTCTTCCTTCCAATTGAACGTTGTTTAGGATTTCCATTACTTTGTCAGAATGCTCAGCATCGGTGTTGAAGAAAGAGAATCCTTCTTTAACGTCTACTTTGAATACGTCATCACGACCTAAGTCTAATGTTTCTTTTAAGTAGTCTTTCAATGACATCCAATCGAAATTGTCTCTCGAACCGATGTTGATGAAGTAACGAACCGCATCACCCTCTTGAGGGGCTCTGCCTTCAGAACTTCTTTCGCCACCTGACTGGCTTGATAAATCTCTTTTCTTTTTGTAGTAGCTGATGAATCGGTTAAACTCAACAGATACCATTTTCTTGATTAACTCTTCTTTAGATAAGCCATCTAAAACTTCGTTAATTGCCGGTAAGTAGTTGTCTATTTCGTGATCAACTTCAGTATCTTTAATCTTGTTCGCTAAGTGTAACAACTGAATTTCGCAGATTTCAATTCCGTTTGGAATCGTTTTCTCTTCGAATTTCTGTTTGATGATTCTTTCGATAGCTGAAATTTTACGCAATTCACTTTTCGTAATAATTACGATGGAAGTACCTAATTTTCCTGCACGACCTGTACGACCTGAACGGTGGTTGTAGGTTTCGATTTCATCCGGCAACTGATAGTTTACTACGTGTGTTACGTTGTCTACGTCGATTCCACGAGCCGCTACGTCTGTAGCAACCAACATCTGAATCTGACGACCACGGAACGATTTCATTACCCCGTCACGTTGTGCCTGAGATAAATCGCCGTGTAAAGCCGCAGCGTTGTACCCGTCTTCGATTAATTTTTCGGCAACAGCCTGAGTGTCTCTTTTTGTACGACAGAAAACCACCGAGAAAATATCCGGGTTAGCATCCGCCAAACGTTTTAAAGCTTCGTAACGGTCACGTGCATTTACTAAGTAAAATTCGTGTGATACCGTTGCTGAACCTGAGTTCTTATGTCCTACCGTAATTTCTACCGGTTCTGACATGAATTGTTTTCCGATGCGTGCTACTTCAGCAGGCATGGTTGCAGAGAATAACCAAGTGTTTTTCTCTTCTGGTGTGTCCGATAATATGGAACAAATGTCGTCGTAGAATCCCATGTTTAACATCTCATCTGCCTCATCCAAGACGCAAAAATCGATGTTTTTAATGTTTACAAGACCTCTGTTAATCATGTCCTGCATTCTACCTGGGGTAGCCACAATAATCTGTGCGCCACGTTTTACCTCTCTAGCTTGTTCTGTAATGCTTGCACCACCATAAACAGCCACAGTATGTAACCCCTTTATGTACTTTGAGTATAATTTTATCTCGTTGGTGATTTGTAAGCATAACTCACGCGTTGGCGACAAAATTAATGCTTGTGTATTTCTGTTTTCAGCATCAATTTTTTGAATCAGTGGGAAACCAAAAGCGGCTGTTTTCCCTGTCCCTGTTTGCGCTAAGGCAACTAAATCTGTGTTTTGTTCCAATAGTACTGGAATCGCTTTTTCTTGCACTTCTGACGGATTCTCAAATCCTAGATCTTTAATCGCCAGCAGTAGCGACTCATTCAATCCTAATTGTTCAAATTTATTCATAAAATATTTTAAATTGGGTGCAAAGGTATTGTTTATTAATGGAATAAACTAATACAAAATTCAATATTAAAAATTTATTATGAATTGAAAATCAATAAGTTACTGTTTTAAAAAGGCGATTAACTGGGTTGTAGCCCTGCCGCGATGGCTTATGGCGGACTTTTCTTCGAGTGAAATTTGGGCAAAAGTATCAGAAAAACCTTCTGCAATAAAAATAGGGTCATAACCGAAACCATTGGCTCCAAGTGGTTCATTTGTTATTTTTCCGTTGATGATTCCTGTAAAAAGATGCTGTTCACCATTAAGATTTAGAGCGATAACGGTTTTGAAATTTGCTTTGCGATTGGTTTCGTTTTTCAGAAGATCCAACACTTTATTGATATTGTCATCATCACTTCGCTGTGGACCCGCAAATCGTGCGGAATAAACACCGGGAGCTCCGTTTAAGACTTCAATTTCAAGGCCACTGTCGTCAGCAAAGCAAGGATATCCATAGTGTTCGGTAACGTAATTGGCTTTCAGTATGGCGTTGCCTTCAATGGTATCGGCAGTTTCAGGGATGTCTACATTGCAGCCAATATCCTCCAGGGATAAAATGGAAATGCTATCCGGAAGTAATTGCTGGATTTCTTTTATTTTATTCTTGTTGTTGGAGGCGAAAACGAGTTGCAGCATTAGATTGTTGTGTTTTATTCGAATTTCAAAGGTAGTAAATAAATGCAAAGTTGAATTTTCGTAACTTTAAGTAATGAAAAATACCGTTTGGTTTTAAACGAATAAATTATTTGGTATGAAAAAAGCTTTCCTTTTGTTGTTGTTTTCCCTTTTTTTATTTTCATGCGGGACAAAATATTATGTGTTAAATAAGCATTATAACCCAAGGCCAACTTCACAATATAAGTTTAAGATTGATAAAAAGAAATCCACCGCCAATATCAATTCTGTTATTGATACAAATGTGATTTATCTTAGTTCCAATTTCAAGAGAATGACACCTGGAATTACTGGTATTTGCTATCGTTTTATGCCAAATGGAGTAGTTTATGAAGTGGCTTTGAAAGGTGAGCCTATAGAAGCTGTTGTAAAGGATACTGCAATGGGAGATTATGGAAAATATAGGGTTGAAAAAAATAGGATTAAAATGGAATTTATGGTTGTTACAGTTGAGTCCGGTACACCAAAAGATTCACTTTATAGGCCATCAGTTGTAGGGAAGAAATTTAGCAAGGCAATAATTAAAGAAGGAAATTTATTTATGGTACCTGATAGTTATTATGTAGAGCCAAAAGGATTTTATAAAAAAGCAGGGGAAATAGGAGGTAACCCTTTCCTATTGCTATTTACAGTTATGGTAGTAACTCCTGTTTACTTGGTGGATTTGGTAGTTCCTGATGAAAAGGTTTGTTTTTACAGGGTAAATCTTGAAGATGTTAAAGATTATAGGGAAAAGTGAGCCTTTTATCTTTTGCATAGAGTAAGATGCATGACGACTGTTTTTAAAGATTGATTTATGAAAAAAGTTTTCCTTTTGTTGGTGGTTTATGTTCTTGTACTTTCCTGCGGAACAAAACATTATGTGTTGAATACTCATTCTAAGCCAAGACCAACCTCTCAGTTCAAATTTAAAGTGGATAAAAACAAATCAATGGCAAATGTCAGTTTAGTTATTGATACGAATGCGATTTATATTAATTCGGCTTTCAGGAGGATGAAGCCGGAAGTTTCTGATCTTTATTACCGTTTTATGCCTGATGGTGTGGTTTATGAAGTTGTTTTAAGTGGCGACCCGGTCGATTCCACAGTTAAGGATACTGCGGTTGCTAACTATGGCAGGTATAAACTGAAAAAAAATAAAATAAAGATGGAGTTTATTGTAGTTCAAATGGGATCTTATGAAAAAAAGAATTCAACTTCCAAAAAAGCCGTTGTAGGGAGAAGGTTTCAAAAAGCAGTCATTAAAGAAGGGGATTTATTTCTTGTGCCTCATTACTATTCAGAAGCAAAAGAATTTTACAGTAATATGTGGGGATTGTTTGGTACCGGTTTCGGTTTTTTTGCATGTCTTATAGTACCTCCTGTTTTCTTGGTTGATGCTGTAATTCCAGATAAAAAGGTTTGTTTTCATAGGGTAGGTCTCAATGAAATTAAAAATTATAAAAAGAAGGATACAATATCCAAATAACTATGATGTGTTGTTTTTGAATAAAATAAATTGGTTTGATTGTTAGTAGTGATGAATGAAAAATCAATTTTAAAATCGGTGATTGTCAGTATTGTGATTTATGAAGCCGGAAATGTTCTGAAGAATTTATAAGTATTGTTTTTGAAAGTGAATGTCATGAAATAATCTTTGGTGTTTATGCTAAATATGAGGAGTATTGATACTTGTTGGGAGATAAATGGCAAACGGAAGATTTTAATTACGGCTTTTTCACAAATTAAACATTTTCAAGGGTATCTTTTTTAAAATTATTTATGAAAGAAAACTAGAAATAATTACTTTTGGTGCGATTAAAAATCAGAAATATACACTTTTGAATTATGGTTAAGGATTTATTTGAAAGAATACAAAATAATAAGGGTCCATTAGGAAAATGGGCTTCACAGGCAGAAGGTTACTACGTGTTTCCGAAATTGGAAGGTGAATTAGGGCCAAGAATGAAATTTCACGGAAGAGAAATTTTAAACTGGTCTATAAACGATTATTTAGGATTGGCAAACCATCCTGAAGTGCGCAAAGCCGATACTGAGGCAGCGATGCAATTCGGAGCGGCTTACCCTATGGGTGCCCGAATGATGTCGGGTCATACAAATTATCACGAGCAACTGGAAAACGAATTGGCTGCTTTTGTAATGAAAGAATCGGCTTATTTGCTGAACTTCGGTTACCAGGGAATGGTGTCTATCATTGATGCGTTGGTATCTAAAAATGATATCATTGTTTATGATGTTGATTCGCATGCTTGTATCATTGATGGTGTTCGTTTGCACATGGGTAAGCGTTTTACATACAAGCACAACGATTTGGAAAGCATGGAGAAAAATCTTCAGCGTGCTACCAAAATGGCTGAAGAAACTGGTGGTGGGATCTTATTCATCACAGAAGGTGTTTTCGGAATGCGTGGTCAGCAAGGGAAACTGAAAGAAATTGTTGCATTGAAAGAGAAATATAATTTCCGTTTGTTGGTTGACGATGCACATGGTTTTGGAACACTTGGTAAAACAGGAGCGGGAGCAGGTGAGGAGCAAGGCTGTCAGGAAGGAATTGACGTTTATTTTTCAACATTTGCAAAATCAATGGCTAACATCGGAGCTTTCGTAGCTGCAGACAAGGATGTTATCGATTATCTAAAATACAACTTACGTTCGCAAATGTTTGCTAAAGCATTGCCAATGATCCAGACAATCGGTTCGTTAAAACGTTTGGAGTTGTTGCGTAATTCATCTGAAATCAAAGATAAACTTTGGGAAAACGTAAATGCGTTGCAAAACGGATTAAAAGAGAGAGGTTTCAATATCGGAGATACTAATACTTGTATCACGCCAGTGTACCTTGAGGGTTCTATTCCGGAAGCAATGGTAATGGTAAATGACCTACGTGAAAACTACGGGATTTTCCTTTCGATTGTGGTATATCCGGTAATTCCGAAAGGTATTATTTTGTTGCGTATGATTCCAACAGCATCTCATACTCTGCAGGATATAGAGGAAACATTATCAGCTTTCGAAGCAATCCGTGAAAAACTTGTAAACGGAATTTATAAGCAGATTGCTCAGGAAACAACGGTAGACGTGTCGTAATTGTTTCTTAGTTAGATAAATAAATAAAAACCCATCCGGCAGCGGATGGGTTTTTATTTTTAAACAAATGGATGGTTTTTTAACAATGAGTGATTTTTTATGTTAACTGAATGTTATGTTTCGTAAACTTAAAGTTACTGTTCAGAAGTTCGCAAAAAATAACAATGTGTATTGTTTTACTTTTGGTGAACAAATCTACCTACTATGAAAGCCCTTTTCAAAAAAGACCGTACCGAAACCATGTTACTTGTAGTTTATGCAATAGTTATTTTTTCAGTCTTGGTGTCATTGTTTTAACCACTCTTTTATCATTACAAGGGATTAAATATCCATCTTGTAAGTTTTTCTTCTTTTGTGAATTTTTGGATCAAAGTTTTTCCAAAGATTATGCATTGCGTTATTTTCGAGCAATTCAGGTGTTCTGATAAACTTTCGGATTTTTTTCTCTTTGAAGACTTTATAAAAATCATCAAAAATGATAGCAGTTACTCCTTTGTTTTGATACTCTGGGTGTACGCCGATTAAATAGAAAACCACTTCTCTGGAATTCTTTTTCGCATTTAATAAATGTAGAAAACCGAATGGGAACAATTTGCCTTTGGCTTTTTGTAAAGCTGCTTCATACGAAGGCATTACAATAGTAAAGGCAATCATCTTATTGTTGCTGTCGACAATGAATTTTATGTATTCCGGATTAATGAAGTTTACATATTTTTTCTTGAAATATTCTTTGGTTTCATCATTTATGGCAACGAATGATTGTAAACTTGCATAAGCTTCATTAAATAAGTCGAACATCTGATCCACATAAGGAAAGATATCTGAGTTTTTTTTGAAATGAAGTGTTTTTAATCCGTAGCGTTCCTTAATCATTTTGCTTGCGCGTTGGAAAGGTTCTGGGTTGATGGCATCCATGGTAAACCAGCTTTCGTAGAATTCCTTTTCGGTAACCATTCCGAGTTTTTCGAAATGTTCCTTGTAATAAGGCATGCTGTACCAGGAAATCATGGTTCCTAATTCATTAAAGCCTTCGGTCAGAACGCCAACTTTGTCCAGATTTGAAAATCCCATAGGGCCTTCGATGTGGTCCATATTATGTTTTTGTCCCAGTTCGCGGGCTTTTTCGAGCAAGGCTTTGGTAACTTCGATATCGTCAATAACATCAAACCAACCAAAACGGACTTTCTTTTTTCCTAATTGATTTACTTCATCCCAATTAATGATGACTGCTATTTTACCTGCAATTTTGCTGTCTTTGTAGGCCAGATAAAAGTGTACATCGGCATTTTTGAAAGCAGGGTTTTTAGTGCGGTCAAAGCCTTCCATTTCATCAGCAATGATGGGCGGAATCCAATATGGGTTGTTTTTAAAAATTTCAAAAGAAAATAAAACAAACTCTTTTAGTTCTTTTTGGGAACTGACTTCTTTTATTGTAATCATAAATTATTGTACTTCGTCGGAACGTTTTTTCTTCTCTTCTTCTACTTTTTTGTTTTTTGTGTCGCCTTTTACTTCTTTCCCATCTTTGATTTCGATTGGTTTGTAGCTTTTGTCAAAACGCCATGAGAACCCTACAGCTCCGGTAAAAATGGAAGGAGTATCTTTAATACTTGCTCCTACAGAGGCATCTACCTGCATGTTTTTCTTTATTAAGTATGCAGCTCCTCCACGGAAAATACAATCCGCATACCAATCGCTTTTATATCCTTGGTTTTCTAAAAACACAGACCAGTTTTCATTGATACCTCGGCTTAGCGTTAAAATATAACCGTAGCTAGGGTAATCGGTTGCGATTTTGTCGGCGATAAGGTTTGTGGTTAACACGGTTCGGCTACCAAAGTGGTTTTGCAGCAGCAACATTACTTTTGGGCTAACAGTGGGATCAGTAGGGAATGTGTAAGGATTGTCCCCAACATTGAAATTTGCACCCACATATCCGCCAATCGCAGGCAATAACTTTCTCCATTTGAATTTGTGGTTGGCCTTCCAGCTGTATACGTTTACTTTCTCCTTATAATTTTTCCATGGGTCGTAAAATAAATATTTGGCACCAACAGTCAGTTGCCTGAATCCGTTTCTGTTTTCGTCTAAAACAGGTGATGTGTATTTGTCGGTCTGGTATTGCATTTCACCTATGAATTCAAGCTGTTCCAAAAAAGCACCATAACGAACCACCAGGTCCAATCCGAAACCTTTGGCTTCCCATTCCTGTAAATCGTGTTTTTCTTTGGTGTAATAAATTCCGGATTCTGCCTGAATGACCTTTTTTCCTATCGAAAAGGCGCCAAAAGATTTTCCGGGGCGATTGGAATTAATTTCGTCGGTATGTTGCGCGATTGCTATTCCCGACGTAATCAGTAATAGACCAAGAAGTTTCGTTTTTAATTGGAGCATGATTGCTTATTTTGTTTAAGTTTGAACGTATATCAGTCCTCCAAAAATAGTATTTTATTATTATTTTAAGAAACAGATCTTATTTTTAAATGTAGCTTTGCTTAAATTTGACAAAATTTATTTGACGATGGAAACAGCATCATTTACAGGTTTGATAAAAGCATTATTTTGGATACTTTTCATATACTATGCATTAAAATTCGTTATGCGATTGCTAGCTCCTTATTTTTTACAGCAGGTAGTTAAAAAAGCTGAGGAGAATTTCAAACAACAACAGCAAAATTATCAGCAGCAATATTCGCAAGCGAATACGCAGTCGTCTTCTCAGGCCGAAATGCCCAAAGAGAGGAAGAAAGTAGGCGAGTATATTGATTTTGAAGAAATTGAATAGTTTAAAGCAGAACGAATAACACCGAGTTATTCGTTTTCTTTTTTTAAAAGGGTTTTTATTGTTATTTTAGCCTGATTTTTAAGCCAATTGAAGCAAAATAACATGAAAAACCTAAGCAAGATTTACCCTTATTTATTAGTCGTAATCGGCTTTACAGTAATTTCCGTTCTTTATTTTTATCCTGTGATGCAAGGTAAAAAAGTGTTTCAGAGTGATATCGCTCAATACACCGGAATGGCAAAAGAGCAAAACGATTTCAGAAAAGAAACCGGGGAAGAACCTTACTGGACCAACAGTGCATTCGGTGGAATGCCAACTTATCAGCTGGGGGCAAATTACCCACACAATTATATCAAACAACTGGATAATCTGATTCGTTTTCTGCCGCGTCCGGCTGATTATCTCTTCTTGTATTTTATCGGATTTTTCATTTTGCTCAAAGCTTTAAAGGTTGATAATCTCAAAGCCTTTTTCGGCGCCCTCGCATTTGGTTTTTCAACATATATGATAATTATTTTGGGTGTAGGACATAATGCCAAAGCCCATGCGATCGCTTATATGCCTATGGTAGTTGCGGGCGTCATTATGGTTTATCAGAAGCGATATATTGCCGGAGGTTTGCTTACTATGATAGCCGCCGCTTTTGAAATCAATGCGAATCACTTCCAGATGACTTATTATCTGTTGTTTTTGTTGTTGGTGATTACTGTATATTATAAAATTAAATATTTAAGAGAAAAGGACTTTAAAGGACTTTGGAAAGCTTTCGGTATTTTCATTATCGCCGGAATTCTGGCAGTTGGTGCTAATGCAACTAACATAATGACAACTTCAGAATATGCAAAATATTCAACCCGTAACGACAGTGAGTTAACATTTTCTGCCGACGGAAAAAAGGCAGAAAACAACAATGCGATGTCTTATGAGTACATTACAGAATACAGTTACGGAATCGCTGAAAGCTTGAATTTAATCGCACCGCGTTTATTTGGAGGTTCCAATCATGAAAACGTTGGGGAAGGTTCTCCTATGTACGAATTTGTATTAGGACAGGGAGCATCTCCAACTGAAGCTAAAGATTTCGCTTCTGCAGTACCAACTTATTGGGGTGATCAGCCAATTGTTGCTGCACCGGCCTATATTGGAGCGATAGTGTTCTTCCTGTTTGTTTTGGGAATGTTCATCGACAAACGAAAAATTAAATATGCCTTTTTAGCGGGAGCTGTACTTTCATTGCTATTGTCTTGGGGAAAATACTTCCCGGCTTTAACCGATTTCTTCATCGATTTTGTGCCAATGTACAACAAATTCCGAGCAGTTTCTTCCATTCAGGTAATTTTGGAATTGTGTATGCCGATTATGGCAATTTTAGGAATGCAGGCTTTCTTCAATGCAGAAGAAAAAGCCCGTTTCAAGGCACTTTGGATGTCGGCAGCAACTGTGTTGGGAATTGTTGTTTTACTGTTTATATGTAAAGGAATGTTCAGCTTTACAGGGGGAAGTGACAGTATGTACCTGCAAATGTACGGAGAGATGGGGCCACCATTTATCAATGCGTTGAAAGAGCAGCGTCAGGAAATGTATTCTTCCGATTTAATGCGTTCGGCAATATTGATTATTTTGACAGTTGGAACGTTATGGTTCTTCATCAAAAATAAAGTATCGGAACTGACAACAGTGATTATTGTTGGGGTTTTAATGGTAGGAGATTTGTTCTTTGTAGATAAAAATTATGTAAACAACGATAGTTTTGTTTCTGCCCGTCAAGCGGATATTCCGTTCGAAGCGACTCCGGCAGATCAACAGATTTTGAGTGACACAACTCATTTCAGAGTGTTTGAAGTAGATGGGAATATGTCGAGCGCAAGGGCTTCTTATTTTCATAAATCGATTGGAGGCTATCATGCGGCCAAACCAAGAAAAATGCAGCAGTTGTTTGATTATCAGATTGCCAAAAATAATATCGGTGTATTGAACATGCTGAATGTAAAATACATCATTCAGAAAGACGAACAAGGACAGGATGTTCCAATGCAGAATCCGAATGTAAATGGAAATGCATGGTTTGTAAGCGAAGTAAAACTGGTAAATTCAGCCGATGAGGAAATGAAGGCTTTGGATAAGCTGGATACGAAGAATGCTGCTATTGTAAATCAGAAGGATTTTGCCGGGGCGGTAAAGACAACTTCATTTGTAAAAGACAGTCTGGCTACAATTAAATTGAATGTTTATAAACCGAATTACTTAAAATATACCTCAAGCAATACAAACAATGGGGTAGCGGTTTTCTCTGAAATCTATTATCCTAAAGGTTGGATTGCTACTATTGACGGTAAAGAAACCGATATTTTCTGCGCTGATTATGTATTGAGAGCAATAAATGTACCAGCAGGAAAACATACGATTGAATTCAAATTCCAACCGAAAGTGGTACAAACGGGAAGTATGATTTCACTGTTCAGTTTCATTGGAATGTTAGTGTTTGTAGGTTTCGGAATTTTTACGAAAATGAAGAAGAAAAATGACGCTTAATTAGTTTCGAAAATAAATTGAGAACTATTTTATTAATAGCGATAGGAGGTGGTTTAGGTAGTGTTTTTCGTTACCTGACAGCACAATGGATTAATAAATATACTCAATTGTTTTTTCCATATGCAACTTTTGTAACCAATGTCTTAGGATGTTTTCTCATCGGGTTGTTTTTGGGTTGGATGGAAAAAAATAATGTAACCAATCCTGATTTGAAATTCTTTATGGTAACGGGTTTTTGCGGAGGTTATACAACTTTCTCAACGTTTTCAAATGAAAACATACAGTTACTTAATGCAAATCAGTACGGAACTGCTTTTTTGTACATAGGCTTAAGTTTGTTTTTAGGATTAGCAGCAACTTGGGGAGGCTTGATGATTTCAAAACTATAATATGAAAAAAGTACTCATCATAACGTATTATTGGCCGCCTGCGGGTGGACCCGGCGTACAGCGTTGGTTAAAGTTTGTGAAGTATTTACCCGATTTTGGCATCGAACCCATTGTTTACATTCCGGAGAATCCAACCTATCCGTTATTGGACGAAAAACTATTGGCTGACGTTCCTGAAAATGTAACGATTCTTAAAAACAAAATTGTAGAGCCTTACGCTTGGGCTTCGTTATTCTCTAAAAAAAGCACTAAAAAAATCAGTTCGGGAATCATTCCAAATCAAAAAAAGCAATCCTTTCTTCAAAAAATGCTGCTCTGGGTAAGAGGAAATCTGTTTATTCCTGACGCTAGGGTTTTGTGGGTAAAACCGTCAGTAGCCTATTTGTCAAAATATATTCAAGAAAACGGAATTGAGACTATAATTACTACGGGGCCGCCTCATAGTTTGCATTTAATTGGTTTAGAATTAAAAGAAAAGCTAAATGTAAAATGGATTGCTGATTTTCGTGATCCGTGGACAACCATTGGTTATCATAAAGCATTGAAATTATCAGCTTCATCTGCAAAAAAACATAAAATGCTGGAATCTGAAGTTATGAATCGAGCCGATTTTCTTTTAGTGACGAGTCCAACCACCAAAAAAGAGTTTGAGTCCATCACCGCAAAACCGATTCATGTTATCACCAATGGATATGATGTTGAGAATGTGGGTAGGCAAACTTTGGATGAAAAGTTCACTTTAGCGCATATCGGTTCGTTTTTATCCGATCGGAACCCGAGAATTTTATGGAAAGCACTTCATGAATTGATTCATGAAAATGACAAGTTCAGGGAGTACTTCGAACTAAAGTTAATCGGAGCTGTGAGCCAAGAAGTTTTGGATGCCATCGCTGAATTTCAGTTGGCCGGTTATGTAAATAATCTTGGCTATGTTTCCCATCAGGAAGCTTTGGAACATCAACGAAAATCCCAGGTTCTATTGCTTGTAGAAATTAATTCGGAAGAAACAAAAAGTATCATTCCCGGAAAACTTTTTGAGTATATGGTTTCTGAAAGGCCAATCCTGGCTATTGGACCGGAAGATGCCGATTTCTCTGTAATTCTCAAACAAACCAATACAGGTGTTTTTGTTCTGTATGATGAAAAAGAAAAAGTAAAAGAAACCATTTTGAGTTATTTTAATTTGTTTTTGGAGACTAATTTAAAAGTTTATCCTGTGGGGCTGCAACAATACAGCCGCAAGAACCTGACAAAAGAATTGGCTAGTTTACTGCAATAAAAAATCCCGCTTCACATTGCTGCTCAGCGGGAAATTTAACCAAACTTAACCAACCAAATTTATTCAACTATATTCTCTTGTTTTTTTCCATTACGGACTGTTCGTCTTTTTTAACGTCATCGCTTTCTTCTTCAGTCATTTTGGCTTTTGTGCCATCTGCTTTGTAGTAATAATAATCGTCCTCATTATATCCTGAACCACTGTCGTATCCATAATCTGTATCGTTATAATCATTTCCGCTGTATGTGTAGGGATTATAAGCATATCCATGGCTCCATCCGTTTACAAAACCGATTACATCGATGATGTGACCTCTTCTGTTGTATAGGATTCGCAGACCTCCAACTTGAGAAAGGGCAAAACTGTTATATCTCATATATACGGAACCTACACGTTTTACCCTATTGACCCCATCGTAATTGATAAATACGTTTCCGATACGTCTTACCCTGCCGAAGTTGTCATGCTCTACTCGGACACCATAGTTTGCCGGGCCATAACGACTTGAGGTGCGTGCACCGGGTGCTCCATAGGTTGTGTTTGCGGTTGCATGTTTTGGTCTGGATGGACGTGTGTTGAAATCAAATTGTCCGTCAGGGAAAACATAAAACTCGATTCCACGCTCCATAAACACGATTGGTTCTGCATTTCTGTAATCTGCAGTGTGGCGAGGACCTTTTCCGTTTGTATCAGAAAAAACAGGGTTTTCTGACGCATGAGCCATACTTCCTACCAGAAATACACTGGCTACTAAAAGAGTAATTTTTTTCATAATACAATAATTTTAATAGTTTACCTACTCGTAACGTTTTTCGGTTTCCACGTTTCTGATTTTATTCAGATTTTTATTTGATAAGCGAAGACCAATTTGCGTGCCAAAAAAGGAGTCGGTATTTTTAATGATGAAAAGTTGTTTTGTAAGTTGTTGATTGTTAGATTTGTGCGCTTTGTAAAAAATATTATTTTTCTTGAATATGGAAGAAATTCGTGAATTAAACGGTATGCTTTTTTAGAGGTTTTAGGGATGAAATGAAAAAATATGAAAAAAAGTGAATTGTTATAGTTTGATAAATTCGTAAACCAAAGCTAACTAACTTAACTGGAGTTGATAGATAAATGAAATTTTTTAAACGAAAAATCGCATTAGTTTTATTTGTGATTGGCAGTCTGCAAACCACCGCTGCACAGACTTTCATTCAAAGATATGCCGATGTTTCCAATCAGGCATCACAGGCCAATATTACCAATAATCTGATCCAATATGAAGCCCTTGGTGTGAAGCAAAAAGGAACCTCTGCACTGCAAAATACCTTAGATTGGTTAAAGAACAAGTATTTAAGTTATGGCTACGCCGCTGGACAAATGGTGGAAGACTCCTATTCGTATTCTGGAGTTACTTGTAAAAACCTAGTGCTGACAAAAGTAGGAACCGTTTATCCGAATACTTATGTAATTATTTGCGGGCATTATGACTCGATTACCGGGACCGGTACAAACGACAATGGCAGTGGTACAGTTGTTCTTCTTGAAGTTGCACGTTTACTGCAAAGTATTCCGACAGAATATTCTATTAAATTTATCAATTTCAGCGGGGAAGAAGATGGATTATACGGAAGTCAGCATTATGTGTCTTCTGTCGTTAATGGGACCACTCCTAAAATGGATATTAAATTAGTGTTCAATATTGATGAAGTAGGGGGTGTAGCGGGTATGGTGAACAACACCGTTACCTGTGAACGGGATACAGGAAGCCCAACATCTAACAATGCAGCATCTAATACTATTACTAGCGAACTAATTATGTGTGTTGGGTTGTATTCCCCGTTAAATACGTTTTTAAATTACGCTTACGCCTCCGATTATATGCCGTTTGAGAATAATGATGAAGTGATTACCGGTTTCTTTGAAAAGAATGAAAGCTCACATAGGCATACGACTACTGATTTACTCGTTAACATGGATCCACTTTATGTGTACAATATTTCAAAAGCAGCAGCAGGTGCCATGATGCATTTTGCAAAAGCAGGCACGACGCTTTCCACTAATGAGTACAATGCCGATTTTCAAATCAGTTTCTTTCCGAACCCCACAAAAGGAAAGCTGAATATTAATCTGGGTACACTACCGAAAAACAATTATACATTTTCGTTGACTGATATTCAGGGTAAAGAAGTTTATAAAGATTCTATTTTGGATGCGAAACAAATAGAAACCATAGATGTTTCACATTTCAGTAAAGGAGTGTATTTAGGAGTACTGGAAACTGATCAAAAAAGGATTGCGAGAAAAATAGTTATTGAATAATAGAAAAGACCTCAATTTAGAGGTCTTTTCTTATAGTTTTTCTTTTAGGTATTTTCCTGTTATGGATTTGGAATTTTTGACAATTTCCTCAGGTGTTCCGAAAGCAATCAGATTTCCGCCGTTTTCACCGCCTTCCGGACCGATGTCTATGATGTAATCAGCACATTTGATTAAATCCAGATTGTGTTCGATCACGATTATAGAATGTCCTTTCTCAATTAATGCGTCAAACGAAGCCAATAATTTTTTGATGTCGTGAAAATGCAATCCGGTTGTTGGTTCGTCGAATACAAATAAGGCTTTTTCTTTAGTTGCTCCCTTAACTAAAAACGATGCCAATTTGATACGCTGTGCCTCTCCGCCGGAAAGCGTAGAAGAGGATTGGCCCAATTGTACATATCCCAAACCAACATCCTGAAGCGGTTGCAACTTTTGAGTGATTTTGGTTTGTTTATGCTCACTGAAAAACGCAATCGCATCATCAATGGTCATCGTAAGGATGTCATCGATGTTTTTGTTTTCATAATTAACTTCCAGAATTTCTTTTTTGAAACGTTTTCCGCCACAGGTTTCACATTCCAGATGTACGTCGGCCATAAATTGCATTTCGATGGTTACCTCACCATCACCTTTACAGGTTTCACAGCGGCCGCCTTCCACATTAAAGGAAAAATGTTTTGGAAGATAGCCACGCATTTTTGATAATTGCTGTTTTGAGAATAAATCCCGAATGTCATCATAAGCTTTGATATACGTTACCGGATTGGAACGCGAACTTCTTCCAATCGGGTTCTGATCTACGTATTCGATGTGTTTTAACTGGGAAAAACTTCCTGCCAATTCTGTAAACTGACCTGCTTTTTCTCCAACACCTTCCAGTTTTTTCTGGATGGCCGGGAATAATATTTTTTTAACCAGCGTACTTTTTCCGCTTCCTGAAACTCCGGTAATTACCGTTAAGCATTCTAAAGGAAAAGTAACATTGATGTTTTTTAAGTTGTTTTCGCGTGCTCCGATTACATCCACATGATTTTTGAATTGTCGGCGTTTTTTCGGAACTTCAATCTCCATTTTTCCGCTAAGGTATTTTCCGGTAAGTGTGTCGGCTTTCAGGATTTCGTCGTAAGTTCCCTGTGCGACCAATTCACCCCCAAAAGTTCCTGCTTCCGGACCAATGTCAATAATCATGTCGGCCGCTTTCATTATGTCTTCGTCGTGCTCCACCACAATTACGGTGTTACCCAAATTGCGTAAATCTTCTAAGACCTTTATTAGTCTTTCCGTGTCTTTCGGATGCAATCCAATACTCGGTTCGTCCAAAATATACATGGATCCCACCAAACTGCTTCCTAATGAGGTGGCCAGATTGATTCGCTGTGATTCACCACCTGAAAGCGTTGCCGAATTTCGATTTAACGTCAGATAATTTAATCCGACTTCGTCCAAAAAGCGCAAACGGTTATTGATTTCAATTAAAAGACGTTTGGCAACTTTTTCATCGTATTCGGACAAAGTCAATCTCTTAAAGAATTCAATCAGGTTTTTAATTGGTAAATCCACCAAATCAGAAATGGTTTTTCCGTCTACTTGTATGTAATTTGCTTCCGGACGCAATCGTTTACCTTTACAGACATTGCATTTGGTTTTTCCGCGGTAACGCGATAACATCACACGGTTTTGAATCTTGTAGTTTTTCTCTTCCAGTTCATGAAAGAAAGCATCCAATCCTACAAAATAGCTGTTCCCGTGCCAGATTAAAGCCTTCTGTTCGCTTGATAATTCGAAAAAAGGTTTATGAATCGGGAAATCGAAATGATGGCTGTTGTTTACCAATTGATCTCTGTACCAGCCCATGCTTTCACCACGCCAAGGGTAAATGGCATTCTCATAAACGGAAAGTGCTGTATTAGGAATTACCAATTCTTCATCGATGCCTATAACGTTTCCATAGCCTTCGCATTTCGGACAGGCACCATACGGATTGTTAAAACTGAACAAGTGGATGTTTGGTTCCAGAAATGTGATTCCGTCCAATTCAAAATTATTGCTGAAAACAAATCGTCTTTCTGAATTTAATTCCTGCAGGTAACATTCGCCTTTTCCTTCATAAAATGCTGTCTGCACGGCATCTGCCAATCGGTTGTAAAATTCCTCTTCTTCTTTTACGATGATTCGGTCAATGATTAAAAGCACATCTTTGTTATCAAGCGAATGCTGGTCGATTTCATCCAGACGAACCATTTCATTGTCGACCAAAATACGTGCAAAACCTTGTTGCAGTAATACTTTTAACTTGTCTTCCAGTGCTCTTCCTTCCTCTAAATGGATAGGGGCGAGCAGCAGCCATTTACTTTCCAAATCGAAATTTTGAACTTCGGCAATAACATCGCTGACCGTCTGTTTTTTAACCTCGTTGCCTGAAACAGGGGAAAAGGTTTTGCCTATTCTGGCGTATAACAATTTAAGGTAATCGTAAATTTCGGTTGAAGTTCCAACGGTCGAACGCGCATTAGTTGTGTTTACTTTCTGTTCGATGGCAATGGCCGGTGCGATTCCTTTTATATAATCAACTTTTGGCTTGTCAAGTCGTCCTAAAAACTGACGGGCGTAGGAAGACAAACTTTCAACATAACGACGCTGTCCTTCAGCATAAAGAGTGTCGAAAGCCAAACTTGATTTTCCGGAACCTGAAAGTCCAGTAATAACCACAAGTTTGTTTCTCGGAATCGCAACATCCACATTTTTAAGGTTGTGAAGTTGCGCTCCTTTTATGATAATATTTTTCTTTGGCTCTAATGTTGTGATGTCAGTTTTCATAGAAAAATGTGGGTGAAATGCAAAGATAGCTAAAAACCAAATTTTGAGGAATTTGTTTCGGTATTATTAGTATTAAAAACGATATGGGTTTTATTTATGTATTGATTTTGAAAATTATTGTTTGAATCTGTGCATTTATTTTTTTAAAATTATTGTGTTGCCAAATGTTAAATTTTAAATTATTATTTGTAGGATAAAAACATTTATTACTATATTTGGTTAACAATAATTTATAAAGCATTTGCCTATCGTATAAAAATACTTTTTTAGAATTAATTCCCAAACCAAAAACTAAAAAGTATTATGACGGCCAATGTTGTACTTCCGGACGCAGTCCTCGTAAAAAATTATGTAGGCGGAGATGAAAATGCTTTAGCTACATTAATTGAGAGACACCAATCAAAAATTTACGGATTTATCTATTCTAAGGTAATGGACAGAGATGTTACCGAAGATATTTTCCAGGACACTTTTATTAAGGTCATCAAGACTTTAAAGACAAAAAACTACAATGAAGAAGGTAAGTTTTTACCGTGGGTGATGCGTATTTCCCACAATCTGATCGTGGATTATTTCAGAAAGACAAAGAAAATGCCTTTCAATAGAGATACAGAGGAGTTTTCAGTTTTCTCTCTTATGACAGACAACAGTCCGAATATTGAAAGCAAAATAATCACGGAGCAGGTTGAGGTTGATTTACAGCGTTTAATCAGTGAATTACCAGACGATCAGCGTGAAGTTTTGGTAATGCGTATTTATGACGATTTAAGTTTTAAGGAAATAGCAGATTTGACTGGGGTAAGTATTAATACTGCCTTAGGAAGAATGCGTTATGCCTTAATGAACTTGAGAAAAGTGATTGAGAAAAATCAAATAATTTTAACCAATTAAACAATATTTATAGGTGAGTTGCGTTATTCTTTTATAATTCATACTGAAGCAATGGCAAAACTCTACTCTAAAAAGAAAAAAGCAAATCCAAAAATGTCACCTAAAAAGGAAACTGTTAATTTTTTGCTCAACTATTCTAAGGCATTGAGTATTACAAAGGTGGGTGATTTAACTTTTGAGAATATTGCTAATTAGGAAAATGTCCCGGAATTGAAAATTTCGGGACATTTTTTATTTATTCTTGTAGTATTCGTCCAGGACCGATTTTCTGCCGATGCTTTTAGTGATGATGTCTTTTTCTAAGTTCCAACCGCGTGCCGGTGAATATTCCCTTCCGTACCAAATAATCTGAAGATGTAGATCGTTCCACAGTTCACGTGGGAAAATGCGTTTAGCATCTTTTTCCGTTTGCTGTACATTTTTACCATTGGTCAGATTCCAGCGGTACATCAATCGGTGGATATGTGTGTCGACCGGAAAAGCAGGTACGCCGAAAGCCTGGCTCATCACCACGCTTGCCGTTTTGTGTCCGACCGCCGGTAAAGCTTCCAGGTCTTCAAAACTCTGCGGAACTTCTCCATTGTGCTTTTCGATCAATATTTGCGACAAGCCATAGATTCCTTTTGATTTCATTGGCGAAAGTCCGCAAGGTTTAATGATTTCCTTAATTTCTTCCACCGAAAGTTTAACCATGTCATAAGGATTGTCTGCTTTTGCAAATAAAAGAGGCGTAATTTGGTTTACCCGAACATCGGTGCATTGTGCCGAAAGTAAAACAGCAATAAGCAGTGTATAAGGGTCTTTATGGTCAAGAGGAATAGGGATTTCAGGATAAATTTCGTTTAATGTTTCTATAACGAAGGCTACCTTTTCTTCTTTAGTCATTTTGATTACTTTTACGGCCAACAAAGATACATTTATGACAACATTAAAAAAAGGAGATAAGGCACCAAATTTTTCAGGGTTAGATCAGGACGGTATATCGCATTCATTAGCCGATTATACCGGAAAGAAATTGGTGGTTTTTTTCTATCCAAGAGCGAATACACCGGGCTGTATTGCTGAAGCCTGCGATTTAAGGGATAATTATGACCGTTTTATCTCAAATAATTATGTGCTTTTAGGAGTTAGCGCTGATAGTCAGAAGGCTCAGGGGAAATTTAAGAATAAATTCGATTTTCCATTTCCGCTTTTGGCTGATGAAGATAAAAAAGTAATTGAAGCATTTGGGGTTTGGGGGCCAAAGAAATTTATGGGAAGAGAGTTTGACGGCATTCACCGAACTACATTTATTATTGATGAAAACGGAATAATAGAAGATGTTATTTCAAATGTTAAAACTAAGGCGCATACTGCTCAGATTTTAGGTTAATCAAATTGCATCATATAAAAAAGAGGAAGTAAATATGCTTCCTCTTTTCTTTTTTTATTTTGTTGTGTTTTCTTCTAAAATGGTTTCTTCGTTGTAACCGAAAAGATTTTTTTTCTTGATGAGTTCGGCAATACCTTCCGGCAGCATGTCTTCCCATCCTTTTTTTCCTTTGCTTATCATTTTCAGTACTTCACGAGAGAAGATTTTAAGGTGATCCTTGTCGAAATCGGTAATGTCAAGTACCTTTCCGTTGTAGGCAAAGAATTTGTACAATTCTTTCATACGCGGATGAACTTTCAGATTTTGGGAGGTGAGGATTTCACCATCTTCAGATTCCATCGGATATAAGAACACTTTTAAATCGCGGTAGAACAATTTACCAAAAGCTTCCAAAATCCCCCCGCTTAAATGACGGTAATATTTTTCGTCGAAAATGTCAATCAGATTACTTACTCCCATGGTTAATCCCATACGGGCTTTTGTGTATTCTGAGAAGTATTCAACCACTTTATAATATTCCTGGAAGTTTGAAATCATTACGGTTTGACCTAAGGAACAAAGTAATTCGGCTCTGTCCATAAAATCTAGTTCGTCAATTTCCCCTTCAGAACGTAAATTAGACAAAGTGATTTCAAAAACTACTAAAGCATTTTCTTTTTCCACTTTTTTCTCCTGAAGGAACATTTCCAATGATTTCTCATACATGTCCATGTTTACCTTGGTAACCGGTCGGAAACTTCCTCGAAGTGCCAAAATGTTTTTCTTGTATAGTACAGCAGCCGGCAGTACGTTATTTCCGTCAGGGCCAAACATAACTGCATCAGTCATTCCGTTTTTGACCAATTGCAGACTCATTATTCGGTTGTCTACATCTTTAAAACGAGGGCCGGAGAAATTGATGGTGTCGATTTCCAATTGGTCTTTATCCAAATGGTCATATAAATAACGCAATAACTTTCTTGGGTCGTTATATTTGTAAAATGCCCCATAAATAAGGTTTACTCCTAAGATACCAAGGGTTTCCTGTTGTAATTTGGAATCGTTTTCTTTAAATCGAATATGAAGAATAATTTCGTTGTATTCTTCATTGGGTTCAACCTGGAATTTGATACCAACCCAACCATGGCCTTTAAATTGTTTTGCAAAGTCGATGGTTGTTACGGTATTCGCATAACTGAAAAACATTTTGTCCGGATGCTTTTCACGATTCAAACGTTCTTCAATTAGACGAGTTTCATGCGAAAGCATTTTGCGCAGACGGCTTTCAGTAACATAACGACCATCGTCTTCCACGCCGTAAATGGCATCACTAAAATCTTTATCATAGGCGGACATGGCTTTCGCAATAGTACCGGAAGATCCCCCGGCACGGAAAAAGTGTCTCACTGTTTCCTGTCCGGCTCCAATTTCAGCAAAGGTCCCGTAGATGTTTTTGTTGAGGTTTATTCGTAGTGCTTTATCTGCACTAGCGGGTATAACTTCAATTTCGCGATCTCCTTTTAATTTAATTTCGCCGCTTAAATTCATAATGATTCCATGTTATATTGACAAAGTTAGTAAAATAGCTATTTTTACAAAAGATAAATAATCCTATTTTTGTAAAAAACCATACAATTTTGAAAGTATATTTTTTAGGAACCGGAACTTCGCAGGGTATTCCCGTAATCGGCAGTCATCATTCGGTGTGTCTGAGCGACGATTTTAAAGATAAACGATTGCGCGTATCAGTGTGGATTCATTGGGAGGATTACTCTTATGTGATTGATTGCGGACCTGATTTCAGACAACAGATGCTGGCTTCAAAATGCCTTTCGATTGACGGAATACTGTTCACCCATGAGCATGCTGATCATACAGCGGGTCTGGATGATATCCGCCCGTTTAATTTCCGAAAAGGAGCCTTGCCTATTTTTGCGCAGAATAGAGTTCTTGTAAGTCTAAAAAAGCGCTTCGATTATATTTTTGAAACCGAAAATCGTTATCCAGGAGCTCCGTCTGTTATTGTAAATGAAATTGAAAATAATAAACCCTTCTTGATTGGAAATAAAATGGCAGAGCCAATTTCGGTCTGGCATGGAAGTTTACAGGTTTTTGGATTTAGAATAGAAGATTTCGCCTATTTGACGGATGTGAAAACCATCGATGAACCCGAAATTGAAAAGCTGAAAGGGGTTAAGGTATTGGTAATCAATGCGCTTAGGGAAGAACCGCACGCGACACATTTTAATTTGCAGGAAGCCTTGGATTTTATAGATTTGATACGGCCGGAACGCGCTTATTTAACACACATAAGCCACCTGTTAGGTTTCCATGCGGAAGTGGAGAAAAAATTGCCTAAAAATGTGTTTTTGGCCTACGATAATTTAGAAATTACTATTTAAAAATGAAAAGAGCAGTTTTATATTTATTTATTTTATCCTTGTTGTTCAATGTGTTTCAGTACATGAATTCAACAAAAATACTTAAAACACAAAGCAAAGAAATTGAAAATGCAAAGGCAAAAACCAAAATGGTAAGGGATTCATCCAATATCCTTTACAATCAGATGGTTGATGCTAATTATTTCTCTCTGGAAATGGACGATGAATCGATTAATTATTTTGAGAATTACAGCATTCCGGAACTGACAGAAAAAATTAAAAACGAAGTGCTGGCATTAAACGAGAAACCAAACGGTAATCCTTTGATTCCTTATGATCCGATTGATGGTAATAAATTCATTATCAATAAAATCAAATTATTGAATCACCGATGGATTATTGCAGATTTTTATTGCGGAAAGCTTCGTGGCGAAATTTTAATCAAATATTTCGTAAACGAAAATAAACCAACCGATTTTGAAACTGTCGAAACGATTTTACATGCCAATACCGCTCCTGTCCAATAAATTTGTAGTAAATTAGTCATTACTTAATTATTTTTTTGATATGAAATCAGCTTTATCAATAATCTTTGCAGTTATGCTGTTTACTTCCTGCGATCTTATTCTTAAGGATCATTCTAAAGATGGTGAAATTTTACTGGAGCCAAAGCCTGTAGTGCTAGGGACTGATAAAGATGAAAAAGGATGTGTGACTTCGGCTGGGTATGTTTGGTCGCAAACCAAAAACGGTTGCATTCGTGTTTTTGAAGAAGGTTTTCGATTGACTCCCTACCATTCCTCTGCAGACACAATAGATGTTGATGGAGAACAGGCGACATTAAACGCCTATGTTATCTTTAATGAAGAAAAATCTGTCGCCGAATTGTTTTTACCGGATTCTAAAAAATCCATTTTGTTACAACGGGAAAATGAAGCAGATCCTTATGTTAAAGATGATTGGAAACTGGAAGCCCAAAAAGGCTATGTTCTTAAAAAAGGCAATCAGATAGAATATGTTTCGGCTGCTGCTATAGAGAAGAAAATAACCGGCAGTGATACCGGTGAATAAAAAAAGCTCCGTATGGAGCTTTTTTTATTTATTGTTTTCTAACCAATTTTTAAAGTCATAAAAATTCTGAGGAGCCACGCCATGACCAACAGGATATTCTTTATATACGACATCCATTCCCAGGCTTTTTAAATATTCTGGTGCTTTTCTGGCCCAGTCTACAGGGATTACTTGATCGGCTGTTCCGTGTGAAATGAAGAATTTCAGCTTTCCGATATTGTTGTTTAGATAGTTTTCCTGAAGGATATCAAAATTTAGATAGCCGCTCAAGCCTACCACTCGTTGTACTTTTTCTGGATAGGAAAGCGCTACCGAATAACTTAAAATGGTACCCTGACTGAATCCAATCAAAGTTACATTTTCCGCATCTATAGGGTAGTTAGCTACTAATTCGTCTATGAATCCGGCAATTAAGTCACGGGAAGCTCTGGCTTCATCATTGTCGGAAAATTTGTTTTCATCCGCATCAAAATGAATCGCATACCATGCATTCCCATAAGGCGGAAGTGGGTAGGGCGCCCTTGCCGAAATCACAAAGTACTCTTCCGGTAATTCCTGCGCGAAGGAGAACAGATCTTCTTCATTACTTCCATAACCATGTAGTAATAACAGTAAAGGATTTTTTTCTTTTTTAACTTTTGGTTCTCTAACGAGATGATATAATGATAAATTCATGTTATGCTAAATTTTTAAACCATTTCTGGAAATACTCGCCTAATAACGGGATGACTTTCATTTCCCCCTGAATTGCTCCTACTAAGCCGTAAATCCAAAGTACGGAAAAGAAAATATAAAATGCTCCGGAAACCATCCAACTGTCAAAATTGCCTACAAAATAACCCAATACGTAGAAGGTGATATTAATTCCGAAAGCTTGACGGATATGAAAACCGGCAAACGGATTTTTGGGTTCCATATTCATGAAAATAGCAATAATGCTTCCCAAAATAGTGATGTAACTTATTATAGCGGTAGTTTTTCCTTCTTTTACAGAATTGTTTTCCATGGCGACTAGTTTAAAATTAATTGGCTGTTATTGTAGATTCCGAATGCTTTTCCTTTCATAGATTGTCCTAAAAATGCCGAGTTTTTTGATTTTGAAAGGATATTTTCTTTACCGAATTCCCAATTTCCGTTTGGAGTGAATAATGAAAGTGAGGCTTTGTTTCCTTCTTTTACTGCGATTTTTTCAATTCCGAAAACGTTTTTCCCGCTGGTTAATTTATCAATAATGATTTCCAAAGGTAACACGGTTTGCAGCGCTCCGAAAGCACTTTCCAATCCGATGGTTCCGTTTTTGGCATTGTCAAATTCCATTTTTTTGTGCTCGATATCCAACGGATTATGGTCAGAAGTAATCATATCAACTGTGCCGTCTAAAACACCTTCAATTAATGCTTTTCTGTGGTTTTCATCACGTAGAGGCGGTGTAACTTTATATCTTGTGTCAAATCCGGTTAAAACTTCATCAGTCAAGACTAAATTATGAACCGCAACGCTGCAGGAAACATTCAATCCTTTAGCTTTTGCAGCCTTAATCATTGCTACTGATTGAGCTGATGATATAGTTGGAATATGCATTTTTCCGCCCGTATATTCCAATAAAAACAAGTTTCTGGCAATTTCAAGTTCTTCTGCCAAAGCCGGAATTCCTTTTAGTCCTAAGCGTGTGCTTACCAAACCTTCATGAACCACTCCGTTTCCTCTGGTGGTTTTATCCTGACAGTAAGCCAGTACCAATCCATCGAAATCCTGAACATACTGTAAGCCAATCTTCAATATATTAGCATTATCAGAATTCTTGTTATAGTCTCCAAAAGCAACGGCTCCTGCATTTTTCATATCAAACATTTCAGCCAAATCGGTGCCTTCGCTGTTTTTGGTAAAAGCTCCGATAGGGTGTAATTTTGTGGCGAATCCGTTCGCTTTATTGAGTACGAAACTCACCTGCGATTGATTGTCGATCACAGGAAAAGAATTAGGCTGTAAAGCGATATTGGTAAAACCGCTTTTTGCTGCTGTTGAAAGTCCGTTCGCAATAGTTTCTCGGTCTTCAAATCCAGGTTCGCCAAAGGAAACCGATGCATCAAACCAACCTTGAGAAACGTGAAGGTCATCTAATTCAATTTCTTCAAGGTTATCTTCGTTGGAAAGGTTTTGACCTATTTTTACTATGATTCCGTCGATAATTTTGATGTCGGCTTTCTGATTGTGAAAAGCACTTTCTTTATCGATAATGGTTGTGTTTTTTAAAATTACGTTCATTTTACGAATTTTTGTATCAGTAGTTCGAGTACTAAAAATAGTAGTGTTGCCAGTATAAAATAGTTCCATACTTCGTTGCCGGTTCGGGCCGAATGGATGTCGTTAAAAACGGCTTCCACAGAAGTAACGGAAGTAAAATTATCAAATATATTGTCGTTTGTCAAACTCAGGTTGCTTTCGGTTCTGGGATGGTTGAAACTGATTTTTTTCATCACATCTTTGCCCTTCATCACAGAGAAATTACCCGATTGCTCCGGATAATCACCAAAAGTCAATTTGATTTTGTTGTTTAGGATTTGCTGCATCGGGATGAAATCGGAGTTGTCATTTGCAATGGTAACAACTTCGTCTTTAGATAATAATGCGTCTAGAACTAAATTTTGGTTTTCACCAATGGTAAATGCTGAAATACCTGTTTTCTGGTCGTTTTGTCCCATATTAAAGAAAGTAGGAACGATCAATGGCGAATTCCGGAAATTACTGTTTGTTTTGTTTATCGGAGCCGAGAAAACGTATAAGTTTCCTATTTTATTGGTTGCCGAACCCAGGAAAAATGATTGGTCAGCATAACTTAAAACGGGAGAAGCTTTGCTGTTTACGCTAAATGCTGCGTTTACTTTCGGATACTGAAAATTATCAGTTCTTTTTTCGAATACGGTTTGGTATAACGGATGAGTGAATGCAATTTTCGTAATCTGTTTTTCCTGATTTTGAAGAGAGCCGAATTGAATACCACTGAAATTACCTAAAAAAGCGTTCAGGTTTTGAGTTGTACTTTCTGCGGACGGAATCAAAACCACGTTACCGCCTTTTTCATAAAAAGCTTTTAGCGTAGTGGTTAATGCCTGCGGAATGTCTTTGATTTCATTCAAGATAATAATATCTTGTTTTTCAATTGCGTTGTAATCCAGTCCGTTGAGTTCTGTTGTTATGAGATTGAATTCATCAGGAGTATAAATTCGGGAAAGGAAATTGTTTTTCTGGCTTTCGCCGATGACAATAACGTTTGATTTTTCAGGCTTAGATATGCTGAAATAGTAGGAATTGTCGTAATTCAGGCTATTGTCCTCAATGGCTACATATCCATGGAAGTCCTTTTTGGGTAAATTAAATTGAACTGATTTCTTATTGTCTTCCAGTTTTACCACTGTTTTGGCCACCAGGTTTTTTCCGTTGTAAACCGACATCGGAATATCCTTTTCCAGTTCGCCAAATCCTTTTACGTCAACCTTTATTTCATAAAACGTTTCCGATTGGCCTGATATGGAAACCCCGTCAATACTCGCATTGTTTTTGTGTTCTGCAGATGGAATCCAATAATAAACCGGTGAGTTCTCACTAAGTTTTTCAAGATTCTTTGATTGCACGTTAACGGCATCGGTAATGACGAAAATATCCTTAGGCACATTGTGCTTTTTGGTTTCGATTTTGGTCAACAGGAAATCCAGTTGAAAAGGAGTAGAGCTGTATTGAAGGTTTTGCAGGTCTTTCTGGATTGATTTGATATCGGTATCCCAAAAAGTTTCGGTGTTGGTTACCAATGAAAAACGTTGGTCGCCGGGGGTGTCTTCCAATAACTCCTGAATAGAACGTTTTAATAATTCGCCACGGCTTCCTTTGGCCTGCATGGAAAAGGAGTTGTCCAGGATGATAATCATTTCGTTCCCGGAATGCTGACTGTCTTTTGCTTTAAAAAACGGTTGGGCGAAAGCAATAATCAAACATGCCAGCAGGAGCAAACGGGTTGCCAATAAAAGCCATTTTTTGATTTTCGAACTTTTTCGCGTTTGAATGCTAAGTTCTTTCAGGAAGCGAACATTGGTAAAATATTCGGTTTTAAAGCGTCGTAATTGAAACAAATGCACCAAAATTGGTATTACCAATAAAAAAAGGAAATACAGAATTTCGGGATGTTTGAATTGCATTTATTTTTAAAGATTTTTCAAAGATAACTATTTTTTAGTAATCACTCGCAGTCATATTTAAGTTTTCAGTCACAGTCGCAGTCGTAGTTTTTAGGTTTTTACTACTTGCTATAACTGTTTACTTAGACTGAAATCTGAGACTATTTCTTTTTTCTCTTCGCCGCACGTTTTCGTTCCACAGCACGATTGGTTGGTTTTGTTTTTCTTGGTTTTACTTTTCCGGGTCCGCCAAGATTGACCTGTTTATTCTTATCCGATTTCTCATGAAATGCAGCGCCACCTTCCAGTTTTACTTTTTTCATCAGGAATTTGACTTTCTTCTTGTCTTTTTCAAATTCCAATCGTTTTTCTTCGATTTTTACCTCTTCCGGAATCGGTAGGATTTGCAGTTCTTTTTCCATCAAAAGTTCGGCTTCCACCTGGAATTCTTCCTCTGTCGGCGCAATCATACTTATCGCGATACCTTCTTTATCGGCACGACCGGTACGTCCAATACGGTGTATGTATTGCTCGGGGACTTCCGAAAACTGCATGTTGATTACATGTGTAATATCTGAAATATCCAAACCACGCGCCATGATATCGGTAGTTACGATTCCACGAATTTCACCCGCCTGAAAGCTGGCCATCGTGTTCAAACGGTAATTTTGAGATTTATTGGAATGGATTACTCCAAACTGTCCAGGAAAATCTTCTTCGAGATGCTCCATTAAAATATCGGCAACTCTTTTGTTATTGATGAAAAGAAGGATGCGTTCCAAGGATTCGTCCTGCGTTAACAAATGTTTCAGCAAGTTGATTTTCGTAAGGAAATTGGGAACGTTATAAGCGAATTGCTGGATTTTCTCCAATGGTGTTCCCGATTGTGCCAGGGATACTTCTTCAGGAAAATCAAAAAACTCTTCCAAAATCTCATCAACTTCATCGGTCATGGTTGCCGAAAAAAGAATGTTTTGGCGTTTTGGACGCATCATTGCAAGGATGGAAGTAATCTGGAAACGGAAACCTAAATTCAGGATTTCATCGAACTCGTCAATTACCAATTTCTGCATTTCATCGAAACGAACCACATTGTCAAGGGCCAAGTCCATCATACGTCCTGGTGTTCCCACTAAAATGTCAACTCCTTGATATACTGATGTTTTTTGTGTATTGATGTTTACACCCCCATAAACTCCCAATACACGAACCGACATGTATTTGGTTAGTTTTTCCACTTCTTCCGCAACCTGAACTACCAGTTCACGTGTGGGAACGATAATAACAACTTTAGGCGTATGCGTCGGAGTAAATTTCCATTGTTTTAGAATGGGAAGTAAATAAGCATACGTTTTACCGGTACCGGTTTGCGCAATTCCCATTACATCCCTTCCCGACATAATTACCGGAAAAGATTTTACCTGAATAGGCGTAGGCGTAGTTATGCCTAAGTCGTCTATTGCTTTTTGTAGGGATTTTGGAAGATTGAATTGCTCGAAAGTACTCATAAAACGTATATTTTGTGCAAAGATACGATTTCTGAGTCAGTTATTGCCAATTGGTTGTTAATGTCGTGAATTGGGCATTATTCAGGGTAAGAAAAGATAAGATTATTTTATGGTTCTTAAAAACCTTCAAAAACGCCTAATCCAAATAAAGCGAAATCATATTTTACAGGATCTATAGGGTCGAGCTGCCTCAGATTTGTGTCTAGCTCTAAAAGTGCCTTGGCATCATTTTGTTTTCGTGTAAGCAATTCCAGTTTTCGGGCAACATTTCCCGAATGCACATCCAAAGGACATGAAAGTTTGGAAGGAGCGATGCTTTTCCAGATCCCGAAGTCGACACCCTTGTTGTCTTTCCGGCACATCCAGCGCAGATACATGTTGATTCTTTTGGCGGCAGAACCACTCAGAGGATTCGGTAAATGTTTTTCGGTTCGGGTTAAGTGATTGATTTCGAAGAATGTTTTTTTGAACTCGGATATGCTTTTCTGCATAGAGTTTTCTTCCTGATGCAAGGCAAAAGCGGTTTCCAGTCCGCCGTGATTTTTGTAAATGTTTTGCAGACTTTTGATGAATCCGATAAAATCTTGTCCATTGAATGTTCGATGTACAAAATTTTCAAGACGCTCCAAGTCTTTTTCGGTATGGCTCATCACGAAATCAAAAGGCGAATTTCCCATCAGATCCATTTTCTTTTGGGCATTTCTGATAATCATCTTACGGTTGCCCCAGGCAATGACCGAAGCCAGAAAACCGGCAATTTCAATATCTTCTTTCAAAGTATAGGAATGCGGAATCTGTATCGGATCACTTTCGATAAAATTCGGATTATTGTACAGTTCGACTTTCTCGTCGAGGAAAGATTTTAATTCAGAGTGATCCAAAGTTTGATAGAATAAAAGAGGCAATAGACAATAAGTTTATAGAGAAGATTGGAGAAAATCCATCCCAAAACTCATAACTAATGTAAAGGTCGGATTACTTCATTTCGGATATTACCATCGACCATTATCAGTTTTCTGTCGGCCATATTTGCCAATTCCTCGTTATGCGTCACAATTACGAAAGTTTGCCCGAATTCGTCTCTAAGTTTGAAAAACAACTGATGCAGATTTTCGGCTGAATGTGTATCTAAATTTCCTGAAGGTTCGTCGGCAAAAATAACTGCCGGTTTGTTAATTAAAGCTCTGGCAACAGCAACACGTTGTTGTTCCCCGCCTGAAAGTTCGCCCGGTTTATGGTCGTATCGGTGTGATAAGCCTAAATAATCCAATAAACGTTTTGCTTCCTCTTCGATTTCTTTTTTGTCTTTTCCTGCGATGAAAGCTGGAATACAAACGTTCTCAAGTGCCGTAAATTCAGGTAAAAGTTGATGAAACTGGAAAATGAATCCCAATTGTAAATTTCGGAATTTGGAGATGGCCCTATCGCTCATCTTCAGAAGATTTTCACCGTTGATGAACAATTCGGTTTCTTTCTCTGCAGTCGGCTTGTCGAGTGTACCCATAATTTGTAGCAAGGTAGTTTTTCCAGCCCCTGAAGCTCCAACGATTGATACGACTTCTCCTTTTTTGATATGAAGATTTACCCCTTTAAGGACATGCAGTTTGTCGAAATATTTATGGATGTTTTTTACCTTGATCATCATTCTCAATTTGTACAAAGAAACGAAGATTTGGCAAACTATTAAATCCAACCGTCCATAAAATTCGTAAGTGTGTTTATAAAGTTTAGTTAAAGAGACTTTGATGTTTAGTTATATAGGTATATTTGATAAACAAAATTGAGACTATGAAAAGTTTATTTTTTAGTTGTTTTGCGCTTGTTTTTATGTCTTGCGAAGGTAAAGACAAAGACAAGGTTGGTAGTGTCAGTAAAGAAAAAGAAATTGTGGTTATGGATAATCAAAAGCATGAAAAAGCAACATTTGCAGGCGGATGTTTCTGGTGTACGGAAGCACTTTTTTTGGAATTAAAAGGAGTGGAGAAAGTGATGCCGGGATATACTGGAGGAACGATTAAAAATCCATCTTATGAAGAAGTGTGTACAGGAACTACCGGTCATGCTGAAGCTATTCAAATTATTTATAACCCGGATTTGATTTCTTACGAAGATTTATTGGAGGTTTTTTTCGGGACACATGATCCTACAACGTTAAACCGCCAAGGAGCTGATATTGGTACGCAATACAGAAGTGAAGTATTTTACCATTCGGAAGCACAGCAAAAAGCGGCTGAGAATTTTATTCAGTTGTTGAACGATCAAAATTTCTATGGTAAAAAAGTGGTGACAAAAGTTTCCGCTGAAAAGGAATTTTATCCGGCGGAAGATTATCATCAGAATTATTACAACCGAAATAAAAATCAGGGATATTGTGTGGCAGTTATCAGTCCGAAATTGGACAAACTGAAAAAAAACTACAAATCGAAACTGAAATAAAGCCAAACCGATTTGTTAGGTTTATTTGAAAAGCAGTGAAAGAAGTGTGGTTTGAATTTTGGCATCGGATTTTTGCATGCATTGTAAAAACATCTAAATGACAGATACAGATATAGTAAAAACAGAAAAGAGTTCGCGAAACCGAAACCTGATTTTAGGTGTTATTTTCGATTTGATTGGATATGCTTCTTATGGGGTTCCGTTTTTAGCTGAAATTACCGATGTGGTCTGGGCTCCGATAGCTGGATTTGTATTGTCGCGTATGTATAAAGGAACTGTGGGAAGAGTAGGGGGTGTTTTAGAATTCGTGGAAGAGTTAATTCCGGGAACGGATTTCATACCGACATTTACGTTAACATGGATATATACTTATCTGATAAAGAAAGAGGAAAAGTAAACAGAAGGAGGCTTATTGGTCTCCTTTTTTATTTTCGAACGCGTCGGCAATAAACCCAAGTTTCATTCCGCGTAACATTTTGAAAACAAAATTTTTAAAGAAAGTATGTTGCCCAAATATTGTTCCGATAAGAACAAGCAAAACTTTATACACAGGTAAAATTATCAGGATATAAAGCGTCCAGTAAAATATCGGATGCAAATTATCTCTGGTAATACCTAACCATGTAAGAATGGGCTTCGAAAGAAAGGAAGCAGTGGTTCCGGTAATAGCAAAAACGATAAATATAATCGTCATCTGCCAATTACTTTTTATACCCCAACGTTGTTTTAAATTAGACATTTTTCAAAAATATGCCCAAAAATACAAATTATGGTCGAGGAGTAAAACCTCCTAAGCGAATATTATTTTTTAACTGAAAATAAACCAGATAATTATAAAGCAGATAATTTACTTCGTAACCGTAATCCGTTCCGGTATCATAATCAATATGCAGATTGAACAATTGTGAATCTAGGTTCGTTTTTGGTGAACGTACTCTATTGTTCCATTCGATTATCCAGGGAGCATTACGGCTTTCCAGTTGTTTTTGTGTATAAACCCCGCGCGGTTTAGCAGTTGATTGCAACCAGGGATTAAAACCGCCGTCGATAATTAATATCTCATACTTAATTTCTGGGTTTTTAATCCAAAGGGAGTCGCTTGCGGTATTATTAGATTTGTTTTCAGCAACAGTCTTCGCATTCGGGTTATTTTCAGCCACGGGCTTCGATGTCGAATTACATCCGAACATTATAGTAACCAAGGTTACGACAAATATGTAAATCAAGGTTTTCATCACTTCGGAATTTATTATAAAGTTACTAAAACTCAGGCAAAAGAAATATCTAATTAACAAAAAGCCAGACGTTAACGTCTGGCTTCTAGCTGTATACTTGATTTTATTTTCCGAACAGTTTGCTGAGAATTCCGCTTAAAAAACCGCCACTTTTTCCGGAAACGGCTGCAGAGGCATCACTGATGTCTACTTTTCCGTCCCTGTTTTGATCCAATCCAAACTGGCCGCCGTATTTAGTGATGGCATCCATTAATCCCTGTCCGCCTCCAATAGAGTTAACAATATCGGAAACATTAAATCCAGGCTGATTAGGATCATTGGCCTTGCCTATTAAAGAACCTAATACGTTCGGGATCATATTCCCGGCGACATCAGATGCAGCATCAGAACTTAAACCGAATTTCTGTCCCAAATTGCCCGAAAGTTGGTCGGTCAACTGTTTTACAACAGGATTTGAAGCGTCGATATTTCCTCCATTTAATAATCCTGCAATATCGCCTACATTGCCTTGAGCTGCCATATTTTGGAGCCCTAACAAAATACTGTTCCCGGTTTCGTTCATCACGGCCTCGTTATGCTCGTTTGGAACTGACGGATTTCTAACAATGGCATCTCCACCAAATTGTTTTACTAATTCTGATATCTGATCTAACATTGAAATAAATTTTAAAGGTTGGATATCAAATTTAGCAAAAAATATTTACAAATTTGAGTTAATCGTTCTTTAATAAACTGATAATCTGCATTGCCAGTTCTGTTCCGATTCGATCTTGGGCTTCCAACGTAGCGGCACCAATATGCGGAGTCAGGGAAATCTTAGGATGCATTAAAACCTGGATGGCAGGGGCTGGTTCTTCTTCAAAAACATCCAAACCTGCGAAAAGTACCTTTTCTTCGTCAAGGGCATCAATTAAAGCTACTTCATCAATTACACCACCTCTTGCACAATTAACGATACCAACGCCGTTTTTCATCATTGCAAATTCTTCACGTCCGATTAAGTGATCACCTACGGCAGGTGTGTGAACAGTTATGAAATCAGAATGTTTGAAGATATCTTCCAAAGGTTCTGTTTCGATGTTTACATTGATGAACTGACCGTTATAGAAATCTACTTTGATTACTGCTTCGTCCACGTGTTTGTCTGTTGCCAGAACTTTCATTCCCAAGCCAAGCGCCATTCTAGCCACTTCACGTCCGATACGGCCAAAACCAATGATTCCGATTGTTTTTCCGCGAAGTTCAATTCCGTTTGCATAGGCTTTTTTCAGATTATTGAATTGAGAATCACCTTCCAAAGGCATGTTTCTGTTGGCATCATGTAAAAAACGGACTCCGGAGAATAAGTGAGCGAAAACCAATTCAGCCACCGATTCCGAAGAAGAAGCCGGTGTATTGATTACGTGAATCCCTTTTTCTACTGCATGATCCACGTCGATATTGTCCATTCCAACACCACCGCGCCCGATTATTTTTAAAGAAGGACAGTTATCTATAATATCTTTGCGTACTTTGGTTGCGCTGCGAACTAAAAGTACCGAAATGTTATTGTTGTTGATATAATTGGCAACTTGTTCTTGTGCCACTTTGGTTGTTATAACTTCAAATCCAGCTTTTTCAAGAGCGATGACACCGCTTTCTGATAGACCGTCGTTTGCTAATATTTTCATTTTTTTATTTTGTTAATTAAGGAAAGAGGAAGGGAAAAGGGATAAGGGAAAAGAAAACTTTCAAATAAAGCTTCTTCTTCCTCCCTTCCTTCCGATGTTTGCTTTCTGTTATCTGATTACTGAATACTTTTTTCTAATTCTTTCATCACATCAACCAAAACCTGAACGCTTTCAATCGGCAATGCGTTGTACATCGAAGCCCTGTAACCACCTACAGAACGATGCCCGGGGATTCCTGAAATACCGGCTGCTTTCCACATTGAATCGAAAAGTTCCTTATGATTTTCATCGTTCAATACGAAGGTCGCATTCATGTTTGAGCGGTCTTCCTTTACGGTAGTTCCTCTGAAAAGTGGGTTTCTGTCTATTTCTTCGTAAAGAAGTTTGGCTTTAGCTTCATTGACTTTTTCAATTGCGGGTATTCCGCCAAGGTTTTTTAGCCATTGTAAGGTAAGAAGTGATGTGTATACTGCAAAAACAGCTGGGGTATTGTACATACTTTCCTTTTCAATATGCTGCTGATAGTTCATGATATTCGGAATGGCTCTTCCGGTTTTGCCAAGAAGGTCTTCTTTTACGACAATCAACGTTGTACCGGCAGGGCCCATGTTTTTCTGTGCTCCGGCATAAATCAAATCGAATTTTGAAAAATCTAAAGTTCTTGAAAAAATATCCGAACTCATGTCACAAACCATTGGGACATTAGTCTCCGGAAAACTTTTCATTTGTGTTCCGAAAATAGTGTTGTTGCTGGTGCAGTGGAAATAATCAGCATCCGCTGGAATGGAATATTCTTTTGGAATATAAACGTAATTGTCCGGTTTAGAAGAAGCTACTACTACTGTTTCGCCGAACGGTTTCGCTTCTTTAATAGCGTTGTTGGCCCAGGTTCCGGTGTCAAGATAGGCTGCTTTTCCGTTAACTTTCATTAAGTTGTAAGGTATCCGTAAAAATTCCATACTTGCACCTCCTTGTAAAAACAAGGCCTGATAACCTTTTCCTGTTAACCCTAACAGTTCCAAAGCCAATGCCCTGGCTTCCTCCATTACGGCAACGAAAGCTTTGTCTCTATGGGAAATTTCCAAAATGGACAATCCCATACCATTGAAATCCAATACTGCTTGTGATGCTTTTTCAAATACTTCCTGAGGCAGAATACACGGCCCGGCGCTGAAATTATGTTTTTTCATTATTTAGTCGTTAAAAACCTGGATTACTGCTTCTTTTTCTATCAATTCGGTAAACTTACCATTAAAACGGGTTGCTTTCACCAGGTGGTTGTCAATCCAGTGATAATTTCCGCCTCTTGGTTTACCAAATAAAATACTGTGGAATCGGAATCCGTGTTTGTTCAGCCATTGCGTGGTTACTTCGCGGTGTTCTTCTGTTCTTGAGGTAAAGAAACAAATCCTATGGCCTTCATCATACCATTTGTTGATGGTTTCCAGGGCATCGGGAAATGGCTCGCAGGTTGCCATTCTTTCGGGTTGTTCGTTGGGAACGTCTTCCGTAATTGTACCGTCAATGTCAATGAGGTAGTTCTTAATCCCGTCTGGTAAAACAGGACTAATGTTGTCTTTGTGTTGTAGTTGCATTAGAGTTGTGTGTTTAATGCAAGCAAATTTAAAAAATAAACCGAAATTATTTATGAAAAAACACAAATGGGATAATTATTATCATTTTCGGGGCTAAAATGCTATATTTTTAATAAAAATGAAATGGTATCGATATTATCAGCATAATCACATAATTTTGGTTTTTGTGATTTTCCGAAGGAAATACTGTGATTTGTCAAATTATTTGACACAATACATTGGATTTTTTCAGAATCTTCTAAAAGTCTGCTTTTTATGGCTTCCAAATCGTCGTAATATTCATAAAAGACAGAAGAAATAGGGGAAGCATAACCCGGATCTTCTTTTAAAGTCAAAAATTCGTTATCCAAAAGTTTAAAAAGACTCATTAAGAATACTGCTTTGTTGTAATCGTAATTGTTGGCATACTTTTCATAATGAATAATGTCTCCGTATTTATATATAGATTCAAAAAACATTTTGAAATCGTATCCTCTGGGGACAAAAAGCTTGGAAACATTTCGGCATCCTAAACCAAAATACCTGAAAATATCTTCTCCCAATGCTTCTAAATCTTCTTTGGATTCTTTTCCGTTTAGAACTGCGACAGAATTTCGGTTTTTACGGATAATGCTCGGCACATCTTTGAAATAGTACTCGAAATAACGTGCCGTATTGTTGCTTCCGGTAGCAATTACTGCGTCAAAATTTTCCAATTTCCCTTCAACAAAAGTGATGCTGTCAGCCATTTCAGGAGCTACGGCGATGAGATAATCGGCTAAAAAAGGAAGTAACTTCTGATCGTTGGAAGATGTTTTTATCAATACGTTATGACCAGAAATCAATACGCTTAAAAAATCATGAAAACCAACTAGCGGAATGTTGCCGGCTAGAATTAACCCGACAGTTTTTGGCTGAACATTTGAAAGATCATAGGGCGATAACCATTCGTTAAGGCTCTCTTCTGTTAATGCTTCTGCCCATGAATCGATAGCATAATGTACCTGTTCCGGTGTAAACCAACCATTGTGACTTTGTGATAATGCAATCAGGTCGATAAACTTATCAAAAAACAAATCATTGTATAAAACACCTTCTTTTTTAGCAGAGTTATCCAATGAAAACTGGCTTAAAAATTTGCCTAATTCTATGAAAGCTGATTTTTTCTGATTAAGGTCCATATAATTTGTTTATGATAGGTTTTGATTGTAATTTTGTGCAAATTTACGCTTAATAATTAATATACGCTATGGCAATCATAATAACAGACGAATGTATCAACTGCGGGGCCTGTGAACCGGAGTGTCCAAATACTGCAATATATGAAGGAGCAGACGATTGGCGATACAAAGACGGAACAACTTTAAGAGGTAAAATCGTACTTCCAGACGGAACAGAAGTGGATGCAGACGCTCCACAAACGCCTATTTCGGATGACATTTACTTCATTGTTCCAGGAAAATGTACGGAATGTAAAGGATTCCATGAAGAGCCGCAATGTGCTGCCGTTTGTCCGGTAGATTGTTGTGTGCCGGACGATAATCATGTGGAAGACGAAGAAACGTTGTTAAACAGACAAGCATTTTTGCATAACGAATAAGTTTCTTTTTAGAGATTACTTAATAGCCTGAATAGTTGGATGACTTTTTAGGCTTTTTTGTTGATTTTTTTTAAACTATTTTTCATTTGAATTTACCGGAATAACATTCCAGTATTTTCAAAATTCCATTGATATGAAAAACAAAAAAAAACCGCCCTGCAAAATGCAAAAAGCGGTTTTTTAAACAAACTAAACCAATTTTCAAGTCAGTTAACCCTTCGGATTAAAAGCAGTAAGCGTTTTTAGCCACAACTTTGGCAGCGATAGTTTCTCTTAAAGCCGCTACGTTTGGCATGTTTGTGTATTTTGTGAATCGGCGTAATCCCATTAACATCATTCGTTGTTCATCGCCTTCGGCAAAAGAGACGATACCTTCTTTCCCTTTTTGAGTGATGATGTCTACAGCATGGTATAAATACAATTGTGCCATTGCAATTTGTTCTTTTACATTTTCAGCTCCTTTTGATTTTGCTAACTTTTCGGTTCTCAGGATGGTACTTTCTGCCATGTAAATTTCGATCAGCATATCAGCAGCAGCCAGTAGCAGTTGTTGGTGTGCTTCTAAATCAGGACCATATTTCTGAACCGCAGAACCTGCAACCATTAAAAAGGCTTTTTTCAGCTTTCCAATCATTTCTTTTTCTTCGGCAAACAATTCGGAATGATCCGGCATATCAAAAGAAGGGATTCCCATTAATTCCTCAGCAACTTTCATTGCAGGTCCGAGCAAATCAACATGTCCTTTCATTGCTTTTTTAATTAACATCCCCACGGAAAGCATACGGTTTATTTCGTTGGTGCCTTCATAAATACGTGCAATACGCGAATCTCTCCAGGCAGCTTCCATAGGCGTGTCTTCAGAGAATCCCATACCTCCAAAGACCTGGATGCCTTCATCGGTACAGTTTTGTAAGTCTTCAGAAACAGCAACTTTAAGGATGGAACATTCTATGGCAAACTCTTCAACTCCTTTTAATTCGGCTTCCTGATGGGAATTTCCTTCAGCTTCACGCGCATTGATTCTTTCTTCGATACTGCCAGTGGCACGGTATGTTGCACTTTCGCCGGCATAACATGAAGCAGACATCTCTGCAATTTTAGAACGAATTGCCCCGAAATTGGCTATAGGCGTGTTAAACTGCATTCTTTCGTTAGCGTATTTTACAGCTCCGGAAATAGTTCGGCGTTGCGCATCTAAGCAGGCGGCAGCCAATTTGATACGGCCAACGTTTAAAGCATTCATGGCAATTTTGAAACCTTCTCCGCGACCGGCCAGCATATTTTCAGCAGGAACTACTGTATCGCTGAAAAATACCTGACGGGTAGAAGAGGAGCGAATTCCTAATTTGTGTTCTTCCTCGCCAAGAGTGATTCCGTTTGGATTGGCAGGATCATATTCCACGATGAATCCGGTAATATTTTTATCGTGTTCGATACGTGCAAAAACAATCATCAGGCGACAGAAACCGGCATTGGAAATCCACATTTTCTGTCCGTTGATTTTATAGGTTTTTCCGTCGGCTGAAAGTTCTGCTCTCGTTTTTCCGGAATTAGCATCCGAACCGGCATCCGGCTCTGTCAGACAGTAGGAACCAAACCATTCTCCGGTGGCTAATTTCGGAACGTATTTTTGTTTCTGTTCTTCGGTTCCGTATAAGGTGATAGGCAATGTACCAATCCCGGTATGTGCTCCAAAAGCGGTCGAGAACGAACCGGTCGCACCCGAGATATAATCACAAACCAACACTGTATTGGAGAATCCCATACCTAATCCGCCATATTCTTCCGGAACGGCTACGCTTAGAAAACCAAGTTCTCCGGCTTTCTTCATACACTCTTCGGTATAGGCGTAATTTTTTTGTTCAAATTTATCTTTATGAGCCCAAAGTTCTTTATCGACAAACTCTTTTACTGAGTCGCGCATCATAATCTGATCTTCTGTGAAATCTTCCGGCGTGAAAACAGTTTCACATTTGGTTTCTTTGACAAGGAATTGACCTCCTCTGGTGATATCTTCCATGGTTTTTTTGTTTTGTATTAGAATATCTTCCATAGTTTTTAAATTTTTTTTCTCAAACTTGTCATTTCGACGAAAGAGAAATCACGTTATACAATGTTTTTACTTTATGAAGTTCCTCCTTCGTCAGAAAGACAGAAAGGAGAAGTGTTTATTATAATAACTCGTAAATTCCTGCGGTTCCCTGGCCAGTTCCCACACACATGGTCACCATTCCGTATTTGTTCCCACGACGTTTCATTTCGTCGAACAACTGAACAGAAAGTTTAGCACCGGTACAACCCAGTGGGTGACCCAAAGCAATAGCGCCACCATTTACGTTTACGATATCGGGATTTAATCCCAATTCACGGATAACGGCTAAAGATTGCGATGCAAATGCTTCGTTCAATTCGATTAATTCGATGTCTTTTAATTGCATACCGGCTTGTTTTACGGCTTTCGGAATGGCTTTTACAGGACCGATTCCCATAATTCTTGGCTCAACACCCGAAGAAGCGAAATTTACCAAGCGTGCAATCGGTTCGAGGTTTAATTCTTTTACCAATTCTTCCGACATTACCAGTACGAATGCCGCACCGTCACTCATTTGTGAAGAGTTTCCTGCTGTGACCGAACCCTCGGCAGCAAAAACAGGTTTTAATTTCGCTAATGCATCGTTATTTGTATCTGCTCTCGGGCCTTCATCTTTAGTAACAACATAAGATTTGGCTGCTTTTTTGCCATTGTCGTCGATATAAATCTGTTCAATGGTAATCGGTACGATTTGCTTGTCGAACTTACCTTCTGCCTGTGCTTTTAAGGCTTTCTGGTGTGAGTTGTATGCAAACTCATCCTGATCTTCACGG
Organism: Flavobacterium enshiense; assembly: GCF_022836875.1. Lineage (NCBI taxonomy): Bacteria > Pseudomonadati > Bacteroidota > Flavobacteriia > Flavobacteriales > Flavobacteriaceae > Flavobacterium > Flavobacterium enshiense. Next base: position 1,902,502 of record NZ_CP090376.1, read on the forward strand.
GAAACATTGAATTGTTTGGCGACAGCTTCGGCTGTCAGTCCCATTCCCCAGTAATAATCTTCATGTCCGGCAGCTGCGGCTTTGTAATCCGGAGTGGGTTTGTAACCTCCCATCGGAATATAACTCATGCTTTCGGCACCACCGGCAATGATACAGTGCGCCATTCCGGCCTGGATTTTAGCAGTCGCCATCCCGATTGTTTCAATTCCCGAAGCACAATAACGGTTTATGGTCACTCCCGGGACATCATCGATTTTTAGTCCCATCAAAGAGATTAATCGGGCCATGTTTAAACCTTGTTCGGCTTCCGGCATGGCGTTTCCAACCATCACATCATCGATTCGGGTTTTGTCGAAATCCGGCAGTTCGTTCATCATGTGCTCGATGGTTTCGGCTGCCAGTTCATCAGGTCTTTTAAAGCGGAACACTCCTTTTGGCGCTTTACCAACGGCGGTTCTGTATGCTTTTACTATATATGCTGTTTTCATTATTTTAGATTTTAAATTTTAAATCATTTGCATTGATTTTTAGCTTTTTAATTAAAAATCAATACGAATAGTCCAAACTGTAATATACGTAATTAATTGCGAAGTGGTTTTCCTTTGGTTAACATAAATTGGATTCTTTCCAATGTTTTTCTTTCGGTACAAAGTGATAAGAAAGCTTCCCGTTCTAAATCCAATAAATATTGTTCGGTTACTAACGTCGGCTCTGATAAATCACCTCCAGCCATTACATAAGCTAGTTTATTTGCAATTTTCTGGTCGTGTTCAGAAATATACTGGCCCGCAACCATACTGTCCGTTCCCACTAAGAACATTCCCAATGCCTGTTTTCCTAGAACTTTAATGTCTTTGCGTTTTACAGGCTGTGTGTAACCAGCTTCTGCCATTAGTAACGCATGTTTTTTTGCTTCTGCAATCTGACGGTCTTTGTTAACAACGACAATGTCTCTGCCTTTTTGAAGTACGCCTATATCAAAGCCTTCATAAGCAGATGTGGCCACTTTCGCCATACCAATCGAAAGGAAATATTCCTGTAATACATTTAATTCTACGTCGTTTTTGCGGAACGTATCCGAAGCACGAAGCGCCATTTCTTTAGACCCGCCACCACCAGGAATTACGCCAACGCCAAATTCCACTAAACCAATGTAGGTTTCGGCTGCCACTACGGCTTTATCGGCGTGCATAGTCAGTTCACAACCGCCACCTAACGTCATTCCGTGAGGCGCTGCAATTACCGGGATTGCAGAATAACGTAAACGCATCATGGTGTCCTGGAACATTTTGATGGCCATGTTTAATTCGTCGTATTCCTGTTCAACCGCCATCATGAAAATCATGCCTATATTGGCTCCAACCGAGAAATTGGCTGCCTGATTTCCAATAACCAGACCCTGAAAATCTTTTTCGGCTAAATCGACGGCTTTGTTGATCCCTTGAATTACACCCCCACCAATAGTATTCATTTTCGACTGGAATTCTAAATTCAAAATACCGTCTCCCAAATCCTGAATAACTGCTTCACTGTTGCTCCATACTTTTTTGCTTTCGCGGATATTGTTTAGAATAATAAAAGCATCTTGTCCCGGAACTTTTACCTGTGATTTTGAAGTAATATCATAATAATAAGTAGCACCTTCTTTAACAGTATAGAAAGATTTGTTGCCTGATGTAAGCATTTCGGTTACCCAAGCTGAGGGAGCCAATCCTTCCGCTTTCATTAGTTCGATTCCTTTTTCAACTCCGATGGCATCCCAGATTTCAAACGGACCGTTTTCCCAACCGAAACCGGCTTTCATGGCATCGTCAATTTTGTAGAAATCATCGGTGATTTCGGGAACACGGTTGGAAACATAAGCAAACATAGCAGTGAAGTTCTTTCTGTAGAAGTCACCTGCTTTGTCGGTTCCTTTTACCAAAACTTTAAATCGATCAATAGGTTTGTCAATCGTTTTGGTCATTTCCAAAGTGGCAAAAGATGCTTTTTTAGCCGCTCTGTATTCTAAAGTATCTAAATCTAAGGAAAGTATGTCTTTATCAACTTTTTTGTAGAATCCTTGTCCTGTTTTGCTTCCGAACCAGTTGTTTTCCAACATTATTTTAATGAAATCAGGAAGTTTGAACAATTCGTGTGCTTCGTCGTTCGGGCAGTTTTCGTATAAACCATTGGCAACATGAACCAAAGTATCCAAACCAACGACATCCACGGTTCTGAAAGTAGCTGATTTTGGTCGACCTATTACCGGTCCGGTTAGTTTATCCACTTCTTCAATGGTTAATCCCATGTCTTTTACAAGATGAAACAAACTCATAATACCGAAGATTCCGATTCTGTTTCCGATGAATGCAGGCGTATCTTTTGCAACTACTGAGGTTTTTCCTAAGAACTTTTCACCATATTCATTCAAGAAATCCAATACTTCTGTTGAAGTTTGAGGACCAGGAATGATCTCGAACAATTTTAAATAACGGGCAGGATTGAAAAAGTGTGTTCCGCAGAAATGTTTCTGGAAATCCTCGCTTCTTCCTTCGCTCATAAAATGAATCGGAATACCGGAAGTGTTGGAAGTAATCAGTGTTCCCGGTTTTCTGTATTTTTCAATCTGTTCAAAAACAGATTTTTTGATGTCTAATCGTTCAACAACAACTTCGATGATCCAATCACAGTCTTTGATTTTTTCTAAATCGTCTGTAGTGTTTCCGGTTGTGATACGACTTGCAAATTTCTGATCGTAAATAGGAGAGGGCTTCGATTTAAGTGCATTAGCTAAATGATCATTTACAATTCGGTTGCGAACCGCTTTATTTTCCAAAGTCAGACCCTTCTTTTGTTCTATTTCGGTCAGTTCTCTCGGAACAATATCGAGAAGCAGCACTTCAACTCCGATATTGGCAAAGTGACAAGCAATTCCGGATCCCATAATTCCGGATCCTACCACCGCTACTTTTTTGATAAGTCGTTTCATCTGTTTGAGTTTGTTGTTTATTGAAAGGGGCTCAAATCTTTGATTTTGGTCTAGGGGTAAAGCAAAGGTTGTATCCATTCGTTTTAGATTGTTAGTTTTTTTATTCTTTGTTTTCTGTATTGAATATGTTTTTATCAGCAATCAATTCATTTATAATTTCAGCCACTTCCATGAAACTGTTCAATTGTTCATCGGTAACATAATTTTTTACGGTTTCATTAAATTTTATTACGGTGGATTTTGATAATTCTCTTTTTTCTTTTCCGAGTTTGGTGAGGTGGATTATGACGCCTCTTCCGTCGGTTGGGTTTTTCTTTCGTAATATTAAGCCCTTTTCTTCCATCGACTTTAACGTACGGGTCAGACTTGTTGCTTCCATTCCCATTCGGGTTCCTATTGCTGTTGAAGGCGTTCCTTTCTCCTTGTCGATACTCAGCAGGGCAAATCCGGTAGCCATTGTAGCGCCGTATTTTGTAGCTTCTTCATTATACATTCTTGCTACTGCCTGCCAGGTGGCTCTTAGGATATAATCAATTGTTTTGTCTTTCATATTGCTGTTAAGGAATTCAAATATATAAATAAATACTATGCATGCATAATAAAAATGAATATTTTTTAATAAAATTAAAAAAAAACTCCTCAATTGAGAGGAGTCTGCTTATTTTTAAGCATTATTGTAGATTTTATCATAAAGATCTTGATATTTTTCTTTTATGATTTTTCTTTTTAATTTCATCGTTGGCGTTAAATGTCCGCCGTCAATTGACCAGATATCAGGAGTAAGTTCAAATCTTTTAACTTGTTCCCAACTTCCGAATTTTTTGTTCAATCCTTCCACTTCTTCGTCGATACGCTGTTTTACATCCGGGTTGGATGAAATTTCAGCTGTGGTTGTTCCGATATTTATGCCTTTTAATTTAGCCCATTCTTTTATAAAATCAAAATTAGGCTGGATGAAAGCACCCGGCATTTTTTCGCCGTCTCCAACGACCATAATCTGTTCGATGAAGCGGGATTGTTTAAAGGTGTTTTCCAGCACTTGAGGTGCAACATATTTTCCTCCTGAGGTTTTGAACATTTCCTTTTTGCGATCGGTTATTTTTAAGAAGCCATCAGTGTCTACCTCGCCGATGTCTCCCGTGTGAAAATATCCTCCCCTAAGGGCTTCTTCAGTCTGGGACTCGTCTTTGTAATAGCCCATCATAATATTCGGACCTTTGCAAAGGATTTCGCCGTCTTCAGCAATTTTAACTTCAACACCTTCTAATACACGTCCCACAGTTCCTATTTTAAATCCTCTGTTGTTTTGGTCGTTTACTGAAATTACAGGTGATGTTTCAGTCAATCCATAACCTTCCATGATTGGGATTCCCGCTGCAGCAAATACTCGGGTAAGTCTGGGCTGTAAAGCGGCACTTCCGGAAACCATTAATTCCAATTGTCCTCCAAGTCCTTCTTTCCATTTGCTGAAAATAAGTTTACGGGCAATCTTCAGTTGAAATTCATACCACCAGCCGTTGGCTTCATAAGGTTCATATTTCAGGCCTAATTCAATAGCCCAAAAGAAAAGTTTCTTCTTGATTCCGGTTAAATCAGCTCCCTTCGCGTATATCTTATCGTACACTTTTTCCAAAAGTCGCGGAACCGCAGTCATTACATTTGGTTTTACTTCTTTCAGGTTATCGCTCATTTTTTCGATACTTTCCGCAAAGTAGATTGAAATACCATAATATTGGTAGAGGTACAAAATCATTCTTTCGAAAATGTGACAAACTGGTAAAAAGCTCAATCCTCGGCAGTCACCTGCTCTTAATGGTACTCTTGGTGCGCTCATCAATACGTCGGATACTATATTGTTATGACTTAGCATGACGCCTTTAGGACGGCCTGTAGTTCCGGAAGTATATATCAAAGTGGCCAGATCATTTGTCGTAATGCTGTTTTTTCTATCTTCAACTTCGTTTTGGTTGCTTTCGTCTGTTCCTAATTGCAGTACTTCTTTCCAGCTTTTACAGCCGGGAATATCATTATAAGAATAAATTTCCTTTAATGAAGGAACGTTCTGTTTAATTGAATCTATTTTGGCAAAAACCTCACTGTCTGATACGAAACAGAACTTTGATTCGGAATGGTTTAGGATGTATTGGTAATCTTCGGCCGAAATAGTCGGATAAATAGGTACCGTTTGAGCGCCTGTTTGTAAAACGCCTATATCTGTAATATTCCACTCGGTTCTGTTATTGGAAGATATAATGGCTATTTTGTCATTTTTCTGGACTCCCATACGAAGCAATCCACGTGAAATGGCATTGGCCTTGTCTATATATTCTTTTGTGGAAGTTTTGACCCATTCTCCGTTTAGTTTAGTAACCAAAGCATCGGACAAATTGTATTTTTCCAGCTGATAGTATGGGAAATCAAAAAGACGTGTTATTTGATTCATTTTCTCAAATTTTATTACTGCAAAATAGGAAAAATTAAAGGTTATTGCAAAAAAAAAGAAAATTGCATCGATGTTTTTTGGTTTTGGATGTGTTTTTCTGAAAAATAATAAATAACTCGTTGATATCTATTGTTTTGGGTTTTAGGATGAATTCCTTTTTTGTTTTTAATTTCTCCAAGTTGCCCAGTTTTTCAGTGTTTTTTTAATGAAATGAATAGAGAGCTGGATTGAAGCGTAGTTTGGAAAAAGTAAAATAGTATGCTTTCATAGTATTTTTTTTTTTTTTTTCGTTGGCACGGAATTTAATTGAAGAATTAAGAGTTTACTAATGTTTTCACAATGAAGGGGTTTTGTCCTCCGTATTTTGTACTTTTGGGCGCTAAAAAAAATGATTTTCATTAGTTTAATATGAAAAATTTCTTCCGTATAAGCGAATATAAAGCGCTGTTGTATAGGTTGTTGCTGGTGTATTTCTTTTATTTCATTGCCCGTACCTTATTTTTTGTTTACAATTGCAGTCTGCTGAAAGTAAATTCTGTGGGTGAATTTTTGAGGCTTGCTTATCACGGATTAACATTTGACACTACCGCGATTCTTTATATCAACGGATTATTCATTCTTTTTTCGGTTTTACCGTTGTGGGTTAATACTAAGCAGGGTTATCAGAAATTCTTGTTCTATCTGTATTTCGTTACTAATTTGATAACGTATGCAACGAATTTCATTGATTTGATTTACTACAAATTCATTTACGCCCGCACCACAATTGCCGTTTGGGATTCCCTGGAGCATGAAAAGGATAAAGGCGCAATGATGTTCCGTTTTCTGATAAGTTATTGGCACGTTTACTTGTTGTTTTTTCTTATAGCAGTACTTTGGATTTACCTGTACAAGAAAGTCAGAGTCATTCATCAACAGGCTACACACAGTAAGGCAAAGTATTTTCCTTTTTCCGTAATCGGTTTATTGGTAGTTGCTTTTTTAACGGTTGGTGGTATACGAGGTGATTTTAAAAAGAGTACGCGTCCTATAAATTTAATAGACGCTAATAGGTATGTAGGGCAACCGCAACATGCTGATATCGTTTTAAATACTCCGTTTGCTATAATAAGGACTATTGGCACGACAAGTTTTAAAAAAATAAATCTTGTAGATGAAAGTGTAGTTGAAGCGAATTTTCAGCCGATTAAACACTACACAAGCAATCCGAAATCTACTCCGAATATCGTTTTAATTATAACGGAAAGTTTCGGTAGGGAATATTGGGGCTCTTTCAATAAGGATATGAAAATCCCTGATTATGTTGGTTATACCCCGTTTTTGGATTCTTTAGCGCAGCACAGTATGATTTATAACAACGGTTTTGCTAACGGAAGCAAGTCAATTCACGGGATGTCATCAATTATAGCAGGAGTTCCTTCATTCAGGGACGCATTTACATCCTCACCATATCCGAAACAGAAAATACAATCGTTGGTTTCCTGTCTGAAAGAGATGGGGTATGATACCTCTTTCTTTCATGGAGCGCCAAACGGTTCGATGGGCTTTCTCGGTTTCGGAAATATTCTGGGTTTTGACCATTATTATGGTAAAACCGAATTTAATAACGATGCCGAATTTGACGGTGTTTGGGGAATTTGGGACGAGCCTTTCCTTCAGTTCATGAAACAGACGTTGGATAAAAAGCAAAAACCGTTTTTCAGCACGATATTTACGGTTTCTTCCCACGAACCTTATATTGTACCGGAAAAATACAAGAATACCTTTCCAAAAGGGCATTTGCCGATGCACCAATGCGTTGGATATACCGATTATTCGTTTAAAAAATTCTTCGAAGAAGCTAAAAAGCAGCCTTGGTTTAAAAATACCATTTTCATTATCACAGCTGATCACGGTAACCAAACGTATTATGATGAATATGGGAAGGTTGTTAACAGAACGGCAACACCGATTCTTATTTACAAGCCTGACGGAAGTCTTAAAGGTGTCAATAAAGAATTAGCACAACAGATTGACATTTATCCGACCATTTTAGATATGGTGGGCTATGACAAACCGTTTAGGAGTTGGGGGAGAAGTTTGATCGGCGACAAAAAGATAAAGCCGTATACGATTAACTTTAACGGAAACCTGTATCAGTTTCAGCGTGGCAATTATATATGTACTTTCGATGGTAAGGAAATAGTAGGATATTATGATATAAATGATAAAGCCCTGGAGCGAAATTTAATTGCCAAACCCAACGAAGAAATGTTGGAAAACGCTGAAGCTTGTAAAGCAATTATTCAGGATTATTTCGAAAGAATTATTGATCAGAAATTATATTATTAAATAACAGATAACAGATATGAAAAAGAAAATAGGGTTATTGGTCCTTTTAATTATTGTAGCTGGAGTGGGTAAATATGTTTACGATATGAACATCAACCACAATTTCGAAACCATCACGGAAGGGAAAGTGTATAAAAGTGGTGTGATCCCTCCGGATGAAATAGAGGATTATGTGAAGAAGTACCATATTAAAAGCATTGTGGATTTACGTTTTCCGGGTACGGGCGATGATGTAAATAATCCTGAAATTCCTGCTGAATTGATTGCGGAAAGAGAAGCTATAGCTAAAATCCCTGGAGTGAATTATTTTAACAACGGTTCCGATCAGGTTCCACAACAAAATAATCTGGACACGTTTTTTAAAATTATGGATAATCCGAAAAATTACCCGGTACTGATTCACTGTTATCATGGTGTTGGACGTGCGGAGATGTACTCGGCATTGTATCGCATTGAATATGAAGGAATGGATAGGGATGAAGCAAGAACTTCTACTCGTTTCCTAACCAAATGGAGTTCATTCGATCTAGGGAAACCTAAAGGTGATTATTTACATAATTATAAGTCGAGAAACGAAATTCGGAAAGATTTTGTTTCGGAGAAATAATATGAAAGCCCCCTTTGAAAGGGGCTTTTTTTTATGTCTGATATGAAATGTCCGAATTCACAATACGAACAATATTTACCTATGTAAAGTGAGTATTTGTTATGGTGTATGCTGAAATGAAGTAAGATCTTGTAACAATAAAAAAAGCACCCTAAAATTAGAGTGCTTTCATTCAGAATTTATAGAAAATCTTATTTGTTCTTTGCTTCAATCCATTTTCTGGCATTCACAAAAGCTTCGTGCCATGGAGTCACTTCGTTTTTCTCTCCGTTTTCCGGGTAATGTGCCCAGTTCCAAGGGAAAGTAGAACGTTCAATGTGTGGCATGGTTACCAAATGACGTCCTGTTTTGTCGCACATCATAGCTGTGTTGAAAGCAGAGCCGTTTGGATTCGCCGGATATGCTTCGTAGCCGTATTTTCCAACGATGTTGTATTTGTCTTCAGAGTATGGTAACTTGAATTTACCTTCTCCGTGAGAAATCCAAACTCCTAAAGTAGCACCTTCTAAAGAAGAAAGCATTACCGAATTATTTTTCTGTACCGTTACCGAAGTAAAGCCGCTTTCGTGTTTGTGTGAATTGTTGTGAAGCATTTTTCCGTGTACTTCATGTTCCGGATTGATCAATTCCAATTCCATGAACAACTGACAACCGTTACAGATACCTACAGATAAAGTGTCTTCGCGTTTGAAGAAATTCTCCAATGCCGTTTTTGCTTTTTCGTTGTATAAGAATGCTCCGGCCCAACCTTTAGCAGAACCTAATACATCGGAATTAGAGAAACCTCCAACAGCTCCGATGAACTGAATGTCTTCCAATGTTTCGCGACCCGAAATCAAATCCGTCATGTGAACGTCTTTTACGTCGAATCCTGCCAAGTACATTGAGTTTGCCATTTCACGCTCGGAATTACTTCCTTTTTCACGGATGATAGCTGCTTTTGGTCTTGGCTTTGAATTATCAATAACCGGTGCTTTTCCGTCGAAATGAGATGGGAAAGTGTAAGTAAGCGGTTGGTTTTTATAGTTGTTGTAACGCTCTAAAGCGGTTCCGTTTTTAGATTGTTTTGAATCTAAAAGGAAAGACGTTTTGTACCAAGTATCTCTTAAATCGGATACATTGAATGTGAACGAATCGGTATTGTTTTTAATGGTAACTGAATTTCCTTCCGCTACCGAACCGATGTTGAAAATCTCAATGTTGTTTTTAGCAAAAACAGCTTCTACGGATGCATCTGCCTGGAAAACCACACCAATATTTTCGTTGAATAATGCTTTAACCGTATCGTTTTCACCTAAAGTAGTTAAATCAAATGAAGCGCCTAAATTCACATCTGCAAAACACATTTCCAATAAAGTAGTGATTAAACCACCGCTTCCTACGTCGTGTCCCGCATTTATTTTACGATCCTTGATTAAATCTTGTAAAACGTTGAAGGCTTTTTTGAAGAATTCCGCATTGGTAACGGTTGGTACTTCAGAGCCTACTTTGTTTAAAACCTGAGCAAAGGAAGAACCTCCTAATTTGAAAGTATCCTGAGATAAATTGATATAATAGATGTTTCCTCCGTTTCTTTTCAAAACAGGTTCAACAACTTTAGTAATGTTTGAGCAGTTTCCGGCTGCTGAAATAATAACCGTTCCCGGCGCGATTACTTCGTCATTTGGATATTTCTGTTTCATTGAAAGTGAATCTTTTCCGGTTGGAATGTTGATTCCCAATTCGATGGCAAAATCCGAACAACCCTTAACAGCTTCGTATAATCTTGCGTCTTCACCTTCGTTTTTACAAGCCCACATCCAGTTTGCAGAAAGGGAAACCGATTTTAAATTATCTTTTAATGGCGCCCAAACAAGATTACTTAGAGCTTCACCAATTGCGTTTCTGGAACCAGCAACTGGATCAACCAATGCCGAAACTGGCGAGTGTCCGATTGTAGTTGCAATACCTTCTTTTCCTTTGAAATCCAACGCCATAACCCCAACGTTGTTCAATGGTAATTGTAATGGTCCTGCACACTGCTGTTTAGCTACGCGTCCGCCCACACAACGGTCAACTTTGTTGGTCAACCAGTCTTTACAAGCTACAGCTTCCAATTGTAGAACCTGATTTAAGTAAGCTGGAATATTTTCAGTTGTATAATTTAAATCAGAATAATTAGCAGCAACTGTTTTGTCGTTCATGATGGTTTTTGGAGAACTTCCGAAGAAATCTTCCAACGCATAATCCATTGGTTTTGCACCCGTTGTTTTGGATTCGAATGTAAAACGATGATCCGAAGTCACATCACCAACCTGATACATAGGTGAACGCTCTCTGTCTGCAATTTTCTGAAGAGTGTCAATGTTTTCTTCACCGATAACCAATCCCATTCTTTCCTGAGATTCGTTTCCGATAATTTCTTTAGCAGAAAGGGTAGGGTCACCCACCGGTAATTTATCTAAATCGATTAAACCTCCGGTTTCTTCCACTAATTCAGAAAGACAGTTCAAATGTCCTCCCGCTCCGTGATCGTGAATAGATACGATTGGGTTGTTATCGCTTTCCACCAAACCACGAATGGCGTTGGCAGCACGTTTTTGCATTTCTGGGTTGGAACGTTGGATAGCATTCAATTCGATTCCTGAACCGAAAGCTCCGGTATCTGCTGAGGAAACAGCAGCACCACCCATTCCGATTCTATAATTTTCTCCACCAAGTATTACGATTTTATCGCCTTCCTGTGGTTTCTTTTTAATAGCTTGATCTAATTTTCCGTAACCGATTCCGCCCGCTTGCATGATTACTTTGTCGTAACCTATTTTGCGGTTGTTTTCCTCGTGTTCGAAGGTTAAAATGGAACCTGTAATTAACGGTTGACCAAATTTGTTACCGAAATCAGAAGCTCCATTGGAAGCTTTGATTAAGATATCCATTGGTGTTTGGTACAACCAAGGTCTTTCGTTCATGGCTCCTTCCCAGGCTCTGTTTTCTTCTAATCTTGAGTAAGATGTCATGTAAACTGCAGTTCCTGCTAATGGCAATGAACCTTGTCCACCTGCTAAACGGTCACGAATTTCTCCTCCTGAACCTGTTGCTGCACCACTAAACGGCTCCACAGTAGTAGGGAAGTTGTGGGTTTCTGCTTTTAGGGAAAGCACAGAATCGAATTCTTTTTCCTGGTAAAAATCAGGTTTGTCGGCACTTTTTGGTGCAAACTGTGTCACTTTCGGACCTTTAACGAAAGCAACGTTATCTTTATACGCCGAAACAATATCGTTAGGATTTGTTTCCGATGTTTTCTTGATTAATTTGAATAAGGAAGTCGGTTTTTCTTCACCATCCACTACAAAAGTTCCGTTGAAAATTTTGTGACGGCAGTGTTCCGAATTAGCCTGAGAGAAAGCAAAAACTTCAGAATCCGTTAGTTTTCTTCCAAGTTTGGTTGATAAATTATTCAGATAGTCTACTTCTTCATCGCTTAAAGCTAAACCTTCCTGTTTGTTGTATGTAGCGATATCATCAATATCCAGAATTGCTTCCGGCTCAATGTTGATAGTAAAAATATCTTGGTTTAATTCAGCATATTTTTGGGAAATCATCGGGTCGAAAGTATTGAAATCAGCCGAAACTTTTTCAAATTCCTCAATTCTGATAATACCCGAAATTCCCATATTCTGAGTGATTTCAACGGCATTGGTACTCCATGGTGTTACCATAGCGGCACGGGGTCCAACAAAAAAATCCGCAAGTACGGATTTCTCTATTTTATGTGCGTTGCCGAAAAGCCAGTTTAATTTTGAGATGTCTTCAGTCGATAATTCGTTTTGCGTTTGGACTGCAAAAACAGTGTTCGTTTGGTTTCCGAAGAAATGAATCATTGTATGAGTTGTTTTATACCGCTACGCTCCGTACAGTTCGGCTCGCCTCGGATGTGTTGTTGTTTTTAAAGTGCAAATTTATTCTAAAAAAGTCAGTTGACAAAGTTTGTTTTCATAAAAAAAGCACAAGATTTGACTTGTGCTTTTTACAGTATTATTCATACGATTTCTATTTCTTTCTGGTCGAAATGATTTCCATGGTTTTGAATTCTTTACCATCATAACCTGTGTCGTACATTTCCATTTTTCGGGTATTGTCATCAACTATGGTAATCGTTTCTCTCATTTTTTTCGTCTTTTTTGTTACCGGATCCACAGCGTCGCCTTCAAAACTGAACATTTTTGTGGCTGGGTCGTATTTCCCTTTCATGATCATTATTCCGGTACCCATGTTGTCAATCCAAGTAGAAGTGTATTCCTGAGTGGCATTATCGTAGGCCAGGGTACCCTTTCCTTCAAATGGCGATCCCATGAAGTTTCCTTTGTAGATTCCTTCCTGATAACGGCCTCCCAATACCATTTTGTATTCGGCAGTGGTAGTGCTCTTAGTCGGCTCCGCACCGGCAGACATCCACATGGTCATGTCACCGGACCACATTCCGTTTTCCATGGCCATCATTTTTTGAGCCTCACCAACAGTGGCGTACTCTGTCCATGCTTTGGTAATAGTTGCCGAATCCGGGACTGCTGCAGTTGTTTCAGGTTCTGCGGCAGGAGTTTCCGTTGTTGTTTCAGGGGTTTCTGTTTTTTTCTCTTCTTCTTTTTTGCAGGCAATCAAACTTAAAGATGCAATTGCCAGAGTTAAAATTGTTTTGTTCATAATTATTTTGGTTGTTGATTAATAATTAATTTGGAAAAACAATGTGGTTATAAGCGCCCATATCTGTTGCACCGGTCCTTGGCTTATTTAAAATATCGTTGAATGTTGAAAACGTTTGATCTGCAGTACCTTTTGCTGTTGAATTATCACCAATGATCAACTGATTTTTCGATGGATTTTTGAAATTAGGTTTATTGGTATTTGAGTTTTCGGCGATGATACAGCCTGGGTAATTAGCCGTGTTTGCTATTGGATATAAGGGATCATCTTCAAATTGGCCAAAATCAATAAACTTGATCAGACAATTTCTGAAATTATAGTTAAAAGCGGCTGCATCCGTCTTTTTTAATGAAATTCCGTAACTACCCGATCCGTAAATAATGCAGTTGGTGAAATTTGCATTGGTCAGATCATAAGGATTTGTTTCATTGCCGTTGTCGATATAAACCGGAACTTGGTTAGGTCTTGGCCAGTAATTAGCAAACGTGCAATGTGTAAAATTGTAATCACCACCCAGTGAACAGGCTAATCCGGCCTGACCGCAGTTGTTGATTACCACGTTTTGTCCGTTGATTGTCGCTGTTCTGGCTAAGATTCCGAAATTCGAACAATTGTAAATCTGTACATCCGTCATGTTAATTACACTTGGATTATGGTCTATCAGCAAGCCAACGGTTGCGTTTTTAATGGTAATGTTCTTGAAACTTCCTGCACTTCCTTCAGTCATCCAAACGGTACCCCATTGTCCGGCGATATCTGAGAAATCAGGTTCAAGACGATCGCTTTCAAAAGTGATTTCATTATCGACTAAAATATTCCCTTCAGAATCGTAAGTGGAATAATCACCAAGAGCATTGATAGTTCCTCCGTTTCCGATGATCAAACCGGAATCGGCATGAAAATGGATTTTCGCACCTGGGTCTATATTCAGGGTTTCGTTGCTGGGAACTGCTGCGTAACCATAAATCACATAGGGTTTTGAATTATTCCAATGGTATTCGTCTCCGTTTACAGGATCATTATGGTCTAAGAAAAAACCATAGATTTCTTCCTCTCCGATAGGGAGGGTTTCATAGGTTCCGTCGGAAAAACGTTTCGGATACAAAAAATAAGCATCTCTCACCAAAGTAACCAAATCAACGGTTTGCGGAGCGCCACTGATATTGTGGAATTCTATTTTGTCAGTATAAAGGTATTCTGAATCCGGGTTGGCATATTCGTTGTAATCAATAGTAGTTTCTATGAAAATAAACATGCTGTCTTTGGCTAGTAATTCTACATTATTGAATACTTTGCCTGGTATTCCGTCTACCATCAGGCGGTATTTTGAATTTTCGCCTTCGCCAAGCTGTATTGTTGGTATCTTAATGTCTTTATCGCTGTTATTGTAAACTTTAAGGTTATAAGTGCTCGAGCCGATATTGGTGAAAACAGTGTCAAGATATACAGTTTGTTTCGAAAATTGTAATCCTCCGGTACTTGGTTCAAATTCAAAATCCTGTCGGCAGGAGGTAAGCGTTAGTATAAATCCGATAAAAAGTATATAAATGTAATGACGCATAAGAAAAAACTTGTTTTCTGTAAAAGTATTGATTTTTTTAAACTTAAAAGAAGTTTGCTTTAGCCAAATTAACTATTTTTAAATAGATTTTTAGCAAATTAGTTTAAATCAGGGTAGTTGAATTGGTATTACATTTATAAATTTACACATCTAAAGAAAAAAATATGTCATTTGATAAAGATAAAGTACTACAACGCTGCAATTCATATGGTAAAAATACTTTAATGGAAACGTTGGAAATTCAATTTACCGATGCCGGTGAAGATTTTTTAACGGCCACCATGCCTGTTAACCCACGAGTACATCAGCCGATGGGCCTCTTGCACGGTGGTGCTTCCGTTGCTCTTGCAGAAAGTGTAGGGAGTGCTGCATCTATGATGTTTGTTAATGGGGAAAAGCAGGAAGTGAGAGGCATTGAAATTTCGGCCAATCATTTAAGAAGTAAAAGGGAAGGGGTGGTTACGGCCACCGCTAAAATTATTCACAAAGGCGCCAGTATTCATTTGTGGGAAATCAGAATCGTTGATGAAGAGGAAAAACTGGTTTCATTGTGCAAACTCACAACGATGGTGCTGCCAAGAAAAAAGAAACATGACTGATATATTTTTAAAAGTAAAAACGCATCAGGAACAACAGCTTCCTTTTGTTTTATATTCCAAGCCGAATGCGAAAGAAATTGTAGGGTTGTTTCAGCGCAATGATCATTTGTATTTTGTGGAATCATTTGAGGAGAATGGATTTGTATTTGCGCCCTTCGATGGGGAAAATTATATTATCTTGCCCGAAAATCATCTGGACGTTATTGTAGAGTCTTTTAAAAGTTCTCCTACTGAGAATCTTCCGGCGATTTTTTACGAAATTGACGAAAAAGCCAAGAATGATTTCGAAAATCTGGTTGCAAAAGCAGTAGACGAAATTCACGCCGGATATTTTAAAAAAGTAGTGCTTTCCAGAGAAGAAATCGTGAACTTAGACCACTTTGATACAGTCGATTTTTTTCAGAAGCTTTTAATCAATTACCCTCAGGCCTTTAAATACTGTTTTTTCCATCCGAAAGTAGGTATGTGGATGGGAGCAACTCCAGAGCAGCTTTTAAAAGTGAAAGATTTTGAAATTCATACTGTGGCCCTGGCTGGAACCAAAGTAAATAAAGGGAAAGAAGATGTGATTTGGAAGCAGAAAGAAAAAGACGAACAGCAATTGGTGACTGATTTTATATTGGAAAATCTTAAAGATCATGTTTCGGAGCAGACAGTTTCCAGTCCCTATACGGCTTATGCAGGTAATTTGCTGCATATCAAAACGGATATTTCCGCAAAAATGAATAACGCCAACAGTCTAAAACCTGTGTTGAAAATTTTGCACCCAACGCCCGCTGTTTGTGGTTATCCGAAATTGTTGGCCAAAGATTTTATTCTGCAGAACGAAGGATACGATCGTGAATATTATGCCGGTTTTTTAGGCGAACTGAATATGGATTTTGCAACGGGAAGAAGTAAAAATTCCGATTTGTTTGTCAATTTACGGTGTATGAAAATAAAAGATAAAAAAGCACATTTGTTTGTAGGCTGCGGAATCACCAAGGATAGTGACCCGGAAAAGGAATTCCTGGAAACGGTCAACAAATCAATGACGATGAAAAAAATTCTGAATTAATATATGAAATTAGATATACTTGCCTTTGGGTCGCATCCCGATGATGTTGAGTTAGGCTGCGGAGCAACGATTGCTAAAGAAATCTCGTTGGGAAAGAAAGTAGGAATTGTTGATTTGACAAGAGGTGAGCTGGGAACCAGAGGCTCGGCTGAAATACGTGATGAAGAATCAGCCAAAGCGGCTAAAATGCTGGGGGTTACTGTTCGTGAAAATTTGAGGTTCCGTGACGGATTTTTTGTAAATGATGAAACCCATCAGTTGGAAATTATCAAGATGATTCGAAAGTATAAGCCGGAAATCGTTTTGTGCAATGCGGTAGACGATAGGCATATCGACCATGCAAAAGGAAGTAAGTTGGTTTCCGATGCTTGTTTTCTTTCCGGGTTACGCCGAATAGAAACCGAGGCGGACGGAGCACAGCAGGAAGCATGGCGACCGAATTTAGTCTACCATTATATACAGTGGAAAAACATCGAACCTGATTTTGTAGTGGACGTAACCGGGTTTGTCGAAAAAAAGGTTGAAGCAATTATGGCTTACAGTTCGCAATTTTATGAGCCTAATTCCAACGAACCGATTACGCCAATAGCCACAAAAAACTTTAAAGACAGTCTGATTTACCGGGCTCAGGACCTTGGAAGGCTCATTGGAACTGATTTTGGCGAAGGATTTACGGTTGAAAGATATTTGGCTGTCAATAGTTTAGGAGATTTGCGATAATTTTTTTTAAAAAATATTTGCGAAAAACGATAAATGCCCTATATTTGCACCCGTAATCAAATGGTGATTGTAGCTCAGTTGGTTAGAGCGTCGGATTGTGGTTCCGAAGGTCGCGGGTTCGAGACCCGTCTTTCACCCTTACTACTGAAAAGCTTCGAGGAAACTCGGAGCTTTTTTATTTTTTCTTGGTGTGTATTAATTTGTCGATTGATTTGTCTAGTTCCTCCAGTTGATATTCGAGTTCTTTTTTAAAGTCTTCCCAATCATCTTCGCTACTAATTGTGTAACTGTCTACTTTTACGAGTAAATCGACATTTGTCTTTTCAATCTGGCTGACATTTTCTAAAAGAGCCTCATCTGACTTTTTAGTTGTCTTTCTGATTTGTGATTTTAAATTGTCGATGAGTTTTTTGTTGACTTCTATCTCATTCTTAACTTCTTTTTTAAAGGCGTTCCATGCTATGCTGTCATTTTTGGCAATATTTATCTTTTTGATAGAGTCAATCAATTCTTCCTCTTCCATTTCCATTTCCATGCGTTCAATTGCTTCTCGCTTTATCTGAGCTTCTTCAGTTGTAATTTCTGTATCTGCATCCGATTTACAACTTGTCCCTAGTATTCCTGCTAAGAAATTTGATATGGTCAGTATAAATATAGATTTTTTCATTGTCTTTTTTAGTTTAAGTTTCGACTTAAAACGATTGAATAAAATAAGAGACACTTTTTAGTAATAACTATTTTACCTAAATGTGCTCATCATTTTATCTTTTGCCATCAAAAACTAAAATCCCTCTCCCTGAAATCCGAAATTTTGTTTTAACTGTTCCTTTGATCTTCTAACTTAATTTTGTTAAATATATTGATGCTGAAATTTGTTGTAAAGTTAGTTATATTTTTACTATGTTGCTGATTGTGAGCAACATGTGTTTTTTAATTAAAATAAAAAATGTATTTATTTGGAGAATATTTCAATTGAAAGAGAATTTACAAACCGGTATTTCGTTCCTTTTTAGCGTAGAGCAGCAAGCTTTGTAATTATAAGGTAAATCACTTTTTTGCCTGTGTAAGTGTTTGATTTTTAGAGTTAATTGTTTTTTGGAAGTTTATTTTAAGACTTTTCATAATCACTTTGACTGAAGTTTCTTTCGTATATTTGTTATTGCGATAAAACTGCTTAAAGGAAATTAACGACGGTGTGTGTTTTGTGAAAATTGAAACTGAATTCGGAATCGTCAATTAAAAAATCATTTTGAAAAAATAAGTCTCAGTTGTTTTAAAATCAAATGTAACGTTACTAGATATCCTTTTGTTATGAACAGATTTTTTAAGCTATTTTTGGTTTGTTTATTTGTTTCCAGTTGTGAATCGCAGACAACCAGAAGACCAAATAACGTTTTTAAAATTCAGAATAATATTTCGGCTCCAACAGACAGTTCCCGTTCTGTGATACCGTACAGCCTTAGTAAACCAAACAAAAAATATCATTTACCTGCTATTCTCGAAGAAGTGTCGGGATTAACAGATATTGATTCGGCTCACGTAGCTTGCGTTCAAGATGAGATTGGAACGGTGTTTATTTATAATTTTCTGGTTGATTCTATTATAGCCAGACATAAATTTGACAGTGTTGGCGATTTTGAGGGGCTGACTTTCACCGGTAAATCACTCTTTATCCTGAGGAGTGACGGAAGGTTGACGGAATGGAAAAATTTTAACCCAAAAACGGGGTCGGGAAAAGTCTCTCATACTATGCTGCCACTTCAAACGACAAATAATGAAGGACTTTGCTTTGACAACAGAAAAAACCGACTCCTTATTGCAGCAAAAAGCAAACCAATGAATCATGACTATAAATCGGAAAGATTTATTTATGAGTTTGATTTGATCAAAAACAAATTAAATAAAAATCCTGTTTATAGTATAAATACAATTGAACTGGAGGCTGCTGCTAGAGAATTCAGTATCGTTCAGCAAAACAATACGGAGACAGGAAAACTAAGGCCTTTTAATTTCCGGCCCTCAAGTCTGGCTGTCCACCCGCAAACTTCAGATATTTATATTATATCAGCAGCGGATAAGTTACTATTGGTGATAAATGAGCAAGGTGAAATACGTAATATGGAACGTCTCAATGACGATTTATTTGCTAAAGCGGAAGGAATAACTTTTTTGAAGGATGGCACAATGATAATTACAAATGAAGCTGCAGGAAGAGTACCTACGTTGTTAATATTCAAGCCGACAAAATGATGCTTGTTTTAAAAATGAAAATTCAACGTAGCTTCGAAATTGGCATACTGTCTTTTACAATGGTATTAGGAATAACAAAAGAGAGTATTCAGGAGAAAGATTCGTGCAGTCAGGGAATTTACACAAGGCAGAGCCTAAAATGCTATGTGAAAAAGACTTTAGCATGCTGATATTAAATTTCTTCAATTTTTGAAAAGTTAACCATAATCTTACTATTTTAGTAGTAAATCAATTACTAATCAATAAAATATAAATTATGGGTTCATTTTTAATTACAAAAAGAGCAAATGGCGAGTTTCAATTTGTTTTAAAAGCAGGAAATGGTCAGGTTATTTTGGCTAGTGAAGGGTATACAACAAAAGCGGCCTGCGAAAACGGTATCGAATCGGTTAAGAAAAATTCTCAGGATGATGGCCGATTTGAGAGATTGGAATCAAAAAACGGAAAGCCTTATTTTAATCTGAAAGCATCAAACGGACAAATCATTGGAAACAGTGAAATGTATGAATCAGAATCAGCTCGTGAAAATGGCATCGAATCGGTTAAGAAAAATGCACCCGACGCTGCTGTAAAAGAAGAATTGTAGATTTGAATACATACAAAAAAGCTCCTACATCAATAGGAGCTTTTTTTATTATTTACCGTCTTTGTCAACTACCGGTCTATTTTCGCTGTTCGCCAGTTTCCACGCTAAAGCAAAAGCCAGTTTTGTTCTTTTGGCTAACAAATCATATTCGATTTTATCTGGAGTATCGGTAGACTTATGATAGTCATCGTGAATTCCGTTAAAAAAGAAAATAGCCGGAATTCCTTTTTTTGCAAAGTTGTAATGGTCTGAACGATAGTAAATCTGCTCAGGATCGTTTCTGTCGTTGTATTTGTAGTCTAAACGCAGGTTTACAGTTTCTTTATTCGCTTCTTCGTTCATTCGGTGCAAATCAGAACTTAAACGATCCGATCCAATCACATAAATATAATTATTGTCGTTAGGATTTAGGTTGTCGCGACGCCCGATCATGTCAATATTGATATCGGCTATGGTATTGGCAATCGGGAATAACGGATTCTCGGAATAATATCTCGAACCATGAAGTCCGTGTTCTTCTCCTGTTACATGAAGAAATAAAATGGAACGTTTTGGTCCGTGTCCTGCTTTTTTAGCTTCCATAAATGCTTTTGCAATTTCCATAACCCCAACTGTTCCCGATCCGTCATCATCAGCACCGTTGTAAACTTCTCCGTTTTTCATTCCAACGTGGTCATAATGAGCGGAAATAATCAATACTTCTTCTGGTTTTTCAGAACCTTCGATAAATGCCCAAATGTTTTCAGAATCATTTAATTTCGGAGCAAATCCTTTTTTCATGAATTCGGAAGGTACTTTTTGGTAGTAGCTGTCAGCTCCTTTCGGATAAGAGATTCCCATTTTTTTGTACTGACTGATTATGTATTCCCCGGCTTTTTTCTGGCCAGGTTCTCCGGTATTTCTACCTTCCATTTCATCTGAGGCAATAACAAAAAGGTTTTTCTTTAAGTTTTCTGAACTTATTGATTTTATATAAGTATCACGTGAATTTTTAGTGGGTTCCGCCAGTTTCTGCTGTGAGGTACAGCTAGCGAAACTTAGCGAAAGTGCAAAACTTAGGATGAGTATCTTTTTCATAGATGGTGTGTTTCTCAAATTAGTAGCTAAAAAGAACTTTTTGTTTCAAAAAAAGTACAGTATTTAATGAATGCTCATAAAAGTGTATAAACTGTACAATGCAAGAATAATCCAAAAGGTAGTGAAATTTATTAAAAATAATGCTGAACTTTTCAAAAATGAAATTATTTTACTTTCACCATAAAGTCTTTTATGGGCTTTGTAAAAATAAATAATGGGCCAGAACATGTAAACGGTAAATAAAAGGCCCAAAATGATATCCATTGCAAGCCCGTCGCCCATATTTAATAACCACACCAATATCATAAGGATACTTGTCAATAAAAGAAGGAATGAAAAATAGTGGAGCGTGAAGATTCCGTGGTCAAAATAAAACCAACGTTTTTTTCCATGGATCAGCCACAGCCAAAAAGCAAAAAAGGGCATGTACAAAAAGAGAAGTTTTGGAAGATTCCGGAAAAAAAGTTCAAGCGATTTTCGGAAGGCTTCCTGCATGGTATTGTGTTCGGCAATCATAACCAACCTTTTGGTAAACCAGTATTGCAGTTTCGACATCCGTTTGTTTTCCGGAAGTGAATTCTGAACCGAATCGAGTTCGCGTACTGATTCACTACCGGGAACCCACCCGTACTCATCATTTTTTGAAATTATTTTTTCAGCACTGTTTGAAATTACTTTTTCACCACTGTTTGAAATCACTTTTTCATCAACAGGACTCTCGGTGGAATAGTTGATATTGATTCCTTTCTTTTCTTGAAATTCTTTTGGAGCTGTTTCATTAATGGCAACCGGACCACTTTTATCATTAACAGTCATGTCGTCCAGATTGATAAAGAAACTCGTGATGAAGAAGGTAATAAAACTTATAAAAATATACAATTTAACAGGTACGACGTAACTTTTCCTTCTTCCTGAAAGATATTCCCGGGTTAATCGGGCAGGGTGGAAGAGTAAGTATTTTATGGTTGTCCAAAAACCACTGTCGTAGTGAACAAGGTCTTCAGCGGTATGGGTAAAAAGATAATGAAATGACTTTCGCGTTTCTGTGTTTTCCTGTCCGCAAAGAGGACAAAAACGGCCTTCAACCTTTGTACCGCAGTTTAAACAGGTTTTGTCTTCGCGAAGTGCTCCTTTACTCATGGTTGAAAAATTGTTTACCGTAAATAAAGTTATGAAAAATTTTTCAAAGAAGTACTTTTCTTATTTTTTTTGATTTTGACTTATCGGTCTGATTTTAAATAAAAAAGCCTCCAAAATGAAGGCTTGTGATTTTTTAGAAGTTCGGACTGAGATTGTATTTTTTATAGAATGTATCAAGTACTTCAAGAACTTCATCTTCGGTATCTACAACCTTAATCAGGTTCATGTCTTCTATATCTGCATTTTTCTCTTCGTTAATGAGTACGTTTTTGATCCATTCCAATAGTCCGGACCAAAAACTCCTTCCAACCAAAATGATAGGGAATTTGCCTATTTTCTTGGTTTGGATAAGGGTAACCGCTTCGAAAAATTCGTCCAAAGTTCCAAAACCTCCCGGCATAACTACAAAGCCCTGAGAATATTTCACGAACATTACTTTACGAACGAAGAAATAATCGAAATTAAGGTTCTTGTCTTTGTCAATATATGGGTTGTGATGTTGCTCAAAGGGTAAATCAATATTTAAACCCACCGAAATTCCGTTGCCTAAATGGGCTCCTTTGTTTCCGGCTTCCATGATCCCGGGACCTCCACCGGTAATTACACCATAACCCGACTGACTGAGTTTATAGGCAATCTTTTCTGCCAAAATGTAATATTTATTATCCGGCTGTGTTCTTGCGGATCCAAATATGGTAACGCAGGGACCAATTCTCCCCATGGATTCATAACCATTAACGAATTCCGACATAATTTTAAAGATAGCCCACGAGTCGTTAGCACGAATCTCGTTCCAGGTTTTTCTTTTAAATTTATCATGAATTCTGTCTTCGTCATTTAAATAATCATCTTTCATCATCTTTTCCATTAAGTAAAAGTTAGTCTTTAGTCTTACTAAGATAACTCTTTTTTCAGGAATTGGGCGGTGTAACTACGTTTATTTTTAATGATTTCTTCAGGTGTTCCCTTGGCAATTAATTCACCTCCGCCTTTTCCTCCTTCATATCCGATATCGATTATGTAATCGGCAAGTTTAATTACGTCCATGTTGTGTTCGATAATCAAAACGGTGTTTCCTTTGTCAACGAGTTTGTTGATTACGTCCATCAATACGCGAATGTCTTCAAAGTGTAATCCTGTTGTTGGTTCATCAAGAATGTAAAAGGTATTTCCGGTATCTTTTTTGGATAATTCGGTTGCCAGTTTGATACGCTGGGCCTCACCTCCCGAGAGCGTTGTACTTTGCTGACCAAGTGTAATGTACCCCAATCCAACGTCCTGTATCGTTTTGATTTTACGATAGATTTTCGGAATGTTTTCAAAGAAAGGAACCGCTTCATCTACAGTCATTTCCAATACATCCGAAATCGATTTTCCTTTATAGCGGATTTCCAGTGTCTCCCTGTTAAAACGCTTGCCCTGACAGGTTTCGCATTCCACATAAACATCCGGAAGGAAGCTCATTTCGATGGTTCTCACACCCGAGCCTTCGCAGGTTTCACAACGTCCGCCGGATACATTAAAACTGAAACGTCCCGGTTTGTAACCGCGAATCATTGCTTCAGGTGTTTGTGTGTATAAACTTCTGATTTCCGAGAAAACATCGGTATACGTAGCCGGATTGGAGCGTGGTGTACGCCCGATCGGACTTTGGTCAATATCGATTACCTTGTCGATATGTTCCAGGCCTTCAATTTTTTTATAAGGCTGTGGTTTTTTTACGGCATTGAAGAAATGGGTATTGAGAATAGGATAAAGCGTTTCATTAATCAATGTCGATTTTCCGCTTCCTGAAACCCCCGTAACGCAAATAAGCTTGCCTAACGGTAATTCCACCGAAACATTTTTCAGGTTATTTCCTGTCGCTCCGGTTAACTTCAAGACTTTTCCATTGCCTTCTCGACGTGTTTTCGGAACGGCGATTTCCATTTTACCATTCAGGAATTGTGCTGTAATGGTGTTTTCTTTGAGTAATTCGGCCGGTGTTCCTATACTGATAATTTCTCCTCCAAAACGCCCTGCTTTTGGACCAATGTCGATCACATAATCGGCTCTCTCTATCATGTCTTTATCGTGTTCGACCACAATAACCGAGTTTCCGATGTCGCGTAATTGCTCTAACGAATGGATCAGTTTCTCATTATCGCGTTGATGTAAACCGATACTAGGCTCATCCAGAATGTAAAGTACTCCAACCAATTGCGAACCAATCTGAGTTGCCAATCGGATTCGTTGTGCTTCACCACCGGAAAGGGATTTTGAACTTCTGTGCAATGCCAGATAATTTAGTCCCACATCCACCAAAAACTGAAGACGGGCTTTAATTTCTTTAACCACTTCGACTGCAATGGCTTTTTGCTTTTCGGATAAATGAGCGTCCAGATTTTTAAACCATCCGCTCAGTTCATCGATATCCATAGACGATAAATCGCCAATGTTTTTTTCGTTTATTTTAAAATATAAGGATTCTTTTCGTAAGCGGGTTCCGTGGCATTCCGGACATTCGATTTCGTCCATGAATTCTTTGGCCCAGCGTTTTATGGAAGCTGAATCACTTTCCTCATATTGATTTTTGATGAAATTGGAAATTCCTTCAAAATCGATTTTATAGTCTTTGGTAATGCCCATCACTTTGGAAACCACTGAGAATTTCTCGTTTCCACCGTTTAAAATCATGTCCATGGCCTCAGCTGGAATGGATTCGATGGGATCAGTTAGTTTGAAACCGAATTTTTCACCGATAAATTCCAATTGCTTGAAAATCCATGTGCTTTTTTGTTCGCCCAATGGGGCAAATCCTCCTTGTTTGATGGATAATTTCTGGTTTGGGATAATCTTGTTCTGATTGATTTCGTTTACAGTTCCCAGTCCGTTGCAATGCGGGCAGGCTCCTTTTGGAGAGTTGAACGAGAAATTGTTCGGCTCCGGATTCGGATAGGAGATTCCCGTGGTAGGACACATTAAATTTCTACTGAAATAACGAACTTCCTGACTTTCCTGTTCGATAACCATCATAATGCCGTCTCCGTGGTACATGGCCGTTTTGATACTTTCCGTCAGGCGTTTGTCTACTTCTTCGGTCGAATCAATTGCCATTCTGTCGATTACCGTTTCGATATCGTGGGTTTTGTAACGGTCGACTTTCATTCCGAATTCCAAATCGCGGATTTCTCCGTCGACACGTACTTTTACAAAGCCCTGTTTGGAGATTTGCTCAAATAATTCACGGTAATGTCCTTTACGTGAACGGATTATTGGAGCTAATATGTTGATGCGTTTTCCGTTGAAGTTTTCAAAAATAAGTTCCTTAATCTGATCGTCGGAATAAGAGACCATTTTTTCACCGGTGTTATAACTGTAAGCTTCTCCGGCTCTGGCGAACAACAATCGGAGGAAGTCATAAATTTCGGTGATGGTTCCAACGGTGGAACGCGGACTTTTGCTGGTTGTTTTCTGCTCAATTGCAATTACCGGGGAAAGTCCATCTATCTTGTCAACGTCCGGCCGCTCCAGACCACCCAAAAACTGACGGGCGTAGGCGGAAAACGTCTCAATGTAACGGCGTTGTCCTTCGGCATAAATGGTGTCAAAAGCCAATGACGATTTTCCGGAACCCGACAGCCCAGTGATCACCACAAGTTTTTCACGCGGAATGACAACATCAATGTTTTTCAGGTTATGAGCGCGTGCGCCGATAACTTCAATAGTATCCTCGGTATTCAGCATAATTTATTTTGTAATTGTGCAAAACGCAAAGGTACGATTTTGAAGCGAAATTGAAGAGTGGAATGGGAAAGGTTTTGTTTTGATGCAGCACCAATATTGTTTCAAGTAATAAATTGTTATGAATATCAAGAAAAGTAATAAATAATAAAATTTTTTTGATTTTTTCCTATTTTAACTTTTTGATTATCACCTGTTAACGATTTTTCATACAGTTAGTCATATTTTTTTTTTGCTTCAAATTTTTGTGTTCAAATTTGTCTTAACTAATCCACGAAAAACAAATCAGGTTGTATTTTTCTCCAACTACCTATTCGCTTTTTTCGAATCATTAACCAAATTAAGATATTTATGAGAAACATTAAATTATTAGCAGTTGTTGCACTGGCAACATTGCTAGGTGTGATTAGCTGTTCAAAAGAAGACGCTATTTCATCAGAAGCTGATGAAAATTCAACAGAAAGAGCTAGTGAAAATCCTTCTGTAGCAAAGGCATCTCACAATTTAGACATTATCGGGGTTCCACAAAATTTTCTAGGACCTTGGCCGGACATGACCAATAAAATTTTTGTTCCTCTGGAAGGAAGAACGAAAATTCAGATGGTTCAAGCTGATCAATATCAAATATTAGCTCCAAAAGATGGTATTGCAAGGTTTTCACTGCCAGATCTTAATCCAAGTGGCCCCGCATCCTATTCAATTTTTGCAAAAGCACTGGGAGGTGGAGGAACTGTAGGAATTTGGACTTGTCCTGCTGTTGGTGCTAGTACTGTTCAAGGAACTGATATTGATGGCTACTATAAATTATGTTCTGCCGGGTCATTAACCGTTGATGCAAGTCGCCGTGCAAGATATTTAACTGTAACCGATCAATTCCTTACCATAAAAGTACCAAGTAATTTAAATCTAGACTCAGATGCTGACATTGAAGTAGCAGCCGGAACGTATCCGGTTTTTGATGATCGTCTTAAAGATTATTTTTGGAAACCATACGATGGCAACAATCGTTTAAAAATATTGCAATTACGATTAATTGAGGAATAGTTTCTTATATTTAGCTACAATACATTTACAAATAGCCCGTCAATTTGTGACGGGCTATTTTGTTTAGAAGTAATGTGTAGTATTAGAGATAAAGCTATTCTATTCGGAAGGATTTCAGTTTTTCGCGATAGGTATCCAGAATGTCTACTTTGGTGACATAACCCAGGCATTTGTTGTCTTTTAAAACAAACAGTTGCGTGGCATTGGTGGTTTCAAATTTTTCTATAACTGTTTCCATGACTTCGTCATACGATATGGTTGCTGCCGGTCTTTCGATAATGTCACTAAGTAAAGAGTATTTTACCTGAAACGCATTGAAAATGATGTGACGGATGGAATCAAAATAAATCACACCAACAAATGAATCCTGTTCGTTGATTACCGGGAAAACAGATTGTTTTGTTTCAGAAAGCAGTTTTACAACCTCATCGATTTTTGAAGAGGATTTGATGGTTACAAAATCAGTTTTGATGAGTTTTGACAATTCGATTGACGAAAGGATGTTTTTGTCTTTATCAGAAGTGAAAACGGTTCCTGTATTGGCAAGGTTTTTTATGTCCATTGAGTGGCCTTCCAGATTTTTTGAGATGGCAAAACTGATGGAAGACACAATTAAAAGCGGAACCATCAAACCATAGCCTCCAGTAATTTCGGCAATTAGGAAGATGGCAGTTAAAGGCGAATGAAATAAACCGCTTAAAACTCCTGCCATACCGACTACAGAAAAATTGCTTATGGGTAAATCACGGTCGATTCCTGTAAGCCTGAAAAATTGAGCCACAAAAAAGCCAAGATACGAACCCACAAAAAGGGAAGGGGCGAAGTTACCGCCATTACCGCCACTGCCTAATGTCAGTCCAGTCGCTATTGATTTTATCATTAATGTCAAACCGATGAAAATCAGTAAAATCCATTGGCTCGATTTGTGTTCATCGAGGATGGTATTTTCTAGTAAAACTCCAGGATTGGCTGACGAAAGTGTTTTGATGCTTTCATAACCTTCACCGAATAATGTCGGGAAAAAGAAGATAAGAATTGCTAAAGCGGAAGCTCCAACCAATGCTTTTTTGTAGGTGGGCGATTTTGATTTACCAAAAAAATGCTCGACTTTTCGAAAGCTTCGTGCATGGTAAACCGAAACCAATCCGGCTAAAATTCCCAGGATGATATAATAAGGGATATTGTGGTAGTCGAAAGTAAGCTGGTTTTTAAAACTCAGCAAGATTCCTTCTTGTAAAATCACTTTAGAAACTAAAGCGCCGGTTGCAGCCGAAATCATGATTGGGATGAAGGCGGTGACGCTCATATCGGCCAAAATCACTTCGATGGAAAACAAAACCCCGGCTATGGGAGCGTTGAAAGCTGCAGCAATTCCCGCTGCAACGCCGCAAGCCAGCAAAAGAGTCCGGTCTTTATAATTCAGACGGTATTTTTGAGCGTAATTAGACCCGAAAGCCGCACCGGTAATGGTAATGGGTGACTCCAATCCGGCAGAACCTCCCAAGCCAACAGTAAGTGAACTGGTTATGATTTGCGCATACATTTGTTTTTTGGGCATGATCCCTGATTTGTTAGCTACGGCAATCATGATTTGCGAGGTGCCTTTTTCTATGCTTCCGTCAAGGAATTTTTTAACGACAAAAGCGGTTAACAGAATCCCAAAAATAGGCAGGATACTGTTGGAATAAGGTAAATGAAGTATTCTGTCAATATAGTTCGCAAATCGAAAAACCGAATGGGCAAACGTTTTCAGTACGATTACGGCTAAAGCGGAAGAAATTCCCACCAACACACAGGAAACGTACAGGAACTGACGGTTGCTTAAAATAGATTTCAGTAAAAACAAAAAAGCTTCAAAACGCTTTAATTGTTTGCGTAACAACAAAATAAACGGTGAAACTTTTTTGGTGGGCATTGATTTTTTGTATTTTCAAACGGATGAAATGCTAAAATACACCATTTCTGTGAGAACATTGTTATAAATTTCGGAGCGCTTCCCTTTTACTGAGCGGTTTTAAGTCTGTTTTGCTTACAAAATTCCTGACACCTTCTGGATTGAACCGACTGTAATCACGTAAAGCCCATCCGATGGCTTTCTGAATGAAAAACTCTTTGGAGTCTTTGTGCTTTTCACACAGTGAAAACAGTAATTCCGCATCGGTTCTATCTTTGTAATCCAATTGAAAAAGAATGGCAGAGCGGTTGAGCCACATATTATCGGAAGCGGAAAATTTTGAAATGATTTTTCCTGTCTCTTCCGGAAACTGAACAAGATAATTTCCTAGCAGGTATTTGGCAATTGTGTCTACACTATCCCACCACGAATGGGTTGTTATCATTTTCTCGATTAGTAGTATATCTTCTTTGATATAGTTCTTTTTGAGCTCTTTTGTCAGGATTTCGATGGCACAATAATGGAATTCCCGTTCTTTTTTTGAGAACAATTTCCAGACAATGGTTCTAGCGTTTTGCTTGACTTCTTCCTTATGAGTTTTCCAGAGTTCTTTCAGGATTTCTCTTCTGGGAGTGGTTTTGATTCCGAAGAAAGAGAAATTGTTTTTCATGTAAGTTTCCATTGATGCCGCTGTTTCCAAAGAAGCATTTTGGATGAAAGCATTTTCGAGTTCAGCAACAAAATACATTATAAA
Source organism: Flavobacterium enshiense (assembly GCF_022836875.1). Lineage (NCBI taxonomy): Bacteria > Pseudomonadati > Bacteroidota > Flavobacteriia > Flavobacteriales > Flavobacteriaceae > Flavobacterium > Flavobacterium enshiense. Next base: position 1,931,939 of record NZ_CP090376.1, read on the forward strand.
ATGGATAGTTTTTGTTGTACATGAGCGCGTAAATCTTCGAAAAAAGCAGTGAATTCCGATTCGAATTCGGTGTAGTATTGTTCAAGTTCTTTAACCGCATTTTGCATGGCAACCCGGTTTTTGGTGCGATGATCCATCTGAAAAAGTATCATTCCGATGCCTTCCACGGTAGAATAACTCGCTAACCAGTTCCTGCCAATCATCGACGGCATCATACTTTGGGTTTTTGAAGTAAGCCAGTCGTAATTTTCCCTGAGCGAATTGTAAAACCGATTGGCATACTCTTCCAGATTTTCATCGGAATATTGTGCCCAGTTTTTCGCCAGGAAATGATCGTAGAAAATATCCATGATCACGCCCGAATAATGTCCGTAAGCATCATGCAATCTGTGTTTGCTCTGCCTGAAAATAGGATGCGCATCGGTAAAGGTATCAATGGCGCGGTGCAGTAAAATTCCTTTTTGTACATCCAGTGGAAACTGCTCATAGTCATGCCCGCGAATACCATCCGCCATGAAATTTCCGATTTTGATTAGATCGTTTTCGCCGGAAAGATAGATATGTGCTAAAAAGTTCATATTACTAATATAATAATTTTAAATGATGATTTTTAAATTTTAATTGATTTTCTCAAAACCACAATTCGCTATATTTGTCACTGCATTTAAAAATTAACATTTAAAATTTAGAATAACCCTTTATATGACTTTAATAAAATCCATTTCTGGAATCCGCGGAACCATCGGTGGTAAAGTGGGCGATAATCTGACGCCGGTTGATGCCGTTAAATTCGCATCAGCTTACGGAACTTTTCTGAAGCAAAATATAAATAAAGAGAGATTGACCGTGGTTATTGGCCGTGATGCACGTATTTCCGGACCGATGATTCACAATCTTGTGGTAAATACGCTTGTTGGACTTGGGATTGACATAATCGATTTAGGTTTGTCAACAACACCAACAGTAGAAGTGGCTGTTCCTTTGGAAAAAGCCGATGGCGGAATCATTTTAACGGCATCGCATAATCCGAAACAATGGAATGCTTTGAAGTTATTAAACGCGAAAGGTGAGTTTTTAAGCGGTGCTGATGGTGCCAAAATCCTGGAAATAGCCGAAGCAGAAGCTTTTGATTTTTCGGATGTCGACAGTTTAGGAACAGTAACTGAAAATGACGCTTATATGGACATTCACATTGATGAGGTATTGAATTTGCCTTTAGTAGATGTGGATGCAGTAGCGAAAAGAAAGTTCAAAGTAGTTGTTGACGGCGTGAATTCTTCGGGAGGAATCATTATTCCGAAGCTATTGGAGCAAATGGGCGTGGAAGTAGTAAAATTATACTGCGAACCAAACGGTCATTTCCCGCACAATCCGGAACCTTTGAAAGAACATTTAGGTGATATCTGTAAATTGGTTGTGGAAGAAAAAGCCGATTTCGGAATTGTAGTAGATCCGGATGTAGACCGCTTGGCCTTCATTTTAAACGATGGCGAAATGTTCGGGGAAGAATATACTTTGGTGGCAGTTGCCGATTATGTATTGAGCAAAACACCTGGAAATACGGTTTCCAACATGTCTTCTTCACGAGCATTACGAGATATTACCGAAAAACACAACGGAAGTTATGAGGCAAGTGCAGTAGGAGAGGTAAATGTGGTGGAACTGATGAAAGCATCCAATGCGATTATCGGAGGAGAAGGGAATGGCGGTATCATCTACCCTGAAATCCATTACGGACGCGATGCGTTAGTTGGTGTAGCTTTGTTCCTGACTCATTTGGCAAACCAGACACAAACTGTTGCCGAAATGCGTGCAGCATATCCTCAGTATTTCATGAGTAAAAACAAAATCGAGTTGACTCCACAGATTGACGTGGACGCTGTTTTGAAGACGATGACTGAAAAGTATGCTTCGGAAAATATTTCAACTATTGACGGAGTGAAAATCGATTTCCCAACGGAATGGGTGCATTTAAGAAAATCTAATACCGAACCGATTATCCGTATTTATACCGAAGCTCCAACGCAAAATGCTGCAGATGTTTTGGCGGAACGTTTTGTTGGTGAGTTGAAGCAGATTGCCGGAATTTAATTTGAAGTTGTTTCAGTTCTTTATATAAAATGAAACCCTGAGTGAAAGCTCAGGGTTTATTTATTTTTCCAGAATTAACATTTATTTCTTATTTCTCGGATCATCGGCAGGATTAACATAGATGATATTCCAAGGCCCCATACCGTGTATTTGTACGATAGTTTCCTCTTTAGCAAATGCAAAATGGCGGGTACCCATCAACATTACTGCAAATCCGCCTGTTGGCATCTCTCTCGCTATTTTTTTATCAAATTTTTCACCAAGTCCCATATTAAATGATCCTTTAATGACAGTAATATGCTCGTCAGCAGGGTGATAATGCGGCATTATCGTATAATTGGCGGGAATTTTAACTCGCATGGTGAATAATCCTGCAACTTTGGGGTCGCCTTCTATTACTGCTACTTTTGCGCCTGGAGGTAAAGCAGGTGGAGCATCTGACCATTTAATATCACTGGGCATGACCATGATGTGGTCGGCAGGCATTTTCATGTCTTGTGCCTGAATCTTAAGAACTGCGCTGAAGATACTCAACAGTATCAAAACAGCAATTTTTTGTGTTGTTTTCATTTGTCCATTTTTATTAGTTTAGTTTTTTAATATCGCTTCATTCTGTTTTCAAATGCAAAATAAATAATATACCCGCACCAGGTTGTAAATAATAAAAATGGGGTTTTTTTGTGTTAGATTGCTATTTTTTAGCTTTGTTTTTTAATGACTTTTACGACCTATAAAGTTAAGTATAAAACTTGATAATCAGGGTTTTAAAAGTTTTTTTGTTAAATTGACAACATAAAAACACAGGGTGATTTTAGAAGGGTATTCTTCCTGCAGGTTCAAACAGATTGCCGGTATTTAAGCAGGAGTATCTCAGTTTTACATAAAAAGAAACCCTGAGTAAAAGTTCAGGGTTTTATTTTCCTTTTCGTTTTTTATTCTCTGATTTCTTTTTGGAGATGACTTCCGTAAAGTTCTTTGCCGCATTGGTAAAATCGGAAGGAATCAGCACAATAGTAGTCGTGTTGTTATCAATACCAATTTCGGATAGCATTTGCATCCTTCTTAGTTCCAGAGCTATTGGACTTTCCGCCATTTTTGTTGCTCCTTGTGTAAGTTTGATGGAAGCGTCGAGCTCGGCTTCGGCTTTGACAATTCTTGCTCTTTTTTCCCGAATGGCTTCGGCTTCGCGCGCCATGGCTCTTTGCATGCCTTCGGGGATTTCCACGTCTTTCATTTCTACCATTTCAATTTTAATTCCCCAAGGCTCCGTTGCCGAATCGACAATCCGTTGCAGCGTTCCGTTTATTTTTTCCCTTTCCCTTAATACTTCATCCAGCGAGTGCTGTCCGATGATATTTCGTAATGCAGTTACCGAAAATTGATACACGGCCTTATTGAAATCGGCTACTTTAATAATTGCGTCTTCCGGATTGGTGATTTTGAACCAAAGCACCGCGTTTACTTTTATGGTAACGCTATCTTTTGTAATGGTTTCCTGCTGTTCCAGATCCACGGTTTTTGTACGGATGTCAACTCGTTGCTGCCAATCTATTAAAGGAATATTATAATAAAGTCCCGGGCCTTTTACCTTATAAAACCGCCCGAGTCTGAAAACAATGCCTCGCTGATATTCCTGTGCTATGCGAAACCCTGAAAGAAGGAGGATCACAACGATAATTCCTATGATTTGAATAGTTGTCATAATCTTTTGTGATAAAATTTGTTCATTATTGACTTGTTGATTTTGATTGGAATCAACCTATAAATTTACGACTAATGTTTGCAATAAATGAGTCTTTTGTAAATAAATTCAGTGAGTTATATACGAATTGGATGTTTTGTTTTACAGTTGTAATCATTTTTATCAATATTCAAATCGGTACAATCAATTCAGTCGTATATGGATTTATGATTGGAATTTGTACTTTTGAAAACCATTAAAAAACCAAGAATGAAAATCGTTATTTCTCCTGCTAAGTCATTGGATTTTGAAAAAGAACTGCCAACACCTCAATTTACCGAGGCCTGCTTTTTAAAAGAGGCTAATTCGGTGCATAAAGTGTTGAAGAAAAAGAAACCGAAACAGCTGATGGAATTAATGGATATTTCGGATAAGCTGGCCGATCTGAACTGGCAACGCAACCAGGAATGGGCAACTCCTTTTACTCCCGAAAATGCACGTCCGGCAGTTTATGCTTTTAATGGGGATGTTTATCACGGCTTGGATGTTTATAATCTACCGGTTGAAAAATTAGACGTTTTGCAGAATAAACTCCGAATTCTCTCCGGTTTATATGGCCTTCTGAAACCATTGGATTTAATCCAGGCATACCGTCTGGAAATGGGCACGCATATGCCAATCGGTAAAAACAAAAACCTTTATGAGTTCTGGAAAACGAAAATCACCAAAGAGCTGAACAAGGAACTTAAAAAGGAAGATTTATTCCTTAATCTCGCCAGCAATGAGTATTTTTCTGCTGTAGATGTAAAAGCATTGAAAGTCCCTGTAATTACTCCGGAATTCAAAGACTACAAAGACGGAAAACTTAAAATGATAAGCTTCTTTGCTAAGAAGGCCAGGGGAATGATGGTGCGTTACATTATTGACACAAATGCAGAAACTCTCCAGGATTTGAAGGGTTTCAATTATGAGGGTTATAAATTCGACGAAAACCTGAGCAAGGGCAATACTCTGGTTTTTACACGTTAATATCCTAAATGTAAATATTCTTCATAATCTCGGAAAGTGTCACGTGTCATTTTGCGCTGATCGCGAGATATTTCACGCAGAGCTTCAACACCTTTGCGGGCACAATGTTTAACTCTTGTCAATCTTGAGGAGAATTCCATTAGTTTATTCGCATCGGAAGGATGAAGTTTTTCGCGAAGTTCATTTACGAATTCAGAAAATTCATTCATTGTATAACTGTTTTCATCATATTCCGCTTGTAAGTCTACTAGAAACTCATCAATTTCCTTCTCGATATCGTGACAATTATGTTCACTTTTCATTAAAAATTCTTTTAGAATTCTTCTGTCTCCTTTAGTAAAAATGCCCATGATGAATGTAGTTTTTGGTTAATAGATTATAACTATCTGATTAACAATTAAATAAGTTTAACTGCGTTTTAAAATTAGCTTAAATAATAGTTATTTTTTTTGCAAATCGATTAAATGAAAAAAAAAACGACTAAGCGAAAAACTAATAAAAAAACTCTGAACAATTACTGTTCAGAGTTTCCTAATCAAATAACAACTATGCTTAAATTAATGAACATTCGACATGTCTACTTTTCCTGCTCCTCGCTTGATTAAAAGTACAAACGGGATACAGATCACGAACATAATGCCTAAGTAGAGGAAGACATCCATGTAAGAGAGTACGGTGCTTTGTTTCATTACCGACATTTCAATGGCTTTATGCGCTTTGTCCAACGATTCGCTTGCGCTGAAACCTTTAGACATGAAACCCATTTGCAATTGTTGAATCCGTTGCTGTACTTCAAATTTTGTTGAATCCAGATGAGCGATTAGGTTTACACGATGTGCTTGTGTAAAACGGGAAATGAATGTTGTGATAATGGCAATTCCGAAGGAACCTCCCAATTGTCGCATCATCCCTGTAAATGCGGCACCTTCGCCAATTTGTCTGCCATGTAAAGTTGACAAGGCCAGCGTTGTAATCGGCACGAAAAGGAGGCCGAGTCCCATACCACGCAAAATTAATGGCCAGAACATATGTTCCGTTCCTGTGTCCGGAGTCATTATGCTGTACATCCAAAAAGTAAATCCGAAGAAAATCATAAATCCGATAGCTACCAGATAGGCCTGCGGAACTCCTTTTTGAATCATTTTCCCGATAATTGGCATCATAATCCCAGTCATGATTGAACTAGGAATCAGCAATAATCCTGCATCGGTGGCTGTCCATCCCAAAATAGCCTGCGTGTAAATCGGGATAATGAACGTTGAGCCATACAATCCGAAACCTAAAATAAAACACATTATGGTTCCGATGCGTAGATTTCGGTCCTGGAGCACACGAAGGTTTACAATTGGGTATTTATAAGTGAGTTGTCGCCAGATAAATAAAATTAATCCAAAAAACGAAACCACAGAAAGGATGATGATTGTAATATCTTCAAACCAGTCGTCTTGTTGCCCGTGTTCCAAAACAAATTGCAGCGATCCGATAAAGGATGCCAGAAACACGATTCCCCACCAATCCACCTGATTAGCTTTTAATTTTTCGCCGTATTTCGGACTTTTTACAAAGTAAAGTGTCAAAATGGTCGCAATTATTCCTAATGGTATGTTGATGTAGAAAATATAAGGCCACGAAAAATTATCCACAAGATATCCCCCAAGAGGCGGACCTAAAGTCGGACCCACAATTACTCCCATTCCATAAATAGCTTGTGCCATTCCGCGTTTGGCTGCCGGATAACTTTCGGTGATAATGGTTTGAGCCGTTACCAAAAGTGCACCACCACCCATTCCTTGGATGAATCGGAAAAATACCAATTCCCAAATGCTGGACGCATTTCCGCAAAGGAAAGAGGAGACGGTAAATATGATAATGGAAGCCGCAAAATAATTTCTTCTTCCGAATTGTTGGGAGAGCCAACTAGTCATCGGAATGATGATTACATTGGCAATAGCATAAGCGGTAATTACCCAGGCAACATCGGTCAGAGTGGCTCCCAAACTACCCTTCATGTCGTTCAGGGCAACGTTTACGATAGTAGTATCTACAATTTCCAGCAGTGCACAAAGTACTGCCGTAATTGTGATGATGACTCTACGAAAGCCATATTCTACTAAATCTTCTGCTTGTGTTGTCATATTATTTTACGTGAACATCTACTTCCACATTCATACCCGGACGTAGTAATTTTACTTTTTCCTGATCATTATTTGCAGACAATTTTATTTTAACCGGTAAGCGCTGAATCGTTTTAACGAAGTTACCCGTTGCATTGTCCGGAGGCAGGATAGAGAAACGCGACCCGGTTGCAGGAGAGAACGAGTTTACTTCGCCTTCAAACTCTGTATCAGGATAAGCGTCTACTTTGAATGTAACTTTTTGTCCCACACGCATTTTGTTTAATTGCGTTTCTTTGAAATTGGCGATTACCCAAGTGTCTGCATTGTTTACGATGTAAAATAAAGACTGTCCCGGTTGTATCATCTGACCGGCCTGTACATCCACGCTTGAAACCTGACCGTCTACAGAAGCTGTTATAACGGTATAACCTAAGTTAAGTACGGCAGCATCTAAAACTGATTGTGCACGTTTTATGTTAGCGTTTGCCACGCCGATTTGTTTATTGGCTACATTGGTTTTTGAAACCACGGCTTCACGCTGGTGCGCGCTGGCATTGCGCTGTTGTTGCAGGATTTCAACTTGTTTTTCCGCTTCCTGCTTAGCTGCTAAAGCCTGCTCGTATTGCTGTTTCGTAATGGAATGGTTTTTATACAGATTCGAATAGCGTTCAAAATCATTGGTAGCTCTTCCTAAACGTATTTTAGCTGCTTCGATGCTCCCAAGGTTGGATTGAATTGTAGCCTCTGAAATTGAAATATTTGCGGCTGTAGCTCCCACATCGGCTTTTGAAACTTCAAGGGAATTTTCCGCTACGGCCAAAGCGGCTTTTGCTTCTTCAACTTTAACTAAAAAGTCCTTATTGTCGATTACCAAAAGCGTATCGCCTTTTTTTACGAAGTCATTATCTTTGATATAAACTTTTGATACATAACCTGCCACACGCGGTATGATCGGATTCATGTTTTGTTCGATCTGGGCATCATCGGTTTCTTCGTGTGCCTGACCGTGCATGTATTTGAAAGTTCCGTATACACCCCCCAGAAGAACTAAAGAGCCAATTATTAGAATGAATTTTTTATTTGCTGGTTTATTTTCCATGATGAGTGATGTTAATTTAGTTTTTGGTTGGTAATACTGTTGATGAGGTTAATTTGCCTGAAGCCGCTAAGATTTCATAATATTTCTCAACGATATCGGCTCTTGAAGAGGATTCGTTGATTTTTGAAAGCAGTTGTTGTACATCTGCCTCCAGTAATTCGTCCGTGTCGGCCAAACCATTGTCGTGTTTGTCTTTCACAATTCTGAAATTTTCAGCGGCCTGTGCAACGGCTTCTTCATACACTTTGTTTTGTTTCTGAGCCAGAAGATAATTTTCATTAGCCTGCTGAATCTGTATTTTTGCCTTATCGGTCATTATATCCAATGATTGTTCTGCTTCTTTTGCTTTGCTTTTAGCTGCTTTGACATCTTTTCCGTTTTTGAAAACGGAAGATAGGTCATAAGACAGCCCTGCCCCGAAGTTCATGGCATTGGTAACGGTAACAGTATTCTGCAAATCAAAACCGATGTAGCCTCCCATAAGGGTCAAAGCAGGGTAGTAGTTGCCTTTTGCTATTTTTACGTTGGTTTCGGCTGCCTTTTGTTGCAATCGGATTGCATTTAAATCGTTTCTGCCGGAAATATCGTCTGAAGGTGTATCAAAACCAGTTTTTTTCTTGAAAGTGTCAGAATCGGGATTTATGATTGTTTCTTCGGGTAGTTTCAAAAGAGTTACCAGTTGATAATTTACGGTACTCATATTTTTTCTGGCTTCTTCCAAGGCAATCTGATAATTAGAAACCTGTAATTGTGCTCTCAACAAATCGTTTCGGGCAATTAGTCCGTTTTCTTCCATCGCTTTGAAATCGACCACACGCTGTTCGGCTCTTTTGATGTTTTCCTGAATTAGTTTTTCATTTTCCTGAGCTTTGTACAACGTTACGTAAAGTTTTACAGCCTGTATCCCTACATCTTCCTTGGTTTGTTTGGAGTAGAATTGTTCCGCTTCATACAAACTTTGTGAGGCTTTGATACTGTTTTGGATTTTAAGACCTGCAAATACCGGAACAGTTGCCATCGCGTTTCCTAAAATAAGCTGGTGCACTTCCGGCGTGCTTCTGCCTTGCGATTGGTTTCCTAATTTGAAATCCACATCTGCATTGGTAAGTCGCTGGTACTGCCCGTTGATTTTTACATCGGGAAGTTGCTTGTTTTTAACCGTCTGCATTTCGAATTCTTTCGAAGCCACTTTGGTATCTGCCAATTTGGCCTCGTTGCTCTGTGCGGTAGCCATCTGAACGGCTTCTTCAAGAGTCATGTTTTTTTTCTCCTGCGCTAATGCGGAAGAAATTCCAAGCAGGAAGAAAATTCCAAGCTTGATAGTGTTATTTTTCATATGTCAGTAGGGCTTTAATAGTTTGTTTGATGTGACGCGTAAGTTCTGTGTTAACGTAGTTGTCTATATCTTCCGGCGTATTTAAATTCAGAATGTCTTTAAAATAGGGTTTGTTCATCTGGAAATGAAAATACGTTCCCATGATGGTAGTGGGAATCAAAATGGTATTGACATCTTTACGGAAAAAACCTTTGTCCTGACCTTCGGCAATAATGTTTTTCAAAATCTCCAGATTGTATTTTTTTATTTCATTGAAAGCATCGCAATTGATGATTCTTTTTCCGGATGAAATTTCAAAGTGGATAATCTGATAGATGCTTTTGTTTCGGTTGATGCGCTTGATGTATAATTCAATTAAGCGATCAATTTTTTCTAAAGGGGTGAGGTCTTCGCGATACAAATTTTCCATCTGCAAACGCATATCCGAAATCCGGTAAATAATTAACGCTTCGAGCAACTTTTCTTTCGAACCGAAATAGTAGGAGATCATTGCAATATTGACGTTGGCCAATTTGGCAATATCGCGTACCGAAGTTCCGTCAAAACCTTGTTCCGCAAACAGCTTTTCGGCTGCCTGTAAAATTTCAATTTGCTTATCGTTAAAATCAGTCATTTTTATTTGATTTTAAATTCGGATACAAAATTAAACACTTGTTTAAATTAAACGTTTGTTTAAATTAATTTTAACATCTTTTTAACAAAATGAATTTGATTGATTTTTGATGGTTTTTAGATGGAGGAGGTGAGTGAAAATTAAGTGGTTCGAATTCTTTTTTGAACCAATAATTTGTGTAGTTTTATCAAATGAAAAATTGACAATCTAAATAGGTTGTCGGATACTGAAAACCACTTTTTAAGCCTTTAAAAAGTGGTTTTTTTTGTATATAAATAAAATCTATAGTTTATGTTTAAATGATTTATTACCAGTGTTTTATATTTGTTATGTTAAACTACCTGTTTAATGTGTTTTTCAATACTGCTTATTTCGTTGTTTTTGAGGTGATTTACGAATGAGCTTCCGATAATGGCTCCTTTTTGATGCTTGGTTGCTTCTGAAAATGTTTCTTTATTTGAGATTCCGAAGCCGACAATTTGAGGGTTTTTAAGGTTCATTTTTGAGACTTTTTCGAAGTAATTTTGTTGTATTTCTCCAAACGAATTTTGACTTCCGGTGGTGCTTGAACTGCTCACCATATAGATGAAACTATCGGACAATCCGTCAATTTTCTGTATCCTTTCTTCCGAAGTTTGGGGGGTAATTAGGAAGATGTTTTTGAGATTATTTTGCTCAAAAATGACCTTAAATTCATCCTCGAAAACCTCCAAAGGAAGGTCTGGAATGATGAGTCCATCGATACCGATTTCTGCACATTTTTTACAAAATTCCTCTACTCCATACTGTAAAATTGGATTGAAATAGCCCATAATCAGGAGCGGAATTTTGACTGTTTTTCGGATGTTTTTCAGCTGTTCGAAAAGCAATTTTGTGGTCATTCCGTTCTGTAAAGCGATGGTTGAACTCTCCTGAATTGTCGGTCCGTCTGCTAACGGATCACTAAAAGGTAAACCGATTTCAATCATGCCGACACCACTTTTTTCGAGTTCTTCAATAATGGAAACCGTATCGTTGAGGTTAGGAAATCCTGCTGTAAAATAGATGGAAAGCAGCTTCTTTTCCTCTTGTAATTTTATGTTTATTCTGTTCATTTTTTAGTGTTTTGTGTCTGCGTTAGGGATGGGAATAGCATCCTTTTTACGGTCGTTGAGGCTCTCGAAATGACCGTAAAAAGATAAAATGGACAGCCCGACCTTTGTGGTAACGCCCAAATTAATAGTTGAAATAGTCTATATATGTGTTCAAATCCTTGTCGCCGCGACCTGATAAATTGATGATTACAACATCATTTTTGTCAAATGTTTTTTGCTCTAAAACCGCCAAAGCGTGCGAACTTTCAATAGCGGGAATGATGCCTTCCGTTTTACAGAGATTCAATCCTGCTTTCATGGCTTCATCGTCGGTAATAGCCATAAATTTAGCTCTTTTCGTTGCGTGTAAATGGGCGTGCAACGGTCCGACGCCAGGATAATCCAGGCCGGCAGATATGGAATATGGTTCAGTAATCTGACCGTCTTCCGATTGCATCAACAGGGTTTTACTTCCGTGGATAATACCGATTTTCCCCAATACCGAAGTTGCGGCACTTTCCCCAGAATCAACACCTTTTCCGGCGGCTTCGACTGCAATGAGTTTCACGTTTTCTTCATCCAGGAAATGATAAAAAGCCCCTGCAGCGTTGCTTCCGCCGCCCACGCAAGCTATTATATAATCAGGATTTCCTCGGCTTTCCTTTTCTAATAATTGCAGTTTAATTTCCTCAGAAATAATACTTTGAAAACGTGTCACCATATCCGGATATGGGTGCGGCCCTACTACCGAACCGATGATGTAAAACGTATCGACCGGATTATTGATCCAATCCCTAATCGCTTCATTGGTAGCGTCTTTTAGTGTTTTTGAACCGGAAATTGCTGGACGAACTTCGGCACCGAGCATTTTCATTCGGGCTACATTTGGTGCTTGCCTTTGGATGTCAATTTCGCCCATATAGACGATGCATTCCAACCCCATCAAAGAGCAAACCGTTGCAGTGGCCACACCATGTTGACCCGCACCTGTCTCGGCAATGATTCGGGTTTTGCCCAATCGTTTGGCTAACAGGATTTGTCCAATGGTATTGTTGATTTTATGGGCGCCGGTATGACACAAATCTTCACGTTTTAGGTAGATTTTGGTATTGTATTTTTGGGATAAACGTTCGGCAAAATAGAGTGGCGTAGGGCGTCCGACATAGTCTTTCAGGAGTTGTTGGAATTCGGCCTGAAAGCTTTCGGTTTCTATTATTTTTAGATAGTTCTGACGTAATACTTCTACGTTCGGATAGAGCATTTCTGGGATGAAAGTGCCGCCGAAGTCGCCGTAAAATCCTCGTTCGTTAACTTGATATGACATGTTGTAATTGTTTTAAAAGTTGTGTGTTTTTTAATCCTGGTTCGATTTCAAATTTGCTGTTGACATCGATTGCGTGAATGGGTAAATTCAGTTGTTGCACGGCTTTAACTTCTTCTAGACCAATGCCTCCGCTTAGGAAGAAAGGTTTTTGGGAAGTGTAATTTTCCAGAATCTGCCAGTTGAAAGTTGTTCCGTTACCACCTTGATATTGCCCCTTAGTGTCGAATAAGAAATAATCACAAACATTTTCGTAGGGCGTAATGGTTTGAAAATCAAAGTTATCATCAACTGAAAATGCTTTGATCACTTTAATATTTATATGTTTCAACAGATAACAGAATTCAGGTGATTCATTTCCATGTAACTGAACGAGCTGTAAATTGTAACGTCGTATTTTGTCTAGTATATCATCTAAATAAGCATCTACAAAGACGCCTACTTTTTGTGTTGATTTGGGCAATATTGGTATTACTTTATTGAAAAACCTTGGTGATTTCTCATAGAAGATAAAACCCAGATAATCGGGTTGTAATTTTGCAACTTCCTCAATGTTAGCCGAATATTTCATGCCACAGATTTTTGTTTTCATGGTTTTACAAGTAAAGTATTGATTAAAGATTTTGCAGCTATTCCCGGATTTTCGGTTTTCATGAAATGTTCACCTATTAAAAATCCTTGATAACCATATTGTTGCAATTCTATAATTGCCTCAGTAGAACTGATTCCGCTTTCGGAAACTTTTACGAATTCATTTGGAATGTGTTTGGCTAATTCTTTGCTGTATTTCAAACTTATTTCGAAGCTTTTCAGGTTGCGGTTGTTGACGCCGATCATGTTTAAACTTGGCATAAAGGCTTTGTCTAATTCTTCACGATTGTGTACTTCCAATAATACTTCAAGGCCTAAAGATTGAGCAAATTCGGAAAGCTGCTTTATTTCTTTACGAGTTAAAACAGCTGCAATCAGTAAGATAGCATCGGCGCCGTGGGCTTTGGCTTCCAGAATCTGATATTTGTCAATGATGAATTCTTTCCTTAAAATCGGAATATTGACCGATGCTTTTGCCAAGAGTAAATCGTCCAGCGAACCCCCAAAATACTTTCCGTCGGTCAAAACAGAAATCCCTGAAACTCCGGCATTTTGGTAACCCATTACTACTTCTTCCACGGAAAAATTGTTGTTTATTATCGGTTTCGATGGTGAACGACGCTTGTGTTCAGCGATGATTCCCACCGCATTGTTTCGTAAATTCTTGCTTAAAGAGTGCGTTCGGCTTCCAAATAGCGCTGAGTTTTCCAGTTGGTTAACAGTAATAAGTTGTTTTTTAAGAACTACTTCTCTTTTTTTGTCGGATATTATTTTATCTAGAATGGTCATGATTTTTATGTTTTTATTTCGTTGAAAGGGAAAAGGGAAAAGGGAAAAGGGAAAAGGGAAAAGGGAAAAGGGAAAAGGTTGCGACTTATCTATGTCTTATCCCTTATAACTGATTTCTTGTAGTTTTTTAAGTTTTTCAAATGCTTTTCCGCTTTGTAGGCTTTCTTTAGCAAATCCAAATCCATCTGAAATCGAACAGTTTTTTACTGTGGAAATAGCTATTCCGGCGTTGGCGCAAACCACATTGTTTTGAGCTTCAGTTCCCTTTCCTGACAAAATAGCAAGGAATATTTCTGCCGATTTTTCAACGGTTACTCCACCTAGAATTTCGGTTTCATTGAGTTTTTTTGTTTGAAAATCTTCGGGTTTCAAGATTTGCTCTGTGTTTTTGGAAATGATTTTGGTATTTCCCGTCAGTGAAATTTCGTCATAGCCTTCCAAACTGTGCAGAATCGTGAAATTGGTTTCGGTATTTTGATACAGATAAGCATACATCCGAGCCAATTCCAGACTGAAAACGCCTACCATTTGATGTTTTGGAAAACTCGGATTCACCATTGGTCCCAACATATTGAAAAAGGTTTTTACCGCCAGTTCTTTACGAATCGGTGCCACATTTTTCATTGCCGGATGGAAGAGCGGAGCGTGCAACACACAGATTCCGGCTTCCTCAATGCTTTTTTTCAGAAAGTTTTCTTCATTGCTGAATTTTACACCTAGAGTTTCCATGACATTGCTCGATCCTGAAATGGAAGAAACACCGTAGTTTCCGTGTTTAGCAACCTGAATTCCGGCTCCGGCAGTTACAAAAGAAGCCAATGTTGATATGTTAAATGTGTTTTTTCCATCGCCACCGGTTCCACATAAATCGATGGTATCGTAATCGGTTAAATCAATCGAGATACACAGTTCTAATAATGCTTCTCGAAATCCTGCCAATTCCTCAACGGTAATGCTTCGCATCATGTAAACGGTCAGGAAACTGGCTATTTGTGAAGGATTGTATTGTCCGTTGGAGATGTTTTTGAGTACGGTTTTCGCTTCTTCTTTGCTGAGCGTTTCGTGCTGTATGAGTCTGTTTAGTATTATTTTCATAGTGTCTGAATTAGGTATGAGTTGTGCCAGGTCTTAAGTTTTTTCAACTTAAAACTGATTGATATTTTCGATAAAAGAGTTGTTAATTAGCTATTCACCCAATTTTCTAGAATCTTCTTGCCGTTGGGAGTAAGAACGCTTTCGGGGTGATATTGTACCCCGCGGACATTGTAGGTTTTGTGACGGAGCGACATGATTTCTCCGTTTTCATCGGTTGAAGTGACTTCAAGTACATCTGGGAAATCGCTTGTATTTACTACCCAGGAATGGTAACGCCCCACTTCAATTTCGTTGGGTAAACCTTGATAAAGGATTTCATCGGGAACTGTGATTTTGACTTTTGTAGAAACACCGTGATAGACTTTTTCAAGATTGGTCAGGCTTCCTCCAAAAACTTCCCCAATCGCTTGCTGGCCAAGACAAACGCCAAGTATACTTTTGGTAGGAGCATAGGTTTTGATGACTTCTTTTAATAATCCGGCTTCGTCAGGAATGCCCGGGCCTGGCGAAAGGAGGATTTTATCGAAGTCTTTGAGCTCATCAATATAAAATTCATCGTTTCGGAAAACGGTTACCTTGCAATTTAAATCTTCCAGATAATGCACTAAATTATATGTGAAGCTATCGTAATTGTCTATGACTACTATCTTTTTCATGGTTCTGATTTTAAATTGTTTCGGCTAAATCTAACGCTCTGTTCAGTGCTCCTAATTTATTATAGACTTCCTGCATTTCGCTTTCTTCATTTGAATTTGCTACAATTCCGGCCCCAGCCTGATAATGCAGTTGATGATTTTTGCTTAAAAATGTCCGAATCATAATGGCGTGGTTAAAGTTACCATCAAAATCCATAAATCCAATGGCACCTCCATAGAAATTCCGACTAGTGTTTTCAATGGTTTCAATCAGTTGTATGGCTTTATGTTTCGGAGCACCAGACAAGGTTCCGGCTGGAAATGTATCGCTAACAATCTGCATGGTGGAAGCCTTGTCGTGCATTTGTCCGGTGACTTTCGAAACGAGATGAATTACATGCGAAAAAAACTGAACTTCACGATATTTTTCAACTTCAACACTGTAAGCGTTTCTGCTTAAATCGTTTCTTGCTAAATCTACAAGCATGACGTGTTCGCTGTTTTCTTTCGGATCTTCTGATAATTGTTTGGCCAATAGCGCATCTTGTTCATCATTGCCTGTTCGTTTGAATGTTCCGGCAATCGGATGGATTTCTGCTTTTCGGTTCTTGACAACCAATTGTGCTTCAGGAGAGGAACCCAAGATTTTGAAATTTCCGTAATCGAAAAAGAACAAATAAGGTGATGGATTGATGCTTCGTAAAGCACGATAAACGTTGAATTCATCACCTTTAAACCCTTGTGAAAATCGTCTGGACAAAACCAATTGAAACACATCGCCACGGTAACAGTGTTTTTTTGCTAAAGTTACATTGGATTTGAAATCTTCATCGGATAGATTGGAAACCGAATTACCTTCTTTTGAAAACGAATAGGAGGCAAAATTTTTTGACTGGATCAGTTGTTCGATTTCTGTAATATTATTTTGATTGTCAATGCTGTGGCAGAAAATATAAGCGTCATTTTTAAAGTGATTGATAGCGATGATATTCTGATATATTGCATAAAATAGATCAGGAATCTGTAAATCTGACGCTTTTTTATCGACAGTCACCTTTTCGAAATAACGAACAGCATCATAGCTCGTAAATCCGAATAATCCGTTTGAGATGAATTTGAAATCGTTTTTCTCAGGCTCAAACATTCCAACAAATTCTTCAATGCCTTCGATCACATTTTTTTGATTTTCAATGTTTTTGCTGATTGATGCCCCATCTGGAAAAGTCATTGTGATTGTCTCGTTTTCCACTTTGATGCTCGAAATGGGATTGCAACAGATATATGAAAAGCTATTGTTGTTACCCTGATAATCATTGCTTTCCAGCAAAAGACTATTCGGGAATTTGTCTCTGATTTTCAGATAAACGCTTACCGGCGTAATGGTGTCAGCAAGGATTTGTTTGTAATGGGTATGTAATTTATATTTTTTCATAATGCTTAAGTTTTGGGAATAAAAAAAGGCTTGTCGTGATTGACAAGCCTTTTATCTATGTTGTTTTTAAAAATACAGATAGGAGGATTCGCTCACGATTTTCGACGTAAGTTGTTCCACCACCATGTATTGTTTAAAATGTTGTTCATTTTGTGTTTTTGTTTGATGCAAAGTTATAGAAATGATTTTCGAATACACAAGTTTTTTAGCGAAAAAAATTTTCACTCTGTAAATATTGATAATTCTGAAATTATAAAAATTTGATAATAAATTATTGTTTTACGATAATTAATTGTTACATTTGCTTTGTTGAATTTAAATTTCTGATATATGAAATTAGTTAGGATTATAGCTTCTTATTTGCATATAGTGGTAAAAATTGTAGCTGTTGCTTATTTGTTAACGGCTTTTTATGCTTTGATTAATTGTGTTTTTGAAGGTCCGTTTTTTGAAAGAATGGAAGAGAATCGTTTTGCAATTAACTTTCCGTTTACCAATCAGCATTTTCTTTTAGGATCTGAATTTACATTGGAATATGTTTCGGAAATGGTTTTAGGTTTGGCTTTATACGGTTTGTTTTTTTGGGTATTGGGCAATGTTTTTAAAACCTTTAAACAGGAACGTTTGTTTACCAAAGATGGACTAAGGAATTTGAAACAGTTTTACCAGTTCAATCTGTTGTTGTATCCTGTCGTTGCTGTACTTTGGTCGGTTATCAGTATTGAGGATTTTCCTTTTTTGGCCATGATTGTGGCTCATGCGATTATGGGGGTTTTTATCTTTTTTATGGCTGCTATTTTTCAGCAGGGAGTGAGTCTTCAGAACGAACAGGATTTATATATTTAGAAGTATGCCAATTATAGTAAATGTGGATGTGATGCTGGCTAAGCGTAAAATGCAGTCCAAGGAATTGGCGGAAATTTTGGGTATTACCCCAGCGAATCTGTCAATCCTTAAGACGGGAAAAGCAAAAGGTATCCGGTTTGAAACTCTTGAAGCGATTTGTAAAGCGTTGGATTGTCAGCCGGGGGATGTTTTAGAATACGTCAGCGAATAAATACTATCTTTTAGTAAATATAAAATATCGGTTTTTTTAACCGACAGGGATTTTTTTGCCCAAATTTTCCGCACGGAATTCATGAAAATTAATCAATAATCATCACACCCGAGGCGCAGCCGAACTGTTTGGAGCGCAGCGGAAAAAAATCAATCAAAATGAACAGTTTAATCATCAAAAATCTTCAAAAAACCTATGGAAACGGAGTAAAAGCCATTGACGGCATTTCGCTTGAAATCGGAAACGGGATGTTTGGGTTGTTAGGTACGAATGGAGCAGGAAAATCATCATTGATGCGTACTATTGTCGGTTTACAATCTGCTGATAGCGGCCAGATTTTCTTCAATGATGTCAATGTTTTGGAACATCCGGATTTCATTAAGAAACAATTGGGTTTTTTGCCTCAGGATTTCGGGGTTTATCCTAAAGTTTCTGCTTACGATTTGTTGAATCATTTAGCGGTTCTGAAAGGAGTCAGTGATTCAAGAGAACGGAAAGAACAAGTGCTGTCGTTGCTCGAAAAAGTGAATTTGTCTGCCCAGCGAAAAAAAGAAGTGCACACTTTCTCAGGCGGTATGCGTCAGCGGTTTGGTGTTGCTCAGGCTTTATTGGGTAATCCGAAAATCATCATCGTGGATGAACCAACCGCAGGTCTTGATCCGGAGGAACGCAACCGATTCAACAGTCTTTTAAGTGAAATAGGGGAAGACCGAATCGTGATTTTATCCACCCATTTGGTAGAAGATGTACGCAACTTGTGTTCAAAAATGGCAATTATGGATGAAGGGCAGGTTCTCTTGCAAGGCGCTCCGGCCGATTTACTGCAATCCCTTGAAAATAAAATCTGGAGAAAGCAGATTCAGAAAGAGGAGTTGACCCATTACAAAAGGGAATATTCAGTGATTTCATCCCAGTTTACGGCCGGTAAAATGAATATTCATGTATTTTCTGAACAACAACCAGCCGATTTTATGAAAGTAAATCCAACGCTTGAAGATGTTTATTTTACTGCGCTGAACCAAAAATCATTTGTGTTATGAAAACAGTATTCTGGTTCGACCTTCAAGGGTATTTCAAGAGATGGGGTTTTTACGTGGTGGTACTATTGATTTTTGCTTTCGGAGTTTTTGGCGGACAAAACGCCCGTTTTTCGGTTGGCGAAAATGTGTTTTACAATTCGCCTTACCAAGTGGGTTTCATAACGGCTTTTATCAGTTTGACCACTATTTTTTTCAGTACGCTTTTTGTTGCCCAACTCGCTATTAAGGAAGTAGATAATCGCTTTGAACAGATTTATTTCAGCGCTCCGATTCAAAAGAAACAATTTCTTTCGGGTCGATATGCTTCGGTTTTGATAGTAAGCCTTTTGTGTACAATTGTTTTAACCGTCAGCTTTTTCATCGGTCAGGCAACAAACTCAC
Organism: Flavobacterium enshiense; assembly: GCF_022836875.1. Classification (NCBI taxonomy): domain Bacteria; kingdom Pseudomonadati; phylum Bacteroidota; class Flavobacteriia; order Flavobacteriales; family Flavobacteriaceae; genus Flavobacterium; species Flavobacterium enshiense. The sequence continues at coordinate 1,951,319 of NZ_CP090376.1, forward strand.
GAATTTTAGAAAGCGGTCATTTCAATTTGACGCACTACCTGGTTCCAATGCTATATTTTACGGTCATCAACACGATTTTTGTAACTGCTGTCCTGTGTGTGGTGGCTTGGTTTACGAAAAGTAAAATGCCTATTTATGTGAGCGGTTTACTGCTGTATATTTTCTATATGGTAGCCTTGGTGTTTTCCAGTTCGCCTTTTATGGCGCAGAGTTTACCACAATCGGAGAAAACGAAATTCATCTCGGGAATTTTGGATCCTTTCGGGTTGTCGGCTTTTTTCAATCAGACGGCACAATGGACAGTAGAACAGCGAAATTCGGCAATAATAGGTTTTGACGGCGTTTTTCTCGGCAATCGCGCAGGTGCTTTGCTCATGGCTTTTGTTCTGCTTTATATTGCTTTCAGAGATTATTCTTTTACCGCAAAAACCAAGTATAAAAAGGTTGGCTTATCAGAAGAAAATCAGGAAATTACTGCTATTCCGTTTACTTTCGTGGATACAAAAGAAGGTCTAAAAGTAAAAATGATGGCATTAGTGTCATTCGTAAAGATCAATCTGATTTACATTTTTAAAAGCATTCCGTTTGTACTGATTGTTTTGGCACTCCTTTTTGCTGTCGGGATGGAGATGTATGCGGAAATTGAAAAAGGCATCCGGATTCCGCAGAAGTATGCCACTTCAGGATTAATGGTTTCCACAATCATTCAGAATTTTTATGTGTTGGGCGTAATTGTGGTGGTGTTTTACACCCATGATGTTTTCTGGCGCAGCAAAAATGTCAATTTTAATCTGATTGAAAACAGCACTTCCAATGCGAAAACACAATTCTGGGCACATTGGCTGACGTTATTGTTTGTGATTGCAAGCTTTTCACTGGTCTTGATTGTTGAAGGAATTGCGTTCCAGTTTCTTTACGGGTATCCGGTTTTGGAATGGTCCCTTTACAGTAGAGTGTTGTTGTTTACCACATTACCGTTATTCGTTTTAAGTGGATTTTTATTGGCTATTCAAAAACTGGTGCGACAGAAGTATGTTGCCTTGGGACTTGCGGCTTTATTTGCTTTTGTTATGGCGACATCGCTTGGAAAAAAACTGGTTGCAGTGCCGTTTCTGAAATTTTTGTACAGTATCAATTTCGATTACAGTGACATGAATGGCTTTGGCAGTTATGAAGGCTTTTTTATTTACAGATTGATGTTCGGTTTTCTTCTTTTAGCGATTTTGTTTTACGTCGTTACGCTGAGAAAATTCCATTTCAGAAAAGTTTATATCTATCTGACATTGTTTGTCCTTGGGCTAAGTGCTTTCGGTTTGAGGCATAAAATCAGCGAGGGTTATTTGCCAAAAGACGAAAATTCCCAATGGCTGGCACAGGCCGATTATGAAAAACAGTTTAGTCGTTACCAAAATCTGCCACAGCCCACCATTACCGATGTAAAAACCACCGTTGAATTATTTCCGGAACGCAATTCGTATACGGTTGAAGGAACTTATATTCTAGAAAATAAGACAGAAAGGAATATTGAAAAAATACTGATTGGTTTTTCAGATGGTTTTATGGTAGCCAAAGCTGATTTTCAGTTTAATTATGAAGTGCAAACTGTTGTAAGTCAGTATCAAATTGTGAAGTTGAAGCAATCAATGTTACCGAGAGAAAAAGCGAAATTGACCTTTAAGCTGTCCTATAGATGGCAACCGGTAAACGGTCATCAATCGTTTAATGCCATAGTGGAAAACGGTTCCTTTATGCGAATTAGCCGCTATTATCCGCAAATAGGTTATAATTCGGATAATGAAATTCAGGAAGAGTCTATTCGGAAACAGTTTCACTTGGGGGCTAAAACGGAGCCGAAAGCCTTTAATGCACCAAAAGGACCGAATGTTGACTTTATCAATTTGGATATGACCATAGTAACTTCCGATACTCAAACAGCAATAGGGATGGGAGAATTAGTCAGACAATGGAAAAAAGGAAACAGAAATGGGTTTCAATATCAGGTGAAACAAATTCCTTTCAGGTTTGCTGTTTCATCGGCGGAATATGCGGTTAAAAAAGAACAATACAAAGGCAAAACTTTTGAAGTGTATTATCACCCTTCCCATCATGAAAATGTACAGCATTTACTGAAAAATGCCAAACTGACGATGGATTACTGCGAGCATAATTTCGGACCTTATCCCTATAAAACTATTCGTTTTGCAGAGGTTTCAGGTTTTACCAAAGGTTTTGCGGCTACGGCTTATCCGGCAACGGTTTACATGACGGAGGATATGATTTTTCACAGCAATATCAAAGCCGATGAACAGCAAGATGTAATCAATGAACTGGCAGGTCATGAATTGGCGCATTTGTGGTGGGGTGGTAATCAGATTGTTCCTGACGACAGGGATGGAGCCGCCATGCTCACCGAAACCTTAGCGATGTATACCGAAATGATGCTATTGAAGAAAATGTACGGGAAAGAAGCAATGTTGAAACGCGTTCAGATGCATCTGGATATTTACAATAATGAGAGAGGTTTTTCAAATGAAATGCCTTTGTATCATGTAAAAGCCAATGCCAGTCATATTTCGTATTCGAAAGGAGCAATCGTGATGTGTCTTTTGAGTGAAATGATAGGGGAAGACAAGATGAATTTGGCTTTAAAGCGATTTTTACAAAACAATAAATTTCCAAATCCTAAACCGGTTTCTACGGATTTCATTGCAGAATTATACAAGGTTTCGGATAAAAAGTATCATGCAAAGATTGAATCACTTTTTACTAAAATTGAGCCTTTAAAAGAGAGCGATTTGAGAATGCAGTAACGAAAAAAGAAGTTTTATTTTTGAGGACATGATTGTTTTTCTTGGATTTTCCATATTCTGTGAAGGTTTATTTTTGTTATATATGCGGAAAAATAAAGGCTTTTATGGGTAATAATAACAATTTTGCAAAATTATCTTTGATTAATAAAAAAAACTTTATAGGTTTGCAGAGTTCAAAAGAACCGAAAAAAATGAAAAACCAAGTTTTAAATATGATGATGTGTATGTGCTGCTCAGACAATGAGGAGGGCTTTGCTATTCGTTAATATTTAAAATCATAAATATTCGGCAAAAACTCCTCAAGCAATTGGGGAGTTTTTTTTTCTCTGAATTTTAACAACAATAAGAAACACAAAAATGAATACAATAACAATAGTAACGTCCATTATAACAACATCTGCAGTTTGTATGATGATGATGTGTTGTATGCGAAACTTCGCAGGAGGCCGTCTGTTGTATTATTTGAAGTAAAGAATAGTATATGAAAACGCAAGCCTCTTGATTCCAAGGGGCTTTTTTTATTTCCAATTGTCAAATAACCCACTATGAATACTGAAATTATAAACAAATTAAATCAAAATCAGGACATCGAAGAAAACCTGAAATTCCTATCCGAAAACGTATCGGGAAAGATTGTGTTTTCAACCAGTTTCGGAATTGAAGACCAATTGATTACCGATGTAATTTTCTCTCAAAAACTGAACAATATTGAAGTTTTTACTTTGGATACCGGACGATTATTTCAGGAAACCTATGCAACATGGCATAAAACCGAATTGCATTACAGCCAGAAGATTAAGTCGTTTTATCCGAATACTGAAAACCTGGAAATCTTCATTAATGAACGCGGAATCAATCCTTTTTACGAGAGTCAGGAATTACGAAAGCAGTGCTGTCACATCCGAAAGGTAGGACCACTGCAAAGAGCTTTGGCAGGCGCAAGTGTTTGGATAACAGGACTCAGAGCGGAACATTCGCCGAACAGAAACTCAATTGAAATAGTGCATTGGGACGAACAATACCAGCTTTACAAATACAATCCATTGCTGCATTGGACAACCGAAGAAGTGAAAGTACATGTTACCCGAAAAGGCATCCCATACAACGTTTTACACGACCAGGGATTCATAAGTATCGGTTGTGCACCTTGTACCAGAGCGGTTAAGGAAGGAGAAGATTTTAGGGCAGGCCGCTGGTGGTGGGAAGAGGCTTCAAAAAAAGAATGCGGGCTTCATAAGTAGTTTTCGCTCGAAGTCGCAGTTTTCAAAAGAAATACTTAATAATTATAATCACTGATCAAAATGAATAACTCAACAAATTATTTAAACCAATTGGAAGACGAAGCCATATACATTCTTCGTGAAACAGCGGCACAGTTTGAAAAACCTGCCTTGTTGTTTTCCGGTGGAAAAGATTCTATCGTATTGGTACATCTGGCTTTGAAAGCCTTTCGCCCGGGAAAATTTCCGTTTCCCTTAGTGCATATTGATACCGGACATAATTTCCCGGAAGCCATTGCATTCAGGGATTATCTGGTAAATAAGGTCGGTGAAAAACTAATTGTAGGTTCGGTGGAAGAAAGTATCAGGAAGTACAACCTGAAAGAAACCCAAGGCCGCTTTCCATCGAGAAATGCTCTACAAACCTATGCTTTATTGGACACGATTCAGGAAAATGAATTTGATGCCTGCATAGGAGGAGCGAGACGTGACGAGGAAAAAGCCAGAGCCAAGGAACGCATTTTTTCTGTCAGAGATGATTTTGGCCAGTGGGATCCAAAACTGCAACGCCCGGAACTTTGGGATATTTTGAACGGTAAAGTGGAAAAAGGCCATAATGTCCGCGTGTTCCCGATAAGCAATTGGACAGAATTAGATGTGTGGAATTACATCCAAAAGTACAATATCGAATTGCCGAGCCTGTACTTCGCCCATGATAGGGAATGTATTGTGCATCAGGACAAACTGGTAGCAACCTCCGAATTCATTCAGCCACTACCAACCGATAAAGTGGTAGTAGAAAAAGTTCGATACCGAACTGTTGGCGATATGACATGTACAGCAGCAGTTCCTTCCGAAGCAGCTACAATTAAGGATATTATCGATGATATTGTCCAAACCCGAATCAGCGAACGGGGACAAACCCGATTGGACGATCAGCTTTCGGAAGCGGCAATGGAGGATCGAAAAAAGCAAGGGTATTTTTAGAGAGACAAGGGGCAGGGGAATTAGTCATTAACTAAAATTTTAAAGAAATGAACACATTAAAATTTATAACAGCAGGAAATGTAGACGACGGGAAAAGCACCTTAATCGGTCGTTTGCTATACGATTCCGACAGTATACACACTGATCAATTGGGTCTATTGCAAAAGCAAACCAAGCAGGAAGGTGTCGAAATCGATTTATCAATGATAACCGACGGATTGCGTGCCGAACGCGAACAGGGAATAACAATAGATGTAGCCTATAAATATTTCTCGACAAAAAAGAGAAAATTCATCATTGCCGATGCACCGGGACACGAGCAATACACCCGTAACATGATTACCGGAGCTTCCAATTCCGATTTGATTATCATTTTAGTCGATGCTAGAAAAGGAATTACAATCCAAACCAAGCGTCATGCATCGGTTGGTTCGCTGATGGGAATTAAAAAAGCCATCATCGCCGTGAATAAAATCGATTTGGTGAATTATTCCGAAACGATTTTCAACGATATTAAAGCCGCTTTCGAAGCCATTAAGGGAAATCTTAATTATGATGAAATCGCCTATATTCCGGTAAGTGCGCTGGTGGGCGATAACATCGTAGAGAAATCAGAAAAAACACTTTGGTTTGAAGGCGATACGCTGTTGCAAACTCTGGAACACATCGAAATTCCCACTAAGGAAAATCTGGCTCCCCGTTTTCAGGTGCAATGGGTAATCCGACCGAAAGATGAAGAAAACCACGATTACCGCGGTTATGCCGGACAAGTTTTAAGCGGGAATTATAAAATTGGTGACAAGGTAAAAGTTCTACCAAGCGGAATTGAAACGACAATCGTAAAGATTGAAAAACATCAGCAAATTATCGAAAAAGCGATTGCCGGAGAAAATGTGGTACTGCATTTGGCCGATAATATTGATGTCAGTCGCGGTGACAGTATCATTAAAACGGATAATCTTCCGATTGCTTCCAATGAGCTGAAAACTTGGGTTTGCTGGCTGGATAATTCGCCTTTGCAGATTGGGAAAACCTATTTATTGCAGCATCGTTTCAGAACCGTTCGCGTAAAAATTCAGGAAATCGATCGGAAATGGGACATCAATGAGTGGCAGTTCAATGAGTCAAATGAAGTAAAACTCAACGATATAGGACAAATATCACTAAGAACAAACCAGCCTTTGTTTTTTGACGCTTTTACAGAAAATTCAAAAAACGGGAATGCGATTTTAATTGATGAGACCAATTTCAGTACCGTAGGCGCCTTAATGTTCTTATAAAATGAAACATCCCATTTACATAAAAAACAATCGGAGTGAAAAAAAATTACCTGATAAAGCGAGAACCGAAGCCTGGACCGAAGCCATTTTTCACTGGCTCTTTTCGATAGTGGAAGGCTATGCTGATTACGATCTCTTCCTGAAAGAGGAAGCACAGCTTTGGTCGGCATTGACCGAATTACTGGATAACGTTCTTACCGATAATGAAAGCAGATTCGAAACGGCAAACTGTTTTTTCGGCAAACTTGAAACGATTCACACACAATTGGAAGCCGATTTGGAAGCGGTCTTCAATTTCGACCCCGCGGCAAAATCGGTGAGCGAAGTATTGATTGCCTATCCCGGTTTTTTTGCCATAACGGTTTACCGATTGGCACATGAACTTTGGAAAAACAATATTCCGATACTTCCGAGAATAATGGCTGAATATGTTCACAGTAAAACCGGAATCGACATCCATCCGGGGGCAAAAATAGGCGAGCGTTTTTTCATCGATCACGGAACGGGAATCGTAATTGGTGAAACTTCGGTAATCGGGAACGATGTGAAAATCTATCAGGGAGTTACACTCGGGGCGTTAACGGTGAGTAAGGACAAAGCGGCAGAAAAACGTCATCCAACCATCGGAAACAATGTGACACTTTACGCGAACGCGACCATTTTGGGGGGAAATACAATAATCGGTGATAATGCCGTGATTGGCGGAAACGTTTGGATTACTCAGTCGATTCCCGCAAAATCTCTGGTGTATCATAAAAGTGAAATCATTATTAAGAGTAAAGCTGAATTTCCAGAGCCACTGAATTTTGTGATATAGTGGAAGGGATAAGGTATAAGGGATAAGGTATAAGGTATAAGGTATAAGGGATAAGAGTAAGTGATAAGAAGCAATAATTTGAAAATCTACTTAATCTGCTATATCTGCGAGAAATAAATTGATAATAGAAATAAAACCAACAAAAAGTAAATACAGTGAAAGCGAAAACTATTTTAGAAACCATAGGAAACACACCCGTGGTAAAAATCAATAAACTCTTCGGAGCAAATAAAAACGTTTGGATTAAACTGGAAAGAACCAATCCGGGTAGCAGTATCAAGGACCGAATTGCTCTGGCGATGATTGAAGATGCGGAACGCAAAGGAATATTAAAACCCAACAGCGTGATTATCGAGCCAACCTCAGGGAATACCGGTATTGGTCTGGCTTTGGTAGCGGCTGTTAAAGGTTATAAAGTGATACTTGTAATGCCGGAATCCATGAGTGTGGAACGCAGAAAACTAATGGAAATCTACGGTGCGCAATTCGAATTGACGCCTCGTGAAAAAGGAATGAAAGGTGCTATTGAAAAGGCCAATGAATTGGTCAGCCAAATCCCTAATGCCTGGTCACCGCAACAGTTTGACAATCCTGCGAACGTGGAAGTTCACGAAAGAACGACCGCTCAGGAAATTATAGCTGATTTCCCGGAAGGACTGGATTACCTAATTACTGGAGTGGGAACCGGCGGACACATTACCGGTGTGGCGAAAGCACTGAAATCGAAATTTTCCAAATTGAAGGTTATCGCCGTAGAGCCAGAATTATCTCCGGTCTTAAGCGGAGGTTCGCCTGCACCACACCCGTTACAAGGTATCGGAGCGGGATTTGTACCGGGAATTTACAACAACGAATTTATCGATGAAGTGGTTCAGGTTGGAAGAGACGAAGCGTTTGAAAACACCCGTAACATTGCCAAACAGGAAGGGATTTTGGTCGGAATTTCAACGGGCGCTTCTTTATCGGCGGTAGCTAAAAAACTGGAAACCATTCCGGACGGCGCGAACGTTTTAACCTTCAATTACGACACCGGCGAACGCTACCTTTCCATAGAAGGACTCTTCTAAAAAACAACTAATAAAACATGTGGTTTTTCCTCGCTTTTTCAAGCGAGTAGGGGATTCTCATGCCTAAAAAAACAAAGGAAATGAAATATTTAAATAAAGGAAAAGTGATTTTAGCAGGCGCAGGCCCCGGTGATCCGGACTTAATCAGTCTGAAAGCACTCAAATATCTTCAAAAAGCTGATGTAGTCTTAACAGACCGTTTGGTTTCACCGGAATTGATTGAAGAATATGCCGATAAAAACGCTTTGGTGATTTATGTGGGTAAGCAATGTTCCAAAGGAATTCACACACCACAGCAGGACATCAATGAGTTGATGGTGGAATTTGCGCTTCAAGGGAAACTCATACTCCGATTAAAAGGAGGTGATTCCATGCTTTTTTCCAATATTCTGGACGAACTAAAGGTACTGAAAGCCAATGCCATTGCTTATGAAATCATACCAGGTATTTCGGCCGCTTTTGGTGCAGCTTCCTATACCGGGATTCCGCTTACGGCAAGGGAGTATTCGAGAGGTGTCCGTTTTCTGACGTTGTATGATTTGAAAACCGTAGCACCCAGTCAGTGGAAAGATTGGGCTAATACGAGTGATACACTGGTTTTTTATATGAGCGGACAACGTTTGGATGCGTTGACGGAATCCCTTTTGGAAAACGGTATCAGTACCTCAAAAGGTATCGCTGTTGTACAACAGGCCACTACGCCAAACCAAAAAACAACGGTGTTTTCTTTTGAAGATCTGCAAACGAAATCCTTGCCCGAATTTGAATATGTTCCGACACTCATCATTGTAGGCGCTGTCGTGAATCTTCATGAGGAATTCTCCTGGATAAAAGAGAAAAACACTATTGAATCTTATTTCGATAACCATAAAAATACCTATCAAAATGCTATCTGAAACTAAATTAACGCTATTGCAGCAACTCGTTCAGCAGGCTTCCAAAGAGGAAATCATCTGGACGAAAGGTTATCTGGCTGGTTTTCTGGACAGCAATCAACTTACGGTTCCAACTGTTGAAACGCCAACCGCGGTAACGGTAAAACCATTGATTGTCTATGGTACCGAAACCGGAAATGCGAAGAAAATAGCCTCGCAATTGCTTACGAACTTTAAGAAGAACAAGATACAGGCAAAGTCCACCGATATTTTTCAGTTAGATGTTTCGAAATTGGAGAAAGAAAGTTTGGTGCTTTTCATTGTAAGTACGCAGGGGGAAGGTGAATTTCCTCAAAATGCCGTTGCTTTTTACGAAAAACTGAAAGCCTCAGAAACGAATTTAAGTACTCTGAATTTCGCGGTTTTGGGATTGGGCGACACGTCCTATCCGCTTTTCTGTAATGCCGGTGTATTATTGGATGAGGTTTTGGAACAGAAAGGAGCCAAACGCTTATTATCCTTGGTTAAAGCCGATGTGGATTACGCCGAAACCGTAACGAAATGGGAAAACGATTTGCAGCAGGTGTTTTCGAAAAATGTTTCGCCATCATCTGTTCCGACACAAAAAAGTACTGCTTCTTCCGTTGGAAATAAAAAGAATTACAGTGGAATCGTTTCGCATAAAGTGGTTTTAAACGACAGAGGTTCGAACAAGGAAACCTATCATATCGAAATCACGCCAAACGAAGAAGTGGTTTACGAACCCGGCGATGCTATCGGGTTTTATCCAAAAAACAATGAACATGAAATTGATGAAATTGCTTCATTTTTTGATGAAAATGCTAAAAAAGAAATACTTTTTGATAAAAATATACGCGGATTAGGTAAAAAATCAATTCAATCGATTTCCGGATTATTTGGAATTGATATCCATGAAGAGAAAGTAGATTTATTGGATATCCTGAAAAAATATCCCAAACCTGAGTCGGTTTCCTTCGATGATATCGTTACTGTACTTCATCCAATTGCACCACGTTTGTATTCGATTTCTTCTGCTGCGAATGCGCATGATGGCGAAGTGCATGTGACGGTTAACCTAAACACATTTTCGGTTGACGGAACCACTAAAACAGGCTTATGTTCGCAGTTTTTGGCCGATTTTCCAAAAGACACGGAAATCGAATTCTACATCCACAAAAACAGCAATTTCAAACTTCCATCAGATGATACGGATATTATCATGATTGGTCCAGGAACGGGGATAGCTCCCTTTAGAAGTTTCATTGCTCACCGTGATGCAGAGGGTGCGGAAGGCAAGAACTGGTTGTTTTTCGGTGAGCAGCATTTCGTGTTGGATTTTTATTATCAAACGGAGATTCAGGAATGGTTGGCTACAGGCACACTGGCCAAATTAGACACGGCTTTTTCACGTGACCAGCAAAAGAAAATCTATGTGCAGGACCGCATAAGGGAAAAAGCAAATGAGTTTAACCAATGGTTGGAAAACGGGGCGTCGATTTACATCTGCGGACAAAAAAATCCGATGAGCACCGATGTTGAAAATACCATAATCGAAGTGATTGCTTCCGAAAGAAATATCGGTTTAAACGAAGCCAAGCAGGTTCTGGACGATTTGGAAACTGCCGGTAAATATCAAAAAGACGTGTATTAATAACCAGCTAATAGCTAAATGCTAAAATAAAATGAGCAATAAATTATCACCAGTAGAAGCCATAAAAACCAAAAGTGACGGTTTGCGAGGCACTTTAAAAGAAAGTATTGATTTAGACAATCACACGGGAAATGTACGTCCGGATGATGAAACCTTAGTGAAATTCCACGGAATGTACGTACAGGACGACCGTGACCGAAGAGCAGAACGCGCGGCTAAAAAACTGGACAAATTGTATTCCTTTATGATTCGGTTGAGGATTCCGGGTGGAGTCATTAATGCCGATCAATGGTTGGCCACACACGGTATTTCGGAAGAATTCGGAACCGGAACACTAAAAATTACGACTCGTCAAACAGTGCAATTGCACGGCTTGTTAAAACACCAATTGCGTCCGACGATTCAGGCGTTTAACACGGCTAAACTGGATTCGATTGCAGCCTGTGGTGATGTGAACCGAAACGTAATCGTGAGTTCGCATCCGCAACTTTCACCATTGCATCAGGAGATTTATGAATATGCCGATAAAATTTCAACATTGTTATTGCCTAAAACGCAATCGTATTATGAGGTTTTTATAGACGGAGAAAAGATTTACGAACGTTCTTCGGAAGCCGATCCGTTGTATGAAGATCGTTATCTGCCGAGAAAATTCAAGATTGCTATTGCGATTCCGCCTTCTAACGATGTGGATGTTTTTACCAACGACATCGGACTGATTGCAATTATCGAAAACAACAGACTGAAAGGTTTCAACATTGCTGTGGGCGGCGGATTGGCAACAACTCACGGGAATCCGAATACCTATGCACGTTTGGGGTCCATCATCGGATTTACCGATACCGAAGAAAAAACATTGAAAGCAGTGTATGAGATACTAACGGTGCAAAGGGATTTCGGTAACCGAGAGGACAGGAAGCTTTCGCGTATGAAATATACTGTGGATAAATTAACGGTGGAAGGTTTCAAAAAAGAGTTGGAAAACCGCATCGGGTTTGAATTGCTACCCGAGCAGCCGTTCATTTTTACCGAAAGAAGTGACCGCTTTGGTTGGGAGAAAAATCATGAAGGGAAGTGGTTTTATACCTTATTTGTAGAGCATGGCGTGGTGAAACCATATCAGAAGCAGTTTTTATATGAAGTGGCGCAACTGAAAATCTCCAACTTCATTTTTTCCGGAAACCAGAACCTGATTTTAGGGGAAGTTGCGGATAATGAAAAAGCGAAAATAGATGCCTTGCTAATCAAACATGAAATTGACAAAAGCGACAGCGCACTTCGTAAAAATTCGATGGCGTGTGTTGCGTTGCCAACCTGTCCGCTAGCTTTGGCGGAAGCCCAACGGTATTTACCGGAATTGGTTACGAAAATCGAACCTATCTTGGAAAAATACAACCTTCATAATGAGGAGATTTCTATCCGAATGACAGGCTGTCCAAATGGTTGTGGCCGTCCGTATGTGGCTGAATTGGGTTTTATCGGAACCGGACCAGGGCAGTATAATTTCATGTTGGGAGGCGACCGATTTGGTGAAAGACTAAACAAATTATACAAAGAAAAACAGACGGAAGCAGAAATTTTAACCGAAGTCGACCATTTGCTGGATCGCTATACAAAAGAGAAAAATGAGAACGAAACCTTTGGCGATTTTACGTTCAGGAAAATCATTTCACAAAATTAATAGTAATAGAACAGTAGTACTTGTAGTATTGTTGTTTTCTCAACTGAATCTTTTGGCTCAGAAGAACATGACACATCAGCAACAGATTTGGTATGGTTATTACAATTCGCTGGCGTTTAACGAGAACTGGTGTTTAAAGAGCGAAATTCAGGAACGGCAGTTCATCAATCCGACAGCGCAGCATCAGTTGCTTTTCCGTACGGATTTGGAATACAAGTTGGAGGGAAACTGGAATGTTTTTGTTGGAGGTGCATTCTTTTTACAGAGTCCGAATGACCCTAATTCAGACAGTGATCTGGTTGTTCCGGAATTACGCCCGAATATCGGCTTCAACAATAAACAGAAACTTTCCTTTCTGACCATTTCGCATCGATATAAAGCCGAAGCCCGTTTTTTTCATGATGTTGAAAATGAAGAGTTGACAGGAGGTTATCGTTTTTCGAATTTCCGGTTGCGCTACCAGTTAGGATTTGATATTCCGGTTGTAAAAAAAGAAAATCAGGAACGAGTCATTCTGAAACTGAAAGATGAGGTAATGTTCAATGTCGGCAGTAAAATAGTTAAAAACTCCTTTGATCAGAACCGTATTTATCTGGCATTGAATTATATGGTAAGCCCTGCAATTGCTATCGAAGCCGGTTACATGAATTGGTTTCAGCAACAGAAATCGGGTGTCGATTTTTATAATCGCGATATTATCCGGTTCTCCTTTTTCCATAATCTGATAGTAAAATAGAAAAAATATGAGTAGTACATTATTTCCGGTATTCCTGAAAACCGAAACCGCCCGATTTTTGATCGTTGGGGGCGGCAATGTAGGTTTGGAAAAAACGGAAACCTTATTAAGACAGAATCCCGACATAAATATAAAATTGGTGGCCAGTGAAATTTCATCGGCTTTGAAAGAAGTTTTGGCGAAACATCCTCATATTGATTTTCACGAACGTCCATTTCAGGAAGCCGATTTGAATGAAACCGATTTTGTGATAGCAGCCACAAACAATAGAACAGTTAATGCCGAAATTAAGTGGCAGGCCAACGAACGGAAAATATTGGTCAATGCCGCAGATCAGCCGGATTTATGCGATTTCTACCTGGGTTCGATTGTAAAGAAAGGAAATCTGAAAATCGCTATTTCCACCAACGGAAAATCGCCTGTCTTGGCAAGGCGTTTGCGCGAACATCTGGAAGAAGCGATTCCAGATGATATCAATGAAAGCATTGAAAATCTGAATCAATTCAGGGACAAGCACAAAGGTGATTTTCAGGCGAAACTGGCATTATTGAATGAAATCACATCCTCTTTGATTGACGACGAAACCCCTAAAAAACAAGGAAAAAAATATAAGAAACTGACGTTTGAAATTGCGGTGGTTTTCCTGGCGCTTTTCTTTGGTTACGGATTGTCGACGGTGATTTCGGTTCAGGATTTGAATTCTTTTGCGAGTGATATTCCGCCCGCTTTTTATGCGATGATAGCGGTTGGTTTTTTTGCGCAAATGGTGGATGGGGCTGTAGGATTAGGCTATGGCGTGACTTGTGCCACGAGCATGATGTTGTTTGGAGTCAAACTGCCGGCCATCAGCGGAAGCATTCATACGGCGGAAATGTTTTCCAGCGGTATCAGTGGTTTTTCGCATTATAAATTCGGAAATGTCAATAAGAAACTGTTGCTGTGGCTGGCAGTTCCCGGAGTAATAGGAGCAGTGAGCGGTGCTTTGCTGTTGGTTTACCTCGGTAATAAATACGAAACCATTACCTATGCTATTTTGGCTTCTTATACGATGATTATCGGAATTCGCTTGATTATCATTGCTTTCCGAAAGAAAATAGTAAAACAAAAAGTGAGAAATACGGGGATTTTAGGTTTTTCCGGCGGACTTTTGGATGCTTTTGGAGGAGGAGGCTGGGGACCGATCGTGACCTCTACACTTTTATCCAAAGGAAGAAAATCAAGTTATGTTGTGGGAACGGTAAGTCTGGCTGAGTTTTTTGTAACCTTGGCGGCTTCACTGACCTTTTTTGCTTCGATAGGCGTCAGCCATTGGTATATAGTGGTTGGATTGATACTCGGCGGATCGTTGGCAGCACCGTTAGCGGCTAGAGTGGCAGGTAAACTTCCCCAAAAAACGGCAATATTGGCCGTTGCTTTTCTGGTAATTGTTTTCAGTATCCGGATGTTGTTTAAAATTATATAAATAAAAAAAGCCGCTTAAAGTAAGCGGCTTTTTTTATAATACATCAGGAATTAGATTGCTAAAGTAACATTCAATTCAAATTCATCATAGATAGCTTTGTCTCCAATGCTGTCGAAGAACGATTTAGAAGCGTATTTGATGTCATATTTAGTTCTGTCAACCATCAATTTAGTTGTAGCTGTATTTTTTGCAACAACCATGTCAAAAGTAATAGGGTTTGTGATTCCTTTGATTGTTAAGTCGGCAGTAACAGTATAAGTGTTGTTACCTTTAGCAGCGATAGTTTTGAAAACTAATTTTGAAGTAGCAAATTTTTCTGAACCGAAGAAGTCATCATTTTTTAAGTGACCTTCTAATTTTTCTTTTCCATTTCCTGCTTGCATGTCAGTTACATTGATGGAAGTCATATCCACTGTGAAGTTACCACCTGCTAATTTTTTTCCTTTGAATACTAAAGCACCCTCTTTAAGAGCAATTGTTCCTTCGTGCTGACCGGTTACTTTTTTACCAACCCACCCAATGTTACTTTTCGATACATCTACTTTTTTTGTTGTTTGAGCTGTAGCTGTTAATGTTCCTAAAGCTACTACTAATGCCAATGCAATTGATTTTAATTGTTTCATGATTTTAATTGTTTAATTTAATTGATTTAATTTATTGGTTAGTGTTTATAATTATAAATTGATAAATAATTCTTTTTTTGATTTGCGGACTTTCACATTATGCTGCGTTGCGTCCTCTTCATGACGGTAACCAACGGTAGCAATTAGTGACGCATTCAATCCTAATGCATCCAGTCCGAGGATTTCATTTACTTTTTCTGCTTCGAAACCTTCCATCGGAGTGGCATCAATCTGAAGTTCGGCAGCAGCATTCAGTAAATTTCCTAAAGCCAGATACGTTTGCTTTGAAGTCCAGTTGTTCTTTACATTTTCCGGTAAAGATATAATTTTAGATTTCATGAAATCTCCGTAACCTTCCAAATTTTCAGCTGGAATTCCTCTGGTTTCAGCTATGTTGGCAATATACTTGTCTATTTCTTTTTCGCCTAAATTTACCATATTGGCAAAAACGAACAGGTGAGACGCTTCTGTAATTTGGGTTTGTCCCCAAGCCACCGGTTGTATTTTTGCTCTTAATTCAGGGTTTTCAACGATAATAACTTTATAAGGTTGTAAACCATAAGAAGAAGAACTTAATCGGATGGCTTCTTTTAATATTTCCAAATCGTGTTCCGATATTTTTTTGGAAGCATCGAATTTTTTGGTGGCATAACGCCAGTTTTGATGTTTTATGAAATTGCTCATCTTTAAATTGTTCTGTATTTTTCTAATAAATTATTTAATTGTTCCAGTTCATCCTGTGTCAGGTTTTGAGAAAAGAGATGTTCGTGATTCTCTACTTTCGGATCCAGATCGGTTAACAACTGCATTCCTTTTTCGGTAATAGTTACCTCCATTTTTCTCCTGTTTTCAGGGCAGACTTCTCGGGTAACCAGGTCTTTCAGTAAAAGTTTGTCGACCAATCGGGTAGTGTTACTTGTTTTGGCCAGCATTCGTTCCTGGATATCGCACATATTAGTGGCTTTGCCGTTTTGTCCTCTCAAAATTCGGAGTACATTATATTGTTCCCCGGACAGATCATAAGGTTTTAGTATTTCTGAAAATTTGTCGGAAACGATATTTTGCGTGTAGAAGATATTAAGCACGGTCTTTTTAGCCGTAGTTAATTCTTTTGTCGATTTTATGATTTCTTCGATTTTCATATCTTCATTAATTTGTTGATACAAATGTAGTAATGTTTTTAATTGTATATACAAATGTGTTATTAAATTTTTGTTAATGTTATAAAAAGCGGTGCTAGCTTATCAATCTAGTATTGGTATTTCAATATTGTGATTTACTCTTTTTTATTTTCTGATTAAAATTTTATGTTAATATAAGGCTTAAAAAAAGTAAGATTTTTTATCTTTAAGCAAAATAAAAAAGTAATTCCGTGAGAAGTTTGTCCATTCTTTTGTTATTTACTGGTTTTTTATCCTTCGCGCAAATCAATAAGGGTGAAGCTGGTGCTGATTTGAAACCCACCAGGATTTATAATAGTGAAGGGGTTAAGATTGCTTCCTTTGATTTTAATTCCCTTGAACCCATTCTGCATAAAAATGACGATACAATTTATGTGATTAATTTTTGGGCTACATGGTGTTTGCCTTGTGTAAAGGAATTGCCTTATTTCGAACAGATTAATAAGAAATACAGAAATAAAAACGTAAAAGTGATATTGGTCAGTATAGATATGCCAAAGAAGGTGGAATCCGCTTTGATTCCATTTGTGAAGAAAAAAAAGCTGGAGTCTGAAATTATTCATCTTGATGATCCCGACGCTAATGCCTGGATAGAAAAAGTCGATAAAAGCTGGAGCGGGTCAATTCCGGCTACGATAATCTATAACAGTAAAACCAGAAAGTTCTACGAGCGCTCCTTTACATTTGAAGAACTTGAAAAAGAAGTATTAACAACAATCAACAAATAAATTATGAAAACAGTCAAAATTGCAGCATTAGTGTTATTGGTGAGCATCGTGAGTGCTTTTACCTTGGTTAAATCAGAGTTGGGAGGTTATCAGATTGGTGACGTTGCTACCGATTTCAGCCTTCAAAATGTAGACACGAAAAAAGTATCTTTAAGTGATTTTAAAGATGCGAAGGGATTTATAGTTGTTTTTACATGTAATCATTGTCCATATGCAAAAGCCTACGAAGAGAGAATTATGGCTTTGGACAAGAAATACAAAAAATTGGGTTATCCCGTTGTTGCAATCAATCCCAACAATCCTGCTGTTCAACCTGATGACAGTTTTGAAATGATGCAGAAAAGAGCAAAAGAAAAAGGATATACTTTCCCGTATTTATTTGATGAAGGCCAAAAAATTTATCCACAGTACGGAGCTACTAAAACGCCTCATGTGTACATTCTGGAGAAAACCAAAGCCGGCAATGTTGTGAAATATATTGGAGCTATTGATGACAACTATTCAGATGAATCGGCCGTAAAGACAAAATATGTTGAAAATGCTGTAGATGCTCTTTTAAAGAATCAGGAGGTTCCGGTAAAAACAACCAAAGCTATTGGATGTTCCATCAAAGCATAGTATTTTTGCAAAAAATACAACTATGAATATTTCACAAGAACAATGGTGGCAAGGTGCTCAGGATAATGAAAATGCTGTAATGCTTGATGTAAGAACGGAAGGTGAATGGAATGAAGGTATTATACCAGGAGCAATTAACATCGATATTTATAAAGGACAGGGTTTCATCTATAAATTGGATGAACTTGATAAATCAAAAAAATATTATGTGTATTGCCGTTCTGGAGCCCGCAGTGGTCAGGCATGTAACATTATGCAACAAATGGGTTTTGAAAACGCATTCAACCTTTCCGGAGGTATAATGGAGTGGGACGGACCTGTTGTTTCACCAGAATAAAAATAAAAAAGGAGCTGTTTCAAGCTCCTTTTTTTATTCGGCTAATTTTCTAAGCCCTTTTTTGTCTTTCAATATTATTTTTTTTCCGGTAAGTTCAATCAGACCGATTTTGTTGAATTCCGAAAGTAATCGGATGCAACTTTCTGTAGCGGTTCCAATTATACTGGAAATCTCCTCTCTAGACAACTGAATTTTCAAAGAGTCGTCTTCGTTAATTCCAAAGGTGTCTTCAAGATATAAAAGTGTAATGGCAAGCCTTTCTTTTACACTTTTTTGAGCCAGGTTCACCAAAACGTTATCGGCTTCTTTTAAATCATGGCAAACATTTTTCATCATACTAAGTGAAAATTTGTTGTTTGCGTTGAAAAATTCCATTACCTGACTTTTAGGAACAAAACATACCTGCATATCTTCCAAAGCAATCGCTCCCAAATTGGTAGGCTCTTCGCTAATCAGGGAACGTTGTCCTAATAGTTCTCCTTTTGTTACTAGTTTGACAATCTGGTCTTTACCGTTAGAACTTAGCTTGGTAAGTTTGCAAACGCCGTCTTTAACACAATAAATTCCATCAAGAATGTCGCTTTCTTCAAAAATAGTTTCGCCTTTTTTTACGGTAAAGGAAGTTTTACAATCGGAAAGCTTTAGTAATTCATCCTTATTCAGGGCTTTTAAGGCGCTGAACTCCCTAACAATGCATTGCTCACATTTACTCATTGAAATAGAATGTTTTTGCAAAGATACTAAAGGATGACAAATATCATATCTTAAAATTTTGTAAATTGTAACCTTTGTGACAGGTAAATGAGCAAATTTATGAATAACACTAATTGTTTCCATTGTGGTAACGATATTGTAAAAGTAGATGAAATTGTTTTCGATGAAAGAATATTTTGTTGCAACGGTTGCAAAACCGTATATGAAATTTTCAGTCTGAATGATTTAACCTGTTATTACGATTTTGAAAATGCTCCTGGAGCAACACCACAAGATATTAAAGGCAAATACGATTTTTTGGAGAATGAAGACATTGTTTCAAAACTCCTTGAATTCGACGAGGATTCAATTCGTATTGTTTCACTTTATATTCCACATGTGCATTGCAGTTCATGTATTTGGATTCTGGAAAACCTGCACAAGCTCCAAAATGGGATTACTACTTCTCAGGTAAACTTCCACAGCAAAAAAGTGAGGGTTACTTACAATCCGATCGAAACCAATCTGAAAGAAATCGTATTGTTGCTGAGTTCCATAGGATATGAGCCATACATCAGTCTGGAAAATTACGATGCAAAAAAAGAAGCAGTCGACCGAAGTTTGTATTACAAAATTGGAGTCGCCTTTTTCTGTTTTGGAAATATCATGCTTTTGTCATTTCCCGAGTATTTTGAAGTCGGCGAATTCTGGATAGAACAATATAAAGGATTCTTTCGCTGGCTGATTTTCGCGCTGTCTTTACCGGCTTTTTTTTATTCAGCGTGGGGATATTACGTTTCTGCGTGGAAAAGTATTAAGTCACGAATGCTTAACATCGATATTCCTATTGCATTGGGAATTGTTGTTATGTTCGTAAGAAGTACTGTCGATATTGCATTCAATTACGGTCAGGGATTCTTCGACAGTATGTGCGGACTGATTTTTTTCATGCTTCTGGGCAAGTTGTTTCAGCAGAAAACCTACAACTTTTTATCTTTCGAACGCGATTACAAATCGTATTTCCCGATTGCGGTTACCAAAATACACTCTGATGGTACTGAAGAAGCGATTCAGGTATATGATGTAGAAAAAGGCGACCGATTGTTAATCAGGAATCAGGAGTTAATTCCTGTTGACGGTATATTAATGTCGGAATCTACGCGAATCGATTACAGTTTTGTAACCGGTGAGGCTGAGCCAATAGAGAAAAAATCAGGTGATAAGATTTTTGCCGGCGGAAAGCAATTGGGAAAAGTTATTGAGATGGAAGTTCTGCATTCGGTTTCCCAAAGTTATCTGACGCAATTATGGAGCAACGATGTTTTTCAGAAAAAAGTCGATCAGAAATACAAAACCATAACAGATTCGCTTAGCCGTTATTTTACGCCCGCTTTGCTGATTCTGGCTTTTGTTTCCTTCGGATATTGGATTTTTATCGATACAAGCATGGCATTTAATGTTTTTACGGCAATCTTAATTGTAGCCTGTCCATGCGCTTTGGCTTTAACAGCACCTTTTACCTTGGGGAATGTCCTGCGGATAATCGGTTACAAAAAATTATACCTGAAAAATGCCACAGTGATTGAACAATTGGCAAAAGTCGATACGATTGTTTTTGATAAGACAGGGACAATTACGTCAAATAAAAAATCGGCGATTGAATTCTTTGGAACGCCAATTTCTGAAACCGAGTTAATCCTTGTGAAAAATATACTGAGAGGCTCAAACCATCCGTTAAGCCGAAGATTATATGAATTTCTTCCTCAAACGGGAATTAAAAAGGTCGAGCATTTTGAGGAAATAACCGGAAAGGGGATTTCAGGGACTATTGATGGGAAAACAGTTAAGGTAGGTTCGGCTGAATTTGTTGGAAAAGAGAAAGATAATCAAATTAAGCAGACTTCGGTTCATATCAGTATCGATAATAATTACTTAGGGAATTATGTGTTTGACAATCAATATAGGAAAGGATTAGAAAAGTTATTTTTCAATTTGAGTAAGACTCATGATGTGAAGGTACTTTCCGGCGATAACGAAGGAGAAAGAGAAGTTTTGGAACGATTGCTTCCTAAAACTACCGAACTGGTTTTTAATCAGAAACCGGAACAAAAACTGGCCTTTATTGAAAACCTTCAGAGACAAGGGAAGAACGTACTTATGATTGGAGACGGCCTTAACGATGCAGGAGCGTTGGCACAAAGTAACGTAGGGATTTCCATTACCGAAAATGTAAACGTGTTTTCACCGGCGTGTGATGGTATATTGGACGCTTCTCAATTTCCGAAAATCAGCTATTTCCTCAACTTCTCCAAAAATGCGATGCGAACCATTATGATGAGCTTCGGACTTTCATTACTCTACAATGTAGTGGGGCTGAGTTTTGCAATTACAGGGAATCTTTCACCTATAGTTGCGGCGATTATCATGCCTCTTAGCACCGTCACAATTATAAGCTTCGTAACGGTTATAAGTAACCTTTTCTCGAAAAAGGACTAGTAATGCATTGTTGTTCAGAAAATTATTATTAATTTAAACTATAATTTCAGATATGACAATTGTCATATTTTGTCCCATATCGCTAAACTAACTTTGATAAACAAAATTTAAGGTATGAGCGTTATTTATCTGTTAATCTCCATCAGTATCGTTGTGGCCCTGGTGTTCTTATACATTTTTATAAGAGCCGTAAAAAGTGGCCAGTTTGACGACGATTACACTCCCTCTGTCAGAATACTTTTTGACGATGAATTGAAAAAAGATCAAAATAAATCCGAAAAACAAAATTAATTATGGAAGTGCAACAATTTTACTATGACAACAAAATTGTAAAGAAGTTCCTGTATGCTACAATCGTTTTTGGTGTAGTAGGAATGTTAGTTGGGCTATTGGTAGCGGTATTCTACCTTTTTCCTAACCTGACTGACGGAATCCCTTGGTTGAGCTACGGTCGTTTGAGACCATTACACACAAATGCGGTAATTTTTGCATTTGTGGGGAATGCCATTTTTGCCGGGATATATTATTCTTTGCAACGCCTTTTAAAAGCAAGGATGTATAGTGATGTTCTGAGTAACATTAACTTCTGGGGCTGGCAATTGATTATCGTAGCAGCCGCAATTACTTTACCTCTCGGCTATACAACTTCTAAAGAATATGCCGAATTAGAATGGCCGATTGATATTGCCATTGCCATTGTATGGGTAGTGTTTGGTATCAATATGATGATGACCATTTTAAAACGCAGGGAGCGTCATTTGTATGTAGCCATTTGGTTTTATATTGCCACTTTCGTAACGGTAGCTGTATTGCATATTGTTAACAGTTTGGAAATTCCTGTGGCGGGATTGAAAAGTTATTCGGTTTATGCCGGCGTTCAGGATGCCCTGGTGCAGTGGTGGTACGGACACAATGCGGTAGCGTTCTTCCTTACGACACCTTTCCTAGGATTGATGTATTATTTCATTCCTAAAGCTGCCAACCGACCTGTATATTCTTATAAATTATCAATCATTCACTTCTGGTCACTTATTTTCTTATATATCTGGGCAGGTCCGCACCATTTGCTTTATACTGCGTTGCCGGAATGGGCTCAAAATCTAGGTGTAGTTTTCTCTGTGATGCTAATTGCTCCGTCTT
The DNA here is from genome assembly GCF_022836875.1 of Flavobacterium enshiense. Lineage (NCBI taxonomy): Bacteria > Pseudomonadati > Bacteroidota > Flavobacteriia > Flavobacteriales > Flavobacteriaceae > Flavobacterium > Flavobacterium enshiense. Next base: position 1,973,742 of record NZ_CP090376.1, read on the forward strand.
GGGGAGGTATGATCAACGGATTATTAACCCTTAGAGGAGTTTGGGATAAAGTCCGCACAGAACCAATTTTGAAGTTCTTCGTGGTTGCTATTACCGGTTATGGTATGGCCACTTTTGAAGGGCCAATGTTATCCCTTAAAAATGTAAACGCTATTGCTCACTTTACAGATTGGATCGTGGCTCACGTTCACGTAGGAGCTCTGGCATGGAATGGATTCATGACTTTCGGTATGATTTACTGGCTGATTCCGAGAATGACAAAAACGAATCTGTATTCTATTAAGCTGGCTAATTTCCACTTCTGGGTAGGAACACTTGGAATCATTTTATATGCCTTACCGCTTTATGTGGCCGGATTTACCCAAGCACAAATGTGGAAACAATTTAATCCGGACGGATCTTTAGTATACGGTAACTTCCTGGAAACTGTAACAGCAATTATGCCAATGTATGCGATGCGTGCCATTGGAGGAACCTTATATCTTACCGGAATGTTAGTCTTGGTATATAATATTATCATGACGGTAAGACAAGGACAAAGTGTTGAAGATGAATTGGCTGAGGCACCTGAATTACAACGAATAGCCGCTAGAAGATTAAAAGGTGAAAAATTCCACACCTGGTTAGAAAGAAAACCTGTCCAACTTACGATTTTGGCTACTATTGCGATTTTGATCGGTGGAATCATCCAGATTATTCCAACGCTGGTTGTGAAATCAAACATTCCGACGATTTCAAGTGTAAAACCTTATACGCCCCTTGAACTGGAAGGTCGCGATCTGTACATACGAGAAGGATGTGTGGGATGTCACTCGCAGATGGTACGTCCTTTCCGTTCGGAAGTGGAACGTTATGGAGAGTATTCTAAATCAGGAGAATTTGTCTATGATCACCCGTTCCTTTGGGGATCAAAACGTACAGGGCCCGACTTGCATCGTGTGGGCGGAAAATATTCAGACAACTGGCATTTTAACCATATGTGGGATCCGCAAAGTACTTCTTCGGGATCAATCATGCCGGGTTATAAATGGCTGTTCGAAAATAAACCGATGGATTATGCCAATACTGAGGAGAAAATGAGAGCAATGGTAAAATTAGGAGTTCCATATACTGAACAGGATATTGCCAATGCTAAGCAAAGTGTTGCAAAACAGTCTGAACAAATTGAAAAGAACCTAACTAACGATCCTGATTTCGTAAAAAGTTATGAGGAAAGTAAGAAAAATGCACAAGCCAGAGGCGAGCGTTTTATACCTATGAAAGATCGTGAAATAGTAGCATTGATTGCTTATTTACAACGATTAGGGACTGATATTAAAGTTAAAGATGTAGCTCAACTTCAAAAATAAAAGGTATGCTGAAGTTTGTTAAACATAATTTGGAAACGATCTCGGGAGTTGAGATTTATCCAATCATTTCATTACTGATTTTCTTTGTTTTCTTTATTGGATTATATATATGGGTATTTACCTATAAAAAAGAAAAAATAGACGAAATGAGCAACATTCCTTTTGCGGATGAGAAAACCAATGATATTTTAAACAGCTAAAAGATGAAAAAGTTTTTTCCAATATACGTTCGAATTCCGGTATTGTTCTTCTTGTTTTATATGGCAATGGAATTCTTTATCGATTCCGGAGACAAACCGGCATTTATAAAATACCCGATTGTCATGGTATTGCTTCTATTGTTCCTGTTCGTGTTAATAGCAATGGAGATTGTTGTTAAAGCGTCTAACAACGTTTTGAACAGTTTACTGACAGAAGAACAGCTAAAAGCTAAAGAAGCAGAAGAAAATCTTCCGTTTAAAGAGACTCAATTCTATAAAAATCTGATGCACAAATTAACGCGTTCCAATAAAATGGAAGAGGAAAAAGAGTTATTGCTGCATCACGATTACGATGGTATCAAAGAGCTTGATAATGTGCTTCCTCCTTGGTGGGTGTATCTTTTCTATGCCTGTGTCGCTTTTGCCTTTATTTATATGGTTCGTTTCCATATTTTGGGGCATGATAATCAGATTCAAGAATTTGATAAAGAAATGGCAGCTGCAAAAATTGCTGTAGAGGAGTACAAAAAAACAGCTCCGGATATTATGGATAAGGAAAAAGTTACTTTGCTGACAGATGCTGAAAGTATTGCTGCCGGTAAAACCATTTTCGAAACCAATTGTGTAGCGTGTCACCGTGCTGATGGAGGTGGGGCAATTGGACCGAACCTGACCGATAATCACTGGATTTTAGGTGGAGGAATCAAAAATGTCTTCAATACAATCATGGAAGGTGGTCGTGACGGAAAAGGAATGGTAGCCTGGAAAGCAACAATCAAACCGTCAGATATTCAAAAAGTGGCAAGTTATGTTTTGAGTTTACAGGGATCAAATCCACCAAATCCAAAAGCACAAGAAGGAGATGTTTGGGCTGAAGAAGGTGCTGCTCCAGCAGAAACAGCTGCACCAACAGCGGATACAGCAAAAACTGCTGCACCATAAATGACAGCAAAATAAAAACAAGTATGTCCAAATCACCAGAAGATAGTTTTAGAGACACCATTGGAACCATTGACAAAGAGGGCAAACGCGCCTGGGTTTTTCCAAAAATTCCAAAAGGTAAGTGGTATGAGAGAAGAAAATGGGTGAGTTATTTTTTGTTACTCTTTTTATTCTCGGCACCGTTTATCAAAATCAATGGAAATCAGTTCTTATTGTTTAATGTAATAGACAGGAAGTTTAATATTTTCGGATTTCCGTTCTGGCCTCAGGATTTTTATCTGTTCGTTACTATGATGATTATCTGTGTTGTCGGACTGGCTCTTTTTACCGTTGCTTTTGGACGTATTTTCTGCGGTTGGATTTGCCCTCAGACCATTTTCATGGAGATGGTTTTCAGAAGAATCGAATTTTGGATTGATGGGGACAGAGGCTCACAGATGAGATTGGCTAAACAGAAGTGGGATAGCGAGAAAATAAGAAAGAGAAGTACTAAGTGGACCATCTTTTTCATTATTTCGTTCTTAATAGCGAATATTTTTCTTGCCTATATTATTGGAAGTGATGAACTTCTGAAAATGGTAACCGAAGGCCCGTTGCATAACACAACAACGCTTTTTGCATTACTGATTTTTACCAGTGTGTTTTATTTCATATATGCCTGGTTCAGGGAGCAGGTTTGTATCATTGCGTGCCCATATGGGCGCCTGCAAGGGGTTTTACTTGATAATAAATCGGTAGTTGTTGCCTACGATCATAAAAGAGGTGAGGCTGAAAAAGGTCGCGGCAAATTCAATAAAAATGAAGATAGAAATGCGTTAGGAAAAGGTGATTGTATTGATGATCGCCTATGCGTAAATGTTTGTCCGACCGGAATCGATATTCGTAACGGAACACAATTGGAATGTGTCAACTGTACCGCCTGTATTGATGCTTGCGACTTTATCATGCAAAGCGTTAATTTGCCGCGAGGGTTGATACGCTATGCATCGGAAGACGAAATCGTCAAAAAGGAAAAATTCGTTTTCACAGCGCGAATGAAAGGTTATGTAGCCGTTTTAGCTATTTTGACCGGTGTTTTTATTGGAATGTTGTTCCTGAGAAACGACGTACAGGCTACGGTTTTACGCTTACCTGGACAATTATTTGAACACAAAGGAGAAAACATAAGCAATGTGTTTACTTATAAAATTGTAAACAAGACGGTTAAGGATTTTAATCACGTACACTTTAAGTTAGTTGACATTAAAGGTGAAATTAAAGTGGTGGGAAAACCTGAGTTTATAATCAAAAAAGAAGGGATGGCCCAAGGAACATTGTTTATAGAGATTCACCCTGCGTTTTTAAAAGGAGATAAAACCAAGATTAAAATTGAAGTGTATGACGGAGATTTGCTTTTGGAAACGACAACGACTAATTTCCTTGGCCCGAGAAGTTTTAATTAGATGAAAAACCGAAGAGACAATTTAAAAAAGTTGCTTACAAAAAGGTAAATGGTTTACGAAATAGCCCTGTCCCGATAGCAATCGGGACGCTTTAAATAAAAAAGAGAAATTATGAGAATCAATTGGGGAACAGGAGTCGTGATTGCATTTGCTTTGTTTATGACGTTTATTTTATACTTCGTTTTCAAGGTGCAAGTTGACTCGCAGTACGACCATGAAATGGTTACTGAAGAATACTATAAAAAAGAACTTGATTTTCAGAATCAGATCGATAAGCAACAAAACGCTAATAATCTTACGGAAAGAGTTTCAATCGAATCAAATGGAAATGGTTTGTTGATTGTTTTTCCGAAAGCCTTTGATATTGCCAAAATAAAAGGAAAAGTGTCCTTATACCGACCGTCCAACCAGAAATTAGATTTCGAAGTTCCGATTTCGTTGTCTACTTCAAATTTGCTCATACCTAAAACAAATTTGGTTGACGGTCGTTGGGACATTGCTGTAGAATGGGAATATGATGGGAAGGAATACCTGAATAGAAAGGGGATTAGTTTGTAAAGACAAGGGAAATGAGATAAGGGAAAAGGAAAAAGGAAAAAGGAGACAGAGGTTTCCTCCTTCTATCATCTTTGTTCTAGTATCTTTTTTCTCAAAATTAAAATATGTTGTATTCAGGATTCATACTAGGTTTAATAAGCAGTTTGCATTGCATAGGGATGTGTGGTCCCATTGCGATGATGCTGCCTGTCGATCATAAGAATCCGGCTAAGAAAACAACGCAACTTCTTACGTATCATTTGGGTAGGATAACTGCTTATATGACGCTGGGTCTGGTTTTTGGCTTGTTGGGAAAAGGGATTTATTTGGCCGGAATGCAGCAGCAATTGTCGATATTTATTGGAGTTTTGATGATTACTTTCGTTTTAATTCCGGAAAAAGTATTTGCCCGATATAATTTTTCAAAACCGGTTTATAAAGTCATTTCAGCACTTAAAACCAAACTGGGAAGTCAGTTCAAAAAGAAAACTTTTAAAGCGCTTTTCACTATTGGTTTACTTAACGGATTTTTGCCTTGCGGATTGGTTTATGTAGCTCTTTTTGGGGCTATTGCCATGCAAAATGAAACTTTGGGGGTAACCTATATGTTTTTATACGGATTAGGAACCATTCCGATGATGAGCATGATCACGTTTGTTTCCGGGTTTCTGACAGTTCCGGTTCGGAATAGAATTCAGAAAATCATACCGATTGTTACCATTTGCATAGGAATGTTGTTTATCATGCGTGGATTGGGATTGGATATTCCGTTTGTTTCACCAAGTAATATGAGTCTTTTTGTGCAGGGTAATTCAATATGTAAAACGGATTAAGTAACTTTATAGTAAGATATTAACTTGATATTGAAGCACTATGGAAAGACATGATTTATTACACGAGTTTCCTGAGCATCAGGACAAAATTCACCAATTAAAAACGTCTGATACTCATTTTAGAGAATTATTTGACGAATATGACAAACTGGAACACGAAATTCACCGAATCAACACGGGAGAGGAAGTTGTTACGGATGAGGCAACTCACGAAATGAAAGCAAGGCTGCTTTTTATTAAGGATGAAATTTTTTCGATGCTTCAAAACTGAATAGAAGTCATTTTGAAGCTCGAAAAAAAGAACCGCAGATTCGCGAATTAAATATATTAAATCGTGAATCTGCGGTTCTTCTTTTGATATTTTTAGGTTTTTATTTTCGTAGTAAGTTAACCACTTTAGTATTTTCGATGGAGTAGCTCCTCTGATTTTCAAGTAGGATTAAAACTTCTCTTTTATACTAAAGTCCGCTGGAACGAATATTTCCTGATATTTATTTTTTGGTACCCTGTATCTCTCCGTAAGTAGGTATCTGCTGCATGATTTGTGCTCTTACAAGGGTTAGCAGGTAGACTTCGGCCTGATAGAACTGAAAAGCTACTGTAGCGTTAGTGGCTGATTTGATCTTTTTGTAATAAACCTCCAGTTTTTTTTCCTGATCCATCCGGTTTGCAAAATACTGGTTGGCTAAAGAATCTGCCCTTTGCGGAGTCAGATTACTGTAGGATAGTGCAGTTTTCTCATACAATTTCATCCTTTGGGTTGCGGTCTTTTTGTTTTCTTTTTGATATTCATCATAAATTTTCCAGAACGCATCTGCATCTTTTCCTGTAACGTTTACAAGTCGGGCCATAGCTTCTTTTTTCTGAACACCCAAAAGATTAACCATAGCTTCCATTTCTGCATCAGATGTCTGGCAATAGGTCGTAGCAGTGCTAACGAAGAATACAGCTAAAAGTAATGTGATTTTTTTCATAGGATTAAGTTTGATTAATTGGTTAGAAATAATGTGGTAATCCTGATAATGATGATAGACTCGTTTTAAGTCTGATGGTAAACAGTTTAAAGATAGTGACTTATAGTGTAAGAAAAAAGTAAAATGTTAAAATTTGAAACGACTTTTCTTAAGTTATATTACTTGATATGTGTTTAAGTTCTTTCGTATTTTGTCTGTAAAGTATAGGTGTATTTAAAAGGTTTGAGAACAGCTGTCAATTACTATTGGCTTTCGGCAAAATTTTTGAATGCCGTGAGGTATTTCAAGGATTGTTTTTTGAAAACGCCAGGCATCAGAAACGCAATAATCTTCATCGCCAAACCTTGTAACTGAAATTCATGCTCAGTAATATACTTCGTTTTAGAATCGGATATCTTAACAAAAGAGTTCTTTACAATATTGACAACTCCTTTTGCTTCGTAAGTACCTGTAAACTCTTCGGGTAAATTTCGAACTGTAACGGTTTCAATCATTTCCATTTCGCGTTTGCCCATTTTGAATTTCAGTCTGGATTTAGCTCCGGGTTGTCCTGGTGTACCGCTGATATGTTCGAAACTCTCCAAACCTTCCATCCATTTTTTTAGGTTCTCCGGATTATCGAAAAGGGCTATTACCTTGTCTATCGGTTTGTTGATTTCTATTTCTGTTGTGTATTTCATCATTCTGATTTTTTTAGAATTCTTAAAATATTGCTTTCATGAAATCGTTGTTGTGTTTTGTGCTTTTATTTTGGTTCAGTCCAGAATAAATCAGGATTATTTGTTTTATAAAGGATGAATTTTACACCTGTTTTTGTATTTGTTTGTTCAGTTTTCTGCGGCGTTTGTTCGATGCCGTCTAAGGGTAGCAACTCAACATAGGTTATTTCTTTTCCGCTTTTCCAGGTTTCGGAATCGTATTCACTAACCAAAGGTGCTTGCAGTCGGTATAAGTTTTTCGTCATATAGGTTTCCAGATAGTATTCTTTTGTTTGCGAACTCTTTTTGTTCCAATTGGCATCTGGGTTCAGAATTAATGTTTTTCCGTTAATCAGTCTTTTTCTAACTTCATCGATTCCCAATAATTCCCCTTTTTCATTCATTACATAGGCGTCAAACGTCGGGTCAATCCAAATCCATTTTTTTAAATCAGTGTTGTAAACCATGTTGATAACGTGGCAATCATCAAATTTTGTTTCTTTAGGCATACAGGTTATGTATCTTGATTTAATGCCTAATGACAAATAACATTCATTCAAGACTGTTGCCATCATTCGGCAGTTAACGCCCCTGTTTTCGGTTTTACAGACTTTGATTAAATCAATCGCGTTTTTAACCGTTGGATCCTTACTGCTTCCGTCATGTCTTATTGTGTTATGAACCCAATGTAATAAATTGAGGATTTTGGAGGTTTCATTTCCAGTGCCTGCTATTGAATCTAGTTTTAAATCTTGCCTGATTTTAACAAGGTTGGGATTGTCCATTGCCTGATAACTGAAGTTGGGTACAAATCTCGTGTCGGAGTAATTGTATTTTTCTGCTTTTTTTAATTTTTCAGAATAAGGAAGTTGATATTTGATTCGTGTAAAAGCAGAATCTTTACTGTTAAGCAAAACAATGAAATCAAAAGTGTCCTTTTTCGGGCTTATTTTGATTTTAATGGAATCTGTATCGGTGAAGAACGTTATTTTGTTACTTGAAGTCGTATAAATATCCGGATTTATTTCCGGAGATATTGTCCAGGCTTTACGTTTAAAATTATTACCGTCTTTGATGTCAACCGATGTGGAATTGGCTTTTATTACGGGTAACTTTTTTTGTGAAAACGCTATTTGCGCCAGACATAACAGAAGTAATAATTTAGCTTTCATTTGTTTTGCTTTTTAGTTTAGTATTTTAGAGTGTCACCCAACATCCCGATTAGGGGATTACATTAGTTTAGTCTTTAAGCCTCATTTTTTAAAGCCAACTGCGGGAAATCGTTATTTTTTAAGTTATCTGATTTCAGCATAAGAAAATATGTAATAGAGGCTTTAGTGGCTATTCAGCAACCCTAAACTGCTTCATTTCTTCCAATGGTTCCATAGAAACGAAATCTTTCCATACTGCAGGATCATAACGTTTAAGGACCAGGTAATTGAAATCTTCCTCTTTAATGTTTTCAAAGGCATTTTCACTGATTTCCGATTTGGAAATATTCAGGAATTCGGTTTTCTCACTCAAATTTCCTTCTACCTTAAAGTCAAAGGCTACCACATCTTTTTCGCTATGTGTCAGTTCAATGAATTTTAGCGGTCTGTTTACGTAAAAGTATTGGCCGGTTTCCTCTGAAGCATATTGCAAATAATAACCCGTGCCGTCAGGGTTTTTCTTATAAAGAAGTGTGCCTTTGCTCATATTTTCAGATACTTTCACTCCCAACAAAAGTTTCATGCTGAATCCGCCAAGATCTTTCCCGTCAGCTAAGTTATAATCGCAGCGTACTACCGCATAATCCGTTTCTGAAATGTATAATTTTCCGGAATATTTTGCTTTATTTTTTCTGGGTTCGAATTTCAGTACATACATGCCATCATTTTCATCATTATATATCTTACCTTCATACGCATACTCATACAATTCAGGTTTGTTTAAGAAATCTAGTTTGCTGTTCAGCGGGTTGTTTTCGGTGATAAATCCTGTAAGATTGGCTTTTGAAGAAGTCAATTTGGTGTTTTTGTTTTTGACATACTTTTTGTTTTTTTTCTCATTATAATTTTTACTTAATGAAATGGTATCACGGGAACCAAACCACCCGCTTTTAATTCTGTAAAACTTGGTGCTGTCCAAATGTTTCAGAACGATATTTGTTCCTGTTTTCTCTATATCGTCCAATGATACTGAATTGTCACCATTCTTAAGCACGGTAGCTTTTATTACCTCAAGTTTTTGTAAGATAGTTTGTTTATCGTCCTTCTTTTTTGAAAGCGTATAATAATTACACAACATATCCTTTAATTCTTTTGGCGGGTGTGAAATGAGTTTGGCGGTAAATGCATTCATTTCTGCGTTGGTCGATTTAAGTGCATTTTCTGTAAAACCTGTCGATTTTGTGATTTCCACATCTATTTTCTTTGGTTTAAAAGAGGTTCCATCACGGTAAAACAACATATTTTTAGCTGATTGTCCGCCATTTTTGTAATGAACCGGAAGATTCTTTTTAACCTCTGCCATAATTGCATAGGGATCCGGTTTGACGTTGGAAATGGTTAGGTTTTCGAGTTCAAAAACGCCCGGTTCAAGTTTAATTGTATATTGCAGGGTTTTCAATTCGCCCACAGTTATCTTGCGTTTAACATATCCGAGATACGAAACGGTCAGTACAGTCGTATCACTATTGTTACTTTCAGTCAGGGTGAAGTTACCTTCAGCATTCGACACAAGATTTACTGTTTCGTTTACAATAATGTTGGCATAAGGTAGGGTTTCGCCGGTTTTGGAATCGATAATCTTCCCACTAAGGTTTTGAGCAGATCCAACATGAAATCCGAATAGAATTAAAACTAAATTAAAAAAAATTCGAGTCATACTTTTCTTTTTGATTATGATGATTGATGATTTGTGTGTTATTTTTAATTTATTGAGAGTAATATAGCAATAATATTAAAAATAAAAAAATTCCTTCAACCGCAATAGTATGAAGAAATTTCTTAAAAAAAAGTTATGATTTAAAAAAATTACACGGTCATTGAAAACAACTGTGTTTGAGGTGCATTTCGTTTCAGACGTAAATCGAACGCCATGCATATGTTTCTGACAAATGGTTTGCCTTTTTCAGTAACGGTAATGGCATTTTTCTGAATTACCAGTAAACCGTCGTTTTCCATTTCACCGAGTTGTGCAATAACTTCGGGAAGTTCTTTAAAGTATAAATGTGATTCATCCCAGGAAGTGGTAAATTGGCACATTAAATTCAGGATGTGTTTGCGAATGATTAAATCTTCATTCGTTAGAAAATGCCCTTTGAAAACAGGTAATTCGTTCTTTTCCAGTCTTGCATAATAATCCTCAATCGTTTTTTCATTTTGGGCAAAACCATACCAGCTGTCGCTTATGGAAGAAGATCCCAATCCAATCATCAACTGTGTTTTGGAAGAAGTATACCCCATAAAATTACGGTGCAGTTTTCCTTCCCGAAAGGAAGTAAACATATTGTCTTTTTTCAAAGCAAAATGATCCATGCCGATTTCGTGATAGCCTTTTTTTGTCAGCAATTGTTTCCCGATTTCATAAAGTTTTCTCTTTTCGTCGTCTTTTGGAACGTCTTCGTCTTTAAAACCACGCTGTCCGTTACCTTTAATCCATGGCACATGGGCGTAACTGTAGAAGGCTAAACGGTCAGGGGAAAGCGATTTTGTTTTTTCGATGGTATCCACAACATCTTCCATTGTTTGAAAAGGTAATCCGAAAATCAAATCGTGAGAAACGGAAGTATAGCCTATTTCCTTTGCCCAAAACGTAACCTTGGCCACATTATGAAAAGGCTGGATTCGATGTATTGCTTTTTGCACCGTTTCGCTGTAATCCTGAACGCCAAAACTTACGCGGCGAAATCCTAAATCGTAAAGTTGTTTCAGATGTTCCCTTGTAGTGTTGTTGGGGTGACCTTCGAAACTGAATTCATGCTGTTCGGCTCTTTCAGCTCTTAGGAATAGCCCATCAATTAAAGTTTTAAGATTTTCCGGTGAAAAAAAGGTTGGTGTTCCTCCTCCCAAGTGAATTTCTTTGATTATCGGTCTTTCCGGAAACATGTCGCAGTACAGATTCCATTCTTTCAGAACTGCTTCTATGTAAGGATTTTCAACTTCGTGTCGCTTGGTGATTCGTTTATGGCAACCACAGAACGTACATAAACTTTCGCAAAACGGCAGATGGATGTAAAGGCTGATTCCTTCTGAAGCATTGCTTTCGTTGAAGGATCGGATAAAAGTATCCTGCCATATTTTACCTGAAAAACTTTCATCTTCCCAATAAGGAACTGTTGGATAACTTGTGTACCTTGGTCCCGGAACATTATATTTTTGTACTAATGAAGTTGTCATACTTTGCCATTTTTCTACATCAAAAGTAGGTTAGAATACCTTCTGCTAAAATGATAATTGTCATATTTTTAGGTGTGTAAGAAAAATTGTTTTCCATTTATTTTATTAGTAATATTGGCGTCCGTAAGCGAAAGGCAAAAAAACCGCTTGGTTTTAGTATGAAAAAATTTAAAAACAGCTTTTTTTATATCGGAATTGTTGGTGTAACAACCGCAATAATGTATTGGACGATTCAAAACGGGAAAATCCTGGAAGAAGGCCGAAATGTCGTCCTTCCCAATAACGGGAAAAGCCAGTGGGAAGAATTTATAATTTCACTTACACACAATCTAACCCATCCATTAGCCATATTATTAGCCCAAATTGTTACGATTGTTTTCGTGGCAAGATTGTTTGGTGCAATTTTCAAAAAAATAGGCCAGCCATCCGTAATTGGAGAAATCCTTGCCGGAATTGCGCTAGGGCCCTCATTGTTGGGAAATTATTTTCCTGAATTTTCTAATGCTTTATTTCCCGTCGCATCACTTGGAAATCTCCAGTTTTTAAGTCAGATTGGACTGATTCTCTTTATGTTCGTAGTTGGGATGGAGCTCGATTTGAAAGTGCTTCAGAACAAAGCGAAAGAGGCGGTAATTATTAGCCATGCCAGTATTGTAATCCCGTTTACGTTAGGACTTGTTTTGGCTTATTTTATATTCCAACAATTTGCTCCGGACGGTGTCGAGTTTATATCCTTTGCACTTTTTACAGGGATTGCCATGAGTATTACAGCTTTTCCGGTTTTAGCCCGAATAGTGCAGGAGCGTGGTTTGCATAAAACGCGACTTGGTGCTATGGTGATTACCTGTGCTGCTGCCGACGATATTACGGCTTGGTGTATTCTGGCTGCCGTTATTGCAATTGTTAAGGCAGGTTCGTTTTTAAGTTCGCTTTACATCATGGCACTTGCTATAGTATACGTTCTGCTAATGCTTAAAGTAGTAAAACCGTTTTTGAAACGAATAGGTGATTTGTATGAAAATACTGAAACTATTACAAAACCGGTAATAGCAATATTTTTCCTTACGTTGCTGATTTCATCGTATGCTACGGAAGTTATTGGTATTCATGCTTTGTTTGGAGCCTTTATGGCGGGTGTAATCATGCCGGAAAGTATGCGTTTTCGTAATATTTTTATCGAAAAAGTCGAAGATGTTTCGCAAGTTATGCTTTTACCGCTGTTCTTTGTATTCACTGGACTTCGTACACAAATCGGTTTGTTGGATGATGCCTATTTATGGGAAGTTTGCGGTTACATTGTCTTGGTAGCCGTTGTCGGAAAGTTTGTGGGAAGTGCATTGACAGCGAGGTTTGTAGGGCAAAGTTGGAAAGACAGTTTGACTATTGGTGCCTTGATGAATACCCGCGGTTTGATGGAACTCGTGGTTTTAAATATTGGGTATGATTTGGGTGTTTTAAAGCCGGAAATCTTTGCGATGATGGTGATTATGGCTTTAGCAACTACTTTTATGACGGGACCTGCTTTGGATTTGATTGAATATGTATTTAAATCGAAAACTGAAATCGTTCCGAAAGAAATCATTCAAAATAATAAATTTAAAGTCCTCTTTTCATTTCATAATGCAGAAGAGGGTAGGTCTTTACTTCGATTGGCTAACAACTTTGTCAAGAAAAACCATAACAACTCCATAGTTACCGCTATGCATATTTTACCGATCAATGAATTGAATCCGTATAATATTGATGAGTACGAAGAGGACAGTTTTAAACCTATTTTGCAGGCTTCGGAAGAATTGCATCAAAAAGTAACGACCTTATTCAAAAGTTCCATTGATACGGAAGGGGATTTAATTGAAGTATCTAATCAAGGTGATTTCGATTTGGTACTGATGAGCTTAAGTCAGTCCATTTTTGAAGGAACCCTATTAGGAAAAGTACTTGGATTTACAACGCGCATAATCAACCCGGAAAGTTTATTGAATAAGTTTACCGGAAAAGAAAAGTTATTCGAAAATTCGCCTTTTGATGAACGTACAGAGCACGTTTTGTCGCGTACTGATGTTCCTGTAGGAATATTGGTTGACAAGAATTTTACCGATGCTAAACGAGTTTTCGTATTGCTTTTGGAAGAATCAGATTTGTTTTTAATGGACTATGCTAAACAATTGATTCATAATGTAAATTCGTATGTGACTGTTTTGGATAAGGCCGGAAATTTTAAAAACAATGGTGAATTACTCGATTGTATCCATAAAATTGAGCACAAGCATCCAAAACACATTAAGCTGGCAACGGAAAGAAAAATTGAGAAGGCGCTTTTGGATGAACAGGATTTGATGATTATAAGTGTGGAAAGCTGGAAAAAGCTATTGGATTCCCAAAGTTCATGGTTGAATAAAACACCTTCTTTGCTGATAATAAAGAAATAAAACCCTTCTCTTTAGATTAAATGATATCGCATTTCTGATTGGATTTCAGGGATGAACATCTAAAAATAAAACTCCGTTTTTGATTTGTTCAAAAACGGAGTTTTATTTTATTTCAAATGAGTTATCTTCCGAATGTACCCAATTGAAATTGAGACAAAAAAAGATTCCGCTACTGGATAGTAGCGGAATCTGAATTTTAAAAGTATCTCTTTTGATTAAATCCGATTAATATAAACTTGGGTATTTTACCGGATTAACCTCATGCATGATATCATATACTTTCTCATAAATATCTTCAACTGAAGGTTTAGAGAAATAATCCCCGTCAGTACCATACGCAGGACGGTGTGCTTTAGAAGCTAATGTTTCAGGATTACTGTCTAAATATTTATATCCTTTTTGTTCGTCTACAATCTGCTGTAAAATGAAAGCAGAAGCTCCACCAGGGACATCCTCGTCGATTACCAATAAACGGTTTGTTTTAGCAAGCGATTTTACGATGTCATGATTAATATCGAACGGAAGCAACGATTGAATGTCGATGATTTCAGCATCAATACCAACTTCAAGTAATTCTTTTGCTGCCTGTTCAACCAAACGCAATGTAGAGCCGTATGAAACTAAAGTGATATCACTTCCTTGTTTAATGGTTTCCACAACTCCGATAGGTGTTTTGAATTCACCTAAGTTCGTTGGCATTTTTTCTTTCAAACGGTAACCATTCAAACATTCCACTAATAAAGCTGGTTCGTCAGTTTCCAATAAAGTATTATAGAAACCAGCTGCTTTAGTCATGTTTCTTGGAACCAAAACGTGAATACCGCGGATTGCATTGATAATCATACCCATTGGTGAACCTGAATGCCAGATTCCTTCCAAACGGTGACCACGCGTTCTTATGATTAGCGGTGCTTTTTGACGACCGGCAGTTCTGTATTGTAAAGTGGCTAAATCGTCACTCATAATCTGGATAGCATACAAAAGGTAATCCAAATACTGAATTTCAGCGATAGGACGTAAACCTCTCATCGCCATACCGATTCCCTGACCTAAAATAGTAGCCTCGCGGATACCAGCATCAGATACACGGAATTCGCCATATTTCTCCTGCATTCCTTCCAAACCTTGGTTAACATCACCAATATTTCCTGAATCTTCCCCGAAAATCAAAGTTTCAGGATGTTTGTCGAAAATAACATCGAAGTTATTTCTCAAAATCAAACGAGCATCAACTTCTTCCGAAGTTTCGTCATATTTAGGTAAAACTTCTTTTGTAGAGAATACGTTGTTATCCGATTGTGAGAATAAATGCGAACTGAATTTCGGCTGGATTTTTTCGATATAAGCGGTAATCCATGCCGAAAGTTGTGCTTTTCCGTTTTCTTTTACGATTAAACGTAAAACTTTACGGGCTGTAGTGATAATATCTTTTCGGATTGGCTCTTTAATGGAAGCCAAATCGTTAACCTGTTTTTCGATGAAAACTTTGTTCTCACTTGATGCAGCAATCGAATTCAATAAAGCAACTAACTCTTGTTGTTCTGCTTTCATTGGTTCAACAAATGCTGACCATGCCGCTTTTTTGCCTTCAAGAACGTCTTTTTTAGCCTGAGTGTCAATCGCTTCTATTTCTTCGGCTGTAGCCAAATTATTGCTGATTAACCAATTTCGCATTTGTGCTAAACAGTCAAATTCTGCTTCCCAAGCCAAACGATCCGCATTTTTGTATCGTTCGTGAGATCCTGAGGTTGAGTGTCCTTGCGGTTGAGTTAATTCCAAAACGTGAATCAAAACCGGAACGTGTTCTTCGCGTGCAATTTGTGATGCTTTCTGGTAGGTTTCCACCAAAGTAGGATAATCCCAACCTTTTACGGTTATGATTTCATACCCTTTGTTGTTTTCATCGCGTTGGAAACCTTTTAAGATTTCTGAAATGTTTTCTTTTGTGGTCTGGTATCTTGCGTGAACCGAAATTCCGTATTCGTCATCCCAAACACTCATTACCATTGGTACCTGTAATACTCCGGCTGCATTGATGGTTTCAAAAAACAAACCTTCAGAGGTAGAGGCATTTCCGATGGTTCCCCATGCTACTTCATTCCCTTTTTCGGAGAAATTCGTTTGGTTGATACCACCAACATTTCTGTATATTTTAGAAGCCTGAGCCAAACCTAATAAACGAGGCATTTGTCCCGCTGTAGGAGAGATGTCGGCACTTGAATTTTTCTGTTGTGTAAGGTTCTTCCAGTTTCCGTTTTCGTCAAGTGAATGGGTTGCAAAGTGACCACCCATCTGACGTCCGGCACTCATTGGATCATGAGCCAAATCGGTATGACCGTATAAACCTGCAAAAAACTGCTGGATCGTCATTTGACCGATCGCCATCATGAAAGTCTGATCGCGATAGTATCCCGAACGGAAATCACCATTACGGAATGCTTTTGCCATGGCTAATTGCGGTACTTCTTTTCCGTCACCGAAAATTCCAAATTTTGCTTTACCGGTTAAAACTTCACGTCTTCCTAATAAACTACATTCCCGGCTTGTGGTTGCAATTTTATAATCATTAAGTACTTCTGTTTTGAAATCTTCAAATGAAAGTACTTCTTTAGTGGCTGTTTGGTTCATATAGCTAATGATATGTTAAGTGACAAATTTAATTATTTCTTCGATATAAAACAATGGGACGATAAAATAATAATTTCACTTTTGATAATAATATTGTTTGATACTGAGTTTTTAATAAATTATTCGTATCTAAAAACGAGTTTTTATGATATTTTTTTAATAAAATAGATTAAAAATAAAGGCTCTTTTTTAGATTTAAGCCGTTATAACCACTTTCTTGTGAATAATGATATCAGGGTTTTCGGACTCAATGTAATTACATAACGTATTTTTTCGCCATAACGAGGCTGTGTTATTTCCCATCCGTTATTGGAAGAAATCGGAAAATACAATTCGAAATAATCTGGTACAAAGTTCAATCGTATACCGTTGTCATACACAAATTTAGAGTTAAAACCTTCATTTTTTACCCAACCGATATCACCATAAACTTCAATCCAGTTCCAAATGTTGAAACTTGCATTCATGGTTGTCATCCATTGATTAGCCAGAGGGGGATCTAATTTTGATTTAAATCCTCCTTCAGCCATTATGTATTGCTGACTGAAAATACCGGTGGTTTCTGAGCGGCCCAGTAAAGCATAATCGTACAAATAATCTGTTGGACGGTCTAAACCAAAGCTGAAAAATTCTGACTTGGTGTCACGATACATGAAAGCACCAGCAAAAACACGTAAATTGATTTGTCGGTTATTGTCAAAAAGCTTTCGGTATTGAAATTCACCAGCTAACTTTCCAAAGTTTTTATCAATCTGGACATCGGTCATCATGCCATAAACTCTGGTAATTTCGGAAGCTCCTTTGGAATAGCGCAAATTAAAAACCGAATAATTTTCATCTTTGCTGATTACTATGTTAGAGTGCTCTCTTTCCACAAATACGTGACGTATCAAAACGTTTTCCTTCTCATTGGATCTGTAATTTAAATCCCTAAAACGGAAGTTGATAGAAGGAGTTACTTTGGTATAAGCGGCATCGGGCGCGTAATGGTAGGTAGACCCGCCAAGGCTGTAACGGATATTGTATAAACGTTCTTCGCGAACGTTTTTATTTATGGTAAAATAGGCTCCCCCAACGAGTGAATTTGTTTTGACCGAATAAATAGGGTTAATGTCAAAAATAAAAGGTTTGTCCAATAATGATTTATTATGAAAGCTTAAACCTGGAGAAACACCGTCATAATAGTTATAGGATAATTCCGGAACGTAAAATATTTGATTTACGGATGAATCTTCAAGGTCTTTTATGAAAGTGAATTTTATAGGACGATTGTTTCCTAAAAAGCTTTTTGTTGCTTTCCAGTTATTTCGGGCGTTGTATTCCGGAATTTTGTTTTCGTAATTCAATACAAGCTTGTCGACATTCTCTTTAGGGAAAGTCAAAACACTGTCTTTGGTAACGTTTTCAACCCATCGTTTAAAAACAATTGTGTCTTTATTGATTCCGTAAACCGAAACAGGTACATTGGTGTTGGTTCTGTTTTTAATGACTACTTCAATAGAGTCATTGTTTTTTTTGATATCTCCGAATTTATAATCAATCAGATTCCGGGTGTGTACAAGGGTTTTGAAAAACCAATCGGTGTCTTTGTCTGTTTTTTGGTTTAAAAGGGTTTTGAAATCCTCTTCGCCGGTTTGTTGGGTCTCATTCAGTTTTACGAAATCCGTTATTGTTTTGGAAACTTTATCATCGCCTAAATAATCGTTTAGGTAATCGAGCCCCATTCCGGCTTTATATCTTCCGGATATTTGTTCGTTGAATTTGATAAAAGAGTTTTTTGAATCTCCGATTGGCTGATCCAGGTTTTTTCGCGCCATCAAAAGATAGAGATAGTAGTATTGGTCGTTAAAATCAGATGTAAAAAGATTATATCCTTTCAGTAATTTGAATTGAGACAGCCTGCCCATCATTTTCATTTCAGGGTAATTCTCTTCGATATATCTCATCATAACGTAAGTCTGAATCCCGTCAATCAGCCAGGTGTCTTTTCTGGGATTGATATGCAACGAGGTTTTCAGGTAGTTATTGATATATGTTTTCAGAAATTTTAATTCATACAGAAATTCATTCGGAAACGGACTCAAAAAGGCGGGAAGCTGATTCAGTCCATAAAACGGATTCCTGTCATAATCCACTTGGGAAACAACTATTTTTTCCTGAGGCAATTTTCCTAATTGATTCGAAACAAAACTAACCACGCGATCAATAACGATGGCTTTTTGAATATCGTTTAATCGTTTGTCTTTTAGGTTGGTAACTACTTCCTGATATTGGTTTTTATGGCTGACAAAAGTAGGCAGGGTTTCAATGATAAGGTTGAAATCGGTAATGTTTTTTCCTTTCAGTTGATAAGTTGTTTCGTAATCACCTTCATTTCCGTCTGTTTTAGTGCTGTCTAAATCGGTATAAACGTGAATTCCTGTTGGTAGAGTTAATTTGATGTCGTAATCGGAAAGCGCATTTGAGATATCATTCAGATTTTCGTTACTGTTTTTTACAAAGTTGCCATTGTCAAATCGAGCAGGAGCTAAGAACCAGTTCTTCAGATATAAACTGCCTAAATTTTCATCGTAGCCAAAACGAGTAAAACGCTGATTGGGAACCTGAACGCTATAAATTATTTTCAATTTTAATTCCTGATTTGGATAAATAGGAGTGTCTAAATGAATGTTTAGCAAGTCAACCTGCTTTTCGGGTCTTGAAAATTGTAAACCAAGGTTGTTTTGATCGGTGATTGAGATTATGGAAGTCCTTCCTCGTTCTGAATCTTTTGCCAGGTGGAAACTGCGGATAAACTCATCTGAAAATCGTTTTCCTAATGGTGAGTTTTTATCGGAATAGGCGTTGTTCCAATCGTTTAATACGAGCTCTTTTAAAGTGTGATTGGTGTTGTTAACATAGGTGATTTCCTGTTCAATGTTAAGAACCTTGTTGGCCATGTCGACATTTACAATAAGATTGTTGCGATGTTGTGCAAATGAATAACTTACATTTAAAAGCAAAAAAAGGACAGAGAAAAATTTAAATACGACTTTCAAATGTTTTGTGAATTATGTGCTTGTAATTATCGAGTCGTAAATTTAGGAAAAACATCGGATTGCCCTAATTTTAAGACAAAAAATTAAAGCTATTCCAAGAGCTTTTAATTGAAAGAGGTTTATTGTGCGACTAGCCCATCTATTACTGTGATGTTGCAAGTGTAAAAGATAAATGGCCTTTTGTGTTTTGAGCTGAACCTGATTGTCTGTTTCTGTTTTTACAAAGTAAACTTAGATTGCATGTTAAATGAAAAAAGCAAGCTGTTGTAGCTTGCTTTTTTTGTGGGGAGAGCAGGATTCGAACATCCTAACTAATCCGTTTATTTATAAGGGTTACAAGTAACCAAAAAAACAAGGGTCTCGATTTTGCATCTGTACTGCAAACATCTTCAAATCTTATATTGCTAAGATAGTTATAATTGGTAATTTGACCAAATAAAAGGCTTTAAATCAGACCAAAAAACGAACAGGTTTTGAGAGATTTTTGAGATCTAAATAACTTTTTTTTTACAAATTTATTGTCATATTGCGGTGAATAGCGCGCATAATCACTGCGAAAATGCGGTAAAAAAATCAAATAATCACCGCAAACCAATCATAATGCGGTAAAAAAATCTTATATTTACCGCAAAACAGCGGTGATTATGTACATACATCAAAGAAAAGACTGGCCAAACTTCACTTGGGATGCCGATAAAATCTCTCCATTATTGGGAGCAGTGAGGCACAATCAAGGAAAAATACTTGGCCAAATGCAGGCTTTAGGTTTTAAACTACAGGAAGAAACCATGTTAAAGGCACTTACTTTAGATGTGGTAAAAACAAGTCAGATTGAAGGCGAACAACTTAATCCGGAACAAGTACGTTCCTCCATAGCCAGACGTTTGGGTATTGAAATTGCCGGAGCTGTACCGGCAGAGCGTAGCGTCGAGGGAATTGTAGAAATGCTTTTAGATGCAACACAATCCTACGCCAAACCATTAACAGCCGAACGGCTTTTTGATTGGCACGCAGCATTATTTCCAACCGGAAGAAGCGGTATGTATAAAATCAATGTCGGCGCGTGGCGTGATGATGTAATGCAGGTAACTTCGGGACCTATGGGTAAGGAAAAAATACACTTTGAAGCTCCACCAGCAACCAAAGTACCCGCAGAAATGCAACAGTTTCTAGGCTGGATGGAAACAGACCAAGGTATAGATCCCGTAATAAAAGCTGCAATTGCACATTTATGGTTTGTAACCATACACCCGTTCGACGACGGTAACGGACGTATTGCCCGAGCAATTGCCGATTTACAATTAGCACGAGCAGACCAAAGCCCACAGCGATTCTATTCCATGTCAGCACAAATACAGGCAGAAAGAAATAAGTATTACGATATACTGGAAAACACCCAAAAAGGAGACTTAGACATAACGCCCTGGTTAGAATGGTTTCTGGATTGCCTTATGCATGCTATGGCACAAACAGACGAAGTAGTTTCTAAAACATTAATACGTGCAAAATTTTGGGAAACACATAGGGAAACACAACTCAATGCCAGACAACAAAAAATACTTCATTTACTTCTCGACGATTTCTTTGGATTACTCAATGTTTCTAAATACGCAAAAATCAATAAAACCTCTACAGATACTGCCTTGCGCGATATTAAGGATCTTATGCTAAAAGATATACTGGAGCAGGAAGGAAGCGGTAGGAGTACTACATATAGGCTTAAATAATTAAGATATTTAAAACTAGAAGGTTTGATTTAACAAAGTCAAACCTTTTTTATTGTCAGATAATATGAAAAAGACGCCCAAAAGCGCCTTCATTTCCTGTCATTGCGAGGAGGCACGACGCGGCAACCCCAACTATCATTATACCCACGATGCTTCCGGCTATCATACAATTTCCCCCTCAACCAAACCCCGGCAAGTACAAACACAATCAATCCTAAAATTTCATACCATTCCATACCTCAAAAATATAATAAGTAAGGTCTTTGTGTTTATGTTATGGGTAAATGCTCCGTTTTGGATAACTATTTATCCTAAATTGACAACTATAACATGAGGTATAAAAACAAAAAGATACCCTAAGGTATCTTTTTTATAAATGGTAAATAAGTTTTCTGTTAAACGTTAAAACCCACTTTTACAGAACTATTGTTGTGGATAGTTGTTATTTTTCGTTATGGTTGTTCTTATCTTTTCCACCTGGAAATAAATCCCAAAGAATAATAAGCATCATTCCTAAAACTTGAACTGTTGTAGTTGTAAGTAAAGTGACTAAGACGGTATCACTAAGCTTAAATTGGTAATGGTTGTTCATTAAAATTAAAATTACTGAAACAAGCCAAGCTGAAATGATGATTGTGAAAATAACAGCTAAAGAGCCTCTCAGTTCTGTATCTCTTTCATATCTTTTAACAGATGCTTTCTTTATATCATTATCTAGTTTTTGTTCGTCTCTTTTAGCCTCTAAATAATCAGATTCAGTGAAATTTACAGAAGGGTTGTCGGGCAACCTATTAAAAAAATCATCCATATTTTTAATTAACACCTTCTATTTCTAAATCTTGTTTTGGTTTAAGTTTTGGTAAGTAATGTTTCAAAATTTCCTCATCAGTAATTTCAGAGTTACATCCAAAACAATAGGAATTTTTCCAAGGTGTGTCTTGGCTGTGAGTCATTGCACTAAGTTGAACTCCATCGTATTTTCCATACATTGACCATATTTTATCTAAAAATCTAGCATCTTCAACGTCAACAACCTCTTCTACATTCGAAGGAATGGGTTCGTTAATTTTAGTCTTACCGTAATTTTTAAGGTTTTGATACAATGAGGGAAAAACAGGGCCATAGTCCCAAGCTTCTAATCTTTCTTCAATTAGTTTTTTTTCCCCGTCTGTTAGTGCTAAAAACCAACTATAGGCTAAGTAAGTCATTTTGATAACTTTCATAGGGGTAATTTCTCCGTATTTTGAGTAATTACGAATGAAATAATTTGCAATTGTTGTTGAACTATAAGCCATAACATCAAGTGTATAAAAGTAAATATAATTAACCACTTTTCACAAAGATACTAAAAACAAACGAATTTTTAAATCTGTAAGAATAATTTGTAAGTATTTTAACTTGTTTCTTTTTCTTTGTCCTCGTATCTAGTATTGAAATAGATTAACCTTTTTGGTTATTAATTGCAGATTATAAGATTTGTACTTACTTCTTCAGTTAGTTTGTGTTATCAATCAGGCAAATACAAAGAATGAAGTTTTCAGTTTTACTCTATAAACCCCACTTGCTTAAACCTTCTGTTATTTACCCTTCTGATATTATTTTATGCACTTTCTATTTCATCATCATTATTGGTATCATTCAAGCCTACAATTCTATCAAGATTTCTTTCAATAACATTAGTGGCTTGTTCTAATTTTTTTTCCGATTTTTTTTCTAATATATCTGCAACTTTTTGTAAACCAGGAATTTTCTCTAACTTAGAAATAGTTCTTTCTAGCTTATTAGAATTTTCTAGTAGTTCCATTATGGGATGATCAGAAGTGTTGTAATCTGAAATTAATTTGCCTGGATTTTCAGAATACATTTGTAAGAAGTCTTGCAGTAATTTTATTTTTAGTTCATTTGATATACTGTCTTCTCCAAGATTTTGAATCTGTTTAGATAATCCTTCAAATGTTTTACTTAAGACTTCTTTGTGTGAATATTCTTCAATAAGTCTTTTAGATAGATTCATTTTTTTATTTGAAGAAATAGATAACCATAATACTGGGATATATAATGGTAAAATAGCAATAACAATTTTTGGAGCCCTATTAATAATAATATCAAAATTAGTATCATTCATTAATGTAAAGACACTAATTGCAAAGGGTATTAATGAAACTGCTATCATGCTACCTATACCAATGCTAAACTGAGTTTTATGATTATCGTATGCTTTTACTTCCTCGTCTTTCTTTTTAGAAAATGCAGATGACAAACCAGCTGTTAAAGCATTTGGAAGTAGACTTTCAATTTTTTCATTTAATTTGTTATACTTGTCTTCCCATTCATTTATTTGAGTATTAATTTTTTCACTATTAGATTTGAGTAAATTATTTACATTTTCATTAGTGTTTGTCTCTAATTTATTAAAATTTAATTTTAACTCTTCAGTTCTTTCTTCCAGTCCATCGAGTGATTCTTCTAATTCTTGCTTTAATCCTTTAACTAAAACTTCTTCACCAGTTTCTTCATTTTCAGAATTAAATCCAAGAATTTCGTTATATAATGTTTCTAATTCAATTTTACGATTTGTAATCGACTTTATTAATTGCGAAGATTTACTTTCATTTTCTTTAATTTTAGAAATATAGGTTTCTAGTTCACTTATTTCTTCTTCAAAATCTGGGTGATTTTCAATTGTTTCTTCAAGTAAGGAAATATTTTGATTTACATTTCCAATTCTTTCTAGTAGAGTACTCATTGTTTCGTTAAATTCATCTCTTTCGGTATTGAATTTGTCGAACAATTGTTTTATTTCATTATGTTTTGTTAAGATATTATCTTTAGCTGAATTAATGCTTAACTGGCTTTCTGATACATTTCCTTGAATTTCTCTAACTTCCTCTAAAGTTTCAAATGCTCTATTTTTAAACTCAGAAGTTTTTTTAGATGCCTGTTGAGCTTCTTTTTCATATTCTGGGCTCCTTTTAGTTACTTCACCTAATTCTTTTTTTATACTAGAAATAGCATTAGTGAATTGACTATGTGAATGAGCTAATTTTTGCTGATTTTTTTCAACATCTTTAATTCTTGAAGTTAATTCTTTATTATCAAATAGTCCCATTTTATGAAAAATTTTATTTTACAATTATAGCTAACTCATAAATATACTCAACCACGAATATAACTATTAAAATTTTACCTACAAAAAAAGATGCTTTAGCATCTTTTTATTTATTCTTTTCCCAAATCAAATTCAAAATCAAATAACTCTTTAGGATGAATTTCTAATCCCTTAGCAATAGAAATTATTGTTCCCATAGAAGCCCCATGCTCACCGTTTAAAACTCGGTAAACTTGTTTTGGCTCTATTTTTCCTATAGACGAGACTGTCATAACATCTTTTTGATGCTTGATAAGTAATCTTTGAAGGTTTTCTCCAAACTTTATGAAGTATTGTTTTCTAATTTCTTTCACAATGTGAAAGTGCATTGAAATTCAAAAAATAAATTGTCAAATTTGACAATTGTAAAATAAATTCGTACATTTGACTTTTAGTATAAATTAAAAATGTTTTAAATAATTATTATTTTTGCGATTCTTCAAATAAAAAATTGAAGCATTCGCTTTGAATCTCGCGTCGAAAAACTGGTAATTTTAAGCAACGAGATGATAAGTAAGATGCTCACGTCTATAGGCGTGGGCTCACTTATTGTTGCACGGTATACCAGTACCTTCGGCGCAGTAAGCTGAGTTCCACGCTTTTTTATGCGCTAAACTTTCCTTTTTTCAAAGCAAAACGTCTCTTCACAGGCTCGCAAAATCAAAATAAAACCGGCTGGGTTTTCCTTGCCTTTATATGCCACTATGGCTTAGCTGCATTAAGCAAATAGTGGCATTGTTTTACAATGTCAAACTAAATAGTTGTGCCTATGGTGTAAATTCTCTTAAAAATAAAAACCTCCTGTCCCAGTGTTGGCGCATCAGGCAGAAGGTTTACGCTAATAAAACTTTCGTTTAACTTAACTAATCCAATACTATGAAAATTTTTTCATTCAAGGGGTATAGGCAGTCCGTTTTTTGCTCTTTTTTTTGCATTACGGCCATGAACCTCTTATCGTCTGTTGCTTGGGGGCAACAGGCTATAACCGTCCAGGGTAAAATTTATGATAATTTGTCCTCTTTACCAGGTGTCAGTGTAACCGTCAAAGGGACAACGGTCCAAACAATCTCTAATTACGATGGCAGTTACACCATCAAAACCACAACAAAAGATACATTGGTATTTTCTATGATGGGATATGCCAAAAGGGAAATTGCGATTTTAGGTCGCAATACTATAAATGTATCTATGTCAGAGGAGGCAACTTCGTTACAGGAAGTCAAAATCAATGCGGGATACTATTCCGTAAAAGAAAAAGAACGCACGGGCAGTATCGCAAGAATAACTTCGAAGGATATCGAAAAACAACCCGTAACCAATGTACTGGCTACCATGCAGGGGCAAATGGCTGGCGTCTCGGTAACGCAAAGTACCGGCGTTTCCGGGGGTGGTTTCGATATTCAAATACGAGGGCAAAACAGCCTTCGGGCAAATGGTAATGCACCATTGTATGTTATCGATGGCGTTCCGTATTCTTCCGAAGCAATTGGGGGTGGTATCACGGCAACGGTCATGCCCGCACTCACAAGCCCGTTAAACAATTTAAACCCTAGCGATATAGAAAGTCTCGAAGTCCTTAAAGATGCCGATGCTACTGCTATTTATGGCTCTCGTGGCGCAAATGGGGTGGTGCTTATCACAACCAAAAAGGGAAAGAAAGGTAAAACAACGTTCTCAACAAGCATAAATAGTGGTTTGGGTAAAGTAACCCGATTCATGGACATGATGAAAACCCCGCAGTATTTACAAATGCGTGCCGAAGCCTATGTGAATGACGGTATCACTCCATACCCATCTGATGCTTATGACATCAACGGTACATGGGATCAAAACCGATATACCGATTGGCAAAAAACACTCTTGGGCGGCACAAACGAAATTACAAACATCCAAGCAGCGCTATCCGGAGGCACTGCTCAAACACAGTTTTTAGTAAGCGGAAATTTCGGTAAGGAAACAACAGTTTTTCCAGGCGAATTCGGTTATAAAAAAGGAAACTTGCATACGAACTTAAATCATGAGTCCGACAACAAAAAGTTCAGGATAAATTTCACCGCCGGCTATACAGTACAGGACAACAATCAGCCATCTACAGATTTAACACCCGAAGCGTGGTCAATCGCACCCAATGCTCCGGCATTGTATGACGAAAACGGAAATCTGAATTGGGAAAACGGCACCTTTAACAATCCGCTTCGCAATCTCGAAGGGAAGTCGTTGGCCAATACGAAAGACGTAGTAGCAAATATGCTGTTATCCTACAAACTCTTGCAGAATTTGGAACTCAAATCAAGCTTCGGATATACTGATTTGCATCATACCGAAAGCAGTACCTTTCCTTCAACCATCTACAATCCGGCTTATGGTTTGGGTAGTGAGTATTCAGTCCTTTTCGCAAACAACACTTCCCGTAATTCTTGGATTATAGAACCGCAACTTCATTGGAACAAAGAGTTTGGGAAGGCGAGAGTAGAAGCATTAATAGGAACCACTTTCCAACAGCAAAACAACGTACAGTTAGTGCAGCAGGCAAGTGGTTTTATGAGCAATAGCCTTATTTATAATCTGGCAGCAGCATCAAATATTTCAGTGTTTACCGATGAAGCTACGGTTTACAAATACCAAGCCTTTTTCGGTCGCGTAAACTTAAATTGGGACAAACGCTACATCATAAACATTACAGGGCGTCGCGATGGTTCAAGCCGTTTCGGGCCCGGTAAGCAATTCGCTAATTTCGGGGCCATTGGTGCGGCTTGGATTTTTTCAAACGAAGCGTTTATTAAAGACAATGTAAACTTCTTAAGTTTCGGAAAACTGCGCGCCAGTTATGGTACAACCGGTAACGATCAAATAGGGAATTACCAGTTTTTAAATACCTACAGTACTTCGGGTAACAATTATCAGGGTACAATCGGTTTACACCCAACACGATTATACAACCCCGATTTTGGCTGGGAAACGAACAAAAAGTTCGAAGCGGCACTCGAAACCGGTTTTTTAAACGACCGTATTACCCTTACTTCAGCTTGGTACAACAACCGTTCCTCAAACCAATTGGTAGGGATTCCGCTTCCGGGTACAACAGGGTTTCCTTCCATGCAGGCTAATTTAGATGCTGCCGTTCAAAATAGAGGATGGGAATTCACATTGCGAACGGTTAATTTTCAGAAAGAGAATTTCAGTTGGACAACAAGTCTGAATTTTACAACAACCAGAAATAAATTATTGTCGTTCCCTGGTTTGGAAACCTCAACCTATGCCAATCAGTTGGTAATCGGTCAGCCTTTAAACATCAAAAAGGTGTATCACTTTACAGGAGTAGATCCGCAAACGGGTATTTATCAGTTTGAAGATGTAAATAACGATGGAATAATTACGGCCACCGAAGACAAGAAAACAGTAAAAGACCTAAACCCTGAATTTTACGGAGGTTTACAAAATCAACTCAAATACAAGCAGTGGCAACTGGATTTCCTTTTTCAATTTGTAAAGCAGGAAAATTACAATACGGCAGCCACATTGGCTTTGCCGGGTACAATGTCCAATCAGTCAACAATAGTTGGTAATCATTGGCAAAGTCCGGGAGATTCCGCTCCATACCAGCAATACAGTTCAGGAGCAAACGGTGCAGCTGTAGATGCCTTTTACAAATACATCAGCAGCGATGCCGTAATTACAGATGCTTCTTTCATTCGTCTCAAAAACATTGCCTTGTCTTATGAAGTACCTAAGAAATGGATGAAAAATGTTCAGTGTAAAGTTTCGTTGCAGGGGCAAAACGTGTTAACGTTTACATCCTACAAAGGGGGCGATCCTGAGTTTACCGCTTTAGGCTTCTTACCGCCACTGCGTATTATCACTTCAGGAATTCAAGTGTCATTTTAACTTTAAAACTATAAATCATGAACCATCATAATATAAGTTGCAATAAAACTTCTTTCAGATACAATCTGATAAAGCAAGGCAAACGTTTAGTGTCTATCACTTTATTGGGACTATTGGTAGCCTGCGATAATTTTGTTGAGGTAGATTTACCAACATCACAATTAACATCACCCACAGTATTCGAGAACTATACCACGGCAACTGCTGCCATGGTAGATATTTACGCTCAAATAAGAAATAACGGAGTACTGGCAGGAACCGTTACCGGAGTTTCCAATCAAATGGGAAATTACACCGATGAACTCACTTTTTACGGTAGCAGTTTTATGGGAACTATTAATTTTTATAACAATACTTTAATCCCTTCCAATGCCGATATTGCAACGTTGTGGAATAACAGTTACAGCCAAATCTATGCGACGAATGCGGTTATAGAAGGTGCTACCAATTCCACTGGCTTATCAGTAGCAGAGAAAAATCAACTATTGGGAGAAGCTTATTTTACAAGAGCATTAGTACATTTCTATCTGCTCAATCTTTTTGGGGATATTCCTTATATCACTACTACAGATTATAGGGTAAACAGTATTGTATCTCGTATGTCTTCAACACAGGTTTATGCCAATATTAAAACAGATTTGTTGCTGTCGTCCTCAATGTTGTCTGACGATTATATTACGCCGGAAAGGGTAAGACCAAACAAAGCAACCGTAAAAGCACTATTGGCCAGAGTTTATCTTTATACAAGTGATTGGAACGCAGCAGTAAACGAAGCTTCAGATATAATAAACAACACAGGTTTATATGTTTGGGATACCAATTTGGATAACATTTTCCTAAAAGAAAGCACCACAACCATCTGGCAACTCATACCCCAATCAGCTGGCAGAAATACCGAAGAGGGTAGTACATTTATTTTCAACCAAGGCCCTCCTCCGGTTGTGGCACTAAACGATAATTTTATAGCGGCTTTCGAAGTGGGGGACGAGCGTAAAAACCATTGGACGAAGGCAGTTACCGATGGTGTAAATACGTGGTACCATGCTTATAAATACAAACAGTTCACAAACACCGGAACATCACAGGAATACTCCATTATATTTCGTTTGGCTGAGCAGTATCTAATACGTGCCGAAGCCTTAGCACAATTAGGTGACCTTTCAGGAGCAAAGACAGATTTAAATAAAATCAGGAATACAGCTGGTTTGCCTGATACGGCTGCTCTCACCCAACAGGATATTATAACAGCCATTATTCAGGAAAGAAGAGTAGAGTTTTTTACCGAACTAGGACACAGGTTTTTTGATTTAAAAAGAACTAACAATCTCGATGCAGCGTTGTCAGGAGTCAAAACAGGGTGGAACACTACCGATAGATTGTTACCGTTGCCGGAATCCGAATTACTCATGAATCCGAATCTCAATCCTCAAAATCCCGGTTATTAATCATGAGAACAATACAATGTCCCTTTTCATTTTTTTTGTTTTTGTTAGTAGTTGCCTGCCCTGTAATGGGGCAGGTAAAACAAAAGAAACACCTTACGTCTCAGGAGTATCACTTGTGGAGTGAGTTACAGCCCGATAAAATTTCATCTACCGGCAATCAGGTAAGCTACGCGCTACGCTACGAGTCGGGAGAAGATACCTTATTTGTAAAAAACCGTAACGGAAAAACCGTGTCATTTCCTAAAGGGAAAAACGGCAATTTTAGTAATGACAGTTGGTTTGTCTGTCAGCAGGCTAATAATACACTAAACATTTTAAATCTTAAAACAGCAGAAAAGCAAACCATTTCAGAGGTAACAGATTATAAAATTGCAGCTAACGGTAATTATTTGGTAGTACTTAAAACCGGAGTAAACAACAAGCTTAGTTTAGTGGTGCAGGATTGGAAAGGACAGAAACTCAAAAGTATTGAGAACGTCAAAGCATGGTATCCAAATCCGCAAAATTCAGCAATAGCTTATGTTACGGATAGCGGCAAACAGCATACGGTTGAGGTACTACAAATAGATAAAAAGATACAAACTCACACCGTAGTTGTAGAAACTGGTGCTGGCTTTCACAATTTTGCATGGCAAAGTAACGGTGAAGCCTTTTGTTTTTTGCACCATCCTTTGGAGGGGTTACAGGAACAGAACACCAAAGGAAAGCTGTTCACCTTCAGAAGTAAGGACAAAAGAACATTTGTATTTGATCCTAAAGCACAGAAGGATTTTCCGGAAGAGTGTACTATTTCAGACAGCGATTATAATCCATTATCACTATCCGACGATGGAGAGCGTATATTTTTTGGTTTAAAAAAAGTACAGCTTGCAAAAAAGAATCCCAAAACAGCCGTGCAGGTTTGGAATACCCAAGACAAGTCAATATATCCTTTAAAAAAACAAATAAGCGGATGGGATAAAGTAGAAAAATTATCGGTTTGGTATCCAAAAAGCAATCGGTTTTTTCAGATAGCAGATAACGCTTTACCGCAGGTGGCGCTCAATGGAAATCAAACCTATGCTATTGTCTCAAATCAGGAAACCTATGAACCACAGGAAAAAAGAGAGGCCGACCGCGATTTTTATGGAGTGGATTTGCAAACAGGAACAAAAAAGTTGT
Organism: Flavobacterium enshiense; assembly: GCF_022836875.1. Classification (NCBI taxonomy): domain Bacteria; kingdom Pseudomonadati; phylum Bacteroidota; class Flavobacteriia; order Flavobacteriales; family Flavobacteriaceae; genus Flavobacterium; species Flavobacterium enshiense. The sequence goes on from NZ_CP090376.1 coordinate 2,004,560, forward strand.
TGTTGAAAAAATACTCAGGTGCTAATCAAATGGTGTTAATGTCACCAAAAGGGAAGTACATCACTTATTTTAAAGAGTCTGACTGGTTTATATACGACATTAAAAAGGATAAGCATACCAATATCACTCAAAACAGGATAGCAGAATTATCAAGACCCGATTTTGAAATGAGTACAGATTGGATACCTTATGGTAATCCCGGTTTCACTACCGATGAAAAATCACTTTTACTATATGATAAATACGATATATGGGAGGTGTCAGTAGACGGAAGTTTTTGTACCCGTTTAACCAGAGGAAAAGAAAAAGAAATTACATTCAGAATTTCAATGCAATCAGCAATTCAAAAACCAGATGTGAAATACCAGGGAAATTCAACTGGGTTATTTGATAGCAAGGGAATACTGCTTTTGGAAGCCACAGGAAAAGATCATGTAGCTTCAGGATATTATTATTGGCAACGCTCACAGGGAGAAAAACCAATAGTGTACAAAGAAATGAAAATCAGCCAGCTTCAATGGGCAGCGAACAAGCAAGATATAATGTATGTTGAAGAGAATTTTGATGTTTCACCACGTTTGGTACTAAGCAGTATAAAGGGTTCAAAACAAGAGGCTGTAGTCAACAGTAACCCACAACAACAAAACTATTTTTGGGGTAAATCAATTCAAATAAAATATACAAATGCTTCAAGTGTTCCGTTAACAGGAGTGCTTTTTTATCCGGCTAATTACAGTCCGGACAAAAAATATCCAATGGTGGTACACATATACCAGAAACAGTCAAGGGAATTGCATAAATATGTAAATCCGTCGTTACATAATAATGAAGGCTGGAACCATACAAATTTCACCACCAAGGGATATTTTGTGCTTTATCCGGATATTGTTTATGAATTAGGCAATACAGGGGCTTCGGCTACCGATTGTGTTACGTCTGCAACAAAAGCAGTAATTGATATGGGGATTGTTGATTCTCATAAAATAGGATTGATAGGCCATTCATTTGGTGGGTATGAAACCAATTTCATCATAACCCAAACTGATATGTTCGCTACTGCGGTGTCAGGAGCAGGGTTATCCGATTTTGTTAGCGCTTATCTCGGAGTATCGTGGAACTACTCAAAACCGGATTTTTGGAGATTTGAATACCATCAGTTCCGTATGGGAAAATCCTTATTCGAAGACACTGAAGGATATTTACGAAATTCACCGGTACTTCAAGCTGCAAATGTTAATACACCACTTTTAACTTGGACTGGTGAAATGGATTTACAAATTAACGCAAAACAGAGTTATGAGTTTTATTTGGCACTTCGCCGGTTAAAAAAGAAAAGCATCATGTTAGTTTATCCCGGTGAAGAACACGCGCTGAGTGAAAGCACTAATACAGAAGACTTAACCAATAAGACAGAGTCTTGGTTCGATTATTATTTAAAAGGAAAAGAATCCTCTTCTTGGATGATTCCGAATTATTACGACTAAATCCGTAGGGTATAAAGTAAAAAACAATGCAGTCATAGTAAAGACTGCATTGCATTTTTTACAACCATATTTTTTTAAAAATTATGGTTTGTACAGCGGGATTACACAATTACCATTGGTATCCTTGGCCCAAAGACGTGGTGTGGCAACACCACCGCCAACGCGGCAAAAAGAAGTTCCACTTGTTTCACACATATCAGCAGCCTGACAAGGATTACTTTGTGAAATGAAATGGTACCCTTGTACTAAAGCCACTGTTTTAGATTTGGTATTCATGGCATTAGTACTAAATGCGCCTGTTACAGCAACCGCAATGGTGGCCATCGGCAAAATCATTTTTAAAAAATTGCTTTTCATGATAATAAAAATTAAAAGTGATGATTTACTCTTTTCTACAGGTTTTCAATCTTACCCCTGATACTGGCCGGTATATTTTAAACAGTTGTTTTATTTTTTAATTGGTTTAAAACCATATAATAGATATTTATTCAGTTCATAAGAAACAAGTTCGGTATCAATCAGGGCAAACAATCGATTACCATAGACCACAAAGCTTTTCATTTTTTTACCGTTACTGTCATATACATAAAAGCTTGATAGGTAAGTGTTATTTGAGGTGTTGTAAACATCGATAATGCTGGCATGTTTCCATATTTCTAGTGATTCATATTTTCCCAACAAAGCTGAATTTACAAAAAGTAAACCGCTGGATGTGTTACTTGTTTTATTCACCACAAGGGGTGGTGCGGCAAAAGTTCTCTCTCGTCGGTTCTTGATGTACGCTATTTTTAACTGTGCTTTGCTAATGGTATCTATCGTTTTTCCTCTATGCTTGAGTTTAAGATTAGAATCGGCTACAATAAATTGGTTTCGGTAACGGTATAGATAAACGATTTGTTTCATTTTTGAATCATAGTTCAAAACACCATCGGTATCAAAAACACCGTCAATTTGTTTTTGTAGTAAGTCAGTTCCGTAAACAATACTTTTGGTATCAGTAAGGTCGAATTTTCCAATTATGTTTTCACCAACACTGCTCTGTCCTCTAAATACGATATTGGTAGAATCCATAATTTCAGCTTGAGAGAAATTAGTTGTTCCTTTATACTTAAGGAATGCCTTCCAGTTTTTCGTTTTTCCTTTGTAAATACAAGGAACTGTACCATCCAGAACATAAAAGTAAGGGGGAGTTACTTTAACCTGTACCGAACGAAAGGGCAGGGTAGTATCATTAAGAGTAATGGTATGATATTCTCTCGTTTTTAAAAGTGTATCAAGAACCATTATCTGTAGCGGTGCAGTGGAATTTCCTAAATAAATTTTACCATCACCAACGCCTGCAAAATAGTAAGAGTTATATTTTATATCGGTTTGATATGAGGGTGTTGCCAACATTTTTGGAAAACGGCGCACAAATGTATTGTGGTGATGCATAATACCTTCAGATAATACAAAAAGCAAGGTTACAATTCCCGTTGCTAAAAACAGGCAGAGTAATAAGACTGTGTATATTTTTCTCCATTTCATAATAATTCGGTTTTAGGATTTTGCTTTGTAATAATCAAAACAGCTGTAGCTGCCAGTACAACAAAAGCAAGGTTAAAAACTAAATGTTCCGTCCAACCCATCTTTTCAAGTATCCCACCGCAGGAACAGGGTACAAACGAGCTGAAATTCAAAATGATTACGATATAAACCGTGAACATAACCATCAAGGTAAAGGAGGCAATAAGACCTAATAATCTGGATTTTGGAACAACCAAAAGAGACACAATTATTAATTCAAGGACAGGAACACCCCAAGCCACCCAGCCTGCAAAGGCACTAAGTAATGGTGATTGCCCTATCTGAACTTGAAAGTTTTCAAAATCAAGAAGTTTACTCACAGCAGCATATACAAACAAAAGAATGTATAGCAAACAGACAATCTCAACAAAAATCTTCTTTAATGGGTCATTCAGTTTCATAGCATTAACTGGTTTAGTTTAATGATGTAAAATTCTGAAATACAATTAATAAAGACTTTTCAATTCGGGACAACAACTTATCCAAAAGGGAGAAATTACAGGTTGTCGTTGTCTCTCTTTAAATCGTTGGGTGAGTAACCGTACTTTTTCTTAAAAGCCTTCGAGAAATTAGGATAGGTATTAAAACCATTCATATAAGCAATGCTCTTTAGTGGCATGTTGGTTTGCTCAATAAGTAAGTGAACTCTTTTTAGTCGTTCGTCATTATAAAACTGATAGATACTTGTATTAAAGAAGTACTTAAAGGCTTCTTTTAGCTTATGTTCATTGGTTCCAAAAATTTTGGAAAGCTCTTTTAGGGAGGGAAGCGGGTTTTCTAAATTCGATAAAATATAATCATATACCTGTTGCATTAATCGTGCATCGTCCCGTCTCGTTTTAGGTTGTCTGAAAGCGGAATTTACATCCTCAGAGTTATTATCACCCTCCGTTGAATCAGCAAGAATGGAATGAATAATAAAACGGTTTTCATTGGATATTTTTGATATGCTACTAAACAATGATACGACTTCCTTTTGGTCGGAAGTAAGATAGCTCAAGGAAAGAGTAGAAACCTTTTCATTGACTAAGATGGTTGGCAATAATCTGTCAAAATTATGAGAAGAGCTGTCCGTTAAAATTTTTACAAATTTCAGTCCTTCAAGTGAAGTTGTATCGTAATTTAAAACGAGATAAGTTTCTGGTATTGTACTGTGAATGATAAAGTCTTCATTAACAATGAAACTCAAAGTAGTAGGGCTTTGTTGCAAATGATGTGTATTGATATAGCCTTTGGGAAACAGCGTTTCTTGCATTTCCTCGGCTACCATATTGATAAGTACCGCTAAGGATTCCAGCTCATCATCTTCCTCAGTTCGCATTATCCGCTGACTAAAATTACCACTGGCCATTTCAAGTAACATTTGCCGGATACTGTGCATTCTTTTCTGATTGATTTCCCTGTGCATATACGCTTAAAATTTAATTATAAATAAGATTTCAGGAACGCTAATGCTTGTTCTTCATCAGTAAAAAATGAAGTGGGAATAGTGGGTTTGTTTATCCTTAGATAAAAATCTCCCATAGTTTCAGAAACTTGTGGATTACCAAGAATGGCAACAGCTTTAGTAAGGACCGAACCAAATTGAGCCAGGTAATCCCTGCCGGCTTTATCCGAATCTTTTACACCTCTGATATCACATAAAACAGGATAAGTTGTTTCGTTTTGAAATTGGATTCGGTCAGACACGACTTTTCGGGCGACAGTTAAGGAAATAACGGTCTCCGGCTTATATTCAAAATAGAGAATGCCGTGCGCTATGCAAAATCGTGCATGCGCATTTTCGTAACAATCATGAGCTGCATTCATGATGTATTAAATAAAATGATACAATGCTGCAAAAATAAAAATAATACTGAATTAAAAAACCTACAAAACAAACTAATTGTCCCTAAAATCAATTAGTGTTTGTCAATTCGGGAATATGAGTTGTCAAAATAGGAGTAAGCACAATTCACTGTAAAACACACCAAAATTTATCTACAATTTTGGCGCCTTATTAACTCAAACGTAACCCACTACTAATCAAAACAGAAATGGCTAAAATTAAACACAACAACTTTATCGACACCGTAAATAGTGTCATTTCGGGAGCAAAAAATGAAGGAGTACTTCATTTGTATGCCGAAGATTCCTTTTTTAACGGTAGAACATTGCAAATACAAGGAAAGCAAATGTATCATTTCGGAACTACCGGTTACCTCGGTTTAGAGCAGGATGAAAGAATTAAGCAGGCGGCAATAAACGCTATTCGAAAATTCGGTACCCAGTTCCCGCTTTCCAAAACATACATTTCAAATCCATTGTATGCCGAATTGGAAGCTAAAATTGAAAAGATGTATGGTATAACTCCAGTGATTACTAAAAACAGTACACTAGGGCATTTGGCAGTTATTCCAACAGTAGTTCGCGACGAAGATGCTGTTATCTTAGATCATCAGGTACATTGGAGTGTGCAAAACGCCTGTCAGCAGCTCAAACTAAGAGGAATTCCAGTAGAAATGGTTCGTCATAACAACCTCAATATGTTGGAAGACAAAATAAAAGAACTCAGTAACAGAAACGGAAAGATATGGTACATGGCCGATGGCGTATATTCAATGTTTGGCGATTTTGCACCAATCTCCGAATTGATAAAACTGACACAAAAGTATCCTCAACTTCATTTATATTTTGATGATGTCCATGGTATGAGCTGGAAAGGTATAAATGGGACAGGTTATGTTTTTGACTCATTTAATCAATTACCAAACAATGTTTTAATTGTCTCCACTTTAAGTAAAACGTTTGGAGCAAGCGGCGCAATGCTTATTTGTTCAGATAGGAAGCTAAGAGAGAAAATCAAAAACTTTGGAGGACCACTAACATTTTCTGCACAATTGGAACCGGCTTCACTAGCCGCAGCTTCTAGCTCTGCCGATATTCATTTATCACCCGAAATCACAGTATTGCAAGATGAATTAACAGAAAGAATAACATACTTCAATTCATTATTAGAAGAATCAAATGTGCCGCTAATCGTGAAGAATGATTCCCCTGTTTTCTTTATAGGAACGGGCATGCCGGCCACAGCTTATAATCTTACTCAAAAGCTTTTCAAAGAAGGCTTTTTTGTGAATCCGGGATTGTATCCTGCTGTTCCGGTTAAGAATACAGGTATTCGCATAACGATATCAAGGCACAATCAAAAGGTAGATATTAAAGCACTGGCAGATGCTTTGCAATTTCATTTTCCAAAAGCTTTAGAAGAAACCGATAATAGTCTGGAAAAAATTCAAAGAAGTTTTCGACTTGAAAGAATATTTAATAAAGTCAAAAAAGTGAGTGTCGATTCTGGGTTGTTGAAATTCCAGTTTGAAACATCAATTCACAAGATAGATAAAGATTTTTGGAATACTTCACTGGGTGGTCAAAGTGTTTTTGATTGGGAGGGAATGTGTTATTTAGAAGAAGTATTCAAGAATAATCCAAATCCACAGGATAATTGGGATTTCTACTATTGGATCATAAAAGACAATGACAATATTCCAATTATGATTACTTTTTTCACTTGTACATTATGGAAAGATGATATGCTGCTACCGGAATCCGTTTCAAAACAGTTGGAGGAAAAACGAAAATCAAATCCGTTGTACCATACTTCAAAAGTACTGAGCATGGGATCACTTTTTACGGAAGGAAAGCATTATTACTTTAATAGTCAGCATCATTTAAAAAGTGAAGCAATCAAATTATTGCTTACAAAAGTTGAGGAATTATACCATGATGTAAATGCGGATATGCTGGTATTTAGAGATTTTGAAACGGATAATAATTGGAATGATGTACTACACAATCAAGGTTTTGTAAAAGTAGATATGCCGGAAGCTTGCACAGTAACAAACAACACTTGGTCAACGATTGAAGATTTTACAAAGAAGTTGTCACCTCGTTCCAGAAAACATTTTAATAAAGAAATACTTCCTTTTGAATCTTGTTTTAATGTTGAGTTTAAAAATAGCTTGTCAGAGATAGAATTAGAAAAAGCATACGAGTTATATACGAATGTAAAAGACAATAATTTTGCAATTAACACCTTCAGTTATCCATTGAGTGTTTTCAGGAAAATGAGCGACTATGCTTCATGGGAATTTATAGTGCTGTACTTAAAAGGAAAGGAATCCACAGAACCTGAAATGGTTGGTGTGGTATTCGGGTATAAAAATTTTAAAAGGACTTATGTTCCAACCCTAATAGGTATGAATTACAGCTATGTACAGGAATTGAATTTGTACCGTCAGTTATTGTTCCAGATTATTAAGAGAGCCAATACTTTAGGGTGTTCAAAAATAGATTTAGGCTTTTCGGCCACATTCGAAAAACGAAAACTGGGAGCAGAAATAACACCTAAAATTGCCTACATACAAGCCAAAGATAATTATGCATTCGAGGCATTAAACAGTTTACAAAACGAAATAAAGTAACAAACCAACAATGCTCACTATTAGCCAAACACAACAAATGAAAACTATTACAGCACAAATTACAGATTTCAACCAAAAGTGCAATGCCATTTTAGAAACAAACGAAAACCATTTAAAGAAAGCAAACGAAGGTATTCAGTTATGTAACAGAACACTTTCGGTTTTAAAAGATAAAGTAGAACAACATGATTTTGAAAACGTACCAGACGAAATCGAGTTCTTCAAAAATCATAAACCCATTCCAATGAGTTATCTCATTTATTTCACGGAAGTCAGGTCGTGTGAGCTGCGCATGCCGAAAGCCGGTACTTCTTATAAGATTGAGTTTCTTCAAAAGGAGTTAAAAAAAGTCAATAAGTTTTTCTGTAAAAATGCCGATTTTGTGCATTATATGGAGCAGGGGTACAGTTACCTGGATCATCAGTTTTTCACTAGGAATCAAAGAGATAATTTCCCTTTTACCCCAATGACCGATTACTACCAATTTCCTGAATTTTCTACCGCTCAGGATATGCTTTGGTCTAAGGTAAAAGCTATGTATCGGTTCATCCACTACATAAGGGAAGCACTAAAGAATTTAAAAGTTAATGACTCAGAAATTTTTGAAGAGAAAAGACATAAAGTCTTGGTTTGGACAGCACCGAAAACGGCTTTAATTGAGCTCATTTACGCACTCTATTCCAGTGGCGCATTAAATCATGGTGCTGCTGATATCAATACTATTACTTCGTCTTTCGAAGATTTCTTTAATGTAAAGCTGGACAATGTTTACAAAACCTATAATGAGATAAAAGAAAGAAAAAGTAGTAAAACCAAATTCCTTGAAGAATTAATGCTCAATTTGCAACATAAAATCAGCAAAGAAGAGAGCGTTTAAGGTTTCGTAGGGAATCGTAACTACGAAGTTTTTAATCTTTTTATTGTTGGTTTTGAATTAATTACATTTTTTAAAGCAGGAGTATGGAATCCGAATTGGTAGTAAAACACTAATTCGGATTTTTTGTTGGTGGATAAAGGTAATACGATTAAAAAAGTTTGATTTCAATTGTCTTGTAAACAGGCATTTTTTAGCGTTTTGATGTTAAATTTTCTCGTAACTACGATAAGCATTGGGAAAAGAAAAGAATAAAATACAACAATTTTGCCCTGTTCGAACAAAACAAAACAAGTAACAAGAAATGACGTCATTCAAAATCGTTTAACATTTAAAAAGCAATATGGCAGCAACAATTATTACAACCGAAGATTTAAGAGAATTCAAGAAAGAACTATTGGAGGATATTAAAAAGTTATTGGATGTCAAGTCCACATCCGCTTCAAAACAATGGTTAAAATCAAGCGAGGTTAGAAAACTACTCGGTATTTCCTCGGGCACACTCCAAAATTATAGAATAAACGGAAGCCTCTCTTATACTAAAATCGGCGGTACTCTTTTCTATTCCTACGACGATATCGAAAAGATACTTTCACAGAACAAAACGAATTCAACTAACTAGCTAATAGCCAAATGTTAGGGCATATGAGGCATGACAAAGGCGCAAGTCAAAAAAACTCAACAACTCAGAACCTTAGTAACTCAGAACCTCAAAAAATATGAATTACATAAAACACCTCACAGCCTATTTCGATAGGGTGGTAGACGACCATTCCCTAAACCCAACCCACATCAGCCTATACATTGCACTCTTTCAGTTCTGGAACCTTAACCGGTTTCAGAACCCTATAAGTATCACTCGCGATGAGGTCATGCGAATCAGCAAGATATGTTCAAAAGCTACGTATCATAAATGCATGCGGGAACTACATGATAAAGGCTATGTCATTTACGAACCTTCATACAATCCGTTTAAAGGAAGTATGCTTCAAATGGTCAATTTATCCCATGAGCTAAAACCATTAAAGCGAAGCGATAAAACCAATTCAAAAAATAAACAAGTTATTGAACAGGAAGTAAACAAGCAGCAAACAAGTAGTGAAATAGCTACTGAACAAGCGCTGGTATCTTCTATAAACAATATAAACAGTACAAACAATACAAACATTTTAAACTTTGGCAAAAGCAAAAATGACTTAAAAAAAGACGAGTTCAAAAATCAGTCAGGTGATAATAATTGTCATCCTGAGCATGCCTGTACTGAGCCAAGTCGAAGTATCGAAGGACCCAAAAAAAAGTTGCGCGAAAAAAAAGGTGAAACAACAGAAAACGCAATCCCACCACAATGGCAAAGTGTAGTGCAGTTTTTCAGCGAATGCAATGTTTCAGAAATCGAAGCGCAAAAATACTATAACCATTTTCAAAGCAATGGCTGGCTGGTAAGCGGTAAGTCCAAAATGAAAAACTGGAAAGCTGCTGCGAGAAATTGGATGCTGAACAGTCAAAAATTTAACACAAAAACCAATCGTCATCCTGAGCTTGCCGAAGGACCTAAACCAAATCATCTTCACACAGTAATTCAGAAAAATTATGCAGAACCACTATAGTTTTACCAGCACGTTCGTTGTAAAAGATAATTTTAGAACGTACAATTTGGAACAATGTTTTAGATATCTTGAGCAACAAGGTAAAGAAGCATATGGGAAAAGCTTCAAAATATACGAAGAGGATAAACCGGTTATTTGTAAGTTACTTATATATGCAATCCAAGATACCGAAAATGCTTTGAAGTTAGGTTTAGATCTAAATAAAGGAATCATACTATCGGGTCCCGTTGGTTGTGGAAAAACATCAATCATGCACCTGATAAAACCGTTCGTACCATCCAAGTATGACTACAAAATAAAATCGACTAGGGAAGTTTCCTTTGAATTTGCAAAACGAGGTTATGAAGCTTTAAATTTATATACTCAAAAAGCGGCCAATCAAACCCGTTTGACAGGTTATTGTTTTGACGATTTGGGAGCTGAACAGCAAATCAAGCATTTTGGTAACGATTGCAATGTCATGGCTGAAATTCTGATTAATCGCTATGAAAATTTTATCGAAAATGGATCAGTTACACACATTACCACTAATTTATCGGCTACCGAAATTGAAAATGTCTATGGAAACCGGCTTAGAAGTCGTTTAAGAAGTATGGTAAATCTTATAACTTTTGACAGAAATTCAAAAGACAAACGTTGAAAGTACTGATGAATAATTCAGAATAGTGATTTTAGGTAAAATAAAGAAGAATGAGTTTTTTTGCAATTATTTAATACAAATTGATTTAAATTTTTATAAATTTGTTTTTAGTTATTCAGCGCAAATGAAAAAGTTTCATCTAGTTTTAATCTTTGTATTGGGCATATTTTTTATGCCTGGTGAGGCTTTTGCGTGTAGTAAGGACAATCCCGAAACAGAAAAATCTTGTTGCGATAAAAAGAAAACAGATACTAAATCTGAAAAAAAATCGTGCTGCGATAAAAAAAATAATTCTGAAAAAGGATGTGGTGGTAAATGTGGTAATTCAAATTGTACATCCACGTCCACAGTACATTTTAGTGTGGTTACTTTCAACGACATTGAAATCAAAAACAATCTTTATGTTATAAGTGATAAAAAGCAAAACTTTTTTCACAACGAGGCCAATATTTCTTCTGGCTTTTATTCTTTATGGCTTATACCTAAAATAAGCTAAATTTCTTTTTTGACAGCCATAAGTGTGTCAATCTTATAGCAGTATTGCTATTCCAAATTCATTTGCAGTTTCATGATTGTTGTTTTAAGACATTCTTTATAGTTTGTTTTGACTTAATCAAGCTGTATATCTAATTAAATCAATTTTAAAATTGAAACATTGTTTCTAAAGCATTGTTTCTTAAATCATAATTCAATGAACAAATCATTTATAAAAACAGTAGTGGTAATGACACTTTTGTTATCAGCAATTGTGTCCAACGCACAAATTAAGAACGCAAAAACAGAAACCGTTAAGATATATGGAAACTGTGGTATGTGTGAGGCAACTATCGAAAAATCAGGGAGTTTAAAAAAAGTAGCTAAAGTAGACTGGAATCAAGACACTCAAATGGCAACATTAACCTATGATGCTAAAAAAACAACTCAGGATGAAATACTAAAGAAAATTGCATTAGCTGGGTACGATAGCGATAAATTCCTTGCCCCAGATGATGTTTACAATAACCTTCATGGCTGTTGTCAATACGACAGGGTTGCCAAAGTTCCTGTAAAAGAAACAACGACCGCTATGGCATCCAATGAAGACCATTCAGTTCACGGTAATCACAATGAAGCATCAGTATCTGAAAATCAAAATGAAAATCAACTTAAGTCAGTTATTGATAATTACTTTTTGGTAAAGGATGCTTTGGTTAAGTCTGATGGTAATGCTACCGCTACTGCTTCTAAAGAACTGTTAACAGCAATCAATACTATAAAGATGGACAAACTGGAAATGGATGTTCACATGGTGTGGATGAAAGTTGTAAACCAATTGAAAGAAGATGCGCAACATATTGCAGACACTAAAGATGTAAAACATCAACGGGAACATTTTATGACTTTATCAAAAGACATCTACGCTTTAATCAAAGTTTCAAAAAATGAGACTCCAGTTTACTATCAGTTTTGTCCAATGTATAATGATGGAAAAGGGGCAAATTGGTTAAGTAAAGAGAATGCAGTCAAAAATCCATACTATGGTTCAATGATGTTAAGTTGTGGTAAAACTGTTGAAACAATTAATTAGTTTTAAAACTGTAACGTTTTAATTTATAATTAATTGTACATGATTATTCGTACTTTTAATAATAAAAGTAATACATAATCTAAATCTAATAATATGAAAAAAATAATCTTTTCTGCCGTTCTAATGGCATTCGTAATGACTTCTTGTAACCAAAAAAACAAAGAAGCTGAAACTAATAATTCAGAAATGATGAGCCATGACTCCACCATGGTGGATCATAATTCTAAAACTATGGAAAGCGATTCAAAAATGTATGCCTGTCCAATGCATCTGGAAGTTACTGGAAATAAAGGGGACAAATGCACAAAATGCGGTATGGAATTGACTGAAGAAGTCACAAAATAGCTCGTAAATTAATACCATTAGTTAGATAAGAATGTCCTGCAAATCTTCTGGAATTTTGTAGAACTTCCTGACTAATAAATAATAAACAGTATGGTCGAAAAATTGATTTCATTCTCCTTAAAAAACCGTTTTATAGTGCTGCTTGTTGCAGCTGGACTATTTGGTTGGGGAGTTTACAGTGTGCAACAGAATCCTATTGATGCCATCCCTGATTTATCAGAAAACCAGGTTATTGTTTTTACGGAATGGATGGGAAGAAGTCCGCAGGTAATAGAAGCACAAGTGACCTATCCTTTGGTTTCCAACCTTCAAGGTATACCAAAAGTTAAAAACATACGTGGTGCCTCCATGTTTGGGATGAGCTTTGTATATATCATTTTTGAAGATAATGTAGATACCTATTGGGCAAGAACCCGAGTATTGGAAAGACTAAATTATGCACAACGTCTACTTCCACAAGACGTTGTTCCAACATTGGGTCCTGATGGTACAGGAGTTGGCCATATTTTTTGGTATCATTTAGACGCCAAGGGTATGGACTTGGGAGAACAAAGAGCTTTACAAGACTGGTATGTGAAATTTGCATTGCAAACAGTTCCTGGTGTAGCGGAAGTAGCTTCTTTTGGTGGATTCGAAAAACAATACCAATTGGTTTTAGATCCGCTCAAAATGCAATATTATAATGTCAGCATGATGGAAGTTATGAATGCCGTAAAATCAAATAACAACGATGTTGGAGGGCGAAAATTTGAAATGAGCAATATGTCGTATATCGTAAGAGGTTTGGGATATATCAAGAATATCAAAGATGTAGAGAATATTGCCATAAAAAATTACAATGCTGTTCCTGTGCGGGTAAAAGATATTGGTTCGATACAAATGGGAGGTGATTTACGATTGGGAATTTTTGATGAAAACGGAAAAGGAGAAGTTGTTGGTGGAATTGTAGTAATGCGTTACGGAGAAAATGCCGACAAAGTAATAAAAGCGGTAAAAGAAAAAATGAAAGAGGTCGAAAAAGGGTTACCGGAAGGGGTCTCTTTTAAAACTTCGTATGATAGGAGTGAACTGATAGAAAAAGCCATTGCATCAGTCAAAGGAACGCTAATTGAAGAAATGATAGCAGTATCAGTTGTTATACTCATTTTTCTTTTCCATTGGAGAAGTGCCTTAATTATACTTATTCAGCTTCCTATATCTGTAGCCGTTGGGTTTATTTTGCTTGAGGCTTTCGGTATATCCTCTAATATTATGTCACTAACGGGTATTGCTCTGGCTATTGGAGTCGTGGTTGACGATGGTATTGTAATGGTGGAAAATTCATATCGAAATATTTCGGAAAAACAGGAAGAAATGGTTAACAATAAAGAATCCGTTTAAGATGAAAGAGAAACTAATAAAAATATTCAAAAAAGAACAGGATCCATTGTCTTCAGAAGAAAAACTCAAGATAATTGAAGCATCATCTAAATTGGTGGGTCCGGGTGTTTTTTATTCAACAATCATTGTAATTGCTTCTTTTTTACCGGTGTTTCTTCTCACGGGAATGGAAGGTAAATTGTTTAGCCCATTAGCGTATACAAAATCCTTTATTCTTATTGTTGATGCATTTTTGGCTATCACACTAACACCGGTACTAATTAGCTTCTTGCTCAAAGGAAAACTTCGTCCGGAAGAAAAAAATCCAATCAATAGCAAACTGGAAGCAATCTACACGCCTATACTAACCTTTTGTTTGAAATGGCGTAAAACAATATTGGGTTTCAATATTGTGGCATTACTGTTTGGCGTGTTAATGTTTACCCGTCTGGGGTCGGAATTTATGCCTCCGTTAGATGAAGGCTCTATTTTATTTATGCCGGTAACATTGCCAGATGTATCCAATTCTGAAGTAAAAAGGATTTTGCAAGTACAGGACAAATTGATAAAATCAGTACCCGAAGTAGATCACGTTTTAGGAAAAGCAGGTAGAGCAAATACGGCAACAGACAACAGTCCGATAAGCATGATTGAAACGATTATTTTATTAAAGCCTGAAGACGAGTGGCGAGAAGACAAAACAAAAAATGATATTATAACTGAAATAAATAATAAACTGCAAATTCCGGGAGTAACAAACGGTTTTACACAGCCTATCATCAATCGTATCAACATGCTTTCTACAGGTATTCGAACGGATGTTGGAATAAAAATTTACGGTGCAAGTTTAGATACAATCGATGTTTTATCTCAAAAAATCAAAAAAGCCTTAGAAGGGACTTCCGGAGTAAAAGATTTATATGCAGAACCCATCACAGGAGGTAAATACATAGATATTCAAGCAAAACGAGATGTTATTGGACGATACGGACTTTCTATTGATGATATCAATAATGTTGTCGAAGCGGCTATTGGTGGAATGAAATTAACCACAACCATTGAGGGAAGACAACGGTTTTCTGTAAATGCAAGATATGCTCAGGAATACCGAAATAGTCTGGACGCATTAAAGAAATTACAAATACAAACGATGCAATTTGGCCCAATTCCGTTAGAAACGGTGGCTGATGTAAAGATAAGTGATGGTCCGCCCATGATAAACAGTGAAAATGCGATGCTTCGAGGAAGCGTATTGTTTAATGTTCGTGAACGTGATTTGGGCAGTACGGTAAAAGAAGCACAGAAAAAATTAAATGCAATGATGACTAAAATGCCCAAAGGGTATTATGTGGAATGGAGCGGACAATGGGAAAACCAAATCAGAGCCAACAAAACATTGAGTCTGATATTGCCTATAGTGGTCGTTATTATTTTCCTTATCCTATACTTTACCTATCGTTCCATGAAAGAAGCCTTAATCACCATGATAACCGTACCATTTGCCTTAATTGGTGGAATTTTTATGGTCTATTTTTATGGTATTAACTTGTCTGTAGCGGTAGCTGTCGGGTTTATTGCCTTGTTTGGAATGGCCATAGAAACGGCAATGCTAATGACCATTTATTTAAATGAATCCATGAACAAAATGGTGGAGAAATACGGAAATAACAATGAGGTTATCACCGAAGAAATATTGAGACAATATATTATTGATGGATCAGCAAAAAGGTTACGACCAAAACTAATGACGGTTTCCGTTTCATTATTTGGTCTGATTCCTATTCTTTGGGCAACAGGAACCGGAGCCGATGTAATGCTTCCTATTACTGTTCCACTTATTGGCGGTACAATTACGTCCACTATTTATGTTTTATTAGTAACACCAGTTGTTTTTGAAATGGTAAAACTCCGCGAGCTAAAAGCAAATGGTAAAATAGAAATTTTAGATGCTAAAGAATAAGTATTATATCGTAATAGGTTGTTTGATTTTAAGCCTCACTTCAAGTAGGGCTCAAACACTTTCGTTGGATGAAGTTTTGAAGAAAATAGAAACTGACAATCCGCAATTAAAAATGTATGACGCTGATATCCAAAGTATGGATACAGCTGCAAAAGGTGCTAAAAGCTGGATGCCACCACAGGTCGAAACAGGTTTTTTCATGACACCTTACAATTCTAAAATGTGGAAGGCTGATGAAATGTCACCCGGAATGGGGTCTTATATGTTGGGAATCACGCAAATGATACCGAATTCCAGAAAGCTGAATGCCGATTTTAAGTATATGAACGCAATGTCTTCCGTGGAAAAGGAAAACAAAAATTATACGATTAATCAGCTCAATGCTTTGGCAAAAACAAATTACTACCAATGGATTGTACTGAATAAGAAAATAAAAATTGCCAATGATAATTTATTGCTTTTGGACTACATGATTAAAAGTATGGAGATACGCTATCAATATAACATGGACAAACTACCAACATATTACAAAGCAAAATCTCAATACAGTGTATTACAAAGTATGATTGTCATGCTGCAAAATGACATAGCACAAAAACGAATTATGCTTAATATGCTGATGGCAAGGGATAAAAATACCCCATTTGATATTGATTCGGCATATAAATTAACCGATTTTAATCTGATAAAGACCGATACAACGCTGCTTTCCCAAAACAGAAGTGACATTAAAGCTATTGAAAAAACAATGGCGTTAAATCAACTGAAAATAGAAGCCGAAAAGACAAAGTTTTTGCCGGAGTTTGGAGTTAAATACGACCATATGTTTGCTTTTGGACAGCAACCCCAGCAATTCTCTTTAATGGGAATGGTTACCATTCCAATGCCTTGGTCAACCAAAATGAACAAAGCCAACATTAGTAGTTTTCAAATTAAAAATGAAAGTCTTAATTGGCAAAAACAAATGATACTGAATGAAGCGTCGGGAATGATTTCAGGAATGCAAACGGAACTGACAAATCTTAAAAAACAATATGATATAGCTGAAAAAAATATTATTCCGGCCTTGCGTAAAAACTACGATACTGCCATTATTGCCTGGCAAAATAATACGGGAGATTTGTTTGTTGTACTCGATGCCTGGGAAGCGTTAAATATGGCACAGATGGATTCGTTAGATAAATTACAAGCTATTTTGGCAACACAGGTTGAAATTGAAAAACAACTGGAAACGAAATAATTATGAACAGATATTTAAAATACAGCTTAATAACCATTGCGATTGTAACGATTGGGTTTGCAGTCTATTATTTTGCAACCAAATCGGATAACCATTCCAGTCACGAACAACAAGCAGTGGTTTATACCTGTTCGATGCATCCGGAAATTATTCGGGATAAACCGGGAAATTGTCCTATTTGCGGTATGACTTTAGTAAAAAAGATTACAAACAATCATACAGAAGAAAACAATTCAATCGAAAATGTTTTAAAGCCAACGGATAATTTTATTGTTGGAAATTATCAAACCACAATGGCAAAAGATACAACGATAAGCAATGTAATTAATTTACCTGGGCTTGTGGCATACGATCCAAATTCCTCCGTAAACATCGCGGCAAGAATAAGTGGAAGAATTGAAAAAATGTATGTGAATTACAAATACCAAAAGGTCACTAAAGGTCAAAAACTGTTTGATTTATACAGCCCCGAATTACTTACGGAACAGCAAAATTTCATTTATTTAATTTCAAATGATGCTGCTAATACTTCCATTGTTGAAGCTTCAAAACAAAAATTAATGCTCTACGGAATGAGCGGTAATCATATTAATTCCTTAATGGCAACAAAACGGGCAAATCCCGTAATTTCAATTTATAGCCCTGCTTATGGCATAATTGACGCGACGGAAACAATGGAGGTCAATAGTAATACAATGTCAAACGCAAGTGCTACTTCCGAAATACTAAATGTGAAGGAAGGAAACTATATAAAAAAGGGCGAAACTGTTTTTAAATTAGTGAATACCGATAAAGTATGGGGTGTTTTTAATGTTTTACAAGGATATAACGGATTACTAAAAATGAATCAACCCATTACCATTACTACAGAATTAGATGAAAATAACAGCATCAATGCAAATATAAATTTCATAGAAACGCAGTTTAACGCATCTGATAAATCCAATAGGATTCGGGTGTATTTAAATAATGCTAAATTAAAACTACCTATTGGTTTACGTTTGCAGGGTAGCGTAAAAACTAACCCGATTAAAGCGACTTGGTTACAAAAACAGGCATTCGTCAGCATTGGTAACAAGAAAATAGTTTTTATAAAAATGAATAACGGCTTTAAGGCAAAAGAAATAAAAACGGGAATTGAAATGGGAGATTATATTCAAGTCATCAACGGAATTTCCATTAAAGATACTATAGCTAAAAATGCACAGTATTTAATAGACAGTGAAAGCTTCATTAAAACCGAGTAAGAATGAAAAAGATGATAAACCGCAGTATTACAGTACTATTAGTATTCATGATGGTAATTGCATGTACTACTAAAAACAAAGAAGACCATTCAGGACATGATATGGGGAAAGAAACTACTTTCTACACGTGTTCCATGGATCCACAAATAAAGGAAGACAAACCGGGAAAATGCCCTATTTGTCACATGCCTTTAACACCAATAAAAAACAACGATACAGAAGCAAATGAAATAAGTTTAAGCAAACAACAAATACAACTGGGAAACATTACCACGCAAACTATTGCAGCAACGCAAAACAGCTTAGAACAAAGCTATACGGGAGTTTTAACCATTAACCAAGAAAAAATCAATACCATTTCAGCAAGAGCAATGGGACGAATTGAAAAGCTTTATTTTAAAACGATTGGGGGATATGTGCGTAAAAATGATGCTTTGTATTCTTTATACAGTGAAGATATCGCCATAGCCAAGCAGGATTATTTTACGGCTTACAAACAACTTTCCATGCCGGGTGATTTTGGGAAAAATGCTCAAAATATGCTAAATGCGGCCAAACAAAAACTTTTGTTCTTCGGATTGTCGAATGCACAAATCGAGAACATAAGAAACAGCAAGGTAATTTCACCGTATACAACTTTTTACAGCACAACAAGTGGTTATATTTCAGAAATAATAGCCACAGAAGGAACTTATATGATGGAAGGTTCCCCTATAATAAAATTGGCTGATTTAAGTAATCTTTGGCTCGAAGCACAAGTAAACGTGAACTATTCAAAAAATGTTAGCCTTGGACAAAATGCCAAAGTTTCTTTTACCGATTTCCCCGATAAAACAATGAACGCGAAAGTTTCTTTCATCAATCCCGAAATCAATCCGGATACCCGACTGCTTTTAATCCGATTGCAAGTGCCAAATAAAAATTTGGAATTGAAACCCGGAATGCAGGCAATGGTTAAGTTAAACCAATCAATTAAAAAAGGGATTTTTATTCCGGTAGATGCGGTTATCCGAGAAGAAAATGCCTCTTACATTTGGATTGAAAAAAGTCCGGGGATATTCGAAAACCTTATGGTGGAGACAGGGATAGAAAGCAATGGACTGATTGAAATTAAATCAGAGATTGATGTTTCAAAAAAGATTGTAATTACTGGGGCTTATGCCATAAATAGCGAATATAAATTCCGAAAAGGGACTGACCCAATGGAAGGAATGAAGATGTAGGTCTTTTGTAAGAATCCAAAATGAAACTATGGAAACTAATATTATAAATACTCCGCAAAGAAAAACAAATTGGTATGTCATTACAGGTGGTCCAAGCTCGGGTAAAACCACCACTGTCAATTTACTGAAAGAAAGAGGGTACATAACAACTTTTGAGCATGCGAGACATTATTTAGACACGCAACGACTAAAGGGAAGAACAGTTGAAGAAGCAAGAAAAAACCAAAGAGAATTCCAATTGGGAGTTTTGGATATGCAGATTGAACAAGAAAATGAAATTGCACCAAACGTTCAGGTATTTCTTGATAGAGCAATTCCGGACGCTCTTGCCTACTATCGTTTTTTAAACCTATCGGTAGATGAAAAGTTAGCTAAAGCACTACAAATGGTTTCTTATAAAAAGATTTTTATTCTGGATTCCCTTCCATTAAAAAATGATTATGCCCGAAGTGAAGATGAACAGGCACAAAAAAAAATTCATGAGTTAATTACCGAAGTTTACGAATCCTTACCCTTTCCGGTAGTTCATGTTCCGGTTCTATCGGCTGAAGAAAGGGTAGATTTTATTTTGAAAAATCTTTAATGATGAAAAAAAATAAACATTACTAAAGCTATCCAATAATTTATAAATCCCATTATTTTAAACAATTAAACTGATGACACATACGTATAATATAGCTGGCATGACATGTGATAACTGCAAGTCAAAAGTAGAAAATGCATTAAATACTATTGATGGGGTTGAAGCTACAGTTTCCTTAAACCCACCGATAGCCACTATAACTATGGAAAAGCACATACCGACGGAACAGCTTCAGCAAGCGCTTGCAATTGCCGGTAACTACACCATAACTATGAGCAATTTAGCTCATAACCATCAAACATCCGAAGCCGCGAGAGAAAAAGTATCTCTTGAACACCATACTCATCATTCCAAAATGACAATGGCAGTTTCCGGAAATACCAAAGGGAAATATTATTGTCCGATGCATTGCGAAGGAGATAAAACTTATGACAAACCAGGTAATTGTCCGGTTTGTGGAATGAATCTGGAAAAATTGGTTGAATTGGATACCATCCCAAAAATGTATACCTGTCCGATGCATCCCGAAGTTATTAAAGAGGGGCCAGGTTCTTGTCCTATTTGCGGAATGGATTTGGTTCCGATGGAACCAACGGATACTGAAGAAAACAGAACCTATCTGGATTTGCTGAAAAAAATGAAGATTGCCACGCTTTGTACGGTTCCGATTTTCATTATCGCCATGATGGAAATGCTGCATAACAACCCGTTGTTTCAGATAATGGACAGCAGCAAGTGGAACTGGGTGCAATTTCTGCTTTCGATTCCGGTTGTATTCTATGCAGGTTGGATGTTTTTTACCCGTGCATGGAAATCAATAATCACATGGAATTTGAATATGTTCACGCTGATTGGAATAGGAACCGGAGTAGCTTTTGTGTTTAGTATTGTAGGGATGTTGTTTCCGAATGTTTTCCCGGAAGAATTTAAAACCGAACACGGAACTATTCATCTTTATTTCGAAGCAGCAACAGTAATTATCACGTTGGTCTTGTTGGGACAACTATTAGAAGCTAGAGCGCACAGCCAAACCAGCGGTGCGATAAAAGAGTTATTGAAACTGGCGCCCACAGAAGCAACTTTAGTGGAAAACGGAAAGGATAAAGTCATTTCCATTCATGATATTAAGAAAGGGGATTTATTACGTGTAAAACCCGGAGACAAAATTCCTGTTGATGGGAAAATCATGGAGGGCACAAGTACTATTGATGAATCTATGATTACCGGAGAGCCCATACCGGTAGATAAAAAAACTGGAGACGAGGTAACTTCCGGTACTATAAACGGAAATAGATCTTTTGTAATGGTTGCCGAGAAAGTTGGTTCAGAAACACTATTGTCGCAAATTATTAAAATGGTTAATGATGCGAGTCGCTCAAGAGCACCAATCCAAAAATTAGCCGATAGTATTTCAAAATACTTTGTCCCCATTGTGGTAATTATTGCAGTACTAACATTTTTCGTTTGGGCAAAATTCGGACCTGATCCGGCATTAGTTTACGGTTTCATCAATGCGGTTGCAGTCTTAATTATTGCGTGTCCTTGTGCTTTAGGACTAGCAACGCCAATGTCAGTAATGGTTGGGGTAGGTAAGGGAGCACAATCAGGTGTTTTGATAAAAAATGCAGAAGCGTTAGAAAACATGAACAAAGTTGATGTTTTAATAACCGATAAAACTGGGACTATTACTGAAGGAAAACCATCAGTAGAAAAAATTTATGCATCTAATAGTGACGAAAATAGTTTATTGCAAAATATTGCTTCTTTAAATCAATATAGCGAACATCCATTGGCACAGGCCGTTGTAAATTACGCTAAAACAAAAAACACTTCTTTGATCGAGGTTAAAGATTTTGAAAATGTTACTGGAAAAGGAGTTGTTGGTACAGTAAACAGTAAAATAGTAGCATTAGGAAATAAAAAGCTAATGGAGCAAGTGAATGTAGTTGTTTCGGATGACATAGAAAATCGAATTATAACCGAACAAAAACTAGGAAAAACAGTATCCTATATAGCAGTGGATAATATAGCAGTCGGTTTTGTATCGATTACCGATGCTATTAAATCATCTAGTGCAGCAGCGATTAAAGAACTAATGCGCCAAGGAGTCGAGGTAATTATGCTTACAGGCGATAATGCTAATACTGCTAAAGCTGTAGCCGATATACTGCATTTAAGTTCTTTCAAAGCCGGTTGTTTACCAGAAGATAAACTTAAAGAAATTAAGCGATTACAATCCGAAGGCAAAATTGTTGCAATGGCAGGCGACGGAATAAACGACGCACCAGCCTTAGCGCAATCCGATATAGGAATTGCAATGGGAACCGGAACCGATGTAGCCATAGAGAGTGCTAAAATTACATTAGTAAAAGGTGATTTGCAGGGAATCGTAAAGGCTAAAAATCTAAGCCATTCCGTGATGAAAAACATCAAGCAAAATTTATTCTTTGCTTTTATATACAATGTATTGGGAGTACCTATTGCAGCAGGCGTTTTATATCCGACATTCGGAATTTTATTATCACCCATGATTGCCGCATTAGCAATGTCTTTTAGTTCTGTATCAGTAATTGCAAATGCCCTGAGATTACGAAATTTAAAAATTTAAAAACAAAAACAAAAATGAAAATAATTAATAACATTGATAAATTAGGTACGATTGGACTTTTCTTCACAGCACTATTTTCGCCTTGCTGTTTTCCGCTATTTGCATTTGGTGCTTCAGCTCTTGGACTCGGCAGCTTTGAATTATTTGGTGGATGGACGATGTGGATTTTTCAAGCAATGGTTTTAATTTCAATTGTTGGCTTAATCATTTCTTACCGTAAACATCGTTGCGTGTATCCTTTATTAATAGCAATACCAAGTGGAATATTAATATTCTTCGCATATTATTTTAGTAAATCGGAAAATGCAGTCTATTTAATTTATTCTGGTATGCTTGGGCTTTTTATTGCTACAATAGCAAATTATTATCAAAATAAAGTTCAGGGTAATTGTAATACCTGTATTTCGTATGGAGGAAAAGAGGTTGAATTAAAATCTACGATTACTTGTCCCAATTGCGGGCATAAAAAGGAAGAAATGATGCCTACTGATGCATGTCAGTATTTTTACGAATGTGAAAAATGCAAAACAGTATTAAAACCGAAACAGGGTGATTGTTGCGTTTATTGCAGTTACGGAACTGTAAAATGTCCACCCATACAAGCAGACGGAGATTGTTGCTAGCAAAATTTATTAGTCATGGGAAAAACATAGTTAATTTGCATGAAAAACTTTTCTGATCTTGGGTGATTTTCATGCAAATCAGACTAAAAATAAGTGGAAAACCCAAATTGAATCCCAGCTGTCTTCGAAGGATCATTACCAAAAATATCTGTTTCCCAAATATAGCGGTAATTCATTCTGAAAACCGTTTGTGAAGAGGGTCTGAAACTGATTCCCGGAGTTATAGCCATTACATCATCGTGGATATTCTCGTTAGTTTCTTTAAACGTTCCAACATTATAATCTGTGTATTCCATTCTAAAAGCCAAATTAAGTGTGCTGTTTTGCCAACCCAATACATCGCGCTTTAAAATGGGTTGCACAATATCGATAAAGCCCCCTTTTTGTTTTGAGCCAAATTGTTGAGTATAGGTGTCAGGAACATCTATATAAGCCCAAACCCATTCCGTATTGATGTATGTTTTTAGTTTCGGGAGCACTGTGTTAAAATCCAATGCGAATAAGTCCACTCTACGTTTTTTGTCAATTTGAATACCGTCTTCCTGAAATTTGTTGTACACACCACCCATCCAAGAAATACCAAATTCACCTATTTTTCTGTGTTTTAATGCAGTCTTGGCGGTAATCAATGGTACTCCGTTAAAACTTTCCTCAAAGCGTTCTTTATTTTCTTTTGAAGCAGGAAGCCATGTTCTGTTTTCGGTATTCGATATAATCGTATCATCAAAACCATTGGAGAAATAACCTTCATACGCCCAAACCAAATTATTTTTGGCATACTTTCCGAAAAAACCAAAACCAACATTACTCCATGTAGATGGGATTATGGTTGTTGAAGATATTGGACGGTCAATGAATTCCCATTTTGGACCGTCGTGATTTTGGTTGAAAGAGCCAATAGGGTTCATAATAATACCACCACGCAAATTGAATAGTGGATGTAACTCCACATCAAGCGAAGCAAATTCAATATTTATTTCTTTTCCGCCTTCTTCAAACTCAATTTCCGATAAAAATTTAATTCGGTTTCTGATGGTGGATGAAACAAATAATGTCATTCTCGGCATCTGAAAAGACATACCTTCTGTGACTCCATCAGTAGCAAAATAACTCGTATTGGCTTCAACATAACCACCTATGGAAATGGGAAGTTTCCCTAATTTCAAAAACGGACGTGCATAAACTGCATCCATATTCAAAGCTAATTTTGTAGTGTCTTTTTGTGTCGTTACGACTTTTGTTGAATCAACCTGTGCCAGTACTGAAAAATTAAAAAATAAGATTAATACAGTTATATATAGTGATTTCATTTTAGGATAATTGAATGTAAATGTTTTGTGCATCGGTTTGCACTTTAAATGCGGTTAATTGTTGTTCTGCGGGTCCTTGAATAACCTCACCGTTTTTACCAAATTCGCTTCCATGAGCTGAACAGGTTAATACATCACCATTAACGGTAAGTTCGGCTCCTTGATGAGAGCATCTTAACAAAAATGCTGAATAAGTATCATTTAGGTTTTTGTATATGATAATCGGATAGTTGATACCTTCTATTTTGCTAACAACATGATTTCTGTAACGAATGGTGTCGTTTTTGATTATTTCAAATTCTTTTTTAGACACAATCAATCGATTGCCTTGAACATTTGTAGAAGCATAATGAGTTGTTCCACAACTTTGCATCATCCCAGACAATCCCAAAACTCCTAAACAGGAAAAGCCACAAATCTTTAAAAATTCTTTTCTGTCCATACTATAAACTTTCAATGAATTTTATCAGTTTTTGTTTTTCACCCGATGTTAATTGCTGGTACGCATTTTTACTGCTGTTAGCTTCACCGCCGTGCATTAAAATTGCTTCTTCAATACTTCTGGCTCTACCGTCATGCAGTAAAAAATATTGTCCACCTTGCGATTTTTTAGCCAGCCCAATTCCCCATAAAGGCGGAGTTCTCCATTCGCTTGTTAATGCAGTTCCTTCTGTATAACCGTCGTTTAAGCCACTTCCCATATCGTGTAACAGTAAATCGGTATATGGGTAAAAAGTTTTGTTGGATAAACTGGCAATATCACTGTTTGGTGTTGTCCATTGCGGTTTATGGCATTCTGCACATTTTAAATTTGAGAATAAAGCTTCACCTGCTTGAACTTCAGCATCATTTTGATTTCTTCGTTTGGGTGCTTTTAAGGTTCTCAAGTAAAACACTACACTGTTTACTGTTTTGTTTGAAACTTCAGGGTCAATTTCTAATCCCGAATAGGTGTCGATTGGAGAAAAAGAAGAGGTAATTCCCATGTCCTGATTATAGGCATTAACGGTTTGATGCAACAAATCGATAGCTGCCGCTTTTTTTCCGTAGCGACCAATGTATTTTCCGTTAATTTCCTGATGAAACCATTTTGGCAAAAAGAAAGCTGGAGGTGTAATATAGTTTGGTACACCTGAAATTCCATCTCCATTATTATCATTGGGGTCTGCATTTGCTAAAATTTGTGCATCGGTTAAAGCGGCTAAAAAACCTAAACCTGTATTTGCAGGAGGCATAAACTTAGCTGAAGTAGCTCCCGCAGGAATTTGCTCTGGTAAATACCCCGGTAAGGCTCTGTTTTGCAACTGTGGCGCACCCAAATGCATGAATTGATTACCTGTGGCATCTGTTTGTCCAAATCGGGTTAAAGTAGTAAAAGGATGTCCTTTTCCGTCCCCCGCATGACAGGACACACAACTGGTAGAAACAAATAATGGTCCCAAACCTGTTTCGGTTGTAAATACTTCTTCATTGAAAGCAACATCACCTTCTAAGAATTCTAACATTTCCGAAGAAGTCAATCCTTCAACGGGCCCGTCTAAAATTTCTTCATCGGCAGGAGCATCTGTTAATATATCTTCACAAGAGGTTAGGGTGCTTATCCCTAAAGTCATAACAATTAAAATTAGATATGCCTTGTTTTTCATTTTTATATATGCTTAATATTATTTTTAGGCAAAGCTAAAAAAATATTTCGAATCGCATCAAATTGCATTAAAAAAATTAAATGTGATTAGTTCATATAAATTTTATTGCTATTTTTACACTCGTGAAATGGTTAAATATCATATTATCAATTTATTTAATAGTCTTGGCATCTATGCCTTGTGCTGATATGGAAGTAAATAGTGCTGGGCATTCTTTGGAAGCGCATCGGGCTGACCATGACAACCATTCACACGACAAGAGTAAAGATTTGTGTTCGCCTTTTTGCATTTGCAATTGCTGTGGAGCGCAGGTTTTGAGTTACTTTCCTTCCATCAGTTATGATTTTCCTGTAATTGCTACAGTTATAAAGACCAAAGAGCCATTTTATAAGCCAGTTTTTGCTTCCTATTTCTTTGGAAGTATTTGGCAACCTCCTCAAATAGTATAATGATGCCCGAGTAATTTCGGGTTAGAAAAGTGTGTTTTAATCACATATAATGGCAAGTACTTTAATTTGCTAATTTCTAATTCATTACAATATTTTCAATGTTAGACAAAATAATACAATTCAGTATAAAGAATAAATTCATTATACTATTGCTAACCTTAGTCCTTATAGCGTGGGGTAGCTATTCTATTAAACAATTACCGCTTGATGCTTTGCCTGATGTAACCAATAATCAGGTACAAATTATTACTACTGCGCCCACTCTTGCCAGTCAGGAAGTGGAGCAATTAATTACCTATCCGTTAGAGCAATCCGTTAAAACCATCCCCAAAGTAATTGAGTTACGAAGTATTTCTCGTTTCGGGCTTTCGGTAGTTACGGTTGTTTTCAAAGACGATGTAGATATATATTGGGCAAGGGAACAAATTTTTCAACGATTAAAGCAAGCCGAAGAAAATATACCTGACTATGCTGGTTCGCCTGAATTGGCACCAATTTCAACAGGTCTTGGAGAAATTTATCAGTATGATGTATATGCTAAAAAAGGGTATGAAGATAAGTACGATGCCATCAAATTAAGAACCATTCAAGATTGGATAATTATACCACAATTACAAGGTATTGAAGGCGTTGCTGAAGTGAGCACTTGGGGTGGAAAATTAAAACAATATGAAGTTGCAGTTAATCCAAACACACTCAATAGTTTAGGCGTTACTATCACTGAGATTTTTGATGCGTTAGAAAAAAATAATCAAAATACTGGTGGTGCCTATATTGAAAAAGACCAATACGCTTATTTCATTCGTGGTGTGGGTATGGCAACGGGCATCAAGGATTTAGAAAATGTAGTAGTCAAAAACCGAAATGGTGCTCCTGTTTTAGTGCGTGACGTTGCAACAGTACGTGAAGGTATTGCATTGCGATATGGTGCCTCTACAAAAGACGGTAAAGGAGAAATTGTTTGCGGTTTAGCATTAATGTTAAAAGGCGAAAATTCCAGTGCTGTAGTGGAAAGAGTGAAAGAAAAAATGGTTCAAATCAATAAAACGTTACCTGAAGGAGTAGTTGCCGAAGCCTTTATTGACAGAGGTAAATTAGTAGACAACGCCATAGGAACGGTTACAAAAAATCTATTGGAAGGAGCTTTAATCGTAATTTTTGTACTGATATTATTTTTAGGAAATCTTCGTGCCGGATTAATCGTAGCTTCCGTAATTCCTTTGTCAATGCTTTTTGCAGTAATCCTGATGAATTACTTTGGTGTGAGTGGAAACTTAATGAGTTTAGGTGCAATCGATTTTGGTATCATTGTCGATGGGGCAGTTATTATTGTCGAAGCCACAATGCACCATTTACAAAAACTCAAAAGGCAAAAGGATTTAACCCAATCCGAAATGGATAGCGAGGTATATAAATCTGCTTCAAAAATCAGAAATAGTGCAGCATTTGGGGAAATAATAATTCTTATCGTATATCTGCCAATATTAGCCTTAGTAGGAACAGAAGGTAAAATGTTCAAACCAATGGCAATGACAGTAGGTTTTGCAGTTATTGGAGCATTTATTTTATCATTGACTTATGTGCCAATGATGAGTGCTATGTTCTTATCGAAAAATACTGAGCATAAATCGAATTTTAGCGATAGAATGATGGCGTGGTTCGAGAAGATATATACCCCTTTTTTAGAAAAAGCATTGCAAATTAAAAAATCGGTTTTAGTAATCGCATTAGGATTATTTGCTTTGGCTGTAATAACTTTTCAAAATATGGGTGGCGAATTTATTCCAACCATTGAAGAAGGCGATTTAGCCATTAATGCTACCATTATGACAGGTAGTTCATTAACCCAAATGGTAGAAACAACAACCAAATATGAGAAAATTCTAAAAGCAAAATTCCCAGAAATTAAAACCATCGTTACCAAAATTGGAAGTGGAGAAATCCCAACCGACCCAATGCCAATTGAAAGTGGCGATTTGATTATTGTTTTGAAAGACAAATCTGAGTGGACATCTGCCGATAATTGGGAAGATTTAGCCAATTTGATGAAAGAAGAAATGGAAGCTATTCCTGGGGCGAATATCGAAATTTCACAGCCTATTCAAATGCGTTTTAACGAATTAATGACGGGTAGCCGAAGCGATATAGCCATTAAAATTTTTGGTGACGATTTAGAAGTTTTAGATACAAAAGCCAAAGAATTGATTTCTAAAATAAATAAAATAGAAGGTATTGGCGATTTAAAGGCTGATAAAGTAACCGGACTCCCACAAATAACTGTAAAATACGATTACAATAAAATTGCATTGTATGGTTTAAATATTACTGATGTCAATAAAATTATTCGTTCCTCGTTTGCAGGGGAAAGCGCAGGAAAAATCTATGAAGAGAGTAAGCGTTTTGATGTTGTGGTTAGAATGGATGCAGCCAACAGAAGCGATATTACAGACGTAAGCAATTTGTTTATTCCATTGCCAAATGGTCAGCAAGTACCACTATCCCAAGTGGCTGCCATTAGTTATGAGCAAGGTCCTGTACAAGTTTCTCGTGAAAATGGAAAGCGTAGAATAACAGTTGGGTTAAATGTTCGTGGTCGTGATATAAAAAGTGTGGTAGAAGAAATTCAGCAAAAACTGGAAACCAATTTCAAGCTTCCTGCGGGTTACTATATTACTTATGGCGGACAATTTGAAAATTTGGTTGAAGCCAATAAGCGTCTTTCAATAGCGTTGCCCATTGCATTAGGACTTATCATGGTTTTACTGTTTTTTACATTCAACAGTGTGAAACAGTCCTTGTTAATCTTCACCGCGATTCCTTTATCAGCGATAGGTGGTGTTTTTGCGTTATGGCTTAGAGGAATGCCTTTTAGTATTTCAGCAGGAATTGGATTTATTGCTTTGTTTGGTATTGCCGTTTTAAACGGAATTGTATTGATTTCCTATTTCAATCAACTAAAATCAGAAGGTATAACCGATCCGTTGCAACGTGTATTAATGGGGACAAAAACAAGACTTAGACCTGTGTTAATGACAGCGGCAGTGGCTTCTTTAGGATTTATGCCTATGGCATTATCAACCAGTGGCGGTGCCGAAGTACAAAAACCATTGGCAACAGTAGTTATAGGCGGTTTGTTCTCGGCAACATTA
Organism: Flavobacterium enshiense; assembly: GCF_022836875.1. Classification (NCBI taxonomy): domain Bacteria; kingdom Pseudomonadati; phylum Bacteroidota; class Flavobacteriia; order Flavobacteriales; family Flavobacteriaceae; genus Flavobacterium; species Flavobacterium enshiense. The sequence continues at coordinate 2,034,503 of NZ_CP090376.1, forward strand.
CTGACATTAATAGTATTACCAATACTTTATTTATTATTTGAAAACGGAATGAAAATAAGAAAATTTAAAAAAAGACAACCATTTGTAACCCTTTGGTTTCTATTGATTAGCTGTGTAGCATTATCACAAAACAAGCAAACGGTAACTTTAGACCAAGCAATTACCTTAGCCAAGAAAAGCAATATCGATTTAAAAATTGCCGATAAAGAAATTGAAAAACAAACGACGCTTAAAAAAGCGGCATTTCAAGTAGATCCTTTGCAAGTCCAATACCAAGGCGGACAGTTTAATAGTGTTGATTATGACCATAATGTTTCTGTTCAGCAATATTTCCCAATTGGTAAAATCACTAAGGCAAACAGACAATTACAGGAAGAATTGGCAAAATTAGCTGAGAAAAGAAAAGCCTTATCAGAATACGAAATTGAAAAAGCGGTAACATTAGCTTACTATCAATATTTGTATGGTGTTTCCATTCAAAAGTTAAACAACGAATTGAGTGACATTTATATCAAGTTTTTAAAAAATGCTGAACTTCGTTTTCAAACAGGTGAAAGTGGTAATATAGAAGTCATAAGTGCCAAAGCCAAGGTAAAAGAAATTGAAACCCAAAAATTACAGTTGGAATACGATTTGGCGGTGTATCAAAAGCAGTTACAGTATTTTATCCAAACCGATGAAAATATTGTTCCTGATGCCGCAACTCCGTTAAAGTATGAAAAGAATGTTTCAATTGCCGAGGATAAAGTGCAAGGATTGGTAAACGATTATTACACCCAACAAATTTCAGTTTATCAAAAAGAAGCCAATATTTTCAAGGCAATGAGAACACCAAAATTAGGATTAGGTTATTTTGGACAGACCATCGATACAAAATCTTATTTCCAAGGATTTACGGCGGGGCTACAAATTCCACTTTTTGGAGGTGTAAATTCGGCTCGTGCCAAGGCTTCAGAAATAAGTGTGGTACAGGCACAACTGGAATTAGATAAAAGTAAATTAGCTTTAAAACTGCAAAAAGAAGAATTGAAAAGCGAGTTCGATAAACAGAACAAAGCAATGCTGTATTATCAAAATGAAGGATTGCAATACGCAGACCAAATCATAACAACGGCACAAAAAAGTTATGCCAATGGCGATATGAGTTACTGGTCGTACATCAGTTTTTTAAATCAGGCAATCGATATAAAAAAGCAAAATGCCGAAGCGGTAAATGCTTATAATCAAAGCGCTATTCAATTGCAATTCCCATCTTTTAGCAATAATTAATACTCAACAAAATGAAAAATATATTTTTAAAAATAAATTATAATCTGGGTTCGTTCTTCAATCTCTTTGTTCTATTTTCTTTTCTCTTTTTTCTAAATTCTTGTGGCGAGAAGAAAACCGAAGAAGCCCACGAGGAAGAAAAGTCAGAAACCGAAGTAGCGTTGACCGAAGCGCAATTCAAAACCATTGGTATTGTAACGGGTAGTATTGAAATGAAAAATCTTAATACCGTAATTAAAGCTAACGGATATACAGCAGTTCCGCCACAAAATATGGCTAATATTTCAACTTTAATAGGAGGCGTTGTTAAAGATATTTATGTGTTAGAAGGTACATTTGTTGCAAAAGGCAAAACATTGGCAACCATTCAAAATCTTGAAGTTACAGAAATGCAGGAAGATTATAATTCTGCCATTGCTAACATTGAATACCTGCAATTGGAATACAACCGTCAAAAAACATTGAGCGATGAAAATGTAAATCCTCGCAAAACATTTCAGGAAGTAAAGTCAAAATTAGCAGTTGAAAGAGCAAGAGCACAAGCCGCTAAAAATAAACTACAAGCATTACACGTAAGTTTAAGCGGAAGTACTTCACTTATTCCTATTGTTTCTCCAATTAGTGGTTACGTAGGTAAAATAAGCATAACCAAAGGCGCTTTTGCAGAAACAGGAGTGACACTTTTTGAAGTGGTTGACAATAGCCAAATGCATTTGGATTTGAATGTATTTGAAAAAGATTTAGGCAAAATTTCAGTAGGTCAGGAAGTCGATTTTGTTTTAACCAATCAATCCAACAAATCCATCAAAGGGAAAATATTCGGTATTAATAAATCCTTTTCTAATGAAAGTAAGTCGGTAGCCGTACACGCAAAAATTAATCCAAGCGATGCTAAAGATTTAATTTCAGGAATGTATGTAGCTGCTAATATCAATATTACCAATCAAACGGTTCAGGCATTGCCAAAAGATGCCATTGTTAGAAACGGAGATAAATATTTTATTTACATTCAAGAAGAACACAGCGAAGAAGCACCAAAAGCTAAAGTAGAAGAGCATATACACAAAGAAGGCGAAGCCCATTCGGAACACGCAGAAGGCGAAGAAGAAGGACACAATGAAATTCACTTTAAAGCCATTGAAGTAGTTCCTGGCACTACAGATTTAGGTTATACCGAAGTCAAATTGGTTGGGGAAATTCCTGCGGATGCAAAAATAGTAATCAAAGGGGCGTTCTATCTATTAGCAACTTCTAAAGGAGGTGGAGAACACGAACACTAACTAATACTTTAATGTTATGAAAATTAACACAATAATGCCAAGTATTCTAATTCCTTTTTATAAAAAAGAGTTAGAAGCATTCAAGGACAATTTACAGATAGATAACCTAAATATGGCTTGGTATCACTTAGAGCGGGCGCACATTATAGGGCAAAAGTATCCTTATGAGCATTCCTATGTGCATTGGAAAATGTTGCAATTTGGCTTTAAAATAAAAAGTACCAGAGAGGTAATCGGACAAATACCAAGATTACTCATTGGAGGCGTTAAGTCATTTGTAGGTCATATTCCGGTGGGTAATACAGGTGGTTCAAATGTGCCACCATTAAAATCGATGGAAATACCAAAAGACATTCAGGAAATTATCAATGCTAATTCTTAAAATAATCCAATATGGAACATCAGCATAAATACGATGCAACAGGTAAGCAGCTATGCTGCACACTTGAGGATAAAATAAATCACGAAAGCGAGAAGCATTCTGATGACGATGGTCATAATCACGAACATTCGCACGAAAGTACAAGTACTTTTAAAATGTTTGTCCCGGCGATTATAAGCTTTACATTGTTACTTGTGGCAATAGGTTTTGATAATTATTTTACTCAAACTTGGTTTAAGGGTTGGGTGCGAATTGGGTGGTATATTTTAGCTTATATTCCTGTCGGTTTACCGGTAGTAAAAGAAGCCGTAGGAAGTATGCGCAAAGGCGAAATATTTTCAGAGTTTCTATTAATGAGTATTGCAACTATTGGAGCATTTGCTATTGGTGAATACCCCGAAGGTGTTGCGGTAATGCTATTTTATGCCATTGGAGAAATATTCCAAACATTAGCCGTTACAAGAGCAAAATCCAATATTAAATCGTTACTTGACCAGCGACCGGATGAAGTAACCATTCTTGAAAATAAGATGGCTAAAATCATAAAAGCTTCGGAAGCTAAAATTGGAGATATTATTCAGCTTAAAGCAGGGGAGAAATTGGGTTTAGATGGTGAACTGCTTTCTGAAACGGCATCCTTCAACACAGCGGCTTTAACAGGAGAAAGTAAACCCGATACAAAAAGTAAAGGCGAAACAGTTTTAGCGGGAATGATAAATCTGAATACTGTTTCGCAAGTAAAAGTAACCACGGCATATACAGACAGTAAGCTAAGTAAAATTTTAGAATTAGTACAAAATGCCACCGCACAAAAAGCACCTACAGAACTATTCATAAGGAAGTTTGCCAAAATTTATACGCCTATTGTAGTGTTTTTAGCTGTTGCTATTTGTGTTTTGCCAATGCTGTTTGTTGATAATTATGTTTTTAGTGAATGGCTATACAGAGCTCTAGTATTCTTGGTTATTTCGTGCCCTTGCGCTTTAGTAATCAGTATTCCGTTAGGATATTTTGGAGGAATTGGTGCAGCCAGTAAAAACGGAATCCTTTTCAAAGGAAGCAATTTTCTTGATGTAATGGCAACTATTCAGAACGTAGTAATGGACAAAACCGGAACAATGACCGAAGGCGTTTTTAATGTTCAGGAGGTTGTCATTAAGCCAGAATTCGATAAAAATGAAATTTTACGAATGGTCAATGCACTTGAAGGACAAAGTACCCATCCTGTTGCTACAGCTATTCATCAATTTGTTGGAACAATTGATACATCAATAGTTTTGCAAAATACAGAAGAGATATCAGGTCACGGATTAAAAGCCACTGTAAACGGCAAAGAATTATTGGTTGGTAATTTCAAACTGATGGACAAATTTTCTATTTCGTATGATATTGATCCAACAAGTATTGTTTATACTTTAATCGCTATTGCATACGATTCTAAATTTGCGGGATACATTACCATTGCCGATAGTATCAAAGAAGATGCTCAAATTACCATTGAAATGCTCAAATCGTTAGGTGTCAAAACAACAATGTTAAGTGGCGATAAAAATACAGTGGTACAATTTGTAGCTCAAAAACTCGGAATTGTCAATGCCTTTGGCGATTTACTTCCCGAAGACAAGGTAAACAAGGTAAAAGAAATTAAGTCTAAAAAGGAAACCGTCGCTTTTGTTGGTGATGGTGTAAACGATGCTCCGGTAGTAGCTTTAAGTGATGTAGGTATTGCTATGGGAGGATTAGGAAGCGATGCCACCATAGAAACGGCTGATGTAGTGATACAAGACGATAAACCAAGTAAAATTGCAATGGCAATCAATATTGGGAAACAAACTAAAAAAATTGTGTGGCAAAATATTGGATTAGCATTTACCGTAAAAGCGATTGTGCTTATACTCGGTGCAGGAGGTTTAGCCACGATGTGGGAAGCCGTTTTTGCCGATGTAGGTGTGGCTTTATTGGCAATCCTTAATGCGGTTCGGATTCAAAAAATGAAATTTTAAGTGTTAGTTATATTATTCAAATGAAAGAGATGTTTGCTGTAATAAGTAAGCATCTTTTTTTTTGCATAATAGTCATTATCTCATTCAGCTACACAAAAACTGTCTTTAGTCCAAGTATTCCTAAAGTCGGTTCTTTGTTTGCTTCATTTCGCTAATTTCCTTAAGTGTAATTATTAATCGTTTCATTTTTTTTAGAGTAGCTCAATAGAATTATTTTCCAACGCTTTAAAAAAATTACTGTCACAGTTTTTAGTACAAAAACACGTATGCTTCGCAACTTGCGCCAGTAATTTTTTTCCCCAAGCTGTTTTACATAATGCAGTCTTATAGTTCATGCCAGACCTAGTTATTGTATTTTTGGAAAGCCAAGCACTATAAGATGTCATTATGTAAAACAGCCGCGCAGGGTAGTGGCTCCAGGGCAACATTTTTGGCAGCTTCCATCGCACCAACCAGCTACCAAAAACACCGCCCTTCGCCACTACCTTTAACAAGCGCAGTTTTTCAACAGAAATTTTTAGGCTAAATTCATTCCAGAAGAAGTTTCCGTTTCCTGTTTTTAGCTTCTTTGTGTTTAAAGCGGTAGTGTTTGCATTGCCTTTGTAAGCGCTGTAACAATTCCTAAGCAACTTTTCTCTTTAATTCAAGTTAATCCCACCGCAGAAACCAAACAGCACCCACAAAGCCAAATTTTGCCCGCATAAGTATTGTTTCTTTATTTGCCAGTAGCATTGCCATAATTGGTTTCACGCCAGCTCAATGCCTTACAATTCCATAATCACAATTTCTTGTAAACGAAGTTCGGAATATTGTACACCTATAAAGGCATCAAGCCGGCATAAAACCAATCAGAAGACCTTTAGTTGACAAATAAAGAAACAATACCCATGCTTCCGCTACTGCCACCGCACTAGGAGTGGTTTATAGTTATTTTTTGGAGATGCCTTCCATTTTCAGAACAAAAACCTCACTGCATACTGCTAACTGTTCACTGAACACTGCTTTTGGCATCCCCAAAAATCAAGTCCTAAGAAAGAGTTACAAATTTTTGGGCATTTTGAAACGCACTCTGGTTTTACTGACAAGTTTCTTTTATTCAAAATGCCCAAAAATTTCTAACCCTTTCAAGACGATTAGCTCTCAATTCATGAAGATCAGGATTTCAGAAGAAACAATTCGTAATCAAAACAAAAAAGAGAAAAAAAGAAGGCAAAGATTAGTTCCGGTCTTCAAAAAAGCAAGTTCAAACCCTACGGGTTTCTGTAAAAATCTCCACCCATCCGGGTAGTATTTTTCCAGAAAAACTTGCTTTTCTGAACCCCTCCACAGGGGTAGTAGGCTTTCTTTTTTACTCTTTTTTCTTTTGAAAAAAATGTTGTGTAAGGAAGGGACTGAGCATTAAACTAAAATCCGAAGCCATGATAAATTACATCGTTAAAACCCACAGAAAGGACACTATTTACAGCAAACCTCATTTATTTATCCTTAACAAAGGACTTAACAGCGGTAAACCGCAGAAGGAACCATTTACAAATAGTTTTGTACTCATTTTCCAAAACGAAGAAGATTGCGAAAATATCTACTGGGTAACTTTCAGTTTATGGAAATCAAAATTTTGGCATCAATTTTTAATAGGTTCTGTTATTCCTTTTATTCGATTGCAGGAATTTAAAAAAGAGTTATTTCCAAGAGTAACAGAAATTTATGAAGATTACGAACAGCACAAAAAAAACATTCAGGCATTACGCCTTTTGGAATTAAAGGAAAAGCAATTTCACGAAAATATCAATCTTATTAATGATTTGCGTAGAACTATCCTGTACAGGTACTGTAAGCGATAAAGTAAAAGCCAATAACATAACCAGCCTATGACACTATTTATTTTGTACCGAACAGATGTTTGGAAAACCAAATCATCGAGAATTTATTTTGGAATATTCGACAGCAGAATTAAAGCCGTCGATATTGCAAAGTATAACGGATTGTATACTTCAGATGCTGAGGTAGTAATTGAAGAAGTAACGTTAAATCAATTTCAGGAAGGATAGCATACAAAAAAGCCTGATCACGTGACCAGGCTTTCTAATTATCCGGAAAAGGTTACCAATCAAAACCGGATGGTTGCTGAGTACATCGAAGCACTATTTATTTTTGAATTTTGTCAGCCTCTTTAATAGTAACGAGACTGTAAAACTTACAATTGCTCCGACAATTGCCAAAACAATCGTTTTTAAAATATCTTCGGAACTGATATTAGGCACTATACTTAAAACGGTTCCGGCTGCAGTTCCCGCATGGATTGAATTATTTGATTCCATCACGAGGTAAATATTTGTTTTCTTCCTGCAGTCGTTTTACAATTTCCTGCTCACGCTTTGCATCATCATCAACCGTAACCTGACTTACAGCAGATAATACAGTACCAGCAACTGCAGCATAACCAGCTACTGTAACTACAATCGCAGGCAAAGCTACTGGAGCAGCAACAATGCTACCACTTACCGCCAATAATGCTAAACCTACGGTTCTCAAAACTCTGAAAAACTTTGGTGTTGGAGCCTTAGCTCTCTCTACAATGTTCATAAATTCTCTATTTTAAGATTAGACATTATTACAATCCGCTTACAGAAACCAAAGCCAATGGGTTAAAAGCCCCATTTTTCAAAGGGTACATCTGACCATTTACCTGTTGATAGAACTCAATCCCTAATGCTAAAAATAAAGGATGTGTACTATTCGCAGTTACCAAATTCGTTTGACTGATAGCGGCAGTTGCTGTAGTATCCCAAGGCAAAATAGCCGTTTCGGAATGAGCTTCAACAAAAGTTTCTGCTTCAAAATCGATTTCAGTACCCGCAGAAATAATTTTAAAGTGCGTTGTTCCAGTTGGTGCAGCAATCATATTCGATGGTATAAATGAAGCCAAATCAACTTTGATTTCCCCAGTTACTCTATCAATGGTTGCTACAAAAGGAGCAAATAAACTGGTTCCCAACTTTCCTCTAATGTTGAATTCAAAACCTGCCAGCAATTCAGCCTCACCATCGATAACATTTCTTAAACCACGCTCGCTGGTTGTGTCAGCCTGAATAACTTTTACCATTCGCTGCGTCAATCGGCTTACCATTCTACCATCGGCAGAATTTAAAAGCAAACCTCTTAATGATGTTCTCAAAACCTTACCGGCTTTTCCGGCTCTTCCAAACTCAGAACCGTTTTCTCTTGTTCTCTGAAAAGCTGGATCACTCGCAATTCTGCTCGCATCAATTCCGCCTTTTTCTCGAGCCAAATGCCCGTCTTGTGTTTTATAAAAAGTAATATCCCCGATAGTACCTTTTAGTTTAATTATGCCTTTCTGTCTAGCCATAATATTTTAAATAGATTAGATTAATAATTCGTGTTCAAATTCATAAATCTTCATCTTGTTGCAACAATTCCTGAAGGATTTGAGAACAAATATTATAATTAATAAAACACTTTAATTAATCATATTAAACCAAATGACATCAAATGATATAAATGTCCAAACAAAACATAAATGACCATCGAAAACGATTCTAATAATTATCTATTTTAGCTCTTCAAGACAACAAATAGAGTATAGCAAAGCCATATCAAAAGCATAGATAAAGTATGAAATCAGAGCCTAAAAGAGTATGTATTTACCCAAAGGACATACAACGTATTACAGGGAAAAGTTACCGTCAAAGTACAAGACTTCTCCAGAAGATAAAGGAGGGTTTAAATAAGTCCAAAGACAACTTTGTAAGTATTGAAGAGTTCTGTCAATATGCAGGCTTAAAGTATGAAGATATTGAACAGCATATTATTGGCTAAAAGGTATATTAAAGAAATATTCTAGGCGATAAATTTTTAGTAAATCGCCTAGAATATTAATTATGCTTGTTTGGTTTGAAGATTTTGTATTGATAATTTTTGCTTTAGTATAGCCATATCATCGCTCACTCTCTTGTCTACAATCTTAGCATAGTGCTGAGTAGTTCTAAGACTTTTATGACCAAGCATTTTACTTACACTTTCAATTGGCACGCCATTAGTAAGTGTTACAGAGGTTGCAAAAGAGTGTCTAGCCATATGGAAGGTTATTTCTTTTGGAATGCCGCAGACGTCTCCAATTTCTTTTAGATAGCTATTCATCTTCTGATTGCTCAATACTGGCAGAATTCTATCTTCATTTAGGCATTTCGGGTGGTCAGAATACTTCTCTATCAATTCTTCAGCAATAGGGAGTAAGGGAATTTTAGATCTAGTATCTGTCTTTTGCCTGTTTTTGAATATCCATTTATTACCATCGATACCAATCCCTAAATGGTCTTTTCGTAATTGTTGAACATCAATGTAGGCCAAACCGGTGAAGCAGCAGAAAATGAATATGTCCTTAACTAATTCCAGACGCGTATTACTAAATTTCTTATTGTAGATTTTTTGTATTTCTTCTTCGGTTAGAAATTCTTTATCGACTTCAATAACCTTTCCTTCGTATCTGCTAAACGGATTCTTTTCTAACCAGTCATTGTTTAGGCAAATCTTTATAATTTTTCTAAAATTGCGCACATACTTCACGGAAGTGTTATTACTGCAATTTTTTACGCTTCTTAAATAGAATTCGAGTTCGGTAATAAAGCAATGGTCTACTTTATCGATTCGAATATCTGTTACATTGTATTTCCATTGAAGAAAGTTCTGAATATGATTTAAAGTAACCTCAAAGCGCTGTAATGTTCCAGGAGCATATTTCTTACCTAAAAGCTCTTTCATTTTATTATTATGATCTTGGAAAACCGGTATCAACATTCTATGATTCTTATTGTTCTCAAGCAGTATTGATTGGAAATTTTCAATGGATAATTCCTCTTCTTTATGTAGTAATTCCATTTCGGCACTCAAAACCTTAGACCTCATCATATCAAGGTAACTATTAATTGAACGAGCTTCTTCTGTATTACCTTTCATTTTAGCTAGCTCAGAGGACCATTTAGTTTTTTCAATGAATTTTTTAGAACTAAATTCCAGTCGTTGGCCATTTACAGTTAGTCGAACATAAATTGGTAATTTACCGTTAGCATTTACTTTTGTGCTTTTAGCATAAAAATGAAGAGTGATTTTTGTTTTCATAATGGTAACCTTTTAATTATTATTCAATTTAAATTTCTGAGTAATAACAAACAAGATGTACATCATTTGAACCGAATAATGAACAGGCTGATAGTACAGTGTTTGCAAGGCTTAAGTGAATTTAGCGAGACCCTAAATTTGAGATTTTTTCAGGGTCTCGATTTTTCTCCTTAAGATTTAAGATTGAATGAATATTTTAAAAGTACCTAAAAAGCAAAAACCCAGTAAAATCATAAGATTTACTGGGTTTTGATACCGTTTGTTTTTTTATTTGTGGGGAGAGCAGGATTCGAACCTGCGAAGACTTAGTCAGCAGATTTACAGTCTGCCCTCGTTGGCCGCTTGAGTATCTCCCCAGCGCATAATTGTTTATTGCGGTGCAAATATAGGGCTGTTTTTTAAGTATCCAAACTTATTTTAAAGATAATTCATAACTTTTTTTTAATGTGTTGGTTGTGAATAAAATAAAAAAATCTCCCTGAGGAGATTTTTTTATTTTTTGTTTGAAAAGAGAATTATTTAGCTAATAATTCGGCAATTTTTGCTTTCAATTCAGCTCCTCTTAAATCTTTTGCAACGATATTTCCTGAAGCATCAAGAATAAAAGTAGCAGGGATTGATTCAACATTGTATAGTTTTGCGATCGGCTCTTTCCAATGTTTCAAATTTGAAACTTGTGTCCAAGTCAATTTGTCTTTTGCGATAGCCTCTTTCCATTTGTCTGCATCCTGGTCTAATGAAACACCAATGATGTTTAATCCTTTTTCGTGGAATTCATTATATAATGCAACTACGTTAGGGTTTTCTTTGCGGCAAGGAGCACACCAGGAAGCCCAGAAATCAATAATTGTTACTTTACCCAAAGATTCTTTTAAAGAAGTGGTTTTTCCTTCCGGGGTTGGAGCAGCAAAATCTGGAGCAGCAGTACCTGTATTTACTGCTTTTTGACGGTTTACATGTTCATCTACACGTTTTCCGCTTTTAGTTTTTTTGATGTCTGTAGATAAGGAATTGTATAATTTTACAATTTTATCAGACTCTAAAGTTTGTCGCCCAATAAAGTTTTCCAATAAAAGAACCGAAAGGAATGCTGTTGGGTTTTTTTCAACGAATGTTTCAGAAAATTTATCCATATCATTTTGGAAGCCCATGTTTTGCTTTGAAAGCGAATTCATTACAGCTGTGTCTTTTGCTTTTTGAGCATCCATGAATTTTTGCTGGTTGGCTTTTCGGAAAGCTATCATTTTTTTGAAAATAACGCTGGAACCGTCGTTGTATTCCTGGAATTTATCATTATTTGGAGTACCTCCGATTTTAGATTTTTGGATGGTGTCTTTATCTACAGTGATATTGATCTCTCCATTTTCAAGGATAAACGGAACCATATTGTTTAGATCATCAATAACGATAAAACCAATTTCCGGTCCGTCTTTGAATTCTCCTTTAAATTCAAATTTTCCGTTTTCTATTTTTACAGTATCTTTTGAAATGGGCCCTGCTTCATTCTGAATTTGGAGGATAGCCATTTTTCCATTGTCGATACCTTCTGCCTTACCGGTAATCAGGAATTCATTATCTCCAACTTTACTGCATGAAGCTAAAATGGATAATCCGGCCAATAAAAGAAGTTTTTTAGTCATAATTTGATTTTTTAGCATTTGTGAATCGTCAGATTCTTTAGCGTTTATTTATTAGTGATGCAAAAGTATTTAATTTTTAGGAATGATAATTCGTACGACTAATTTTTGTTAGTCTATAGAATAAAAAAATCAGGCAAGAGCCTGATTTTCCTATTTCACGATTGTTACGTTCTTATTTTAAAGTAGAAGGACAAACAAATTGCGTTAATGGTACTCCTGCGTTGCGGATTCCGCTGATTCCTTTTTCAACATTGATCATATTGTGGTACCCGCGGGCTTTTAATATCGAAGCCATGATTACAGAACGGTACCCTCCGGCGCAATGCAGATAGAATTCTTCGTTTTTCGGTACTTCGGCCAATTGGCTGTTTACGAAATCCAACGGAATGTTTATTGCGTTTTCTACATGTTCGGCTTTATATTCACCCGGTTTTCTTGAGTCTACAATAGGATGTTTTGTCTGATTTTTTTCCGAAGCAAATTGCTCAGGAGAAATGGAAACTATGCTCTCGCTTTCAAAACCTGCAGCTTTCCAGGCTTCCAAGCCGCCTTTCAGATAGCCAAGACAGTTGTCAAACCCAACACGTGCCAAACGCGTAATAGCTTCTTCTTCTTTTCCTTCAGGTGTAATCAATAAAATTGGGTGTTTGACATCCATAATCAAAGCGCCAACCCAAGGAGCAAAGTTTCCATGTAAACCTATGAATATGGAATTAGGAACATGTTCTTTGACGAAGTTGTTTTCGTGTCGCACATCCAAAATTAAAGCTTCTGATTGATTTGCAAGAGCTTCAAAAGCAGATGGTTCCAATGCAGTATTGGCTTTGGTCATGATAGTTTCCAAACTGTCATACCCTTCGATATTCATTAAAACATTTTGAGGGAAATAAGCAGGAGGAGCGCTAAGGCCATCCAATAATTCTGCGATGAACTCTTCTTTGGTCATGTCGGCACGCAAAGCATAATTAACCTTTTTCTGGTTTCCTAAAGTATCAGTGGTTTCTTTGCTCATGTTTTTCCCACAGGCGCTACCAGCTCCGTGATTAGGATATACGATTAAATCATCGGATAATGGCATGATTTTATTTCGAAGTGAATCATAAAGCATTCCCGCCAGTTTTTCCTGAGTCAAATCGGTAACCAGTTTCTGAGCTAAGTCAGGTCTTCCCACATCTCCGATAAATAAAGTATCACCGGTTATGATTCCGTGTTGTTGTCCGTTTTCGTCAATCAAAAGGTATGTTGTACTTTCTAAAGTATGTCCTGGAGTATGGATTGCCTTAATAGTGTAATTTCCAATTTTGAACTCCTGGTTGTCTTCGGCTATGATCGTTTCGAAGTTAGGTTTTGCTGTTGGTCCGTAAACAATTTGAGCTCCTGTTTTTTTCGACAGATCCAAATGTCCGGAAACGAAATCGGCATGAAAATGCGTTTCAAAAATGTACTTGATTTTTGCGTTGTCTTTAGTTGCTTTATCGATGTAGGATTGCACCTCACGTAAAGGGTCAAAAATAGCTGCTTCGCCATTATTCTCGATATAATAAGCGGCGTGAGCCATACATCCGGTATAAATTTGTTCTATTTTCATATCTGTGTTCAAATTTTTTGTAAAGGTAATTTATTATTTAAAATCAAAAGTAACATTGGTTACAGTTTGAGGAATTCTTTAGATAAAATAAAAATAGCCATTAACAGTACAAAGTAACCAAACCCTTTCTTAAGTTGGGCTTCATTTAAGAACTTATTAAGATAAATTCCGATAAAAATACCAATTACCGATAAGGACGAGAAACTCAGTAAAAAAAGCCAGTCGATTTCCATTGTCTGCATGTCGCCGGCAAACCCAATCAGCGAATTTAGGGAGATTATGAATAGGGAAGTGGCTACGGCTTTTCGCATGGGAAGTTTGGCGAAAAATACCAGTGAAGGAATGATTAGAAAACCACCACCAGCTCCTACGAAACCAATTAAAATCCCAATTCCAAAAGTTTGAGCGATAAAAAGGAGCTTTGATTCTCCTTTTTCGGAAGTTGTAAAATCGTCGATTTTCTTTTTCTTCAGCATCGATGTAGCTGCAAATAGCATTATTACAGCAAACAATATCATCAGAAAAGCCTCTTTAGTCAGGCTGAACCCAAAAAGTGATATGATAGTATCTGGTAGTTTCGGGACTAAAAAACGTCGGGTTAAGTAAACCGCCATGAAAGAAGGGATTGCAAAAAGAAATCCTTTTTTGACATCAACAAATCCCTTGAAAAAATTCTGAGTAGCACCAAAGGCTGAAGTCGTTCCTACTATAAATAAGGAATAAGCTGTTGCAGTAACCGGACTGAAACTTAAAATATAGACCAAAATCGGAACTGTTAGTATAGAACCGCCGCCACCTGTCAACCCCAGTATCAATCCAATAAGTAAAGCGCCAATATATCCTAGTAGTTCCATTAAAATTGCAGTATTTCTATTTTATTACGGTTCAGTTTAATTTTGCCTTCCAGTTCGAGACTTTTCAACAGGCGGGAAACAACCACTCGCGACGTGTGCATGTCGGTTGCAATTTCCTGATGTGTGTTGGCAATTTCTGAAGTTCCTAAAACTTTGGCTTTGTCCGTAAGGTATTTGTACAGGCGTTCGTCCATTTTCATGAAAGCCAGCGTGTCTATAGCTTCCAGCATTTCCAGTAAGCGTGTGTTGTAACTTTCAAAGACGAAATTGCGCCATGATTTGTATTTGACAAGCCATTCTTCCATTTTGTCAATAGGGATCATGATTAAATCGCCTTCGGTTTCGGAAACGGCCATTATCTTACTCTTGCTTTTACCTATGCAACAAGTTAATGTCATTGCACAAGTGTCTCCGCGTTCTAAGAAGTACAATAGTAATTCGTTTCCGTTTTCGTCTTCACGAAGAATTTTTATGGCGCCATTTAGGAGAAGTGGCATGGATTTTATTTGTTCGCCAATTTCGATAAGAATTTCATCCTGATGAAATTTTCGTAGGATGCCTGCTGATGCAATTTCTTTTAGTAATTCATCTTCAAACAAATAGGAGTAGGATTCTTTTAATTGCTGATACATGACTTGTTTTTTGCAAATGTAAGATTTTGAAAAACTTAAGAGAGTAACATTTGTTACTAATCTGGCTATAATTCACAAATAACCCTTAAGGCGTTGTTAAATTGTTGGTTTGTGTTACATTTTTAATGATAAAAATCAGTTTATGTAATTTTAAAAAACATATATTTGCTTGCTTTTTACAGAGCAAGGAATAAACAAACGAAAAACTTAAGTTGAAAATCATAAAAATTATGGCAACAACAGCAAAGCCCCAGCCGAGCATGTATGAAAACGTTAAGATACAGTTTGAAAAAGCTGCTAACGTTATGGGATTGGATGATACTGTTAAGAAAATCCTTTCCTCTACAAACAATGAAATTATAGTTAACTTTCCTGTGAAAATGGATAACGGAAGCGTAGAAGTATTTACGGGATACCGAGTTCAGCATAACAATGTATTAGGTCCTTACAAAGGAGGATTACGTTACCACCCGACAGTTGATATCGATGCTGCAAGAGCATTGGCAACATGGATGACATGGAAAACATCTTTAGCCGGACTTCCTTACGGAGGTGGTAAAGGAGGAATCCAATTGGATCCTAAAAAATATTCTCAGGGTGAATTAGAGCGTATTACTCGTCGCTTTACTTATGCATTAGGTGACAACATCGGTCCTGAGCATGATATCCCTGCACCGGACGTGAACACTAACGCACAAATGATGGCTTGGATTGCAGATACGTACATGTCTACAAAATCTCCAGCTGAGCGTTCTAAAAACCAACACGTAGTTACCGGAAAACCAGTAGGATCTGGAGGTTTGGAAGGACGTGACCGTGCAACAGGATTCGGAGTAGTGGTTACTTTGGAATCATGGGCAAAATTAAGAAACACTTCTTTAGAAGGAAAAAAATATATCGTTCAGGGATTTGGTAACGTTGGATACTGGGCAGCACATTTCATGAACAAAAACGGAGCAATCCTTGTTGGAGTTCAGGATGCTACAGGAACTATCTACAATCCTGAAGGAATCGATCCAGAAGCATTATTACGTTTCCAGGCTGATAACGGAACTATTTCAGGTTTCAAAAACACACAAGATTATAACTCAGCTGAATTCTTCGGAATTGAATGTGATATCATTATTCCTGCTGCTTTGGGTAACCAAATTACAGCTGAGAACGCAGAATCTGTAAAAGCAAAGGTAATCGCTGAAGGAGCTAACGGACCTACAGATACAGAAGGTGAAGAAATTTTATTAGCTAAGGGCATTGAAATCATCCCTGATATTTTATGTAATTCAGGAGGTGTAATCGGTTCTTACTTTGAGTGGTTACAAAACCGTAACGGAGAAATCTGGACTATGGACGATGTAATCATCAAATTGAGAAAGAAAATGGAAGATGCGTTCAACCGTGTGGTAATCACCGGAGGTCAGTACAAAACAGACTGGAGAACAGCAGCTTACATTCAAGCGTTAGTGCGTATTGAAATGGCATACAAACAAAGAGGTATCTTCCCATAATAGATGTCTTTTCCGAAATAAAAAAACCACTCATTTGAGTGGTTTTTTTATTATTGTAATTAATTCGGTATTTACTGATTATCTGTAGTTATATACAGAAAATGTTGTCTAGGAATTAAGATTGCAGGATTTTTAAATGACGCTAAGAAGTAGCAGGGTCCATCCTGTAACCAATAATAAGCCTCCCAACGGAGTGATTGGACCAAGAAAACGCCATTTGTTGCCAGTCATAGAAGTAAGACACAAACCGTAAATACTGAAAGAAAACAAAAGTATTCCGGCTATAAAACACCAACCGATACTTTCTTCCAAAGTAGAACTGAAAGTTAACAGCTGTGGAAGTACCAGCAATACTATGGCGTGATACATTTGGTATTTTACGCCGGTTTCAAAGCTTTTTAGTAAATCTTCACTCATTCGTTTCTTTAAAGCGTGAGCACCAAAAGCCCCAAAAATAACGGCAAGTCCTCCATATAAAGCACCAAATGCCAAAACGGTTTCTTTCATATATGTAAAATTTATTTATAAGTTGTCATATATGGTATCGCTTTTATTTATTAGTGTTTGCTAGTGCAAACCTATTGTTAATGGCGATTTCATAAATATTGTTTTTTCAAAGGTAACGAATTAGTCCTTTTGTTGATATTAATGCGATGCAGGTCCTTTCGAACTAACTTTTATACTTTTTGTGGTTAAGTTTCAAAACTTTATCTTTGCCGTCATGCAGAAAACTTACAATAAAACCAATTTTCACAAGCATACATTTTGTATATACCGAGAGGTGCTGTCAACTGAAATTGACGGTTTAAAACTTGGTTACACTAGCAAATCGGGGAGTAATTATTATTTCACCGAGAACGGTCTGTATAGAATTTCCGATCATTGGGGGCGTGCTGCGAACTGTCGCTGGCGATTATTGCCTTTGCAAAATGGAACTCGATTAAAAACCAAAATAGGTTATGCCGACTGGACGGATTTTTATCCGAATAACGAAAACGAAAACCTGTTTTATATCGAAGTGGATTTTGATACCAGAGAAGTCAGCTTTCAGCACAAGTCCAACCCAAAATACGATGGCAAAGCACAAGTCCGTAATGCTGCTGAAACAGCTCGCGTAATAAGGCAAATTAACGAGGTAATTACCACCGAAAATTGGGCAAAATACATTAAATTTGATAGTATAAATGACTTGCGGAAAGAAGTGATAAAACAACTGATCACTACGAATCAGACATTTCTTGAAATAAAACGCAAAATAGGAGAGTTGTATGGGACGACGTAATGAAACTAATCGTTTGGCGCACAAAAAGAAAGTCGACCAAAAGAAAAACAGGGAAAAGGAAGCAGCACAACTTAGAAAAGAAAAACTCAAAGCTATTGTGCAGCAGTTTAATGATCAGAACAGTTAAAGTCAGTACAATGCAAATCAATTATACCATAATAAGAGCAACCATTCAACAAGCAATTGATTTTTTGGTTGTTGACAAGGATACTAATGCCGCAACACTAAAATTAGTTGATGCAGACGAAATCATTACTGATTTGATAGACCATGCTGAAACTGATGAGGATATTATTGAGATAAGCCGATACCAAGTGTTGCTGAATCAATTGCACCAAAAAATAAATGAGATGAAGAATATGAGATATGGAATGGACGATAAAAACAGTGATGAAGAAAATTACCTTTGTTAAATATGCTCGCATACTCATAAATCATAACTTATAACTCAAAGTATTTTGCATAACTGTTATTGCGGTTCCGGAAAACCATTTGAAAATTGCTGTCAGCCTTATATTTTAGGGAAAGAAAAAGCGCCATCTGCCGAAGCTCTGATGCGTTCACGTTATTCGGCGTATTGCACCCAGCAAGCGGATTATCTGGTAGCTACGACACATAGTTCTACCCGTCGTTATCATAATAAAAAAGATATTTTAGCCTGGTCGAAAGAAAACAATTGGATTAAGCTGGAAATCATTAATTCTTCTGAAAATAAGGTTGAATTCAAAGCCTATTTTATGGACAATAGTTTGCAAAACCATATCCATCACGAGAAATCCACATTCAAAAAGGAGGGTGATTGTTGGTTTTATGTGGATGGTATTTTCAACGAAGCTATTCGGTAATGATCCCGGTATCTTCTTTTCAACCTAAGAAAGATGCTTTCAAAAATACCTTTTGTATTTTCAGGGAAGTTCCCTTATCAGAAATAGAACAACTGGAAGAACGGTTTAAAAGCGAGTCGGGGAGTGCGTATTATTATACTGTTGAAGGAATGTACCGTCTTTCTAATCATTGGGGGCGGCTGGCCAACAGTAAGTGGCGATTATTGGCTATGGATCCGCCCACGTCTTCTAAAATAAAATTGGGTTTTGCCAAGTGGGAAGATTTTTATCCTGATAATGCTACTGAAAAAAATTACTACATCGAGGCTGATTTCGAAAACCAAACGGCAAACTACTTTCATAAAAACTGTCCGGATTACAACGGAATTAATATTTTACGCACCACAGCAGAAACACGGAAGCGTTTGAAGAACATCCGTAATATCCTCACGTTAACCCAATGGGCTACTCATTATTATCAGGATATTAAGGAACTTCGAAAACGGATTGTGTACGAATTAATCAATACCGATAAAACCCTCGAAGTGATAAAAAGGGAAGTTACCGACAGCTTTCCAACTTAAAAAAGGGTTCCTTGTACTTCCGTCGGATTACTGCGGAAAGGAAAAATATCGGAAATATAATACTGTTTTACGTTTTCATCGAATGTGCGCAGGACTACGCTGCTGCACAGGAAGCGTTCATCTATGGTAGTAAAATAGCTTTTGGCTATCCCCAGTTTTTCACGGGACAACCTTCGGGCAATAGAAAGATGCGGATCGTTGCTTATGTGTAAATCTTTGATGATGAGCGTATCGTTAATCTGTTTCATGATTGGCTTCAATTTGTTTTTGGTGTCTTCATCAGGATCGATAAAGAAAGCCCCATTCGGATAGGAGCCAAAACCTGTCAGATGTACTTCAACTGGCTTAAAACCATCACACAGCCTTGTTAATTGCTGTTTAACTTTTTCAATTACCGCATCCGAAGCTTTGAATTCATTAATGGTGATATGTCCCATCGAGTTCTTACTGTTAAACCAGCCCACTTTATCCGCAAGTTCTAGTTTCATCGTTTTAACCAAAGCGATAACTTGTTCCGACGGAATTATTGCAACTGAGTAATGTCCTTCCATAATAGTTTGTATCTGTATCAAAATTACTAAATATTTGGATAAAAGATATGCTCAAAAAACGAATAGAATACCTATAAATTTAAATAGAATACATAAACTAATTTTTCTTAAATTTGAGAAAATCACTATCCTATGACCGTAAAGCCAGAACAGCGCAGTATCATTTTTAACCATTTAGATGGCCTTGTAACCGCTCCGGTTGCTTATTCTTTGCATCATAAAAAAGTACTTGATACGTTACTGGCGGTCAAAACAATCAGTTTAAAAGAGCTAACCGAAAAATTTAATGCCAACGAGGGCTATTTGAATGTTGCTTTGCGGACATTAGCTTCACAGGGATTTCTGGATTATAGCGTTAACAATGCGACAGAAGAAATAGTGGTTAACACAAACGCTAACAGTGAGTTTGCTTTTTCGCTTTTTCCCTTGTATAAGGATGTGATTGATCTGCTTAAGAACTCCGATTTGTTTACGAGCGTACATATCGCTACGGCCTTTCTTCCGGAATTGCAAACGGTTTTCAATAAATACATAAACCATTTTGGTATTACTTTTTCATCTGATCCGAAAGAAAAAGCATTGCAAGAGCAGGTGCTGAACCATATTGAAGGTTTTTTGGTAGGACCAATTATTGTCAGTTTGGGAATGACAGGGATGTTTCATAAGTACTTTATGGAAACCTCTTTCCGCCCTGAAGAATTCCACAAAGAACCCGAAGTTTTCAAGATTATACTGGATTTCTTTACCCATCTCGATTGGTTTACCGAAAAAAAAGGGTATTATCAGTTTACCGAAACCGGACTCTTTTTTGCTAAACGCGCAACGGCTTATGGGGTAACTGTTTCTTATTTGCCAATGTTTAGGGCTATGGATGATTTGTTGTTTGGCAACCCGTCAACCTTGCGTAATATTGGCGTTAATGAAGACGAACTCCACGTAAACCGAGAAATGAATGTGTGGGGCAGTGGAGGAGCACACGCCACCTATTTTAAAGTGGTCGATGATATTCTTATTGAAATTTTTAATAAACCAATACAAGAACAACCCAAAGGGATTTTAGACATGGGATGTGGAAACGGTGCTTTCCTGCAGCATGTTTTTGATGTGATAGAACGTCAGACCCTGCGAGGAAAAATGTTAGAAGAATATCCCCTTTTTCTGGTGGGAGTAGATTATAACCAAGCTGCGTTGAAAGTCTCCAGAGCAAACCTGATAAAAGCGGACATTTGGGCAAAAGTAATATGGGGTGATATCGGAAAACCCGATTTGTTAGCTCAGGATTTAAAGGAAAACTACAATATCGATTTAGGAGACTTATTGAATGTTCGTACGTTCTTAGACCATAACCGCATTTGGGAACTGCCAACACTTGTTACTCCGGACAGGGTCAGTACTTCAACCGGAGCCTTTGCACACAGGGGAAAACGCATCAGTAATAATGATGTGGAAGATAATCTGTTGGATCATTTCAACAAGTGGGCTCCATTCGTACATAAATTCGGTCTGCTTATTATCGAACTTCATACTATACCACCTGAACTTACGGCCGCTAATCTTGGTAAAACTGCAGCTACCGCTTATGATACAACCCACGGCTTTTCAGACCAATATATTGTAGAGATAGATGTCTTGCACAAAATAGCTGCAGAAGCCGGTTTGCAACCCGATCCGCAATACTTCAGAAAATTTCCTAATACCGATTATGCTACCGTTAGTATTAATTTATTGAAGGGATAGTTGCTTAGGCGCTTCAATATTTAAAACTTCCCATAAACAGGAACAATAAAATCCCCATTTAAAAAGGCCGTTGAATCAATCTGACTTTGTTGTATAACTCCAGTTAGGGAATCTTCTAGTAATAGTTGAGCTGCTTGTGCCAAAGGAGCCGCTGTAGTGGTTTGGATGGCTCTTAGCTGATGGTTTCCTACTTTTAGAGGTAAGATGCGTTTCGCAATTTCACGTCTTCGTAAGATACCGGTCGCATCTTTGCCTTCAACGGTTGCATATAAAACAATCTGATCGTTTTCTATGTGTGGGATTACAGCTTCCATTTTTTCTTGTAAATCCTTAATCGCATCATTTGAATTCCCAGACCCTGATAACTGTTTCGCAACCCAGGCATAATGTCCAGGATGACGTAATGTCTTGTAGTCAAGTGAGCGTACTTTGCCTAATAATGCATCCGGTAAATCAGCCGCACCGCCAGAGGTAAGATCCTCTTCATACGTAATGCCATCAATGATTATGGAAGCCCGTTCTGATAAAGAAGGTAAAGTCGTTTTCTTGAAGTCACGCAACACAATAGTGTCTTTTAGGTATTCGGTTGCCACACCTACCGGACTCCAGGTAAATCCGTAAAAATGAGGAGCAACGGCATGATTGGTAAGTGCGCCAACTTTAAACTCAAGTTTGTCTGCTTTGTCAACTCCAAAATCATTGCAAAACTGTTGGAATAGTCCGTGCGCAAGTAAATCGATATAACCAGGTGCTAAGCCAGTCTGAAGGACAAAGCCAGTTTTGGCATCTTTAGCCAATTCTTTAATCATTTCGGTTTCAGCCACATATTCGGTAAGGTTAGCATAATGCATATGGAAATCTTTAGCAAACTGCGCTATCCTTGGTCCCTGACTACCAGGAAGACAGTCCAGGATAATATCCCCTTCATCAAACAATACTTTCATCTCGTCGGTAATACCGTCTTCTGGAAGATAGAAATCCTGGACTGAACAGGGTTTTGTAGTGCCTTCCATAATCCACTGGGCTACTTTTTTGGCTTTTTCAGGGATGCGATCCCCAATGAAAAGAGTAGGATGTACTTCACTCCATTCCGCAAGTAGTAAACCCACAGCTTCGGCAATGCCTCCGGCTCCGGCAATAATAATAGTATGATGTTTTTTCATATATCAGGGTTGAGGTGTTTTTTTGTCTGACTAAAGTTACTGTTTTTTTCCAATTTTGTATTTAGGTACTAACGCAATTTATTACACCATATTTTGTAAATACTAAGAAATCCTTCTACTTTCGAAAGAGTCTTTTGGTTGACTGGGATATATCGATATGTAAAAGGGATGAATTGGTCCAGTATTAATTCCCTTTCAGACGGATGAATAATCTTTTTAATAAAGCCTTAGCGTCTCCTCTGTTTTTAGGTACTTCAACGGCTTTCAAACCTTCTGAGGATTGGATAAACTGATAGCTGAAAACAAACTGAGGCGTCTTGGGATTATCGTTTAAGATTCCGAAACGCAGGTCGTTAAAGTAAATTTTGTTATCGATTTGGTTTACGATGAACCAACCTTCGCTGATAATACGAAGTTTTTTAAAGTAGGTGTTGTCTTTTAAGGAAGCTTCTAAGTTGTAATCTTTCGGATAAAGGGTAAAATGTATGGGCTGTGTGTCAAAAAGGGAGTAATCGCCCAAGAAATACCCTTCTTTGGAGGCAACATTCGCATTCCACAGGATAAGATTGAACGGAGTTGGTTTTACCATGATTTCATTATAGGAAATGTTTTGGTCCACCAGTGCTTTTTCAAACTTGTAAAGCGCATACGATTTGATACTTAATGCCAGCAACATGTACCCCGTGCTTATGTACAATCCACGGCGTACATATTTTGCACGCAGCTCGTTGTTCTTGGTACGCCAGACCATTATTAAAAAAATAAGAAACGGTATGGTATAGAGCGGATCGATGACAAAGATGCAGTTCAGGGAATAGCGGTAGGGCAGCGGCCACAGTATTTGGGTGCCCCAAGTCGTGCACATGTCTAAAAGCGGATGGGTGAAAAGACACCAAAAAGCCATCCAGGTGGCTGATTTAAAGGATATTCGTTTTTTTTCTATCCGTTGGATGCACCAGCCAAAGATAGGAGCGAGAAACAGGTGGAATAGCAGGGAATGACTCATTCCACGGTGAATCATTATTCCGTCCAGAGGATCCATGAATTTTGCAACAACCACATCCAGATCGGGGACAGTGCCCAGGACGGCTCCGTAAACAAACCCTCTGTTCTGGAGTTTTTTTCCGGCGCATACTTCAGCTACGGCAATGCCTAATACTATTTGGGTCAGTGAATCCATAATTACAAAAGTAAGCGGAATAACAGAATTGGTAACGGAAGTTCTAAAATTTCCTGTTGGTGCATTACTTTGATGAATTTAAGGATTTTGATGAAAGAGGATAGCACGTTTAAGTAATTTAAACGCATTAAAAAAGCTGTCTAAAAAGCCTGTCACGTTTATTATTATGGTAAAATGACTTGTTGTTACTTTTTAGACAGCATTCTTTTTTATTTCTTATGCCCGTTCATGGTGATGACATATTTCAGGATCAGATCCTGAGATTTTTCATCTAGTGTATTAGGGTGTTTTTTGTTTACTTTCTTAACCATTATCGGTACGATTTTTTCCCACTCGGATTCTGAAAATTTAGTCGGGTTTTTCAGTTTGTGGCATTCGGCACAGTGTTGCTCAAACATTGATTTACCTTGACTTAGTTCATCTAAAGTGTAACCAGGATATTTAGTCTGCATTCTGTCGACATCAGGCTGGGCAGGAGTTACCAATTTTACGGCACAACTTGTTATTACTAACACTACTGATAAAGTAAGAATAATTTTTTTCATGTTTTTTGGTTGGTTTTACGGTTAAAAAAAATCAGTTGGTTTTATAAATATAAAAAAAAATGGACAAAATCCTAATTTTCTGAATAAAAAAATATTGTGGCAATTCTGTGACTACAGAAAAACCGTATAACTTCAAAACTGTGCCTTTTATCGTAACTCTTTGAATTGGATAACATAAAATTGTAAATTTAAAGTCAAAGTAACGCTGAGGTTTATGGCATACATTGATTATTACGCCGTTTTGGGCGTCCAAAAAACAGCAACCGCGGAGGAGATTAAAAAGGCCTACCGGAAGCTGGCACGTCAATACCATCCCGATGTGAATCCTAACAAGGAAGAGGCAAGCCATAAATTTAAGCTGATCAATGAAGCCAATGAGGTGTTGGGTGACCCCGAAAAGCGCAAGAAATACGACGAGTACGGGGAGCATTGGGAACATGCCGACCAATATGAAGAGGCTCGCCGACAACAACAGCAATACGGAGGTGGAGGTTTTCAGGACCAACAGGGAGCAGAAGGTTTTAATGATTACGAAGCCTTTTCCGATTTCTTCGGATCGATGTTCGGTAAAGAAGGCAGGACGAAGACTACGGGTTTTAAAGGTCAGGATGTTTCGGCGACCCTGCGATTGCATCTGACAGATATTTTAACCACGCAAAAACAAGTATTGGAAGTAAATGGCAAAAAAATACGAATTACCATTCCGGCTGGCGTTACCAACGGGCAGACGATAAAAATAGCAGGACACGGCGGTAAAGGTTATAATAACGGGCCTAATGGTGATTTGTACATCACATTCGATATCATAAACAACACCACATTTGAAGTTAAAGGAAATGACCTATATAAAACAGTGCCAATCAATATGTATGACGCCCTCTTGGGAGGAGAAGTGATTGTGAATACCCTTAACGGAAAAGTAAAAGTACCCATTGCCCCCGAAACCGAGAACAATAAAAAAGTCAAGCTGCGCGGTAAAGGGCTGCCCATATACAAGCAGGAAGGTGTTCATGGTGATATGTATATTACCTATGCCGTGGAACTCCCCAAACATTTGTCGGTTAAAGAAAAAGAACTTTTCGAGCAATTACGTTCCATCAGAAAACAAGCATTATGAGTGACAAATCCATTAAAATATCCGTCATTACTTTTTGTCAGTACCATCAGATAGAACCTGACTTTGTTTATGCTTTGCAAGAAAGCGGACTGTTGGATTTACAAAAAGAGAAGGAAGAACTCTATCTCTTGAACCAACAGATTGACATATTGGAAAAGTACATCAGGATGCATTACGAGTTGGGAATTAACATTGAAGGACTCGAAGTGATAACCCGTTTGTTAACTAAGATGGAGGAAATGCAGGCTGAATTAAACTTGTTGAAAAGAAGATTTGGGGAGTGAGTGAAAGGGAAAAGGGAAAAGAGAGACGCAAGTATAAGATTTTAGGGAATAATATATAAAAGTTTAACCAAACAATACACGATTATGAAATTCAACAGGAGAGCAAGTGCCAACTGGAAAGGAAGCGGCATGGAAGGAAAAGGAACCGTAACCACGCAGAGTAGCGTATTAAACAATACCCAATATTCTTTTAAGTCCCGATTTGAGGAAGGGGTTGGGACTAATCCCGAAGAACTTGTTGCGGCGGCACATTGCGGCTGTTTTGCTATGAAACTGAGTTTTTTGCTTACGGATGCGGGTTTTGTACCGGATGATTTGCAAGTAGAAGCTAAAGTTACTTTTGAAGACGGTGCCATTACAGAAAGTCATTTGGATTTAAAAGCCAAAGTGCCAGGCATAAGTGATGAGGCCTTCCAGAAAATTGCTGCAGAAGCCAAAGAAACCTGTCCGATTTCTAAATCAATTAAAGCTGCAATTAGCCTGAGTGCTGCATTGGTGTAATATAGAATTTGTACTCTTATTGTGAGCAAGTACTACCAAACCATCTCATTTTATCCGGACTTCCTTTTGAGGAGGTTCGGAGGATGTGATCTTGAAGAGTCAATAATAAATTGCAGGCCTAGATACCTGTAGTCTTCAAAGGAACAATTACTTTGACAGTATGATTAATGCAATACCGCTTATTTTTCGTTTTATGATTTAAGTCATAAATGTAGAGTTTTGTGGCAGATACTTTTGTGGACCATTAAAAAAACAAAAAGAATGACCACAGAACAAAAAGAACTTATTAAAGCCACAATCCCAATTTTACAGACCGGCGGAGAAGTATTGACCGCTCACTTTTATAACCGAATGTTTACGCATAATCCTGAGTTGAAGAATGTTTTCAATATGGGAAATCAAGCCAATGGAAGGCAAAAATCGGCTTTGGCGAATGCGGTACTGGCTTATGCTGAGAATATTGACAACCCGGGTGTGTTAATAGGGGCGTTGAAAAGCATGGGGACCAAACACCGAAGCTTAAATATACAACCGGAACAATACCAAATTGTCGGAAACCATCTTATCCATTCGATTGCCGAAGTGGTAGGAGAGGGTGCTACTCCTGAAATACTTGATGCATGGACTGCAGCTTACAATGAACTGGCTGAAATCATGATTTCCATTGAAAAAGAAATGTATGCCGAAAACGACGCGAAACCTGGAGCATGGAATGGCTGGCGCAAATTCGTAATCAGAAATATCGTTACAGAATCAGAAGAGGTAAAATCGTTTTACTTATATCCGGAAGACGGGCAGCAGATCGCCGACTACAAAGCTGGTCAGTTTGTGAGTGTACAGGTTTATGTGCCGGAACTGGATTTATTGCAGCCAAGACAATACAGTTTGTCAAGTGCGTTTCATCCGGAATATTACCGCATTTCTGTGAAGAAAGAATCATGTATGGAAGGTAATCCATCCGGAATGGTTTCACAGACGCTTCATGCTAAAAATGAAGGTGATACAGTAATGCTTTCAGCACCAGCAGGTTTATTCCATTTACAGCAAGATGCTAAGAAACCGTTGGTATTGATAAGTGGCGGTATCGGGCTTACGCCTATGCTGAGCATGTTGGAGACCAATAAAGCCAATCGCGGTCAGAACAAGAATGTATGGATTCACGGTTGCCGAAATCATTCGGTGCATGCATTTAAAACCCAGGTGGAGCAGCTCAAAAATGAAATACCATTGGAAACCTATACGTTTTATGATTCGGTAGCAAATTATGATAATGGCAGTAACCAAGTTATTGCAGGCCAGGTCGATCTGGAAAAATGCAAAGAAGCCATTTTATTGGATGAAGCCAATTATTATATCTGTGGCCCGGAACTGTTTATTAAAACTCAGTATAAGGCGCTGATTAACCTCAATGTAAATAAGGAAAATATCTTTTATGAGGAGTTTGGCCCGAATGTCATTAATCTGAATTAAAATTTCAACACGTTAGATATGGCAGTCAAAGATTAACTGCTAAAAAAAGAAACCGCTTCAATTACTGAAGCGGTTTTTTTGCTTTTTGCTTGGTTGGAACTGTGACTTAATTGGGAATTGGGACCTGAATCTGTCAAATTGCTGCAGCTACATCCAACCCATTAATCTGTTCCTTATAATCAGGAGGAAGTAAAATATTCTTGAACAACCAGTCCAGTTTCATTAGTTTACTGATTTTATATAACGGAACTACCGGGGTCAGAAAAGAAAATTCACTGAAATCCAATAACTTTTTAGCCCTGTCAGGAACAACAAGCTTTTGAGCTTCCAGCAGTACTTTAAAGCGCATGGCACCAAGATGTTTTTTATATTGTTTGAAAAGATCTTCGGTATAGGTGCTCTTTTGAAGGTTTTCTTTCAGATGGGACTCCCTCACAGGTAGCCATTCAAGATAAGTAGTAGGGAGTTCTTTCAATCCCATTCTTAGGCCTACACGGTAAAAAACATTGTAAACCTCCTCTTTTTCCTCATCACTCAGTTTTTCTTCAAGCAACTCGTGTGCTGCAATCGAATAATGAATCAGCATAAACAATACATCGCGGTACGCCCAGTCGGGTATTGAAGTTCCACGGCTTTGTTCCACGGCGGTATGTATGTGTCGCATGGAATCAATGGCTTTATTAGCTTGCTCCATAGATGAAAAAACAATCCTTCTGGCATAGCTAACGGTGGAGAACAGTCTGCCTAATGGGTCGGAAGGAAGTTTGCCGGTATAGTACAGCCAGTCCACAGCTTTGTTGAGGGCAAATTCAGCAGACGCTCCGGCAAAAATAAAGAGAATGGTGTCACTCTTTCCCCATATTTTTCTAACAATCGAGTTATGTTTTACAAAGTAGTTCATTGGATCCGTTTCTTTTTGTAAAGCTACAAATAATTATTTTATCAAAAGTACTTTGTGTTTCAAAGTTTGCTACATTTGTAAATAGAAATCAGAAAGAGGGACGGCTGTTTAAGAATAGGAAAAGCCACTTTCATATGGTATACAAAAGAATCATTAATCAAAAAATCAATAGTTATGTTTAACAAATCAAACATAGGGAATGTAATCGGTTGGCTATTTGGCCTGCTTGCATTCGCAATTGGAGTAGTGAATACCTTTTGGGGTAATGATCCTGGATTTGGGATTTTTATACTTCTTCTTTCGTTGCTTTATTTTCCTCCTTTAAATAAGTCTGTTAAGAAGAAAACGGGTTTGGCTGTTCCGAGCTGGTTAAAGATTGTCATAGGGGTCTTTATTCTTTGGGCGGCGCTGGGAGTAGGGGAATTGTTTGATAAAATACATCTTATGATAACGGATCTGAATTTATAAACGCTTGCTTGAATTTATAACCTAAACCATATTATCAAGTATACATTCTTCAAATCATCAACAATACTTTTATTATGCGAATACAGCTTTTAGCCCTATGCTTTATTTTGAGTTGCCTGTCATGTAAAAACTCAGATGATGGAAACCTTCAGGAAGAAAATCAATCATCGGAAAAGACGATAACTTTCGATAAAACAAAATGGAATACTAAGGACGGTCAGGATTATCCGTACAGGGATAAAATGCTTACCGATTTACGTGCGAATGATAAACTGAAGAAACTGAATAAATCGCAAGTCCTGGCTTTACTTGGTCAGCCCAATCGGGAAGATAAGAATTACCTGTTTTATACTATCGCACAGGAACGTCTCGGTTTTTTTCCATTGCACACTAAAACATTGGTGCTTAGACTTTCGGATAAGAGTATGGTTGAAGCTGTTTTGATACACGAATAAAGCAGAGAAATGATTCCGAATGCTGCTCTTGAATATTTCCAACTAAAATCAATTATATGTTGCTATTTAATAAAAACTACTTTGCCTTGACAGTCTTGATTTTCTGTGTTGAGGTTTTGATTGCTCTATTTGTACATGACAATTTTGTACGTCCTTATCTTGGGGATGTTCTGGTTGTTATTTTAATTTATTGTTTTTTGAAATCGTTCATAAAGCTTCCTGTTTTGACGGCCTCGGTAGCTGTACTGCTTTTTGCGTTCGGTATAGAATTTCTTCAATTTTTGGATATAGTCGAAAAACTGCATTTAGAATCATCAAAAGTGGCCAGAACGGTAATAGGAACTTCATTCTCCTGGATTGATTTATTGACCTATGTTGCAGGAATCTCTATTGTAATTGCTGCAGAAAAGTATTGGTTTAATAAAGATATTAAAACACTGTCGGAAAACGTGTGATTGGTTAGGTTATGCTAAATCAAAATCATTATAAACCGAAAATGTATCAGTAAAAAGGTGATAGGGCTGGACGCGATGAGGTTTAGGGAGATAAATCAACATCATATTTTCATTTGGGCAGACATTGTGGTAACTTTGTTATAAGCAGTTATAAAGGGATAAGGGATAAGGGATAAGGAAGGGATAAGAGATAAGAGAAAAGGGATAAGAGAAAAGGGAAAAGGGAAAAGAGAGAAGGGAATAGAGTAGAGGATAGAGAAGGAGAGGTTTTAGTACAACTGTTTATGATTATTATGTCTGATAAGAAGTATATATACTGTCTTGAATCGGTCCAGGATGCAGAAGTATCCGGAAAGAGCCCTATTGTCCCATCGCTGGAAGCGTTAGCGATGCAGTACGGTATTACTAATGTATACAAAGCCTGCGACTGCATAGAGGGGTTTGAAGAGAGTATCAGTACCTTGTTGTATGAAGACCGTCATTTTAAGGATTATGCTCTTATTTATCTAGTGTTTGAGGGGAGAAGTAATGAACTCAAAATAGACAATTACTACTATAGCTTCGAGGAAATTGCCGAGTTTTTTGAAGGCAAACTGAAAGGCAAGATCATCCACTTTGCCAATACCCTGCAACTGGACCTGGAAGAGGAAACCTTTCAGTACTTCTTAGATGTTACCGGAGCCAAAGCGGTTTCCGGTTATGTAAATTCGGTTCCTATTTTAAGTACGATGCTGGACAATCTGTATTTTTCGCTTAGTCAGGAGTATGACGACGTGGTGGAGTTGACTGAGGCTTTGTTTGAGAAGCAGTATACATTGTGTGCCGGTATGGGGTTTAGGGTTTATTATTAAGGGGCCCTTCGACAGGCTCAGGGACCGAGCTGGCATTAAATTGGCTATCTCTTTTAGTCCCTTCTGGTGGCTGAGGCTCTCGAAGCCACACGTGCTTTAGGCTGTAAAAAGATGTGTCTTCGAGGACTTCAGGCACCGTACTAATATTAAAGCAGCTATCTCTTTTACAGCGTTCCGGTGGCTGAGGTTCTCGAAGCCACACTTATTTATTTAAATCTTTATATGAAATGGCTAATGTGGACAGAAGTTCTAAATTGCCTTGCATTAGTGCTTCTTTCTTTTTTCTGCTCCAACCCTGTATTTGTTTTTCTCTGTAAAAGGCTTGGTCAATTCTATGGTATTCTTCATAGTAGCGAAGTTTTACGGGGAGTCGTTTCTTTGTGTGATTTGCGCCTTCTCCTCGTTGGTGTTGTTCGAGCCTTCTTTCTAAATCGGTTGTGCTTCCTGTATAGTAGCTTCCGTCTGCGCATTCTAAGATGTATAAGTATCCTTTCATTTTTTTTTGTTTTTTTGATGTGCCTTCGAGAACCTCAGGCACCGACCTTCGACCCTTCGACAGACTCAGGGAATTAATTCAGGCACCGTGCTGGCGTTAAATTGGCTTTCTCTTTTACTACGTTCCGGTGGCTGATGAGGTTTCTGAGCCTGTCGAAGGGTCGAAGCCACGTCTTTTCACTGAATTATTTCATCAGGAGGGTGTCTGGGTCGAGGCCCATGTATTCGCAGAATTCGTGGATGGTGACCATCTGGTGTTTTTGTTTGTTGTTTTGTTCTTTGATCCTGGCGTAGATGTTGCGGGACTGGCGCTCGCTTTTTCCGGTGATTTGCTGGATGTCTTTGGGGTAGATACACATTCTTTTCATGGCTGTTTTTTTGTGGTTGTTTTACTGTTTTTGATGCTCATTTTATTACTCGGCTTTACATGACTTTTGTATGGCTTATATATGGCTTTGGTATGGCTTTGGTATGGCTTTGGTATGGCTTTGGTATGGCTTAAGTATGGAGTAAATATGGTTTAAATATTTATGATTTTTCTTTCAAATTTGAAATACAAATATTATGCCATATTTGTAAGAAAATATATTGTTTTGGAGATTATGGTCTAAAAGTGGCGGTTTTGGTGTTTTTCGGCAAAAGGCGGCAATTTCGGCAATGGCATGGTTTTTTGGCCCGGGCTTTGTTTTGACTTTGGCATGAAACAATTACTAACTTTTTTAAATTTTTAGATTATGGCAAAGTCCAAAGGAATTATCAAGATTGAGGGAACAGTAGAAGATTTAACATTCTATAAACAAGATGGGGTGTATTATGTGCGCAAAAAAGGAGGTATCGATAAAAGCCGTATCGCTAAGGATGCGAACTTTATCCGTACGAGAGAGAACAATTCGGAATTTGGGGGTAGTGGCAGAAGCGGTAAACTGCTGCGCACGGCTTTGGGTACGATGGTGTTTAAGGCTAAAGACAGCCGTTTGGCCAGCCGCTTGTTACAAACGATGTCCCGAGTTAAGGGTTTCGATACGGTATCGGCAAGAGGAAAACGCAATGTGGCGGAAGGGATTGCTACTCCGGAAGGAAAACAAGCCTTAAAAGGGTTTGATTTTAATAATCGTGCGGAACTTAGCAGTGTGTTGTTTGCCGCTTATGATCTGGACACCGCAACGGGCGTGATTTCTTTAAATAATGTACTTCCTGCCGAGCAGGTTTTGTTTCCACAAGGGGCCACTCATGTGAGTTTTCAAGGGGCGGTTTTGGCATTGGATTTCGGTACGGAGAAATGGGAAGTGGCGTACTCGAATATTGTGAACCGTCCGCTCAACCTGACTCCGACTACCATTACTTTAACGCCCAGCAGCGTACCTACGGGAACGGGACAGCAGTTTTTCGTACTATTCTTATCATTTTATCAGGAGGTGAACGGAGTGCAGTATTCTATGAAGAATGAGGAGTATAATGTGCTGAATATTTTGGAGGTGATTTAGAGGTTGCTTCGCTCTGTTCGCAATGATGGAACCCTGTGCTTTTTATAGCATGGGGTTTCTTTTTTTGCAGATGTAGCTTCTAGAGCCTCAACCATCGTGACGACATTAATTTTAATTTATCTGCCACAAAATCTAGGAGAAATAAATGTGACTTTTACCCTATGACAGGCTCAGTGTAGTATCAGGTACCACGTTGGCATTAAAATAGCTTTTCTTACAGATAAGGTTCTCATCGTTTCGGTGGCTGAGCCTCCTTTAGATTTACTGACAGATATTCATTATCGTTGAATATTCCGTTCTATTTTTTTATACCAACTATTCCTGATTAGGTTTTATTTTGTGTTTTTCTGTTTCCCAATCTTTTTCCATAAAAAAATTATCCTATAGCCATTTTAGCTGAGTCTTTCCAAAGATAATTTGGCAACGGTTCTTTTAGTTCCCATTTTACATTCATAGGTTTTGATCCCTCTGTCTCTTTAAAAATTCCTTCGCCTATAAAAACATAACCTAATGTGTTTCCATTTTCATCATTTGCCTTTTCTCTAACAAAAAGTAATATCTTTTTATTATCCACAACATGATTTATATAAGACAATCCTTTTCCTTTATCAGGTCTGTAAGCATTATGGGACTGCCAATGAAATAATGTTTCACTTATAGCGTAATCATCATACATAGTTGTTGGAGAAAAATTTTCTTCCGATTTGATTAAATTAATAAAGAGTATTTCTGTATTTAAATTTATATTTTCAGCATTACCCTCCCTACTAGATGATTTTTTTTCAAAAGTACTTAACCTGAATGCAGCTAATATTTGATCTCTTGTGTAGCGAGCATGTAGTTTTAATGGTTGATTATATGGTAATTGAATATCAACTTCTTTAAAATCAACTTTATCAATTAATAGCTCTAAAACTTCTATAATTTCCTTAACTAGGACTTTGTTTTTTCCTATTTCATTTATACTTTTTTCTAATGAATCAAATCCTCCTGCATTTTGCCAAACGTCGTAGTGCAACATTAATAACATCATTTTTTCATTTTCATTAAATTCATTGATATTAATGTTGAAACCTTGATTGGCTATGTCTAAAATAAAATTGAAATAGCTAGTAGAATTAGTTGACAACCATTTATTTCTAATAGCGGAATAAATTTGTTTTTCATTAATGTCTTCAAAATTTTCAATGACTCCGGCTCTTTGACGCAACCTTGACCAACTATCTTTTTTATAAATTGTTTCAATAGGAATATGATTAAATTCAATGAAATTATTTAATGTTAGGGGTAAAGTAGTTTGATGCTGATAGTTTCTGATTTTATTTAAGAGCTGATTTACATTTAAAGAAGTGGCTTTTCTAATGTTTTCAAGGATTGTCTCTTTTGTTTTTTTCTCTAAAACAATTGAACAGCCTAAAGGTAAGTGTGGAAAATCATTTTCAATTTCTTTTTGAACTGAAGTAGTTGTTTTACCAATTATGGCTCTAAACTTGCTTTCGAAATCATATTCAGGCCTAGCATTCCCAACAAAATCAAGTACTGTTAAACATTCTTTTCCATCAGCCAAACGTAGACCACGACCTAATTGCTGTAAAAAAACAGTTAAACTTTCTGTTGGTCTTAGAAACAAAACGGTATCTATTTCGGGAATATCAACACCTTCATTAAAAATATCTACAACAAATAAATAATTTATTTCTTTGTTCTTTAATTGCCATCTTAATTGTTCTCTTTCAGTAGAATTTTTACCGGTCAAATAGGCTGCTTTGAGGCCCGCAAGACTAAATTTTTCCGCCATAAAAATTGCATGCTCGATGCTAACACAAAATCCAAGTGCGCAAACGTTATTTAAATCTATTGTATACTTTTGGAGATTTTTAATTATCTGACCAACTCGTGAATCATTATTGGTATAAAGATTAGTTAATTCACTAGCAACATATCTACCTTTTTCCCATTTAACTTTTGTTAAATCAACACTATCGGTAATTCCAAAATATTGAAAAGGGCAAAGTAACTTTTTGTTCAATGCTTCAGGAAGTCTAATTTCTGCAGCAACACGATTACAAAAATCATCTAAAATATTTTCACCATCCATACGTTCTGGTGTGGCAGTAAGTCCTAAAAGAACTTTGGGGTTAAAATAATTTAAAATAGGCCTGTATGATGTTGCAGAAATATGATGTGCTTCATCAAGTATTATGAAATCATAGTACTCAGGTGAAAGTTTTACACTATTTAATTTATTATTCAATGTTTGAACGGATGCAAATACATACTCGTTATTTGAAGGTTCTAAGCCATCAACCCATAAATCTCCAAAATTATTATCTTGTAAAATTCCTTGAAAGGTAGCTCTTGCTTGTTGCAAAATTTCTTTGCGGTGAGCAATAAACAATAACTTAAAAGAAGTATTATTTCTTTTAAAGTTTTTATAATCAAACGCAGAAATTACAGTTTTTCCGGTACCGGTTGCAGCAACAACTAGATTTTTATTTCTCCCGTGGATCGATCGTTCCACTTCTAATTTTTCAAGAATTTCATTTTGATATGTAAACGGTTTAATATCAAAAAAAGAAACATTTAATTGAAAATCTTTAGAGAATTTCCCTTCATTTAATGCTTTTGCAAGTTTCTCAACATGATTTTTAGGATCAAACAATTCGAAATCTGTGTTTTGCCAATATGATTCAAAAGTTTTACGAAATTTATCGATAATATGACCGACTTCTTTTGTCGTAATTTTTAGGTTCCACTCTAAACCATCGGTCAATGCTGAACGCGAAAAATTAGATGACCCAATATAACCAGTATGAAATCCGCTATTTCTTTCGAACAAATATGCTTTAGCATGTAATCTCTCATTGCCTGTGTTATAAGAAACTTTAACTTCACTATTAGGTAAAGAAGCTAAAAATTCAACAGCTTTGGAGTCAGTTGCTCCAACATATGTGGTTGTTATAACTCGTAGTTTTCCTCCTCGATTGGTAAATTCTTTCAATTCTTGTTCTAAAATTCTAATGCCTTTCCATTTGATAAAAGACACCAACAAATCCACTCTATCTGAAGAAAGAATTTCTTTTCTTAATTCACTTTCGAGCGTTGTTCCCGAATTACCACCTGTGAATAGTTCGCTATGAGTTAATCTTGTATATGGAGTTATTTCTTTAAGACGTAAATCTAAATCAGTGAAATGAGAGTCAATTTTCGTAAAGACAGCTTTAAGGATTTTACCTTCCGTGATGATTAAATCATTATCAAACTCTTCTTTGTTTATTTCATCTCTTAAGAACAGAATAATTTTATTAGCAACATCTATTTGCCTCTCTAAAACATCATCTGCTTTAATAAGGTTAAAGGCATGTTTAATAGTACTGCCGATATGTTGTGATAACAATTGAGCAGCTTCGGCTTTATCTATTGTAGTTGTTTTAATTTGGAAAACACTTTTGTCTAATTCTTCAATTTTCTTATTCACTAGTTTTGTAACTAGTTCTTCATAAATGCCTTGATTCATAACTGTCCAATCTTTAAGAGTTCGTCAACAATTGGTAAATCTGCTTCGGCCCAATCTAAATTTAACAACTCTGATTTTGATAATAATTTATAATCGGAATGCTCATATAATTGGATTTCACCGGTCGTATAATGCGCTAGAAATGGTATCAAATTGATTTTGAAGTCTCCATAATCGTAAATGCTATTAGAAATCTTCTTAATAATGTCAATTTCAATATTAATCTCTTCTTTTATTTCTCGTTTTATACAATCTATTTCACTTTCTCCTTGTTCTAATTTTCCTCCAGGAAATTCCCATTTTAAAGGCAACTTCATTTTATCACTTCTTTGAACAGCCAATATTTTATCGTCGAAAAAAATTATTGCACAGGTAACATTAATCATACAAAATTGCTTTAGGAATAAGATTAAAAACAAAAATAGCGATTCAGAAAGGGGGCACTAATTTTCACTTTTGAAGTTTTCAACAATTTACGATTATCTTTTGTCTTTTTATCAAAACAATCTGATTAAACATATTTCCTAATCGCTACGCATTCTCTGATATAAAACAAATAAAAAGAATTCCTTATTATTAAATTGTAAAAAAAAACATGGCATGTTGAAAACTTTGTTATAAAGCTAAGTCTTGTGTTGATGTAATTTAAACTTTTTGTTAAATTAGTGATGATGTGTGCGTGTATTTTAATTTTTGATTAAAAAGGAATAATGCTGTATATATGAATTAGTTAGCCGCAAGTTTGGCAAAAACATTAAAAATCTAATAAAAAAGAAGAATTTGTGTCAAGAAAATACCAATTACAATTAGAAAACTATTTGGTCAAGACATTCCAGAAATGCCAAGGATGACTGTCTAGATAGTAAATTAGCTCTAAAGGGCTGAACGAATTCAATTCTAAATTTCAATTCTTGAACATTAGATTAGTTTTTTCAAGGCTAAGTAATGTTAGGAAATAAGTTTGTAAAAGAAAATTAAATGGCAAAGAAAACTAAATTTTATGTAGTCTGGAAAGGAAGAAAAACAGGTGTTTTTACTTCTTGGGATGACTGTAAAGAACAAACCAATGGGTTTGATGGTGCGGTTTTTAAATCGTTTGAAACTAAAGAACTGGCGGAAAAGGCTTTTCACAGTTCAAGTTACGACTATATCGGTAAAGATAAAAAGGTAGTCAGTCAATTATCAGAAGAGGAACTACTGTTAATTGGCAGTCCTATTGAGGAAAGTATCGCGGTAGATGGTGCCTGGGATAACAATACAGGTTTAGTGGAGTATCAAGGTGTGAACTATAAAACAAAAGAGGTATTGTTTCACGTAGGGCCCTTAGAGGACGGCACCATCAATATGGTAGAGTTTCTAGCTATTGTCCATGCTTTGGCGTTGTCCAAACAAGAAGAATGGACGTTGCCCATTTATTCCGATAGTAAAATTGCAATAGGTTGGGTTAGCGATAAACAAGTCCGCACTAATCATGAGCCGAGTGAAAAGAATAAAAAATTATTTGAAATGTTGGATAGAGCCGAAAAATGGCTGGCAAATAATACCTATGAAAATAATATTTTAAAATGGGAAACCAAAGCCTGGGGGGAAAATCCTGCTGACTTCGGAAGAAAATAAAAAAAGTATGCCAGAACAAAACACTGCTATTTTAGAAGGATTAAACGAGAAACAAACAGAAGCTGTCGTTAGTGATGCGAAGCGATTATTGGTTTTGGCTGGAGCAGGCTCGGGGAAGACCAAAACGTTATTGCAAAAAATTATCTATTTAATAGAAGAAAAGAAAGTGCATCCTTCCAGCATTTTAGCCATTACGTTTACTAAAAATGCCACTAACGAAATGATGGATCGTCTGATTGTTTCGGCAGACAGTACAGGTATGTATGAACGTATTATTTTCAGTAAGGTATTAACCAAAAAAGAAAAAGATATTGAACGCATAAACTGGCAGCGAAAGTATAAATGGATAGAAGGTTTAACGGTACGAACTTTTCACAGCTTTTGCTACAGTGTTTTGCGTTCTGATGGTGTTAAGGAATTTGACAATAAGTTTAAGATTATTGGCGATGAAAAAGCCAGCGATTTAGAAGATGTTTCCAATAGAATTGCTGATGAAACGGTTTTTGAAGTTTTTCACAAATTGTTTATTGAAAAATGTGAAAACAATGATTTTCTTTTAAAAACCAAGCGCTATATTTTGGATTATCTGGTGGATAAAATTCACATTGCAAAAGAATTTGAAACCCCTAAAGTAACCAACGGAAAATATTATACTTCTCTAAATGGAACCAAAGTAAAATCTAAATCAGAGCAATATATTGCAGACTGGTTGTATCGGCACAGCATTCCTTTTGAATACGAACCTTTGCTGAATGTAAAAGACTTTGATTTTCATCCTGATTTTTATATTCAGGATGCCAATTTATACTTAGAGCATGTAAGTGATAAAAGCTATCCAATGGAGGCTAAAGAAAAGCAGTTTGCCAAAGGAAATATTTTATATGCCAAAACTTTTGAAAATCATACACAAGATTCAGCATTATTTAATCATACTTTAGACCAGATCGTTAAAAGTCGATTGCCCATTAATTTTCATCAGGATAAACAGTTAAGTTACTTGGAAGAGTTTAACGGCTATTATGAAGAAGTAAAAGATTTTGTTCGCCAAATCATTCGAATCTGCGACATGATTAAGGTTGAAAATATTGCTATTGAAGATGTTATTAAAAGAGCCGCCAACGACAAACACGAACGAATCAGAGTGTTTTATGAATTAGCGATTCCGATTATTAACGATTATATCAATTATAGTACTAATAAATCCTATTTAGACTTTAATGATTTGATTACTAAAACAGCTTCTTTGTTTACGAATTATGAAGATGTGAGACAACGCTATCAAGATAAGTTTCAATACATATTAGTAGATGAGTTCCAGGATGTGAATAATCTTCAAGTTGAACTTATAAAATTACTTATAAAGCCTGACACCCAATTGTTTTGCGTGGGAGATGATTGGCAAAGTATTTACGGTTTTAGAGGGTCAAATGTAGAATACATTATCAATTTTGAAAAATATTTTTCAAATGCGCAAGTAATCAAACTCAATCAAAATTACCGAAGTGAAAAAAACATTGTTGATGCCAGTAACGAAGTAATCAAATATAATAAGCACAAAATTGATAAAGATATTGCCGCAGTTAAAGATACGCAGCAAAAAATCATCATCCAAAAAGGAAATAATTTAGACGATAATGTTAGATTTTGTATTGAAAAAATACAAGAATTGCTTGAAGATGGCTATGCAAAAGACGACATTTTGTTTTTATACAGAAGAAACAATATGTTTTCAAACTACAGAGATGAGTTTAAGCAACATAAGTTTTTTGTTAATGCAAAAACAATTCATGCTTCAAAAGGATTAGAAGCTAAAGTAGTTTTTATTATAGGTTTAACAGAAGGTAAAGGAGGATTTCCAGATGTGTGGTTAGAAGACAGGTTGTTTCAAATCATCAAAACAGCCGACTATAATTTGCTTTTAGAGGAAGAAAGAAGATTGTTTTATGTGGCTATTACAAGAGCAAAGGATAAATTATATCTGGTTACTGAAAAAGGAAATGAATCTAGTTTTTTAAATGAAATTCCGGAAGTATACACATCAAGAAGCAAGCAATTGGAGAAAATTAATCATAGACAAAATGAGTGTGAAAATTGTCATGCGCCCGTAAAAGAGGATTGGGTCGCATGTCCAAAATGCGGTTCTATTGTGAAGTTGTAGTTGTGATAACTGTAATCTAGCCGTAAAAAAAAGGATGGCCTAATTAAGAAAAGATAATCCTAAAATACAAGTAAATAATGGCGATGGATTTTACGCTAACAATACAAAAGGGAGGATTCAAGGCTTTTGAAAAAACAGGAATATATCCTGAGTTTTTATTGTTCTATTCGGTACAACTTGGCACAATATGGAGGGTAAAATTGAGGAATGAAAAACAAAATGGTTTTTTGAAACTAAAAGGGCAGATTGCTTTTTATTATTTTTTTGATAATGGTTCCTGTAAAATACAAAGTGTGACTAATGGAGTTGTAACTTCTGAATGTGATATTTTAAAGATTTCAATAGAGATGAGGGATTAGGTGTGATGCTATCGAAGTGGCTGACTTTGGCGCAGGCACCGGGCTTCGACCGTTCTAAAAGTTAATGAGCCGGGGCTTCGAGAGCCTCAGCCACCGGAGCGAAGAGAGCTTCATGCATTGGGAAGAAGAGAGCATCAGATGCCAGTTGTAATGGTTTCTGGAAAGTGAGGCTTCGAGAGCCTCAGCCACCAGAACGAAGAGAGCCTCAGCCACCGAAACGAAGAGAGCCTCAGCCACTGGAACGAAGAGAGCCTCAGTCACCGGAGCGAAGACAGACTTAGTCACTGGAACGAAGAGAGTCTCAGCCACCTAGCAGATGATATATATAATTTACGAGTTCATCTTTCTCCTTGGCAGGTTAATTTCATGTTCCTGCGGATAGGGAGCACGATGTGTCATGCTGACATCTTCACGGATTTGCTGATGTACTTTATACTGCCTGTCGTTTGCATTCGAATATCGGGGATCGGCGACAAAGGGCATTTTAGCCATTTTGGTAATGGTTATCGTAGGAAAATGAAAATCGACTTCGACATTTCCGAGCAGCAGATAACATCCGCCACCCTGAAAAGGGTATTGTTCCAGACTGTTTGTAAAATGGGCAGTGTCAAAATATTCTCCGTCATTATCGATCCAGGTACCAAAATACATGGTGCCCATTTTGGTAGGAACATGTTTTCTTGAAATCAGATACCCCAGCATTTTTACGCTTTTTTTATGGTAGTGCAATAAATCTTTGGCCAATACGCTTCCACGATATTTTGTCTGTAATAAATCGAATGGCGTAAAGGAAACCGGAAAGCCCAGCAGTTCGATTTCATCAAAAGCATCTTCAAAC
Source organism: Flavobacterium enshiense (assembly GCF_022836875.1). Taxonomy (NCBI): domain Bacteria; kingdom Pseudomonadati; phylum Bacteroidota; class Flavobacteriia; order Flavobacteriales; family Flavobacteriaceae; genus Flavobacterium; species Flavobacterium enshiense. The sequence continues at coordinate 2,075,628 of NZ_CP090376.1, forward strand.
GGTGAGCGTTCGAGTGCCGGCAATTCATATTCTTTTATGGGTTCCTGAAGGAGCATGAGATTTCTGTTTTCAGGTTTGAAGTTTACCAAAAGCAGTCTTGCAATCACCAGCAACTCGTTTTTCGATTTTCCGGTAAAGCGGAAAGCCCCGATAAAAATTAAAATCTGAATGCTTTCGATACCAATGGGAATTCGGGTGATAAAGTCTTCCAATGATCTGAATTCACCATTATTCTTACGCTCTTTAATCAGAAACTGTGCTATTTTGGTTTCAAAGCTATCCAGATGCATGAATCCTAAATATACATCTGTGCCATATACCGTAGTTTCGAATTCGCTTTTGTTTACGCATGGATTCTGTATTGTCGCCCCAGACATTTTGGCTTCATGCACATATACTTCGGTACGGTAAAAACCGCCTTGGTTATTGATGACAGCCACCATGAATTCGATGGGATAATGTACTTTCAGATAAAGACTCTGGTAACTTTCCACAGCATAGGAAGCAGAGTGCGCCTTGCAGAATGAATAACCGGCAAAGGATTCAATCTGTCTGTAGATTTCCTCGCTCAATTTCAATGGATGTCCTTTTTGGGCACAACAGGCAAAGTAATTATCTTTTACTTTTTGCAATGCCGATTTTGAACGTCCTTTACCGCTCATGGCCCGGCGGAGAATATCGCCATCGGCAGCCGGAAGTCCGGCATAATGCAGGGCGATTTTAATTACGTCTTCCTGATACACCATAATGCCATAGGTTTCTCCGAGCTGTTCTTTAAAAACATCATGGAAATATTCGAAACGGTCGGGATGGTTATGCCTGAAGATATATTCCTTCATCATACCGGATTGTGCCACGCCGGGACGTATAATGGATGAAGCGGCGACGAGGGTTTTATAGTTATCGCATTTCAGACGGCGTAATAATCCCCGCATGGCAGGACTTTCAATATAAAAACATCCGATTGTTTTTCCCCGGCTCAGGAATTCGTTAGCCGTTGCTTCATTTTTTGATAAAGAAGTATCGCGGATATCTACTCTGATATTCCGGTTTTTTTCAATCACTTTTACGCTTTCATCGATATGGCCAATGCCACGCTGGCTAAGGATGTCGAATTTTTCAAAACCGATATCCTCTGCAATGTGCATGTCAAATAAAACAATTGGAAAACCTTTCGGAGGCATTTCCAAGGGGGTGTAATTGGTTATGGGCTCTTCGGAAATCAATATCCCGCAGGAATGCATACTGCGTTGATTGGGATATTTTTCGAGCAGCATTCCGTATTCCTGAACAAGTTTTACCACAGAATTAGTATCATGAAGCGCCATGGGATTTTTGGCCAATACGTCTAGTTCTTCTTTCGGTAAACCAAAAACTTTCCCCACTTCCCTGAATATGGAACGGTACTTAAATTCTACATTCGTTCCGCAAAAAGCAACGTAATCGGCTCCATATTTATTAAAGATGTATGCGAGAATAGTATCACGCTCTTTCCATGACCAGTCAATATCAAAATCGGGAGGGCTCTTGCGGTTTTCATTCAGGAAGCGTTCAAAATATAAATCCAGTTCGATGGGACAGATATCCGTTATGCCAAGGCAATAGCTCACGATACTGTTCGCGCCGCTGCCACGACCGATATGGAGGAACCCCTGACTATTGCTGTATTGGATGATATCCCAGGTTATCAGGAAATAACCGCTGAACTCCAATTGATCAATTACTTTTAATTCCTTTTCAACTCTTGCCAAGGCTTGCAGATTATCTTGACCGTATCTTTTTGATAATCCTTCAAGAGCGAGTTTGGTCAGCAGTTTTATATCGCTTTCCCGGCTTTCGGTATAGAATTTTTTGTTTCTGGGTTTTTTGAATTCGAATTCAAAATTGCATTGTTCGATTAGTTTTCCAGTGTTTTCTATGATTTGCGGGTATTCTGAAAATTTCGCAAGCAATTGTTCCAAAGGAATCATTACATCTGAAGTTTTGCAATAATCGTCATCCGAAAGTTTGGATAAGATTGCGTTGGTATCTATGGCTCGTACTATCTTATGCAAATTGAATTCTTTTTTTGTTCGGAAGGTAACAGGCTGAAGTATCACCATTTTATGCAGCCAGGCTTTCCAATGCGGGAGAAATAATTTTGAAAGCTGTTCTGGACGGATGCCTATATATTCGTTTTCTTTCAATTCAGTAGGCGTATCTTCGAAAGGATAAATGAAATACACATCATTATACTCCGGAGCTAAAACCGGTAGGGGAGTGTTGTCAAAATTGTGTTTGGTAAGAAAGCGGTTCATTTGGGCCAGTCCGTTTGCATTTTTAGCCAAGCCGATGTAACGTAATTTGTGACTGCAACGAAACTCCATTCCAATAAGCGGTTTGATATTGACTTCATTGCATAGTTTTATAAAATCATAAATGCCGGTTACCGTATTAATGTCTGTTAAAGCCATTGCCTGTACATTGTTGGCAACAGACTGCTGGACCAATTCGGAAACAGGAATAGTTCCGTAGCGCAGGGAATGAAAGGAATGACAATTCAGGTACATCGCGTTATAATTTACGTTTTAAGATTTCTGCCTTATTGTTGGGTTTGAAAGTTGCGCCGGCGCAGCGCATTACAGCATCATAACCGAACCGGTTCTTTATGTTATCCATAGCCTGATACAGTGAGAGCATTTCCTCGGTATCCTCAAACATGTTTATCTGATACGTTCCCCTTACCAGTCCGCTGAAACGGATTCCGATTAACCGAAGCCGCATGCGACGCTGGTAGGCTTTATCGAATAGATCGGTAACCGTTTTTGTCAGGATATGATCGGCCGAAGTATATTGTACTCGGCACTGTTTGGTTTCGGTATCGAAATTGGCGTATCGGATTTTGACCGTCACCGTTGATGTTAACCATTGTTCTGACCGCAGTTGAAAAGCAAGTTTTTCGACCATGCCGGAAAGCACCGCTTTGAGTTTGTGAACATCGATGGTGTCGTGTACAAAAGTATGTTCGGTTGAAATAGATTTCCGTTCCGTATATGGTTCAACAGGATTATTATCGATACCATTGGCTTTTTTCCATAACTCAATGCCGTTTTTACCGATCATGCGCTGTAATACCTCCACAGGCATTTCGGAAAGCGTCTGAATCGTTCGAATTCCGATACGGGACAGTAACTGGAACGTCACATCGCCCACCATAGGGATTTTTTGGATGGACAGCGGATTTAAGAATTGTTTGACCCTATTTTCAGGAATTTCGAGATTTCCTTTTTGCTTGGCTTCTCCGGTTCCAATTTTAGAAACCGTTTTGTTGACTGATAGCGCAAAGCTTATTGGTAAACCTGTTTCCCTGGTAACTGACTGGGCCAGTTCATCCGTCCATTTGTAGCAGCCGAAAAACTTGTCCAAGCCGGTAATGTCGAGGTAAAACTCATCGATGCTTGCCTTTTCTACAATAGGAGCTTTTTCTTTGATGACTTCGGTTACTTCGTGCGATAATCGGGAATACAATTCCATGTCGCCTTTCATTACTTTGGCCTGAGGGCATAATCGTAAGGCCATTTTGACAGGCATAGCTGAACGCACTCCAAAGACACGGGCTTCATACGAACAGGAAGCCACAACACCTCTGTCTCCGCCTCCTATAATCAGTGGAACTCCGATTAATTGGGAGTTTGTTTTTCTTTCGCACGATACGAAAAATGTATCTAAATCCATGTGTACAATTGCCCTTGCCATAATCTTTCTCTATTTGTATCATACAAAATTAGTACAGGTTGTAACAAAATTTAGTATATTTGATGTTACAAATTGTAACAAAATAACCATGTCTTTATTTTCGGACAACATCAGGTATCTTAGAGCAGAAAAGAAGATTTCTCAGGAAAAGCTTGCCGAATCACTGGGTATAACCCGGGGCAGGTACGTTAAATATGAAGACGGGACTTCGGAAGCTCCTTATGAAATATTAAAAAGCATATCTTATTTTTATCATATCAGTATTGATCTGCTACTTTCTGTGGATGTGAGGAAAGTGCCTATGGATGAACTGCTGAAACTGGAAGATAACAGGCTCCTTTTGCCAATTACAGTGGATAAATACGGCGAAAGTTTTATTGAAGTCGTTCCGCATAAAGCAAAAGCTGGTTACCTTACCGGATATGCAGACCCTGAGTTTATAGAAAGCCTGCAACATATTTCCCTGCCTTTTTTAGGTTCGGGAAAATTCAGGGGTTTTCCTGTAGAAGGCGATTCCATGCCGCCCCATGAAGACGGAAGCATAATCGTAGGACGTTATGTTGAGAATTTAGGTGGGGTAGTGGATGGTAAGACCTATATTTTTATTACTAAAGATGAAGGTATAGTCTATAAACGATTGAATAAGAACAAAAGAAACGTGTTGGTGGTTGAATCGGATAACAGCTTTTACCCGCCCTATGAAGTCAAGGCTTCGGACATTCTTGAAATTTGGGAATATAAATGTAATATAGGTCTAAGCGACAGAAAACAGGAGGTCTCAGAAACGGAAAGTGTAAAAGATATGTTCCTGGAATTGAAAAGGGAAATTAATGAATTGAAGAATAGGTGAAAAAGGGCTTCGACCCTTCGACCCTTCGACAGGCTCAGGATCCATGCAGTCATTAAATTGGAGTTCCGGTGGCTGAGCCTGTCGAAGCCACGTCTTTTTTATTGAATTATTTCATTGATGAAGATTATCTGACTATCAATTTTTGAGTTTTATAATGTCTGCCTATCTTTATTTGAATTAAATATATCCCACTTGTTAAATGACTGGTATTCATGTCGATGGATTTTTTGCCAAAATCCAAATCACCATCAAATAAACTTTTTATGAATCTTCCATTTAAATCAAAAAGATGGATGGAAACATTTTCCGGTTGTGAAAGGGACAAGGAGATCGTTGCTAAATTTGAAATTGGGTTGTGATAAATTATAAATGAATTTTCTTGTTGGAAGTCATTAGTTGCTAATTGTTCGGATGTTAATTTAACGATCCAATAATCATAATCGCCATGATATTCTGTTATATCTCCATTTGTAGAATTGCTCATTCCTGCGATAATATAGCCCCCATCAGAAATTTTTTGGATAGCAAAGGCCCTGTCATCACCTGAACCACCCAGTGTTTTTTGCCACAGTATTCCTCCTGATGCGTCAAATTTTACAATCCAATAATCATAACCACCATGATTTTCCGTCACATCTCCGTCAGTAGAAGAAGTGACACCTGCAACAATATAACCACCATCAACAGTTTGTTGTATGTCATAGGGGATATCAGCGCCTGTACCTCCAGCAATTTCATACCATTGAGGAATGCCGTTTGCATTTAATTTATGGATGTAGATATTGCCATAACTATTCCCTACAAGGATAAACCCACCATCAGAGGTTTGTCGAATGCAATAAATACTATCAGCATTGTCTCCTCCCAAGGTTCTCTGCCATTGCATAATTCCGTTTGCATTCAATTTTACAATCCAGCCATCGTAATTTACGACATTTGAAGTAATATCACCATCAGTAGAATTGGTTTCCCCGGCAACAATGTATCCGCCATCTGTAGTTTGCTGTATACTCCATGCATAGTCTTGCCCGTTGCCGCCAAATGTTTTCTGCCACAGAATAGTTCCTGCAGCATCCAGCTTTACTACCCAAAAATTAGTACCCGCATAAACTGATGCGACATCACCATTTGCAGAGCCGCTATAACCGGCAAATATATATCCTCCATCTGAGGTTTGTTGGATGCTTAGTACTGATTCCCAACCGGTACCCCCAAACGTTTTTTTCCACACAATGGTTCCTGAGCTATTTAATTTTATAACCCAACAATCATAACCTCCCTGATTGCTTGTAATATCTCCATCTGATGAATTGGTTGAGCCTGCGAGAATATAGCCGCCATCCAAGGTTTGTTGTATGCTGTTAATGTTGTCCAAACCGGAACCTCCCAATGTTCTTTTCCATTGAATCGTTCCGGTGCTGTTTATTTTTGCAATCCAACAATCATAATCTCCATGAAATCCTGTAATGTCACCATCATTAGAACCTGTCAGTCCGGAAATAAGATAACCACCGTCTGAGGCTTGACAAATGCTCTTTCCGTAATCATCTGCTGAGCCGCCATAGTTTTTTTGCCATTGTATGGCGGGTTGGGAATAACTAAGAAAAGAAAGTAATAATCCGATTAAAAAAGTAAAATATGTTTTCATACTATTTAATTTTTTAAGAACTGTGAAGGTCGGTCTCTACAGTATCTTCACTTAAAAATAAATTTTATGAAATGGGGCCTCAGAGTTTTTAGCAGACTTCTTCTGAAAGATGTTTTTTAAAGTTTTTGTTAATCGAAAATAGAAAAATACGACTGTTTAAAAATCATTCTAACCAAGTTAGATTTAGAATAGCAAAATTGTAAACCAAAATTGGTTTAATATACTGTTTTATTTGTTAAAATTAATAATAAATAATTGAATTACAAGTGATTGTGTGTTGATTCTGTCAAGAATGTGCTAACAGAATATGAAGTGAGGTCACATAGGAATATTGCCTGTTTTTGAAGGAATCAAACCTGCCAACTAACGAACTGGGTTTACTTTCCGATACAGAAATTAGCAAAAATATTCCCCAACAATTCATCGTTAGTAACCTGTCCTGTAATTTCACCGAAATAGAACAACGCCTGACGGATGTCGATTGCCATTAAATCGGCGGAAATACCGCTTTGTAAGCCCCATTGTACCTTTTGGATTTCTTCCAAGGCTTTCAGTAACGAATCGTAATGCCTTGTGTTGGTTACGATCGTTTCGTTGTTGCGAAGCGCTCCAGTGTTTACAAAAGAAAGTAACTGGTTTTTCAGGTCGTCGATGCCTTCTTTGTTTTTGGCAGATATGAAGATAGTTGAAAGTGTACGGTTGATTGTTGATAGTTCCTCTTGATAAGTACTTAACCTGTTGTTGATTTGGGTCAAAGTATCCTGAGGAATTAAGTCTTTTTTGTTAACAATAACGATTAACGATTTTAGCGGGTATTGGTTTTGGATTTTACCTATTTCATTAATAAAAGTGTCTAATTGACTGTCAGCCGCAAACTGTGAACCGTCAACTAAATACAAAACCACCTGAGCTAATTCGATCTTCTCAAATGTTTTTTTGATACCGATGCTTTCCACATGATCCTGTGTTTCACGGATACCGGCTGTATCGATGAATCTAAACCCAATACCGTCAATAACTAACTCATCTTCGATAGTGTCGCGGGTTGTTCCGGCGATGTCGGATACGATGGCACGTTCTTCATTCAGCAACGCATTCAGCAGGGTAGATTTTCCAACATTCGGTTCACCTACAATTGCTACGGGGATTCCGTTTTTGATTACGTTACCCACAGCAAATGAATCAATCAAACGCTTAAGAACAAATTCAATTCGGTTTAACAGGTCATGAAACTGTGTACGGTCAGCAAATTCAACATCTTCTTCGGCAAAGTCCAACTCCAACTCGATAAGGGAAGCGAAGTTTAAAAGTTCTTCTCGCAGTTTCGCAATTTCATTACTGAATCCGCCACGCATCTGCTGTATGGCAATTTGGTGGGATGCTTCATTATCCGAAGCAATCAAATCGGCTACAGCTTCGGCTTGCGATAAGTCCATTTTCCCGTTCAAAAACGAACGGAGCGTGAATTCACCCGGTTGTGCCATTCGGCATCCTTTACGAAGCAATAGCTGGATAATCTGCTGTTGGATATAGGTTGAGCCGTGACAAGAGATTTCAACGGTATTTTCTCCGGTATACGAATTCGTTCCTCTGAAAAGTGATAACAATACCTGGTCGATTACTTTACTATCGTCGACAATATGCCCTAAATGCAGCGTATGGGTTTTTTGAAGGGTAATGTCCTTCCCGGAAACCGACTGGAATACCAGCGAAGCAATAGCAATAGCATCTTTCCCTGAAAGACGGATAACAGCAATCGCACCGGCTCCGGAAGGTGTTGCTAAGGCTACAATAGTATCGTTTGGAATCATTTTTTTTGAGTTACTTGGTTTACCGGTTGCAAAGTTACAAAATTTCAAAGTTTCAAATTCCAGATTCCAAATACCATATTCTGTAACTCATAACTTATGATTCATAGCTCATAACTTCCTCACGGTTAAATAATTGAAAAACTCATATTAATCAGATTTTATTTGCTTTTCTTTTAGTAACTTTATGTAACAATTTGAAAACCAACACGAAAACCGACAGTTATGAAAAAGATACTTTTCCCTACCGATTTTTCCGAAACAGCAAACAATGCGTTTGTTTATGCTTTGGATATGGCAAAATCTATCGATGCGGAAGTCATTGTACTCCATGTTTATGATTTGCCTACGGTGTCATTCGGGGAAGTTCCGGTGACATTGGTTGAGATTTACGATTCTATTGAATTGGACAACTTTGAAAATTTTAAGGATCAAATTCCGATTTTACGCGAAATAGCAGATAAACACCAGCTTGGGAATGTTAAGATGAGTCACGTGTTGCGCCACGGTGATTTGGTGCGCATCATGAAAGAAATGTGTCATGACGAAAAAATAGACATGATTGTGATGGGTACTAATGGTGCTTCCGGCATGCAAGAAGTGTTTTTGGGTTCCAATACTGGAAATGCGATTGTGAATGTACCTGTAACACTTTTGAGTGTGCCTAATAAAGCCAAATTCAAATTATTGCAAAATATAGGATTCACTACAACATTCAACGATCAAGATAGTGAAGTATTGCATCGAGTAGTGGCTATTGCTAAGAAATTCCACGCCAAAGTGAAATGTGTAACCGTCAGAACACACGGATTTAATGTAACCGAAGAAGGTATGGAATTTTGGAAAGCGCCATTTAAAAACGAACCGGTGGAGTTCTTTTTGATCCCACACGATGATGTGAAGGAAACCATTCTTGACTTTATCGAGCATCAACACATTGATATGCTGGCGATGGTTACACATAAACGCAACTTCTTCCAGGAATTGTTTACCCACAGCCTGACACAAAAACTTTCTTACCACATCGAAACACCTATTTTAGCGTTTCATGAGAGTAAATAAGTGGTAGTTAAAGAATATACAACAATAAAAAACCGCAATTCCTCATAACTGGATTGCGGTTTTTTGGTATAAAAGGGTTAGTTATAGACTTTTTTAGTTTTCAGTCTCAGTTTTCACTTTTTACTTTTTACTGTGACTGTTTACTAATTATTCAACATTACCGGCATTACCAACATGGTAACTGTTTCGCCTTCGTCTAATCCGTCAACAGGAGTAAGGATTCCGGCGCGGTTTGGTAAAGACATTTCCAATTGGATTTCATCCGATTGTAAGTTTGTAAGCATCTCTGTTAAGAAACGTGAGTTGAAACCAATCTGCATATCGTCACCTTGATAATCACATGTTAAACGCTCTTCAGCTTTGTTTGAGTAATCGATATCTTCTGCTGAAATATTCAATTCAGCTCCCGCAATTTTTAAACGTATTTGGTGCGTGGTTTTGTTGGCGAAGATAGCCACACGACGAACAGAGCTTAAAAATTGTGATCTGTCCATAACCAGTTTATTAGGGTTCTCTTTTGGAATTACCGCTTCATAATTAGGGTATTTACCATCAATTAAACGACATGTTAATGTATAGTTGTCAAAAGAGAAAGTTGCATTAGAATCGTTGTATTCGATTTTTACTTCTGCATCTGATGTTGCAAGGATTCCTTTTAAAATGTTCAAAGGTTTTTTCGGCATAATGAAATCGGCAGCCTGCGATGCTTTTACATCTGCACGGGCGTATTTTACCAATTTATGAGCATCCGTTGCTACGAAAATCAATCCTTCTGTAGAGAACTGGAAGAAAACTCCTGACATTACCGGACGTAAATCATCGTTTCCGGCTGCGAAAATGGTTTTGCTTACCGCAGTTGCCAATACTTCGGCAGGAACTAATGTTGAAGACGGTTCTTCTAAAACAACAGCTTTAGGGAATTCTTCTCCCGGAGCGTATGCTAATGCATATTTACCCGAATTAGAGCTGATTTCGATAGTATTGTTATCCTCAACAGTGAATGTTAAAGGCTGCTCAGGGAACGTTTTAAGTATTTCCAATAATAATTTTGCCGGAACGGCTACGCTGCCTTGACTGGTAGAATCAATTTCTAAAGTAGAAGACATGGTAGTCTCTAAATCAGATGCTGAAACACGTAACTGGTTGTTGTCTAATTCAAATAAGAAATTATCTAAAATAGGCAGGGTGTTGCTGCTGTTGATTACACTACCTAAAACCTGTAGCTGTTTTAACAAATAGGAACTGGATACAATAAACTTCATCTTCTTTCTTTTTTAGAGCTGTAAAACTTTATTTTCATTTTACGCTTCACAAATATATTCTAAACTATGTAACTTAAAAATATTTTTTATTAACAACTAGCGGGCATATTTACGCTTTCTCAAGAAGGTAAACAGGAATCCGAAAATAGCCAGCACAACTATTGGTAATCCGACAGTTACAGCTTGTGTGAACGTATAATTTTCGTGTACTTTTTCTTTGTCCAATAATGGAAGATCTACGTCCTTGCCACGAATGTTGATAAGTCCGTTGTCATCAAGCAGATAATTTATACAGTTTAATAAGAACTCCTTGTTTCCGAACAGGTTATTCGTCCATTTGTCATAACCCAATTCCAAAGGTTGGTAAGCCTGATCCAACTGGTTTTTAATTACATCACCGTCGGAAATAATAATCATCTTGTTGTTTTTTCCCTGATTTACAAATGATTTGTCTTTAAAAGGAAGTACGCGGTTTTCATACATCGAATGGAATTTTCCTTCCAATAATACGGCTACAGGTAATGAACCACTTCCTGGAGGATAGTCTTTAGGACTGGTTTCTTCCGTTACCATTTCAAGGTTAACTTCGGTTGGAACCCCAACGGCTTTGGAATATTTGGATGATTCCATTAAAACAGTTTTCTTAATATCGTTTTTAAGCAATTCAATCGGATTGACGAAATCAAATTTAACTCCTTCAATATTTTTTACGATTGGATGCTGCGATTGCGGATATACAAAAGGTGCATATTTCCAAGGGTATTGCTGGTATTCTGTCTTGCTTCCTGGTTCTCCTGTTGCCAGTTTTATTGGCGTCGCCTGTTCGTCTTTTACCAGCGTTGGATTGATTCGCACACCATATTTGAAGAACATGTCGGTAAGGTTCAAATCTTTCGGATAGGCCAAAATAGCACCTGATTCATTGTATAGACTGTCCATTTCCGCCTGAACATCATCTACCATCCAAAGTGTTTTTCCTCCGTTAAGGATGAATTGATCCAGCACTTCTTTTTCTTCTTCAGTAAAGCGTTTGGATGGTTTAGCAATAATGGCTAAATCATATTTTTTAAGAGCTTCAAGCGAGCGCTGTGGACTCTTAGCTACGGAATCCATCGTAAACGGCCCGATATAATAGCTTTCGCGGATCGTTTTCAGGAAATCCGCAATCTGAATGTCGTGCAATTCGCCAATACCTTTGATTACAGCGATTTTCTTTTCTTTCGCTTTAGTGATTTTATTGAAAGCATCGGCTAAAGCGTATTCCAAATGCTGAACGGAACTCACTACTTTTTCTTCCGTAGAAGCGCCCATCATGTTTTTCAGCAATTGTACTTTAGTGCTTTTACCGTTGTAGGTTGCAATAGCCCAAGGGAAAACCACTTCCTGAGATTGTTTTCCTTTGTCATCAACCGTGATGCTTACAGGTGTTAAACCTCTTTGATACAGCATTTTCATATTGGCCTCGCGCTCTTCTTCTTTTTCCAATGGATTTACAAACTGGAAAATGATGTTGGAGTTGTAGGCTTTGAATTCTTCTAAGGTCTGCCGGGTTTCTCCTTGTAAACGCTTGAATTCAGCTGGGAACTGACCTTCTAAAAATACATCAATGTAAAGCGGACTGTCAATTTGTTTGATGATGTTCAACGAGGCTTCCGATAAAGTATATCGTTTGTCTGCTGTTAAATCGAATCGTTTGAAAAAGTAATTTCCGAAAACGTTAATGGCAATTAATCCGGCGATCAGTAATCCTAATTGCTTTAATCCTTGTTTTTTAGCTTCTTTCATTACCATTTCAAAGATTTAAGTTGATACACTGTTCCAGCCAAAAAAGTAATGGTAACACTAACGAAATATAAAATATCTCGCGTGTCTAAAACCCCGCGGCTCATACTTTTGAAATGATAATCGAATCCGAAGCTTGAAAATAAACTTCCAAAATCACCCATATACGTTGCTAAACCTTCAAATCCGAAATAGAAAATAAAACAGAAGAAAACGGCCAGGATAAAAGCAACAATTTGATTGTCTGAAAGGGTGGAAGTGAAGATTCCAATCGCAGAGTAAGCAGCAATTAAGAACAATAACCCGAAATATGAACCTAAAGTGCTTCCCATATCAAGGTTTCCGGTAGGATTTCCTAAATCGGAGATAATGAAAACATATATGATTGTTGGAATGATTGCTATGACAATCAGTAAAAAGGCGCCGAAGAATTTCCCGTTTACGATTTCCCAGGTACTTAACGGTTTGGTCAGCATTAATTCGATGGTTCCCTGTTTTTTCTCATCCGAAAAACTGCGCATGGTTACAGCAGGAATCAGGAAAATTAAAATCCACGGAGCTAAAGTGAAAAACGGACTCAAGTCAGCGAATCCGCTTTTTAAAATATTGAAATCTCCTTCAAAGACCCATAGGAATAATCCGTTGATCAAAAGGAAAATAGCGATAACCAAATACCCGATTGGCGAACCGAAAAAGGATTTGATTTCTCTTAGTAATAATGCTTTCATCTTGTCAAAGCGAGGATTGAAACCATTTTAATCCTCATTGTTTATTATTATTTATTAATTATTCTAAAGTAACTAACTTGTCCACGCTCCACGCTTCGGGTTTGTCGTTGAACAGTTTTTTTGTGAATGTCCAAACGTCGTAGAACAATTCGGAATTTCTGTAATTTTCCAGATCCTGCTCTTTTTCCCAATAGCTGTAAGTGAAAAATATACACGGATTGTTTTTGTCCTGATATAGTTCAAGTAAACGGTTTCCCGGTGCGTTTCGGATTTTCTCTTTCATTTGTTCAAAATTCTCCAGGAATGCAGGGATATTCTCTTCGTGAAAACTCAGCTTTACAATGCGTACAAACATACTAATTTTTTATTATTTGATGATTTGATTATATGAATTGAATAGTAACAGTGTCCCTGAACTTCAGGCCTAGCAAAGAAGTAGCAGAACCAACGGTTGACGGATTACTTTTGTAAATGGCAATTTCCAGAAAATCGGCCTCATTGAACAGTGCCAGCCGTTCTCCTTCGAAGTCTTTAAGGGTGAATTTGTCAGATACTTTAAAATCAGAATAACTTTTATGGATACTTCTGATGGTTTTATTTCCGAATTTAATCTCGAAAGAGCGTCCTTTTGCCGTATCCTGAATCAGTTTTCGGGAAATATTAGTTACACAGTTTCCGAAATGATCAATGTATACCACGGCACCTCTGATGGAGCTGGAGTCAGATACCACAATAGCCTGCAACTCATTTATTGTTTTTAATGATGTAATTTCTCTTCCGATAACGCTCATTGAACCGTCTTTTGACAGGTGACAGGCTACTTTTACAAACACCTCCATATCAGAAGTTCCTTCGGGGAAACGATCATGTACATTGATTTCCACAATTTTCTGAGGGACTATTTTTTGGGTGAGGATGCTTAGGATGCCGTTATCGGCACAAATAAAATAATGATCGTTCCATAGCATAGCAATGTGTTTATTCTCCGGAGTACGTTCTGAATCGACCCCAATAATATGCACGGTTTGTTTCGGAAAGCTGTTGTAGGCGGCACTAATGATATAGCTTGCTTCTGAAATATTGAACAAATCTACGTTATGCGAAATGTCAAAAATCTGTGCCTGAGGATGTTCTGTGATAATCTTGCCTTTTAACGCGCCAACAAAGTGGTCTTTCAAGCCGAAATCGGTAGTTAGCGTAATTATTGACATCATTTTGTTTATAATTATTACAGAAAGTTTTTCTAAAATTCACTAGATTTGAGATAATGCAAAGCTAACTTATTTTTTAATTAAATCCAGCTGCTTTTGAACGAAAGAACCATCGAATTGACAGACATCACTCCCAAAGAATTTTGGGGTGCTCAAGATGCACATCTTGAAGTAATTAAAAAATTATACCCGAAATTAAAAATTGTAGCCCGGGGCACGCTGGTGAAAGCCTACGGAGAAAAGGAAATTTTGGATGAATTTGAGATACGCTTTAATCGCTTAATCAATCATTTTTCGCGTTACAATTCCATTGACGACAATGTAATTGAGCGCATTGTGCAAACGAACAGTCAGGACGAGCAACGTATGGCGGATCATGACAAAATTCTGGTACATGGATTAGGAGGTAAGTTGATTAAAGCCATGACGCCTAATCAGCAAAAATTAGTTGATTATGTAACCAAAAATGATATGGTATTTGCCGTAGGTCCTGCCGGAACAGGGAAAACTTACACTGGAGTGGCTTTGGCAGTAAAAGCCTTAAAGGAGAAACAGGTAAAACGAATCATTTTAACGCGTCCTGCCGTTGAAGCCGGCGAAAATTTAGGTTTCCTTCCCGGTGATATGAAGGAAAAGTTAGATCCGTATATGCAGCCGTTGTATGACGCTCTGCGTGATATGATACCACCGCAAACACTGGATGATTATATCATGAAAGGAATTATTCAGATTGCACCGTTGGCATTTATGCGTGGACGTACATTGGATAACGCATTTGTAATTTTAGATGAGGCACAAAACACCACGCACTCGCAAATGAAAATGTTTCTTACACGTATGGGTAAGAATGCTAAGTTTATCATTACGGGAGATCCCGGGCAGGTGGATTTACCTAGAAGAACAATTTCCGGTTTAAAAGAAGCTTTATTGGTACTGAAAGATATTGAAGGAATCGGAATCATCTATCTTGATGATAAAGATATTGTACGCCACCGATTAGTTAAGAAGGTAATTGATGCTTATAAGAGCATTGAAAATAACGATTAAATAGAATAAGCTATTAAACGTCCGGACAATTAATAAAAAAACCGGAATATAAAAAAACCTACATAACAAAAGTCATGTAGGTTTTTTTATTAGGAGAGATGAATTAATTTCCCACGTTAAATACGAGTCCGCCTCCCAGCGTAAACTGATAAATAGAAGAATAACTGCTAACACCGGCTCCAGGTCCTCCTGTGCCGATATATACACCGCCACCAACTGATTGTGCTATAGACAACAGTTGAGCCTGAAGTTTAATACCTACTTTTTCAGTAGCCCAAATAGCTGCACCACCTTTCATTCCCCATGCGAATTTAGTTGTGGAATCTGAATTTCCATTAATAGGGTTTTCTAACTTTATGATACCAACACCAGCGCTTAAACCAAAAAAGCCTTCCACTTTCGAGCCTGGTTTTCTGAAACTGCGATTTCCGCCCAACATGATGTAGTCTAGCCCTACATCAAAGTTAGCAGTCTCATCAAAAATTCCACCATTGTAGTATTGTGCTGGTACGTTTGTATCCATCATTTGCCAGGATAGCTCTACAAAAGTCATCGGGGCAGCTTCATACTCGATTCCGACTCCATACAGGAAACCATCTTCTATTTTTCCATTGTAATAATAACCGTAGTCGTAATACGAATCAAAACTGTCTTCAAAGGCATATGAGCCATAAAGGTTTAGCCTGATTCCGCCTGAACTGGGAGCACCGCCGCTACTGGTTTGAGCCTGTACAAAAAGTGAGGAAACCAATAGAAAACCTGTTATTAAGATTGATCTTGTTTTCATGTTTTTTTTGTTTTAAGTTCTTATTTTGGTTTTGGATTAATTTTTTAGCTATTGTTTCATTTTAACGCAAATTGTTACTAGGCTCTGTGTTTTCTTAAAAAAACGCCTGATTTATGAATGGTAAATATCATTTTTTTGGTTTTGGAGGATAATTCTCCAGGATTTTAGCAACCGCTTCAGTTATGTTCTTGTCCGGATTTTTAGAAGGCGAATCTATTTCCTTATTGCCTATGCCTTGCCATATCAGTTGCTTGTTGGAAGCATCGACAACATCAATAATCAGGGAGCCTTCTTTGTATTCATAAACGTTATATGTGGTTGTGCTGCCTACATATCCGCCTCCCCAATGGTAAGGGCGATAGTATCCTCCGTAATTGTAATAATCGGTATTAGCCGTAACTGATTTTTTGTCTGTCAAAATAGTAGTGATGTTAACTAAAACATCGGGGTTATCTGCTGATACAGTCAAGCCTTTTTTTATCATTTCAGCTTGCACGGCATTAATAATTCGGTTTTTGTTTAATTGGCTTATGGATCCACTTTTGTCCGCCAATTCATAAAAAGAAAAGGTTTTGTATTTTGAAAAATCAACCGATTTGTCGTAGTCGGTTTGTACGGTTACTGAGTTGCAGGAAATTAATAATGCAGAGATTGCCAGAAAAAGTAGTAAGAAATGTCTAATTGTTTTCATTGAATTGAAATTTAGTTTATTCCATTTACTGTGTTCTTTGCTACTTTTAGTTTTTAACCCTATGAATTAGTTTTTGTAGCAAATTTTGTATGTAAATATAGGTATAATCGTTTGATTTAATTTGTTATTTTAACTGTATTATCGATGTTCTTACAAATAAATACGACGTAAAATGATTAAATGATAATTAATCAAAGGATTTTATGTGTAAAGTTTATATATTGTATAATATTGATTTGGAACATGAAATTGAAAAATGTCTATTTATATTTATAAAAAACTTAAAATATTGATTAGGAGATGCTAATCGTAAACATATCGGAAAATTCAGTAAATTAGTTGTGCTTAAACATCGCCAATATGAAAAAGATTCTCTTTGCTTCAATTTTAGGTTTGTTTACAATTTGTGTTCATAGTCAGCAAAAAATCTCATTGAAGGATTCATTAGATCAAAAACTCGATTTAAGTGATTGGGTATTAGAAGCTAATGGGTTTATTCCTGTTCCCATGCTTATTACTGAGCCTGCTTTGGGAGGAATAGGAGGAGCTTTATTCGGAGTATTTGTGGATAAGAATACACCCTATACCGATACGATAAACGGTAATATTGTTAAGTCCAGGGTGAAACCTAATATTTATGGTGCAGGTGGAGCTTATACGGCAAACGGTACCTGGTTTGTTGGAGGAATGATGATGGGGGTAATAAAGAAATGGAGAGCCAATTATCGAATCGGGACTGCTTACGCTGATGTGAATCTGAAATTCTATAGAGAAACAGAATTGGCAGGGGAGAAGTCATTTGAATTCAATCTAAGAAGTTTTCCGATTAATGGGCATTTAATCAAACAATTTGGACGAAGCGATTGGTTTGCGGGATTGAGTTATTTATTTCTGAATACCGAATTAGCAAGAACCAATGCGGAATTTCATACGCCAAAAGAGATTAAAAGCATAGTCAGCCGTTTGGGGATTTTGGTGGATTATGACGGTAGGGATAATATTTTTACACCTGATAAAGGTTTTCGTTGGAATACTCTGGTTGCCGCCTCATCTGATGTTATAGGCAGTGATTATAATTATGAATCGGTTAATTCGGCTTTAATAGGCTATGTACCGATTACTCCTAAACTGATATCCGGTTACCGGGTGGAATATCAGCAGGTTTTTGGGGATTTTCCATTCTATATTAAACCTTATATTAACATGAGAGGCATTCCTGCTGTCCGTTATCAGGGGGAAGTTACTACGCTGGCAGAAACGGAATGGCGTTGGGACGTTGTTCCCCGGTATAGTATTGTTGGTTTTGTTGGTACAGCCAAAGCACTGGAAAATTGGTCCGACTTTGATAATTCGCCTTGGAGGGTTTCCGGAGGTCTAGGTGGCAGATACCTGATTGCCCGAAAGCTTAAACTCCGAATGGGATTGGATGTTGCTCATGGTCCAGAAAGCTGGGGTTACTATATCGTGCTGGGATCCAATTGGATGCGGTAATGAATAGGATTTTAATTTACGGATTATTTGTTCCATTCCTCTCTTTCATTCCGGCACTCGACATGTATGTTTTTATGCAGAAGTATCTGTTGGTTTCTTTAGGTTTTGGATGGTATTTTCAATCGCAATAGTGAATATAAAGAAACCGCATAAGCAAAAGAGGCAAGTATTATGACCATCGTAAAACCTGATTCTATGGCTATTAAAGCTGCCAGGGAAGCACTGATTACAGACATGCATCCGTTAACTCCCCAGGCCCATGGGACATTTTTTTCTTCAATTTGAGACAGTAATTTCAAACCAATGGGGAAAGGGAAACCCATTATAAAAGAGGGGATTATAACCAAAGTTATTAATACTGATATTCTTTGAAAAGCAGGCAGCCCTAAAATATTTTCAAGCAATGAGGGAAGAAAAAATGAATAGAGTAACAGCAGTAACGCGATCATTAATAAGATTAACTTTAAAGTATGACGGTTTATAGGGAAATATGATGAAATCAAACTACCGATTCCTGAACCTAACATCATAATTCCAATAACCAACGTGGCTGCATATACTGGATTGCCCAGAAACAATATGAATTTTTGCATAAAAACAATTTCGAGAAACATATATCCTATACCAATGCAACTGAAATATAAAAATGTCCAATTCCTGCTTTTGCCTTTCCATCCAATTTTAAACAGCGGTAAAATAATAAGCAATATTGCCAGTAGCGAAATCTGAATAACAGTCAAAACTAATATAATAAATCCCAGTTCTATAAACGGAACAGACTCCGATCCAAACAGTGCGGAAAGTTTGGGTAAACTTTTTAAGCGAAGAAACTGTGAAAAATAAGGTTTGTTGTCTGTTGCGGGTTGCAGTTGAAAATCATATTCTTTGTAAAATTCCTCTCTCTTTACCTTATCTGATAAAATTTGATCAATGAATTTAAAAAAGGTAGGGTCGCTCATGCCATTGTACTGCATACGCTCATCTGTGGAAATGTCCGGGAGCAGAACCGGATCGAAATAATAACGGTCGCAAAATTTTCTGATCCTGCCAATTTCAATATCTGTTAGGGAGGATTTTTTTAAAATAAAAGTGATGGTTCCCCAATTTCTCACGGCAGCTAAATGCATTTCAGGATTGGCAATTTTGATTTCATCCATCACTTCAGCAATTGTTGACGCAATTTTTAACGGGTTTCGGTAAGGATAGTCCATCCATGATGTTACACATACCATTCCGTCAGTATCAAGCAAATTCCACATCTGCAAAAAAGCCTCTTTGGTCAGAATATATTCTTCCCGTGTGGCATGCAAGCCCGACGTTCCACCGAAGTCACCAATAATCGGAAGCTGAATAAGATTGTATTTATTTTTTGTGAAAGTCAAAAATGTACGCGGCTCAACGGTATGCAGGTGTACGGCAGGATGAAAAAACAGAGAATCATTATCTGAAGCAAGTTCATGCTTTAAAAGACCAGCGATTGCCGAGTGAGGTTCGACTGCGTCAATGAAAGAGGCATTCCTGCTGATTGCGTGAGAAACAAACATACCTGTGCCTGAATGAAGTGTCAACACATTATTTAATTTCTTTAATTCATAAGGAAGGGCATTGGTAGTATAGTCAAGAAGATGAAAAGTATCTTTTACACTCCATGAAATTAACGGCCCATACCAGTCGCCATTATTAAAGACTGCCTTTTTAACAGGGACTTCCCCTGTAAAGGAAAGACTTAATCCGGGTGCATAACGTAAAGCATCTGCGGATACCACCTGAACCAATCCATAAGGACTGGCTTTTTCCAATAAAACAGTTGCATTCGGCAAATTGAGTGTGCGGCTCAGGCTTTTGTATTCAGATGCGACAAGGGTTACAGGATATAAAATCCTATAAGAACATATTGCAGTTGCTGCTGCTGCAAAAACAATCAACAGTTTGTGACTATCCTTTGAAAATAAAATTATTCCTGAAACTATTGCTATTATTGAAACAACAGCCGGTAATGAAGCCGGTACAAAATACCAGGCAAGCAGGGCTGCAATAACTGCCCCAATACCCGATCCGATAAGATTGGAAAAATAAAACTTTCCTATTTGAGAAACCTTACCTATAAAAATAATTCCAAGTGCTAATGCACCGCAGAAAAAGGGAAGGAAATATAATAGGTAATTAATTACCAGAGCAAACCATTGCTTGCGTTCCGCGAATAAAAGATAGGAATCAAATCGCACCAAGTCACTATTACCAACCCATAATGGTAAAAGCATTAGTACCCCGCTGAGAATCATAAGAAATGGCAGTAGCGTTTTGCTTTGACGAAGCAGTACATCGCGTTTTAATGAAAGAAAAGTACCTGAAGCACCAAATCCCAGTAATGCTATAGAAATAACCATATATGCATAATGATGCCATTGTGTGAACGATAACACCTGTATGATGGCAATCTGGTATGCAATCAGAGCAATCGATAGCAACCCCGTGGCTGCAAGAAGGCGGCTGGGATAGTTGAACATTTCTTTCATTTATTTTCTTGTAAAAGGAACAAACCGCACAGGCATCTTTGCCGATGTCCGAATCTTTCCCTTGGACTTTTCTATTAACATAAGTTCCTGAACCATAAAAGGCGATCCTACCGGAATAATCATTTTCCCTCCTTCTTTGAGCTGTTCAATTAATGGTGGCGGAATATGTTCTGCAGCAGCTGTAACAACAATGGCATCATAAGGAGCATGTTCTTTCCAGCCATAATATCCGTCAGCGGTTTTAACATGCACATTTTTATAGTTCAAATTGGAAAGACGGCTGGCCGCCTGTTTGCTCAATTCATCAACAATCTCAACGGTGTAAACTTTACTTACAATTTCAGACAGTACTGCTGCCTGATAGCCTGATCCCGTGCCAATTTCAAGCACGCGGTGAGCAGGTTTCGGATTTATTATTTCTGTCATATACGCAACTATATATGGTTGGGATATGGTTTGACCATAACCAATAGGTAATGGACCATCTCCATAAGCATCCGAAACTTTATCAGATGGAACAAAGCGATGGCGTGGTACTTTTCGCATTGCATCAAGCACTGCAGCATCTTTTACGCCCCTGTTTTGTATCTGATTCTTCACCATTTCTCCACGTTTCTTTGAAAAATTGTCTGTCTGGGTCGAAAACAACGCTCCTATTAGTAATAAAAATAATGCAGACTTCATGACTAAGTGGTTTAAATAATAATCATTTCAAAAATTGCTTTCCTATCAAAGTTAGTGATTTCAGAAATAATTTCGGGTCCTATTTTGTCTAAATAACTGACTGTATTTCAGTTTTTTAAATTAAATTATGTTGAGTTTTTATAGAGTAAAGTCCTTTGTGCGCTTTAAATAAGTTTCATAGCGCTCGAGTATTCCTGGAGAGTATTAAAAGCCAACCATATCTTTAATTTTTGTATTATGGTCTTCAAAAATTGGAACAAGCATGTGTTCACTTTCATTCCAAAATTGTGAATATCTATTTTGTGAGAGATGAAATTTTTTGCTCTTAAAATTTATCTTTGACACCCATTAAAAAAAATAAAAAGATGAGCACAATTTGGTATGAATGCAAGGTAAAATACAGAAAGACAGATGAAAATGGAGTACAAAAAGTCACTACAGAACCTTACTTGGTAGATGCTTTATCTTATACAGAAGCAGAAACAAGAATCAATCAGGAGATGTCAGCTTATGTTAGTGAAGAGTTTAAAATCACGAATATAAAAGTGGCTAATTATTCAGAAATACATCCTTTCGAAAATACAGACAGATGGTTTAAGTCAAAAGTTTCCTTGCTGGCTTATGATGAAGAAAGCGGGAAAGAACGAAAAACAAATCTGTATTTACTGGTGCAGGCCAATGATATTAAAGAAGCTTTCGATAATACTACTTATGCAATGAAAAACACCATGGGGGAGTATACGATACCGGCTATTTCGGAATCTCCGATTTTAGATGTTTTTCCTTATTTCAGCGGGGAAGAAGGAAGTCTTGAACAATTGGAGAAATTTAATGCTGTCAAAGCATCTAAATTGGAAAGAGGGAATGGAGTGGAAATTTTGGATCCTATGGAATTTGAAATTGCGGTAGAAGACTAAAGAAATGATGTTATTCATGGCCCTGAAAGTCGGGGCCATTATCTTGTATTGGATTCGATTGAGTTAGATAATGAAATTCGAATTGAAATTCGAATTGAAATTTGAATAGGCTCTTGAAAAATAGGATGCAAATATTATTTACTTGCTTTTGACACATCTAAAACCTAAATGGTTTGCAGCTGAGCGCACTTCGCCTTTCCCTCTTGTTCCTACCATGTAACGGGTACAATATTGGTCGGTACATAAAAATGATCCGCCACGATGCACTTTTTTCTTTTGATCCGGTTCAGAAGGATCATTGCTGGCGATGGGCCCTTGAGGATTTTTTGATACTTTTTCTTTTGTGCTCAGGTATTGATAATAGTCGTTACTGTACCAGTCATTTGTCCATTCCCAAACATTTCCGGCCATGTCGTATAAGCCGTATGTATTTGGTGTAAATTGTGCAGTTGGAGCGATTCCTTTAAAACCATCTTCTCCGGTATCACCTTCTTTAACCGGAAAACGACCTTGGTATATGTTGGCTTGAAACTTTCCGTTTGGTTTCAGTGTATTTCCCCAAGTATATAAGTTGCCGGTTTTTCCACCTCTGGCGGCAAATTCCCATTCTGCTTCTGTTGGCAGTCTTTTACCTGCCCATGTAGCATATGCCAATGCATCTTCATAAGCTATGTGAACAACAGGATATTTCTCTCTTCCTTTTATAGAGCTTCCCGGGCCTTCAGGGTGTTTCCAGTCGGCTTTGCCAACATAACTCCACCATTGAAGGAAATTATCTAGATTTACTGCGGTAGGTGTCGGAGTAAAAACAACAGAACCTGTAATTAAATCTTCCTCGGCAGCGGTAGGAAATTCTTCTTTGGTTGGTTTTTGTTCTGCTACGGTGACATAGCCGGTTGCTTTTACAAATTTTTCATATTCTTCATTAGTAACTTCGGTTTTGTCCATGTAAAATCCGTCGATATATACCCGATGTATTGGTGAAGCATCTTTTGTAACTCCCTTTAAACTGCATAAACTTTCATCTTCAATATTACTGCCCATTGAGAATTCGCCTCCAGGTATCCATACCATTCCTTTCGGAGTTTTATTTGTGGAAGGAATGTATTTATTTTCGATTGTTGGCTCAAATAATGATGTTCTCAAAGTTGTTGGGTTTTCTGTACAATTCATTTCACCCATTTTATCTTTTGGAACAGTAAATTTAGTATAACCGCAAAGGATAGAGATAATTGAGATGCTGAGTATTGCAAAAATCAAATAAGTCTTATTTTTCATAATCTCCAATTTTATTTGAATGTAATTGACAGTCAGTACTTAAAAAGGAATTTAAAGTTAAGAAAAATACACTTAATCAGTAGTAAGTGATTACTCAGATTGCGAAAAATAATATTTTAGGACTATGCTGCTTATCTGTTTCTCAATGCCTTCTTTTGTGTTTTCAATTTCTCAGGCATGCGAAATTGAATTATTAACGACGAAACAATTGTAAGTGCCCCAATAAAAAGAATGGCATATTCAATTCCGAACAAATCAGCCATGATACCTGATATTATTGCGCCAAAGGCATAACCCAGATCTCTCCAGAGTCGGAATGTACCGATGCTTTCCGCTCGTTGTTTCGGACTGGTGGCCTGAGCAATAGTGGATAAGAACGTTGGATACACTAAAGCAGTTCCTAATCCCAAAAATGCCGAAAGTGTAGCTAAAACCACAAAGCTACTGCTGTATGGAAGAATCAGAATAGCTATTCCCTGTAACAACATTCCCCAAAACAGCATAGCTTTTTTAGAATAATGGTCTGACATTTTACCTGTAAAAAGTTGCCCTATTCCCCAAACAGTAGGATAAATAGCTGTAATTATCCCAATATTCTCGGTATTATATTGTAGGGAAACAAGAACGATTGGTAGTAATCCCCAAATCATACCATCGTTAAGGTTGTTGATCAATCCGGCCTGAGTAACTGAGCTTAAAGTTTTGTTTTTGAAAGTGGTTTCGATAAATACATTGTCTAAGTGTGCCGTAGTGTCGGTTGTACTCTCTTTGTGGACAAAAATTCTGGTGTCTTTTACCCATAAAGCGGTTAACAGAAAACCGATTACAGAAATTGCAATCCCAATGTAAAAAGGGTAGGGGGTAATGCCATATTTATTCGCAATATAACCGGTTAAGAAAGCGACGAGCCCCACAGCGAAATAGCCTGCGAATTCATTGAGTCCCATAGCAAGGCCTCGGTCTTTTTCTCCGACAAGGTCTATTTTCATAACAACAGTGCTGCTCCAGGTTAACCCTTGACTGATTCCTAAAAGCACGTTTGCAAAAATTACCCAACCCCAACTTGGGGCATAAATCAGTAAAAAAGGGATTGGTATGGCGATTAACCAACCGAATAATAAAAGATTTTTGCGTCCATACCTATTTGCCAGTTTTCCGGTAAAATAATTCGTGAGTGCCTTTGTAATCCCGAAAGCCGTTATAAAGGAAAGTATGGCTGTTTTAGAGGCTATGCCAAATTCACTATGGGCGAATTCTGGGAAGATGGATCGTTCCATCCCGATCATACCACCAACAAAAGCATTAATAATAACCAAAACGGTAAATTGTTTCCAATTTTCTTTTAAACCGAGTGTTATGCCTTCCATTTTAAATCGTTCTAGGTATATTAGAAACAAGTTTAGTTTTAAGGTTATCCTAAACTTGTTTTTGCTTTTTCATTTGTTCCCTATCGAGGTTTATTTGACGGTAAAAATAAGAAGAACCTTTAAATGAAAAAAGTACCTCTTTAAGATAAGATACTTTAATTTTTGCAGCGAAAATAATATTTATTGATGGGTGGAACCGGAACGTTAATAGCATTGAACGATTTGTTCTTTTGGATACCGGTAATTTTTATTCAATGCTTTTTCGTGGTGCTTCCAGTATTGTTAATCACCTGTAGATGATTTGGATTCAATACGGTAACTGCATTAATCCTTCTTCCCACCATCATTAAATTCAGATTCTTCTGGTTTTTTATAATCATTATTTAAGAAATTTTCCAATTCTTTTCTGTCCTTTTCATTTCGTATAATTAGATATGCCACCAATAATAATGAAACAATGACAACCGCTACAATTATGATTACAGAGATTTTCATGACTACAAATTTTATTAAAGATAATCAATTTTTTCATCCTTTATGTTTGTAATCTACTGTTTTTTGGCTAGTTATATGTGTTTGTTGTAGATTTGAATCAAAAGTTTTTTTTGAATTCAGATTGTTTTTTAATTGAAAATCTAAAAATCGTTAAAGAACGTCAGGAAAAACGGTTTGATTTAATTAATAAAACGTAATAGTTGAATTTCTAAGGCACAAAAGGTAAGAAGCAACAAAATAGATAAGTGACTAAAATTTATACTTTTTCGGCTGTATTATCAACAAAAAAAGCACCTCTTTGAGGTGCTTTAATTTTTTGCGGAGAAAGAGGGATTCGAACCCCCGGACCTGTTACAGTCAACAGTTTTCAAGACTGCCGCAATCGACCACTCTGCCATTTCTCCAGTATGTCTCGCTTTACTTCCGTATTGCGAGTGCAAATATAGACGGTTTTTTTATTTCTGCAAACCTTTTTCGGATAAAAAAATGAAATAAATTTCAATCTTTTTTTAACTGCTTCATTTCGTTTGTTTTACAAAATAAAAAAAGTTAAAAATATTTTTTTAAAAACTTGTGTATTCTGTAATTTCAAGTCCGTATCCAATCATTCCGACACGTTTTGTTTGTGCCGAATTGGTCAATAATCGGATTTTTGAAATGTCCAAATCGTGTAAAATCTGTGCACCGATTCCAAAATCTTTTATATCGATCTTAATTTGCGGCGCTTTGTGAACACCTTTTTCTTGCAATCCTTTTAATTCTGATAAACGACTAAGTAGGTCAGAAGCCTGACTTTGGTGGTTTATAAACAAAATAGCGCCTTTTCCTTCTTCGTTGATACGTTTGAACATATCGTCCAGTTTTTTGTCGGCATCGTCGTTTGTCAGTGTCCCTAATATATCGTTATTGATGTGCGTGGAATTGATACGCGTTAAAATTGGTTCACCCGCACTCCAGCTTCCTTTGGTCAATGCAATATGAACCTGTTTGTTAGTAATCTGCAAATAAGCACGCAAACGAAACTCCCCAAAACGGGTATGTATTTCAAAATCTTCTTTTTTGTGGATAAGACTGTCGTGCTGCATTCTGTAAGCCACTAGATCTTCAATGGAAACCAGTTTCAGATCTAATTTCTTAGCTACTTCAACTAATTGAGGTAAACGCGCCATCGTACCGTCATCGTTCATGATTTCACAAATAACTCCCGCAGGACGGAATCCGGCCAAACGTGCAAAATCAATAGCAGCTTCCGTGTGGCCTGTCCTTCTCAAAACGCCTCCTTCTTTTGCAATTAAAGGGAAAATGTGTCCAGGGCGCCCTAATTCGAAAGGCTTTGTGTTCGGATTTACCAATGCTTCAACTGTTTTGGATCTGTCAGCTGCAGAAATACCGGTAGTTACTCCGTTGCCTCTTAAATCAACAGAAACTGTGAAAGCGGTTTGCATAGGATCGGTATTATTACCCACCATCACATGTAAATCAAGTTCTTTACAGCGTTTTTCGGTTAAAGGCGTACAAATAAGACCTTTTCCGTGTGTTGCCATAAAATTGATCATTTCCGGCGTAACTTTATCCGCAGCAGCTAAAAAATCGCCTTCATTTTCACGGTCTTCATCATCTACTACAATGATTACTTTCCCCTGGCGGATATCTTCTATTGCTTCTTCAATAGTGTTGAGTTGTATTTTTTCAGTAGTTGACATTTTAGTTTTCGTTTATTTCATCTCTTTGGTCTTCGAGATCTGTTTTTTCAGTGTTGTTTAATACTCTGTTTATTAATTTTTGGACAGGTTCTGTGATCCAGTCAAAATTAACCATTACGCCAATATCGTTGGTAGCCCGGTAAGTTAATGATATTGCCAATGGGGATAAGACCATCGAGGACAACCAACAACCCAAAAATGGAGGAATACCGTTCTCCTGAGCCACTTTTTTTCCGAAAGTATTGATGAAATGGAAGATGATAAATATCAATACCGCAAAAACTATCGGTAATCCCAATCCTCCTTTTCGGATGATGGCGCCCAAAGGCGCTCCGATAAAGAACATAAGAAGACAGGAGAACGCAACAACGAACTTATCGTGCAGTGCAATCCAGTGTTTGTTTATGTTCTTTTTCTTTTCAAACAAATCGTTTTTGTTGTTTTGAATTGAAAAATCAGTGCTGGAAATATTATTCAACGCCGTTTCGAAAATTTGGCTTCTTTGGTATGGTGTAAAAGAAGCCAGGACATCGTCTGTGCTTTTAAATTTTCCTGGAGAAGTATAATGCTTCGGTCTTAATGTAAATTCAATGCCTTGAGAGATATTTTCTGTAAACGAAATAACATCTTTTTTATAGTTTTTCTGAAGTGAATCGATAGTAAAATTCAATTCACTCACGTTCAACATCGTATTGGTGTTAGCGATTTCACCTTCCGTTTCTTTCTTGTTTAAACTGGTAAGGTCGATATTGATTGTGTATTTTTTAAATGTAGCTTTGGCGAAAGGAAGTCTTTGTTGTTCTTCGTGTTTTTTAGGATAAACGTCCTCATAATAATAGCCGTCAATCAAATCCAGCTTGAGGATGTTTGAGCCTTCTTCGCTTTTAAGAACACCTCTTTTGGCTTTTATGACTGTCTTATTTCCAAAACCTTGGGCAGATTTAATGTGCATGGTCACGCCTTCCAATAATTCACCATTTTCTCCAGCTTTTTTATCTACTTTGATGTTGGAATTTCCAATGGTGTTGAACTGTCCTTCGGCAATTGCCATGGCTGGTTTGGTCTGTAGAATGTCTTTTCGAAGATTGATGAATTTATATTCGGCCTTTGGGATTACGGTATTGGCAAAAAAGAATGCGGCAAAACTCAGTAAAAGGATGAAAACAGTCAATGCTTTCATGGCTCTTCCCAAAGAAATACCTGCCGATTTCATAGCAGCAAATTCATAATTTTCGGCAAAACTTCCGAAAGTCATAATGGAAGCCAGTAATATCGAAAGCGGTAAAACTAAAGGAACGATTTTTGGCGAATAAAAAACAAGGAATTTTACAACTACCATGTAATCGAGGTTTTTACCGGCCAATTCGGATATGAACAGCCAGATTCCCTGTAAAATGAATATAAAAAAAAGAATTACAAATACCGAAGTAAATGTAGTTAGGAACGATTTAAGAATGTAACGATCTAAAATTTTCACCCGAAATCTAGTCTAAATTATTGATGTAGTAATTAGGATATTTACTCTGGGTAAAGGTAAAATGATTTTTCGAAATAGGTTGATTTGTTTTAAAAGAATTAACTACAATCGTGGTTTTAGAGCCATTTTTATTCATTTCAATTAAATTATAAATGTTTTTTGTCTGTGCGTCTATTCCTAGTAAAATTTCTTTTCGGTTGTCTTTTGGGTTTATCGGAACTAACTTTACATATTGAATTTGTCTTCCTTTGATGTTCTGTAAAATATCCCATGAATATTTGAATCCCGAATTGAAGAAAGTGAGCATTTTAGCCGGGGTCAAAGTGTTTGGGTCATTATCATCGTGTTTGGAAATCGTGATTTCTTCGTCTTCCGGTACAATGGTATAATTCTTCTTTCCGTCAAAAATTTTGGTTACCCCCATGAAATTCAGAACATATTGATTTCCTTTCAGGGTAACATTCCCTTTGCTTTCCTGATCGATGTTCTGCTTTAAATTCTGTACAGAATAGCTGAAGTTAATTACGATATTATCATAACTTTTTACTTTGGCTGTAACATCGTCCAATAGTTCTTTGGCTTTTTGAGAATTCTGAGCGGTTACAGGAATCCACATAAATAAAGCAAAAACAAGCGCAATCATGGTTTTGCCAAGAAATAGGGGAGTATTGTTATATAGGTGTATTTTCGATTTCATTTACATATTGTTTTGTTCGTTAGCGAAAAAATGCTCCAGAGCTACCAGGTCAGGAATATTAACGCTTCTTGCTTTACTGCCTTCAAACGGACCAACAATTCCGGCGGCTTCAAGCTGATCGATAAGTCGGCCGGCGCGGTTGTAACCTAGTTTTAGTTTTCGTTGCAGTAACGACGCAGAACCCTGTTGTGCCGTAACAATGATTTCGGCAGCATCCCTGAACATAGAATCTCTTTCTGAAATATCTATATCAAGACTTATGCCACTTTCTTCGCCAACGTACTCCGGAAGCAGATAAGCGTTAGGATAAGCCTTTTGCGATCCGATATACTCCGTGATTTTTTCCACTTCAGGTGTATCCACGAAAGCACATTGTACACGAACGATATCGTTACCTTGTGTATACAATAAATCTCCGCGGCCAATTAGCTGATCGGCACCACCAGTGTCCAAAATCGTTCTTGAATCGATTTTTGATGTTACCCTGAAGGCAATACGGGCAGGGAAATTCGCTTTAATCATACCAGTAATTACGTTTACCGAAGGGCGTTGCGTTGCAATAATAAGGTGAATTCCGATAGCACGGGCCAACTGAGCCAAACGGGCAATCGGGGTTTCTACCTCTTTTCCAGCGGTCATAATCAAATCGGCAAACTCATCGACAACCAAAACGATGTATGGTAAAAAGCGGTGTCCGTTTTCCGGATTCAGTTTTCTTTGTTTGAACTTTTCGTTGTACTCCTTAATGTTACGTACCATTGCGTCTTTTAGTAAAGAATAACGATTGTCCATTTCAATACAAAGCGAGTTCAAAGTGTAGATTACTTTGGTGTTATCCGTGATGATAGCATCGCCGTCATCCGGAAGTTTTGCTAGATAATGTCTTTCAATTTTATTGAAAAGGGTAAGCTCAACTTTTTTTGGATCTACCAAAACAAATTTTACTTCGGCAGGGTGCTTTTTGTACAATATTGATGTAAGAACGGCATTTAATCCAACCGATTTACCTTGTCCGGTAGCACCAGCCATCAATAAGTGTGGCATTTTTGCCAAGTCCACCACAAAGGTTTCATTTGAGATGGTTTTACCCAAAGCAATAGGTAATTCCATTTCGGCAGTCTGGAATTTCGGTGAAGCGATTACGCTTTTCATCGACACCATCGTCGGATTGTTGTTCGGAACCTCAATACCAATGGTTCCTTTGCCCGGAATAGGGGCAATGATACGGATGCCTAACGCCGCTAATGAAAGTGCGATATCGTCTTCAAGGTTTTTGATTTTTGAAATTCGGATACCGGCTTCCGGAACGATTTCATATAAGGTAACTGTCGGACCAACAGTGGCCTTGATTTGGGAAATTCCGATGTTGTAGTTTTTCAGCGTGTCTACAATTCGGTTTTTATTTTCTTCCAATTCAGCCTGATTGATGGTAATTCCGCCAGACGAATATTCTTTTAAAAGATCGATTGACGGGAATTGGTAATTTGATAACTCTAATGTCGGATCAAATTCGCCAAAATCCTGAACCAATCGGGCTGCCATATTTTCTTCAATGGTAGTTTCCTCCTCGATTTTCTCTATGGTGAAACTGTCGTCATCGGTATGAATAATTTCTGATTTCGGTGTTTCCGAAACTACAGGGGTTGCTGTATCAAGAACATGCTGAACTGCCACTGGAGGAACGGGTTTCAGCGTGATCTCTGACGGATGTTCGATCGTTGGTTTTAAAGCTTCCTTGTTTATTTCGAATGCTGAAGGAACTGTTTTTAATTCGATATTGGACAAAATCTCATCGTCTTCGGCATCATTAAAATCAAGACTCGGATTTGAAGTCGGAACTTCCTCCTCTATAATGTCATTAAAATCGTTACTATCTGCAACTAGTGGGGTAGGGGTGTTTATATTGTTTTTAGTAACTTCTTTCCCTTCGTTTAACTCTTCTTCAAATGATCGGCTTCTGCTTTCGAAGAAGTTCTTGATTCCTTCAGTGGAAATCTTAATTTTTAATATCAGATAAACGATAACTCCAAAAAGAAGTGCCAGGAATGTTCCTGTTTTACCGATATAATCTTGAGCGAAAAGATTCATTTCATAACCGATAACGCCACCTAATTGCGGGATATAATTCCAAAAGAAACCGCAAAGAATGGAAATGATTACCATGGCAAACATATCCCAGAAAATGGAACTTTTCAGTTTAGCCAATGAAATGTCAACCAAAAGATACGACCCGGCTAAAAAGAAAAGGCGTACTAACAAAAATGAGGAAATCCCAAATCCTTTGTATAAAAAGAAATTAGAAAGATAGGCTCCGAATTTCCCTAACCAGTTGTAGGTTTTTTCGCTTCTGTCGGCAAATGAGCCAATTGCACTTTGGTCGTATTCTCCATAAATATAATAGGAAACAAAGGAAAGTAGTAAAGCGACTGCAAATAAAACGAGCAAAGCCCCAAAAAGGACTTTGTTTCTGCGGTTTAATTTCCAAGGAGTTTTTGGAGTTCCGTCGTTAGATTTTGGTTCAGATGTTTCTTTTTTTGATGTCTTCGCCATTTAGAATACTAAAATTTGGTAAAAAATAGATAATCGTTTCTAAATTAGATTATTCTTGGTAAATATATGATTAATCCAATTGCGATTGCAGCCATGGCAGCGAAAAAAACTGCGCCGGCAGCAATATCTTTGATGAAACCGATTTTTTCATGATAATCGGGATGAATAAAATCGGCCATTTTTTCAACAGCCGTATTTAAACCTTCAATACTTAATACTAAACCGAAAATGAGTATCTGAAACATCCATTCGGTTTGTGAGATATTAAAATAAAATCCGGCAGCAATCATAAGCACAGCAATTGAGGACTGAACCATGACGCTGTGCTCGGTAGTAATCAGTTTTATAGCGCCTTTTACTGCAAATCCAACACTTTTTATTCGTCCTGAAATAAAGGCGTTATCTTTGTTTATTTCCATTAAAGTGCTGCTAAAGCTTTTTCGTAATTTGGTTCGTCAACAATATCCTCAACCTGTTCAGCATGTTTCACAACTCCGTTTTCATCCAAAACGATTACCACGCGGGAATGTAATCCTGTTAATGGGCCATCAGTAATGGTTAATCCGTATGTTTCTCCGAAAGATCCGTCTCTGAAATCTGATAGGTTAACCACATTTTCCAAACCTTCAGCTCCACAAAAACGATTTTGAGCAAATGGTAAGTCGCGAGAAATACATAATACTTTCGTGTTTGTTAAGTTGCTTGCTGTTTCATTGAATTTACGAACCGAAGTAGCACAAGTGCTTGTATCAATACTTGGGAATATATTTAAAACCAATTTACTTCCTTTGAAATCGGTTAATGAAACCGTTGATAAATCAGTTTTTACTAAAGTGAAGTCTAATGCAGGTGTACCTACCTGAGGTAATGAACCCGTTGTGTTTACTGGGTTTCCTTTCAATTTTATCTGAGCCATAATTCTGTTTTTTTAGAGTTTCAAAAGTAATGAATTTATTTTAGAATTGGTTTTTTGGCGAATTGCTTTTTTATTTCATTTGTTTATTGTAATATTGCAATATAAAAATATATCAAATGGGAGCTTCAAAATCAGAATTCTTTTCGGAGCAGCAAAATGAAATGGCGTCATTGTTTAAAGCTATTTCGCATCCGGCAAGAGTGGCCATAATTGAGTATCTGCTAAAAGTGGATTCCTGTATTTGCGGTGATATCGTAAATGAATTACCCTTGGCACAACCTACAGTTTCCCAGCATCTGAAGGAATTGAAAAGTGTTGGGATTATTAAGGGAAACATCGAAGGTACAGCGATTTGTTATTGCTTAAATCCGGACACTATGAAAAAACTGGAAAATTATTTTTCAGGAATATCGAATAATCTAATAATGAAATGTTGTTAATATAAAATACTGTAATTATGAGACTATCAGAAATTAAAGAAGTTTTGAAAACAGTTGAAACGGTAAACTTTAAATTGCCTGACGGAAGTTTCGTTCCGGAGCATTTTCACGTGACAGAAATAGGGGAGATTACCAAGAATTTTATCGACTGCGGAGGAACGGTTCGAAAAGAAACCG
Organism: Flavobacterium enshiense; assembly: GCF_022836875.1. Lineage (NCBI taxonomy): Bacteria > Pseudomonadati > Bacteroidota > Flavobacteriia > Flavobacteriales > Flavobacteriaceae > Flavobacterium > Flavobacterium enshiense. The sequence continues at coordinate 2,108,947 of NZ_CP090376.1, forward strand.
TAGTGAATTTTCAGCTGTGGGATGCCAATGATTATGAGCATCGATTAAAACCGCAAAAGCTGTCACACATCATCGAATTATCGGAAAGAATATTGAATATTGATGATAATGAAATCGAAGTGGAATACCAATCCACAACCATAGGAAAGTATGATTTGGATTTTAACGGAACCGATTTTGTTTTGGTTGTTAAGAAAACGGCCTGTTTAGCGCAGGACCAATGCGGTGTACCGAAAGAAAAGATGAAAGTTTCTTTAAAAGATTTGCAGGAACAATCATCATGTTGCACGCCAAATTCATCATGTTGCTAATAATAATCTCAAATTAAAATGAAAGAAAAGATTTTAAAGTATAAAAAGCCTATCATAATAACTACTTCAGTTATTGTACTTCAGCTTATTTTTGGCTTCGACCCAAAATTCTGCATCATCAATATGGTTTGGTTATTTGTTTAGGATGATGAAAAAAAACATTTTAGTCCTTTGCACCGGTAACAGTTGCAGAAGTCAGATAGCTGAAGGGTATCTGCGTTACTTTTCAAAAGAGAAAGCAGATGTTTACAGTGCCGGGGTAGAAACTCACGGTGTTAATCCGAAGGCTGTGGCAATCATGAAGGAAGACGGAATTGATATTTCCAATCATACTTCAAATAATATTAATGAGTATTACGGGATCCCGTTTGATTTTGTAATCACCGTTTGTGATAATGCAAAAGAACGCTGTCCGTTTTTCCCAAGCAATGCAGTGAAATTTCATCACAATTTTACGGATCCTGCCAAAGCTATAGGAAATGAAGAAGAAATTTTGAACCAGTTCCGGTTAGTTCGCGGGGAAATAAAAATGTATTGTAAGCAATTTGTGGAGGATAATTTATAATTCAAATCGCTATTTTGGATACTAAAAAAGCCTTTCTTGTCAAAAGAAGGGCTTTGGTATTAAAAATATTATTTGTCGATAGAACCCAAAACGCGTTGCATGAAAGTATTTAATGCTTCTTTTTTATCGGTTCCGTCCTTTATCATTTTGTTTACTTCCAGTGCTCCATACATATTGGAAAGTAATTCTCCGATAACGTCCAGTTCTTCATCTTTTAACGACGGAACTTCCGTTAAGGCTTCCAATACTTCGATGGTTTCTACAATGTAATCCTGATCGTTTTCTTCAATAAACTGAGTCAGTTGTTTTATTACCGGTAACTTCATAATTATACAATTTCGTTAACCAGTTCGGTCAAAACTTCCGCTTTGTTGGTCTGCGTTTCGTTTACCAGTTTCCCGTTTACGAAAGTTGCAAATGTTGGAAGGTTGGAAACATTTGCTAATTTTCTTGATTCCGGAGAATTTTCAGCATCGACTAAAACAAAAGCAATATTTTCATTTTCAGTTGAAAGTTTTTTGAACTTCGGTTTCATGATTCGGCAGTTCCCGCACCATGAGGCAGAAAATTGTACTACCACTTTTTCGTTTGTATCAACTATATTTTGAAGCGTGTCTTCGTTTAATTCTATTAACATGGCGTTTTTGATTTTTTAATTAAAACTCCAAATCCCAATTTTTATTGGAATTTGGAGTTTTGTATAGGTTTTACTGATTAGTTTTTGCTTAAGTAAGCAGCAGTACTTAATCTGTCAGCTGTCATAGCTTCTTTTCCGTTTTCCCAGTTTGCAGGACAAACTTCACCTTTAGTCTGAACGTGAGTGTAAGCGTCGATTAAACGTAAGTACTCACCAACATTTCTTCCTAGTGGCATGTCGTTTACGCTTTCGTGGAAAATTTTTCCAGTCTCATCAATCAGGTAAGTAGCTCTGTAAGGAACGTTTGAACCTTCGATTAAATAATCTCCTGTTTCTTCGTTGAATACTTCTTCAGCATCTAAAATTCCTAAAGCAGTAGATAAGTTTCTTGTAGTATCAGCTAATAAAGGGTAAGTAACACCTTCGATACCACCGTTGTCTTTGGCTGTATTTAGCCAAGCAAAGTGTACTTCGTTAGTATCACAAGAAGCACCGATTACGATAGTGTTTTTTGCATTGAACTCAGGTAAAGCAGCCTGGAAAGCGTGTAATTCTGTTGGACAAACGAATGTGAAATCTTTCGGATACCAGAATAATAATACTTTTTTATTGTTTTTTGTTGCTTCTTCAAGAATGTTGATTCTTAAGTTATCACCCATTTCTGAAATAGCATCTACTGTAATGTTCGGGAATTTTTTTCCAACTAATGACATAATGTATCGGTTTTTAAAGATTATTTTTTTTTAACAGTGCAAAAATAGCGATTCCTGAATTGCTTTACCATTACCCTTTATTATAATTTCTTATTTAATGATAACAAATAGTTATCGTAACGTTTTTTTAAATTTTCAAACCCAAAATGTTATTTATTCAATTGGTTTTATATATTTGTTTACCTTAAAAAAAAGCAGGGATATTCTGTGATTTTGAAAGGTTTTTGCCGATAAACTAACACTATTTACAAAGAATTTTTATGTCTTTTACCGATTTATTCAGAAGAAAATCAACATCAACTATATTGAAACAGGGTGGGGACGGAGATCACGCCACTGGATTACACAAAGTTCTTACCGTTCGCGATTTAACCTTTTTCGGGATAGCAGCAATTATTGGTGGCGGAACTTTTTCTGCTATCGGGAATGCCTGTTTTTCAGGTGGTCCGGGTGTAACGCTTTTGTATATTATTTGTGCAATCGCGTGCGGATTTACAGCTATGTGTTATGCCGAATTCGCTTCACGAGTGCCTGTTTCAGGTAGTGCTTATACGTATGCCTATGTTTCATTTGGCGAATTATTCGCATGGATTATCGGTTGGGCATTGATTATGGAATATTCCATCGGAAATATTTATATCGCCTTTTCATGGAGTGGTTATTTTACCAATTTGTTAGAGAGTTTCCACATTCATTTGCCGGAGTGGCTAACGATTAATTATCAGTCGGCTCATTCTGCTTTCCTTGAAAATAAAGCCGGGGAAGGTTTCAATGCATGGCAAAATGCACCAATGCTGGGGAGCCTGAAAGTGATTTTTGATTTACCTGCTGTGGTGATTAATTTGTTGATTACCTATTTGGTTTATAAAGGTACCAAGGAATCAAAAAACTTTAGCAATGTCATGGTAATCATTAAATTAGCTATTATTGCTTTGGTAATTGCGGTAGGTGTTTTTTATGTGGATATCGACAACTGGACACCATTTATGCCGAATGGTTTTGGCGGTGTTATGGCCGGAGTATCGGCAGTATTCTTTGCATATATCGGTTTTGATGCCGTTTCGACTTTGGCAGAAGAAAGTAAAAATCCGCAAAGGGATTTACCGAAAGGAATGATTTATTCTTTAGTGATTTGTACCGTGATTTATATCATTTTGGCCTTGGTTTTAACCGGCATGGTAAAATACGATTTATTGGGTGTAACCGATCCGTTAGCTGAAATTTTTGCTTTAAAAGGGGTGAAATGGATGTTGTTCATTGTGTCCATTGCGGCCGTTGTGGCGATGACCAGTGTGATGCTGGTGTTTCAGATGGGACAGCCGAGAATCTGGATGACCATGAGCCGTGACGGACTGATGCCGAAGAAATTTGCGGAAATTCATCCGAAGCATAAAACGCCGGGATTTGCAACAATCGTGACCGGTTTAGTGGTAGGTCTGCCAATTTTCTTTACCGATGAGAATTTCGTGTTGGATTTTACAAGTATCGGTACTTTATTCGCCTTCGTATTGGTTTGTGGCGGTGTATTGCTGCTGTCTCCACAGAGCGAAGAAGAATTGGCTGAACGCAAAAGCAATGGTAAATTCAGAATACCTTACATAAATTCAAAGTTTATTTTCCCAGCCATCGTGGTGGGAACCATTTTTATCGTAAACTATGTTTTCCCAACTTTCTTTACCGATACGTTTGATTTCTCGGGAGACAAATTCGCGACAAATATTTCGATGGTGGTATTCTTTGTTTTATGTGGTGTGATGGCGGTGATGGCGTTCCTTAAAAACCTTTCGTTAATTCCGTTATTGGGATTGATTTCCTGCTGTTACCTGTTAACCGGGATGGCGGTTTCCAACTGGAAATGGTTCGGAGTTTGGCTGATAATCGGATTGGTGTTCTATTTCAGTTTCGGCTATAAAAACAGTAAACTGAATTTCAACAGAATTAAAGCGACAATTGAAGATTAAAAGAAGAATCCCGAGTTTAACGCTCGGGATTTTTTTATCATAGGACGCTCAGCGATTAAACTTTGATGTATCTCCAATTAATTTTGCTCGGCGGAATTAAAAAACCCTGAGTAAAGCTCAGGGTTTTATTGATGATAAGAAGACAATAATTTTTAATTTGGTAAAATTGATCTTGACATTTCTTCAAGTATATTTTTATTCAAATACTGATTGTTAAAGTAAATGCCTTCAATTTTTTCCAAAGCATCTAATCTTTCCAATGGGTTTTTTGAAACAATAAGGAAATCTGCATTTTTTCCGACTTCAATCGTTCCGTAATTTTCATTAAATAAATTGGCAAAATTTACTGTTCCAGTTTTTAAAACAGCATAATTTGTTAAACCGGCTTTTTGGTATGATTTCATTTCTTCGTGCATTGCAAAACCCGCCACGATGAATTTTGAACTGCTGTCCGGACTCAATAATAAAGGAACCCCTTCATCATTTAATCGTTTGATAACAGCATGACGTTCCTGTAATTCTTTAGCATAAAGGGCTACTTCTTCTTCAAACTCCTTTTTGCCCGTTTTTTCCCGATACAAATTTGTTTTCTCGGCCCATTCTTTTACTGTTTCAGGATTGATGAATTGCATTCCTTTTTGTTTTATCATATCCTCAACCGAATATTGTCCGTAACTAATTATGTACCATTGCAGGGTAGGGCAGACAAATAATTTTTTTTCCTTTATTGATTTTACTCGCGATTCAAAAGAATTTGGCTCACCGATAAGTCCGCCCAAATGCTCGAAAGAAGTATAGTTTGATCCAAAAAAGCTTTCATCACTAATGATAACACCTTTTGGATTGCTCGGAAAATGACCGCCGATTTTCACATCGTATTCTTTACAAACTGCGTTTAATTCGTCAAATAATTCCTGATTTTTAATGCTCAGAACTTTTATGAAATCAAATCCGTTTTCTTTTGTTTCTTTTACGAATGTAACTATTTGCTCTTTTGTGAAGCTTAGATTTTTTGTGATAGGATTAGGAGAGAGGTATAATTTCGGATAATATGAATTCTCGGTGTTATATTTCTTTTTCATTTCAATATGCTTCGAATCGCCTCGCATTGAACGAAGTTTTGTAACGCCGTTAATAAGGTTGAGTTTGAAATACTTCTCTAATTCTACATCATTTTCCGGAAGATGAGCATGTGCATCGGCTAAGGAAGGAATTAAAAATTTTCCTTTACCATCAATGGTTTGTTTCGCTTTGGTTTTTAATTTCCTGTCATCGGTAATTTCAATGATTTTTCCGTTCTTAATTACAACTGACTTGTTTTTAAGAACCAGTTCAGTATTCATCGGGACTACAGAGACATTGGTAATGATGAAATCGGCTTCTATATTTTGGCAAAAAGCGATTTGAAAACTAAGAATTATCAGAATGCAAAGAAATTTTTTCATTTTTCAGTATGATGCGTTGTACTTGAATGTGATTCAAATTTATAAAACTTTTCTGTATAAAAATATAAAATCCGCTGCTTTCACAACGGATTTTCTAATTATCTAAAATTCTTAGAATTCTAAGAATTCTAAGAAGTCTATTACTTCAAATGCACATTAAAGTAATCAGCGATTTTTGCATACATGTGAATTCTGTCTCTACCTCCCACATTGTGTTCGTGGTTAGGATATAAGAAGTAATCCACCTGCTTGCCGGCTTTGATACATGCTTCGACAAAGTTCATACTCTGTTGTTGAACTACTACCGGATCCTGAGCTCCGTGAATAATCAACAATCTTCCTTTTAAGTCTTTTGCTTTATCCAATAATGAAGCTTTGGCATAACCTTCCGGATTTTCCTGAGGCGTGTCCATATAGCGCTCTCCGTACATTACTTCATAGTATTTCCAGTCGATTACCGGACCACCGGCAACACCAACTTTAAATACATTGTTCTGGCTGGTCATTAAAGAAGTAGCCATAAATCCACCAAAACTCCATCCGAAAACACCGATTTTATCAGCATCTACGAACGATTTCGATTTAAGGAATTCAATCCCTTTCATCTGATCGGCCATTTCATTTACACCTAACTGACGGTGGTTTACATCACAGAATTTCTTTCCGCGTGCATCACTTCCACGGTTATCCAATGTAAATACCACGTATCCTTCCTGAGCCATGTAATAATCGAAGTAACCTCCGCCGCCCATCCAACGGTTGTTTACCAATTGTGCATGCGAACCTCCGTAAACATAAAGCATTACAGGATATTTTTTAGTAGCATCAAAATTAGCAGGGTAGATGATTCTTCCGTTTAAAGGCGTTTTACCGTCTGCAGAAGTGATGGTTACCAATTCCATTTTTGGCATTTCCACTTTTCCTGTGAACGGGTTTTCAGCTTTTACTAAAGTGGTTGCTTTATTTGATTTTACGTCGATAACCGAAATTTCATTTGGAGTGGTAACATTACTGTATTGATCCAAAATCATAGTTCCGTCTGAAGAAACGGATGCATTGTGTGTTCCGGAAATCGATGTTAATTGAACTGTTTTTCCCGATTTGATATCGACCTGATATAATTGTCTGTCTAAACCGTTGTTTGAAGTTCCGATGTAATTGATTTTTGTGTTTTTAGCATCAAAACCTAAAAAGTCTTTTACGATTACATCCTTATAAGCAAGGTTTTTCAATTGTTTACCGTCAGTGTTGTATAAATACATTTGGTTGAAACCATTGAAATCTGTCTGATAAATGAATTGGTTCGGATTATTAGGTACAAAAGTTAAAGCATGCTGAGGCTCAACCCAAGTTGCTGCTTTTTCTTCGAATAGTGTTTTTACGAAAGCTCCTGTTTTTGCATCGTATTTGTTGAATTTCAGGTGATTTTGCTCACGGTTTAATATTCCGATGAAAATGTATTTACCTGTCGGCTCCCATGAAACCATAGTCAAATACTGCTCTTTTGGTTCGCCGGTTTGAACGGTAACTTTTTTACCTGTGGCAACATCATAAATTACAAGCGAAACATTCTCGCTCGTCATTCCAGCCATCGGGTATTTAACTTCTTTGTTTGCTGCTTCACGCTCGTTCCAGTTAATGATAGGGTAGTTGCCCACCATGGTTTCATCTTTTCTGTAGTAAGCAAGTTGTGTTCCGGCTTCGTTCCACCACATACCGCGGTCGATACCAAATTCCTGACGGTGAACATAATCATTACCGTTCACAATTGCAGGGTTTTCATCGTTGGTTACTTCGATTATTTTTCCTGAAGCATCTGTAATTCTGATGTTGTTACCTTTTAACCAGGCTGTATTGTTGTTTGAAGAAAATGCAGCGCTGGTGCCTTGAACATCATAAGCAATTGTGTTTGTGATTTGCTTAGAAGCTACATCGTAAATCACTTTATAATTGTTTTTTTTACCAGCTATTTCGGTTTCAAATGAATTGGTGGTTTTCCAGTTAATTGAAACAGGAAATGTTCTAACCGAAAACTCTTCGTTAGGGAATTTTGCTTTCAGAGCGCTTTCTAATTCAGCTTTTGTTGCTAACGTGGTTTCCTTCCAAGATGTTGCTGCACTTTTCTCAAATAATGTTGAAAAATCGGCACTTAAATAAGTTATTGACTTGGAGTCTTTACGCCATTGTTGCGCTGTTTGTGTGGTTGGAGCATATTTTCTTCCACCCATTACAGTTTCTTCGATGGTCAGGTTTCGCTGGGCGAATGTCATTGATCCTGTCAGAAGAAAGAATAAAGTAAACTTTTTCATTGTTTGATTAAATAATTTGATGGCTAATTTATATAAAGTTTATAATCTGATGTGGTAAAGGAATCCTAAAAATCAATTCTTATGTAAAATAGTTACAATTTTAACAAAATTGTTATAATGTGCAATTAAATATCAGGTGTTTAGTGAGTTATTTGTAATAAAAAAATGTTAATTTTAAAATTGTAAAATCTTAAATAAGAATAAGATGGGAAAAAACTTTACTCGAATCGTGTTTCTTTTGTTTTTTCTTTTTCTGTCTATTCCAGGCAGATTAATGGCACAAATAAATTGTGAAACACCTGCTAACTTAACGGCAGCGAATATCAGTCCGACAGGAGCGGTACTTTATATAGGGACTACTGCGAACGCGGGGACATACAATATTCGTTACCATGGTCCGGGAACTACGACTTGGACTACACTGAACCATGTCATCGTTCCGTTTCAATTAGGAAATTTGATATGCAACACCGCCTATGAATGGCAGGCACAACGAGTTTGTGGTGTGACGCCTAATAATGCACCTATTTTAAGTGCATGGTCTTTAGGGTCAGCATTTACTACTTCAGCTTGCTCAACGCCAACTTGTCCGGTACCTACCAATTTGCACGCAACAAACATTAGTCAGAATGGGGCTGTACTTTCTTTGGGAGTTGATGCAACAAATGGAGTGTATAACATTCGTTATCACGGTCCAAATTCTACAAACTGGATTACTGTTAATAACGTAGCGATTCCTTATCAACTGGGTGATTTAACATGTGGTACTGCTTATGAGTGGCAAATGCAACAAGTGTGTGGTACTTCGGCTGGTACAGCTAATTTAAGTGCGTGGTCTGTCGGATCTGCGTTTACTACGATGGCCTGTACTACACCAACACCATGTCTGGTTCCGACTAATTTAACAGCAACAAACATCAGTCAAACGGGAGCTGTCCTTCATTTTGGAACGAATGCAACTTCCGGAAGATATAACATTCGTTATCATGGTCCGAATTCCACAACATGGGTTACTGTAAACAATGTTACGGTTCCATTCCAGTTAGGCAATTTGACTTGCCATACAACTTACGAATGGCAGGCGCAACAGATTTGTTCTATTACCGGTGCTACAAATTATAATCTAAGTGATTGGTCAGTTGAAGCAGTGTTTACAACAGCTGCCTGTCCGGCACCATCATGTCCTGTTCCTACTTATTTGTCAACTACGAATATCAGCCAAACAGGTGCAGTACTTAATTTAGGTACTCTTGCGAATACCGGAATTTTCAATATCCGTTATCGCGTTCCGAATGCTGCAAACTGGATTGTTATCAATAATGTTATGATGCCGTACCAGCTGCATGAATTGACTTGTCATACGGCATATGAATGGCAAGCACAGAAAATTTGCTCTAACGCGGATAATTCCACGATTATTTTAAGCGAGTGGTCTGCACCACTACCTTTCAGTACGACTGGGTGTCCGGTTTCTAATTGTCCGGTTCCTACTAATTTATCAGCAACAAATATTAGTCAATCAGGTGCAGTACTTAATGTAGGAACTACAAGCAATCCGGGAGTGTACAACATCCGTTATCATGGTCCAAATTCCACAACATGGATTACTGTTAATAATGTTACAATGCCTTATCAATTGGGTAATTTGACTTGTCATGCAGTTTATGAATGGCAGGTACAAAGAGTTTGTGCCAATTCAGCAGGAACACCAGGTGCTTTAAGTGATTGGTCAACAGGGGCAGCTTTTACTACAGCTAATTGTCCAACGACTACTTGTCCTGTGCCGACTTATTTGTCAACTACAAATATTAGCCAAACAGGTGCAGTACTTAATTTAGGTACTCTTGCGAATACCGGAATTTTCAATATCCGTTATCGTGTTCCGAATGCTGCAAACTGGATTGTTATCAATAATGTTACGATGCCTCATCAATTACATGGGTTGACTTGTCATACAGGTTACGAATGGCAAGCACAAAAAGTTTGTACTAATGCAGATAATTCCACAGCTATTTTGAGCAATTGGTCTACAGCAGTGGCTTTCACAACAACTGCTTGTTCTGATCCTGCACCATGTTCAGTTCCGACTAATTTGGCAGCATCAAATATCACCCAAACCGGAGCTGTGCTTCATTTTGGAAGCAGTACAGTGACTGGAAGGTATAACATCCGTTATCATGGTCCAAACTCTACAACTTGGATTATGCTTAACAATGTTACGGTTCCGTTCCAGTTGGGTAATTTAACTTGCCATACTACTTATGAATGGCAGGCGCAACAGATTTGTGCTACTCCGGGAACTGTAAACAATAACTTAAGTCCTTGGTCAGTTGGAGCAGCATTCACAACATCTGCTTGTCCCGACACGGCTTGTCCTTCGCCGACTAATTTAACAGCAACGAATATCGGTCCAAATGGAGCAGTGCTTCATTTTGGAACGACTGCAACTGATGGAAGATATAACATCCGTTACCATGGCCCGAATTCCACAACCTGGATTACATTGAACAATGTTGCTGTTCCGTTCCAATTAAAAGAATTGAGATGCAATACAAGATATGAATGGCAGGCACAGAAGATTTGCGGCACAACGGCTAGCGGGGCACTTGCTTTAAGTCCGTGGTCTGTTGGAGCTGTATTTGCAACGGGTGATTGTCCGGCGCCAGCTTGTCCGGTTCCGACTAATTTATCTGCAATAAATATCAGTCAAAATGGAGCATTACTTCAATGGAATGGTGTTGCAGGTGTAGCTGCTTATATTGTTCGATACAAGCCGGCTTATAGTGATGCGGCGTTTACAACTGTTACATCGACAACCAATTCGGTTCAAATTGGTAATTTGACTCTTGGAGCAGTTTATGTATGGCAGGTGTCGGCTGTTTGTGCTAATGGAACTACTTTAGCCGCTAACTGGTCGATGGAATCTAGATTTGTGACTCGTTCTCAGTTGTTGGCATACCCTAATCCTGGTAATGGAACGGTTTCTGTTTCTTATTCTTCAAACAAAGTAGCTCCAGTTCAGGTTAAATTGTTGGATTTATACGGAAAAGAGATAATTGTACAAAACAGAGACGCTGTAGAAGGAACTAACGTATTTAATGTTAATACTTCAGAAGTGTCTGATGGATTGTATTTCATAGGAATTTATTCTGATGATGTATTGACTACTACAAAAGTTGTTATCAAACATTAGGAAAATTTCCCTGGAAATATAACTCCCAATAAAAAAAGTCGGTTGGAAAATAGTTCCAACCGACTTTTTTTATGATTTGAAAAACGCACAAAATGCAGAATAATAAAAAATCCGCTCATGATTGCTCAAAAGCGGATTAATTGGTTGTGTAATTTTTGTTTACTTTTTAATAAACTTCTTCGTTATTTTTCCTTCGTTGGTAAAAATATCAGCAAAATAAATACCCGCTGTCAAATCGGAGACTTCAAGATGTGAAATAGTAATATCATTCCTTTCCAGGGTTTTTATTTTCTGGCCAATACTGCTATAAATTTCAACCTTCTCTATATTTAAAGTATTGTCATGTGAAAAACTCAAAGTGCTGCTTACGGGGTTAGGGTACAGGGAGAGAGATGACTTGGCTTTAAACTCTTCTGAATTTAGATTAAGGAAATTTTTAATAATTATTACTTTGTTATTTGTTGTATTGAAAGCATAACATCCATTACCACACACTGTAATATTTTTTGCCTGTCCGTTTGCTTGAGGTATTGGTAAGCTATCTACCAATAAATAAGTTTCAGGATTATATCTCTTAAACGTAATTGCTCCGTTAGCGTCATTACTGGCAATACATACCAGTCCGGTAAAAGTGTCATAAATTGTCGGACCATTTGCGTTTGAAAAAGTTCCGGAAACGAAAGGAGAAAAGTTAAAATCGATTACAGTTCCGTTAGTAAAAAATGCCTTTTTGTTATACGCGCTAAAATTTAATCCAAATCCATGAACCAAGCTTCTTGATAAGCTTGTTTCAGTGACCCCGCCAGCGTTAATACTCATTCTTCTAAATCCATATTCCGTAGATTCATTATTATAACCTACCAGAGAAAATTCATCATCAAATTCAATTTGATTACTTCCTGAATGGTCTGGGGTGGTAGTCGCTCTCATAATTCCATTATCGTAAATCGCAACACCTTCATGTTTAGGTGAATAGCCTAAGTTTCTTCTTGCCACGGCAATTGTGTTCGGATTGTTAGGCATAACTTCAATATCTTCGGCATAAAATGCTCCTGAATAAGTATCTGAACCTAAAGAAAATTGGGTAGAGGCAGTGTTGTTTGTAGTATTGAATTTTCTTACTGTTGAAGTTCCGTTGAAACCGCAATATATAGTCTGCCCATCTGAAGAAATTGCCATTACACTTGGCTCACTTCCAATAGGGGTTGTTCCTTCAAGTGCTGCAGTCAGTGGATTAATCCTCCCGATACTGTTGCCGTTGGTTCCATTTGCGCTTGGTACTGTAGCATAAAGTTTACTGTTATAAGTGCTGTAAACGATATCATTGGTAGTAATATTGACTACAGAGATTGTTTGGGCGAACCCTGTTGTATAAACGGATAGAATAAAAATAAGTAAGAATTTTTTCATTTTATATATTTTTTGCGCAAATATATAAGAAAAATAAGAAAAATGTAAAGGCTTCAAAATAATAAAAAATCCGCTCATGATTGCTCAAAAGCGGATTTTACATTTAAACCAAAATAAACTTCTTAATTATTTAGAATCGAAAGTTCCTTATTTAAAATCGAAAGTTCCTCCATACATTGTTTCATCATTGTATAGGTTCTTTCAATATCATTATCCAAACCGATTGAGAAACGAATTAATCCGTCGGTTAGACCCATTTCTTTTTGTTCGTCAAGCGGAATTTCAGAAGATGTTGAAGTTCCTGGTGCGCTGAATAAAGTTTTGTAAAACCCTAAACTCACGGCTAAGTAACCCAGGTTTCTTTCCTGCATTAATTCCATTAAAGCATTGGCGTTGTCTAATGAACCAACATCAATTGTCATCATACCTCCAAAACCGTATTCAGGATTAATCATGGTTTTGTAAATTTCATGACTTGGGTGTGATTTCAATCCCGGATAAACCGTTTTAATTCCGTCTGCTTCAAATTTTTCAGCTAAATACTGTGCGTTTTGACTGTGTTGTTTTATACGGATATGAAGCGTGCGAAGGTTTTTCATTACAGACGCCGAACGCATGCTGTCCATTGTCGGACCTAATAACATACTGGCACCATCGTTTACATTTTTTAAAGCGTTGATGAATTCCTGCGAAGCACAAACCACACCGCCAACAGTATCACTGCTTCCGTTGATGTATTTTGTCAAACTGTGGATTACAATATCGGCACCTAATTTCGCAGGCGCAACCGATAATGGTGAGAACGTATTGTCTACCACCAATTTAATATTGTGTTTTTTCGCAATTTTAGCCAATGAAGCAATATCGGCTACTTCCAATAGTGGATTACTTACCGTTTCACAGTATAATACTTTTGTGTCCGGAGTAATAGCTGCTTCAACTACATCTAATTTTGTAATATCAACAAAAGTGGTTTGTACACCCATACGTGGAGCGAAGTTCTTTAAGAATGCATATGTTCCCCCATAAATAGTACGGCTGGATACAATATGGTCACCATTTCCGCATAATTGTAATAAAGTAGGAGTGATGGCACCCATTCCCGAAGCAGCGACGTTCGCGCTTTCAGTTCCTTCCATTGCTGCCAAAGCTTTGTCTAAGTATAAATTACTAGGAGAAGAATGACGGGAATATAAATAACAGCCTTCTGCATTACCTTCAAAGGTGTCAAACATTGTTTTTGCTGAAAGAAAAGTGTATGTTGAACTGTCAGAAATAGAAGGGTTTACGCCGCCAAATTCGCCAAAATACTGTAAATCCTGAATTTTGTCTGCCGGATTAAATTTTTCCATAAATAGGTATTTTTTGTATGTTGTTTCAGTTATATAGAAATCAAAATAAGTTTATTTAAGAAAAAAAATCAACCGATGTATTGATAATTAGATAATAAAACTATTAAAATTCATTTTTAAAGATGAAATTTGGATTCAGTTTGTTAAATTTGAACTTTAAACCAAAAAATAATCTCCGATGACTTTTGATGCAATCGATAAAAAATTACTGAAATTACTGCAATCAGACAGTAAACAGACAACAAAAGAGCTTTCCCTGAAATTGAATCTTTCAGTTACTGCCGTGTACGAACGTATCAAAAAACTTGAAAAAGAAGGTATAATTGATAAGTACGTTGCTTTGGTCAATAGAAACAAGATTGAAAAAGGGTTTGTGGTATTCTGTCATCTGAAATTATTACAACATACCAAAGAATTCATCAATCAGTTTGAGAAAGAAGTGGTTCAGCTGAATGAAGTTTTGGAATGCTTTCACGTAAGTGGTGATTACGATTATATTCTGAAAGTGTGCGTTAAAGACATGGAGGAATACCGCGAATTCATGGTTACAAAACTCACTACGTTACAACATATTGGAAGTACACACAGTACTTTTATGATCGGCGAAGTAAAGAACACTACAGCTTTTTATATGTAAAAGATTACATTTTTTGAAAAATATTTGCGTGATGTAAATAAAAGATTACTTTTATACTTATTAATCAAAAAAAGTAATTTTTATGAAAACAAGACTTCTAAACATTAAAGGTGTTGAAGTACTTTCTAGAGAAAGTCAAAAAATGATTCAAGGATCCGGAAAAGGTAACCCGGATTTATCACTTTGCGGATGTTCATGCAGTGGAGCCGTTATAGGACCGGATTATTGTGTGAAATATATAGCATGCCCGCAAGTGTATACTTGTAATGATGAGATATAATCATTTCCAATAAAATGCGAAGCCCTAAAAGAGATTTTAGGGTTTTTTTTATGTGATTTTGTGTGATTTTTAATGCCTGGTTGAAATTCTGTCATAAAAAGAAATCATCTTTATTTTCCTAAAATAAACCGACTCGGTATAAACAAAATTCCTTAATTTTGTCACTCGAATTTTTTAAAAACACATCATAAAATAAATACTATGAGTTCATTTGACGTAGTTATTATTGGTTCAGGTCCCGGCGGGTACGTAGCAGCAATCCGTTGTGCACAGTTGGGAATGAAAACTGCCATTATCGAAAAATATTCAACCCTTGGAGGTACCTGTCTTAATGTAGGATGTATTCCGTCTAAAGCATTACTGGCTTCCTCTCACCATTACGAAGAATTACAGCACTTTGCAGATCACGGAATCGAGGTTTCAGGAGACGTAAAAGTGAATTTAGAGAAAATGATTGCCCGCAAACAGGCAGTTGTTGACCAAACTTCAGGAGGAGTAAAATATTTAATGGACAAAAATAACATCACTGTATACAATGGTGTTGGTTCATTCGAAAATGCAACTACAATCAATGTGACTAAAGCAGATGGTTCAGTAGAGAAAATTGAAGCTAAGAACACTATTATTGCTACAGGTTCAAAACCATCTTCTTTGCCTTTTATCAAAATTGATAAAGAAAGAATCATTACATCTACCGAAGCTTTAAAATTACCAAAAGTCCCAGAACACCTTGTAATTATTGGTGGTGGAGTAATCGGATTAGAGTTAGGACAGGTATACTTACGTTTAGGTGCTAAAGTTTCTGTTGTTGAGTTTATGGACAGAATCATTCCTGGTATGGACGGAGGTTTGTCTAAAGAACTGACAAAAGTGTTGAAAAAACAGGGAATGAAATTCTACACTTCTCACAAAGTACAAGCTGTTGACAGAGCAGGAGAAGGTGTGGTTGTGAAAGCAGAAAACGCAAAAGGAGAAATTATCACTTTAGAAGGTGACTATGCTTTGGTTTCTGTTGGTCGTCGTCCTTATACTGATGGATTGAACGCTGAGAAAGCCGGAGTTAAAATTACAGAAAGAGGTCAGGTTGAAGTAAACGATCATTTACAAACATCGGCTTCTAACATTTATGCTATTGGTGACGTAGTTCGCGGAGCCATGTTAGCGCACAAAGCGGAAGAAGAAGGAGTAATGGTTGCTGAATATTTATCGGGTCAAAAACCACATATCGATTATAACTTAATCCCTGGAGTTGTTTACACTTGGCCGGAAGTTGCTGCTGTTGGTAAAACCGAAGAGCAATTGAAAGAAGCAGGAGTAGCTTACAAATCAGGAAGCTTTCCGTTCAAAGCTTTAGGTCGTGCACGTGCAAGTGCTGACATCGAAGGTTTTGTGAAAATCCTTGCCGATGCTAAAACGGATGAAGTATTAGGTATCCACATGATTGGTGCCCGTGCAGCAGATTTAATCGCTGAAGCAGTAACAGCTATGGAATTCCGTGCTTCTGCAGAAGATATCTCAAGAATGTCTCACGCGCACCCAACGTTCGCTGAAGCTATCAAAGAAGCAGCTTTAGCAGCTACGGATAACAGAGCGTTACACGTATAATTCGGAATTATATTAAAATAAAAACCCGTCTCGTTGTTCGCAACGGGACGGGTTTTCTTTTTATAGAAAATAACTAACTACCCAATATTCCTTTATAACTTTCCCAACTTCTGTAAATCAGAAAAATATTTCCCAAAAAGACAAACATCGCAATTGGAAGTCCCGCCGGAATCAAAAAAACATTCATAAGTAAAATATTTATTGAAACCGGTAAAAATACGAGACTGAATAGTTTAATGAATTTCCCGGTAAGGAAAGACAGTCCGCTCAGTAATTCAATGATTTTTACCAATGTAAGCAAATACTTTGTGGCTTTGAATCCCTCAAAAACGGTTTTCAGGTCGCCTGCAAGTGCCGGTTGTTCCCCATAGGTCAAAAAGTACGAAATGGAAGCAAACAGCAACAGCGACCCCAAAAGTACCCTGATGATAATAGTTGCGACTTTCATAACTTTTATGATTTTAAAGGTTTATATTACAAAGTTAATGAATTAATTAACAGGGTGTTATGTTTTAGCTTTTAGTTTTGTAGTATTTTTTGTAGATAAAATAACCTCCGAAAAGAATCAGAATAAAGCCCCACAAACTAACTATAAAAGCAATGATATTCTCCAGGAAATACCAACCCGTTTTTAGGGAATCCAGCAGCTGTAAACCTATATGAGGTCTGTAAGCATCAATACTTTCTTCGCTGGCCAGCATTTCGTGTTTGATGGCTTCGTTCTGATAAATCTGAAGGGTCAAGGTGCTGAAATTAACCTGATCCTTTAACGAGAGATTCTTCAATTTACTACTGTCGTTCTGTTCTTTTTTGTCGGCTAGTGTCTGTTCAGCATCGATTACAGAATTAAGTTTCTTTCCTTTGGTATCAATGGCTTTCTCAAGTCTTTTTTCGTTGGACACAGATCGGTTTTGTTCCATCTGGTTGGCTAAGAATTGCAGCGAAACATCATCGGCTTTGATTACCCTGAAATCAAGGAAATCAATCTGCTTGGCAATCGTTTTGATTACCGTATCCAATTTGGTATTGGGAACGCGAATAGTAATATCGTTCTTAACCTGATATTTTATAGTTTCTAAAATACTGTCTTTACTGACTTTAGTCTCGTTTCTTTCCGAAATTTCACTCTGCAGATTGGTATAAGTTACAAAGCCTCCAAATTTAGTCGTGGCATCTTCAATAGCATAAGTCGATTTAGCAACGTTTTTGACTTTGAATTTTATGTCGGCCGTCCTTATGAATTTCCGGTCTGAATCTTTTTTTTCAACCGCCGCCGAAGATGAAACGACTTCGGGGGAAACGGTTTCTGTAGTTTCTGATGTGGGATAATCTACTTTTTCTTCCATTTTTTCCTTGCAGGAAACTGCTATGCCAATTACAAGCAAAGCCAGGGCAAGTCCGGTGACTGTTTTCATAAATTACTATTTAGAGGGTTAATGTTACTTGATAAAGTTGCAATAGTAATTTTCAGTCAATAGGTTCTGGCTTTCGTTGGTTGATTTTATTGTTTTGGTTCCAATAAAAACCGTGCCAGAAAATTCGGAATCCGAATCAGATACTAAGTTTATTTTATTCTTGAGGATGTTAGCTTTATATCTGCTGTAGCCCAGCTTTTCGCAATAAGCTGTTCCATTTCTTTTACTTTCGTTTGGTTGTTCAGTTTCTCATAAGCCAATTTCAATCCGTGGTAAGCCCAGCCGTTTTTAGGTAATCGTTTTAGATCTTCTTCATAAACTTTAATGGCTTCATTATATTTGCCGTCTTCAATAAAAATGGCTCCCAAATGATGGCGGACAGAGAAAAACCAATCTGGTGGTTCATTGTAATTCAGACCGTCTTCAATAACGATGGCTTTTTGAAGTAAATGGATGCTTTGGGTATAATCTCTTTCGTGTGCTAAAATTTCGGCATTCAATACATTGGCCGCAATATTTGCGATGGAACTCATTGAATTGATTTGCCAAATGGTCATTTTCTCAAGCGATTTGTCGTTGGATAACACTTGTAGTCTCATCAATTCTGATTTGGCTTTGCGTAAATCGTTTTTTCCTAAATAAGCCATTCCTCTGGCATAGTGTGAAATGGCTTTCGGGTATTTTAAAGTGTCTGAAACCAATTTCATCTTCAGGATATCATCCCATTTTCCAAATTTCACCGAAACGAAATATGGAATCATATAATAATGCTGTAAGGTTTCCAATCCAGGAATGATCATGTTTTCAGGATGCACTAATTTTGCAGTTTCAGTGGCGCCAACCATTGCCCATTTTGAGTTGCCTTCCAGCGTGGCTGTTCCCGCCATGAAATGATAATTGTGAGGGTAGTAGCTGATTGGATAAGCGCCTTGCGCATGGCACATGGCCACATAATCGCTGTCTACTTTACAGGCATTAATGTTGGCCATGGTACCTTTATGATAATCACCAGTTCGGATGTAAATGTGCGAAGGCATATGTACCAAATGTCCGAAAGCAGCCGCATTTCCGTCGTCAAAGAATTTAGCTGAGGCATAACCTCGCTGTGGTTCATTAGAAGCCTCAACAGCGTGAATGTAAAAGTGGTTAGCACCAATGTGTTTAGGATCTTTCTTCAAAATTTTCTCCATCAGAGAAATGATTTCCGGAGTCCAGGGTTTTGGGGTGCCGTTCTTCTCGTATAAATCCCAAGGATGCAAATCCATCACCGATTCGGCATACAAAGCATTAATATTGATATCCTCTGGATATTTGCTGTTGACTTCCTTCATCGCATTCGAATAGGTAATGTCCAATTTGCTTCGATCCTCAACCGGTTTGGCTACATATCTTTTTGATAATGCGTTGATTAATGCCTTTTCTTTTTCGCTGACTTTATCTTGTAGTTTTATTGCTTGCTGAATTGCTTTGTAGGCTCTTTCGTAATTGTCGGGTTCCATTCCGGCGTTGTAATTCGGGCCAAGCACATAAGCAAATCCCCAAAAAGCCATTGCGCATTCGGGATCAAGTTTTGTGGCATAATGAAAAGATCGGGCTGCTTCGGCATGATTAAAACCATAAGCCAGTGCTAATCCCTGATTAAAATACTTTTGTACTTCCGGATTCTTGGTAGTTATGGGATAATTAATAACATCCATGCCTTTGAAGAGCGGTGCTTTATTATCGGACTCATACCATTTTGCATCAACAACCGGCGGGGCACAGCTCATGCTGTTTGTTCCAGTTTTTGCAGTTTCAACAGGTTTAGGAACTTCTTTTTTGCACGAAAGAAATAGGGCAAATGCAAACATCAGGAAGATAATTTGTTTTTTCATGACAGCATTTTTTAGTGAATAGAAAATCTATATAAAGTTACTTAAAATGAATGGTTTATGCGATTTTTCTTTTGTTTTAAGTTAAAGATTTCTGTTGTTTATTGTGGGAATAATTTCACATATAATACTTTGTGAATTAGTTTGTATATTAGCCGCAGCTAAACTAAATGGCAAAAAACATAACCTAACTAACCAAATGAAAAGAATTTTACTTGCCGGCATTGTATTAATGTCTGAATTCATATTTGCCCAAACTCCATGTACAAATGGCTTGGCCGGAATCTTTCCGTGTAACAAAATTGATTTACAAGCTAACTTGAATTTTTCTCAGATTGGTGGAGATACTTCAACTAAAGGAAGTGGCTGCTGGGGATGGACAGACCCCCTGACCAATAAAGAATATGCGATAATGGGGTGTACAACTCACACTGCAATTGTTGATATTACAGTTCCGCATGCTCCTGTTTATTTGGGTAAAATTAATTCGACTAATAATACTAGCAGCATTTGGAGGGAAGTTAACGTGTATAACAATTATTTATATATCGTTAGTGAAGCATCAGGACACGGTATGCAGATTTTTAATCTGACACGTTTAAGAGGAGTGACTACTCCTCAGGTTTTTACTCCGGATGGGCGTTATACCGGTTTTGGAAGTTGCCATACAGTAGCCATTAATGCTACTTCGGGGTACGCTTATTGTAACGGTTCCAATACTTACGGCGGTGGACCTCATGTTATAAGTCTGCAAAATCCGTTAGCCCCGACTTTATCGTTTGGATATGCAGCTCAGGGCTATACCCACGATGCTCAGATTGTAACCTACGACGGGCCAGATACGGATTATACAGGGCATGAGATTTTTATCGGAGCCAATGGCCGTGAAAATAAAGTGGTTATTTTGGATGTTACCAATAAGTCAAATCCGGTTTTAATCTCAACTTTTACATACCCAAATGCTTCTTATACACACCAAGGCTGGTTTACTGCCGATAAAAAGTATTGGATGTTGGGAGATGAAATGGATGAAGTGGATTTAGGATTTAATTCCAAAACGATAATTATAGACATGACTGATTTGAATAATCCTGTTTTAAAAGGGAATTATTTTGGACCAACCAAGGCTATAGAGCATAACGGTTATGTAGTAGGTAACGACTACTTTTTGGCAAATTACACTGCAGGAATACGTATTATTAATACTTCTAACATCACAGCAACAGGTACGATGAATGAAATTGGATATTTCGATACATATCCAAGTAATGATTCCGCTGCATTTGATGGAGTCTGGAATATTTATCCGTTTTTTCCAAGTGGTAACATCATCATGAGCGATATAAGTAGAGGGTTGTTCATTGTAAAGAAAAATACAGTTTTAAGTAATGATGATTTTGAGAAAAATGCAATAGGAATTTATCCTAACCCTACAGATAATCAGGTACGTATTAGCTATGAAAAAGGCATTAAGCTGATAGAAGTTTTTGATCTTCTTGGAAAAAAAGTAAAAGAAATTTCAAATCTGGAGGTACAGGAATATTCGTTTGAGGTATCCAATTTGGATTCTGGAATTTATCTGATCAGAATAAATAATGAGATTTCTAAGAAACTGATAGTGAAATGAGAATAGTTGCAGGGTTAAGTTTAGTGCTTTTATCGCTATCTTGTTCAAATGATGGTGCGGATTCCTACGAAAATAAATTTAAAGGCGAATTGGCTTGGACGAAATCATACGGAGGAAGCCTTGAGGATAGAATTACAAGTGTAGTGGAAACACCGGATGGTGGAAGTCTGGTTTTGGGATTTACCAACAGTAGCGATGGTAATATTGTTAAATCCAATGCCTTGATGGATATTTGGTTAGCAAAACTGGATGCTGAAGGGAATCTGGTTTGGACAAAAACTATTGGAGGTTCTCAGGACGATTTCGGGACCAGTATAATTGCAACCAATGACGGAAATTATGTAATAGCAGGTTATACTGGAAGTAATGATGGTGATATACCCGGAAATATTGGTTTTCATGATTTTTTAATCACAAAAATTACAGGAGAAGGCAATATTATCTGGAGTAAAAATTACGGATTTGTGAGCCACGATCATGCTCACAAAGTAATACAGTTGAAAGATGGTGGTTTTTTCATTGCAGGATACGCAGATTATGCTGGAATTGAAGGTACACCCGGAGATGGAAATCACGGGGAAGGACACTCTTTCAGACAGAATCAGAATGTTGCAAAACATGGTGTTGGCGAATATTTTGGGATTCGTTTGGATGCTAACGGTGATTTTAAATGGTATCGTTATTTCGGTGGAAGACAAAACGACAGAATCAACGATATTGCGGAAGCGAATGACGGCGGAATTGTTTTGGCAGGCTATTCGGAAAGTACCGATTATGACATCGACAACAACAAAGGAAGTTATGACTATTGGATACTAAAACTGGATTCGAACGGACATTTACATTGGAAAAAGAATTTCGGGGGTTCCGGTATTGATCAGGCTTTTAGTATTGTAAAGACCGATAATAATTCATATTTGGTGGCAGGTCGTTCCAATAGTGAGGACGGAGATGTATCAAATCCAAAAGGAGATTCTGATGCCTGGGTGATTCATATTAACGACCATGGGGAATTGCTATGGGATAAATCTTTTGGGACTTCAGATTTTGATGTCGCTACATCAATTAAGAAATTAAAAAACGGTAAATTTGGGGTGGTCGGAAATACCAGAGGGAATGTTGAAAATAATTCCGGAAATGGGGAAAACGACTTTTGGTATTTTGAAATTGATATTCACCCAAATTCACCAATACATTTTCAGAAAACCTTAGGAGGTTCAGGAATTGATATTGCTACAGATTTTATACAGACGAAAAATGATGAAATCCTACTCGTTGGAGAATCCCAAAGCAATAATCTGGACGTTCTTGAAAATAAAGGAGGTAATGATTTGTGGATGGTGAAATTAAAATAATTTCCTTTTTTGAGAGTTTCAGTTTTTAAACCGATTGCAGCGCCGGATTTGTTCAAAGCCAAACTATTGGCCTGGGCGCAGCAATTCAGAGAAATCGTTTTTCTGGACAGCAACAATTACCCGCAACATTACGGAAGTTATGATTGTGTTTTGGCCTGTGATGCTTTTACTTCCATAAAAACAGATTATCACAATGCTTTTGAAGATTTAAAGCAATATCAGCAGCAAGCTAAAGATTGGCTTTTTGGCTATTTGTCGTACGATTTAAAAAACGACACTGAAGATTTGAAGTCTCAGAATTTTGATGGCCTGCATTTTCCGGATTTGTTTTTCTTTCAGCCAAAGAAACTTTTCCTGTTGAAAGGGAATGAATTGGAAATCTGTTATCTGAACATGTGTGATGATGAATTGGAAGATGATTTTGTAAAAATAGTCGAAAGGGAAGAGGAAAAAGGGATAAGTCAGTCATCAGTAACTATTCAGCAGCGTATTTCAAGAGAAAGTTATCTTGAAAAAGTAGGTGAAATGCTCAAGCACATTCATCGCGGGGATATTTATGAGGCAAATTTCTGCATGGAATTCTTTGCCGAAAACGCCCAAATCAATCCATTTGAAATTTATGAAAAACTAAATGCCATTTCGGAACCTCCGTTCGCGGTATTTTTTAAGAACAACACCAACTATTTGCTTTCAGCTTCGCCGGAGCGTTATCTCCGCAAGGAAGGTCTTAAAGTTATTTCTCAACCCATAAAAGGTACGGCAAAACGAGTTTTTGATTCGGAAATGGATGAACAGTCCAAAACAGAATTGTCTCAAAATCCCAAAGAACGTTCAGAGAATATCATGATAGTCGATTTGGTTCGCAATGATTTGTCTCATACCGCTACAAAAGGTTCCGTTCAGGTAGAAGAACTTTGTGGTATTTATACGTTTAAACAAGTGCACCAAATGATTTCGACCGTGGTTTCCGAGGTTAAGGAATCGACATCTCCTTTGGAAATCATCAAAACAACTTTTCCTATGGGAAGTATGACCGGAGCTCCAAAAATTTCGGCTATGAAAATCATTGAAGAACTAGAGGAAACCAAACGCGGTTTATACAGTGGGGCAGTGGGGTATTTCACCCCAAACAACGATTTCGATTTCAATGTGGTGATCCGAAGTATTTTGTACAATTCCAAGGAGAAATATGTTTCGTTTTCCGTGGGAAGTGCTATTACGGCAGAATCCAAACCGGAAAGTGAATACGAGGAATGCCTGTTGAAGGCTAAAGCGATGAGGGAAGTGTTGAGTTGAAAGGGATAAGGGAAAAGCGAAAAGCGAAAAGGGATCAGGGAAAAGAAGGAAGGGAGAAGAAGAGAACAAGAAATAAATTTTAAATTATATACGCCATGAACAGTTATAGAGATTTGATAGTTTGGAAGAAGTCGATGTTGTTAGTGACTTCAATATATAAATTAGCAAGTAAATTTCCCGATGACGAAAAGTTTGGGTTAATATCACAAATTAAAAGAAGTGCTGTTTCAATCCCTTCAAATATAGCTGAAGGATATGGAAGAAATTACAGGAAAGATTATTCAAGATTTCTTCAAATTTCAAAAGGGTCACTTTTTGAAAATCAAACACAATTAGAAATTGCAGCAAATCTTTCATTTCTAAATGAAGAAGAATTAAAAGAAATTAAGGAACTTTCTATAGAAGTAGAAAAAATGCTAAATTCGTTAATTAAAAAAATGGAGTAGGCTTACCCTTATCCCTTTTAGCTTATCCCTTTTTCCTATAAAATGCTTCAAAAATTACAAAATCATCTGAATAAAGACCTTCCTTTCTTAAAAGGAAAAAAACTCCTTTTGGCTGTTAGCGGAGGTATCGACAGTATGGTTTTGGTTCATCTTTTACATCAGTTACAATTTGATGTTTCGGTTGCGCATTGCAATTTTAATTTAAGACGTGATGAGAGTAATGGCGACGAAGAATTTGTAAAATCATTTTGCAAAAATTTAAACATTGGTTTTTTTGTAAATAATTTTGATACAAAAAGATATGCTGATTTACATAAACTGTCTATTCAGGTAGCTGCACGACAGCTTCGATATAACTGGTTTAATGAATTACTGGAAAAAGAAGGCTTTGATTATTTGCTAACAGCACATCATTTAGACGATTCCATCGAAACGTTTTTAATCAATTTTACGAGAGGAACGGGCTTGGACGGATTAACCGGAATACCACAGCAAAATGATAAGATTATACGTCCGTTTTTGATTTTTACACGCGAAGAAATTGAAAATTACTCCAAAGAAAATCAAATAGAGTGGCGGGAAGATAGTAGTAATGTGTCAGACAAATATCTGCGCAACAAACTCCGCCACAAAGTGATTCCTATTTTAAAAGAACTGAATCCCGGTTTTTCAGATTCCTTTTTACAAACAATCGAAAATCTACAGCAATCGGAATCGATGATTGATGACGCTTCACGGATTGTTTACCGAAAAGTGGTGGAGGATGTTGATGATCAGAAGAGAATAAATCTTTCGAAATTAATGGTTTTACCTAATTATCAGGCGTATTTGTATCAATGGCTTAAGCCTTTCGGGTTTAAGGCCTGGAAAGATATTTATGATTTGGTTGAGGCACAATCCGGGAAACAGGTTTTTTCGGAACGGTACCGACTGCTGAAAGACCGTGACACTCTCATTTTAACGGAAAAAAAAGAATTTGAAAAGGAAGTTTATGCTGTTTATGAAGAGGCTGAAAACAGTAAAATTCCATTGAAAATATCAGTTTGTGACAAAGAAGATATTGCTTACGGTAACAAAGACATTATCTTTGTTGATAAAGATACGTTAAAGTTTCCTTTAGAATTTCGCAAATGGGAAGAAGGTGATTATTTTTACCCCTTCGGAATTACCGGAAAGAAAAAGCTCAGCAAGTATTTTAAAGATGAAAAATTCTCGCTGATTGAAAAAGAAAATACGTGGCTTTTATGTTCTGAAAATCTGGTGGTTTGGTTGGTTGGAAAACGAGCCGACAGACGATTTTCAGTTAATGAAAAGACACAAACTATTATAAAAATTGAATTAAAATAATGAGGAAGTTAAGCGCCCTGCTGGTATTATTTTTTGTTTTTTTAAGTGCTCAGGCACAAATTCTTAACCCGGTTTCGTGGAAAACTTCGGTGGAAAAGAAATCGGATACCGAAGTGGTCCTGGTTTTTGATGCTGTTATCGAACACGAATGGCACATGTTTTCCCAGTTTACACCGGAAGGTGGTTCTTCACCATCTGTTTTCAATTTCAAAAATGCGAAAGGTAACTATGAATTAGTTGGAAAAACTAAGGAAAGTCCGTACAAAAAAGTCTACAGCGATATTTTCGAAGTAGACGAATACATGTTTGAAAACAAGGCGCAATTCCGTCAGACGATAAAAGTTACTAATCCTAATTTGAAATCGGTTTCAGTTACTGTGGAATATCAGGTTTGTAAAGAAGCGTGTATTCAACAGGACAAGACTTTCGATATTAAATTGCCGGCTTTATCAGTAAAACCATCAGAGGTCGTTGCTGCAACCGCGGTTGTAGATACTGCTTCAGCTGTTACCGAAGTAAAAACGGATTCAGTTCCTACATCAGAAAGTAAAGAAACTGCAACAACATCGATAGTGGAAACAGAGCAACCAACTAAGAAAAAAGCGGAAGAGAAAGGTGTTTTCATGATTTTCATCCTTGCATTCTTTTCCGGATTTGCAGCATTACTTACTCCGTGCGTTTTCCCGATGATTCCAATGACAGTGAGCTTCTTTACCAAGCAGAGTAAAACGAAAGCACAGGGAGTTAAAAACGCCATTATTTATGGAATTTCAATCATTTTTATTTACGTTTTATTAGGTTCATTGGTTACCGCGATTTTTGGTGCCGATGCCTTGAACGCTTTATCTACAAACGTTTGGTTTAATCTTATATTCTTTGTTTTATTGGTGGTTTTTGCTGCGTCATTTTTGGGTGCTTTCGAAATCATGCTTCCAAATTCATGGGCAAATAAAGTAGACCGTCAGGCGGATAGAGGAGGAATTATCGGAATCTTGTTTATGGCATTGGCCTTGGCAATAGTTTCGTTCTCATGTACAGGACCAATCGTTGGAACATTATTGGTTGAAGCCGCTTCTAAAGGAGGATTTGCTCCAATCATTGGTATGTTGGGATTCTCAATGGCTTTAGCTTTACCTTTCATGTTATTTGCCATGTTCCCGGGTTGGTTGAATTCTTTGCCAAAATCGGGAGGTTGGTTAAATACAGTAAAAGTATTTTTAGGGTTTTTGGAATTGGCTTTAGCATTCAAATTCCTTTCCAATGCTGATTTAGTTCTTCAGATGCATTTATTGGAAAGAGAAATTTTCTTGGCAATATGGATCGTTATTTTCGGAACCTTAGCGTTTTATTTGTTCGGGAAGATTACCTTGCCGCATGATAGTCCGCTTTCCCATATTTCTGTAGGAAGATTGTTTTTGGGATTATTGGTTTTATCCTTCACGATTTATTTGATTCCGGGACTTTGGGGTGCTCCATTGAAATTGATTTCAGGTTTCCCGCCACCAATGACTTACAGTGAAAGTCCTTATGGTTTAAGCGGTTCAAAAGGGAATGGAAATGCAACTGCACAGATTTTACCTGCTGGAGCACATTTAGGGGCTCACGACATCGTGGCTTTTGAAGATTATGAAAAAGGTATGGCTTACGCCAAATCAGTTAACAAACCGGTTCTTTTGGACTTTACAGGATTTGCCTGTGTGAACTGTCGTAAAATGGAAGATTTCGTATGGTCAAAACCGGAAGTTCTTTCCATTTTGAAAGATAAAGTAGTTCTGATTTCATTGTATGTTGACGATAAACGCGAATTGCCTAAAAACGAACAATATACGTCCAAAGAAACAGGAAAAGAGATTGTAACCGTGGGAAACAAATGGAGCGATTTTCAGATTACGAAATATAAAGCCAATGCCCAACCGTATTATATAGTTTTAGATACTGAAGCGAATAGTTTATCAGAACCTGTTGGATATACTCCGGATGTGAATGAGTACAAAAAATGGTTAGAAGACGGGATTGCAAAATTCAAAAAATAAAAAAAGCCACTCGATTGAGTGGCTTTTTTGTTATTTAAGGATATGCTGACTTAAAATCTGATAAACCTCGTTGATATTATTGTCTTTGCCAAATTGTTTTTTGATTGGGAGTGTTTCTCCTGTTACCCAGATTTTCAACTCTGCGTCCAAATCCAATAAACCGGCGCTTTCTTTTGAGAATTTCTTAATGCTTGAATACGGGATCGACTGATAATCCACTTTTGAACCTGTTAACCCTTGCTTGTCAACCAAAATCAGGCGTTTGTTGGTAAATACGAACATGTCGCGAACAATTTTGAATGCTTTTTCAATGTGTTCTCCGTTAATAAGGATTGGTTGAAATTCTTGTGAAATTTTCTCAGTACTTACTTCCGAAGCGTTGCCCATGATGGCGTTAAATAATCCCATTATTTTTTACGTTTTTAAATTTTTTTAAATGTATGAAAAAATAATAGACTAGGTCAAAAGGTAATATTATTTGGTTTGAAAGCCGCTGTACTCCGGTATAATGGCTTTTTTTGTTGTTATTATACAAGGAATGCGGATTCAATAAAAATATTTATAAAATAAATAGCTGTTTTTTCAAATGCTTGACTTATATTTGCACTCGAACGCACAGCAATGTGGTTACACGTTCAACCAAAAAGTCGGGGGCTCCACCTCGACTTTTTACTTTTATATAAGTCCGCTTTCAACTCTTTTTCCACAGAAATTTATTTTTTATTTTGTTGCCACCAGAACAATTTCGCGCTGAAATTATTCGCTTGGGGGTGTTTGTGATTTCATATTGAATTTTGTGGAATACAAATCGGTTCTTTTATCCAACAGGTTTTTCACACTGCCATGAAAATGCAAATTTTCCAGCAGACTCAAATCGACATCCGATATTAGTATCATTTCTGTATTGGCTGTAGCTTCACTCTTAATTCCGTTAAAAGGAAAGGCGAAATCACAAGGGGTAAAGACAACAGCCTGTGAATAGTGCAAGTCCATCGCTTCCACTTGGGGTAGGTTTCCAACACTTCCCGTAATGGCAACAAAACATTCGTTTTCTATGGCACGGGCTGCGGCACAATGGCGGACTCTCATGTATGCATTATGCGTATCGGTCAGATAAGGAACAAACAAAATCTGGATTCTGTCTTCAGATAACAAACGCGCCAATTCAGGAAATTCGATATCATAACAGATTAATATGCCTATTTTACCGGCATCAGTATTATAGGATTGAATAGTATCTCCTCCTTTCAATCCCCAGTATTTTTCTTCGTCGGGTGTGATGTGAATCTTTTCGTAGTAATCTATTTTACCACTGCGATGACATAAAAAGCCAACATTTTGAAGTCGGCCATCTTCCACAAACGGCATACTTCCGGTAATGATATTCACATTATATTTAATGGCCCATTCGCTGAACTGATCTCGGATTTGTATAGTATATTCCGAAAGCTGACGCATGGCATCCGCTTCGTTCTTACTGTCCAGTAAAGCCATCATTGGAGCGTTAAAAAACTCCGGAAACATAGCAAAATCAGCTTTATATCCCGAAACAGAGTCGATAAAATATTCCGCCTGCTTGAACAATTGTTCTAAGGTAGTATAATATCGCATCTCCCACTGAATCAAACCTAAACGCACACTGCGGGTCAATCTTTTGGATTCGATTGCCTCTATGTCTTCATAATATACATTGTCCCATTGCAAAAGGGTTGCATATTCCCGGCTTTGAGAATCTCCAGGCATATAATTGGTAAGCACTTTTTTTACGTGGAAATCATTGCTTAACTGAAACGTGAGAACCGGGTCGTAAATTTCTTTGTTCTTTACTTTAGTTATGTATTCCCGGGGCTTCATTTCTGTCACATGCTTATAATAGTTTGGGATTCTGCCTCCAAAAACCACAGCTTTCAGATTCATCTTTTCGCATAATTCCTTACGGACGTCATACAGTCTTCTTCCCAAACGTCTGCCTCTGTAATCGGGATGTATGAATATTTCAATACCATAGAGTACATCCCCGTCTTTGTCATGAGTAGAAAAGGTATAATCTCCGGTAATATCCTTATAGGTATGACGATCTCCAAAGTTGTCATAATTCACGATGATGGATAAGGCACATCCTACAATTTTATTGTTGAAACAAACTACCAGCTGTCCTTCGGGGAATTTTTGGATAAGGGTATCGATATTCGCGTATGTCCACATACCGCCGGCCCAATTTGTATAGGCGGCCTCCATGGTTTCAATGAGTTGTTTGTAGTCTTCTAGTTTCAGCTCCCGTATTTCAACAATATCATTCATGATTTCTCTATTTTGCCTGATTTTAAAAGGCCGACTGTAAAAGTATCTATTGAAAATCGCATTGCAGCCAAATGGTTGCAGCTCTATTGTTGCGGCGTTGAGCCTTACCGTGATGAGGAACAACAAATTTAAGAAATCTTACTCATTTAATGAAGAATTTCTTGCGGTTTAAAAACGATAAACCGTTATTAAAGGGAACAAAATTGCTCCTTTTTTTATATCATAAATTTTAAAAATATAAGAAAAATACTATTTTTGATAAAATTTATACGCCATGTTAGTTAAAGTATTTGGAAGCGCCGTATTCGGTGTAGACGCCACGACCATCACCGTAGAGGTAAACATTGATAAAGGAGTAGGGTACCACTTGGTAGGATTACCTGATAACGCCATAAAAGAGAGCAGTTACCGCATTGCTGCAGCCTTAAAAAACAACGGTTATCAACTTCCTGTTAAAAAGATCACCATCAATATGGCTCCCGCCGATTTAAGAAAAGAGGGTTCTGCCTATGATCTGCCTATTGCTATCGGTATTTTGGCTGCTACAGGTCAGATAAAATCAGAAGAAGTTGGAAAGTATATTATCATGGGAGAACTTTCCTTAGATGGGGGAATGCAGCCGATTAAAGGAGCTTTATCAATCGCTATAAAGGCAAAAGAAGAAGGGTATAAAGGTTTTTTTCTTCCGAAAGAAAACGTCAAAGAAGCTGCAATCGTTGCCGGATTGGATGTGTATGGAGTTGAAAATGTGTTGGAAGTGATAGATTTTTTCGAAGGAAAAGGAACTTTGGAACCAACGGTGATTAACACTCGCGAAGAATTTTACAAAACCTTAGATTATCCCGAGTTTGATTTCGCCGAAGTAAGAGGACAGGAGTCTATCAAACGCTGCATGGAAATTGCAGCTGCTGGAGGACATAACCTTATTCTTATTGGACCACCAGGTGCAGGGAAGACCATGTTGGCTAAGCGCTTGCCGAGTATTTTACCGCCAATGACACTTAAGGAAGCACTGGAAACCACTAAAATTCACAGTGTTGCCGGGAAGGTGAAAGACACCGGGTTAATGAATCAGCGACCGTTCCGGAGTCCGCATCATAATGCATCAAGTGCCGCTTTGGTTGGTGGGGGAAGTTATCCGCAACCTGGCGAAATATCATTGGCACATAATGGCGTTTTGTTTTTGGACGAACTGCCCGAGTTTAAGCGTGAAGTTTTAGAGGTGATGCGTCAGCCTTTAGAAGATAGGGAAGTCACTATATCGAGGGCTAAATTTACCATAACATATCCATCTTCGTTTATGTTGGTGGCCAGTATGAATCCGAGTCCGGGAGGATATTTCAACGATCCTGATGCGCCTATAAGTTCTTCTCCTGCTGAAATGCAACGATACTTGGGTAAGATATCCGGACCATTATTGGACCGAATAGATATTCATATCGAAGTAACTCCGGTTCCTTTTGAAAAATTGTCTGATACACGAAATGGGGAGAGCAGTGCGGAAATCAGAAAGAGAGTGACAAAAGCACGGGAAATTCAATCCAAACGGTTTGAACTTTTTGAAAATATACATTACAATGCGCAGATGGGAACGAAACAAATCCGGGAACATTGTGTTTTGGATGAGACTTCTCTTCAATTGCTGAAAACCGCCATGGAAAGGTTAAATCTTTCTGCACGAGCCTATGACAGAATATTAAAAGTATCCCGAACCATTGCTGATTTGGATGGTTCTGAAAAAGTGGAATCCAATCATATTTCGGAAGCGATACAATACCGAAGTCTTGATAGGGAAGGGTGGCTAGGATAGGTTTGTGTATTTTCATTCATAAAGTTTTTGAAAGGATTTTTTTGACATTTTAACGATTTTTCAAAATCATGTTATGTCTTTTGATACTTTGTTTTGTAAGTTTACTTGTGTAGTTGTTAAAAAACTTTAATGATTCAATAGAGAAAATTATGAAACAAAAAATTTTAACTCTCGCTTTAATGGCATCTTTTCTAATATTCTCAGGATGCTACCCCGACGGAGCGGAAAATACGGAAGATTTTGATATTGTTTATTCGGATTATGATGAAAGTTATAATTTTCAGAATGCTTCTACTTATTCAATGCCTGATGAGATTGTAATTTTGGGAGACAGTGATGAACCAGAGTTCATTCCTGATATCTATGCTGATGAAATTATAGCTAATATTGAGCGTAATCTTTCAAATTTGGGATGGACCAGGGTAGCCAACGATGCTAATCCCGATGCACAGCTTTTACTGGGATCGTGGACCACTACAACTATTTCCTATTGGGGTGGTGGATATTGGTGTTATTGGGATCCATACTATTGTGGAGGAGGCTGGTACTACCCATATCCTGTAGTGACCAGTTATACCACGGGAACCTTAGTAATGAATATGATTGTTGATCCGACGACTGGAGGTAAAAAAGGGGTATGGACAGGTGCCCTCAATGGATTGTTTGAAGGTTCCTTTGATGGATCTAGAATTACTAAAGGGATTAACCAGGCTTTTGCACAATCTCCTTATTTAAAAATCAATTAATTGAAGCTAGTATGAAAAAGATATTTTTTACACTTTTGGTTTTTGGATGTTTATCAACTTCCGTAACATATAGTCAGAGTAAGAAACATGTTTATATCCTGGAATATTCAGTGGGATTGGGTACCGATTTTATTGATAATGCCAGTTTCAGAGGAATTGGATTTGAATATCGAAATATGATAAAACCCAACATTGGCGTAGGGGTTGGTTTCGGATACAACTTCTTCTATGAAGAAAGAGATTATGAAACTTACACCGATGGGAGTCAATCATTTTCAGGAAAGCAATTCCGTTACCTGCACAATATCCCAATGATAGTAGCGGGTGATTATTATTTTAAACCGAATGAAAAAATCAACCCTTTCGTTGGATTTGGGATTGGAGGTAATTATATCTTTAAAAGGACTGAAATGGGAGTTTTTCTAATCGATGATGAAGCCTTCCAGTTCGCAATGAGACCTGAAGTAGGAGCGATCTTTCAAGCCGGACCAAATGCCAATATCTCATTTACTGCTAA
This sequence comes from Flavobacterium enshiense, assembly GCF_022836875.1. NCBI lineage: Bacteria > Pseudomonadati > Bacteroidota > Flavobacteriia > Flavobacteriales > Flavobacteriaceae > Flavobacterium > Flavobacterium enshiense. The sequence goes on from NZ_CP090376.1 coordinate 2,142,129, forward strand.
ATACCTTATAGGTACGGATGCTGATGATATTGATGCGGTAAACTACTTTGCATTGAATTTAGGATTTGTATTTTAAGGAAAAAAAGTGTACCAACACTAGTTTACATGGTTAAAAATGAATTAAATGTTTTCAATACTTTATTTGATTTAGTTAAAAAAAAAAAGTCTGGATCTATTAATCCAGACTTTTTTTATGTTTAAAAGAAATTGAATAAACGAGTTATTTCAGTTCCTCTGCAAAAGTATCACCTTGTTTAATATCACCGGTTTTATATCCTTTCATAAACCATTTCATTCGTTGTTCCGAACTACCATGCGTAAATGATTCCTGATTGACATGTCCCTGCATTTTGGATTGAATGGCATCGTCACCAACAGCGTTGGCTGCGCTTAAGGCTTCTTCGATATCGCCCTCTTCTAAAAACTGTTTATTGTAATAAGCCCATACTCCGGCATAAAAATCAGCCTGAAGCTCTAAGCAAACCGATAATTTGTTAGCTTCGGCTTCACTTTTGCTGCTTTGTAGCTGTCTTACTTTCGCAGACGTTCCCAAAAGGGTTTGGACATGGTGACCAACCTCATGAGCCATAACATAAGCTATCGCAAAATCTCCGCCTTTGGCACCAAATCGTGTTCTGAGTTCTTCAAAAAAAGCCATATCCATGTATACTTTTCTGTCTCCGGGACAATAGAACGGTCCGGAAGCCGAAGTTGCGCCGCCGCAAGCAGTCTGAACCTGATCAGTAAATAAAACCATTTTCGGCTTTTCGTAGGTCAAATTGTTTTCCTGAAATATATTAGTCCAGGTGTCTTCCATAAAGGCAAAATTGGTTTTTACGAAATCACCAATTTCAACTTCCTCCGAGGTAAGAGCCCTTTGTTCCGTCTGTTGGGGTTGGCCTTGTTGCATTTGCTCTAAAATAGGGGTCAGCTGTTGGGCGTTTTCTCCACCAAAAAGATTTACAAGTAAAATTATGATACCGACAATTCCACCACCAACCAGGGTTTTACCGCCGGTAGACATTCCTCTGCGGTCTTCAACATTGTCACTTTTTCTGTTGCCTTGCCATTTCATAGGAAAAAAGTTTAATGATTAATTTCTATAATTACCTTTTATTTTTCAAAACCTACACTGCGGTTATAAATAGAATAATACATACAATAAAGGTAAGGCATTGTAAAGAATAAACCTATGCAAAAAGCGAATAAACCTATAAATGAACCAATTGTGGCAAGTAATATGGCCAGGAATATAATCAGCGGTTGTTTGGATACTACCATGATGCTATTGGCAATAGCATTCATGGCGGATAATCGTCCAAAGATAATTAATGGAACAGTTAAACACGTAAAGAAACCGATCAGATAACTTAATAAAGAACCGACAATGTCCAAATTAATCATCTGAAAACCAACCGTGATTGTGCTAGTAATTAAAGAAATTACTAAAGCTGATAACAGCAAATCTTTCAGATAGTCAGCCTTGTAACATTCGAAAATTGTTGAAAAGGAGATTTCATCCTGAGTTTCCACATCATGAGCAACTTTTATTAAACCTGCCGTAAATGGGGTAAGTATGATTGCCAATAGGGAAACTCCTCCAAAATATAATGCGATTTGTTCTGGAGTGAATGTAGAGAAATCCATTTTCAGCGTTTCTTCCGAAAGATTCTCTAAGTCAAAGAAATATGACATTCCGAAAACAGATACGATCAAAAGCGTTAAAATCACAATAAGCACTGCTAACCCTGATAAAAGAGCGATTTTTTTATAACTCTCAAAACTTTCATTAATCAAGTCACCTAAATCAATCTGATAGCCGTTTTGTTTAATCTCTTTAAGACGATTATTTATGTAAGTCATATTTTAAAATTTAAAATCCGATTCGGAATCCTAAGTATAAATCGGCTTGTTTAGAATTATTTAGCAATGCTGTTACAACCGACCCGGAACCTAAGAAAAAGCCTCCTGCACGGAACCCGAAACCTGCCGTAAATCCGGAAACCTCATTGTCGGAAAAAGGCATGTAGATTTCATAGTTTTCACTTGAAAATCGAGGAGTTAATGTTATAATGTTTTGGATTGTCGTAAAATCATTTTGAGTGTCGTCAGATAATTTCTGTTGTGTGTATGCTGAAACCGACCATTTGTTGTGAATTTTATAATCTGCATACAAATTAATTACAGCAGGAAGTGTTACTTTAAAATCGGTACTTGAATTTTGTTGCGTCAGATAACCATTATCTTTTAAAATCTGTTCGATATCCCCAACACTTTCTGCATCATTAAATTCTTCCAGATTAAGCGGGTTGCTTGTTGGAATGTTAAGCGTATAATTGGCTGATTGATTATTCTCTGATTTAAAGGTCATGCTACCCATATTTCTGAATGAAAGGCCGGCATTCAATTTATATCCGCTTGTTTTTTGGGTTGTACCATCTGCAGCAACGGATGCTTTTTCTTTTAATTGATAGTTAATACCAAAATCGGCCCCGAAGCCATTTAATCCGCCTGCGAAAACTTCATTATAATTAGAGCGGCTTTCATAGCTTTCAGCTAATGCTCCGGCATATGAAAAATTCATTGTAGCAGTTGCATTATACAAATAAACATCTCCTGTGGCTGGATCAACAGTAACAGTCCCATGTAGGTTGTTTAATCCGAAATTTGAGTACGAGCCAGGGAAAAGTAATTTAAAAGTAGCGCCGGCATTGAACTTGTGTGCGTCATTTTCATACAGCGTTCGGGCCGCGGAAAGATTGATCTCTCCCCATGTAGCGCCATTCATTCTCTGATTATAATCAGAGTTTATTTGTGCTGTTCCCAAAAATGAACTGTTAAGTGCGTTTCCTAAAGTAACATCAACATCAATGGCATTTGCTTTAATGTTTGCTGCAGAAGTAACGGCAAAAGCCCATTTTTTTACTTTCATACCAAATGATGGCCCCAAAACTAAAGCGTCTACGCGCATACTGACAGGTTCTGTTCCTGTAAAAATTTTGTCTTCAATGTTTTCGCCTCCAATAATGTCAGAAATTTTGATTTTGTTATTGGAAATATTAGTGCTCATGTTGAAAACATTCACGTCATATTTGGTGACCATATTATTTAATTCGGACGGATTAATGTAGGCATTAAGCAATCCGTTTCTTCTGGAAATATTGATTCCTGAAAAGTGTTCTTGTGAAAAAGCAGTAATAGAAAATAGTGAAAAGGCAAATAGTAAAGTTTTTCTCATGTTTATGATTTAATCTTGATTTAAGAGGGTAAATAAACAAAAAGTTAGATACTTCTCCAAACCACATCATTTGGGACAGAGGCAATAATTTCTAAAATTTCCTTGCTTACGGGATGAGTGAAAACTAATTTTCTGGCATGAAGATGTATACCGCCATCAGGGTTGCTTCGGTCTGAACCATATTTCAAATCGCCTTTTATAGGGCAGCCAATGGCAGAAAGCTGACTGCGGATCTGATGGTGTCTTCCGGTATGCAGATTGATTTCTAAAGCATAATAATTATCCAGTTTTTTAATGATTTTATAATCCAAACTGGCTTTTTTGCTATCCGGAACTTCTTTTATATGTGCCTTTGAGGTATTGTTTTTAGGGTTTCGTTTCAGAAAATGAACAAGAACATCTTCTGTTTTTGGAGGTTGGTTTTTGACTACGGCCCAATAGGTTTTTTGGGTTTCCCTTTTGCTGAACATCTCATTCAGTCGCGCCAAAGCTTTCGAAGTTCTGGCAAAAACAACGATTCCGGTTGTCGGTCGGTCCAATCGGTGGACAACGCCTAAAAAAACCTCTCCGGGTTTATTATATTTTTCCTTGATATATTCTTTGACAATATCCGACAATGGTTTGTCGCCGGTTTTATCACCTTGTACAATATCTCCAACACGTTTATTGACAATAATGATGTGATTGTCTTCGTGAAGGATTTGAAGATTGTCTTTTGTGGAAAGAATTTTCATTTAGACTGCTTAGATTTTTAGACTTCTTAGATTGTTAGATGATCAGACTGACTTAGATTTTTTAGATTTTAAGTGTAGAACGGAATTTTGAAATCATTTTTATAATTTCATTAAGTTGATTAGATAACAATACTAATTTTTCTGAATCAATAAAACCTAAATCGGAAGGAATTATAAGTTGTGTTTCGATTTCATATGCAGAACCTATGGCAATTTCCAAAAACCTTGAGAAATCTTTGTTTGAATTTCGGGAAGAGCCTTCAGCTATGTTGGAAGGAATAGAAACGGACGCTCTTCTTAATTGGTTGGTAAGACCAAATTTTTCTTCATTCGGAAAAGAGGCAGTGATGGAGTAAATGTCTGAGCAAAATACCCTGCTTTTTTTCCAAATACCTAATTCTTTAAATTGATGCATATAATTTTGGCGTATATAATGTCTAATAATCAAAGTAATCTAACAAGCTAAAGTTCTAAGGAGTCTAAGTCAGTCTAACTAATATTGCTCATTAGCATTAGGGAAATCAACAGATTTTACATCATCTACATATTGCCCGATGGCTTTAGTCATGTCTTCGTAAAGGTTCATGTAACGTCTAAGGAAACGCGGACTGAATTCGTGAGTCATTCCAATCATATCGTGCAAAACCAAAACTTGACCGTCAACACCGCTCCCTGCGCCAATTCCAATTACAGGAATGGAAATGGTTTCAGCAACTTTTTTTGCCAATGCAGATGGGATTTTTTCCAAAACTAAAGCGAAACAACCAATTTTTTCTAGCATTTTAGCGTCTTCTAATAACTTTTCTGCTTCTGCTTCTTCTTTGGCACGAACAGTATAGGTTCCGAATTTATAAATCGATTGCGGAGTCAGTCCCAAATGTCCCATAACCGGAATCCCGGCATGAAGAATCTTTTTGATACTTTCTTTAATTTCTTTTCCTCCTTCAAGTTTCACGGCATGGCCACCGCTTTCTTTCATAATTCGGATGGAAGAACGCAACGCTTCTCTTGGATCCGACTGATAACTTCCGAAAGGCAAATCTACCACAACTAATGCTCTTTCTGCAGCTCGAACTACTGAAGAGGCATGATAAATCATTTGATCTAAAGTGATAGGAAGCGTGGTCTCATGTCCCGCCATTACATTACTGGCTGAATCACCAACTAAAATTACATCCACACCGGAACTGTCAACGATTTTTGCCATGGTGTAATCGTAAGCCGTCAACATGGAAATTTTCTCTCCGTTGGCTTTCATTTCGATTAATGATTTTGTGGTAATTCTTTTGTAATCTTTTTTGGCTACAGACATAATTTTAAAGTTAGAAGTTAGAAATTAGAGTTAGAAGTTCGTATTAAACTTTTAACAAGTGATTTTCTTCTTTATCAGAATGTAAAATTACTACAATTTCCAGAATGACGTAACATTAATGAGATAAATGCTACTTATTTAGCAGATAAAAATAAAAATTATGAAAAAGCTGATTTTATTGTTTGCCTTTTGTTTCGCATTCGCTGCAAATGCTCAGAAAACCGAAGTAGAAAATACAATTAAGACATTTTTTGAAGGGTTTCATGCTAAAGACACCTTGAAAATCAAATCAGTCTGTAATGATAAAATGATATTGCAATCTATTTCAGAAGGGCAGAAGGGTAGCAGGTTGTCAGATGAAAAGGCATCCGAGTTTTACAAATCGGTTTCCACGTTTCCGAATGATATGAAATTTGAAGAAAGAATTTTAAGTTACAACATTCAGATTGATGGGAAAATGGCGCATGCCTGGACACCTTATGAATTTTACCTAAACGGAAAATTTAGTCATTCAGGAGTAAATGCGTTTACGCTTTATAAAGAAAACGATACATGGAAAATCATTTATCTGATAGATACCAGAAGAAAAAGCAATAAATAGGAATCTTTATAAAATCTTTATACATAGACGATTTCATCTTATAAAATACTTACAACTTATGGCTTAACTTTGTGGTGTAAGTAATTAAGTCTTATAAGATGAAAAACTATCGCTTATCATGCCATTTCCAATATTGCTTTGGAACGAAAATCAAGTCAATTTACCTAAATGAAGTATAGTAAAAACAAGGTGACTTTTATATTGTCATTTCTGATGAGCGGATTTCTTGTTTCAGCACAAGATACTATCCCTTCTTCAAAAGTGAAAATTGATTTTTCGGGATACATAGAAACATTTTATACGTATGATTTCAACCGGGCTGAAACTGTAAAACGACAGGATTTCCTCTATAACCATAACAGACATAACGAGTTTAATGTTAACATGGCTTTGCTAAGAAGTGCTGTTTCTTATGAGAATTTTTACGCTAAGATTGCGATTCACGCTGGAACTTACGTGCAGGACAATTATGTAAATGAAGATATAAAGATTATCAACGAAGCTAATATTGGTGCTTATCTGGATAAGAATCAGAAAACGAGTATCGAAGCCGGAATTTTCGCTTCGCATGTCGGGTTTGAAACGGCTTCCTTGGCAAGTAATCTGAACCTGACACGTTCTCTTTTGGCAGAAGGTTCTCCTTACTTTTTAACCGGTGTAAAACTGAATTACAAACCGAACGAAAAATGGGTTTTCACGGGGATGCTGAATAACGGTTGGCAACGAATCAGTAAGCCTAATCGAAATGCACTGCCGGCTTTTAGCAGTCAGATTGTCTATAAATCGTCTTCAAAAAGCACATTGAACTGGAGTACATTTGTTGGAGATGAACCAATAGGTAATAACCTTCGAACCCGTTATTTCAGTAATCTTTACTGGGATTATCAATGGAATGAGAAATGGCGTACAATTGCAGGGTTCGATTATGGTTTACAAAAACGAATTGATGATGATGGTTATGCCAACTGGTACAGTCCGGTACTTATTGCACAATACGGAATTTCAGATAAATGGCAGATTGCTTATCGTTCAGAATACTATCAGGATAAGGAAAATATTGTGATTCCAGCATCTTACGGAAGTTTTAAGACCATCGGAAATTCATTGAATCTGGATTTTATTCCTAATTCAAAGGTGAAAATAAGAGGAGAGGCAAGATGGCTGCATTCTGATACCGGGAATCTTAAAACGCAAAGCGGTTATTCAAAGGACAATGTATTTGTAACCACAGCAATGTCGTTTGAATTTTAAAAAAAAAGGAAGCTATTAAGCTTCCTTTTTTTTAACAGTCGGACATGTTTACAGCTACTGCCAGACCACCTTCCGAGGTTTCTTTATATTTATTATTCATGTCTTTAGCGGTTTGCCACATCGTGTCGACTACTTTGTCTAAAGGCACTTTTGCGTTTTTAGGATCGGTTTCCATAGCCAATTCTGCCGCGTTGATGGCTTTTATGGCTCCCATAGTATTTCTTTCGATACATGGAATCTGAACCAAGCCGCCAATCGGGTCGCAGGTTAAACCTAAGTGGTGTTCCATTGCGATTTCTGCGGCAACTAAAACCTGTTCGGGAGTTCCGCCCATTACTTCACATAATGCCCCGGCAGCCATAGCAGAAGAAACTCCGATTTCAGCCTGACATCCTCCCATAGCTGCTGAAATGGTAGCTCCCTTTTTAAAGATACTTCCGATTTCGCCGGCAACCATCAGGAATTGTTTGATATGTTCTTCGTTTGCTTCGTGGTTTTCAATTACAAGGTAATACATCAATACGGCAGGGATAACTCCGGCACTTCCGTTGGTAGGAGCCGTTACAACTCGGCCCAAAGAAGCATTCACTTCATTAACTGCCAAAGCAAAACAGCTTACCCATTTTAAGATCTGACGGAATTTAACTTCGGTCATTCTTATGGTTTCCAGCCAGGATTGCGGATTGTCATATGGTAAAACGCCAATAAGGTTTTTGTGCATGTCATAAGCGCGACGGCGCACATTTAATCCGCCAGGTAAAGTACCTTCGGTATGACAACCAATGTAAATACACTCTAACATGGTATTCCAGATGCGCATCAGTTCATGACTGATTTCCTCTTCGGAACGCATGGATTTCTCGTTCTCCAATACGATTTCGGAAATCTTTTTACCTTCTTTTTGGCAATACTTCAGTAATTCGTCTGCCTTTTCAATCGGAAAAGGGAAACTGCGCATTATTTTGGTGTTTTCTTTTGAGTTATTACTGTCTTCTTTTACCACAAATCCGCCACCAATAGAATAGAAGGTAGAGGTATATTCTTCAGTATCAGTGATGACCGTAAATGTCAGTCCGTTTGCATGAAACGGCAGGAAGTTTTTATTGAAAACGATGTCCTTTTCGAAATCGAACGGAATAATAATTTCATTTCCGAGGAAAATCTCCTTTTTGTTCTTAATGGCCGTGATGATCACATCAATGCTTTCCACGGGGATATATTCTGGATCAGCGCCACTTAATCCGAGCATTACAGCTAAATCAGTAGCGTGTCCTTTTCCTGTCAGCGAAAGCGAACCATATAAATCTACTTTAATACGGTTGATATTATCAATAAGATTGCGCTCACGGATTTCGGCAAGAAACTGCTCGGCAGCACGCCAAGGGCCTAAAGTGTGTGAACTTGAAGGTCCTACACCAATTTTAAGCATATCGAAAACGGAAATACATTCCATAATTTATTCTGAATTTATTCTGAAAATCGTTTGTTTAATACAAAGATAATTCGATAATTCCATTGTTCATAACGTTTTACTTTTTTATAACAATTAACGTTATACCTCTTATTTTAAAACAAGTAAACGTGGCCGTAATTTTTAAGAAATATCATTAACGTACCTGAAATTAAATGTCAAATATAATTTTTTAAAGACTATTTATGTCCGGAAAAATAGAAATCAATGTCATCCTGTCAGTTATTTTATTTTGTTTTATTAAGAAATATGACATTTTATGTTTTTTTTCCGCTTGGCACAATCATTGTCATTTGCAACTCGAGTTTTGAACTTTTGAATTAAAATTAAACTATTATAAAAATGAGTAAGATTATTGGAATCGACTTAGGAACAACAAACTCCTGCGTATCCGTAATGGAAGGTGGAGAGCCGGTTGTAATTGCTAATGCCGAAGGAAAAAGAACAACACCATCTGTAATTGCATTTGTGGAAGGTGGCGAAATTAAAGTGGGTGATCCTGCGAAAAGACAAGCAGTAACGAATCCAACAAAAACTATCGCTTCTATCAAACGTTTCATGGGTAATAAATACACTGAAAGCGCTAAAGAGGCATCAACTGTAGCTTACAAAGTTGTTAAAGGTGATAATGATACACCACGTGTTGATATCGACGGAAGACTTTACACGCCACAGGAATTATCAGCAATGGTACTTCAGAAAATGAAAAAAACAGCTGAAGATTACTTGGGTACTACAGTTACTGAAGCGGTTATCACTGTTCCTGCTTACTTTAACGATGCTCAGCGTCAGGCTACAAAAGAGGCTGGAGAAATTGCTGGTTTAAAAGTACGCAGAATCATCAACGAACCAACAGCTGCTGCGTTAGCTTACGGTTTGGATAAATTAGGCCACGATCATAAAATTGCAGTTTACGATTTAGGGGGAGGTACTTTTGATATTTCCATCCTTGAATTAGGAGACGGAGTTTTCGAAGTATTGTCTACAAACGGAGATACTCACTTAGGAGGTGACGATTTCGACCAGGTAATCATCGATTGGTTGGCTAACGATTTCAACTCAGCTGAAGGTGTAGACTTGCGTAAAGATCCTATGGCTTTACAGCGTTTGAAAGAGGCGGCTGAGAAAGCAAAAATCGAATTATCGTCTTCTGCACAAACAGAAATCAACTTACCATATATTACGGCTACAGCTTCAGGACCAAAACACTTGGTACAAACGTTAACCCGTGCTAAATTTGAGCAATTGGCTGATACTTTAGTGAAACGTTCTATGGATCCGGTTGCTAAAGCGTTAAAAGATGCTGGTTTATCAACATCTGATATCGACGAAGTAATCTTAGTGGGAGGTTCAACTCGTATCCCTGTAATTCAGGAGCAGGTTGAGAAATTCTTCGGTAAAAAACCATCAAAAGGAGTTAATCCAGATGAGGTTGTAGCGATTGGAGCTGCAATTCAGGGTGGTGTATTAACAGGAGACGTGAAAGACGTATTGTTACTTGACGTTACGCCACTTTCATTAGGTATTGAAACTATGGGAAGCGTAATGACAAAATTAATTGACTCAAATACGACTATTCCAACTAAAAAATCACAGGTATTCTCTACAGCGGCAGACAATCAGCCATCAGTGGAAATCCACGTGTTACAGGGTGAGCGTCCAATGGCAAACGATAACAAAACTATCGGTCGTTTCCACTTAGACGGAATTCCGCCAGCACCAAGAGGTGTACCTCAAATCGAAGTAATTTTCGATATCGATGCTAATGGTATCATTCATGTAACTGCTGTTGATAAAGGAACTGGTAAATCACACGATATTCGTATCGAGGCTTCTTCAGGATTGACTCAGGAAGAAATCGAAAGAATGCGTAAAGAAGCAGAGGTTAATGCTGAAGCTGATAAATTAGCTAAAGAGAAAGTAGATAAATTGAACGAGGCTGACGGAATGATCTTCCAGACTGAAAAGCAATTGTCTGAATTCGGAGATAAATTATCAGAAGGTAACAAATCAAACATTCAGACTGCTTTAGAATCATTGAAAAAAGCTTACGAAACTAAAGACGTTGAAACTATTCAACCTGCTTTAGATGCAATTAATGAGGCTTGGAAAAATGCTTCAGAGGAAATGTACAAAGCACAGGCTGAAGGGCAAACTCACGAAGCACAGCCACAGGCAGATGCTTCAGGAGACACAACTCAGGATGTAGACTTTGAGGAAGTGAAATAATCTTTCCCAATTATACTTTTAAACCACGCTTAACGGCGTGGTTTTTTTTTATTATTCACATGCTTTATTTTAAACTGATTCGTTAAAATCTGAGCAATATGTTATAATTGTTTGAGGTTTTTTAAAAAATTTGTTTTTGCGAAAAAAAATTGTACTTTTCCAAAACCAAGAAACCTATTAAAAATTTATGAAAAAGACACTTTTATTATTTGCTTTAGCAATAATGACCACTGTCGGGTATAGTCAGAAGAAGAAAAAAAACGGTTCAAATGCAGGCTCATCTTCTGAAGTTTTGGCTAAATCCGATAATCTTACCGCAGAAATGGGAAAGAATGCATTTAATTTATATCTCAATGAAGGTGGTAAAAAGGAAGCTCTTTTTACGCGCCCTATAGATCCCAAAAGGAAATTGTCGGAATGCAAGATTACGAGTTATAAAGCAAAGGATAGCAAACTGTATTATATTTCGTGGATAGAAAAAGGAACCAATAAGACCGATTTAAAAACAGAAGAAGTAACAAGTACTGTGTCCGAAATCTGGGAAGTATCTACAAAAACGCAGGTTGCTGCAAACACACACACTATAACGAATATCACTGAAAAAGTCTTTTTGGATCAGGCAAAAGAGGTTTCTGAAACCCAGCAAAGAAGACGAGTTGAAGGATCCGAGTTCAAGTTATTGCCTAATGGAGATGCTATTCTAAAGGGGAAATCGGGGGAAACCAAATATACATTTGATCCTGTAACTAAAAAATATGTAGCGGTACGAGGAAAGAAAAAATAAACCAATTAAACCAGTGATAATGTCACTGGTTTTTTTAGTTACTATTTTTCTGTTTATTTCTTTACGTCTTTAATAGATTAATAAAATCGATTTAATAGTAACAATTTTTTTCAATGAATATAAAAAAGCGATATTTGTATTACAAAAAACCAATTCTAAAAGTAGAAATTATGATGAACAAAAATACTGTTTTAGGCTGGGCAACATTTATTATGATTGTTATGGGTTGCATATTGATAGGATTAGCAGTATACCGTTATGCTGATGTAGCCGGATGGGGTTTCGGAGCTGTAGGTATTGGTTTTTTTTCCATTGCATGGGTTTTTAACGCATTAAACGGAAGAGTGTAAGCTAAATCATAAATGAAACAGAAAGTTCTTTTATGATTTACGTTAGCATTTAAAGATATTTTAAAATTATTTAAGAGCACTTAAATAATCCAAAAGAAAGAGCCACAGTAATATTACTGTGGCTCTTTCTTTTGGATGGATTCGATTTATTTATAAAGTACTACTTACAAAATGATATATTAACTTTCTTGTTTGTAATATTTTACTTCTTAACGATTATAGTTGCGGTTTATCGGACAAATATGTTAATTTTTTAAAAACTTTTTACTTTTATTCTACTAAAATCTTAAAAACATGAAGAGTATTTTAGTTATTATAGGGTTTTTCTTTTGTATTGTAATGTTGAATGCGCAGGACGAACCCAACAAAAAATACAATGGCAGGTGTGAGTTCCGGTGGGATGACCGTGCAAACTTTCATAAAGGAAAAGTTCCCGATCTGATTGATGAGCCATTACACACAATCAGTTTTCCTTTAAGTACTATTTCAATGAGATTTAATATAAAAAGAAGCAATAAAACATAATTAATCAACTTTTAATTCCATAAACAATGAAAGCACTTATATTTTCAGCAAAAACAGCAAAAATAATGAGCCTTTTTTTAGGTTTATTTATAGGATTTAGTGTTCAGGCACAAAGTTTACCACGTGTAAAAATTCTTGCAACAGGAGGAACCATTGCCGGTGCCGGTGCTGCTGCAGACCAGGCAGGATATAAGGCGGGCGCGCTTCCTATTGATCAGTTACTAAGCGCCGTACCACAGATTCATAAATATGCAACTGTTACCGGTGAGCAGATTTCGAGTATCGGAAGTCAGGATATGTCCATCGAAATCTGGATGAAGCTTAACAAACGCATCAATGAAATATTCAGTAAAAACGAAGCAGATGCTGTAGTGATTACCCACGGAACCGATACTCAGGAAGAAACATCCTTTTTCCTTAATCTGACGCTTAGAAGCGACAAACCCGTAGTATTTACAGGATCAATGCGTGCAGCAACGGCTATTAGTGCAGACGGACCTAAAAACCTGTTTGATGCTGTTGTGGTTGCCGCAAGTCCGAAAAGTAAAGGCAGAGGGCCTATTGTGGTATTCTCGGAAAGTATTTTTGACGGAAGGGATATCGTGAAAACAAGTTCCACTCACATGGAAGCCTATACTGCTCCAAATGCCGGTCCGATCGGACAGGTATATGATGCGAAACCGGTTTATTATCAGGAATCGGGACGTAAATCAGACAAAAACACGCCATTCGATATTTCAGGAGTAACAAAAATGCCTCGTGTGGAAATAGTTTATATGTATGCCGATGCTAATCCTTCTCTGATCAATGCTTTAGTAAATGAAAAAGTAGACGGAATTGTTATAGCAGGTGTAGGAAACGGGAATTTCAACAAAGCGTATTATGATGCTATTGATGCCGCCGTGAAAAAAGGTGTGGTGGTTTGTAGAGCAACAAGATGTGTTTCCGGCCGTGTTGTACTTAAGGATGAGGTAGACGATGATAAGTTGGGAACTATTGTAAGTGACGATTTGAATCCTCAAAAAGCACGTATATTATTGATGGTTGGTTTAACCAAAACCAAAGACAAAAAGCAATTACAACAGTATTTCTTTGAATACTAATCGCTTAAATCAATAAGTGCGTCCTTCTAAAAAAACCATCGGAATGATTTTTAAAATTATTTCCGAGTAAAATAAAAAGTCATGAGAAAAGTAAAATATATCTCTCTTATGTTGCTGATGATTGCTTCATCACAATATTCAATTGCTCAAACCCGAACAGAAAAAGATCTGTTGGGTGAAAAGCAAATACCCGCTGATGCTTACTACGGGATACAAACCCTCAGGGCATTGGAAAACTTTCAGGTTAGCGGAGTTAAAACAAATTTTTATCCCGACTATGTAAAGGCTTATGCCATGGTAAAACTGGCAGCAGCAAGAGCCAACGGCGAGGTTGGTCGAATGAAAAAAGACAGACTTGCCGCCATAGAAAAAGCTTGTCAGGCTGTTATGGACGGGAAGTATCACGACCAGTTCCTGACCGATTTGTATCAGGGAGGTGCGGGAACTTCGGCTAATATGAATGCCAATGAAGTACTGGCAAATATTGCCCTGGAAATGATGGGAAAAAAGAAAGGGGAGTATCAGTACATCGAACCTCATGACGATTTAAACATGGGACAGTCCACCAACGATGTGTACCCAACAGCAATACACATCGCTTTGATTCTGCATAACGATAAAGTGATGAAGGAAGCTCAACTGTTAGCGCAGTCTTTCCATAAAAAAGGAGATCAGTTTAATCATCTGTTAAAGATGGGTCGTACGGAAGGGCAGGATGCTGTACCAATGACATTAGGACAGGAATTTCATGCCTTCGGTTATCAGCTTGATGCAGCCATAGATGCCATGCGTAAATCGGAAGCCTATCTGTATGAGGTAAATATGGGGGCAACGGCTATCGGTACAGGACTGACAGCAACTCCGGGTTATGCTGAAAAATGTACGGCACAGCTGGCTAAAATCACCGGAAAACCAATTGTATTGGCCAAAGATCTGATTGCTGCCACAAGCAGTATGCAGGCTTTTGTTATGTATTCATCTTCTTTAAAAAACTTAGCTGTGACACTTTCTAAAATCAGTAGCGATTTGATATTCCTTGCAAGTGGTCCGCGAACAGGTATTTTCGAGATCAATTTACCGGCACTTCAGCCTGGCTCATCCATTATGCCTGGAAAAGTAAATCCTGTTATGCCGGAATTGATGAACAATATTTGTTTTAAAGTGATGGGTAATGATGTAACGGTTGCATTCGCATCTCAGGACGGACTTTTACAGCTGAATCCTTACGAACCGGTCGTTGCAGTAGCTATTATGGAATCTCAGGCGTTATTTTATAAATCAATGCCGTTATTCCGTAAAAATTGTATTGACGGAATTACTGCCAACGAAAAAGTACTGAAACATTACATTGAACGCAGCGTAGGTATTGTTACGGCTCTTAATCCGGTTCTTGGTTATGAAAAAACAACCGAATTGGCCAAAGAAGCCCTTGAGAAAGATAAGGGAATTCTTGAATTGATCCGAGAAAAGAAATTGCTTACCGAAGATCAGATTAAGAAATTGTTAGATCCGGCAACAATGACCGGACAACAGAAAAAATAATTGTGGAATCTTTTTCGGAGTAATTCGGAAATAAAATGTGTCCCAATGAAATTACTTGAAATTGAAGGCGAAAGCCAAGCAAAACAATCGAATATCATTATGAAAACCTTGTTATCACTGCTTTTTGTGGTAACAGGGTTTGTTTCGTTTGCACAAGATGTTCCTAAAGAACAGAGGCTTGACGGAACTGAAGGTGAAATTTTTAAGGAAAAGGATACGATTGTCCCAGAAAAGAAAATCTCAAGAGGTAACGAATTTGAAAACGATCTAACTACATTAAGGTTTGGGGGAGGTTTTATGTATGAACATGCGTTTTACAGTCAGGATGATGAGAGTAAAAACCAGGTACAGCTATCTCCCGGCTTTATTGTGAGGGATTTTAGGGTTACGCTATCAGGAAAGTTAAAAACCAAAAGAGACATAAGCTGGAAAGTCGGAATCATGTATGATGGTAATTCCAGAATCTGGCTCGCAAGGGAAAGTGGTGTCATGTTTGGGGTTCCGAAATTAGCAGGGCATATTTTTGTTGGGCGGACCAAAGAAGGGTATTCAATGAGTAAGGTCATGAATGGATATTCCATGTGGCATATGGAAAGAAATATGTCTATAGATATTATTCCAATATTGGCAGATGGTGTGAAGTATATGGGGTTTCTTCCAAAACAAAAAATAAACTGGAATATTGGCGCTTATACAGATGTACTGTCTAAAGCACAGAGTTTTTCAAAATACAAATGGCAATTTGTTTCCAGAATAGGTTATCTCCCGATTTATACAGATGCTTTAAAACCGGTAATGCATGTTGGCCTTAATTACAGATATGGAGAGGTTAAAGATCATAAGTTGCAAGTACGTTCACGCCCAGAGGCTAACCAGGCACCTTATTTCTTAGATACCGGCGTATTTTCTGTATTTAATTCGAATCATGTTGGAGGTGAATTTTATTACAGATCAGGTGCTTTCCTTTTAGGTTCTGAATACAATTTTCATATGATGAATTCGACCGAAACAAATAATCCTGTATTCCATGGGGGTGAAGTGTTTGTGGCTTATTCGATTACAGGTGAAGTACGTCCTTACTTGAGTAATCCGGGAATATTTTCATTCCTTAAACCAAAAAAATCTGTTTTTGATGGGGGATACGGAGCTGTTGAAGCAATTCTTCGTTTTTCATCGCTCGATCTCACTGATGGAACGTTACAGGGTGGCGAATTTTGGAGAATTACGCCGATGGTTAACTGGTATCTTTCTGAAAATATCCGATTCTATTTTGCTTACGGATATGGAGTTTTGGATAAGGATAGTCAACAAGGTGTCACTAACTTTTTTCAAAGCCGAGTATTGCTAATGTTATAGCGGATTTAACGCACTATCTGAAGGTATGAAGACTGCATGATGAATTTAAAATAAATACATTATCATGAAAAAAAACTATTTTGGAAAAAGGATAATGTCTTTATCGTTGTTGTTAGTTACTGCTCTGATTTACGGTCAATCAAAAGAAAAATCTGCCAATATCATGTCTAAAGAAAATATAGAGGCTGTACTGAAAGAAGCATACTCAAAATTTAAAGACATAAAAGAAGGAAAGAACGCCGACTATATTAAAGAATTAGCCAATGTAGATCCGAATATTTTTGGGATTGCCCTGGTAACTACATACGGTAAGGTATACACAGTCGGTGATTACAATGCTATGGTGTCCATACAAAGCATAAGCAAGGCTTTTGTGATGGCTCAGATTATCGAGGAGAACGGGCATCAGGCCATTCAGGACAAAATTGGGGTAGATGCAACCGGTATGCGCTTTAATTCGATCGTTGCAATAGAAGAGCACAATGGAAGGGAAATTAATCCATTGGTAAATCCGGGAGCCATAGCTGCAACAAGTATGGTAAAAGGCAACGATTCTATTGCCAAATGGAAAAGCATTCTTACGAAGCAAAGTGAATTTGCCGGTCGGGCCCTATCATTGAACAAGCCTGTATATATCAGTGAAGCCAGTGATAATCTCCGAAATCAGGCAATCGCCCATTTGCTTTTTTCTTATGGCAGATTGTATTTCGACCCGGTTCAGTCAACCGATATTTACACGAAGCAATGCGCCCTTAATGTAAGCGCAAAAGATCTTGCTGTAATGTCGGCCACTTTAGCCAATGGCGGTGTTAACCCAGTGACCAAAAAGAAAGTAGTATCTCCCGAAACGGTAATGTACACGCTTCCGGTTATGGCAACAGCCGGTCTATATGATGACTCGGGAATTTGGTTTTACAATTCAGGTTTACCGGCAAAAAGCGGTGTTGGGGGAGGTATTATAGCGGTCTGTCCGGGTAAATTCGGAATCGGAGTCGTTTCTCCGCCATTAGATGCCGCAGGCAATAGTCTGAAATCCCAGTTGGTAATTAAATATGTGGTAGAAAAGCTAAAGGCTAATCCATATTTAATTCAGCCTAAATAATTTAATCGTATCAGGCCTGTTGTGTATTTGGAAACCAGCAGGTTTTATTTTGTGTTTAAGTTTTTAATAAAAAAGGGATGTTTAGTTATTCAAAAATAGTGATGGTCTTATTGCTGGTCTTTCCATTGTTTTTGTATGCCCAAATCCCTGAAAAAAAGAAAACTGATTCCATTCCTTCCGTAGAACACGATACAGTACAAAAAGTTTTAGAAGTAGAAGTAGATACCACACTTTCAGAAAGTGAAAAAAAAGTCAGAAAAGAGGCTTTTACCCCGGATATTTTACACTTGATAAACGGCGACAGGTTAACCGGTAAAATTTTATCGTTCCAACAGGGGAGATTAAGTTTTGATGCACAGGGGCCAGGTGTTGTTTCCATAAAATGGTACAAAATATTTTCCATTGACGGCGGAAGTAAAATATATAAAGTGGAAAATATTTACGGCGAAATTTTCATCGGGAAAATAGCCAAATCTGATATGATGGGAGAAATAATTGTTTTAACAGGACCAGATGAAATAATCGAATCAAGTGTAACAGCCGAGTCCAGCGCAACAGCCGAGCTAAAAAAAAGTGTGCCAAAAGGAACAACAATTAAGTTTGAAGAAATTTTAAGAATTTTTCCTCTTGAAGAAAAATGGTATGAGGGATTTAAGGGCGATATAGGAGCAGGGGTGAGTTATACAAAGTCTTCTGAAGTACTACGTATTAGCGCGGAAAGTAACCTTTTTTACGTCATTTCACGATGGCGCTTTGTTAACGATTTCTCATATATGGCGACTTCAACAGAAAGTTCGGATTATTCGGTGAGAATACAGGAAAATTTGCAGGAGTTTTATTCATTGTACAGGAAATGGGTACTGTATCAGGCGAATTCCTTCAATAGGAATGACGAATTGGGTATCGATGCAAAACTATCATTCGGTTTCGGAATCGGAAATAATCTCATTATTACCGAACGCCAGAGATTACTGGTGTTCACAGGTTTTTTGCAGAACTTTGAAGATAATATAGATACGGATAAGTTTATTGCAAACAGTGAATGGCCTGTAACATTGCAGCATACAGTTTACAGTTTTATAAGTCCGAATCTTTCCTCAACATTAAAAGCGGGTTCTTATGTCGGACTCACTGAAAAAGACAGATATCGTTTCGATGTGAGCGCCGATCTTACTTGGGAGATATTCAACGATTTCAAAATACAATTCAGTTTTTATTATAACTATGACAATAAAAACATAGTCGGAAAAAACACAAAAGAAGATAGCGGTACAGAACTGTCTTTTTTATTAGAACTCAAGTAAAAAACTCCTTACTGCGGAGTTAAAACTCGCTACTGCAGAGTTGAAACTCGCTACTGCGGAGTTGAAAATCGTTACTACGTGGTTAAAATTCCCTACTGCAAAGTTGAAACTTGTTACTGCAAAGTTAAAACTCGTTACTGCAGAGTTAAAACTTGTCACTGCGAACTTGAAACTTGCTACTGCAGAGTTAAAACTCATTACTGCAAAATTAAAACTCGCTACTGCGGAGAGAAAACTCGCTGATCTAACGTATAAAAAAAGATTTTCACTACGTTTTCTTAAAAAATGTAATCTGAGAAAATCTGCATAATCTGCGAGAAATTAATTTATACGGTTTCTAATGCCGATCAGGGATTAAATTATCCGAAAATGCATTTACAGAATTGCAAAATCATCTTTTAAATTCTTTTATTTAACCTTATATTTGTCGGTATCTTTTTTAGGATACATATTCAGTTCAAAATCAAACAATAATCATAAACATTAAAGTATGTCAGACGATAAGAAAGTGATATTTTCGATGTCGAAAGTAAGTAAGACTTACTCAAGCACGAATAAGCAGGTTTTAAAAGATATTTACTTAAGTTTTTTCTACGGAGCTAAAATTGGTATCCTTGGTTTGAACGGTTCAGGTAAATCGTCATTATTGAAAATTATTGCTGGTGTTGATAAAAACTACCAGGGAGATGTGGTATTTGCACCAAATTATACAGTTGGTTATTTAGAGCAGGAGCCGCATTTGGATGAAACCAAAACAGTTATTGATGTTGTTCGTGAAGGAGTTGCCGAAACAATGGCAATTTTAGACGAGTTCAATAAAATTAACGATATGTTCGGACTTCCGGAGGTGTATGAGGATGCTGATAAGATGCAGAAATTAATGGATCGTCAGGCGGAATTGCAGGATAAAATCGATGCTGCAGGCGCTTGGGAAATCGATACTAAACTGGAAATCGCAATGGATGCTTTACGTACTCCGGATGCCGATACGCCAATCAGCGTGCTATCAGGAGGAGAGAAGCGCCGCGTAGCTTTATGCCGTTTACTATTACAACAACCGGACGTTCTATTATTGGATGAGCCTACCAACCACTTGGATGCTGAGTCAGTATTGTGGTTAGAGCAGCACTTGTCACAATATGCGGGAACAGTAATTGCAGTAACGCACGACCGTTATTTCCTTGATAATGTTGCAGGTTGGATTTTGGAACTCGACAGAGGAGAAGGTATTCCATGGAAAGGAAATTATTCATCTTGGTTGGACCAGAAATCAAGCAGAATGGCTCTGGAGGAGAAAACAGCTTCAAAACGTCGTAAGACTTTAGAGCGTGAGTTGGACTGGGTTCGTCAGGGAGCGAAAGGACGTCAGACAAAGCAAAAAGCACGTTTACAGAACTATGACAAGTTATTGAACGAAGATCAAAAAGAACTTGACGAAAAATTGGAATTATACATCCCGAATGGACCGCGTTTAGGGACAAATGTTATCGAAGCGAAAAACGTTGCGAAAGGATACGGAGACAAATTGTTGTATGATAATCTGAACTTCACTTTGCCGCAAGCCGGTATCGTTGGTATTATTGGGCCAAATGGTGCCGGTAAAACAACGATCTTCAAAATGATCATGGATGAATTGAAACCGGACAGTGGGGAATTCCACACCGGTGAAACAGTGAAAATCGCTTATGTGGATCAGTCGCATGCGAATATCGATCCGAACAAATCTATCTGGGAAAACTTTTGCGACGGTCAGGAACTGATTATGATGGGAGGCCGTCAGGTAAATTCAAGAGCTTATCTGTCACGTTTTAATTTCGGAGGAAGCGAACAGAACAAAAAAGTGTCTACGCTTTCAGGAGGAGAACGTAACCGCTTACACTTAGCCATGACGTTAAAAGAAGAAGGAAACGTATTGTTACTGGATGAGCCAACGAATGACTTGGATATCAACACGCTTCGTGCTTTAGAGGAAGGTTTGGAAAATTTTGCAGGATGTGCGGTGGTTATTTCGCACGACCGTTGGTTCTTAGACCGAATCTGTACACATATCCTGGCATTTGAGGGTGATTCTCAAGTGTACTTTTTCGAGGGAGGTTTCTCTGAATATGAAGAAAACCGTAAAAAACGTTTGGGAGATGTTGCTCCAACACGAATCAAGTACAAAAAACTTATCAGAGGATAAATGATATTAAAAGCGACCTTTTCAGGTCGCTTTTTTTACAACATTTTTTAATTATTTTTTGATTATTTGTAGCCGTTATTTGGTTTTTGTTTATTAAATTAACACTTTGAAATTTTTGATGAGCAAAAACATATTAAAATTCTCACTTCTGTTTATTCTGCTGGCTTTTCAGGGGGCGCTTGCTCAATCTGAATCAGTTAGCCATAAAAGTATTTCAAAGCTTTTATCGAAATCAGCTGAGCATTTTAATAATCTTGAAAATGGAAAGTCATTATCATATGCTAAAAAGGCATTAAATGAAGCCAGTAAGATTGAAGATAATCAGTTGGTCGCCAAAGCGTATAATCTGATAGGATTGAACTTTGAAGAGTTTTCAGACTACGATAAAGCCGCTGGTTATTATTCAAAAGGATTAAAATTCGCCAACCTTACAACTAATGATTCCTTAAAAGGATGGCTGCACAATAATCTCGGGAATTTATACTGTTACAGAAAAATCAATTTTGATAAAGGAATAGCTTCTTATAAGAGAGCTCTTTTCTATAAACAAAAAATAAAGGATTCAACCGAAATTATGTTTACGAACCTGAATATTGCCTCGGCTTATTTTGCCAAAGAGGATTATGTTTCAGGATTTCCCTATTTAAAACTTGCTGAACCGTTTGTTAAGAAGTTGAACATAATGGAATCGACCTTGGCGATGAATTCAATGTACGGTTCCTATTTCACCTTTAAAAATGAATATGCAAAAGCGGAGTCTTCCTTCAAGGAAGCACTAAAAGTTTGCCAAACCAACGATGTTGAAATTCTTGAAACCAATGTGGCGGAGTTGTATGGGGACATATCCAAGTATTATCTGAAAATAAAGGATTACAAGAATGCCTACCTATATTTAGAAAAGCACAATACATTAGAAGAAAAAATTTATAATGAAGCACGTGCCGATGAAGTAAAAATAGCCGGTTCTCATATAGAAGTAGACGAATATAAAAGAGAAATCGATAAAATAGAGAATGAAAAACTTGTGCAGATGAGCAGGTTGCAACATACACGATTAATAGTAGTAATGTTTATATTCATTTTTTTCATTCTTCTACTGTTAGTATATACGCTTTATAAAAATAATCAGCTTAGAAAGAAAACAAACAAGAAATTAAAATTGGCCAATGACGAGCTTATGATTGCCAAAGAACAGGCGGAAGAAGCTTCGCTGTTAAAATCTCAGTTTATTTCTACAATCACTCATGAGCTCCGAACTCCTTTGTATGGTGTGGTCGGAATTACCGACATGATTGCTGATGAGCACAGAGAACTTAAGAACAGCACCTATCTTAAATCCTTAAAGTTTTCTGCCAAGTACTTACTGTCATTAGTAAATGATATTCTTCAGGTTTATAAAATTGAAGAAAAGAAAATAGTCCTGGAAAATTCCATATTTAATCTTTCCGATGAATTGAATTCAATCGTTGACAGCCTACAATTCTTAGCAATAAAAAACAATAATCAGTTACTATTGGAAGTAGACGATTCAATCCCTGAATTTATTATTACGGATAAGGTGCGATTATCACAGATTTTCATGAATTTAGTGAGTAACTCGCTGAAATTTACTAAAGATGGTGAAGTGAAAATCTGCGCGAAGTTGGAACGTTATGAGGCTTCTTATTGCTTTATTACTTTCAAAGTGATAGATGACGGAATCGGAATTGCAAAGGAGCATCAGAAAAAAATATTTGAAAAATTTGTCCAGATTGAGCGAAAAGAGGACGATTATCAAGGAACCGGTTTGGGATTGTCCATCGTTAAGCAATTGATTTCTTTGTTTGGAAGCGAAATCCATTGTGAGAGCGAAGAGAATTTAGGTACGCAAATGATTTTTACGATTGGTTTTGATACGGATGAAAATCATCGCAATGACTTACTCAAAAACCTTGAAGTTGATTTTTCAGAAGAACATACCTATAAAGTATTGGTTGTTGAAGACAACAAGATTAACCAGATTGTGACGAAGAAAATATTGGATATCCGCCATTTTGAAAGTGTTATTGTTGATGATGGCTATGAAGCGATCAAGATATTGGAAAACAATACTTTTGATGTTATTCTGATGGATATCAATATGCCTAAAATAAATGGTTTTGATACTTCAAAACTTATCAGAAAAATGGGGATTAATACTCCTATAATTGCCGTAACCGCTTTCGATAAGCAGGAAATTATGGAGCAGATAGTGGCTTCCAAAATGAATGAAGTTATCGTGAAACCTTTTGATCCGAATCATTTGTATAGAATGATCAAGCATCTTTCCGAAAAAAAAGACGAGATAGTAAAGACGAAAATGAAATAGAATAGTAAAATAAAAAACCGTGAAGTTTATGATTTTAAATTTCACGGTTGTTTTTTAAATTCCAATCTGAAAAATTAGTGGATTGGAATGTTTTTTTTAGATTTCGTACTTCTGTTGTTGTTTTTTGGAATAGTCACATGTAAAATTCCGTCTTTGTAAACAGCGTCAATTTTTTCTTTTTCGGCGGCATCAGGGAGATGGAAAGAACGATGGAATGAACTGTAATTAAACTCTTTTCGTGTATAATTACCTTTTTTGTCAGTTTCCTCAATTCGCTCTTCTTTCTCCGAAGCAATGGAAATTATTTTATCTTCAATTTCAACTTTAAAATCTTCTTTTTTCATTCCCGGAGCAGCCAAATCAATATGATATTCCTCTTCTGTTTCGGATAAATTAACAGAAGGAATCGTGGTACCCATATTTCCAACATTTTTTAACCCCCATTCTAACATGTTTTTAGGAAAGAACTCTTCTAAAAAGGTATATGGGGTAGGTATAAAATCTTTTTTAGCTAATAGTCCCATAATTTTTAGATTTAAATTAAAAAATAATTCATTTTGCCAAATTTACTAAAAATGATGGATTGCTAATATTAATGAAATATTAAAATGTTGATATTTAGTGATTTGTGATTTTTGAAGTTAGATTTGCTAAATTTTGAAGCCGATGTTTCTGAAGTGAAAACGGACTATATGATTAACAAACATCTCTTTTTCCTGAAACATATACAATTAAGTGACTAATACCAGCGTTTTTTCTTTTTCTTGGACGCTTCTGATTTTCGCGAATTAGAACTTTCTTTTTTATTCGAGTCCTGCGGTTTCTTTTTATTTCTGAAATCAGGTTTAGCATCCGGATTCTTTTCCTGTTCGGTCCATTGGAAAGGATGGTCGGTAACTACTTTTATTTTTTGACGAGTTAGTTTTTCTATATCCTGCCAATAGGTTTTTTCGTCTTTGGAACAAAATGAAATGGCCATACCCGAATTACCGGCACGACCAGTACGCCCAATTCTGTGTACGTAGGTTTCGGGGATATTCGGTAAATCGAAATTAATTACATATGGCAACATTTCAATATCGATACCTCTGGCAGCAATATCAGTAGCTACTAAAACGGTAGTTTCGTTTCTTTTAAAGCTTTCCAGTACTCGTTGTCTTGCACTTTGTGATTTATCTCCGTGAATAGCCTCTGCGTTAATATGGTGTTTCTTTAGTGCCTTTACCACATTGTCAGCGCCGTGTTTCGTACGCACAAAAACCAATACGCTTTCCAGTTTCTCCCCTTCAATAATTTGGTAAAGAAGGTTTCTTTTATTTTCTTTATCAACAAAATAAACTTTCTGATTTACTTTTTCGGCTGTACTGGAAATGGGGGTAACGGAAACATATTCAGGTTTTGTTAAAAAACTGTCGGCTAATTCACGGATGGCAATCGGCATTGTCGCAGAAAATAATAACGTCTGACGATTATCCGGCGTTAGTTTGATAATTTTCTTTACATCATTGATGAATCCCATATCCAGCATCAGATCAGCTTCATCCAAAACCAAATGGTGCAAGTGATCCAAATTGATAAATCCCTGTTTGTTCAAATCCAATAAACGTCCCGGAGTGGCTACAAGTACATCAACACCTTTTTTTAACTGATCTACTTGTGACGTCTGGTTTACACCACCAAAAATTACCAGCGATCTTATGTTGGTATATTTTCCATAGGTATCAAAACTTTCGCCTACCTGAATGGCTAATTCACGCGTAGGAGTAACTACTAAGGTGCGAATGTGCTTTACTTTGCTGGAAGAGCCTACAATGCGGTGTAAAAGATTCAGAATCGGAATGGCGAAAGCCGCTGTTTTTCCGGTTCCTGTCTGTGCACATCCTACCAAATCAAATCCGTCAAGGATAATCGGAATGGATTTTTCCTGGATGGGAGTAGGATTGGTATATCCTTCATCGTTAATGGCGTGCTGTATATTTTTGAATAAATCGAGTTCGTTAAAAAGCATAAAAAAAACGATA
Organism: Flavobacterium enshiense; assembly: GCF_022836875.1. NCBI lineage: Bacteria > Pseudomonadati > Bacteroidota > Flavobacteriia > Flavobacteriales > Flavobacteriaceae > Flavobacterium > Flavobacterium enshiense. The sequence continues at coordinate 2,167,581 of NZ_CP090376.1, forward strand.
GTGTTTAGTGACTATCGTTTACAAAAGTACTCTAAAATTTCGAGATTGTTATTTATTCGATTTCGCTTTCATGAAATCGGTTATCAGATAGGCGATTAATTTACCGACAAGATGGTTGTTTTTATCAAAATCCAAATCGGGAGCACCTTCACAAATATGTAGGTAAGAAGCATTGTCATTCTGTCCGAAATAATGCAGAAACTGTCGCAACTGCTCAACTGAAAAACCGCTCAATGTCATGGCGCTGCTCGGAATGTTTGGTACAGCATCCAAATCGATTTCAATACCGAATGGGTCGCTACCGACATGTTTTTGGGCCAGTTCCATTTCTGTTTCGAAGTTTTTCTCTTTTCGAACAGCTATTTCTTCATAAGTATTGAATTTGATTTTGTCTTCAGTTCTTTTGATGCTTTCCAAAATACTCTTGGAAGTATAGCTTTCATGTAAACCGAAAATGAAATATTTTTTCAGGAAACCTTCTTCGTAAGCATAGGAAAATCCGTTTCCACTATGTCTTCCTTCCAATGCTCTAAAATCGGTATGAGCATCGAAATTAACTGCATTTACCGGTTTTCCTTTTGCTAAGGCCAGGCCTTTGATATTCCCGTAGGCGTTATTATGTCCGCCACCAATTACAATCGGAGTTTTTCCTGCTTTGATAATCTGACAGATAATATGCGATACTTCTTTGTCGATTTTATCAATAAGTTTAAAAAATACCTTTTTGTCGTCTTTATTGGTAATGTCCAGATTGGCTGCAGCTTCCATTTCTTCCCTTACGTTGAGCGTACCAAGAAGAATAACCCGACTTCCTTTGCAGAATTTATTGTTTTGGATGTTTACAAGACTTTTTACAGCGCTTTCCCAAGCCGAAGCCGTTCCCCGACGCCCTAAATTAGCCCGTACTCCAATATCTTCCGGAATTCCTAAAAGAACAAATTCGGCAGAACTTGTTTTAAGGAATTCAATAATATCGATTTCTTTCGGAACTGTTTGAATCCGTTCTCCAAACTTGATTTCTGTATTTCTGTGATTGGTGATTTTTGTCAGATCACTTACTGTAAAACGGATGAGTTTCTCCATAAAAAAGCTAAAATGATGCTCCCAAAAATACTATTTTATCCAAAACTACCGTTTAGGAATTAGGTTTAAATAAAAAAAAAATTAAATTTGAAGAAAATCTAGTTAACTATGGAAAATCAAAAAAGTAATTCAAGCTTAAAAGCTATTATCGTTGTTTTAGTACTATTGTTATTGGGAAGTTTAGGGTATATGTACAAGATGAGTACTGATAATCAGACTTCTGAAAATAAAATGATGTCAGAAAAAGAAAAGTTGAGCGAAGAGTTGCAAGCTTCCATTGCAAAATATGATGAAGCGATTGCAGCTAATACAGAGCTTTCCGATGAACTGTCAGCAGAAAGAGAAAAATTAGTACAATTAAAAGCCGAATTAGAAAAATCCCAGGGCGATGTAGCTTCGTTGAGAAAATTTAAGGATAATTATGCGCGCTTAAAACGCGAAATGGACAACTTAATGAAAGAAAACGATGCATTGAAAAAAGAAAATACAGTGCTTACAACTCAGCGTGACAGTACTCAGGTTGTATTGGAAGATACCCGTAAAGTGCGTGATACTTTAGTTGCTAAAAACGATAACTTGGCAAAAACGGTGGAAAGAGGTTCAAAACTTTCTGTTTTAAATCTTCAGACAACGGCTGTGAAACAAAGAAGTTCTGGAAAACAGATCGATACAGACAAAGCAAGCAGAGCTGATGTGTTAAAAATCAGTTTTATGATCGCAGAGAATCAGATTGCTAAATCTGGAGATAAAACATATCATATCCAGGTTATTGACAGCAAGAATAATGTTTTAGGAGATAAAAAGACAGAGTCTTTCGGTGAAAAAACGCTAACCTATAGTTTTGAGAAAACAGTTAAATACGAAAACAAAACGGTTCAGGTATCACAAGATTTACCGGTTAAAGATATTGAAGGCGGTATTTTCTACGTAAATATCTTTGATAAAGGAGAGTTGGTTTCTAAAACAAGTTTTACATTGAGATAATTAACTATACTTAGTTTATAAATAAAAGGCTGTCATTTGACAGCCTTTCTTATTGTGTTTTATTCTTGTTATTTTAGGTGTTTCGCCGCAGACTTGCAGATTTTTTATCTTTTTAATCTTTGAATCCGTGGTTGTTATTTTTAACCTGGACATTTTTTGATTAAATCAATTTTCCGTTGATGATAACCTGTTCAATCAAATTGGTTCCAAAAGCATATGGCAGTTGATAATAGGAGGTAAGCGGTTTGGTGATTATAATACTCGCAGATTTTCCTTTGGTAATACTCCCGTGTGTTTCGGAAATTCCCATGGCATATGCTCCGTTGATTGTTGCTGCATTAATTGCTTCTTCGGGAGTCATTTTCATTTTGATGCAGGCAGTTGCTACTACAAAATTCATATTTCCTGAAGGAGTTGTTCCCGGATTGAAATCGGATGCCAGCGCTAATGGTAATCCAGCCGAAATCATTCTTCGTGCCGGAGTATAAGGAATACTTATAAAGTAAGAACAGCTTGGTAAGGCAACTGGCATGGTTTTGCTGTCTTTTAAAGCTGTGATATCATCGTCGGTTACAATTTCTAAATGATCGACCGATAAGGCATCATGCTTTACGCAGGCTTTAATTCCGTCGATTGTTGTAAACTGATTTACATGGATTTTTGCTCTCAGTCCGAATTGTTTTCCGGCTTCCATAATCCGTTCTGTTTCTTCTATTGAGAAATAGCCTGTCTCCAGGAAAGCATCAATATAATCAGCTAAATTTTCTTTCGCAATTCTTGGAAGCATTTCGTTGATAATTAGATCGATGTAAGCAGAATGGTCTTCTTTGTATTCCATCGGAAAAGCATGCGCTCCAAGAAAAGTAGACTTGATTTTTATCGGAAAGTTTTCGGAAAGCCTTTTGATAACTCTTAGCATTTTCAATTCGCCTTCAACAGTTAAGCCGTAACCGGATTTAATTTCCACAGCACCGGTTCCCTGTTGCATAACTTCTTCCAGGCGCACTTTCGATTGGTTGTAAATTTCTTCTTCGGAAGTGGCGTTAAGTTTTTTTGCCGAGTTTAAAATCCCTCCGCCACGATTTGCAATTTCTTCATAACTCAGCCCGTTGATGCGATCTACGAATTCTTGTACACGATTACCGGCATAAACAATATGGGTATGACTGTCGACCCATGTTGGAAGTACTGCTTTTCCGGCAGCATCAATAACTTTGTCAAAATGACCATCCGGACAGTTGCGCATTGTTCCGAAATCGGCAATAAGGTTGTTTTCAATAATTAAAAAAGCATTTTCAATTTTTGGTAAAACTGCCATTTCGGCACCCGAAACTTTGTCGATGTTGCTTTCGCGAACCTGTAAAAGTTCTTTTATATTTTTGATAAGTATTTTCATCGCCTTAATTTTTTGGTAAATGTAAAATGGAATTTTAAAAACTCCTATCTTTATATCAAATTATTCGGTTTTGAGGAAGATTAAATACAAGAAAGGACGTAAAGCGCAACCTAATTTTTACGAATACACGGGGGTTCACAGAACGCATCCTGTGGAAATGCAGTTGTTTGTATATGATGAAAATCGCTATGAAGAATACCAGAAAGTACAGTTAAAGAAGGTAGATGAGGAGCTTAAAGATAAACGTCAGGTAAATGATGTTAAGTGGTTAAATATACACGGTTTGCATGATTTGGAACTGGTGAAAAACGTTGGTAATCTCCTGCAGGTGGAGCCCTATATAATCGGTGATATTCTGAATACCACGCGTCGTACAAAAATGGAAGAACTTAATGATACATTGTTCTTCAGTATTAAATCGATTTTACCGGAAGAAGATTTATACAGTGTCCGTGTAGAACAAATCAGTTTTATCCTTAAAGAAAATCTTTTGGTTTCTTTTCAGGAAAAAAAGAGTGACTTTTTCACGCATATCCGCGAGCGTATCAGAACCAATTCCGGAATAGTATGCAAAAAAAAAAACGATTACCTTTTGTATCTTTTGCTGGATGCTGTCATGGAAAATTTCTATATCACTATTGAGAATTATGAAGACCGTATTGAAGCGCTAATGGTTGAATCTAAAACGAATCACCGTCAGGATGTTTTGATACGAATAGAAAATAACCGTGAAAATCTTAATTTCCTGAAACGTTCTATTGTTCCGCTAAGGGATGCCTTGTTCAGTCTGAAGAGTTTTCAGGACGACAGGGATTACAATGGAATAGAAGTTGCCAATTATACTTTTTTCGCCCGTTTGCATCAAAAATGCCTCGAGCTTCTGGAGCAGATAGATTACGATTTGAATTCGTTGGATAGTGCTTCTCATTTTCATTTTTCGGCGCAGAGCCAGCGAATGAACGAGATTATGAAAACGTTGACCGTGGTTTCAGTGGTGTTCATACCGTTAACCTTCATTGTAGGGGTATATGGAATGAATTTCGATTACATGCCTGAATTGCGGCAGCAAAATGGCTATTTTTTAGTGTTGGGTTTCATGTTTTTGGTTGTTGTTGGGATGGTGTTTTATTTCAAGAAGAAAAGATGGTTTTAAACCATGTCTTCCGGTTTTACCCATTCGTCAAAATCTTCAGCTGAAATGTAACCTAGGCGAACAGCTTCTTCTTTTAGGGTTGTACCGTTTTTATGTGCTGTTTGGGCAATTTCCGCCGCTTTGTAATAGCCTATTTTTGTGTTCAAAGCGGTAACCAGCATCAGTGAATTGTCGACTAATTCTTTGATTCGTGCATAATTTGGTTCAATACCAACGGCGCAGTGCTCGTTAAAAGAAACACATGCATCTCCAAGTAATCTGGCCGATTCCAAAAAATTAGCTGCTATCAATGGTTTAAAAACGTTAAGTTCATAATGTCCTTGGGTCGCGCCAATTGTAATGGCAACGTCATTTCCCATAACTTGGGCACAAACCATCGTTAAAGCTTCGCATTGCGTCGGATTTACTTTTCCGGGCATGATGGAAGATCCCGGTTCATTTTCAGGAATATGAATTTCTCCAATTCCGGAACGCGGACCCGAAGCCATCATCCTTATGTCATTGGCGATTTTATTTAGTGAAACTGCTAATTGTTTTAGGGCTCCGTGTGTTTCTACCATAGCGTCATGAGCGGCCAATGCTTCAAACTTGTTTTCGGCAGTTTTTAGAGGCAATCCCGAGAATTTTGAAATATATTCTGCCACTTTCACATCGTAACCTTCAGGAGCGTTCAAACCTGTTCCTACGGCTGTTCCGCCTAAAGCCAATTCGGATAGATGGGAAAGTGTGTTTTTTAGTGCTTTTAATCCGTGATTTACTTGAGACGCATAACCCGAAAGTTCCTGTCCGAGGGTTAGGGGAGTAGCGTCCATTAAATGTGTTCGGCCAATTTTGACAACATTTATAAATTCTTCCGATTTGGATTTTAGCGTATCACGCAACTGTTCTATTCCCGGAATAGTGGTTTCAACGATAGCTTTATAGGCAGCAATATGCATCGCGGTAGGAAAAGTATCGTTTGATGATTGTGATTTGTTTACATCGTCATTGGCTTTGATAAATGGTTCTTCTCCGATTTTCTTACCGGACAAAACCTGAGCTCTGTTAGCAATGACTTCGTTTACGTTCATGTTACTTTGTGTGCCCGAACCGGTTTGCCAGATTACCAACGGAAAATTATCGGATAATTGTCCGGCAAGGATTTCATCACAAACTTGAGCAATGGCATCACGCTTTTCGGTAGACAAGACACCTAAATCAGAATTAGTGTAAGCTGCCGCTTTTTTCAAATAAGCAAAAGCCTCAATAATTTCTTTTGGCATGGAAGCCGGTTCACCAATTTTAAAATTGTTTCTTGATCGTTCGGTTTGTGCACCCCAGTATTTTTCTGAAGGAACACGTACCTCACCCATAGTATCTTTTTCTATTCGGAAGTCCATGATATCTGAATTTTTCCTTAAAATTAATGAATATCAGTCGTTTAATAAGTATTGTTAAAATAAATTTAAGAGAAGTATTGTCCACCCTGAATTTTCCCCGTATATTTGGCTCGAATTCATAAAATTCCGGAAAACATGTTTGAATTTAAACAGTATTTAGGCTTTTTACTTTTCTTAGGAATCTTTTTGACAGGATTTTGGCTTATGCTATTCTTAGTGAACTTCGTGTTTTACTGGGTAGGAGGAGCAATCTTCGAGCAAATTAAAGAGAAGAGAAATAAAAAGCGTGATGAATAAATTAGAAAACTAATTATTCTTACAATAAAAAAGTCCCGATTTATCGGGACTTTTTTTATTTTAACCTCCAATGAAGTCTTCGCCTTCACCAACATTTTTAGGCTGTCTGTCTTTATCAGTTTTCTTTTTATTGAAACGATATGTGAACGATAAGTTGATTTGTCTTTCACGGCCCTGCATTTCTGTATGAGTTATTGCAGATGGTAAATTACTGTCGAAAATCCTCTTTCTTGAATTAAAAAGGTCATTTACGTTTAGAGTAACAGTTCCTTTGTCTTTTAATACATCTTTACTGAATGCTAAGTTTGCAGAAGCAACACCTAAACTTTTTCCCTGTGCATTTTCCTGTGGTGCATTGTAGGTAACATTGGTTTGCCATTCAATAGCATATGGTAATGTAATTCTTGAAGAAACACGTGTAAACCAGGTAAAAGCAATGTTGTTGAAATCCTGTATTACAGTTTCTCCCAAATAATTTACGTAAGTGTAATCTCCTTGCGTTTCATTTCTGAAGAAGTTGAAATTCCCGTTTAATTTCCACCATTTGTATGGAGTGTAGTTTAGTGTAAATTCAAAACCTCCACGGTATTCTGTTGCAAGGTTAATTGGAGTAGTTTCGATTACAGGGATTCTGATATCCGGAGCACCTACAACAATAATTTCTCCTGTATTAGGATCAACTATATCTGCTCCGTCAACAACCGTAACTGCATATTTTCCTGATTCTCTTTGAACGAACTGAAATGAGTTTTCAGTATGATTTAAATAAACAGAAGTAGTAAGCGTCAATTTATCCCATTGTTTCATGTATCCAATATCAAAAGCATTCGTCATGGAAGGATCCAGATCCGGATTTCCTTTAAAGTAGGCTATGTCGCTGGAATAACTTGAGAACGGGTTTATAAGACGGCCTCTCGGACGGTTAATTCTTTTGCTGTAATTTACACTGACACTGCTTCTTTCTGCTAATTCATAAGTCAAAAACAAGCTTGGGAAAAGATTGTTGTATTTTTTATTATTGAATTCGTTAGTTGTCAGTAAATTGATATCGATATTTGAATCTTCAAAACGAAGACCTGCTAAATAACTGAATTTACCTATTTTACTACCGTACTGTGAATAAACAGCGTTTATCTTTTCCTTATAATTCAGTTTGTTTGTTAAGTCTTCATTGATGATTCCTGAACCTGGTCCCACAGCAGGGTCGATATCTTCCTCAACTTTATAATCAGTTAACATATCGGAAAAATCTCCTTTGTATCCGGCTTCAAATTGCCCTTTACCAATAGGTAAAACATAATCCGTTTGTGCCAGAGTACGATTTTGCTTCTGAAAGTTTATTGTTCCTGTTATTTCCGGTGCAGCTGAGCTTCCTAGAATAGTTTCCTTAATAATAGAAATATCATTGTCATGATTTCCGGAAACCGAAAAGTCAGCCGTTAATTTATGTCCTTCTTTTTTAAAGTTTTTGGTAATGTTGGAAGAGAAGTTAAGGTTGTCATTTTCATTGGTCTGATCATTATAACGATTTCTGATGTACATTAACTCACGATTTGCATCATAGTTGTAATAATTTACATCTTCTGGATTTCCTCCTTCATTTTTTGAAAACCCTACCGAGTTTGTCCAGCTTAAGGATTTGGTTAAATACCATTCCAAACCAAAATTGTTGTTCTTTCCTCTTCGTTCTCTGTCATTCTCTCTTGTTTCCTCGATGTATGTTGGTGATCCGGGTGAAGGGGTTGTGTATTCAGAGTTTCTTAGGTAGTTACCCGGACTCGTACTGTTATTGTAACCAAGATTGGTGAAGAAATTGAAATTCTCACCTCTGAAATTAAAATTACCTGTTAGGTTATAGTTTTCAGGATAGCCCACCGTGCCGGTAACACTACCATTAATTCCTTGGTTTTTTCCTTTTTTAAGAACGATGTTCACTATACCGGCACCACCTTCAGCTTCATAGCGGGATGAAGGGTTAGTGATTACTTCAACTTTTTCGATGGCATCTGCCGGAAGCTGCTTTAAGGCTTGCGCTACGTTTACACCAATCATTCCTGATGGTTTTCCGTCGATAAGTATTTTTACGTTTTCATTCCCTCGTAAGCTTACATTTCCGTCAACGTCTACCGAAACGGAAGGAACGTTATCCAAAACATCACTAGCAGTACCGCCTTTTACAGTCATGTCTTTACCGACATTGTATACCTTTTTGTCTAATTTTATTTCAACTGCAGCTTTTTCGGCAACGATAACAACTTCGTCCAATTGCTTGGAATCTTCCACAACGGCAATTACACCAAGATTTGTATTGGAATTGATGGCTTTGTCTTTAAATTCTACCGTCTTAAAACCTAAAAATTCGATTTTGATATAGTAAACACCCGCAGGAACATCAAATGAAAATTCTCCTTTTGCATCCGTCATTCCTCCGGAAACCAATGAAGGGTTTTTCGTGTTTTGAACATAAACACTAGCGTATTCTAAAGGCTGATTCGTAGATTTTTCAATAACTTTTCCCGTTACTTTCACTTTTTGAGCTTGTGGATTTTGCTGTGAAAATGAAAATAACGAGGTTATCAGTACTAAAAAAGTTACTAAAGATTTGATATTTTTCATGTATAATTTGGTTTGATTTGCTTCTTAAGACTGCAAAAATATCCTTTGGTTTATGCATGAATTCCCAAATCTTTGTTAAAACGAAGATTGAATAATTCTAAATAATCTCCAGAATCTTTTCGGTCGGTCGTCCAATTACCGCCTTATTACCATTGATAATTATGGGTCTTTCGATTAAAACCGGATTTTCAGCCATAACAGTAATCAGTTCTTCATCAGAAAGGTTTTGATCTTTATACGATTCTTTCCAAAGCGATTCTTTTGTTCTGACTAATTCAATCGGCTTACAATTTAATTTTTGAAGTATTCCGGTCAGCTCTTCTAATGAGATCTTTTCATCAAGGTATTTAACGGTATTAAACTCGATGCCATTATCTTCCAATAAACAAACTCCTTCTCTGGATTTACTACATCTTGGATTATGATAGATTGTAATCATGGTTTTTATATTTTCGGCAAAAGTACTCCATAAAATTTAAAAAATGAAGTATATTGCGATATCACAAAAATTCCCCAAAACCTACCTGTTTTTTTTAAAAGCGTACCTATGTTTATTGAACAAATAAAGAACAAAGATTTTAATTTCATACTTTATCTGCCTGTTTTACTTGGATTTACAGGATTAATGTTAGCTAATTATCTGATGACTCAGGATGTGAGTGCCGATGCGCTTATGGATCAGATGATTGAAAGCTGGGGCAGCAATCTCACGTTTGTTTTTGTAATTATCCCATTGTCGTTAATGTGCCTCGGATTATTGTTTTGGGTTAAATTCATCCACAGACAAAGTATTAGAAGCCTCACAACAGCAAGAAAGAAAGTAGACTGGAGCAGGATTTTTTTCTCTTTCGGGTTATGGGCATCAGTTTCCGCTTTACTGACGTTACTTTCCTATTTGTCGTCGCCTGAGAATTTTGTGTTTAATTTTGAACCAATTCCTTTTTTTACTTTCATGATTCTGGCTGTAATTTTGATTCCATTGCAAACCAGTTTTGAGGAGTACTTATTTCGCGGCTATCTGATGCAGGGTTTAGGTGTAATAACCAACAGCAGATTTATCCCTTTTTTAGTTTCGTCGATTTTGTTCGGATTAATGCACATTGCTAATCCGGAAGTTGGGAAATTGGGTCTAGTTATCATGATTTACTACATAGGAACTGGTTTTTTTCTGGGAATAGTAACTTTAATGGATGACGGATTGGAGCTAGCTTTGGGATTTCATGCTGCCAATAACTTAATTGGGGCTCTTTTGGTTACAGCGGATTGGACAGCTTTTCAGACGAATTCAATTTTAAAAGACATTTCCGAGCCTACAGCCGGATTTGACATTATGGTTCCGGTTTTCATAATTTTTCCAATGTTGCTGTATATTTTTGCAAAAAGATACGGATGGAGTGACTGGAAGGGGAAATTAACTGGGAAACTTGTTCAGGAATCTGATATTGAAACAAAAGAAATATGATGGATCGTTTTCTGAAAATACATTCTGATTTTAAGTTCAACGGAAAACAATATGATTCAGCCGGATTTTATTCGTTTGCCAAAGAATTGACGAATTCGGATGAAGAGTTTGAAAGACATTTGTCCAAATTTGTTTTGGAATGGTTTGATGAAAATGACTATGTTGAAGTTGTAACTTCCGGAACAACAGGAACTTCTAAAATAATCCGACTGAAGAAAGAAGCAATGGTGAATTCGGCAATAGCAACAGCTGCTTTCTTTGATCTGAAGAGCAATTGCAAAGCTTTACATTGTTTACCAATGCAATATATAGCCGGAAAAATGATGTTGGTTCGTGCGATGGTATTGGGCTGGTATTTGGATTTTGTAAAACCGGATTTGCATCCGCTCGACGGAAACGATAATCACTATGATTTTACGGCTATGGTTCCACTTCAGGTGGAAAATTCGATTGAGCGATTGCATCGTGTAAATAAAGTAATTATCGGAGGTGCAAAATTGAATCCGGATTTAGCCAATAAGTTGAAACAGCTTCCGACAGCTATTTACGAAACTTACGGAATGACAGAAACCATTACGCATATCGCGGCAAAACGAATTCAGGATACTGCTTTTTCTGTATTGCCGGGTATTGTTGTTTCTGCAGATGACAGAAATTGTCTGATTATTGATGCTCCCCGATTATCCGATACAAAAATTGTCACCAACGATGTAGTGGAGTTACAGGAAGGAAATAAGTTTGTTTGGCTGGGTCGCTTTGATAATGTGATAAACAGCGGAGGAGTAAAATTGTTTCCTGAAAGAATAGAGGAGAAGCTCGGAGGAAAAATTCCTTATCGTTTTTTTGTCGTTGGTAAACCTGATGCTTCGCTTGGGGAAAAACTGGTTTTGGTTATAGAGGGCGGTCCATATGAACTTGAAACATCTCTTTTTGATGATTTGGATAAATACGAAAAACCGAAAGAAATTTTATTTGTACCTAAATTTTCCGAAACAGAAACCGGAAAGATCAAACGAGCTGAAACTATAAAATAAATGAACCACAAAGCTGCCTTTTAATGTTCACATCGCCCACACGACGAAGGTTAAGCATGCTTTGTGGTTATTTTGAAAAAAAGTTGTTTTGCTTTCGCTTTTATTTATTGCTGCATTTTAAAATAATAATCTGCTGAGTGTTTGCCGCTTCCATAGAAAAGGAAGAATATACAAACTAACAGCGATACTGATGCAAGAATGAAATTCTGAGTATAAAATGGTCCCATAAAGTTAACGGCAATCGCCCCGATTAAAATTGGTATTTGTGCCAAAATTGCCCATCTTGTAAGTAACCCGAAGATAATCATTATACCTCCCATCATATGTGCTGAAGCAATGTAATGAATCATTAACATCTCACTGCCAAAATTCTGCATCGAATTCAAAATGATTTCATGAAGGTAATGTTTGTTTGTGATAAAAACACCCCCCATGACAATTAAAAAAATTCCAAGTGCCACTCGCAACACATCCAGCGGATAACTGGTATGTGAGTTTGCCCATTTGTTTAAATTTTTTACAGTATCCATGGCTTCTCTTATTTGATTAGTTCTAAATTATTAATAACGAATTACTTATCGTAATTTTTCCGTCGAAAAGAACCTTAAAATCGATGAAGTGTTTTTTTGTGTGGAATTGGCTATAAATAAAAATAGTGCTATTAAAACCGGATAATTGGAGTAATAAAAATAAAAAAAATCCCGGGAATTCCGGGATTTAGCTTTCATATAAATGGTTACCTAAACAAGTTTATTGCTTGGAAATAGTGTAGAACATTTTCAGTTTGTTGAACTCCACTTTATCTATACTTGCTTTAGGAATACTTTGCCAGTTGTTTGTAGTGTTTATCCTTGTTGTTTTTCCATTTAAGGTGTATTCCAATGGCATTTCAAAATTAGCTACATCGGTTTTCCAGCGTATTTCCACATTCTTTCCGTTTTGACGTACTTCTAATGCAGGAATGTTTTTATAACGTAAGTATTGATCAAAAACGGGAGTCAGATTCATACCGGTTTCCTTATTGAAAAAAGTGACAACGGTTTCTGTATCGATGATTTTATGACGATAGGTTTCAGAGTATTTTAAAATCATTTTCCACCATTTGGCATCGTCATTTACAATGTGACGAATTGTGTTCAATAGTAAAGAACCTTTGTAATACATATCACCGGAGCCTTCATTGTTTACGCCATAATGCCCAATAATTGGTTTGTCATTTCGAACGTTTGCACCTTGTCCGTTAACATATTGCAATGCTTTTTCATAACCCAGCGTACATTCCACAAAAACGGCTTCGGAGTAGGTTGTAAATCCTTCGTGGATCCAAATATCTGCAATATCCTTTGATGTCACGCTGTTTCCAAACCATTCGTGGCCTGTTTCGTGAATGGTGATGAAATCAAAAGTCAATCCTATGCTTGTGTGGCTGTTATCACGTCCTAAATAACCTTTTAAGTATTTATTTCCGTAAGCGACAGCACTTTGGTGTTCCATGCCTAAATAAGAAGTTTCAACCAATTTATAGCCGTCTTCTTTAAAAGGATAGGTGCCGAATTTCGATTGAAAGCAATCCATCATGCGTTTTACATCGGCTTCAAAATGTTTACGGGCTTTCTCTTCGTTCTCACGTAATACATAATAATCCAAATCCAAACCTTTATAATTATCGTGAATATGAACATAATCAGCAATATTTACTGTGATATCATAAGTGTTTATCGGACTTTTAACTTCCCAGTCCCAACGGGTATAACCGTTTTTCAAATCTTCCGAACCTAAGAAACGGCCATTAGAAACATTCATTAATCCGTTAGGAACCGCCACTTTAACAGAAGCTCCAAAATCCGGCTCATCACTTTGCGTATCTTTAACTGGATACCATAAACTTGCACCGGTTCCTTGTACCGCAACACCAATCCAGTCTTTACCCTGGGCATCTTTTTTGAATACAAAGCCACCATCCCACGGTGCATTTTTTGCAATCAATGGTTTTCCTGAGTAGTAAAAACGGATTTTGCCTTCTTTTCCAATAGGCATAGTTCCGTTCAAGTCGATGAATACGGCGTGATTATCCCTTTTGTATTTTAATTTCTTCTTATTGAAAACAATACTGTCCACATTCATGTTGTCGAACAGGTCAATTTGGATTTTGTTAGTCGGTTCAGCAATTTTAAATGTTATATCGTTATAGCCGACAATGGTTTGAGTTTCAGGATTGATTTTGATATTCAAATCATAACGCTGCACGTCAAAACTTGTACGTTCATGGCGTAAACCGCCCTGAAGCGAGTCTTTTCGGGTAAAATGTTGTGCTGTTGCCTGTTGCAATCCCAAAAGGAGTAGGGAATAGAATAGAATGTTTTTCATATCTTAAAAATAAGTATAATATAGGTCTCTTAAAAAAATCATCCAAATAAATCTAATGATTATTAGTATTGTCATAATTGCACCGGGATGTGTCCAATCCCATTTGAATTTACTTTGTTTATTTTTCATAAAGTTTAAAAAAATCCACTGAAGTATAAGTAGCAGATTCTGTTGTTTTGTTACGTTTTGCGGATGCTATTTTCAGGATTACTGATTGGCTTTTATATCTTGTAAAATCCATTCCATTTCGGGATCCCTGTCTTCAATCCGATCTTTCAATGTAGGTATGATGACCTTGTCCGGAAATATGCCGCGTCCGTCAACAACAGTTTCATAATTAGAGGAATTGACCATTAATCCGAAACGAATATTCAATTTGGAATGAGGAAGTTTGGAAACATACATTTTCCCGGCCACCGTTCCGTTGAATGCCCCTCCGGTTTCTTCTCCTACGAAAAAAGCCCTTCCGGAACCTTTAAGGTTTGAAGAAATAAGACTGGATGCTGAAATGCTTCCGCCATTAATCAAAACATAGATTTTACCTCCAAAAGCAATAGGACTAATAGATTCTGGTTTTGTTTCCACACTGAAATAGTAGTTTCCGTCTGATTTTTTATGAGTTTTAAAAAACATATACGGGTAATAGACAGGAATAATTAAGGCTCTGATTATTTTGACACCGAAAGAACTGTCTCTAAAGTACTCCCCGCTTAACATACTTGTTTTAGAAACTACCTGGGAGTCATCCATGAAAATGAACGTACCATCCGCTAAATAGGTGTACAGATGAGCTATTTCATCCAGCCTTCCTCCGGGATTATCTCTTAAGTCTAGAATCAGTGTTTTTGTGCCGTACCGGTACATTTTGGTAAAGCTATCATTGTAAAAACCATAGTAATCTCCTAATGAAAACTCGTTGATTTTAAGAATTGCTATGCTGCTGTCTTTCTCCATGAACCGGAGGTTTCTGTTGTATGTTCCTGTAATCGGATCGTATCCACGGGTGTTTTTCTTTTCTGTTTTGTTTCTTGTCTTTTCTTTTTTCTTTCTTTTGTTGTCGGCTGTTTTTAGCGAATCGATTTCACTCCTTTTAATTACCGATGTTTTTAAGGTGTCGTTGTGTTTGAAAGCATATTTAATGCTGTCCTGAATGCCATTTTCTAATGTATAATAGATTGAAAAACTTCTTGATAATTCATTTCTCTTAAAGGTTTTGTTGAAGCCGTCTGAAGTGAAACGAGTTGTATAGGTTTGGAGTAGGTCAGGGGTGTTTTTGTTGTTGATAGCCACAACCTCGGTACCTGGTTTGATTGACTTGTCTTGAGAATTGTTTTTAATAATGTATAACTTATTATCATGAATATCGAATTCAAATTGAGACAGTGGTCCAACTCCTTTTTTTGCATAGGTATCTCTTTCTTTTTTGGACAAGTGTCTCGGTAAAGGATATATAGATGTGTGTCCTTGTTTTATGGCAGCAATGACCGGACTTATTTTTGTGTAAAACTCAACACTTGTCATTGGTTTAGTGATAGTCGATTTTAGGCTGTCAAATTTATAGTCCAGGGATTCTTTGCTGATGTACCAATATAGTTTCGGGTGCAGTTTTCGGAGTTTCTTGTATGTAAAGTCGACATCGGCTTTTAAATTTTTCTCGGATATCATTTTTTCCGGAAAAAGATTTTTATTTCTGACCGAATTGCAGCCTGCAAGTACACTAAGTGCTAAAAAAACTAGTAATGTATTTTTCATTTCAGAAGGGTGTTGAAAATCGGCACTCCTAAAATTACGAATTATTTTAAAAACTCGTGTATAAGCTTGTAAGACAAATTTTAATCACTGAAATGTTATTCGCAACTGTATTTGTCTACTTCATTTGAAAAAGCGTTGAAAACGATGGGGTTAAAGTATCCGATATTTGTGAAATAGATTCCTTTGCTATTGATTGTAACAATGACTGCGTCAAATTTTCTATTGAAATCTTTTAAAAACAGATTGAAGAAGTAATTTGAAGTATCATCTATCCAAATTTTATCGGCTTCTATGAATTCGGGTTTGATATATAGTATTGGCTTATAAACGGCGGTAACATTGTGGCTATGATCAAAAGTAAAATACATTTTGTCGACTATTCTGTTTTTTAGGTTTTTGCATTCTATTTCATGATTGGAATAGTAGAAGTGCAATGTTTTAACCGAATCAAGATTGATATTCAATTTATGAAGAAATTGTTTCAGATCTTTTAGTACCACTTTTCCCAGACAACCTGGTGTCAATTTATCATGATCATTCGGAAATGCATCTTTAAGGGTTACATCTTGAGTGTTTTTATAATTTGCGGGTTGAGATTTTACAATTTGTGATGTAATAAAAAAAAGAAGGAGTGTTATAAATTTTATCATACATGATTTTTTTGGTCACCAAATTATTTTTTGGGCTAATGTATAAATAAAAATTTCATTACATAAAAAAAACCTGACAAAAATAAATTCGTCAGGCTAATAATTAGATTATTATAATTTAAGTATTTACACTTGGATAACACCTAAATTAAATGGTTTTTCAATAGGAGCGTGGTTAGCAGCCTCGATTCCCATTGAAATCCATTTTCTTGTATCCAATGGATCAATGATGGCGTCGGTCCACAAACGAGAAGCTGCATAATATGGAGAAACCTGCTCGTCGTATCGCGATTTTATTTTATTGAATAACTCGGCTTCCACTTCCGGAGTAATTTCTTCTCCTCTTGCTTTCATTGCAGATTCTTCAATCTGTAAAAGTACTTTTGCTGCCTGAGCACCACCCATTACGGCTAATTCGGCACTTGGCCAGGCAAAGATTAAACGAGGGTCGTATGCTTTACCACACATAGCATAATTTCCTGCTCCGTAAGAGTTTCCAACTACAACAGTAAATTTCGGCACAACTGAATTGGCTACAGCATTTACCATTTTAGCTCCGTCTTTAATGATTCCTCCGTGTTCTGATTTTGAACCCACCATGAAACCGGTTACATCGTGAACGAATACCAACGGAATTTTCTTTTGGTTACAGTTAGCAATAAAACGTGTTGCTTTATCTGCTGAGTCAGAATAAATTACGCCTCCAAACTGCATTTCACTTGGTTTGGTTTTTGCTCCGGTTGTCTTTACGATTTTACGCTGGTTGGCTACAATTCCGACTGCCCAGCCGTCAATACGTGCATAAGCAGTGATGATGGATTGACCGTAACCGGCTTTGTATTCATCTACTTCAGAATTATCAACCAAACGCTTGATGATTTCCATCATGTCGTACTGTTCCGCTCTCGATTTTGGAAGAAGTCCGAAGATTTCATTTTCGTCCAATGCTGGTTTTTCAGCTTTTACTCTGTTGAATCCAGCTTTATCATAATCACCGATTTTTCCAACGATGTTTCTGATGGTATCTAAAGCGTCTTTATCATCTTTAGCTTTATAATCTGTTACACCGGAAATTTCGCAGTGTGTTGTTGCTCCTCCAAGTGTTTCATTGTCGATAGTTTCGCCAATAGCGGCTTTCACCAAATAACTTCCGGCAAGGAAAATACTTCCAGTTTTATCTACGATTAGTGCTTCATCACTCATAATAGGTAGGTAAGCACCTCCGGCAACGCAACTTCCCATAACGGCTGCGATCTGAGTTATTCCCATACTGCTCATGATAGCGTTATTGCGGAAAATACGTCCGAAATGTTCTTTATCAGGGAAAATTTCATCCTGCAACGGAAGGTAAACTCCTGCACTGTCAACAAGGTATATAATTGGAAGTTTATTTTCCATCGCTATTTCCTGTGCACGTAAGTTCTTTTTAGCTGTGATAGGGAACCAGGCTCCGGCTTTTACAGTAGCATCATTGGCTACAACCACACATTGCTTTCCGTTCACATAGCCAATCTTAATAACAACACCTCCGGATGGACAGCCTCCATGTTCTTTGTACATACCTTCGCCTACAAATGCTCCGATTTCTATGTTTTTGGCGCCTTTGTCTAATAAATATTCGATACGTTCGCGGGCAGTCATTTTTCCTTCGCCATGGAGTTTAGCG
This sequence comes from Flavobacterium enshiense, assembly GCF_022836875.1. Taxonomy (NCBI): domain Bacteria; kingdom Pseudomonadati; phylum Bacteroidota; class Flavobacteriia; order Flavobacteriales; family Flavobacteriaceae; genus Flavobacterium; species Flavobacterium enshiense. The sequence continues at coordinate 2,185,420 of NZ_CP090376.1, forward strand.
ATGCGCTTTTCTCCGCCGCCGAGTTTTACTTTGGCTAAACGTTGTTTTAAATCGGAAAGTAAAAGTTTGTTGTGATCTTCGTTTTTGTTGAAGTTAATATCCATTGTGCTTTTATTTTATTAGCTGTAAAGATGTAATTTTGGTTGGCTAAAATACGAAACTTTTTATTCTGAAATACAATCATTTCCCATACTTTTCTGACGCTCATATTAATTACGAATTAACGTTGACTTAACGTTAACTTAACATTGGATAGATACTTTTGCACCCAAAATTAATATAAGATGTCAATAAACAGTATTTTCCAATTTTTGGTACCAAAAGACAAAAAGTTCTTCCCTTTATTTGAGCAAGCTGCAAATAACTTAACCTTATTGGCAGAGACTTTGCACGAAGCTGTAAATGCTCCTAAGAATGAAAGAGAGAGTTATTATAAGAAAATTGAGGAGTTAGAGGCTAATATAGAAGAGATTACTCATAAGACTCATTTGGAATTAAGCAGAAACTTTATTACACCGTTTGACAGAGAAGATATCCACGCCTTAATTAAAGCGATTGACGATGTAGCGGATTATATGCATGAAGGTGGAAGCAGAATGCGCTTGTATCAGGTGGAGAAAATCACCAAATCTATTCGTAAGCTGACAGAAATCAATCTTGAGGCTTGTAAGTTAATCAGTAAGGCGGTTCATGAATTGAGAGATTTGAAAAATCTTAAGTCAATTACTGATGCTTGTAAACGTATCAACAAATTAGAAAGTAAAGCAGACAGCGTTTTCGATAAAGCCGTAGCGGATATTTTTGAAAACGAAACAGATGCGAAAAACGTTATTAAATACAAAGAAGTTCTTTCTTCGTTAGAAACGGCTACTGATAAGTGTAAAGGCGTTGCGAATGTTTTAGAATCAATTGTTGTTAAGCATTCTTAATTCTTTTTCAATCAGAAAGTATTTATGGATTTTACACTATTAATAATAATCATTGTATTAGCGCTGATTTTTGACTATATCAATGGTTTTCACGATGCGGCGAACTCGATTGCGACTATTGTTGCGACTAAAGTGCTTACGCCTTTTCAGGCTGTATTTTGGGCTGCATTTTTTAATTTCCTGGCTTATTGGGTTTTTGGTTTTGGAGTTGCTGATACAGTAGCTAAAACAGCTCACACCGGAAGTATTAATTTAACGGTGATTTTGGCAGGGATTATTGCTGCAATTATCTGGAACTTATTGACCTGGTGGAAAGGAATCCCGTCTTCATCTTCTCATACGCTTATCGGAGGTTTTGCGGGTGCTGCCATCGCGCACGGATTATCATCAGTTACTGATCCTGAGCATGCAGGTTTTAAAATTGTTAACTGGTTTAAAGCAGCCAAAGAAGGGGAGTTGCTGCCTACAGGGGTTTTCATAGTAATACTTTTTATTGTTTTTGCTCCGTTGTTAGGTATGATAATTTCTTATTTTATATCACTATGGATGATGTATGCTTCTAAGAAAAGTATTTATCCGAAGATTGTAACCGTTTTAATAATGTTGCTGGGAGTTTTGTTCCTGTCTTCTGTTCTGCATCCTTATGAAAAAATAGAAAAACCAAGATTTGATAGTCATTTTTGGAGTGTCGTAGCAGAACCTCATAATATAAAATTCCTGTTGGTAGGCTTTATCTTTTTTAGCTTGTCTATTTTCAACTTGATTTTTAGTTATTTTTCTGTAGCGAAATCTGAAGCTATCCTTAAAAAGATGCAGTTGTTATCATCAGCAGCTTTCAGTTTGGGGCACGGAGGTAACGACTCTCAGAAAGTAATGGGTATCATCGCAGCTGCAGTTGCGGTTTATGCCAATGCAAACCCGAATATTGATTTGTCTGCGGGTTGGTTTGATTTAAATGTTGATATTGATAAAGGAACAATGCCGGGTTGGATTCCAATAACCTGTTATACTGTAATTGGTTTAGGTACTTTAAGTGGTGGATGGAAAATTGTAAAAACAATGGGGTCTAAAATCACGAAAGTAACTGCTTTTGAGGGTGTTGTAGCGGAATCAGCAGGTGCACTGACATTATTCATGACGGAACACTTTAAAATTCCGGTTTCGACAACTCATACCATTACAGGTTCAATTATCGGGGTAGGTTTAACAAAAAGGGTTTCTGCTGTTCGTTGGGGTGTAACCGTTAGCTTGTTATGGGCTTGGATATTAACCATTCCTGTTTCAGCGGTTATTGCAGCTATCACTTATTATTTGTTAAGCGCAATATTATAATAATCATATAAAAGGATATAAAAAAACCACGCAAATAGCGTGGTTTTTTTATATGATTTTTTTAATGACCCGGAGTTTGTGAGTGTGTCTTCCGGTATCAATATTGTAAATTCCTAGATGATCCAATCGGTCAATGCGTACTTTTCCGTGTGCGTGAATAATGTAATTGTCGTCCATTATCAGGCCCACATGTGTAATTCGTCCTTCTTCGTTATCAAAAAAGGCTAAATCACCCGGTTCGCTTTCTTCTATGAAACTCAATGCTTCTCCTTGTGTAGCTTGTTGTGAGGCATCGCGAAGTAAGGAGTAACCATTCAGTTTATAAACCATTTGGGTGAACCCGGAACAGTCAATACCGAAAGGCGTTTTTCCTCCCCACAAATAAGGGGCATTCAAATACATGAATGCGGTTTTTATTAGCTCTGATTTTGGCTTAATACCACAAGCTTTCATTCCTTCAAAAGAAAATTGTGAAGTATTGATTTCCTGGTTGTCTAAAAAAGACAGTGAACTTCCAATTGGAATAGGTAATAAGGAATTGTTGTGTGTTGTGATATATTCTATCAGGTCAGCATTCAATATGGATGCCGAATTAGAAAGATAAGCATAATTCGCTTCAGAAATTATCTGAAATTGTTTGTTGTCAATCCAGCCTTCGTAACTATCAAAAGCTAATTGAATTCGGGACCATTTGTCCGTTTGTTCTAAAATTTTGAAATGTTCGCCAAAGAGTACCTGAGAAACTAATTCGCTTCTATCGCTTGGTTCTGCGCGTAATGGAACTATGGCTAAATTACAAATAGCAAACATTTAAGGAAATTATGAGTTAATAAATTATGAGTTATAAGTTGAACTCAAATAAGTTCAAAACCTATAACCCATAATTCTTAAATTTATAAGTGATTAAGCTCTTTCGATAACAATTGCTGAAGCACCACCACCGCCATTACAGATAGCAGCAGCTCCGATTTTAGCATTGTTTTGTTCTAGGACATTGATTAACGTAACCACGATTCTAGCTCCGGAACATCCTAGAGGGTGACCTAAAGAAACAGCACCACCGTTTACGTTTACTTTATCGTTGTCTAAGCCTAGGATTTTCGCATTAGCTAATCCAACTACTGAGAAAGCCTCATTGAATTCGAAGAAATCAACATCAGAAACTGAAAGACCAGCTTTGTCTAATGCTTTTGGTAATGCTTTAGCAGGGGCAGTTGTAAACCATTTTGGTTCTTGTGCAGCATCTGCGTAAGATTTGATGTAAGCCAATGGTTTTAATCCCATTGCAATTGCTTTTTCTTCACTCATTAAAACTACAGCAGCAGCACCATCATTGATGGTTGAAGCGTTAGCAGCTGTAACCGTTCCATCTTTTGTAAATACAGCGTTTAAGGTTGGGATTTTGTCCAATTTCACGTTTGAATATTCTTCGTCTTTAGCGAAAACGATTGGATCTCCTTTTCTTTGAGGAATTGACACAGGAACAACCTCATTATTGAATTTACCTGCTTCCCAAGCCTTTGCAGAACGCTCATAAGATTGAATTGCGAACGCATCCTGCTCTTCACGTGAAATTTTATATTCGGTTGCGCATAAGTCGGCAGAAACACCCATAGCTGTGTGCTCGTATGCGTCTGTTAAACCGTCTTTCTGCATTCCGTCCACAAGAGTTGTAGGTCCGAATTTTGCTCCGTTTCTCATGTGTACGTAGTGAGGAATCAAGCTCATGTTTTCCATACCACCTGCAACGATTACTTCAGCATCTCCGGCCATGATAGCCTGAGCACCTTGCATAATCGCTTTCATTCCTGAAGCACATACTTTATTTACAGTAGTACAAGCTACTGTGTTAGGTAATCCTGCATAAATAGCTGCCTGACGGGCTGGAGCCTGACCAACACCGGCTTGAACTACATTACCCATTATTACTTCTTCTACTAAATTCGGATCTAAATTGATTTTATTTAAAGCACCTTTAATTGCTGTTGCACCTAATTGTGGAGCTGTAACGGTTGATAAACTACCCATGAAACTTCCTATTGGAGTTCTTACAGCTGATACAATAACTACTTTTTTATTCATGATATTATGTTGTTTATTCATTCAAGATGCGAATTTAACCAAAATTGTCCATATAACTAAATTTGAATCTAAAAATATGAGGTTTTCCAGTTAAAGGGCTAATTTGAGGTTAGAGCTTTAAAAATGTCAATTTTTTTATATTTCTATTAGACTGACAATGAAACAGTTTTAAAATTTCTTTCGAAAAATTGAAAAAAAACTCAAGAAATAGTTGCAGAAACAATATCGTTAACATACATTTGCAACCGCAAAATAAGGATAAGTTCTTTGCAAAACAGGAGAGGTGCCGGAGTGGTAACGGAGCAGATTGCTAATCTGTCGACGGGTAACCGTCGCCAGGGTTCGAGTCCCTGTCTCTCCGCTTTTTTTTTGCACGGGGTGTAGCGTAGCCCGGTCATCGCGCCTGGTTTGGGACCAGGAGGTCGCAGGTTCGAATCCTGCCACCCCGACAATATTTTCAGTATTTCCAATACAACTGAAAAAAGACTTAAGGTCCCGTAGCTCAGCTGGATAGAGCAACTGCCTTCTAAGCAGTAGGTCTCAGGTTCGAATCCTGACGGGATCACATTGAAAAACCGTAATTAGCTTGTTTTAAGGTTGTTACGGTTTTGTTGTTTTTAAATCTGTACGATTTTTGTACGGTCAATTATATTTCAACATAAAAAACACCAATTACTAAACAAAAATATTTTTTTTAAAACTTAATTTCAGGCATTAGACACACTGAAAATAAGTTATTTTTTTTAAAACCAAAAAATTTTATCTTTTAAAAGGTAATTGCCTTATATACTAGCTCTTTCATTTTATTTCCTATACATTACTACTATTTTGAAACTAACGTAACGTTTTTTAATTATAAAATTAGTTCGAATAACTAAAAAAAGAGAGCCAAAAACAACTCTCCTTTCTCACTTATATATTTAATAAAAGCTTACTTTACCAAAATTAGAATAAACTCGTTAACTATCTAAATATTGTCAATAAGAGGGTTAAAGCCAAATACGGGGGTAATTCCAATCAAATTGACGTCTGACTTAACTGAAGCTTTCCAACCTTCCATTTCCATCATTGTTTTAATTGCATTGATTTTGTCACTGTCCCTTTTGCCATTCATAGCAATATCTTGTAATTTTCTTAGTGCGTCCTCTTTTGTCATTAGAGCCATTTTAAGGCGTTGTTTTGTATGGGAGGCAATCTTAACCATCAATTCATTTTGAATCGTTTTTTGTTGAGCTGAAAGCCTTCCAGATGCTTCTTGAACATATCTATAAAACGTGCGATATGAAACATGCCAATTTTGCCCGTTTTTGTCAAAAATTTCTTTTGGCTCTGTGTGTGCGCTCATTAAACACATTATATCATTGATTATCATCTCTCTCTTCGCTTTAGTTGCCATGATTTCAAGCATTTAAAACACAAATTTAGTGAAAAAGACAATTTTATCCTATACTATGATAATATACTTTTGGGAAACGTTTTGTATACCCCTATAATCCAAATTAATTTTTACTTTTTCATGAAAAATTCAAAAAAGATATTTGGTTTTATAATGCGCTTTATTTTATTATTTGGAGTCCCATTTTTCTGTTTTAAATATATTTTGTTTCCCCTTATATATCCCTTTCCTTTATGTTTTCAATTTAGTACGCTTTGTAAAGAAAAAAAGAGGACAAATAGTATCAATTAACTGCAAACGATATTCGTGATTGTGATAAACAATTTTATTAGGCATATCATTATACTGCAGCGCACGTTCGACTAGGATTTTATTTGAGATAGGCTCGCTGAAGTTCTTTTTGACTTTGATATACTTTTCTGCTACTGCCGCGTTTTTCAAACGAGAAGCTGCGGCTTGTGAAATACCAAAAATCTTTTTGATACCAATAACAGAAACAGGAGCAAATTGTTGTTTATAGTTATATGTTAAAGAAAGAGAATGATAGGTACTCCCTTTTATCGGTACGCTTCTCTTTCTTTTAACATTTCTCCAATAAACCTTATGGAGATAACCATATACAACGGCTCCTGTAACTGCCTGTATTTTATAATAGTTTGAGAAATCAATTCGGAAAGCTAAACGAGATTTCCAATTTTGCATTTCCCTAATCGTATCAAATGATTGTAATAAGTAGAATCCGGTTTTAGAATTATACCTTAAAAAGCCTAATTCCAAGAGGAACTTTATATATCTAACTGATGTTTTTCGCAGTTTTATCTGCTCAACAAACTCAATGAATTTCAAATCAGCATTGTCAAGTCCAACTTTCCCATCTCGATACATTAATTTGAGTAAAAGAAAGAACCTTAATTCATTTTGATAACCCTGTTTTTGAGCATCAATAAACATTTCTATAGGAACCGATATATGAGTATCGATAGCTATTTTTTTTTAGAACCACTATAATTAGTATCGATTAGCTTTGCTACATCCCTCATTTTATAATAGATCTTCCCTCTAATCTGACTATATAGGATTAAACCTTGCTCTCTCCAATTTTTAGCAGTACCCGAACTTATACCCATAAGCTTTTGAAATTCTTCATTACTAATAAACTTATCATCGGTATTAGCTGGTTGTATTTTGGAAACAATATTTGTTAATTCCTCTAGTCGGCTTTCGATATTCTTCAAACTTTCCTGAAAAGGATGGTTTATACTTTTCATAGCCCTATTTTTTTAACGGTTTTAAACAATCTAGTAGCTCCGCTTTTTTGTAGTATCTGCGGTTTCCAATTCCATAAGCTGTAACAATCCCTCGACGCGTCCAATGCCATAACGTTACGCCGTGGATATGTAGAAATTCGCACGCTTGTTCTCTTGTTAACAGTTCATCAGGATCGTGAGTATTTAAACTCTTTTTGAAGTCTTCCAGTTGATTTTTTACGCCCTCTTTGATTAGTTCGACTAATGCTTCGGGACTTACATTTTGTAGTAAAATGGAATTTGTCATTTGGCATATATTTTATATTTATAAACCAAAGTTCCATTAATTATTGGTGTTTTAAAAGCACGTTTTTGTGCTTAAATCGTGCTTTTTGTGTGCTCTGCGGTTAATCTTTTTTTTATTGAATTGTATAACGTTGTTTTTTTATTCTGCCCAGCTTGTCTGCTATCTATTTTCTCAATGACGACATTATAAGGTTCATTTTCTAAAAAATCTATAAATTCACTATTCGTACAAATAATAAAGCCATCCTTTTGCATTGCGTAAAATAGAAAACTAAAATGAGCTAAGTGTGTTGTTTCAGTCTTGTAATAATCAAACATTTTATTAAACAAAGTAAAACTTAAATCATCTTTAAATATTTTTGGGTAATTGTTTTTTACTACTTCAACGGATTTACTCGTTTCTGGCTGCGGAGGTTGTTCACTGTCGTTCTTATTTAACTGCTGTAAAAGATTAATTTCATCAATATTGATGGAATTTTCCAAAGTATTTAAAACCTCATCAAAATCAATTTTTAAAGGACTATTTTCTATATCAATAAAAAATTTATCCCTAAAAATAATCTTTATTTCATTGAATAATGGAATACAGTAATTTTTAATTTTAATTGCTAAAATAGGATTACCGTCACCAATATTGTAGAGAATATTTTGCTTAAATTCTGTAATGGTTTTAAGACCATTTAAAACATCTATTTTGCTCAAATTAATGTCGTTTATAATAGTTTCATCAGTACCGTCGTATTTATTAATAGCAATAAATAATTGAACTAAATCTACCATTAAAGTGGAAAGTATAGCATTATAGAACTTTAATAGCTCTAGGCAGTCTTTAAAATTGTTATTTGAAATTAAACGGTCATCGTTTTTATTTCTAAAGCTATTAATGATGTCATTATAGTAATGAGGGTTTTTATCACCATCGTTATCTTTTGAATTGATAACTCTATTAAAATATGTAGAAAAAAGAGATTTTTTATATTCAGCAATTATTTCTGCTACGGTTTGTTGGGGTTCGTTAAATTTTTCAACCATGATTATTTTTTTTAATGTAATAGGCTTAGAATATATACCTAAAATTAGAAATTAATTTTAAATTTAAAAATGGTTTCCTATTTCTGCCTAATCCTTATTACTTTAAAACAATATAAAAAGATAGCTTTTGTGGTGTTTATAATAATATAATTCACAAAAAAAATGCTCCCAAGTTTGAGAGCGTTTTTTATTAAAAATAAGTCGAAAAACCAAACTGAATACCCGCTGTTTTGGAAGGATCATTTCAAAAAATATCTGTTTCCCAAATATTGGGATAGTTAAATCGGAAAACGGTTTGAGATGATGGCCTGAAGCTTATTCCTGGACTAATAGCCACTACAGCATGGATGTTTTTTCCAGTTTTGTTGAAAATATCAACGTTATAGTCGGTATATTCGGTTCTGAAAGCCAAATTCAGTGTGCTGTTTTCTCAACTTAATACATTACCCCTTATACACAAGCCCCACCTTCACAAAACCGCTGTTAGCAGATGTGGCTTTTCATTTTTCTCATTTTTTTTTCATCGTTTTTCAATTTTTTCTCCACAAGATAATAGACTAAAACCAAACCGATGATAAAAAATATTAAAATTGGTATTCTGGTATTTAACTCCCCGTTGTCAAAAACTAAAGATAATGTTGTCATAAATGCATAAAGTACTATCGAATAGCTTGAAGCATACTTATTTGCAACTTTCCAATGTTCCAAACTTTTTTTAGCGCTTCCTAACTGATAACCGTATAAATAATTCGGTTTTTTTGGAGGAAACAGTTTCAAACAAACATTAAATAATAATAAGATTGTTAAAAGTAACGTCATAGACTTTTTTTTGATTTAGGTATTATTCACAATGTTGGTGGCCATTTCTGCTAACGTCCCGTGGCTTGGCGTCTGTTGCGGCTTCGGAGATATTTATTTGATGCTAAGATAAACGTTTTATGAAAATAAAACGTGATTTTATTACAGTGGGAGCAATAGCGCCAAACCACTGTTAGCGGTTCGGGCTTAATTTTTATCTAACTCTTCTTTATATTTTTCATTTTGATTCACCGTTTCTTCAATTTCTTGTAGTGAGCGATAATCAATTGGAAAAGGAAGATGCGTTGGATGATTTAAAAGTGTATAATTAACAACTCCTTTATAGTCAGCGTCAATATTTTTAAAGTGTGTTATTTCTGTTAACGGAAATGAATTTTCCGAATTAATACTTAAAACAAATCCTAAGGGAGGAAAAGCTAATTCATTAACTAAGCCATAAATATTTGTATACATTGTTGTCAATTTACGAATTTTCCCTGCATGGTTTAAATACATAAATACTCTGAATTTATCTGGTAGGTTTTGCTCTTTTGGATTTTTAATAAAATTTAACAATTCTGGTTCATCGTCTGTGAATTCAGGTTCATTCATGCAAATAAACATAGCCAATGCTTGCTTCAACAATCTTAATGGGGAAATATCAACTGTGGAAAATATTGCTTTTTCAAAGTTTTTATCTTGAAATATAATCTTTCCAATTTGTGCCATTTTAAAATAATCTGGCACATAATTTTGTCCTAAAAAACTATTGCAGTTTCTACATAAACAATAATCACCAATTCCTCCTTGTTGTATTTTAGTTGTGGGCTTGTAATCTTCCCGATGTGCATTCTGCACGTATTCCAAAAAAGGAACACTACGGAATTTGGTATATTTATTAAAAGCCGCTTTCGGCGGAATATGTTCAAAACTCAATTCAGTTTTCTTTTTGCAAATTCTGCATATTCCAATTTGCATTTTTCTACGAGACATAGACAAAAGTTGTTTTAATAAAGTTGGTAAAGCCTGACCGTTAACGTCCCGCCGGCTTTAAGAAGTTGGGATTTTTGTTCCCAAACCATTCCGTTAAGACTGAAGTCAAATATACAAAAAGACCGTTTCATTAAGCCCTAAAACCCCAATTTCTTAAAACCGCTGCTATGACTAGTTTTTTAATTTTATTTTTGAACTATAAAAGCTGTAATAGATTAAAATTAAAATCATTCCAATAAAACCAACTTCTTGTAAATCTGATTTTGGATTGTTTAAGAAAGCAAAGAATAAAAATGTAAAAAATAAAATTAGTAAGACTTCTAGGTTAGCTTTTCGATTTTTTAGCATAAAAATCAAATTCATTAATGCAACAAAAATAAGTGTAATACAAAATATCATTATCCACGTAAATAAATGCCACATATCACCTCTCTCTTTATAATTTGGCATAAAGACTATTTCCGAGGAGTACTTTATCAAGATTAAAATGAGTGATAGCACATATATAATTTTCGCTTTCATTTAAAATAAATTATTGCCTCAATTTCTTTAGCTGGGTTTTTCAATAAAATTAGTCATAACGTCCCGCCGGCTTTAAGAAGTTGGGGATTTTTATTCCTGGACCATTCCATTAGGACTGAAGTTAAATATACAAAAAGACCATTCCATTATACACTAAACCCCCAATTTCTTAAAACCGCTGTTAGCAGCATTTACTCTTTCTTCAGACACATATCGGCCGGTGGAAATTCTCTTCCTTCTGGGTTTTCTGAATTGTATAAAGTCGCCTTGAATGCATAACAATCACCGTCAATTGAAGTGATTGTTGCAATAATCTTGTCACCCTTCTTAAAAACCCCATCTCCATTTTTTGCGTTATCAAACGTTAACTCATATGTGCAGTCACTTGTCCATTTTATTTTCCAAGTGATTTCCATATTATTTTTTTTGTAGAAACTTGTTTGAGTCTTTTTTGTACGGACTGAATAACCATAGTCTGGAGCTTGTTTTGTATAAAATGTACCTGTTTTAAATTTTTTGCAGTCCAATGTCTGCGAGTTACTTACAAAGGTTATAAATAGTCCTGCTATGATTGTCAATATAGTTTTCATTGTTTGGTTTTTTGTAATTACTGCTAACGTCCCACCGGCTTTAAGAAGTGGCGGATTTTTATTACTGATGTTTACAAATATACCGAAAAGTTTGAAAGAAAAAGCCTCACTTCGGAGAAGAAAAATATTCACAGACCATTACCGATAAATCCCTGAACCCGCCATTTCTTAAAACCGCTGTTAGCGGCTGTTTCTTTTATTAAAATATAAAATTAGATTTCCAATAAAATTTATTCCACAACTTGACGTCCATAAATAATATCCGATTGCATAAGTTGTAATCTGTTTGTGTCCACCACCTTCATTTGCAATGATATCACCAAAAAGTAAAAAGGAAAGAGAGAACAATAATGCCAATCCACTAAAAATCAATGTCTTTTTTGTATTTCCAAATAGTAACGTTCCCCAAGAAATTAATAAAAAAGGATTTGCCAACCAAGATATTCCAGCACCAAAAAGATTCATCCATCCCAATAGGAAAGCGATTAGACCAAAAGATCCAACAGACTCTTCGTTGTTGTTTACAAGATATGTATTTTGAGTCAGAGAGGCTATAAACAGTAATGCACTTAAAGAAAATGTCAAAATTTTTAGAACCTCGATTTGTTTATTATTTAGTTCTGTATTTTTTTCCATTTTTTTTACGCTCATTTTTTCGTGAAATAGCCGCTAACGTCCCGCCGGCTTTAAGAAGTTGGGGATTTTTATTCCTGGACCATTCCATTAGGACTGAAGTTAAATATACAAAAAGACCGTTCCATTAAACACTAAAGCCCCAATTTCTTAAAAACCGCTGTTAGCAGTAGTTTTTTAGTTTATTGTAATTCCTGATATTCTTTTTGGGTCATTTTCAGTGAACCTAGTTGAAAATTTAATATGTGAATCGCCAAATACTGCAAATGTTATCAATTCAGTAATTTTGTTTTGACCTTCAGTTGAAATATTAATACAATGCAAATCAATTTTTTCAATTTTGTTAAAAGCGGATTGATTTTTAACAACTAAAGTTTCAATGATATTTTTATTAAACTCATCAATGTTAATTGTTTTGCTATTTAAATGATTTTCTAAATTATCAAATTTTCCGTTTTTTAATTTCTGAATGAATTCTTTAGTAATTGTAAAGTACTGTTCAACTTTACTGAGCTCTTTTATTGAATAATTATATTCAAATTTTTTATTAGGTGTTTCAATACTTACGACAATTAAATCTCTATCATTTCTTTCATCTTGATTTAGATTATCAAATAGTGTTTTTGCAGCAATTGATGCTAAATATTCAGCAGGATAATTTCCATTATTAATATCAGCGACATTTTTTATTTTAATTTCGTAAGAATCTATTGATCCTTTATCAGTACTGGTGTAAGTTGATATTGATGTTGTAACATCATTTGAAGCACAATATTCTGCAATTAAATTTCCAGCTTTCGATAGATTTTCATAGTCTTTACAACTTGTTAATGATATTGTAATTAAAATGCTTAATAATATTTTTTTCATTTTGATTTATTATTGATTATTCGATTTACTGTTGGGATAAAATTTCTGCTAACGTCCCGCCGGCTTTAAGAAGTTGGGGATTTTTGTTCCCGAGCCATTCCATTAGGACTGAAGCCAAATATACAAAAAGCACGTTCCATTAAACACTCAAACCCCAATTTCTTAAAACCGCTGTTAGCGGATGGATTTATTTTTTAGGGATAAATTTATATTTTGAATTCTCAATGCCATAAAATGTGATGTAATTATATGAGAAATATTTGTCATGAAAAGTCAATGAATCTTTTTTTGTAATTTTCTTTTTAAATTCATTTGGCGAAATGTAAATTTTCACAGAATCACCATCTTTAAACTTCTTATAGAAGTTATCTACGTCAAATCGGTTGCTATTTGGTATAAATTTAAAAGTATTGAATGGATTTATTACAATTCTTTTAAAACCTGATGATCCCTTACCTCCATATTCTTTATCTATCAATATTCCAGAAATTGTAATAAAACCTTCTTTTTCAATTGAAGAGTCGTTGTCAATATTTTTTAAATTATAATTTTTTCTGGCGAATAAAATTATAGGTGTTATGATTAGAATTGCTAAAATAAAAACAATAATAAATTTAAAATCATACTTTTTTGTATTGATTTGTTTTGAAGAGTTTGATAATTTTTCGAGCAATTCTTTATACCCGTTTTCACCTTCTCTTATAGTAATTGATTGATTTCCGAGGTATAAAATAATTTTTTCTTTTTTCTCCTTTTTATCAAGGTAGTTTACTTTTTTGAAAGTAATATTTTCATAAGAGTATTTTTTAAATTTAGAGAAAACATTAGCCCTAAATTCAATCAATTCATGTGAAAACATTATTTGATAAGTTGATTTTAAAATATTGTATGATATTACAATTAATTGGAAGAAAAATATAGGTATAAACGTTAAGTCAAAATAAATATGTTGGAATGAAATTAGCATTGCAATTATTAACATTGCCAAAATGAAAAAATTAACTCCGAAACTGTCTGAATATTTCTTTTTTAATATCATCGTTATTTCAAGCTTTCCGCTAACGTCCCGCCGGCTTTATGGAGTGGCGGAATTTTTATTACTGATGTCTACAAATATACCTAAAAGACTGAATGAAAAAAGCCTCTTTCGGAGAAAGAAATGCAAACACTGACCATTACTGATAAACACTGAACCCAGCCATTTCATAAAACCGCTGTTGTGTGCTGTTTTTATTTTCGGTTTAATTTTTTTCCATAGATTATTAAAATACTGATAACGGAACTTATTGTTATAGTTTTTAAATTTTTAAATTCTGAAAATACTATTTCCTTTTTAGTTGGAATCTCTTCATTTCCAATAAATGCAATTTGAGAATACTCTGTTTGATTAAAGTAAGAATGATAAAATATTTCATAAACTCTATAAAAACCCACAAGTAAAATTAATATGGAAGCTATTATGAGAAATAAAATAATTGAGCGTTTTGACATTTTTTTGGTTTATTCTTAATTACTTTTTACATTCTTTTTTAAGCAAACTATTTTTTCTAAAGTCACGTTTGGCAAAATAGCACACAACGTCCCGCCGGCTTTGAGCTGGTGGGGATTTTTGTTACTGTTGCTTACAAATATACCTAAAAGATTGAAAGAAAAAGTTGAAAAATAGGAGAGAAGTGCAAACACTGACCATTACCGATAAATCCCTAAAACCCCACTTGCTCAAAACCGCTGTTGTAACCAGTACCTTTAATTAGGTTTAAATTTTATTGTGTCATTTTGATAAATTACGGCTAATGTATCAGTTTCTGTGACTTCACCGTTTTCAACTTTAATTTTGTTTGTTTTCGTAAGTTTATAATTCTCAACCTTATATAGTTCAACGTCTTCTTCTGTAGATTGATTCGTGAAGATATCACTAAAAGTTACTATTAGGAAAAGAAAAATGTAGATTATTGGAAAGCATAAAATTAGAAACAGTATATTTTTGAATCTCAATTTATTGTATGGATTTTCTTTTTCAAAGAATTTATTTAAAGAAATAAAGAAAAAGAAGAAATAGAAAATACCAAGAAAATTTAAAATGTATTCTATGATTGGAATTTTAAATATTCCAGCTACAATTAAAAAAATTAAGAGTGTTACAATCTGAATTATTATGCTAAAAATAGCAAGATGTTTTATATTGAATTTTAAAGTTTTCATTTTGGTGGTATTGGTTACAACGTCCCGCCGGCTTTAAGAAGTTGGGGATTTTTGTTCCCAAACCTTTCCATTAGGACTAAAGTCAAATATACAAAAAGACCATTCCATTATACACCCAAACCCCAATTTCTTAAAACCGCTGTTGTGCGACGTTTTTTTGAGTTATTATTCAAATCCGTAATCTGATTTAATCATCTCATAGGAATTGTTGTTGTAGTTATATTCAGCTTTATTTTTCACAATATGTTTGAAGCCAGCATTTAGTATTTTTGTTGTATCACCAATTTCTTCATTTAGCTGAATTCTCGAAAAATTAGGTTTTTTATTTGATATTTTTACTTTGAAAAATCTAAATGAATATTGTTGACTAACAGAATTGTCAATTTCAGAAGAAGTATATTTTTCTCCATTATAGAAATAGTAATATTTGATATGTGTTGCATTTCTATTTTTCGAAATTTCAGAAATTTTACAAACAGTTTCATATTCATTCTCTTCAATTTCTTTTTCGATTTCGTTTTGATCTATTACGGAAATTATTATCAAAATTGCTATAATTAATAATGGTAGTAACCTTAGATAATCTTTTCCCGACCATTTGATATTTTTCATTCGATGATTTACAGATATTAATTATTGTGAACACATAATACTTTCTCGTTTCGTTCGGCCAAAATGTCGCACAACGGCCCGCCGGCTTTAAGAAGTGGCGGATGATTTGTTACTGATGTTCACAAATATACCGAAAAGTTTAAAGAGAAAAAGTAAAATTAGAGCAAAGACTTTAAAGCCGAAAGTTTCCTGATATAACTGAACGCAGCCATTTTATAAAACCGCTGTTAGCAGCTGGTTTTTTAATTTCAGTTTGTGTACTAATAACGTCAGTAAGTAAATCCATTAGTTCACTAT
This sequence comes from Flavobacterium enshiense, assembly GCF_022836875.1. NCBI lineage: Bacteria > Pseudomonadati > Bacteroidota > Flavobacteriia > Flavobacteriales > Flavobacteriaceae > Flavobacterium > Flavobacterium enshiense. The sequence continues at coordinate 2,201,261 of NZ_CP090376.1, forward strand.
GCTTATCCCACCAATCATCATCTCTTTCTTCTTCTTGAACTTCATAAAGCTTAAAAACTTTATTCATTTGAATCTTTTTCAGTTCAATGTACTCTTTAGAGCTGCTTAAATCATTTTCGAAATGAGTATGAAACATTAATCCATATATTCCAAAAGTAATAGCAAATGGAATAGTTCCGCATTCTTTTTCCAGGGTTATTCTGGCTCCATCAATGTTTTCAATATCGACTATAATTTCACCACCTTCTGAACCAAGTGTCCCAATTGTATTTCCGTTATCTATATCGATCCAGTTATTTTCTATTTCGGATTTTATCATTGCTATTTCGTACAGTTTGGTAAACTTGCTGCTAACGTCCCGCCGGCTTTGTGGCAGGTGGGGATTTTTATTACTGATGTTTACAAATATACCGAAAAGACTGAATGAAAATACCTCTTTCGGAGAAAGAAAAATATTCACTGACCCTTACCGAAAAAGACTGAACTAAGCCATTTCATAAAACCGCTGTTGTGCGTTCGTTGTTTCTCATGATTAAGTTTCCAAAATCGTTTTCCTTTTCGAATACTGAAAATTTCAAATTCTGTAAACCTTTCTCCAACTCCAATAATTATTTGTAAATCATTAATATTCCATAACTCTGTTGGTCTTCCATATCCATCATCTTTCCATTCGCTTGGATTTCCAAAATATGTTTTCATGAGCTCCGAATATTTTTCATACGTTTTCCAAGGCTCACCGTTTTGTTCTTCAAATTCTACTGATTCGAGTTTGTTATTGTAGTTATTGTAATCATTTCTAATGACAGACACATTAAGTCGTTGTCCGCCTAAACATAATTTATTGGGCCACTTTAAGATGTATCCATTTCCACATATTTCAGGATTATCAATTTTCCGAAGTGTCTCAAAATCTTCAGACCATAATAAAGTGTTTCCAGAATCTTCAAAGTGTATTCCTTTATCTAAATTAAATGGTGTTTTCATCTTGCAGTTTTTTTACAATGACGCACAACGTCCCGCCGGCTTTGTGTCAGGCAGGGATTTTTATTACTGATGTTTACAAATATACCGAAAAGTCTGAAAGAAAAAGTTGAAAAATAGGAGAGAAGTGCAAACATTGACCATTACCAATAAATCCCTAATCCCCCGCTTGCACAAAACCGCTGTTGTGCGTTCGGCTTTTATTTTTTATTATATAAATCTCTTTTTCTTACCCAACCCTTAGTAAGTTTGATTCCATTATATTCAACTAAAAGCCATTCTCCTCTGTCTTCGATTACACCAACAGCGTCCAAATCTGTTATGTATGCTTTTCGTTTTGTATTTTCTTTCGGTTCTTTATAAAAGTATGTTTTATCGTTCTTTGCAATTCTTATATCTTCCCATTTTTTTAGAATCATAATTTCGAATATTGCTCCATCTTGTGATGCTCCAGCGCAAGCCATATCACCAAGAAGGCTTTCGCTAAATTTCAAGATAAATTTATTTTTCCCTTCACAAGTTAATTTCCCTGTAATTTTTTCATCCTCATCTTGCCAAATTGCGATAACATTTATTGATTTGTCATTTAATGTTTTGTAATTACCTCTAAACTCATATATGCAAGAAATTTGTCCATCTCCTGTACTTGAATTAAAATATCCAATAATTTCTTTTTTTGCATCGTTTCTGACAAGAATTAATTCATTGTATATTCCAGTTTCAGGAATTTGTCCCAAACAATTTATAGTAAGTAATAAAAACAAAAATTGTAATCTATTTTTCACTTAGGATTTAGTTTTTTTAAGCTGACGCACAACGTTTTCGGGCTTTGCGTTCGGGCGGGTTTCTGAACACAAAGTTTCAATTTATTACTAAAGTTTATTAGAAGCACAAAACACCAAGTTAACACATCAGTCCGCCTGACGCAAAACCCGTGTTACCACCAGTTATTCTTTCATTTCGCATCTGTTTTCAATTACGTTCAATAGTCTGTCTTGAAAGTCAGTTAATATTACGTCACCCCAAAACTTGCCATAAAAATTAATTGTTGAAGTCAACTGATAACTTGAGGAAAGAGTCAATTTTACTTGTCCGTTTTTTAACTCGGTCAGTTCGTATGTTGCGTCAACAAAGTTGAAATAGTTGCCATTTAGGACATGTTGGTCAAATACCTTTTTTCGAACAGTTAAAGGGTCAATTTTTATGTTAAAGGAAACTTTTCTATTTTCTTCATATTCAGTGATTGTTTCAACGAACATTAAACCACCTTCAAAATTTCCTATTCTTTGTCCGCCAAGTTCTTTTTTGTCAACAGTTGCACTTACTGGTCGGGGAATCCCGATTGAATTGAAAAAACCTGAATTATATTCTTTCGGGTCAATTGTCTTAACTTCTACAATATTATTCCAAATTTTTCCAGGTGTTGCGTCAATGATAACTTCACTTTTTACATTGTAAATGTCAGAAGGGCTTTGTATGTATTCTTCGATAGGTGCGACTAGAAAAGGCAACAAAACCAAGGTCAGAAGTTTTCCTTTACTATTTTGTCTGTTAATCTGGACAATTCTATAAATTAAGGCTCCAACTGTTCCTAAAATAAAAAATGGTGCTGCAAGAACCAATAGACAAATGAAGTCCTCAATACCAAACAAAAACATTGTCAAAAAGAAAGTCGAAACTGTCAGCCAAGGAATAAAAATTATGTTCTTGTAAGATTTGAGCTTGTCATTGTCTGCAAACATTAAAGGTATAATTCCCAAAATTGTGGGAATGATAAATAAATATGTCACGGAAGCCAAAGTTGCTTTTTCTCCGAATACTAACCTTGTCACAAGTCCGTATGCAATACCAAGAGCAATTCCGATTATTAAAAGTCCGTATTTCTGTTTCAGTCGTGTCATTTTATAATTGGTGATAACCTCCCGCCGGCTTTAAGAAGTTGGGGATTTTTGTTCCCGAACCATTCCATTAGGAGTGAAGTCAAATATACAAAAAGACCGTTCCATTAAACACCAAACCCCTAAACACCAAACCCCCAATTTCTTAAAACCTCTGTTAGCAGTAGCCTTATTTGTATGTTCCTGTGGCATAAAATTCATCAGCAAAAAAGTAATCATTCATATTGGTATTGTTTAATTGATCTCTTAACTCTTTCATTTGATAATTTGCTTTCAACATATTCCCATTTTGTAATTCTAAAATAATGAAAGGTTTACCTTTTAATGTTTTGTCAATTTTGTTCATTGCTTTAACAATATCAAAATTGTACTTAGAATCAATGTTTACATCCCAATAAACAACAATCTTTTTTTCTATAATTTCTATTGGAAAATGTGCCCAACATTCTGGAGTAAATTCGATGGAAAGCGTTTGTGGATTTTCCAGGTTAAAATGCAAAATAGATGAAGGAGAATTTTTTTCAAATTTTACCCAAGGCACACTATTTTTATCATTTATAACCTCAAGAATATTTTTGAAATATATTGAGTCAATTGTCTTTTCAGTTTTCTGCTCAACGATTACATTAGATTTGTTATGCCTAGTTTTGTCACTGCAACTAAACATTAATAAACTTAAACATAAGATTGGGAGTTTTCTAAACATGCTGTTTTCGTTCAGTTTGTCTAAGGTTACTGCTAACGTCCCGCCGGCTTTAAGAAGTTGGGGATTTTTGTCTCCAAACCATTCCATTAGGACTGAAGCCAAATGTACAAAAAGATCGTTCTATTAAACACCCAAACCCCAATTTCTTAAAACCGCTGTTAATTGTAGTTATTCTTTTTCTTTTTTAGTATTAACCACCGTCAAATTTAGAATATTTCCTTGCAAGTCAATTGTAGTAAAGATTTCTATCCAATCTTTAATATCTTTTCCTTGTAATTGATATATGTTTTCCCATGTAGTTTCATTGTCATTTAATATAATTTTATGCTTTGGTCTATTAGAACCATAACATAATGGTAAATGGTTTTGAATATTTATCACTCCATTTTTTGCATATTTTCCCCAAATACTCTGTAAATAAATAGATCCTTTAGGTAAAACTTGAAGTGAAGATGGATGTTTAGGATTAATTTTAAAATCTTTCAAATCAATTTCAGAAAGAGGACCAACAACCTTTCCATCGACTAAGATTAATGGATTCTTTTCTAAAATATCATTTTTATATTTCTCTTTTGCAAACTCATTAAGTTTAACCCATTGCTTTTCATTAGGTTGAGAATGACAAACTAATGCTATCAAAAAGAATATTATGGATAAAGTTTGTCTCATAATTACAGTTAACGTCCAGCCGGGTTTGTGGGTGTGGGGATTTTTGTTCCCAAACCATTCCGACAGGAGTGAAGCCAAATATACAAAAAGACCATTCCATTCTAAACCAAAACCCAAATTTCTTAAAACCGCTGTTATGCCTAGTTTTTTATTTTTAGATATTCGCTAATGTCAACGTAATTGTATTTTAATTCTATTATTGGTGTTAGATTTTTTATTGCGTTTGGGAGATAACATTTTTCAATTATTTCTAGATGATATGAGTACAAAGCAAATGAATTTAACTCAAATGAATTGTCACAATCACTGTAATGCTCTAATGCCCATTCATAGCTGTCATCATCAAGCCCTGATTCTTTGTCAAGTAGCATTTTTTTCAACTCTATTCTCTGTTCGTCATATTTTTTGTCCTTGTCTGAAATAACAAGATTTTTGAATTTTCCCGTTGTATCGATAATTTCGTTAATTGTTACATATTTACCTGTTGTCACAGAATATGTAAAATAGTCTGTCCAACTTGTGCAATATGCTCCGCAACCTTCAGCACTAACATTTAGTGAAATAAGTCCATTCTTTAAGTAGGTTACTTCAAAGTCAAGATAGATTATTTGGTCGTCAGCCCATTTGATTAATGTCGAGTCAGTTGGTAAGTTAGGAAACTCATTGTTTGTAAATCTGTTTTTCAAGTCCTTATTTATCAATCTGTCAATTTTCAAATTACCAGTTTTAATTAAAGGGAATTTCAATTTGTTATTTTGAAGCTGAGTGAATTTTTCTCCTTTAGGAAGGAATATTGTATCTATACTAATTTTCTGTCCGAATGAGTTCAGTCCAATAGTCAGAAGAAATATTATAGTTAAGATTTGTCTAGTCATTTTAAAATTAAGAGTAATGTACCACCGGCTTTAAGAAGTTTTGGATTTTTGTTTCTTTAAATTGTTTTATCACAAAGTCAAATATACAAAAAGACCGTCCCATTATACATCAAAACCCCACTTGCACAAAACCGCTGTTAGCTGGAGTTTTATAAAAATTATAGTTTAAAAAAATAAATAGTTCCCATTACAATTACATATAAAAAAATAATTAGTACTAAAGGAAATGCAATCCAATTAATTCTTACTTTTTTATCGTTGTAGAATAAGATGATTAAAATTATTCCAATTAGAAAAATAGGTAGTCCCGCAATTAATGAATATGGGTTTAAGCATAATAATCCTCCTATGGTAATTAATCCTTTTGATAAATATGACTTTAGTTTTATTGTTTTATTATTTGTCATATTGGAGGGTTTTGAGCGTTATGATCTTAGTTAATAATAAAATAATTACTGATTATAAAATTCTTAAAAAACCGCTGTTAGAAGTAGTGCCTTTAAAATTGAAGAGGAATTCGTTTTAATTCTTTCCAATTTTCTCCACTTATTAGATCTACAGTTTCTTTTGTTGAGAATAATTTTTCGTATGCCAGTTTTAAAAAAGTATCTTCTTTATCTTGTTTTTCATGGGGAATATTGTATTTGTCGCTTCCAATTTTATAGATAAAAAATGAAAAACCATAATCTGTATAATACGGTTCTTGTTTAATTACTATTTTTAAATTCTTGGAATTGTTTACATAAATATGTTGAGTTGCCCATTTTTGACTATTAATTTCGGAAACCTTAATTTCTTCTAAAGTATAGTCATATTTGTCGATTAAGATTTGAAATAATTCTTTGCCTTTTACGTTAAAATTATCAATTTTATTTTCTGACATATAGTTGTAGATGAAGTTTGTAACGGCATTACTGCTAACGTCCCGCCGGCTTTCAGAAGTTGGGGATTTTTGTTCCCAAACCATTCCATTAAGACTGATGTCAAATATATAAAATTGCCTTTAAATTTTGCCTAAAACCCCAATTTCACAAAACCGCTGTTGTGCGATCGCTTTTATATTTTGTTATCCTCTTTTAGTTTATCTAAATAATCACTTGAATTTCCGTTCCAATAACATTTAATACATCGATTATTCACGAATTCATGTTCACAATTTTCGTAACCATATAAAATGTTTGAACATTCGGGACAAAGATTTTCCATCGATGATGAATCTTTATAAAATTCACTTTTGCACTCATCACAAATTTTTATTTCATGTATTTCTGAACTCATAGTTTATTTTTAAATATTCTATCGTAAAATAGTATAACTAATAAAAATAGGATTATTATTAATGGTGTAAGTTTCATCTCAGTTTTTACGTTATGACTTGAAGCCATAACACAGATCCAAAAAAAGACAACTATTAATATTGCTAAAATTAATATTGATTTAAATAGTATTTTCATTTAGATGCGTTTCAAAATTTATCTCCAATATTTTTACAGATTTCAGAGTTGTTTCTTAGTTTTTCAGTTGCGTACTGTTACACAAAGTGTCGCAATACGTCCCGCCGGCTTTGTGGCAGATGGGGATTTTTATTACTGTTGATTACAAATGTACCGAAAAGTTTGAAAGAAAAAAGTTGAAAAAGAGGAGAGAAGTGCAAACACTGACCCTTACCGATAAATCCCCAAAACCCCGCTTGCACAAAACCGCTGTTAGCTGTAGTTGCTCTTTATCCATTCATTAATTTGGTATCCATAAATAATAAAAATAATTAATTCGATGATTTGAATAATTATTATTGAAAACAAAACTTTGAAAACCATTTTAGGTTTAAATCGGCTCAGATAAATATTATTTGATATTAATTGAAAAATACCAAACATAATATTAAATGCAATAATAGCTAAATCTCCGCCCGACATTCCTGCACAGCGATAAAAGATAAAAGCAAACATAAAAATTGAAATCAATATATTAAATACAATAAAATTTTTAAGCATTTTATATTGTTTAGGTTTTGTATTTCGTTAGTTTTCATTTCGTTTGGCCAATTACAGCTAACGTCCCGCCGGCTTTCAGAAGTTGGGGATTTTTGTTCCCATTCCATTCCATTAGGATTGAAGCCAAATATACAAAAAGACCGTTCCATTATACACTAAAGCCCCAATTTCTTAAAACCGCTGTTGTGCGACGTTTTTCTTTTCAATTAACCATTTTTGACAATTTATTCTTTGATTTTCTTTTTTAAAATGTGGCAAGTGTCTTTCGATTTCATTTATGCAAAAAGCAAAAATAGTTTCATCGTTTAGTCCTATTAATTTATCACTTTTATTAATTTCAAATTTTTCAATCAAAAAAAATGCGGTCCACACATTGATCCAATATTGTCCTTCTTGTAGGTAAGTGTAAAAATCTTCTAAAGTCCTAGTTTCTTTATAGTAAGTTGTAATTTCATCTAACTTTTTATAAATTTCATTTTCTTTTTTATCAAATTGAAAAGGTTCTATATCATTTTGATAAGCTATTTTACAAGTAACTATATAACTGTTAGAGTCCATTTAAATTGAAATGTTTAGGTATTAAAATTATCTAATTTTTTTTTGATAATTCAGCTTCAGTTTTTGCTCTTTTTTGAAGAATAAATTTTATTAAGTTCAAGATTCCTAAGCTTGGTAAATACATAAATATTCCAACAACTAAGTATGTATATAACGTTCCTGCTATAATATTTTCAAATTTGAAATTTGCTTTATTCCAAGCCCAATTTACAAGTATCAAAAAAATAACAATAAAAACTTGAATTATAAGAGATTTGTTAAGGATTTTAATCAATCTAGTAATTGAGAATTTTTTAAAAATTTCAGTTTTGTAAATATTCCATACAACTGGAATTAAAAATAATAATATTACAAGAACAGTAACTATTTCTATATCTCCTACTATCATATTTTTAGCTACTATTTCGTTTTGTTCGGTCAAAATGTCGCACAACGTCCCGCCGGCTTTAAGAAGTTGGGGATTTTTGTTCCCGAACCATTCCATTAGGACTGAAGTCAAATATACAAAAAGACCGTTCCATTATACACCCAAACCCCAATTTCTTAAAACCACTGTTACCAGCAGGCTTAATATTCTGTATCCCAATTTCTATATGAATCAAAGTTTTGCAATAATTTATAAGCTACAATACTTGTCGTTTTTGATTTTAATTTTATTCCAAGAAGCTTTTCTTGATGATTTTTAAAATATATTAATTCATATGGACCGTTGAAGATTTTATTCTGACATTTTAAATTCAATTTTGCGACTTTTTGATTATCAAAACTTAAGTTCCATTGAGTATTGTCTGTTTCGTCTTCCGCTAAATAATTATAAATTTCTGGAATTGCGAATTTCTTTTCATAAAACATAATATAATTTACAAGTAAATCATCTTTACAATCTTTTCCATTATATGACATTTCATAAATAGCCCATTGGCCAATTAGTTTTTTTGAGGCTAATTCTTCACGAGTTTCACACGAAATTAATAAAAATATAAAGGTAATAAGGTATAGATATCTAAGCATAATATGGACAGTATAGTTTTTAAAGTCATTTTTGGCAAGCTTGCTGGTAACGTCCCGCCGGCTTTAAGAAGTTGGGGATTTTTGTTCCCAAACCATTCCATTAGGACTGAAGTCAAATATATAAAATTGCCTTTAAATTTTGCCTAAAACCCCAATTTCACAAAACCGCTGTTAGCGGTAGTTTCTTAACTATCGATATTTCCTATGTCAAATCCATCATAAGATTCTAAACCATATTTATCGGCTAGCTCATAGAAATATTTATTTCTTGCATCTAATGAGTTAGGTGTATGGATTTCAATTTTTTCAATATGAAGATAAAAGAAAGGAGTTTCATCTTCTTCAACTTCAGCATCAAAAATATCTACGATTTTAAATCCAATATTTTCCAGGATTCCACTCACTTTCAAAAGTTTATTTTTGCTTTCGTCAGTAAAAAAATACCCGTATAGCAATGGTTTTGATGTGTCAAAATCATCCTTGTTTTTTAAATCATTAAAAAAATCAATTACTGTTTCTATTGTTATCATTGTGCGCTTGTCGTCATTTTTGGCTGAAATTACCGCTAACGTCCCGCCGGCTTTGTGGAGTTGGGGATTTTTGTTCCCAAACCATTCCATTAGGACTGATGTCAAATATATAAAATTGCCTTTAAATTTTGCCTAAAACCACAATTTCACAAAACCGCTGTTAGTGGCTGTGCAAATTTATTAACTATTCTTCAGAAATTATCGAGTTATATTTTAAGGAAACATCAGAAGCCTTGTCGTCAAATATTCTTTCCAAACACCACATACATGGATAGATTAAATTTTTTCTCCAATAGTATGGAAATGTATCTTCGCCAAATTCATTGCGTTGTCTTTTTAAATAACCTTGTTCATGATTTTTTTCAAAGACTTCTATAATATATAATCCGAAAGCCATTGCAAAGCCAGGTAGAAGATGTTCATTTTTTGTGCCGATGTATTCTTTATTTAGTTTAATCAATACTTTGTCTACATTTTTCAAAGATTCATCAGAATAATTTAATTTATAACTAAAAACTTTAGCTAATTCAATTGCATGCTGAGCACCTTCTTTTTGGATTTTCAACACTTCACCATCAGTTTGTTTATGAGTGTTTTTTGGTGAGCTTAAAAGCGAAAATATTGATTTAAGTAATTTCATTTTGTTTGTTAACTAGTTGATTTTACGTCATTTTTGGGTGCATTGCCACTAACGTCCCGCCGGCTTTAAGAAGTTGGGGATTTTTGTTCCCAAACCATTCCATTAGGACTGAAGCCAAATTTACAAAAAGATCGTTCCATTAAACACTCAAACCCCGCTTGCACAAAACCGCTGTTATAAGCCGTTTTTATTCTGGCCATACAATAGTCATTTTTTGATTATCAATAAATTTTAATTCTGTATAGAGTTTTGTTTTTTTATTTTCCAACTCCTTTATTCTATCTCCACAATATTTATAAATAACCTTATCGTTATTAAGTAGTTTTTTATAGAAGAAAACAGCAGAATCTTTTTTATTTATTGATTCATAATAGTTTCCAATATACCAAAGATATTCATCATTTATTTCTGCTGCTTTATTTAAATCGGATAAGCATTTTTCGTATTCTTTTAACTTTAAAAATGCTCCCGCTCTTGCACCTAATGATTTAGGGAAATTTATACCGCTTTTTGTAAATTCTTTTACGGCTTCGTTTAGACTGTCATTTTTATATAATATGTCGCCTTTTACAAAATGTAAATCTTGAATATCAAATTCTTCAAGTTGTGGATTATTCGAAATTATTCCATCTATTTTTTTATATGCCAAAATTTGATTTTGTTTTGAAACTTCGTAGATATTATTAATTAAGCTGTCCCATTCTCGATTTTTCGCATTTATTTTTTTACCTTCTTGTTTCAAATTCTCTCTTGTATTATCTAACATTCGATCTATTTCATCTCGATTGTCATATTTACATGATGTAAATACAAGTAGAAGTAGAATTATAAAAGTTTCGTTTTTCATAAAATGGCTTATAACGTCCCGCCGGCTTTGTGGAGTTGGGGATTTTTGTTACTGATGTTTACAAATATACCGAAAAGTTTGAAAGAAAAAACTTGAAATGAAGCAAAGACTTTTGATGTCAGATCGTTCCATTAAACACTCAAACCCCAATTTCACAAAACCGCTGTTAGCGGTAGTTATTTTCTCTGCGCAGTTTTAAACTTTTTAATTTATTATTGATTAATTGAAATATTCCGACGAAAACTAAAAATACAATTACTTTTAAAAATAAGGAGAGTACCAAATTCGAAGGGTAAATACCAACTTCATTATACATTGTCCAAGAGCTTGGGAGATAGTCTCTATGAAACATGGTAATAATTATAATCATTCTTTCTATTGATATCATCAAAAGAACACTAAATAATATTCGTAGAAAAATGTTTTTTCTAATTGCCTTGAATCGTAACAATTGTGTGATTAATACCCAAAGTAAAGGTTGAATCCAAAACCCAAACCAATATTTTCCAAACATTCTGTTCAAAAGTTCAGTTTTGTCTTCTTGATTTAGGATATTTAATTCAACAAATATTCCGATAATCCATAATATTAAATAGACTATTCCAATGAAGGAAATAAATCGATTTGATTCTTCATCTATATTTTTGATAATAGGATTTTTAATAAATATTGAGAAAGGAAAGTATAGTATAGTAAATAACCCAAAAGCTGTAAAGAAATCTATTTGAATTAATTGTAATGTAAAAATTATTTCTTCTGTCATTATTAAGTTGTTGAATTTTCGTTTCGTTGGGATAATTACCGCTAACGTCCCGCCGGCTTTAAGAAGTTGGGGATTTTTGTTACTGACGCTTACAAATATACCGAAAAGTTTGAAAGGAAAAACTTGAAATGGAGCAAAGACTTTTGATTCCAGATTGTTCCATTAAACACTGAAACCCCAATTTCTTAAAACCGCTGTTGGCTGCAGTTTTTTATAGAAAATATTTAATATAAAACTCATATTTATCATTTGAATTATATTTTTTGAGCTTTTTTTCAAGATCTTCTTTTGATATTTTTTTAAGCTTCACTTTTTCATCGACCATATATAATTTAAGAGAATCTTCTTTCATTTTTATAATTTTATATGATTCTATCTCGTTTGTAAAAGATGTAAAATAATCGTCAAATATTATTGTGCCATTTAATTCTGAGATATCTTTTTTTATTTTGACGAAAACATCATCATGACCAATAAATGAAAAACGTAAAGTTAAGTCGCCTCCATTCTTAGGGATTGTTTTTTTTATAATGACATTTGAGTAGTCAGGATTTAAATTTTCGTTAGTCTCAACTACGGTGCCAGCTAAATTCATTAAATCTGATTCGTACATCATTTTTAAATTGATTTTTAAAGAGTCAGATTGGCCTTCAATTCTCTCGAGATATCTTTCTTCACCACATGGGTGACAATTCTCAAATTTTAAATAAAGTGAATCATTTTTGATTTCATATTTACCTATACCAAATCCTTTTCCTTCCCAACCAAAGTAGGTATATTTGAATGTGTTAGTGTCTTCAAATTTGTAAAAAAAATCAAAAAAGTAGTTATTTTTTGATTTAGGACTAGAATAATAACCGCTGCTTATTGACTGGCTTTGAGAAGTATTAATATAACTAAAAAATAATATTGTTATTATAATTATATTTATATTTCTCATAAGTAATTAAGGTTTAGTTATTTCAAAATTGCAGCCAACGTCCCGCCGGCTTTGTGGAGGCGGGGATTTTTGTTCCTTTAGTTTGTTTTGTCACAAAGTCAAATATACAAAAAGATCGTCCCATTATGCCCCGAAAACCCCACTTGCACAAAACCGCTGTTAGCAGTAGAGCCTTTTAAAATTGATGAGGAATTCGTTTTAATTCTTTCCAATTTTCTCCACTTATCAGATCTACAGTTTCTTTTGTTGAGAATAATTTTTCGTATGCGAGTTTTAAAAAATCATCGTCTTTATCTTGTTTTTCATGAGGAACATTACAAAGAATATTGTATTCGTCGTTTCCAATTTTATAGATAAAAAATGAAAAACCATAATCTGTATAATATGGTTCTTGTTTAATTACTATTTTTAAATTCTTGGAATTGTTTATATAAATATGTTGAGTTGTCCATTTTTGACCATTAATTTCGGAAACTTTAATTTCTTTTAAAGTATAGTCATATTTGTTGGTTAAGATTTGAAATAATTCTTTGCCTTTTACGTTAAAATTATCAATTTTATTTTCTGACATATAGTTTAGATGAAGTTTGTAATGGCATTACTGCTAACGTCCCGCCGGCTTTGTGGCAGGTGGGGATTTTTATTACTGTTGATTACAAATGTACCGAAAAGTTTGAAAGAAAAAGTTGAAAAAATAGGAGAGAAGTGCAAGCACTAACTCTTCCCGATACACACCCAAAACCCCGCTTGCACAAAACCGCTGTTGTGCGTAGTAATTCTATTCATAAAAGTAGTCTGATTTCGGCAGTTTGGATATTTCTTCTTTGCTATATATTATGTCCCAGATCATTTTATAAAAATCCAAAAATGGCTTTGCTTTTTTTTTATTTGACTCACTTGTAACACCTGTATCATAAGAAACAAATTTTTTCTTTCCGTTTGAGTAGATTACAATACTTCTTTTGAAGCTATTGCTTGAAACTGTTACTATGTTTTCTTTTGGCTCAAATTTCGTTGGCATTTTATAAAAATCTATTTTCTTCATAAAAGAATAAATTCTCTCCTTTTCGGCATTTGTCGATTCGACCTTTATCATTTTATCGCCATCAGAGTAACTTCTGAAAAAAGTATTGTATTGAGAATTGTAGCTGTCATTTCCACCAGTGTTAATCTCAAAATAAAAATCTTTGGGGAATGAATAATTTTCGTTTTTGATATTTTCACCTTTTGTTATTTCTTTTTTTTGACCGTAACTAAAAAAACTAATAAAAAAAAATATAAATATTATAAAATGTGAGTTTTTCATACATCTCGTTTTTTCATTATTACGCACAACGTCCCGCCGGCTTTGTGGAGTTGGGGATTTTTGTTCCCAAACCATTCCATTAGGACTGAAGCCAAATGTACGAAAAGATCTTTCCATTAAACACTAAAACCCCAATTTCACAAAACCGCTGTTAGCTACAGTGTCTATTCTTTATTTTTATATTTATTTCCTAAATAATTAAACTTTATCTCTTTGTAAGGAACGTCTAAAATTTCATACTTAAATCTTGATGGGATGATAACACTGGGTATCATTTTGCTATCTATATTAGTCCAATAGTTCAGAATCAAAGTATCATTGATAATTTCTGCTTTTCCATAATACGGAATTCCCGTAACATATTTGTCAACAGTTATTTCAATTCCTTTTTCCGTCTTTTGCGTATTAATTTTTTCATTCTTTGTGAATTGATTTTTAAATGTAGCTGATGCTCCTTCTGCAACATAGGTGAATTTTACATTTAAATCTTTTGGTTTGTTATGTTCGCACCCAACGAGGGCACTGAATATAAATAGAGTTAATACGAGTTTTTTCATACTGTTTTGCGACATTGTAGCTAACGTCCCGCCGGCTTTAAGAAGTTGGGGATTTTTGTTCCCAAACCATTCCATTAGGACTGAAGCCAAATATACAAAAAGACCGTTCCATTAAACACTCAAACCCCAATTTCTTAAAACCACTGTTACCAGCAGTTTTTAATAAATTCTTTCTGTTTTAATCTTAATTTTTGCCAGCTTGATCAAATATAGACATAACGATTCAAACTCTTTATTAGGACTATTTGTATTCTTTGCATCAAATATATCAGATTCGGAATGTTCCAGTGTCCATGTTGCTCCATCTGTCATTAGAACATATTCTTCATTAGGTAAATTTTTATAGTTTGTCTTATTAAGCAAAGATTCGAAGGTTTGCCATTCATTTGACGTAATTTTTCTTTTCCCTTTACTTTTCAATCCCTTTGGTTCGTAACCTCCAGAACCTTTTCCAATAGCCCAATATAAATTGTATTTTTCATCTATTTTTTCTATTCTAACTGATATTGGATGATCAAAACTTCTAAGCCATGTAAATCGATAGATTATAGCATTTATATTAGAATTCATACTGTATAATTTTGGCTCATCCAAATTTATAAGTTGATCGGTTAACCAACTACCAGTTGCTTGGGATTTCTCAGCTTCAAATAAATAATCAATAGTAATGTCACATTCCCAATCTGTTGTAAGATTCATGAACTGATTGGTTGGAAAGTATTGATTTGTATTTTTTTCAAACATATATTTAGTAGGTAATTCTACATTTAAAAAACATGCTAATTGTTTCATGGGATAATAAATTACATTTTTGTGGACGTCACTAATATCCCAAAGATTTTTAAAACTTTGTAGGGCTAATTCAGCCGAGTTTGGAAAAAATGATTTTGGCTTAATTTTCTTAAGACTGTCTATTTTAGTATCAAATATGGAATCATTTTCGACTTCAGAGAATAGATCGTATTTAGGTTTTTTAAATGGAAGTATAAAGTCTTGATAGTAAGTTTCAGATAACCAATAATTTGCAAAAAAATTAGATGGGTCAATTTCTTTAGCTTTTAATAGATATTCAACTTTCTTTGATGTATAATTTTCGACCCCTGACTGAGAATGAAGAAATTCACTTCTTAAAAGAAAGGGTTCTGGTTGATTTGGGAATTTAGTTGCTAAATTTTCAAAAAAAATATTTACTGAATCGATTTGCCTATCATGATAATAATCACAAATATAATTTATAGCTATTTCATTAAAAGGATCAATTTTTTGCAAAGAACGAGCAAGTTTTATTTTGTCACCATATTCTTCACCACTTTTCCAATATCTCAACTCAGTTTCAAGTTGTTTAATATTTTGAGAATAACAAATTGTCCCAATGAAAATAAATACTATTAGAATTACGTTTTTCATAAAATTGCTGGTAACGTCCCGCCGGCTTTATGAAGTTGGGGATTTTTGTTCCCAAACCATTCCATTAGGACTGAAGCCAAATATATAAAATTACCATTAAATTTTGCCTAAAACCCCAATTTCTTAAAACCGCTGTTATGGGCAGGTTATAATTGTTTTGTGAGTACTTAATGTAATTGCTCAAAGTTGTATACGGGCCTCTATCTTACTGAATAAATTTTATCTATTTCTAACGGGATATATAAAAATTCAATTGAATTTACGGTCTTCATTTCAGGAGCATTTAGTGTTGACATAGGAATTTTTTCAAAGTCTATTTTGGTTTTAAAAAATGTACCTTCAATAACTACGTCTTCAATAATAACATCTACATTATTTTTTAATTTAACGATATTCTTTTTTAAATGTTTTTTGAATAAAGAGTCGAATTTTAAATCAAATATCTCCTTTTTTTTATGTCCTATTTCTTCGTTTTTTAAACAGTCTACATAATAATTGAAATTGTCAGTAAATAAGGGTGTAAAAAATGATTTTTTATACAAAACATTTAAAAATTCAATTAAATTGTAGTTATTATTTGTCAGCTGGTTATCTAAACGTTCTTCAGACATCGCATTTGAAAAAAAAGGAGGGGATCCTTCTTTTAAAATTGTTATTTGATAAAAAATAAATTTTCCTTTTTCTTTTAGGCACTCATTTTTGTTTTGCGAATAAAGAAAACCAGTGACGAAGGATATAATAATTAATAATGTTTTCTTTTTCATTTAGTTGCGTTTAACTTGCCCATAACGTCCCGCCGGCTTTAAGAAGTTGGGGATTTTTGTTCCCAAACCATTCCGTTAAGACTGAAGTCAAATATATAAAATTACCTTTAAATTTTGCCTTAAACCCCCACTTTCACAAAACCGCTGTTATGCGACGTTGCTTATTTTCGTTTTAGATTTATAAATTAGAGAATACGAATAGCAAACAATATAGAGATGTATAAAATTAATCCCTATTGACCAATTATTACTATTTAAATCTTTTGAATATAGTGAAGCACCATTAAAAATATTGAATTCAAATTTTGTAAATAAATCACCTTCTCTGTAAAAATAAAATGATAAGTCAGGTCCTAATAGAAATTTATAACTAAAACCAAATAGTATTAATGAGTAAGATTGGATGAAATTTGTAATGCACAAAAAATGATATACATATTTTTTGGTAAGGTTAAAAACACAATAAATTGAAATGCTAGAGATAATTATATAAAGTATGTCTCTAAGAAAAAAATTTCCCGAAATCATATTTGCGATTGCAAGAGCAATTACGCTGGCATTTACAATAAGAATATATGATAAAGTAAATTTGTTCATCTTTAAGGTTTAGTTTTTTTGCGATGTCGCATAACGTCCCGCCGGCTTTAAGAAGTTGGGGATTTTTGTTCCCAAACTATTCCGATAGGAGTGAAGTCAAATATACAAAAAGACCGTTTCATAAAGCCCTAAAGCCCCAATTTCTTAAAACCGCTGTTAGCGGAAGTTTTTCAAATAATTTTAAGATTATAGTTATTCCTATATTCTCCAAATTTTTTCTAAACTAAAAAATTGCCCAGCACTTTTTAAATATATTTCGGGTTTGAAAGACCTTTTCAGATTGTCTTGTTTGAAAATTAATTTGTTGTTTTGAAAATAGTATTGCCCTTCCCAATTAATATGTTTTTTGTCTTTATCATATGTAATATTGGATATCGTTAAATAAATTAATGAATCTTGATGAAAATAATAGACTTCTATATTTTGATATCCAATCGAATATTCTCTATAAACTTTCAATAATTTTGTTTTAGAAGTGTCTGTATAATACCAATCTGCCCCACCACCAAAATCCTTTTTATTGTCTCCTTTTTTTTGAATAGTATAATCTTCAATGCCTCCGCTAATACAAGTTAAATCAATTTGATTAACAATGCTATCAATTTCTTTAACTGTTAAATTAGTATTTTGTCCATATGTTATAATTGATAAGTATAAAAATAAAATTGTTGATATTTTTTTCATAATTCTTATTTCTCTACAGTTATGGTAAAATTTCCGCTAACGTCCTGCCGGCTTTAAGAAGTTGGGGATTTTTATTCCCTAACCATTCCATCAGGACTGAAGCCAAATATACAAAAAGACCGTCCCATTAAACACTAAAGCCCCAATTTCTTAAAACCGCTGTTAGCGGCTGTGTTTTTTCGTAGTTATTTATTCCCAAGGAAATTTATCGAGTAATCTCAATTGTGGTAATCCTCCGCCGTGACATTCTGAATTTGGGTACTCTTCAAGCCACTTTTGTGAATTTTCATCCACATAATAAGTATACCAACCACTATCGTCAGTTTTAACTTTTGTCAAGGTCTTTTTCTTTTCGAGAAGCTTTTCTGCGGTCAATATTTGTTCCTCCATCTTTTTTAGTTACTGGATTGATTGTGTAAGAATGTCAAAAGTTTGATTGTCGCATAAAGTTTTTATTCTCTTAATCGCGGTTTCTTTATACTTTTCTGATACTAAATGTTGCGAAATTAAATATATATCTTGCTTGAAGTTGTTTATTTCATACCAATCTAAATTCTGCCTGAAAAGTTCCAACTCTTTTTCACTACCAACTCTTGCAAGGTGATCTTCGTCACCCGCATACTTGTCATAAATTTCTAGTTTTTCTAACGTAATCATATGAGCGTAAAGTTATGAACATAGCCGCTAACGTTCCGCCGGCTTTAAGAAGTTGGGGATTTTTGTTCCCAAACTATTCCGATAGGAGTGAAGTCAAATATACAAAAAGACCGTTTCATAAAGCCCTAAAGCCCCAATTTCTTAAAACCGCTGTTATAGGCAGTTATTCAACTTTCCAGTCTTTGGTTACAGAATTATAAGTTAAGTACGGACCATCGAATCCTTTAATGAAAATTAATTTAAAATCATTTTCACCAATCTTTTTATACTCCGGATTTGTTGTTAATTCTGTCTTTTCAAAATCTAATTTATCCAGAGTTTCCCAATCTTGGTTATTTGGTAATTTAAAGTTTGATACTTTGTATTTCTGTAAGTTTTCAATAAGTCTATTTCCAAAACTTATTTCGGAATAATATTTAATTGATATTGGTAATATTATCCAAACTGCGACGGATAAAATCGCAAACAAAATACTCAAGAATGTTATTTTTAAAAGCTTGTTTTTCATTGCTAAGTTTGCCAATATCTTTCTATACGTGACGTTTTGTCTTGTCCTGAAATAGGTTGACCATTTTGGTTATTAATTCAGGTTGTAAAATTTGTATTTATGCATTTGATTTTTGTGTGCAAACTCAGGTGTTTTCATATCTAAGCTGTAGTGCCTTCTTTCATTATTGTATGTGTTTACCGCCTGTTTAATCATTTTCTGAGCCAAGACTAAATTAGGTAATGTTTTTAATAAACCAAACTCATATTTCAAAATTCCGTTAATCCTCTCCGCTACTGCGTTTTCATAAGGGTCGTATTGCTGGGTTGTACTGAGTAACATGCCGTTGTTTTGCGCGAATTCGGAGAACTCGGGACAGCAATACTGTATTCCCCTGTCGCTGTGATGAATGATGTTTTGATGTTTATGCATTCTGTTTTTTAAAGCCATTTGAAGAGCATCTTTCACTAATGTAGCTTTCATATTCGTATCGAGTTTGAACCCCATTATTTTCTTGGAATAGATGTCTGTTACCAAAGCCAAATAAGCGTGTTTTTCTTGTGTTTTAAGGTAGGTTATATCGCTGACCCAGATCTGTTCCGCGTGAGTAGGAGTGATGTTCTTAATTCGGTTTGGCGATTTATAGAAAAAATGTTTGGAATCGGTTGTGATATGGAATTGCTTAGTTTTCTTAACCAATAACTGATGTGTTTTCAAGAACCTAAAAAAGTTATCTCTTCCCATTTTTATATCCCTCTTTTCCAAATCATCTTTAATGTCCAGGTACAGTTTTCTTCCACCGTACCGGGTTTGTTTTTTCCTGATAGGCGCAATGAGTTCTTTAATTACAATAACTTGTTCTTCTCGCTGTTTATCAGCTTTGATTCGTTTATAATAAGCTTGTTTGGATATTCCGAAACATTGATAAAGCCATTTTACTTTAAAAGGTTTCTTTTCTTTTTCTCTATCTCTTTTACTAATGTTTCGGGCAACGACTTTTTTGCGATATCCAGTCCTGTGGTTACTTCAAAATCAGCAATGATGTCTTGTTGGAAGTCTTTAATAAATTCCAGTTCTTCTATACGTTCTCTTAGTTTTTTAATCTCGTCGTTCTTGCTCATTGCTTTGGATTTGGATGTAAAGTTAGATAATTTCTTTCTCCAATAGTCAATGGAACTTCGAGAAATGCCATACTTTTTGGCAGCATAGTTTACAGAGATTTGTCCATTATTAATTTCGTCAATGATGGAAAGTTTGAGATCAAAACTGATTTTCTGATACTCATTTTTTCGGCAGGGTTGTTTTCTTGTTGTTTCCATAGGATACTAAAAGTGTTTAATTTTTAGTCAACCTATTTTAGGACGACGCATTTATTATAATTGCCTATAACGTCCCGCCGGCTTTGTGTCAGGTGGGGATTTTTGTTACTGATGTTTACAAATATACCGAAAAGATTGAAAGAAAAAAGTTGAAAAATAGGACAGAAGTGCAAACACTGACCATTACCAATAAATCCCTAAAACCCCACTTGCACAAAACCGCTGTTAGCTGCAGCTTTTACTATATGAAATCTGTATCAGAATAAATTTTCCAATTTCCACCCACTCCAAATGTATCTATATGACTACCATCAAAACTGTGAAATCCTTTTTTCGTTTCGTTGTCGCATGGTGAATAAATAATTTCAACATAATTAAGCGTGTCTACATTCCAATCTTCCCAAACTATGAAGATAAAACTATATTTTTGACTACAATTATCAAGGGTTTCAAACCTAAAACTTCTAAAGCCTAAATCTTCCATTTTTTCTCGCAATTCATAGTCAACATCGTCTAAATCCATCGCGTTATTTGGAATATTTTTACCTGTAATTTCTATAGTAGCTAGTTTGACAAGTTCTTCGAGTTCAGCTCTTTTGTCTTCTACTTGGTAGATGTTGCTTTTAAATTTATTCTCATAGTTGGGATTAAATAAGTCATATGTTTTCCAGCCTAAAAATAAGACTGTAAAAATAAAAAGAATGGATATTAGTTTCCCTATTTTCATAAAGTTGCAGCTAACGTCCCGCCGGCTTTAAGAAGTTGGGGATTTTTGTCCCCAAAACCATTCCATTAGGAGTGAAGTCAAATATACAAAAAGACCGTTCGATTAAACACTCAAGCCCCAATTTCTTAAAACCGCTGTTAGCAGTAGTTTATTCAAAAATATTCAAATGATATTCCTCGTAAAGTTTATCCATTCTGTCATCCCAATCTGCTACAATGTAAGTTAGTTTTTCATAGTCATTGTCAATGAATTTTCCTCTAACGGATTGGCTAAATTCAATCTCTCTTTCGATTTCTTTTCCTTTTATTTCACCGAATGAAGCAAATTGAGTTTTCCCATTGTATATTAAATTTTGGTCAGCGTGAGTTTTTAATACAAATGGATAAGTTGACATCATAATTTCTTTTGCATTCATACTTGATATTCTATATGAATGAGGCAATGAATATTCACTTTCTATAATCTCATCTACTTCACTTAACATGATTACATTTTTATAATAATTTTGAAAAGGAGCACATTTTGAAGTTAATAGTATGCAAAAATCTATAATTTCACCATTTTTCAATTTCACTTTACAAGGAAATTCTATGTCCTTTGGCGAAATTGTATATTTTGATCTTGGCAAACCTTGAATGGATTCCAGAGATTTAAATTGTTTTTCATTTAAGATTAGAGACTCATTATTCCATTCAAGGATTAATTTTAAAATTCTTTTTGTTATAAAGCGAATTCTCAATGTCTCTTGGTCATAATACCAAAATTCATCAAGATTTTTGTAATTATATATTTTACCAAATCTTAATTCTTTGAAAAGCACAAAATTTTGAATTTCATCCACTTTATTATGAAATTCAAAATCTAAATATGGAATTGAAGGTTTTTCGATTTCGTTCATCTTAAATTACTGCTAACGTCCCGCCGGCTTTGTGGAGGTGGGGATTTTTATTCCCAAACCTTTCCATTAGGACTGAAGTCAAATATATAAAATTACCTTTAAATTTTGCCTTAAAACCCCACTTTCACAAAACCGCTGTTAGCAGCAGGTGTTTATTTAATTCTCATTAAGTCATAGAAAATTTTTGCCTTGTCATCTTTAAGGAATATATTTTCTTCAACGGGAGCATCTATTGTATTTTTCTTTATTGAAGTTACATTGATTAATTTTTTTAATTCCTCATCACTAATTTTCCACAAAAGCATGTTTGGTGAAATAAATTCATTTTTCCCATATTTTTCTAATTGTTCTTTAATCATCGAATTTTCAAACTGACTTTTATTTAGAAAATTATAATTATATAACTTTTTGATATAACCGTGATTAATGCCTATGCTATGAAATTGCCAAATTAAGTCATTTTCAGTTATTTCAATTCCTGAAGAAAATAAACCGCGCTTGATTTTTTTCTCGGTATCGCCATCAATGTTTTTTGGAAACCGATGGATAAATCCATATTCGAAACCAAAATTATTAATTAATGACTGACATATTTTAATAGCGTTGTTATTAAAATACTTTTCATCAAATTGCATATACAATTCAATGGTTGAGTTCTTTGGTTTGTTTGTATAATTTAACATTGAATTATCTACTGTGAAGTAGCATTTTGTTTTCTCAGTGTCAAACCCAACATAACTATAAATTACTTCGGACTTAGATAAAGCAGTTTCAAACGTTTTTAGAGACTTGTATTTTTTTGAATAATTAAGTTCAAAGTCTGTTGGTGGGATTTCTATTAATGATTTTAATTCATCAATACTTTCGGATATAAGTTTGCTTGTAGGAAACTTTTCAGCAGAATTTTGATCGGTTATTTTATATAACTTAATTAGATAAAAGTATTTTTTTTTGAAGTCAAACATTTTTACGTTTTTTTGGGTCACTTGCTGCTAACGTCCCGCCGGCTTTAAGAAGTTGGGGATTTTTGTTCCCAAACCATTCCATTAAGACTGAAGTCAAATGTACAAAAAGATCTTTCCATTAAACACTCAAACCCCAATTTCTTAAAACCGCTGTTATCTGCAGGCTTTAAATTACATATCTATCAATTATCTAAATCCACAAACTCAACAGTTCTTTTGTATTTTTCATATTTCCCTAATCTTATACTACTTTTTTTAGGGTCTTTAGAAGAATATAGTACTTTGAATTCACACCCAATGCATCCTTTTCTTTTATTATCACCAAAAAAACCTGAAGTACCAATAGTGTTTTTATAGTTTTCGTTATTCACTTTATAACTATAAATTAAATTATAAGAACCCCTACTAGTATATTTAAAATCTTCAATTAACCCAATAGTTTCTTTTTTGTAATCTTTAATTTCTTTATAATAAAAAAACTGTTTACCTGTAGAAATCAATATTAACAATACGGCAGCTATTATTATATATTTACCATATTTGTCAAAAAAAGATTTTAATTTTTCAAAATAATTCATGCGCTATGATTTTGGTTTATCAATTGTTTTGCGTTAAGTTTTTGCGCAATTTTTGGTAAGCTTGCAGATAACGTCCCGCCGGCTTTAAGAAGTTGGGGATTTTTATTCCCAAACCATTCCATTAGGACTGAAGCCAAATATACAAAAAGCTCGTTCCATTAAACACCCAAACCCCAATTTCTTAAAACCGCTGTTATAGGCAGTTCTAATTTAAATTTTATTTGTAAGTCCGATTTGTGGATATATTTCAACTTTTATATAATCCATTATATCTTCATCGTTCTCTAATATTTCTGTTTTTCGTTTGATTAATTCAGGAATAATCTTGGCAGCACTTTTTCTTCTATCCTCATTCTCTTTTTCTGAGTATTCTTCAGGTGAAATGGTATAGTCATACAAAAGAGCACATAAAGATTGTATCAAAATGCTGTTCTTCTTTTTTGAATATTTTTTTTCATCAAGTACTTCTAAAATAAGATGTAGATTGTCGATATCAGCAATTATTAAATCTTCATCTTGTTCCATAAAAAATAAAGTAGGGTCGTTTCCCCATAAGTCTAATAACTCTCTATCAATGTCAGGTTTGTTTTGATATGTTGATTGACATTCTGTAGAAGCACACTTAGAACAAGGTAAGTTCCAAATTTCATTAGAATCGTATAACTCAAAAGCCGCTTCAACTTTTGTTAAAGGAAACGTATCTATGTTTCCACAATTTTTACAAGTTCTAGATAACTGATACTCCATTATTTTATAATCTTGGTTTAATCGCAATTTTGGCGAATTGCCTATAACGTCCCGCCGGCTTTAAGAAGTTGGGGATTTTTGTTCCCAAACCATTCCATTAGGACTGAAGCCAAATATACAAAAAGACCATCCCATAATACACCCAAACCCCAATTTCTTAAAACCGCTGTTAGCAGCTGGCTTTAATAGATTAATTTTCCTAATCTTTCAAAATCTCCACATTGACCAAAATTCTCAGTATTAAGTTTTGTTCCCTCAATAGAATATGAACGACAGCCAAAACAAACTTTGGCTTTTCCTACTATTTTTTCATTCTTTTTAAAAATGAAAATATCTCTATAAACAGGAATACATGCAGTCACATAAACTGTTTTACAAGGGTTTTCACTGAAAATTTTATTTATAGAGTCCAGTTTAGAACTATTAATTACGCTTTTTTTGAAATTATACTTTTCTAATTCGTCAGTGTATTCCATATCATCCTCAGTTAACAACTGCGATAATATTGATTCTTTTTTTGAAGGTTTATCTTTTATGGATAAATTTTCAGCATCGCTTTCGGAAATATCATTGGAATAATGCTCTACTTTATCAAAATCAAAAAATGCTTTTCCAGGTCTTCTAGGTTCTTCAACTTCAGTTAAAGAGTCTTCGTTACTTCTTGATGTTTCTATTTTTTTAGAACATGCAAAAAATAAAAGTAGTAAAGGAATGAAAAAGAATTTAGTTTTCATATTTATTGTTGTTGTCATAAGCTTGCTGCTAACGTCCCGCCGGCTTTGTGGCAGGTGGGGATTTCTATTACTGTTGCTCACAAATATACCGAAAAGTTTGAAAGAAAAAACCTCACTTCGGAGAAGAAGTGCAAACACTGACTTTTACCGATAAATCCTAAAACCCCACTTGCACAAAACCGCTGTTACCTGTAGTTTTTATTCACAAATGATCCAATCAATAAATGGAAATTTTGATTTGTCTGATGTATTAGTCAAATCATTTTCATTAAGCACAATCCTAAGGAAAGAAATTTGATTTTTAGCTTTTAGTTTTATGGTTTTATCATCTTTTCTTTTAGTCAAAATTTTATTAATATTTTGGCCATCGTAACTAAAAGAATTATCCAATTCTACTAAAAGCCAATTTTTTTCATTTTCTAAAGAAATTCGTTCAGTAATTGTGCCATTAATAGGGAAAATGTATTCTAATTCGTTATCTCTAAAATTTTTAAGCGTAATTCTTTTTCCAATCAAGTTAGCAGCTTCAAGTATTTTAATAAATCCTAACATTAGAATTGCTAGAATGTTAATATTTAAACCAACATCACCGCTCTTTAAGCCAAGTGTAAAACCAAATTTAAAATTAAAACCTTGTGATAAATCAAAAATAGGATCTATAATTAGTATTTGCGCTACAATCCATGTATATATTAATCTTGTTGAAATTGGTTTTTTTAGGAAAAATAAAGCTGAACCAATTATTCCGATTAAGGAATTTAAAACGGATAAAGAAATTAAATCATCAGTATGATTTGAAATATTCATTACACTCAAAAGAATAATAATAATTGGCAAAATTGTTTCCGTTGAGAATTTAGTTTCGTTTTTCATTTAGCGTTTCGTTTTTTCAAAATTACAGGTAACGTCCCGCCGGCTTTGTGGAGGTGGGGATTTTTGCTCCCAAACCATTCCATTAGGACTGAAGTCAAATATATAAAATTACCTTTAAATTTTGCCTAAAACCCCAATTTCACAAAACCGCTGTTATGCACCGTTATTGTTATTAACCTTTCCTTTCATTGAATTTGGAATTTTTCGAAACGGTTTTGTATAAAGCATGTTATAATACACAGATAAATCCTTCCATTCTTTTAATTCATAAAATTTTTCGATATCATTATTAGACTGTCTTAGAATTTCCATTGAAAGTCGTTTCTCGATTAAATCATGTGAATATGCAGTGTTATTTTCCAAATGTTCTACAGCCTCATATTCTGCTAAAATCCATTTGGTAGCTAAACCTTTTTGATAATATCTCCATGATGTAGCTTCGTTCTCATATTTAGCAAATATTGGATTGAATCCTCTAAAATCTGGAATTCTTTTTTCATAATCCAGTAAATCTGTTTGCCCAACTATTTTCCATTTATTTTTATTTACTACAGGTTGTATGTCAATTACAAAAATACCACCTGTAAGCGGTTCTGAATTTTGAAATTTAGTTAATGAAAATGAGTTTAAATCTTTTTCAATATAATCAAAAGGATAAATTAGGAAATGAAAAGTCTTTGAGAGATCTAATTCTGCAAAATCCATTAGGTTAACAATTTTCGCAAAAATATATCCTAGATTGTGGTTTAATGGAATTCCGATTATTTGTCCGCTTAATAAATTGTTGAGTTTAGTCATACGTTTTTTTATAATGGTGCATAACGTCCCGCCGGCTTTGTGTCAGGCGGGGATTTTTATTACTGACGTTTACAAATATACCGAAAAGACTGAAAGAAAAAAGTTGAAAAATAGGAGAGAAGTGCAAACACTGACCATTACCGATAAACACCCAAAACCCCGCTTGCACAAAACCGCTGTTAGCCGTAGTGGCTTTATTCAAGTACTTCTTTAATTTGGGTTTCTAAATCTGCTAAATTTTCAAATTTTTGAAACTCTAATTCTTTTTTGTTTTTTTTAAGTTCGTTAATCAATTCCAAAATAAGTTCATAGCCTTCTACTTCGTAGCCAAACATATTTTGATCGAAATTTGTTCCTATTAAAAGCCCATCATTATCAATTCCAATACACCAGTTTTCAATAAATTCAGCTAAATTTATTTCTGTTGGTTTATATTCTTCCCAACCATTTTTGGCGCAAGAATTTGCTAATGCTTTTTCAGACCAAAAACATATAATTCCGATTGGTTCACCATCTTCGTCTTCCAAATCATTTGAACTTGAAGTTGCAAATCCATCTTCACTTTCCAATCCATAAACAATATTTGTTTCACAAACTTTCTTTATAAATTTTTCGTGTTTTAATCTTATGTCAATATGGTTTTTAAACATCTCTAAATATTTTAGTACTGTTTTTCGTTGCGTTCTGTTGCCATTACGGCTAACGTCCTGCCGGCTTTGTGAAGTGGCGGAGTTTTATTACTGATGTTTACAAATATACCGAAAAGTCTGAAAGAAAAAAGCGGAATGAAAAGAAGAAATATAAGCACCAAACCATTCCAAAAAATCACCAAGCCCCGCCATTTCACAAAACCGCTGTTGGGCGCAGTACTTATTCTTCGAAGTTTATTCTTCTTGTTTTCAATAAATTCTTTATCGCTTCATCTTTAACAGCATATTCGTATAACTCATTGTTATAAAGATTTATACTGTCAATATCTAGCATTTTGAAAAAGTTCTCAAGTGGATTTTGGTTTGGAAGGAACGACTGAAAGAAAATGTTTGAAATGTTTAAAGTATTATTTAACATATCTTGAGTTTCAATTCTTAATTCGGAAAATAGGTCATTAGCGCTGTCAACGCTAAATTCTATGATGTTAAATATTCTAAGAAATGGATGAGGATGAGAAAACTCTTTGGTGTAAAAGTTTTGAACTTTAATTTGTTGATTTGGATCTAAGACATTTAAATAGAAGAGCATTCGTGTTATAATTACGCTTGAAATTCCTGAATAAATTAAAGATTTAAGAATCTCGACATTTCTATAGTTCAGTTTACGATAAACTTCAAATGCATATTTTAAAACGTCAAAAGAACCGAATCTATCCGCGTCAAATTCCCAAGCATGTTTTTGCATTGAGAATTCCGACTCGTCAAAGTTTTCACTAAACTCGTAGTTTTTACTTATTTTGGCACTGTTGAATTGTAGAATATGTTGAAACTCATGACCGAAAGTAAATTCAATAGAGCAATTCATCATATAACTGCTAAATTTAAAATTGGGATTTTCCTCGAGATACGCAAAAGCATCCGAAAGCTTTTTTTCTCCTTTTAGTCCCGCTAAGAATATATACTTGAAATAATTCTCGTGAAATATTTTAGAAGTGTGTATAACATACCCATTCGTAACACCGATTAAATTGTAGCCTTTAAATCTTTTTGCAAATGCATTAAAACCAAAACCATTTTTGAAATAAAAATGACAATCATTTATTTTAAATATTTCAGCTTTAGATTTAAATAATTCTTCAAATCTGGATTCAAAAAAAATATATGTGGATATTAATTCATCGTCTAAAAATTCATAGTCAAATATATCGGTAATTATTCCATGTTTAAGAAGTAAGCTTTTCTCGGTCATATCAATTCTCGTTTAGTAGTATTGCGCCCAACGTCCCGCCGGCTTTAAGAAGTTGGGGATTTTTGTTCCCAAACCATTCCATCAGGACTGAAGTCAAATATACAAAAAGACCTTTCCATTAAACACTCAAACCCCAATTTCTTAAAACCGCTGTTAGCCGTAGCCTTTTTATCCATTTAAAATTGATAACGTTAAATCGATATCATTAAATTTTTTTACCAACTTAAAACTTTTAAATTGGTCTTTCTTTGCTTCTGAGGTTTTTTTGATATAGTTATCGAGCGCGATCTCCCAATGTCTTGATGTAGCTATTCCAAATACATGACCTAATAATTCAAATTCAAAGAAACAGGGTTCATTGACTAAATATTTAAATTTTAAATCATCATCAATGAATAATTCTGGGGTTTTGGCCCAATCTGTTGACATTAAAATTATGCCGTGTTTACGTTGAAAATAGAAAACAGGGTAATCTCCTAAATCAAATCGGCTAAATTCGCGGATGAAATCATATTTATCAATATGGCCATCTTGTCTTTGTCTTTCAGTTTCCTCTAAAAAGATTTTATACAGACCTTTTTTTAATTGCCTTAATATTTTCTCTTGAAAATAAGCATGATGTTTATAAGCTGCTTTTAATGATAATGTATTTTTGGCAAAATCAACATTAAAATATATTGAGGAGAATTTAGGCATAGCCTTATTCTTTCCAATTTCATTATCACTTTGCAAAAACCTTCCTCTGGAAATGTTAAAGGTTTCTTTGATCACGGTTTCAATAGGAGGCAACTTATTGTTATAATTTCCAAAATATTTATTGCATTCATCACATACGTTTTGACAAATTTTTTTTCCACCAAGTGTTTGAGGAATTGTATGTGCTAATTTTTTAAATTCAACATATTCTTCTGTCTTAGAGCACCAAATACATTTTTTCACGCAATTTTTTTTTAAGGTTACGGCTAACGTCCCGCCGGCTTTATGGAGTGGCGGCATTTTTATTACTGATGTTTACAAATATACCTAAAAGACTGAATGAAAATACCTCTTTCGGAGAAAGAAATGCAAGCACTGGCTCTTCCAATTACACACCGACCCCGCCATTTCATAAAACCGCTGTTAGCAGCTGTTATTTTTTCTTGTTTGATAGTTTCCACTCGGCATATCTCTTGTTAATTATCGATTTTAGAGCATCGTAATTCGCCCAAGTGTCAGCAACATGAAATAATGAAGGTAAACTGTCTGATGGGTCAAGTGTCGTCAAATAGTCTGTTACATAGTTCCCTTTTTCAAACTCAAAGTAATCTTCCGTGAACTCAATAGCCTCTTCTGTTAAGCCTTCTGTGTCAAACACACCGTCAAGATAGTCAACGTAAAATTGTGAAGGTGCAACTTGTCGAGATAATAGCAAATTAATTCCAACTGAATTTTCGGTTTTAAAGTCATCCTCTATAAGTCCGTTGTTAATGAGCCAACAAATAAAAAGCCCAGAATGGATGTAACTTTGATGGTGGTCAAGGTCCTCTGGAAAGTCGTCATTTAGATGCCATTTTGCTTTGTCAAAAACAACATTTTCAGTTGACATGTTTTTAGGTAAGTCTGTAATTACAAAACCCCTATCTATTAGTTGTTGAACTTGTAGCTTTACTTCTTCTATGGCTTTGTCAGGAGAACCAGCATTTAGTGTCGAGTTTGCAATTCCTGATTTACCAACTTTCCCCTCAGAATGTCGAACAAATTTATCGTCCGCTTCTATGAGTACAAAGTCTATTGTCTTACGATTTTGTTTTGTCAAGTACTGTTTCATTGTCTCGTCCGGTATAATAGCTGCTAACTCATGTATATACGCACTAGTAGTACAAATACATGTATTTATAAATTTGTTTAAAATCAGTAAGTTGTGAAAATATATTTGAAAAAATGCTATTCGCCTTTTTGAATAGATGTAAAATATATTTTTTCGAACACTGACCGATTCAAATATAGGCAGAAATTATAAGTTGTCAAGCGGATTAATGATTTTTCCGATAGTTTTGTCGGAAACATGGGTGTAAACAAAGGTGGTCTTAATGTCATTGTGGCCTGATAATTCTTGAATAAAATGTATGTCGGTGCGAAATGTGCAAAAATGCACACCTAAAAACAACTTTTTTTGGTCTAAAATTAATTAGTCAATTCGATTGCTAGATCCTTGTTGCTTTTGCCTATGTAGTTTAAAAACATTGCTTCAGTGCTATGCCCTGTTACATAGTTTAAATAAATAGTTTGAAGATAAACAAATGGAAATCTAAGCGAAACGAAATTTTATTCTTATAAAGCAAACGATTTAGATAGAATTAAGCTTTGTTTCTGTGTCCCTTTTGGTTGCATAATGTAACAATTGCACGAAATCTAAGTTTTTGTTTAAAAAATTTTTTACTTAAAATATTTTGAAATTTCTTCTAACATATCGTTTTCACTTTTACCAACGTAATTAAGAAGCATTTTTTCTGTTTTGTGACCAGTTAACGTCTTAAGTATTGAAGTTGGAATTTTACCAAAATTATTAGTTGCAAAACTTCTACGCCCGATATGACTACTAACCAACTCATATTTTTTGTATTCTTTTACTTCTTTACGCCAAATAGGATTTTTTTCAGTCCCTAAATTGGATACTTTACCCCCCGTTATAACATCATCAATTTTAGCAATTCTACAAACTTCTTTTACATACTCGTTATACTTAACGTCTGAAATGGGTTTCGGGAACTGGTTGTTATTATCTTCTAATATTCTTAATATTTTGCTATCAAGAGGGATTGATACTTTATGTCCAGTTTTAACCTGTGTAAAATCAATATATTTTATATTGTTTTGTACTCTAATCATTGAAGTGTCAAACCTCATAAAATCGGAAATTCTTTGTCCTATATAGCAGCTAATTAATAACCAGTTTTTAACGTCTTCCAATGTCTTTGTTAGTCTATTGGGATTAATATTTTCTAATTTCTTGAGGTCATTATCATTTAGATACACAAAAGTTTTATTTGCATTTTCTAAATTATCTCTTTTTATTTCTTTCGAAAAATCCTCAAGCTCCAAACTTACTATTAATCCTTTCTTTTTTGCATGCGTACAAATGGTTTTTATAAACACCAATTCTCTCCTTATGGTGGATAATGAGTATTTCTGTTTAAACTGAAAGTCCAAAAAAGCGTTTCTGAAATTATCATTTACATTCTCGATCAAGATTTTTGTTTTATTGTCATTTTCGTACTTTTCAAGTTTATTTTTAATGACATTACATCTTCTAATCATTACAGGTTTTAAATCGTGTCTTCGTGCAACTTTATAATATTCAATGTAATCTACTAAATTAGTAGGTATATCTTCAGACTGTTGGGGTGGATTGTAATAGTAGTCAATTTGAGTTTGTAGCCATTTTTTGTTTACCTCTTTCGGGCTAACTGAATCAAAAGCCTTTAAGACGTGGTTTTCGATTTTATTAAGTTCGGTGGTAACTCGGGTTTGCTCGTTTGTAATATTAATATCCTTAGACTTCTTTTTGTGCTGTTTGCTCCAGTACTCTTTTGTTGTTTCAAATTTTGTATTTGCTCCAAAAACGAAATCAGTATCATTAAAACGATACAAGAGGCGTAAAACTAAATTTGCTTTGTCTTTCGTTGAGCGATATAAAAAATTTACAGTAGCCATTGTGTTAATATTTTGAACAGTACAAATATAAATAACTTGTACGATATTTGTACGGTAAAATACAAATTGTTTAAAACTATTGCAAACTAAATGAATGTAAGATTTACTTATAAAGTGCTGTAATTGTTGATGTTAAATTATGATTTCAGTATTTTTAGTGTTTATTTGCCGAAGTAAATTTGTGCATTTGTGTTCCTGACGGGATCACATTAAAGAGCTATAAAGCGCTGTAAATTAGTGTTTTGTAGCTTTTTTTTCTTTTGGTCGAAATTTGGCCGAAAACAAAGTGTTTTTTTAACTTCCTTTAGAGTTAATTACATTTAATAATTCCTCGGTAATTATTTTTTCAAATATTTCTTTTCATTTACAACTTCTGTACAAATGAACTATTAAATTAAGTTTAATTTCTCGAAAATTTAATCACTTAATTATATCTTTTTAATTTACCAGTTTACTTTTGAAGATTTTGGGATCGTAGAATGGTCTGAATTTTTAATTTTTTGTCCAGATGTAAATTTTTTTTGTGGCTGTTTGGTATCCTTTTTTATGAATTTTTATTTTACATGTTACGTGAAATTTCTATCACTTTATCTGTAAGCTAAATTAGTATATCAACCCTTTAACTATAAGGTCGAAATGGATAGTATGGCAGAATCAGACGGAGCATAATAAGAGTGCCTTGTGCTGTTCCTCACTCCAAAATCTGTCGAATTCCTATGTAATATCATCGGTATCTTCGATAACTGGAAGATTCTCTTTGATAAACTTTTCTATCAGTTCCCGTTTGATTCGTAAATCGGCTTCGGTATTCAAAATGTTGAAAATTTCTTTTTCAGCTCTTGAAGTATCTCCTTTTGTATTAGCCTTTATCTTGATTAAGGGCTGGACAATATAGTTTACATTAATATCGTCACGGTGTATTAACAATAACTCGGAAAATGGATGTTCACATGGTTTGGATGAAAGTTTTAAATCAAATTAAAGAAGATACAGAACATATTGCAGATACTGAGAATGTAAAGCACCAGCGGGAACATTTTATGATTTTATCAAAAGACATATATGCTTTAATCAAGGTTTCTAAAAATGAAACTACTGTGTATTATCAATTCTGTTCTTTGGCTAATGATGCTAAAGAGGCAAATTGATAAAGTAAAGAAATAGCAGTCCGAAATCCTTATTATGGTTCCATGATGTTAAGCTGTGGGAAAACGGTTGAAACAATTAATTAGTCTTAATTTATAATGGGTTAATATACAGGGTATTGCTTGATTATATTGTTAAATAATATTTGTACTTTTAATAATAAAAATAACACATAATTTAAATCTAATAAGAATATGAAAAATATAATCTTTTCCGCCGCACTAATGGCATTTGTAATGACTTCCTGCAACCAAAAAAATAAAGACATGGATACTAATAATTCAGAAACGATGCATCACGACTCCACAATGGTGGATCATGACTCTAAAACAATGGGAAGCGATTCAAAAATGTATGCCTGTCCAATGCACCCGGAAGTGACCGGTAAAAAAGGCGACAAATGCCCGAAATGTGATATGGATTTGACTGAAGAGGTCACAAAATAGCACGTAAAAATCAATGCGGTTAGTCAAATAAGACCTGCAAAAGTTTGAGGAATTTTGTAGGTCTTCCTAACTGACAAACACTAAAAGAGTATGGTCAAAAAATTGATTTCATTTTCCTTGAAAAACCGATTTATTGTGTTGCTTGTGGCAGCCGGTTTATTTGGTTGGGGAATATACAGTGTTCAACAAAATCCTATTGATGCCATCCCTGATTTATCAGAAAATCAAGTTATTGTTTTTACGGAATGGATGGGAAGAAGTCCACAGGTAATCGAAGCGCAAGTAACTTATCCTTTGGTTTCTAATCTTCAGGGAATACCAAAAGTTAAAAATATACGTGGTGCCTCCATGTTTGGGATGAGCTTTGTCTATATCATTTTTGAAGACAGTGCGGATACCTACTGGGCAAGAACACGGGTGTTGGAAAGATTAAATTACGCCCAACGCTTACTTCCGCAAGATGTTGTTCCAACGTTAGGTCCTGATGGTACAGGAGTAGGTCACATTTTTTGGTATCATTTTGAAACCAATGGAATGGACTTGGGAGAACAACGCGCCTTGCAAGACTGGTATGTGAAATTTGCATTGCAAACAGTTCCCGGTGTAGCCGAAGTAGCTTCTTTTGGAGGTTTTGAAAAACAATACCAACTGGTGTTAGATCCGCTCAAAATGCAATATTACAACGTCAGCATGATGGAAGTAATGAATGCTGTAAAATCAAATAACAACGATGTTGGAGGACGAAAATTTGAAATGAGTAATATGTCTTACATCGTAAGAGGTTTAGGATATATTAAGAATATTAAAGATGTCGAAAATATTGCGATAAAAAATTACAATGCTGTTCCTGTACGAGTAAAAGATATTGGCTCGATACAAATGGGTGGTGATTTACGACTGGGAATTTTTGACGAAAATGGAAAAGGAGAAGTTGTTGGCGGAATTGTAGTGATGCGTTACGGTGAAAATGCGGACAAAGTGATAAAGGCTGTAAAAGAAAAAATGAAGGAGGTCGAAAAAGGTTTACCGGAAGGAGTTTCTTTTAAAACTTCCTACGACAGAAGTGAACTGATAGAAAAAGCAATTACATCAGTTAAAGGAACGCTAATTGAAGAAATGATTGCCGTATCTCTTGTTATCCTCGTTTTTCTTTTTCACTGGAGAAGTGCGTTAATTATCCTTATACAGCTTCCTATATCAGTAGCTGTGGGCTTCATTTTACTTGAGGGTTTCGGTATCTCTTCCAACATTATGTCATTAACGGGTATTGCACTGGCTATAGGGGTAGTTGTTGACGATGGTATTGTAATGGTGGAAAATTCATATCGGAATATTTCGGAGAAACAGGAAGAAATGGTTAACAACAAAGAATCCGTTTAAGATGAAAGAGAAACTGCTGAAAATATTCAAAAAAGAAAAGGATCCATTATCTTCAGAAGAAAAACTCAAGATAATTGAATCATCCTCTAAATTGGTGGGGCCAGGTGTTTTTTACTCAACAGTAATTGTAATAGCCTCTTTTTTACCCGTGTTTCTTCTCACGGGAATGGAAGGGAAGCTTTTTAGTCCATTAGCATATACAAAATCCTTTATTCTTATTGTCGATGCTTTTTTGGCAATCACGTTGACACCGGTCCTAATTAGCTTTTTACTCAAAGGAAAACTCCGTCCGGAAGAAAAAAATCCAATTAATAGCCAACTTGAAACAATTTACACACCTATACTAACCTATTGTCTGAAATGGCGTAAAACAGTATTAGGTTTTAACATTGCTGCATTATTGATTGGGGTGTTGATGTTTACCCGTTTAGGGTCAGAGTTCATGCCTCCATTAGATGAAGGTTCCATTTTATTTATGCCGGTAACATTACCGGATGTGTCAAATTCTGAAGTAAAAAGGATTTTGCAAGTACAGGACAAGTTAATAAAATCAGTCCCCGAAGTAGAACACGTTTTAGGAAAAGCGGGTAGGGCAAACACGGCCACCGATAACAGTCCGATAAGCATGATTGAAACCATAATTTTGTTAAAGCCCGAAGCTGAATGGAGAGAAGGCAAAACAAAAAATGACATTATCACTGAAATAAATAATAAACTGCAGATTCCGGGAGTAACAAACGGTTTTACACAGCCTATTATCAATCGTATCAACATGCTTTCAACCGGTATCCGAACGGATGTCGGAATAAAAATTTACGGTGCAAGTTTAGATACTATCGAGGTTTTATCTCAAAAAATCAAGAAAACCTTGGAAGGTACTTCCGGGGTAAAAGATTTATATTCAGAACCCATCACAGGAGGAAAATATATAGACATTGAAGCAAAACGAGAAGTTATTGGCCGATATGGGCTTTCCATCGATGACATCAATAATGTAGTCGAAGCTGCTATTGGCGGAATGAAATTAACGACAACCATTGAGGGGAGACAACGGTTCTCTGTAAATGCAAGATATGCTCAGGAATACAGAAATAGCCTCGATGCTTTAAAAAAACTACAAGTACAAACGATGCAATATGGCCCCATTCCTTTAGAAACGGTCGCCGATGTTAAGATAAGCGATGGACCTCCCATGATAAACAGTGAAAATGCGATGCTTCGAGGAAGCGTACTGTTTAATGTTCGGGAACGTGATTTGGGCAGTACGGTAAGAGAAGCCCAGAAAAAATTAAACGCCATGATAACCAAAATGCCCAAAGGATATTATATAGAATGGAGCGGGCAATGGGAAAACCAAATCAGAGCCAACAAAACATTGAGTTTGATTTTACCTATAGTGGTTGTTATTATTTTTCTTATTCTGTTTTTCACCTATCATTCCATGAAAGAAGCCTTAATCACCATGATAACAGTTCCGTTTGCATTAATAGGCGGAATTTTTATGGTCTATTTTTATGGTATCAATTTGTCGGTAGCGGTGGCTGTCGGTTTTATTGCATTGTTTGGAATGGCCATAGAAACGGCAATGTTAATGACCATTTATTTAAATGAATCCATGAACAAAATGGTGGCGAAATACGGAAACAGCAAAGAGGTTATCACCGAAACGATATTAAGACGATATATTATTGATGGATCAGCAAAAAGGCTTCGACCAAAACTAATGACCGTTTCGGTTTCATTATTTGGTTTGATACCCATTCTGTGGGCTACTGGAGCAGGAGCCGATGTGATGCTTCCTATTACTGTCCCGCTTATTGGCGGCACAATTACGTCCACTATTTATGTTTTACTAGTAACCCCTGTTGTTTTTGAAATGGTAAAACTCCGCGAACTGAAAACAAACGGTAAAATTGAAATTTTAGATGCTAACGAATAAGTATTATATAGCAATAGGTTGTTTGATTTTAAGCTTCACTTATAGTAGGGCTCAAACAGTTTCGTTGGAAGAAGTTTTGAAAAAGATCGAAACAAATAATCCACAATTAAAAATGTACGATGCCGATATTCAGAGTATGGATGCTGCGGCAAAAGGGGCAGAAAGCTGGATGCCACCACAGGTAAATTCAGGTTTCTTTATGACACCATACAATTCCAAAATGTGGAAAGCAGATGAAATGTCACCCGGAATGGGTTTTTACACACTTGGTATTACACAAATGATACCTAATCCTTCAAAGTTAAAGGCAGATTTCAAATATATGAGTGCTATGTCTTCGGTAGAAGCCGAAAACAAAAACTATACAATCAATCAGTTATATGCTATAGCAAAAACTAATTATTATCAATGGTTAATTTTAAATAAAAAAATAAAAATTGCCAATGAGAATTTGTTGCTTTTGGAATATATGATTAAAAGTATGGAAATACGCTATCAATACAATATGGATAAATTGTCCACCTATTATAAGGCAAAATCGCAATATAGTGTACTGCAAAGCATGATAGTAATGCTACAAAATGACATTTCACAAAAACGGATAATGATTAATACCTTGATGGCGACGGATAAAGATACTCCGTTTGAGATTGAAGAAACCTATGATTTGAAAGTTTTTGATTTAATAACAATGCATACAGCATCAGATGTAGAAAACCGAAGTGATGTCAGGGCTATTGAGCAAACAATTGCATTAAATCAATTGAAAATAGAAGTCGAAAAAG
The DNA here is from genome assembly GCF_022836875.1 of Flavobacterium enshiense. Lineage (NCBI taxonomy): Bacteria > Pseudomonadati > Bacteroidota > Flavobacteriia > Flavobacteriales > Flavobacteriaceae > Flavobacterium > Flavobacterium enshiense. The sequence goes on from NZ_CP090376.1 coordinate 2,239,059, forward strand.
CAAAATTATTGCCGGAATTTGGAATCAATTATGAACACATGTTCGCTTTTGGACAACAACCGCAGCAATTTAATTTAATGTTGATGGTAAATATTCCATTAGCCCCTTGGTCTTCCAGGATGAGCAGAGCCAATATAAATAGTTTTAAATTAAAAAGTGAAAGCTTGAATTGGCAAAAAAAAATGGTTTTGAATGAAGCTCGAGGAATGGTTTCAGGAATGAATACCGAACTTACCAATCTCAAGGCACAATATGATATTGCCGAAAAAAGCATCATTCCCACACTGCGAAAAAATTATGATACAGCTGTTATAGCTTGGCAAAACAATACGGGTGATTTGTTTGTCATATTGGACGCGTGGGAAGCACTAAATATGGCTCAAATGGATACTTTAGATAAATTGCAAGCTATTTTGATTATGCAAGTAGAAATTGAAAAACATTTAGAAATCAAATAACTATGAATAAATATTTGAAATATTGTTTAGTGGTTATTGCAATTTCTATCATTGGATTTGCGATATACTATGTTGTAAAAAAATCAAATGCAAGAACAGAGGCACAGTCACAGAAAGAAATTTTTACCTGTTCTATGCACCCCCAAATCATTAGAGACAAACCCGGAAACTGTCCTATTTGTGGAATGACTTTAGTAAAAAAGGCAACCAATAATCACACTGGAGAAAACAATTCGATTGAAAATGTTTTAAAGCCAACAGATAATTTTATTGTGGGAAATTATCAAACCACGACTGCGAAAGACACAACGGTAAGCAGTGAAATTAATTTACCCGGTATTGTGGCTTACGATCCAAATTCTTTTGTAAACATTGCGGCAAGGGCAAGTGGAAGAATTGAAAATATGTATGTGAATTACAAATACCAAAAGGTAAATAAAGGACAAAAGCTTTTTGATTTATACAGTCCAGAATTACTGACTGAACAGCAAAACTTCATTTATTTAATTTCAAATGATGCAGATAATACTTCAATTGTCGAAGCTTCAAAACAAAAATTAAAGCTCTACGGTATGAGTGGTAATCAAATTAATGCATTAATAGCAACCAAAAAGGCAAATCCCGTAATTTCAATTTATAGTCCTGCTTACGGAATAATAGGAGGAACGGAATCAATGGATGTCAATAGCAATACGATGTCTAATACAAGTGCCACCTCTGAAGCATTAAATGTTAAAGAAGGGAATTATATAAAAAAGGGAGAAACGGTGTTTAAATTAGTGAATACCGATAAAGTATGGGGTGTTTTTAATGTCTTACAAGGATATAGCGGATTGCTAAAAATGAATCAACCCATTGCAATTACAACAGAATTAGATGAAAATCACAGTATCAGCGCTCATATAAATTTTATAGAAACGCAGCTTAGCGCAACCGACAAATCCAGTAGAATTAGGGTGTATCTAAACAACAATACGTTGAAACTACCTATAGGATTACGTTTGCAGGGAAGAGTAAAAGCAAACCCGATTAAAGGCTTTTGGTTGCACAAACAAGCATTCGTCAGTATTGGAAATAAGAAGATAGTTTTTGTCAAAATGAATAACGGCTTTAAGGCAAAAGAAATACAGTCGGGAATTGAAATGGGGGATTATATTCAAGTAATCAATGGGATTTCTGTTAATGATGCTATTGCCCAAAATGCACAGTATTTAATAGACAGTGAAAGCTTCATTAAAACAGAGTAAAAATGAAAAAGATAATAAACCACAGTATTACAGTACTACTATTATTCATGGTGGTACTGGCCTGTAACACTAAAAATAAAGAAGACCATTCAGGACATGACATGAGTAAAGAAACTACTTTCTACACTTGTTCAATGGATCCACAAATTAAAGAAGACAAACCCGGAAAATGTCCTATTTGTCATATGTCTTTAACTCCAATACAAAACAACGATACAAATACAAACGAAATAAGTTTGAGCAAACAGCAAATACAACTGGGAAATATTACCACCCAAACTATTGCTGCAACGCAGAACAATTTAGAACAAAGTTATACGGGAGTCCTAACAATCAATCAGGAGAAGATTAATACCATTTCAGCAAGAGCAATGGGACGAATTGAAAAGCTTTATTATAAAACAATTGGGGAATATGTGCGTAAAAATGATGCCTTGTACTCTTTGTACAGTGAAGACATAGCCATAGCCAAACAGGATTATTTTACGGCTTACAAACAGCTTTCCATGCCGGGTGATTTTGGAAAGAACGCTCAAAATATGCTTAATGCAGCCAAACAAAAACTTTTATTCTTCGGGTTGTCAAATTCTCAAATCGAAAACATAAAAAGCAATAGGGTGATTTCACCCTATACAACCTTTTACAGTGCCACAAGTGGTTATATTTCAGAGATAATGGCAACAGAGGGAAGTTATATGATGGAAGGTTCCGCTATAATTAAATTGGCGGATTTAAGCAATCTTTGGCTCGAAGCACAAGTAAACGTAAACTATGCAAAAAGTATTAGCATTGGACAAAATGCTAAAGTTTCTTTTACTGATTTCCCGGATAAAACAATCAATGCAAAAGTTACTTTTATCAATCCCGAAATCAATCCCGATACCCGACTGCTTTTAATACGACTGCAAGTGCCCAATCAAAATTTTGCATTGAAACCGGGTATGCAGGCCATCGTTAAACTAAACCAATCCAATATAAAAGGGCTTTTTATTCCGGCGGATGCGGTTATCAGAGAACAAGATGCCTCATACATTTGGATAGAAAAAAGTCCGGGCATATTTGAAAACCTTATGGTTGAAACGGGAATAGAAACCAATGGATTGATAGAAATTAAATCAGAGATTGATGCTTCAAAAAAGGTAGTAATTACTGGGGCGTATGCCATAAACAGTGAATATAAATTCCGTAAAGGAAGCGACCCGATGGACAATATGAAAATGTAAGAAAGGTAGCCATTAAGTAAACTGATGTAAGAAATGAAAGTAATTGTTACATCAACAAATCTGACGGGATTACCAAAAAACCACTGAATTTCAGTGGTTTTTTGGTTTATTATATGTTATTGAATTGTTATTCAATACATTTTAAATAGTTTATAAAGTACATTTCGGGCGAATATGTTCCTTTGATTTTTTCTGATTTCAGTTCTTTTTTGAATATATAATCAACTGTTTCAGTAGCAAACTTCACTTTCATTATAGTTACCGGATATTTTTTTAAATCCTCAAAACTGTCTTTTTCAAACATGAAATAACTGTTTAAAAGGCGAATGTTGTTTTTTTCTTTTTCATTATAGTTCAACTGACCGCAAGTTTCGCCCGCACTTAAAAGTGTTATGATTTTGCCGTTGGATAACTGAAGTGAGATTTTAGAAGTTCCGTCAAAACATTTCGGACTGATAAAATCTTTGCTTTTTTGTAATAGTTGGAAATTTAAATATGGTATTCCATCTGAATTAACTAAGGAAAAAAGTACAAAATCGTTTGAATTTACAAAGTCTTTTTCGTGGATAAGGTAATCGGGTGTTTTCTTTATGAAAGTCGAATCTGTTTTTTCATCAACATCGTATTCACAGTTTTTTTGTTGAGCATTGGCGATGATTCCGATAAATAAGAATAGGGCTGATACTAAATTTTTCATTTTTGTTTTTAAATTTTTTCGCAAAGTAAAACTATTTTATCATTATTTAAGTCAGTCGTAAAAAAGCAATAGTCGGTTCCTCCGTCGCTTATTTTCCATTTTTTTCTGATATTTTCAACAGACATAGGGAAATTACGTGTTGTTATGTTGAATTTTTTGCCTTCCAAATGCTTTTTTAATGTTGCTTTGTCAAACGACAGAATTTGCTTTATCGCAAATTTCCTGCCAGGAAAATCAATTTCTTTATCTGAAGTATATAAATGTGAGTGCTGATGCAGTTTTTCAATATCGTAAGTAACACCAATGGCTTCAAATGCACCGGTTTTCATCATTGCAGCATTTGGTTCATACAGATATTTTTTTGGAAGGGAATAGTTCGCCTTTATATCAGTATCACCATAATCGACAGAGAAAATTTCGGTTTGGTCTTTTGTTAATGACACGGCATTCAGCATTATATTTCCGTTATAGTCCTTCTCAATTTCCCAAAGCAGTTCTTTTACTTCGTTGTCTACGGCTATACAATGGATTTTTTTGACAAATTGAAGTTCTGACAATCCTGCCGTAATATCTAATATAGGAGCTGTTTTTACTAATATATGATCAGAATACTCAAAATAGTCATCTAAATGGTAAGGAACATTGGGTAAGCAGTCTTTTAGCATAAAGACTTTGCCTTTTACATCGCTTCGTCGGGAAGGGTCGATGTAAATCCAGCTCCATTTGAATTTTAGTTTCTTCAGGATTTCTAAACTGTCTCCCTGATAACATTCTATATTTCGTTGATTTAGAATCTGATAGTTGTGTTGTACTATTTTTGATAACCCCTCATTGATTTCACAATGTGCTACTTTATTGAATTTTTGAGCAAAGTAGTAATCGTCTATTCCGAAACCTCCGGTAAGATCTATTAGTGTTACACCGTCAATAAGTGAAGCTTTGTATTTTGCGGCTCTTTCCGAGGATGTTTGTTCTATTGAAATTTTTGAAGGATAGATGATATATTTATGACTAAACCATGTAGGCAGTTTTTCTTTTGCTTTATTTTTTGAAGCTATCTGATTTAAAATATCATTCCATTTGATGTCCGGAAACGGATTTTTCATCAGTGCAATTTTAGCAAAATTTGCCTGCAATGAATCGGTTATAAAATCCTGAACGTCTGAATTTAAAAGAGGAGAATCCAAATTAAATATTTTTAGTTAGTATCCGGATAATTTTATTTTCAGGAATAAATTCTTTGCCAATCACTTTTAAAGCAGTGTAAGTGGGTACAGCGAGGATCATCCCGGAAATTCCAAACAGAAAGCCACCTATCAGTATGATTAGAAAAATTTCTAAAGGATGGGAATAAACGCTGTTTGAAAAAATAAACGGTTGACTGATGTTGTTGTCAATAAACTGAACTATCATGAATCCAATCATGATGTATAAAGAATTCGGAAGTATTACGGATGCGAAATCAGCACCTGCAAAGCTAAGCATGGTCAATAGTATAGCTAAAACATTCGCGATAAGCGGACCAATATATGGGATGATGTTTAATATGGCACAGATAAAGGCAATGGTTAGGGCATTATCTATTCCAACGATTAAAAGCACTATTAAATACAGTAAGAAAACAATCGATAATTGCAATAAGATTCCGATAAAATAACGAGACAGCAAGTGAGTAATCTTGTCGATTGAAGCCAATATTTTATCTTCATGTTGATCCGGAATTACTTTTATAAAAATCATTTTGAATAAACGCCTGTCTTTCAGCATAAAAAAAGTGATGAAGAAAACAGAAGCAAGGCCAATACTGAAACTGCTCAGAAGATTAATAAATGAATTTAAAAAAGATGTTATTATGCTAAAGTTCAGTTTTGATGAGATGTTCAGCTTTTTATAAATTTCTTCAGCATCGATGTGATGTGAATCTAAAAATGCAGACAGCTGATTAATTAAATTAAAAAACACTTTTTCAAATGCTTTAGTGTCTAAAAGGGAGAGATTTTCTCCCTGAGAAATAAACAGTGGGATGAAAAGCAATATAAACCCTGATATTATCAAGACATAGAATAACATGGTTAGTAATACGGCCAAGATGTTTCTTTTCAGTTTTAGTTTTTGTTTGAAAAAATCCACGATCGGATTGCCAATCATCGCTAAAAGCAGTGAAATTAGTATATAGATAAGTATGGTTTTTATTAAATAGAGGATATAAATCAAAATAGCGATTCCGGTTAGTTTGAAAATTGCCCCAAGAATACCGTTTGAAATATCTTTTGAAGTCATCTGAATTAATTTGATGAATTAAAAGTAAAAAAAAACTCGCTTATTAAGCGAGTTTTAATGATTTATTTTGGTTAGTTTTATGGTTGTGCGTATGAATTTCTTGCTCCACCTGCTGCAAATACAGCTAACATTCTTTGTTTTTGTCCTTCAGAGAACATATACATTCCTCTGTCGTCTGTGTAATCCATGTAGTTCATGGTCATTTCAATAGGTGTTCCTGTACATGTGCTGTAGTGAGGGTAAGCAGGAACTCCGTAGTTAGCTGTATTGTGTAATGGCGTATCAGCAACATTGTCGTTTCCACAAGTAGCATCACCCCAAATGTGACGTAAGTTCATCCAGTGACCAACTTCGTGAGTCGCTGTTCTTCCTAAGTTGTATGGGTATGTCGCAGTTCCCGTAGTTCCGAAATATTTAGAATCGATTACTACACCATCAGTTGAAGATGCTCCACCAGGGAATTGTGCATATCCTAAGATACCACCACCAATTGTACAAACCCATAAATTAAGTTTTGTTGTTGGAGATACAGGATCCAATCCACCTTGTTTTGTTTTTTTCATTGTATCTCTTGTACCCCAAGATGATTTTGTTGTAGATTTTCTGATAACCTGATCTAAAACGAAAGAAATCCCAACATTTGCTTTAACACCTGAGAAGGCAGATGGAACTTGATTGAAATCAGAGTTTGTAGCGTTGTAATCTTTGTTTAAAGCATCAATTTGTGATTGAATTTGAGCTTGTGAAATGTTTTCTGCAGCAGTTCTGTACAATACATTTACAACTACAGGGATTTCAATTACTCCATTTACTAAACGACCTTCTCTGATAGCTCTCTCAGTGAATGATTCGATTTCGTTCATTTTGATAGCTAATGAAGGGTCTTGTTTCATTTGTTCCATAAGAACCTCGTTTGAAGCACAGTTTCTTTTGGCTGATGACATTTCGGTTGTGCTTGCGGTAGAATTTTCCTCTTTGTTACAAGAGATTAGGGAAATCAACAATGCTGCTGACAAAATAATTTTTTTCATAAATGCAGGTTTTTGTGTTAAATATTTATGTTTATGATTAATACGTTGCAATTTTATAACAATTTATTTTCTTAAACAAGGGAGTTTGTGTCGAAATCGATGTTTATGCTGCATTTTTGTTAAATAATTATTAAAATTAGATTTAGTGTGTAAAAAATTTAATAATTGATATGTTATGATTTATTTGACTGAAAAATTCATACTAAAATTGTTATTTTTTTGTAGAACTTCAGTATAAATAAAAAAAAACTCGCTGTTCAAGCGAGTTTTTTAAGTTTTTTTTAGTTGTATTTATTATGGTTGCGCGAATGAATTTCTTGGACCTCCGGCAGCAAAAACGGTAAGCATTCTTTGTTTTTGCGCTTCTGAGAACATATACATGGCTCGGTCGTCTGTATAATCCATATAGTTCATAGTCATTTCTACAGGAGTTCCTGTACAAGTGCTGTAATGCGGAGAACTTGGCGCTCCATAATTAGGTGCATTATGTAACGGCGTGTCGGCAACAAAGTCGTTTCCGCAAGTGGCATCACCCCAGATGTGACGAAGATTCAACCAGTGCCCAACTTCGTGTGTGGCGGTTCTTCCTAAATTAAATGGATAAGCTGCAGTTCCTGTCGTACCGAAAGCATTGTCATCAATAACTACACCGTCAGTAGAGGAAGGTCCTCCTGGGAATTGTGCATATCCTAAGATTCCACCCCCCATATTACAACACCATAAGTTTAATACAGTTGATGGTGTAGTAGGAGGGATTCCTTTAGGTGCTTTTTTCATAGCGTCATTGGTACTCCATGAAGTTGTATTTGTGGATTTTCTAACAACGCCTTGTAATACGAAAGAAATTCCAACATTAGCTTTTACTCCGGAAAATAAGGCAGGTACTTGATTGAAATCGGAGTTGGTGGCATTGAAGTCTTGGTTAAGCGCAGTAATTTGTGATTGAATTTGTGCCAAAGAAATGTTTTGGGCAGCAGTTCTGTACAGAACATTGACCACAACAGGTATTTCAATTTTACCATTAACCAAACGGCCTTCTTTAATAGCTCTTTCTGTGAATGATTCAATTTCATTCATGGTAACGGCTAAATTCGGATTAGCTTTTAACTGTTCCTGTAAAACTTCGTAGGATGCACAATTTCTTTTGTCAGTACTCGAAATTTGTTCGTTTTTTGTCGATGATTCCTCGTTCGTACAGGAAACCAGCACTGTCAAAACCCCTGCTGCTAAAAATAATTTTTTCATAATTAGTAAGATTAAGTTGATAATTGTAGAAATGTTCTAAAAATTTGAAGCAATTCTATTAATGAAACAACTAATTAAGAAAAATAGTTTGTAATCGGCAAAAAAAATCGATAAAGTGTAAAATCTTGTTATTTTAAAACAATTTTCATTGTATTTTTGTTAAAAACCGGCTGTTTGTTTTGTGGTTTACTAATTATTGAAAACATAGTAAATTAAGTTAGCTCCCATTTTTAGGGCTTTTGTTCTTACGTCAATTGGATCATTATGTACTTCCTGGTTTTCCCAACCATCTCCTAAATCTGTTTCTACGGTATAAATCAGAACGATTCTTCCTTCGATAAAAATGGCAAATGCCTCAGGTTTTTTGTTGTCGTGTTCATGGATTTTTGGTACTCCTCCTGAAAAAACAAATGGTTTTTGAAAAACAGGATGGGAAGAAGGTAGTTCAACTAATGGATTATCAGGGAATAATTTTTTTATTTCTTTTCGGATGTACTGGTCCATTCCGTAATTGTCATCAATATGTAGAAAACCGCCGGAGGTAAGATAGTTTCTTAGATTTATGACATCATTATCGCTGAAAACCACATTTCCATGACCTGTCATATGTACAAAAGGATATGAAAATAAATCCGGGCTTCCCACTTCAACGGTTGGGATTTTAGTATTGATTTTAGTATTGATGTTTTGATTACAGAATTTAGCCAAGTTGGGTAGCGAAGTCGGATTTGCATACCAATCGCCACCTCCCGAATATTTCAAAAGGGCTATTTCTTGAGAAAAACCAAGAAAAGAAGATAGTCCAAGAAGTAAAACAACAATTTGTTTCATGTACTTATTCGTTTGTGAAAACTACGCTGTGGCAAGCAACAACAGCGGCAGTTTCGGTTCGTAATCTTGTATTACCCAAAGATACCGGAATGTATTTGTTTTCTAATGCCAATGCAATTTCTTTTTCTGAAAAATCACCTTCGGGACCTATTAATATGGTGCATTTCTCTTTTGCCTGAACTACATCTTTTAATAGCTTTTTATCGGTTTCCTCACAATGGGCGATGTATAAATTGCCATCATGATTTTTGTTGATGAACTCTTTGAAAGACATTGGTTCGTTCAGTATTGGCAAATAGAACTGTAGCGATTGTTTCATGGCTGACTGAATAATTTTGTCAAAACGTTCGGTCTTGATTGTCTTTCTTTCGGAATGATCACAAATAAGTGGAGTGATTTCGTGTATTCCTATTTCAGTTGCTTTTTCTAAAAACCATTCGAATCGCTCGTTCATTTTTGTTGGCGCGACTGCTAAATGAAGGTAAAAATCGGTTGGTTTTTGGTTATCGATATTGTTGATTTTTACGGTACATTTTTTGTCCGATGCTAATATGATTTCGGTGATAAATAAAAAACCTAAACCATTGGTAACATGTAGAATGTCGCCTTCTTTTTTACGTAAAACTTTAATAATGTGTTTGCTCTCTTCCTTATCAAAAGAAAACTCATTTAAAGTTGAATTTATGTCCGGAGTGTAAAATAACTGCATATTAAAATTCGATACGTGCTTTAGATACTACAGAAGCATCTTCAAACTGATGTTCCAAAAATTTATAGTAACCGACAATTCCAATCATGGCAGCATTGTCAGTAGTATATTCAAATTTAGGGATAAATGTTTTCCATCCGTATTTCGTTTCTGCTTCTTTCAATGTCGTTCGGATTCCTGAATTTGCAGAAACACCGCCGCCAATAGCAATTTGGTTAATTCCGGTTTCAGCTACGGCCATTTTCAGCTTATCCATCAGAATCTGAATGATGGTATATTGAATGGAAGCGCAGATGTCATTTTTGTTTTCTTCAATGAAATTAGGATTCTCCGCTACATTCTTCTGGATAAAATACAAAATCTGTGTTTTTAACCCACTGAAACTGAAATTCAAACCGTCGACTTTCGGTTTTGTAAACTGAAAGGCTTTCGGGTTTCCGTTTTGTGCAAATTTATCTATCAAAGGTCCGCCAGGATAGGGAAGGCCTAATATTTTAGCACTTTTATCAAAAGCTTCACCTACAGCGTCATCAGTTGTTTCTCCGATAACTTCCATTTCAAAAAAACTTTTGACTTTGATAATCTGAGTATGTCCTCCAGAAATCGTCATGGCTAAAAAAGGAAATTCCGGTTTGTCGTAACCTGCTTCATCAATAAAATGAGCCAAAACATGCGCATGCATATGATGAACAGCGACCAGCGGAATGTTTAAAGCCTGTGCCATTGATTTGGCAAACGAACTTCCTACCAAAAGCGAACCCATTAATCCGGGGCCTTGGGTAAATGCAATTCCTGAAAGCTGTGTTTTATCGATATTTGCCTTTTTTAAGGCGACATCAATAACCGGAACAATATTTTGCTGATGGGCTCTCGAAGCCAGTTCAGGAACAACACCTCCGTATTCTTCGTGAATGGCCTGGCGCGCAACTATATTTGATAAAACTATATCATTTTTAAGCACGGCTGCCGCGGTATCGTCACAGGAGCTTTCAATGGCAAGTATGTAAATCGGCTGGTTTGTCATAAAAAAGGCACGAAATTTGTATTACAATTTGTATCGACTGTATTATCTTTGGATTTACGTTTCATTTGCAGCCAAAAACGCTTGCAATTGTTTGTTAAAAACGTAATTTTACCAGTCGGTTCGACAAATTTAAAACAAATTCGGGTATCAAAAAATTTAAAAAAATAGCATTTCGAATAATTTTAGGAATTATCCTATTATTATTACTACTTGGTATAGCTCTTTCTTTACCGGTGGTGCAGACGGAAATTGCTGCTAAGGTAACCGAGAAAATCAACCACGACTTCGGCACCGATATAAAAATTGAGAAAGTAGCTATTTCTGTTTTTGGAACTGTAAAGCTGAAAGGTATTCTGATATCCGATCACCACAAGGATACATTGTTTTATGTCAATCGTTTGCAATCCAATATTTTAAGTTTTAAAGAGTTGAAAAATACCCGTTTGTTTTTTGGGCAAGCTAGAATTGACGGGCTGAATTTCAAACTGAAAAAATACAAAGGAGAAACAAAGGCAAATATCGATTTGTTTGTTGAAGCTTTTGACGATGGAAAGCCAGGCTCGGGAAAATTCAGATTAAAAACCGACGAATTATACATTACCAACAGCCATTTCCGTTTTATTGATGAAAACCTGCAAAGGCCTAAAATACTAGATTTTACTAACCTGAATGGTGAATTGGAGGACTTTTTCATTAAAGGCCCGAATATTACTGCCAACATAAAAAAAATGGCATTAAAAGATCATCGTGGTTTGATTGTCGAAAATCTTGCAGCTGATTTCACCTACACAAAGAAAAATATCATCCTCAAAAAAATGGATTTAAAAACAGATGAATCCACTGTAATTGGCGATGTTACTTTAAAATATCATCCTGGAGATTTTTCTGACTTTAACAACAAGGTTGTCTTTGATGTTAAGATGGAAAAAGCTTCGGTGTCTTCCAACGAACTGAATTTCTTCTACAACGAATTCGGGAAAAATCTACGTTTTTATCTCAACACACATCTTACAGGTACACTGAATGATTTCGTATTAAATGATTTACGATTATTGGATCGCAATAAAACTGAAATTATCGGAAAAGTGAACTTTAAAAACCTTTTCAACAAGAAAAAGGAATTTTACATGAACGGTAATTTTGACAGGGTTAGTGCCAATTATGAAAACCTGAAAGCAATTTTACCGAGAGTTTTAGGAAAAAGTCTTCCGCAGGTACTGAAAAAACTTGGGAATATCGATTTGGTTGGTGATGTGAAATTAACCAAGAAAACTATTGATGCTGATATTCTTTTATTGTCGGCTCTTGGAAAATTGGAATCGAAATTGGCGATGACCAACATCAATAACATCAATAATGCGACTTATAAAGGTTATGTTTCTTTAAGTAATTTTGATTTAGGTCCGTTGACAGGTCGATCAGACATTGAGCACGCAACTGTAGATTTGGATGTCGACGGAAAAGGCTTCAACAAAAAGTACCTTAATACTTCTGTAAAAGGGCAGATTCATCAATTCAGATATAACGGTTATACATACCAGAACATTACGTTGGACGGAACAATGAAAATGCCTTACTTTAAAGGATATTTCAACAGTAATGATCCGAATCTGAGAATGGATTTTAACGGACTCATCGATTTAAGTTCTAAGGTTAAAAATTATGATTTTCAGGCTAATATCGATTATGCCGATTTGCATTTGCTGAATTTCAGAAAAAAAGATTCCATCGCAATCTTCAAAGGACAGCTTAGTTTTAAGGCCAAGGGAAATACAGTTGATGATATTGAAGGGATACTTGAAGTAGCCAATGCGTCTTATCAAAACAGAAAAGATACTTACTTTTTTGATGATTTCCACGTAGAATCAACTTTTGACGCAGATCGTGTCAGAACAATTACGGTCAATTCGCCCGATATCGTTCAGGGAAGAGTAATTGGTAAATACAAAGTGAATCAGGTCGCAAAAATTGTTGAAAATGCTCTTGGTAGTTTGTATGCAAATTATTCGCCCAATAAATTAAATCCAGGGCAGTTCCTTGATTTCGATTTTGTCATTAACAGCAAGATTATCGAAGTGTTTGATCCGAATATTTCTTTGGCTGAAAACACCGTTTTAAAAGGAAATATCAATGCGGATGAAGGTAATTTTAAAATGAATTTCTCCTCTCCGAATGTAGTTGCCTATAACAACAAGTTTGATAATATCCGAATAAATGTTGACAACAAAAACCAGCTTTATAATGCGTTTATCGAGTTGGACAGCATTAAAATGAAGAATTATAAAGTTTCTGACTTCAGTCTTATAAACGTTACGATGAATGACACCATGTTTGTTCGTTCCGAGTTTAAAGGAGGAAATAAGAATCAGGATGTTTATAACTTGAATTTATATCACACCATCGATAAGGATAATAAATCGGTAGTTGGTTTTAAAAAATCAGAGGTTAACTTTAAAAATTATTTGTGGTTTTTAAATGAAAACGATACCGATGATAATAAAGTGGTTTTCAATAAGAAACTGACTGATTTTTCCATTGAAAAGATTGCATTGACACACAAAGGCCAGAAAATGGAATTGTCCGGAATGTTGCAGGGAAAAGACCATAAAGATATACAACTTTCCTTTGACAAAGTAGATTTGGCAAAAGTAACGCCATCACTCACCAATTTGTCTTTTGGAGGGAATTTAAATGGTAACGTCAGCCTAAAACAGGATAAAAATATATACCAACCTGCTTCGGCTTTAACCGTTGATTCACTTAAAATCAATAATTATGATTTGGGAGACCTTGATTTACAGGTTACCGGGGATAATTCGTTCAGAAAATTCAATGTAAATTCTACCATCAAAAATGACGATGTTGAGAATTTTTATCTCAGAGGGAATGTTGAAATTGTAGGCGGGCAAAGTTTACTGTCTCTAGATACCGGTTTTTCCAGATTTAACATTGGAGCTTTCGGACCGCTGTTAGGAACTATTTTTTCTGATGTTCGCGGATTCGCCTCCGGTCAGGCTGCCATTGTGGGAACAGTCAGCAATCCGGAAATTGACGGACGTCTTTATCTGAACGAGGCAGGAATGCGCGTACCGTATTTGGGTGTGGATTTCAACATGGAACCCAATGCGGTTGTTGATGTGACAGAACATGAATTTCTTTTCCGTCATATTGAACTTACCGATACAAAATACAAAACATCGGGAATATTAGACGGAAGCGTGCGTCATAATAAATTGGCCGATTGGAGTTTGGATTTGGATATTGAATCAGATAATATGCTGATATTGGATACCAAAGACAGCGAGGATGCAGCATATTATGGGACTGCATTTATTGATGGAAAAGCAAGTATCAAAGGGCCGACAAATGCATTGGTCGTTAAGGTTGATGCAAAATCGAATAAGGGAACTTCAATAAAAATCCCTGTAAATGATTCTCAGGGTCAGTCAAGTAACTCGTTTATTCATTTCATTACGGAAAAAGAGAAATTAAGTAAAGAAAAAGGAACCCCGATTGCTGAAAATAAGTATAAAGGTATGGAGTTGGATTTTAATCTGAACATAAACCAGAATGCGGAAATTGAAATAATTTTGGATCGTGCGACGGGACATGCCATGAAAGGAAGAGGTGAAGGAACCATTACCATGGAAATGAACACGCTTGGAAAATTCAATATGTACGGGGATTATCAGGTTTATCAGGGGGAATATAACTATAAATACGGCGGAATAGTTGATAAAAAATTTCAGGTTAAAAAGTTCAGCACGATTCGCTGGTACGGAGAACCGCTTAATGCTGTTTTAGATCTTGAGGCCGTATATAAAACCGAAGCTAATCCGGCTGTAATTCTGGATAATGCGTCCTTTAATAAAAAAGTTCCAACGGAAGTGGTTATTTCAATTAATGGAAATTTAAGCGCTCCCGAACCGGATTTCAGAATTGAATTTCCAACTGTAAGTTCGGTTTTGAAATCTGAAATAGATTATAAATTAAGCGATAAAGATGTACGTCAAACACAGGCTATCGCGTTGTTGTCCGGAGGAGGATTCCTTTCTCCTGAAAATGCTTCAAGTTCAGTTACCGGAACATTGATTGAGAAAGCTAGTTCAGTAGTAAATGATTTGATAACCGGAAGTGACGACAAGTTCAAGGTGGGTGTAAATTATAGTCAAAGAGATAAAGATCCGATGCTGCAAACCCAAAGTACAGTGGGTGTTACCATGTCGACACAAATCAATGAACGAATTACAATTAACGGAAAACTTGGTGTGCCTGTTGGAGGAACTGAGCAATCGTCTATTGTTGGTAATGTGGAATTACAAATGCTTCTTAACAACGAAGGAAGTCTGAAAGCCAGAGTGTTTAACCGTGAAAACGATATTAATTATGTTGGAGAAGGGGTTGGGTATACACAAGGGGTAGGAATATCATATCAGGTCGATTTTAACAATATGCGCGAGCTGTGGCGAAAAGTATTCTCCAAAAAGGAAAATGATAATAAACGTCAGAATCCTTCAGACCAGATGCCGGATTCCGATTTATCACCTGAGTTTATCAAATACATTGAAAGCAAGAAAAATAAGAAAACTCCCGAACCTAAAAAGGAGCCGCAAAAAATTCCTGAAATAGAATAACTTACCTGTAATAACACTTCTAATTTTACGGCGATATATGTAAGGAAAAACCTTTTTTTATAGAAATTGGTTATTCTTTAAGCTATCGTATGTTTTATTTACTAAATTTATTAAAAACAAATTGGTAATGTCAGCAAGTATCAAAAGAATTGGAGTACTAACATCGGGAGGAGATTCCCCGGGTATGAATGCCGCCATACGTTCTGTCGTTCGAACCTGTGCCTATCATAAAATTGAATGCATGGGGATTTATCGCGGATTCCAAGGCATGATTGAAGGAGATATAATCGAAATGGGGCCAAGAGCCGTTAAAAACATAGTCAACAAAGGCGGTACAATCTTAAAATCGGCCCGTTCAATGGATTTTATGAGTCCTGAGGGCCGTCAGAGAGCTTATCAAAATCTTAAGAAAAACGAAATCGATGCTCTGGTAATTATTGGTGGTGACGGAAGTTTTACCGGCGGATTGATTTTTAATAAAGAATTCGGTTTTCCGATTATGGGAATTCCGGGTACTATAGACAATGATATTTTCGGAACAAAATATACCCTTGGTTACGACACAGCGTTGAATACTGTTGTTGAAGCTATTGACAAAATTAGGGATACGGCCAACTCTCACAACCGTTTATTTTTCGTTGAAGTAATGGGGCGCGATGCAGGACATATTGCATTGAACGCTGGTATTGGGGCTGGTGCAGAGGAAATCCTTATTCCCGAAGAAAATATGGGTTTAGAACGTTTGCTGGAATCGTTGAGAAAAAGTAAAGTTTCCGGAAAATCGTCCAGTATTGTTGTTGTTTCTGAAGGAGATAAAATCGGAAAGAACGTATTCGAGCTAAAAGATTACGTGGAAGAAAACTTGCCTGAATATGAGGTGCGTGTTTCTGTTTTGGGACATATACAGCGTGGTGGTTCGCCTTCATGTTTCGACAGGGTTTTAGCTTCACGATTAGGAGTCAAGGCTGTAGAATCATTATTGGAAGGGAAAACAAATTACATGGTCGGAATTCAAGGCGATAACATTGAACTGACGCCATTAGAACAAGCAGTTAAAGGGAAATCTAAAATAGACGGAGAATTACTCAGGGTTTCCGATATCATGTCTACATAAATCGAAAAAGGGAATAAAAATCAATTGTTTAATGAGGTAATCATAGTAGGTGTCAAGTTTGCTGTAATTGCCTTAAGCATATTAAGAGTATGACGAAAGTAAAAATAGGAATTAACGGATTTGGAAGAATAGGACGTGTTATATTCAGGGAATCCATCAATAGAGATAATGTCGAAGTAGTTGCTATAAATGATTTATTAACTGTTGAACATTTGGCCTATTTGTTAAAATACGATTCGGTTCATGGTCGTTTTAAAGGAAAAGTAGAAGTTAAAGACGGACATTTATTCGTAAACGACAGACAGATACGTGTAACAACAGAAAAAAATCCTTCTCTCTTAAAATGGGATGAAGTGGGAGTAGATGTTGTAGCTGAGTGTACCGGTTTTTTTACTACAGTTGAAACAGCTTACGATCATATTAAAGGAGGAGCAAAAAAGGTGGTGATTTCAGCGCCTTCAAACGATGCTCCGACGTTCGTTATGGGAGTAAATCACGATAAAGCTAAGGCATCCGATGTAATTGTATCCAATGCATCATGCACCACTAATTGTCTGGCTCCCTTAGCTAAAGTCCTTCATGATAATTTTGAAATTGTAGAAGGACTAATGACTACGGTTCACGCTACAACAGGAACACAGCTAACTGTTGATGGACCTTCCAGAAGGGATTTCAGAGGAGGAAGATCGGCAATGGTAAATATAATTCCTACATCAACAGGAGCCGCAAAAGCGGTAACGAAAGTTATTCCTGCATTAGAAGGAAAGTTGACAGGAATGTCAATGCGCGTACCGGTTACCGATGTTTCGGTTGTCGACTTGACCATTAAATTGAAAAAAGCGACTACTTACGAGGAAATCATGAATGTGCTTAAGAATGCCTCGGAAACTTCCATGAATGGAATTATGGGGTTTACCGAAGATGATGTAGTTTCACAGGATTTTATATCTGATTCTCGTACTTGTATTGTAGACGCTACGGCCGGAATTGGTTTAAACTCAACTTTTTTCAAAATTGTCGCTTGGTACGATAATGAATATGGTTATTCGTCAAAGCTGATCGATCTGTCAGTTTATATTGCAAATTTGTAAAAAAATAGTATTTTTACTGAATCCCGTTAAAGCGGGATTTTTTTATACTCAACACATATGAAATTAGTAGTAGATAGCGGCTCCACAAAAGCCGATTGGATTGCCTTAGACGACAACGGAGATATTCAGTTCACAACAAGTACTTTGGGTTTAAATCCTGAAGTTTTAACGAAAGAAGAACTAATCAGCAGAATTAATAATCGATTCGACATTGCGCAAAATGCTTCCATTGTAAAAGAGGTCTATTTTTACGGAGCCGGTTGCGGAACTGATCGGATGAAAAATCATTTAACAGAAATCCTTCACGAATATTTTCCAAATGCTCATGTTGAAGTTAAAGAAGATACCTACGCAGCGGTATTTGCCACGACACCGAGAGGAGAGAAGGCCATCGTTTGTATTTTAGGAACTGGCTCCAACTGCAGTTACTATGACGGAACGGAACTGCATCAGAAAGTGCAGTCTTTGGGCTATCTTGCGATGGACGATTGTAGTGGAAACCAATTTGGACGTCATTTAATCCGTGCATACTATTTCAACAAGATGCCGAAAGCTTTGGCTGAAATCTTTGAAAAAGAATACGATTTGGATGCCGATGCCATCAAGCATAATTTATACAAAGTGCCTAATCCCAATGCTTATCTGGCAACCTTTGCCAAGTTTTTGATTCAGCATAAAGATGATGAATTCCTTCAGAAAATAATTCTGAATGACATGCAGAATTTTGTGGATTTTTACATTACACAATACGAAAACTGTAGAGAAGTTCCGGTGCATTTTATTGGTTCGATAGCTTATTATTTGAAAAATGAACTGGAATATGTTCTGTCTAAAAATGGATTGAAACTAGGGAATGTGTTCCGTAAACCTATTGACGGACTTATAAATTATCATTCCGTTCCTCAGCAATAATAGGCATTCTTCAGTAAAGATATTTTAGCAAAACACCCTTATGATTTGATATAGATCTTTTCATAAGGGTGTTTTACCATATTTGGTTAGCAGCCAAATATCAACTGTTCTATAGTGCAGAACTATTTAATTGCAATCATCGAGATTTCTACATTTACGTTTTTCGGAAGGCAAGCGACTTGAACTGTTTCACGTGCCGGAGCGGTTTTCTCGTCAAAATAGCTTCCGTAAACAGTGTTTATTTTTGCGAAATCGTTCATGTCACTGATAAAAATAGAAGTCTTGATAACATTTTCAAAGGTCATTTCTGCAGCTTCCAAAACAGCTTTCATATTCTCCATAACCTGTTTGGTTTCTGTTTCGATGTTATCCAAAACCAAATCGCCAGTGGCTGGATTGATAGCAATCTGTCCCGAAGTATAAAGTGTGTTTCCAACTAAAACTGCCTGGTTATATGGACCGATTGGAGCTGGTGCTTTCTCTGTAAAAATTATTTTTTTCATGTTTTATGTAAACTTTGATTTCTTATATGAATATTGATTCACATAAAATTTTAGAATCTGGCTCTGTAAATCTTATGTGATGTATTTATTTTACTTCTGTTTACTGTAAAGTTCGGTCCGGTAAACTGCGTTTGTCATACTTGATATCGCTCAACACAGAAGATTTGATACCGATGAAAAAGCCCCAACTTGTATTAGGAGCAATCGGTACCCAGTTGAAACTCATTCTCCAGCTTAATAAGTCTCTTTCAAAACGTAACTGGGTGAATGTTACTCCTTTTTGCACAAAATCATATCCGGACGAGAATCCCATTTTCCATTTTGGCGTTAAATCAATGTTTCCGGACATCATTAGAGAGTTTCCAATAATTTCATTTTCGCGATTCACATTGGAATAGGTTAAGGAATAAGCCATGGTCAGATTCCAAGGGATTTCTAATTTATAGAATTCAGAGTCGTCATTCTCTTTGTTTTTCTCATCTTCCTTTTTGAAAAGACTCTGTCTGTTATCACTAAGGTCAGTACCACGGCCAAATAAATCATCTGTACGTCCTCCATTTAAAACAGTTTGTTGGGAAGAATCGCCTTTTGTTTTACCATCGGCACTGGAAATGGCATAATTAATTGTCATGTTGGCTGTTGTCATTCTGAAAAGACTTCCTCCATTATCAATGTTAAATTTATCGATTCGTCTGCCTGAATTATCTACCGCATATGGGTCTAGTGAAGTTCCGAAATTCAGGTTTAATTTATTGTCAAAAAATTGAGTTCCCCCATTTACCGATAATGGTGACCAAGCCAATGAATCGGCAGCAATATTGTAATCGGTGGAAAAGGTTAAATTGCTGAGTAACATAACCTTTTTAGGTTCTGTTTTGGTTTCGTCTTTGTCACGAACTTTAGCTTCAAAATTGTTGTTTAAAGACATTCCTATTCTATTGGCTTTTGAATTGGAGGGTCCTCCAAAGATTCCTTCTTGAAAACGGGTATATTCAGCGTATCTGGTTCCTGTGTTGTCCAAAGCATATGTATCATAGTACTGATTAAAACTCGGCAAATAAGAATAACTAATTGACGGATACATAACGTGTCGGATAGACTGAATTTTTTTATCATTACCGAAATTAAAGGTTCCATAAATTGTAGTTCCCACTTGGGTTCTGAAATCATAAGTTCGGTAAGCGTCAAAACCATTTACAGGATTAGTTTCAACAGTATTGGTGTTGGGATTGAATTCTTTTTCGATCGTTTTAAAGTACCATACTTCATTGTAGTTAGTAGCCGCAGTTACACTGAAGTATTTGAAAACTTTAAAATTCGTACTGATTGGAATTGTGTGCTGAATTCCGTTTTTAGCTGTATCAAACATTCCGGGTTTAAAGAAAAGGGAATCCGTAGTGTGAATTCTGTTTTCTCCTCTGAAATTGTACTGGAAATTGATATTTTTTATGAAACCTTTCTTGATACCGTTTTTAGGGGCAAATGGGAAAATACGATCCACACTGGCCTGAACTGTCGGCAATGTCATGTCAATTTCTTCTGTATTGGTATTTTGAGAATGATTTGCCGTCACAGAAAAATTAACCATCGGAACAGTTTGAAATGTCTTTTGATAAGAAACGGAAGAACTCAAGTTGTTATTCAATGAAGAACCAATGTTTGTCTGATTTAAAGACTGTCTGAAATATTGACTGCTTCCCAAATTGACGGAAGCCGAAAATCTGGAATTCGGGTTTGCTTTAGCATCTTGGGAGTGAAACCATTGAATGTTGTATTGTTTTGATCTGGCATAATCCGGAAACCCTTTTTCACTGTTTATCTGGTTTTCAAATCGAAAGTTCACACGTCCGTTAAAGTTGTATCGTTTGGCATAAGCACTTTCCAATCGGAACGCATAACTTCCGTTGGTATAATAATCCCCTAAAACCTGTAAATCATAATAATCGCTCAGGGCAAAATAATACCCTCCGTTCTGGAAGAAATATCCTTTTTGCGCAGAATCTCCAAAGGTTGGGATTACGAATCCGGAAACAGCCTTTTCACTCATGGGAAAATAAGCGAAAGGCAGGGCAATAGGAGTAGGGACATCGGCAATTACCATATTGGTAAAACCGGTAACTACTTTTTTCTTAGGAACGAATTTTATTTTTCGTGCTAGAAAATAGTATTCAGGGTCTTCGATATTTTCTGAAGTGGTAAATCGGGCATTTCTCATGAAATAAACCGAATCGTTTTCTCTTTTACTTACTTCGGCTTTTACCTTAAACTCACCTTGCTGGGTTCTAGAGTTCCAGACTAGCGCTTTTTTTGTTTTGGTGTTAAAACGGATTGAATCGGGTTCAATGACATTCTGTCCTTGTTTGAAAACCGGAATTTGTATGTAATTTCCTAAGCTGTCTTTGATTCTACCGGCATACACTTCGTCTTTTTCATAGTTAAAAACGATAATTCCGGCTTTGAGTTCGATGTCTTTATAGATTAATTCGGCTTCATCGTAAAGCGTCAGTTCTTTCTTTTTCTGATCAATTTTTTCGTATTTTTTTGCTTTACGTTTGACAATTCCTTCCAGTAAACTTTTCTTTTTTTTGATGGTGTCGTTCTTGACAGTGTCTGCTGGTTTGACGATGTCTTTCAGCCCTATATTTACGCTATCTTTCTGTTTTGCAGCAGGTATGGGAATTGATTTGGAACGATTTTCCTGAGCTTGAATTTCAAAATTTCCAAGTGTTAGGAAAATTGATAATAAAACGATATGAAATAAGTTTGTATGCAACGCTTTTAATACTATTTTTGTAAAAATGTGGCTTAATTTTTGACGGGTCAAACTTACATATATTTTTCGTCAAAATTAAGCATTTAATAAAATTATAATCATTCGGAATTATTAGTTCGTATATGCCAGATAAAGTTAGACTATATTTATTTTTATTTGTCCTGCTTGTGCCAGGTTTTCTGTTCTCGCAATCTAAATTCAAGGTTGTATTGGATGCAGGTCACGGAGGTAAGGATCACGGAGCAATAAAAAACGGATTAAGAGAAAAGGATGTGGCGTTGGATGTGGTAATGCGCATCGGTAAAATTTTAAACAATAATGACGATATTTCTGTTCTGTATTCAAGGAAGACAGATGTTTTTGTCGAATTAAGAGAAAGAGCGGATAAAGCGAATAAAGCAAAAGCGGATTTGTTTGTGTCGGTTCATTGTAATTCAAATAATTCTTCGACTCCATATGGATCTTTGACTTTAGTAATGGGGCTTTCGCGTAAATCGAAAAATTTAGAGATTGCCAAAACCGAAAATGCCGTAATTTTTCAGGAAGCTAATTATAAGAAAAACTATAAAGGATTTGATCCGAATAAGCCCGAAACAATGATTGGGCTGAAAATTTTACAGGAAGAATCTTTAAAATCAAGTATTAATTTAGCAAGTTCCATTCAGAATAAATTTGAAAATAAGTTAAACAGAAAAAATAAGGGTGTGCATCAGCAGCCATTGTGGGTTTTAGATGCCACTTGTATGCCTGGCGTTTTGATAGAACTTGGTTTTATCTCTAATAAGAATGAAGCTAAATATTTAGGTTCTGAACAAGGGAAGAATGAAATGGCCAAAGCTATAGCCCAAGCGATCATTCAGTATAAGGAAGAATATTTTTCGGGTTTTGAATCGGGTATCAGGTCACAAAATACATCTGTAAAAGATGATGTTAAATCAGATGACACTGAACCTGTAAAAGAAACGAAAGGTAAATTATATAAAGTTCAGATAGGATCAAGTAAAACAAAACTGGCAACAAGTCCTTATAATTTTAAAGGACTTAAAAATGTTACCAGAATATTTGAGAAAGGGTATTACAAGTATTTTTACGGGAGTGATGACAGCATTTCCGATTGTGAAAAATTATTAGCTGAGGCTAAAAAGAAAGGTTATGATTCGGCTTTTATTGTCTCCGACAATGAAAATAAATAATATATTAAGGAGTATGAAAATGAATGCGTTTTTTAAAATGACTATGCTGGCTTTTGTACTGGGAACAAGTACAGGCCAGGCTCAAGATAATGCGAAATTCAGAGTTGTTCTTGATGCGGGGCACGGAGGAAACGACTTTGGTGCAACCTATCACGGTTATGTGGAAAAAAACAATGCACTGAATGTTGCTTTGAAAGTGGGGAGAATTCTTGAAGGTGATGTCGGTACACAAGTAATTTATACTCGAAAAACTGATGTGTTTATCCCTTTGGATGAGCGTGCAGACATTGCCAATAAGTCGAAAGCCGATATTTTTGTTTCCATCCACTGTAATGCCAATAAAAACTTAGCGGCGAGTGGAACCGAAACCTATGTAATGGGGGTAACGAGAAACGCAGCCAATTTAGAAGTGGCAAGAAAAGAGAATGAGGTAGTGACCATGGAGAAGGATTATAAAATCAAATATGATGGCTATGACCCCAACTCGCCTGAGTCGGTAATTGGAATGACGGTAGTTCAAGAAGAATATCTTGATCAGAGTATTGAGCTTGCGGCTGGTATCCAGGAAGGTTTCGAAGAAGGGCTAAGCAGAAAAAGCAGAGGTGTAAAACAGGCAGGATTCCTTGTTTTACGAAAAATATACATGCCCCGCGTACTGATAGAAATGGGGTTTGTTTCCAATAAAGAAGAGGGAGCATTTTTAAGTTCCGATGAAGGTCAGGAACAAATTGCCCAAGCCATTGCAAAAGCGATTTTGGATTATAGAAAAGAATATTTTGCTGCGGGTACGGAAGAATTTGTTCCGGTTGAGAGACCAAATGTTCCGGAAAAGGATATTCAGAAAATGGATTTACCTAAACAAAAAATAGATACGCCTAAAGTTAAGGAAGTAAAACCGACAACTGTAAATGGTACTGTTTTTAAGATTCAGATTTCGGCCAGTACAAAAAAAATGGAATTGGTGCCAAGTAATTTTAAAGGATTGAATACCATTTCGATGGAAGATGACGGTACAATCGTCAAATACTTCTATGGGAATACAAATGATTACAACGAATCAAAAAAATTATTGGAGGAAGCCAAGGCAAAAGGATACGGTTCGGCTTTTATCGTAGCATATAAGAATGGCCAGAAAGTTACATTAAATGAAGCTTTGCGTTAATATAAAACCATTCTAAACTATTTTGTTTTAATTTTGTTAAAAAAATAATTGATTTTGAAAATTTCTAGAGAAGTAAAAACCGCAATTTTAGTCATTGGTTCCATATTGTTATTCTTTTGGGGATACAGTTTTTTAAAAGGGAAGAACTTATTTGACACATCCAGAAAATTTTACGTTGTATATGATAATGTTGAAGGATTAGTTCCTGCGGCCGCTGTTACTATCAATGGTCTTACGGTTGGAAAAGTGAGTGCAATAACAATTCAGGATAAAACTGGGAAATTGTTGGTGGAAATCCAAATGGACAATGATCTTCCAATTTCGAAATCAAGCACAGCAAGTATTTATGAGCCTGGGTTTATCGGTGGTAAACAAATAGCCATCAATCCTAATTTTCAGGACACTAATTATGCAAAATCAGGGGACTATCTGAAACCTGAAGTAATATTAGGTTTGACCGCTTCTTTAGAGAAAAATTTGGCTCCGATTCAGGAAAAATTGAATAATGTTCTTGAAAACGCTGATAAATTGATGATTAACATTAATGAAATTCTCGATGCAAGAACAAAAACAAATCTTAAACAAACGGTTGCCCAATTAAATGAAACGATGGCTAATTTCAACTCCGTTTCAGGAAACCTGGATAAAATGTTAGCTGATAACAAGGATAAACTTGGAACTGCGGTAACCAATTTAGATAAGACAACGAGCAATTTTGCTAAAATTTCAGAAGACCTGGAAAAAGCTAAATTGGGTGAAACAGTTGAAAATCTTGAAAAAACATTGGCTAATGTCAATAAAATGGTTGCCGATATGGAATCCGGTAAAGGAACAATGGGTAAACTCATGAAAGACGAAGCCATGTACAACAACCTGACAAAAGCTTCTAAAGAGTTGGAATTATTGTTACAGGATGTACGTCTGCACCCAACACGTTACGTAAATGTTTCGATGTTCGGTAAGAAAGAGAAACCATATGTGGCGCCAAAAGAAGAACAACCTAAAAAATAGAACTATATAAACTAAGCCTATGAGTTATTTAGACAATATATTGTTTGCAGTACTTCTTGTTTTAGGAGGTGGATATTTTGCAGGGAATGTAAAGAAGCTTATCCGTAATATTAAGTTAGGTCAAGATGTAAACCGCACTGATAATCCTTCAGAGCGTTGGAAAAATATGGCAATGATTGCTTTAGGGCAGTCGAAAATGGTTAGAAGACCTGTTGCTGGATTTCTTCACATTTTAGTCTACTTAGGATTTATCATTATCAATATTGAAGTTCTTGAAATCGTTATCGATGGTCTTTTCGGTACGCACCGCGTATTTTCATTTATGGGTGGGTTTTACAGCTTTTTAATAGCTTCATTCGAAGTACTGGCACTACTCGTAATTGTTGCCGTTGTTACTTTTTGGATGAGGCGTAATGTTGTGAGACTGAAGCGTTTTGTTCACGGCGATTTAAATGGATGGCCAAGAAATGATGCCAATTATATTTTATATTTTGAAACTGTATTGATGTGTTTGTTCCTGTTCATGAACGCTGCTGATCTGCATTTACAGACATTAGGCGCTCCAGGTTATGAAAGCATTGGATCTTCAGCATTTCCAATTTCTCAAAATATAGCTCCGATGTTTAACGGAATGTCTGAAAGTTTGGTTCACTTACTTGAAAAAGGGACATGGTGGCTTCATATTGCGGGAATTTTAGTTTTCTTGAACTATTTATATTTCTCGAAGCATTTACACATCTTACTGGCGTTTCCGAATACTTATTTCGCCAATTTAAAACCTCAGGGACAATTTGATAATCTTGAATCGGTAACTAACGAAGTAAAACTGATGATGGATCCGAATGCAGACCCGTTTGCAGCACCAGCTCCGGATGCTGATGCAGTGCATACTAAATTTGGAGCCAGCGATGTTCAGGATTTGAACTGGGTTCAGTTGTTAAATGCTTACACTTGTACGGAATGTGGTAGATGTACTTCTTCTTGTCCTGCTAATCAGACGGGGAAGAAATTATCTCCTCGTAAGATTATGATGGATACCCGTGACCGTTTAGAAGAAGTCGGCAGAAATATCGACAGTAATAAAGGTGTTTTTGTTCCGGACGGAAAATCATTACTGAACGATTATATTACTCCGGAAGAACTATGGGCTTGTACATCTTGTAATGCTTGTGTTGAAGAATGTCCGGTTAATATCAGTCCACTTTCCATTATTATGGACATGAGACGTTATCTTGTAATGGAACAGAGTGCTGCTCCGACAGAATTGAACGCTATGATGACCAATATAGAAAATAACGGTGCTCCATGGCAATACAACCAGATGGATCGTTTAAATTGGAAAGACGAACAATAGTTTAAACAGAATTAAGGAAAGAAATATAAAACTTTGCGATATTGCATCTTTGCAGCGTTGCAATTAATATAAAAGATATGTCAGCAAATTTAGTAGTACCTACAATGGCCGAAATGATGGCACAGGGTAAACAACCGGATGTGTTATTTTGGGTTGGCTGTTCGGGTAGTTTTGATGATAGAGCAAAAAAAATCACGAAAGCATTTGTGAAACTCTTAAACCAGGCGAATGTGTCGTTTGCGGTTTTGGGGACCGAAGAAAGTTGTACAGGAGATCCTGCAAAACGCGCCGGAAACGAGTTTTTGTTTCAGATGCAGGCGATGACCAATATCGAGGTGATGAATGCTTACGAGATAAAAAAAATCGTTACGGCTTGTCCGCATTGCTTTAATACCATTAAAAATGAATACCCGGAATTGGGAGGGAAATATGAAGTGGTTCACCATACTGAGTTTTTAAAATCGTTATTAGACGAAGGTCGTCTGACGATTGAAGGCGGTAAGTTTAAAGGAAAAAGAATCACATTCCACGATCCTTGTTATTTGGGGCGTGCCAATAATGTTTATGAAGCGCCACGTGATTTAATTCAGAAATTGGATGCCGAATTGGTAGAAATGAAACGCTCGAAGAAAAACGGTTTATGTTGCGGGGCAGGAGGTGCTCAAATGTTCAAAGAGCCTGAAAAAGGGGATAAGGATATAAATGTAGAGCGTACAGAAGATGCATTGGAAACCCAACCAGATATTATTGCCGCAGGTTGTCCGTTCTGTAATACGATGTTAACCGACGGAATCAAGTTTAAAGAAAAAGAAGGCTCAATTAAAGTAATGGACGTTGCCGAATTAATTGCTAACGCTCAAGATTTGTAAGATTTACCTTTTTTAAAATGATAGAAAGTCACAAAGCATTTTGTGGCTTTTTTTTATTTATTTTTTTGTCGATATATTTTTGTTTTTTGTCGATTCAAAAGTTTTTTATCAGGTTTTATGACATTTAATCGGATTAATTTATCAGTTATGATTTCAAAAACTAACTTAGTTATATAATCGAAAGGGTTAAAAGTTGTCGTCAACTTTACCAAGCAATTTTATGTTTTTTGTCTCATCAACATCAATTGTCGGAATCAAAACTGTGGAATTCGTATGATGGAAGGGCATTGAAATGGATTGTTGTTGGTCTCTGAGATTAATAAATTCAAAATAAGAGATTTTTAAAAAGAGGTTAGTTATATTTTTTAAAAAAGGGGTTAGTTATTATTGTGGCGAAAAACCATTGCATCTCATACTGCAATGGTTTTTTTATTAAAATTAATTTAAGTTTTCTGCATTCTAATTCTAAAAGGTTATTTTTGTAGTTTACTTTAAAATTATGTATGTAGATTTCAATACACTTCCCGAAGAATCAAAAATTTGGATTTATCAGTCGAACAGAAAATTTTCTGAAGAAGAATTGGCTGAAATAGAATCTTCCTTAAAAATTTTCATTGAAGAATGGACAGCTCACGGTTCCGGACTTCATGCTTCTTTCATAACGAAATACGGCCGTTTCATTGTCTTGGCTATTGATCAGTCAATTCAGGCGGCAACAGGATGCTCCATTGATGCTTCTGTCAGTTTTATTCAAAGTCTAGAAAAGAAATATGATGTCGATTTATTGGACAAAATGAATGTTACTTTCAAGTTAGGAGATCACATCGCTTACAAGCCGTTAATCGATTTCAAAAAAATGGCCAAGGAAAAGGCGGTTTCCGAAAACACCATCGTTTTCAATAATTTAGTGAACACCATCGGAGAATGGCAGGATTATTGGGAAGTTCCTGCGAAAGAAAGTTGGCACAACCGATTTTTTTAAAAAGATTTCCAACGATTTATAATTTCCAAGTGTTTTTTAAATGAGATATTTCCTTTTTATAATAGTTTTTATAAGCCAGTTTGCCTTTTCCCAGGACGAAATTTATTTTAACGGACATACGTTGGCCAAGGAAAAAGTTTGGGTAGACAGCATCTACAATAATCTTACTTTTGAAGAAAAAGTAGGACAGCTTTTCATGGTCGCTGCTTACTCCAATAAAGACGGCGAGCATGTTAAGTCGATCGAAAAACTTATAGAAGATTATAAAATCGGAGGTCTTATTTTTTTTCAGGGCGGACCAATCCGTCAGGCAAAATTGACGAACAAATATCAGTCAAAATCCAAAATACCACTTTTTGTAGGTATTGATGCGGAATGGGGATTAAGCATGCGCTTGGATTCAACCTACCGTTATCCTTGGAATATGACTTTAGGTGCGGTTCAGGATATGAAACTCATTGAAAAAATGGGTAAGCAAATGGCCAAACAAACGAAACGACTTGGCCTTCAATTCAATTTTGCTCCGGTTTTGGATATCAATACCAATCCGAGCAATCCAATCATCGGGAATCGTTCTTTCGGAGAAAACAAAGAAAATGTTACCAATAGGGCATTGGCTTTGATGAAAGGGATTCAGAGTGAAGGTGTTTATGCAACTGGAAAACATTTTCCAGGACATGGAGATACTGCAACCGATTCGCATCACACGTTGCCTTCTGTTAATTTTTCTAGAGAACGCCTGAATGAGGTGGAATTTTATCCATACAAAAAGCTTTTTAAAGAAGGATTGTCGAGTGTAATGGTTGCTCACTTGAATGTACCAAGCCTAGAATCAAGAGATGGGTATCCAACTTCTATTTCCCATAATGTAGTTACTGATTTATTACAGAAGGAGTTGGGTTTTAACGGCTTGATCTTTACGGATGCCCTTAACATGAAAGGTGCAAGTAACTTCAAACAGCCGGGAGATATCGATCTTGAAGCTTTTTTAGCGGGAAATGATATTCTGCTTTTTGCTGAAAATGTTCCGGTTGCTGTGGAAAAATTTTGTCATGCATATTATTGCGATTCATTAATCACTGATGAGCGCTTGGAACAGTCGGTTAAAAAGATTTTGAAATATAAATTCAGAGCTGGATTAGGGAATTACAAGCCAATCGATTTAAATAATTTATATGAAGATTTGAATGCTCCTGAATACGAGGATTTGAATTATGAGCTTTATGAAAATGCCGTAACGGTTTTAAAAAAGGAAGAAAATCATTTTCCTATCAAAAAAGTTGAAAATGAAAAAATAGCTTATGTTAAGCTTGGGGATGACAAGAATCAGGCATTTTTGAATTCGTTAAAAACGTATGCGCCCGTTACCGAAGTCTATCTGGACAGTATTCATCTGCTTTTAAAGGAATTAAAGGGATATTCAAAAGTAATCGTTGGTTTCCATAAAGCTGACGGCGCCTGGAAAAAGCATAGTTTCGAGACTAATGAACTGGCTATCCTAGATTCCATATCAAGACATAATAATGTTACTTTAGCTGTTTTTGCTAAACCTTATACATTGCTGCCTATTTACTATTTCGGAAATATAAAAAACGTGGTTTTAGCGTATCAAAATAATGATATAGCTCAAACGGTTGCCGGAGAAATCATTTTTGGAGCTGCTGAAGCAAAAGGTAAAATCCCGGTTTCTATCAACGATTTCTTTAAGGTAGGTGATGGACTGAAGACAACTAAAAACAGTAATATACTGTCATTTTCCACTCCACAGCGTGTTGGGATGAATCCTAAAATACTTTCCAAAATTGATATTTTGGCTAAAAAAGCCATTGATGGAAAAATGACGCCTGGAATGCAAATTTTAGTGGCCAGAAGGGGAAAAGTGATATATCAGAAATCGTTCGGTTATCAGGATTATACAAAGAATGTCAAAGTAACGAATCAGGATGTTTATGATGTAGCATCATTAACAAAAATTCTTTCCACGTTACCAAATCTGATGCAGCTTTATGATAGGCATAAGATTACGATGGAAACGAAATTAGGCGATATGCTTCCGATATTCGAAAAAACAGATAAAAAAAATATTCATTTGAAGGAATTATTGGCACATCAGGCTGGGTTACAGGCCTGGATTCCTTTTTATCAGTCAACACTTGATAGTACAAAACATCCGTCTAAGCAATATTACAGAAAAACATATTCAGCCGAATTTCCATTGCAGGTTTCTGAAAATTTGTTTTTGAGAAGAACTTATAATGATACTATCATGAAACGTATCGCAGAAAGTAAATTATTGCCTAAAAAAGAATACAAATACAGCGATTTTACGTTTATCATCCTGAAGGAATATCTTGAAAAAACGACCCATCAGTCATTGGATTATTTAAGTCAGAATAATTTTTATAATTCTATGGGAATGAGTACGATGACCTATAATCCTCTAAGGAAGATGGATATAAGTTTGATTCCGCCGACAGAAATGGATAACTACTTCAGATACACAAAAGTGCAAGGTTATGTTCATGATATGGCAGCAGCTATGCAAGGAGGAGTGGCAGGGCACGCAGGGTTGTTCTCTAATTCAATGGATGTGGCTAAAATGATGCAAATGTATTTGCAAAGAGGACGTTATGGGGATAAGGAATATTTTTCGGATAAAACTTTTGACGTTTTCAATACCTGTGTTTATTGTAGCACCGGAAATCGTCGCGGACTTGGGTTTGATAAACCACAATTGAGCGGGGCAGGACCTACTTGCGGATGTACTTCTATGACAAGTTTTGGACATACCGGATTTACCGGGACAATTGCATGGGCGGATCCTCAAGAAGATTTAGTTTATATTTTCTTATCTAACAGAACATTTCCAAGTGCTGCCGAAAATAAATTGTCAAAAGGAAATATCAGGGAAGACATTCAGAAAGTTATTTATGAATCGATTTTGAAATAATTTTTTTAACTTAGTTAAAAATCAATTTCATGCAATCTACAGCAAAAACGCCTCAGGAATATATCGATTTGCTGTCGGACGACCGAAAAACGGCAATTGAAAAACTTCGCTCTGTAATTTTAAAAAATTTACCTGAAGGTTTTCAGGAAACGATTAGTTATGGTATGATCGGCTATGTTGTACCACATTCAATCTATCCAAACGGGTATCATTGTGATCCCAAAACACCACTTCCTTTTTTAAGTGTTGCTTCGCAAAAGAATTTTATTGCGGTTTACCATATGGGAATATATCTTGATGAGAAATTGTTAAATTGGTTTACTTCGGAATATCCAAATCACGTTAAAACAAGGTTGGATATGGGAAAATCATGTATCCGATTTAAAAAGTTAGATCAGATACCATATGAATTATTGGCCGAATTGTTCAAGAAAGTAACTGTTGCCGATTGGATTTCACAATATGAGTCTGTTTTAAACGGGCAATCAAGACAAAGTTAATATTATCTAAAAGTAAGGGAATGCCTTCCTTTTTTAGTTTAATTTAGTAACCACTTAAAACAAAAAAATGAAGATTGCAATCGTATGTTACCCGACCTTTGGAGGCAGTGGGGTTGTGGCTACTGAATTAGGCTTAGAGCTTGCCCGCCGTGGTCACGAAGTTCATTTTATAACTTACAGTCAGCCAGTCCGTTTGGCGCTTTTAAATCCGAATATTCACTATCATGAAGTGAACGTCCCCGAATATCCTTTATTCCATTATCAACCTTATGAATTGGCATTGTCCAGTAAATTAGTCGATATGGTAAAATTGCATGAAATCGAGGTTTTGCACGTGCATTATGCTATTCCACATGCTTATGCGGGCTATATGGCCAAACAGATGTTAAAAAGCGAAGGGATTAGAATTCCAATGATTACCACTTTGCACGGAACAGATATCACTTTGGTGGGGAATCACCCGTTTTATAAACCGGCCGTAACTTTTAGTATTAATAAATCGGATTATGTCACTTCAGTTTCACAAAGTTTGAAAGATGAAACATATAGGTTATTCGATGTTAAAAGTGAAATTGAAGTTATTCCGAATTTCATCGAAATAGGGAAAGAACCGATTGACGTTACTTCTGATTGTGAACGTACGGTAATGGCAAATCCGGATCAGAAAATCATCACACACATATCGAATTTCAGAAAAGTTAAGCGAATTCCGGACGTCGTGAAGGTGTTTTATGAAATCCAAAAACAAGTTCCCTCTAAACTGATGATGGTAGGGGAAGGTCCGGAACGAGAAGAGGCAGAGAAAATGTGTGAGGATTTAAATATTGCTGATAAAGTGATTTTCTTCGGAAACAGTAATGAAATAGATAAAATCTTAAATTTTACAGATCTTTTCTTATTGCCATCAGAAACTGAAAGTTTTGGATTGGCGGCCTTGGAGGCTATGGCTTCCGGGGTTCCTGTTATTTCAAGTAATTCAGGTGGTTTGCCTGAAGTGAATAAACAAGGTTTTTCAGGTTATCTGAGCAATGTCGGAGATGTTGAATCTATGGCGAAAAATGCTATATCGATATTGGCTAATGAGGATGTATTGCTCAAATTTAAAAGAAACGCTTATGAGCTGGCAAAAGATTTTGACATTTTGAACATTATGCCTATGTATGAGGATTTATATGAACGTGCTGTGAAAAAGTTTAAATAAAAAAGTCCCCAATTTTGGGGACTTTTTTATTTCTATTTAGAATCGGTATCTCGCGCTCAAACCGAAATCACCTCCAAAATGGTCATCTCTTACATCACCATATTCATCGCTTACATAAATCTCCGGACGGAAATCAAATGAAAGCTGTAACGGGAAATCAAAGTTATACTCAATACCGATATCACCGGTAGCAATCAAAAACATACCAGAATCGTCATGATCGTGGTGGTGTTTGTCATGGTGATGATCATGATCAACACTATAACTGCCTATACCTAGTCCTGGACCCGCATACCATTTAAAGCCATTTTCAATATTCCATACCCACTGATAAATACCGGTAAGTTTTACGGCGTCATAGTCATCTGAATCTCTCCATCCAAAATCAAATTCAAGACGATTTTTCTTTGATACCCATCTTTGATAGGAAATTTCGGCACCAAATCCATCGTTGTTACCTAAGCGCAGACCAATTGCATTTTTTAAATTTTGAGCCTCTGCACTAAACGTCAGGCCCATAACCATAAAGGCGGATAAAATTAATTTTCTCATAAATAAAACTTTGTTTGTAACAAATGTAAACTTATTTAAATCATTAATAGATTTGGGGTTTTACATTTTTATTTATCTCACTAACGCTATTTATAAAGATTAATTGTGAGTATCTAAAAATTCTTCTTGAGTTTGTGTATTTGTTCGCGGAACGTTGTTTAACATTGTTGCGGCAGCTTGTGTTAAAGTATAGGTTGTAACCGTGTTTGTGTATACGACCCCAATACCATCAGACAAGTACTGAACAGAAGTTACAACATCCTGTGGTTGTAGTACCATAATGGGGTAGCCTCCAATTTCTGTCTTGATACTGACATTCAAAACAATTTTAGAAGTTTTTACATTGGTATAGACATCATGATCTTCATTTGGAGATGTGAATGAAGATAAACTCTCACCACCTTTGGACTTTAAAGAATAAGTGATAGTTAGAGGATATCCATTAAAATCTTGCTGAAATGAACCGGATTTGGCTGACAATATTTCGTTTAAAGTTGCATCTTTCTTAAAGATAACAAAATCCAAAAGGGATAAATCTAATTCTATTGGTAATCCTTGTCCTTCACCAGCCAGTGATAAATCTCCGGATAATAGCAACTTATTATTTAGTTCTCTGACACCGTTATTTTTAAGTGATGAAGAATAAAATCCGGTTGCCATATCGTCTCTGGTTTTAAACTGTTTATAAGTATTGCCTTCAATTATTATATCGTTGGAAATATACAATGAGTCTCTGGTGTCGGGTATGCCTTCTTGAACAATGTCATAAGTCCAAAATTTGCTTGTCGTTAGAGGAATTGAGAAACTTGGAGTATCTGGATTGTCGTCTCCTCCGTTATTTCCATTATTTCCGGTATTGGAATCGTCAGAAGAACAAGATAAAAGAAGACCGCTAAATACGGCTGTCAAAAGTAAGATTCTGTTTTTCATTTTTTTGGTTGTTGATTAGCTGTGCAATATAG
Organism: Flavobacterium enshiense; assembly: GCF_022836875.1. Taxonomy (NCBI): domain Bacteria; kingdom Pseudomonadati; phylum Bacteroidota; class Flavobacteriia; order Flavobacteriales; family Flavobacteriaceae; genus Flavobacterium; species Flavobacterium enshiense. Next base: position 2,273,567 of record NZ_CP090376.1, read on the forward strand.
CAAAAATGAAATAATATTTAACTTTCTGTTAAAATATTTGAGAGGGTAATTTGGTTCTGAATATTTTCTTAAAAGTAAAATTTTTTTCTGAGATATCGTTCGTGAACAGGATGATATTTGAAATTGAGGAATGCTTAATCCTGAAAGAAAAAAAGAGGTTTTTTTTAAATAAAATCATGAAAAAGCTTATTTTTGTTTAAATAGCATCAAACAATGGCAGGAAATACTTTTGGGAATATTTTAAAACTAATGACTTTTGGAGAGTCACACGGTGAAGCACTTGGAGGAATAATTGACGGGTGTCCTTCCGGAATTGAATTGGATTTTGAAGCCATTCAAAAAGAAATGGAACGCAGAAAACCAGGTCAGTCCGCAATAGTTACCCAACGAAAGGAAGCCGATGAAGTTCAGTTTCTTTCCGGAATTTTTGAAGGCAAAACAACCGGGACTCCAATCGGTTTTGTAATTCCGAACACCAATCAGAAATCGGATGATTATTCCCATATAAAAGATACTTACCGTCCCAGCCATGCTGATTATGTTTATGAAAAAAAATACGGGATAAGAGATTATCGCGGCGGTGGTAGAAGTTCTGCCAGGGAAACTGCGAGCAGAGTGGTGGCTGGAGCCATTGCCAAGCAGATTATACCTGATATTAAAATCAACGCCTTTGTTTCTTCGGTAGGAGAAATATTTGTTGACAAACCTTATCAGGAATTGGATTTTTCACTAATTGAAAGTAATCCTGTACGTTGTCCTGATCAGGCAACGGCTGCTAAAATGGAAGATTATATTAAGCAGATAAAAAAGCAAGGAGATACAGTAGGCGGAACCGTTACTTGTGTAATACAGAATGTGCCTATAGGATTGGGTGAGCCGGTTTTTGATAAACTTCATGCCGAATTGGGTAAGGCTATGCTGTCCATCAATGCAGTCAAAGGATTTGAATACGGTAGTGGATTTTGCGGCGCTAAAATGAAAGGCAGCGAACATAATGATTTGTATAATCCTGACGGAACAACTATAACTAATTTGTCAGGTGGTATACAGGGCGGAATTTCAAATGGTATGGACATATATTTCCGTGTAGCTTTTAAACCGGTTGCTACATTAATACAGAAACAGGATGTTTTGGATAGCAGCGGAAATATTATTGAACAGCAAGGAAAAGGAAGGCATGATCCTTGTGTAGTCCCCCGGGCTGTTCCTATAGTTGAAGCTATGGCTGCGTTGGTTATAGCAGATTTTTACCTCTTGTCGATAAATCTTAAATAACTTACGGAATTGTATTATTCTTTTCTAAATTTATAAGATAAATATTAAATCTTTAGATTTATGAAAAGAATTTTACTATTTACTTCGTTATTTGTTTCAGCGCAGGGTTTTTCCCAAACCACGATTTTTCAAGATAGTTTTGACTCGTATAATGATTTTTTGATCACGGGATTTGGTGAGTGGCGAACTCTTGATCTAGACCTGTTAGAAACTAATACGGCGGGGACAGACACTCCTGCATGGCCAAATAATGGGGCTCCTCAGGCTTATCAGATTTTTAATCCGATCACAGCCATGGTTTCCAACCAGACAACCATAGATGATTGTAACCAGATAGACAAATTAAATTTTAATCCAAGAACCGGAGCTAAATATGCTGCCTGTTGGGCGGGAGCTCCAAATACAAACGGTCAGACAGCTACCGCTAATAATGACTGGTTAATTAGTCGTCCTATTAATTTAACAGGAATGTCAGGAACACAATTAAGTTTTTGGTATAAAGCATTGTCAGATTGTTATATTCCTGAGCTTTATAGAGTAGGCGTGTATATTGGCAGCGGTAATCCTACGCAAGGTTCGGATTTTAATATTATCTCAGGGAGTACACCTCTTCAGGCAACAAGTTATTTGACATGGACAGAGCAGATATACTCATTAAACGCTTATAATGGACAAACAATCAGGATTGGTATTCATTGTCTTTCCTCAGATCAATTAATGTTCATGGTTGACGATTTTAGAGTTACGGGAACCACGATGTCAACAACTGATTTCGCTTCTTTTGAATTTTCAGTTTATCCGAATCCTTCCAACAATATTGTAACTATCTCCAATAACGAAAATATTAAGATTAATAAAGTAGTTGTTACAGATATTAAAGGAAGAACAGTTAAGATTTTAAGCATTGATGGAGTATCAAAAACGAAAGTTGATATCTCTGATTTAAATGCCGGGGTATATTTTATGAGCATAAATACAAACCAAGGAATTGCTACAAAAAGAATTATCAAGATTTAGTTTTAGGACGTAACCTTTTTAAAAAAAAACTTGAATCATTTCAAGATTTTCATATATTCAATTTATTTCTTAAAAAAATAAATTTTGTTTACCTGAAAGTGATGTGATTAAAAAAATATCACAAAAAGCCTTTTTTTTATTTCAAATAATCAAGATATTTTAGTACAAATTTTTAAAAAAATAAACAATGAAAAGAAAATTACTTCTATTTAGTGTTTTGTTTGGGTTGTATGTCCCAGCAGAAGCACAGGTTTTACAATCAGATAATTTTAATTCTTTAACGGTAGGTAACATTGGTACTGATTTTACCGGAACAACTGCTGGTCAGGGAGGATATTATACAGTTTCTTCTAATGGTTCAGGTACTACGACTACTACTAACTCAGGGAACGCAAACTTCCAAATAGTAGCTGCAGGTGGATCTAACCTTAATGTGTTTTCTTTCCAAGGACCAAACGGTGATCAAGGTGGACGATTAATGTGGAAAAATGGTTTACCAGCGGCTTGGACTGCCAGAACTTCTGGAAATAATATTCTTGAACTTGAAGTTGACATTAATCCTGGCGCAAGAGGAACAAGTCGTAATGATTTTGGTATCAATGTATATGATGCAGCTTATTCAAAAATTTTAGTTGGAGTTAAAGTGGATGCTGGTACAGGTGAATTGTATTTAATGGCATATTCCGTACCTCCAGGTGCTCCAGTAGGTACACCTGCTAACAATTATACTTATAGTTTAGCAGCTGCTCCTGGAATTCAGTTGCCTGCAAATCAATTCAGCAGAGTAGGGGTTTCTTTCAATATGACAACAGGTGCTGTAAAAATTAAAGGACCTGGGCTTCCGGCGGCAGGCGCAGGTTTAACTGGTAGTGCGATAGGTATAGCACCGGCAGAAGCTGATTTTGAAAGTGCAGCAGGAGTAGGTCCACAACCAGGATTAGCTCCAAATACTGTTGCAGCAACAGTGACAATGGATAATTTTGTAGTTAGAGCATCAGCTACTGATACATTATTAGGTACAGAAGCATTCTCTTCAGTAGAATCTTCTAAATTTACAGTTTATCCAAATCCTGTAAATGATATCGTAAAAATCTCAAACGGAGAAAATCTTCAAATTAACAAAGTAGCTATTACTGATATTAACGGTAGAACAGTTAAAACATTAGATTTTAATGGAGTTACTGAAACTCAGATTAATGTTTCAGATTTGAATTCAGGAATTTATTTCATGAGCATTGATACTAATGAAGGTACTGCAACTCAGAAAATCATTAAGAACTAATTTGTTCTGAGTATAAAAACAAAAGCCCTGAATTTCAGGGCTTTTTTTATTCTAAAAATTTCGATTTTATTTCGGGCGTAGGAATCATGCAACTTTCTTTTTTTCCAAACCACTTATATCTGTTTCTGGCAACAAAATCATATCCAATGTTCGTAAGCCAGTTTGGGAAAATAGCAAATAATCCCAAAAGTGAATAGATTCCTCCTATAGACTTAGCGATTTCGAAGGCTGCTTCTGCTTTAATATGGTAAGCATGACCGGGCTCATACAGGATTATGCTGTCAGTCTTTGTTATATCTATTCCAATATAGCGAACGATTTCTTTTCCTAAATCAGATTGTAATGATACAAATCTGAAAGTATCATTCTTATCGTGTTTGATAACCTTTTGAACCGTAGCATCACATAGGTTGCAAACTCCGTCAAATAGTATGATTTTTTTATTCGTAGGTAATTCCATATTATTTCTTTCTTTCCACCAGCTCCAAACTGTCTAAATCTACTTTCGAAGTAAAAATGCCATAGTTTACCGTTGCTTTATTTTTTTCAATAGCATCGATGGTACCTACGGCTTTTCCGTCAATCATTCGTACGCGGTCGCCAACTTTCAAAGGGATTTTTGGTTTGTTTGTTTCTTCTTTTTGAGCTTTTATTTTTTTCTCTTTCTTTTCCTTACGGATTTCTTCTACCTTTTCTTTTACTTCCTCAACAATTTTTTTTGCAACAACTTCTTTTTCTTTTTTCTCCTTGGCGGTTACTTTTTTACGTTTGGAATTCTCAATTTCCACCATCTTTAAAAATTCACCAATCAGTTCTTTCTTGTTTTTATTGTTGAAGTATTTTTCAGAAATATCATCCATTTTCTGTCCAATGTAAATCAAACGCTGATTCGCATCAAACATCTCCTGATAACTTTCCAGTTTTTGTTGAATTTTTGTATTGATATTCTCCATCTTTTTACTTTCTTCACGTGCCCGGATTTCTTCTTCTTTTAGATTCTGAGACGTTTTTTCAAGTTTAGAGCGTTCTTTCTGGAGGTTCGCAATGGTTTTGTCAAATCGTACCTTATCGCCTTCAATTTTCTTTTTAGCCCGATTGATTAAACCAAACGGGATCCCGTTTTTTTGCGCTACTTCAAAGGTGAAGGAACTTCCGGCTTGTCCAAGATTAAGTTTGTACATCGGCTCTAATGATTTTTCATCAAAAAGCATGTTGGCATTGATGGCAAAAGGCAATTCGTTCGCCAATATTTTCAGATTGGTGTAATGCGTTGTAATGATTCCGAAAGCTTCCCGGTGGTAAAATTCTTCAAGGAAAACTTCTGCCAAAGCACCTCCTAATTCCGGGTCGGATCCTGTACCGAACTCATCGATTAAGAACAACGTTTTTGAATTGCATTTTTTCAAAAAGTAGTTCATGTTTTTTAATCGGTAACTGTAGGTACTGAGATGATTTTCAATGGATTGGTTATCGCCTATATCTGTCAGAATCCTATCGAAAAGAAAAGTTTCACTGCGTTCATGAACGGGAATCAGCATACCGCTTTGTAGCATCAATTGCAGTAAACCTATAGTTTTTAAGGTAATACTTTTTCCACCCGCATTCGGACCCGATATCACAATTATCCTGCTGTCATTTTTAAGTTCGATGGTTTGCGGATGGGTAGGAACATTTTTTTGATTGTTGTTTAATAACAAAATAGGGTGGTACGCATCCCTGAAAAACAATCTTTTTTCTTCAATAATCGTCGGTAATAAACCGTTTATTTTATTAGCATATCGTGCTTTACCCGAAACGACATCAATGTCGCTTAAAAATTCCTGATACTGCTTTAAAAGTTCCAGGAAGGGGCGTATGGCATTGGTTAGATTTTTTAGGATTCGGACAATTTCTTCCTTTTCCTCATATTGAAGATTATTCAGTTCTCTTGAATAGCGCAGGGTAGCTTCAGGTTCGATGTAAGTAATGCTTCCGGTTTTTGAATTCCCCAGAATTGTTCCTTTTACTTTTCGACGGTACATGGCTAAGACAGCCAAAACTCTTCGGTTATCTACAATGGTTTCCCGAATATCGTCCAAATAACCTAAGCTGTTATAGCTTGATAAAGCTGCAATGAAGCTATGGTTTATTTTTCCACGGACAAGATTCATGTTTTTTCGAATTTCAACCAATAGAGGTGAAGCATTGTCTTTTATTTCACCATATTTATCAACGACTTCATCAATTTTTTGAATGATGAATTTTGTTAATTCAACTTCAGAAGCGCGCTGATTCAATTTGGGATAATAATCTTCAAATTTTTTAAGGAAAACCAATAAGTTATTAGCGGTTTCCGAAACAGTTGCGATCTTTCTGAAGCTTCCCACTTCGAGGAAACTGTCTTCAATAGCAAGGAATTTTATCTCGTTTGTTATTTCATCGAAATAATGGTTCGGAATTGCATTGTTATTCGTGTACGAAGAAACATATTCTGAAGTTTGCAGTAAAGCATCCATCAATGTTCCTCTTTCATTAAAAGGTGTTATTTCCAGGGCTTTTTGTTTACCGATTTCCGTGTTGCAAAGTGCGGAAATGGTTTCTAAAACCGTATTGAATTCTAAATCTTGTAAAGTTTTGGTATTAATTGAAATCATGTTATTGTGTCAAAGCATCAAAGTTACAAAGTAGTGGAGTTAGAAAGTGATTATATTTGTAAAAAATTAGCAAATGTTTGTTGGGCCAATTCATTCTTCCTGGCAGGATTTTTTCGATACCGAGTCTCAAAAGAATTATTTTGACGGCTTAATGTCGTCGGTAACGGAAGAATACGAAAATCATACATGTTTTCCTCCAAAGGAATTGATTTTTAACGCCTTTAAACATTGCAGATTTGATGATTTAAAGGTGGTTATCATCGGTCAGGATCCTTATCATGGAGATGGTGAAGCAAACGGTTTGTGCTTTTCAGTTAATGATGGTGTGCTGATTCCTCCGTCACTCCGTAATATTTTCAGGGAAATCAACGACGATTTTGATAGTGTTTTTTTTCCAACTTCAGGAAATTTAGAGCGCTGGGCGGATCAGGGAGTCTTGCTTTTAAATGCAGGATTGTCGGTTCGAAAAGACTTGGCTAACAGTCATAAGCATTTAAAATGGAATCTTTTTACCGATGCTGTGATTCAGAAGATTTCAGATGAAAAAGAAAATGTGGTTTTTTTGCTTTGGGGCGGATTTGCTCATAAAAAAGGATTGAAAATTGATCGGAACAAGCATTTCGTTTTGGAAAGCGGACACCCATCTCCATTAAGTGCTAATCAGGGAAAATGGTTTGGAAATAAACACTTTAGCAAAGCAAATGCATTTTTGAAGGAAAAGGGGAAATCGGAAATTATATGGTAAAAAAGAAAAGGTTGTCCCAAAAGGTCGAGACAGTTTTTTCATTGGTTATTTCTATGGTCGAAGTAAATATGTAAAAATGGTTACTTAATTAAAAGTTAAGGCTCCCAGAATTTCTTCGCTCATGAAAGGCCCTCCCGGATATTTTGCGGTATAGTCTAGGTTTAGCCAAATTTGACCACGTTCATCAATGTGATAATGTACCTCTTTACCGCGGCTTTCTTCTTTGAAAAGAACTTCTTTGATAAGGTAATTGATGCTTTCAAGATCGGCTTTTTTACCAATCAGCATTTCTGGATACAAATGACCTCCTGTATGGATAATGCGCGGCGTTCCACCAACAGCTCTGACTAATGCCGACATTAAAATGGCATGATCATCACAATCCCCCGAGAAATGCTGCAGGGATTCGCTGGCATAGGCTATATATTCTTTTCCTTTAGGGTCATTTACATAATTCCAACGGTTGCGAACCTCAGTAAAGACCGCAAAACATTGAATAATACGACGATACTGCCTGAAGCCCTTAACGTTTGTAAAATGTTTGGTCGTGGCCATCAGAGCAAAATTTCTAACCTTCGGATTATCAAAATTCACTGCATTAATAATTTTACTTTTATTAGGGAAAGGCAGCAGTTTTGAAATTATTATGTCTTGAGGATTAGGATCGTCTGCCATTGAGTAGACCATTGAACGGTAATCTTCAAATACAGAAAAGAATCCGTATCCGTCAAAAATAGTTCCCCAAGCTAAAGCAAGCAGATAGACAAAGATGCAGATAATGATTACCGTTTTAAGCAATCGTAAGATGAGCTGAATGATGATAAGGATAATCAGAAAAAGAAGAATTCTGTCGGATTCCATCCACCATTCAGGGTCAATAAGTTTCTGGTGCGCGATAATAAATATGGGAACAGCAATAAGAATGTTCAGCAGAAAAATAACAACATTATCCCATGGCTTCGGTAAAGAAAGCCTTTCTCTCAGCATTTTGAGTTTAGGGGAAGTTGTTGGAGTCATTCGTTTGTTTCCTTCTCTAAAGTTATTTTACAACCGATTCGTAGTCAAGTTTGTCAGTAATCAAATTTAATTCAAATAATTGATTTTGAACTTTATCGAATGTTTGTTTGTCCAGTTTTTTTTGCGACCATCGTGTCAGCTTCAGCCATTCCTGAATATCTTCCGGTTTTTGATTGTATTTTGTAGCCAATGTCCTGTCGATGCTCGGGATATCTTTAAACTCAATCGTAGTATTATTGATGATTTCAAGAATTTGATCTACAACATGTTTGTTAGTTTTCAAGAATTCATTTCGAACGGCAATAACAAAGCAAGGCCAGGGGGTAGGGCAATCGGCAATTCTTCGGAAAGTTCCGTTGTCTACCAATGGTTTTGTCATGAATCTTTCCCACATGAAATAATCGGCTGTACCCTTAGATAAAGCTTCAACAGCGCCATCAATAGTGTTGACAATTTCGAATTCTAAATCGGTATTCCAATTTTGATTTTTAGCGTTTACGATAGCCATTAAGTGCGAACCTGAGCCCATTCTGCTAATAGCGACTTTTCTGTTTTCTAAATCAGATAATTGCTGAAAGTTAGATTTTGCGTTCACATGGATTCCCCAAATTAGTGGCGATTGCACGTAAATTTGAACAATTGAGCTGTCATTACCGGCTGCGATATCTTTTATGATGCCTTCCGTTAGGATTACTGCCATGTCGGTAGTTCCTTCACGAAGCATTTGGCACATCTTCCCTGTACCTTCCGGAACGTCTGTCCATTGTAAATCGATATCTACTTCATCAAATTCGCCGTTTTCTGTGCACAAATGCCAAGGTAAATTAAAATGTTCGGGAACTCCTGCTATTTTTACTGTTTTCATACTTCGTTTAAATATTTTTATTCTCTAATTCATACCAATTCCACAATATTTCATCCTCCAGATATTGTTCCGTTAACTGCATTCCGATTTTTTGCAGAATTCTGTTTGAAGCGTCATTTCCGGATTGAGCAGAAGCGGTCATTGTTTTGATTTTCATTGTGTTGAATCCGTAAGTTAACCAAGCGAATGAAGCTTCGGTGGCATACCCTTTGCCCCAAAAAGGCTCATCTAATCGGTAGCCGATATCATAGAAATTTGTTTTGTTGTTGATGGTCTCGGTATTAAATTTTAGACCTGCCCATCCCATAAATTCATTTGTTTCTTTCGAAATCATGGCAAATCTACCGATGTTATTTTCGATGTATTGGTTTCTGACGAATTCGATTGTTTTTAGTGTTTCTTCAATTGTCTTTGTTGGTTTGTTCCATAAATATTTATGAACAATTGGGTTAGAATCCATTTTAAACATGGCTTCAGCATCAGAAAATAAGAGTTCGCGAAGCAATAAACGTTCTGTTTCTATGATTAGATTCATAATTACGAAGCTTTTAAATTAGAAATAATAATCCTGAATCCGTCCGGGTCAAGAAACATTTTTCCGTTTTTGTTCCAATATGGGTTTTTTGAAGTAATGGTTGATATGTTATAGTATAATAGTTTATTAATCAAAATATTGTACTCTTCTATTGTTTGAGGATATAAAGCCGTAATGTCATCTTCATCGCTAAAATTATTGGCTTTTGCATCTGATTGAGTAAACTCAAAATGCCAATCGGAATTTGGTCTGCCGATGAAAATCCCATTGTAATTATCGTGATTTTCGAAACTTCCCAATAAGTCGAAACCTAAAACATCGGTATAAAATGCTTTAATTCTTTCTAAATCATTGGTATGTCTGGCAATCCTTAGTTTCATTTAGCTTACTAATTTATTCAAAACGTAAATAATTAATTCGTCTACAGCTTTATACGGATCTGCGCTGAACGTCCCATTAGCTCGATTGGCTATAATGGCATTCATTGACAATGTCGCATGTCCCAATAATCTCCCTAAACCGTAAATGGCAGCCGTTTCCATCTCAAGATTTGTCATTCGGATTCCTTTGTGGTTAAAACAGTCCATTTTACTGTTTAATTGCTCGTCCTGAATATTTAAACGTAAAACGCGACCTTGCGGACCGTAAAATCCGCCTGCTGTTCCGGTAAATCCTTTATGAGTTGAGTCGCTTTCAATTAGCTTTGAAAGTTTTTCACTTCCTTTAACCACATACGGTCTCCCTTTTTGTAAATCCCAGTTGGTATGGTTTATAAAAGCATCTTCGATTTCTTTATCTGTTACTGAATCAATTAAATAGGAGCGAAGCATGTTATCCAGTCCAATAGCATATTCCGACATTACGATGCTGTCTACCGGGACATCCTCTTGTAAAGAACCGGATGTTCCAATACGGATGATATTTAAAGAAGTCAGATTGTTTTTTGGCTGTCGTGTATTTAAATCGATATTGACAAGCGCATCCAATTCGTTCATTACAATGTCAATGTTATCCGGTCCGATTCCTGTTGAAATGACTGTCAGTCGCTTGCCTTTGTAAGTTCCTGTTTGGGTTTTAAACTCTCTTTTTTGAGTTGAAAATTCAATAGTGTCAAAAAATTGGGTGATTTTTTCAACTCGGTATTGATCACCAACAAAAATGATGTCATGTGCGATATTTTCCGGCTTCAGGTTTAGGTGATAAACACTTCCGTCCGGGTTTAGTATTAATTCAGATGATTTTATGTTTGACATTATTATTGAGTTTCTGAGTTAATTAATTTTTGTTTCCGACTGAGATTGACACTGTGAATTAACTATCCTCCAACTCGTTTTACCTTAAATCCTTTTTCTTTCAGAATTTCCATTATTTTGTCGCGGTAATCACCTTGAATAATAATGGATTCGTCTTTAAAGCTTCCGCCAACGCTAAGTTTGGTTTTGATTTCTTTGGCTAAGATTTTAAAATCTTCAATATCGCCTTCGTATCCTTCAATTATAGTGGTTGCTTTGCCTTTTCGCTTTTCGTATTTACAGATTAAAGGCTCCTTTTGAATGAAAAGAGTATGTTCTTCATCGTGAGTTTCTTCTGGCTCATTTGAAGGTATATGGTCAGGAAACAGGTTTTTTAGTTGGTCTTGTAAATCCATTTTTAAATAGAACGCTGATGAAACGGATGTTTCAACGCAGATTTTAAATTGTTGCTTTTCTAGTTTTACGATTATTCTGAAATACTTTTCTTTTGAATTCAGGCTTCTTTCCAAAATTCAAAAGTAATCCCACTTCACAATCTGTTGCTCGAAGATAATTTAGAAGTTGGAATTCGAATTCTTCGACTATATAATCACATGCTTTTAATTCTAAGATAATACTATTGTTAACGATCAAATCTGCATAATAGTCGCCAACGGCCTGACCTTTAAAATAAACAGTCAATTTTTTCTGTGGAACAACATCAAACCCCCGTTTTTTTAATTCTAAATATAATGCATTTTGGTATACTTTTTCCAGAAAACCATAGCCTAACTCATTGTACACTTCGTAAAATGTTTTTATAATTTCATTGGTTAGTTCTTCGTGTAATAGCTGCATATATCCTTGTTTTATCTGCGTTGAATTAATTCATCAGTTTTATCCGCGTTCAATAATAAACGTGATTGCAAATCGTAACCTTCAAAGTTATTTAAAAATTAAATTCCAAACCCCAATTTGACTTGGAATTTGGAATTTATTAACTGAAAATTTAATGAGATTATTTTTTGATCAATCCTAAATCAACCAGGCGCTCGTATAAGAAGTCGCCGGCTGTGATATCTTCGTATAATTTAGGGTGATTTTCATCGATGCATTTTTCCAGGCAGTTCAAAGGCATTTCGCTGATCGGGTGCATGAAAAAAGGAATGGAATAACGGGATGTCCCCCATAATTCTCTTGGAGGATTAACAACCTGATGAATAGTCGATTTCAATTTATTGTTAGTATGACGGGATAACATATCGCCCACATTAATCACTAATTCGTCGTCTTGAGCTATTGCATCAATCCATTGTCCGTCATGGTTTTGCACTTGTAAACCTTTGCCTTGAGCACCCATCAAAAGAGTAATAAGGTTGATGTCGCCATGTGCAGCTGCACGAACGGCGCCGTCTTTAGGTTCGTCGGTTATGGGAGGGTAGTGGATTGGTCTTAAAATGCTGTTTCCGTCTTTAATGAACTTATCGAAATAAAATTCATCCAAACCGATATAAATGGCCAATGCTCTTAAAACATAAACGCCTGTTTTTTCAAGCATCTGATAAGCTTCTTTACCTATGGAGTTGAATTTTGGTAATTCGGTAATATTTACATTTTCAGGGTATTCAGAAGTATATTTTGAACCATCGCTTAAATACTGTCCGAAATGCCAGAACTCTTTCAAATCGCCGGCTGAACGACCTTTAGCATGCTCTTTTCCAAAAGAAACATAACCTCTTTGTCCTCCAATGCCCGGAATTTCATACTTGGTTTTTACTTCTAAAGGAAGGTTGAAGAAATTGCGAACTTCACTATAAAGTTCTCCTACTAATTTGTCATCTAAGAAATGACCTTTTAATGCTACGAAGCCGATTTCTTCGTAGGCTTTTCCGATTTCATTTACAAATTTTTGTTTACGTGCCGGATCATCCGACAGGAAATCACGTAAGTCAACACTAGGAATGTTTTGCATTGTACTTAGTTTTTGTTAATAACGTTTTTCGGTATAAAACCGTATGTTTGAAACAAATGTATGTAATATTAACCGTAGAAAAATAATAAAGTTGTCAACATTTTTAAGAGATCACCCGTCTGATACTTAGAACAGAAGTCTTTATAAGAAAATAAAATATTAAACATTTTGCGCTTAAAGTGTTATTTTTTATACTTTTGAAAGCGTTTAAAAAAACACTTTATAATGAATTTTGACAGAAAGAATTTATCCAATGAGCAGTTGTTGGATTTATATAAAAAAATCCTAAAACCGCGATTGATTGAAGAGAAGATGCTTATCCTGATCCGTCAGGGAAAAGTATCCAAATGGTTTTCGGGAATAGGACAGGAAGCTATTTCGGTTGGGATTACTTCGGTATTGGATAAAGATGAATATATTTTACCGATGCACCGTAATTTAGGTGTCTTTACCACAAGAGAAATCCCGTTACACCGTTTATTTTCACAATGGCAGGGAAAACGCAACGGATTTACCAAAGGACGTGACCGTTCGTTCCACTTCGGGACTCAGGAATACAATATCATTGGGATGATTTCGCATCTTGGTCCGCAAATGGGTGTAGCAGATGGAATCGCTTTGGCCAATAAATTGAAGAAAAACGGTAAAGTTACTGCTGTTTTCACTGGTGAAGGAGCAACTTCGGAAGGTGATTTCCATGAAGCATTGAACGTGGCTTCTGTTTGGGATTTACCGGTTTTATTTGTAATTGAAAACAATGGTTACGGATTATCAACACCAACTAATGAGCAGTATCGTTGCAAACAATTGGCCGACAGAGGAGCAGGTTACGGAATGGAAAGCCATGTGGTGGATGGAAACAACATTTTGGAGGTCTATAATTTGATATCCGAATTGAAAACTTCTATGATTGAAAATCCACGTCCGGTTTTGTTAGAGTTCATGACGTTCCGTATGCGTGGGCATGAAGAGGCGAGTGGTACCAAATATGTTCCGCAGGAATTGATGGATATGTGGGCGATTAAAGACCCGGTAGAGAATTTCAGAAAGTATTTGAAAACTACAGCTGTTTTATCCGACGACCAAGACGAAGCTTTCAGAGCAGAAATCAAGAAAGAAATCGATACGGATTGGGCTAAGGTTCAGGAAGAGCCTGCTATTGTTGCGGATTTGAATGAAGAATTAAACGATGTTTATGCGCCGTACACATTTGAAAATATAGAACCGAAAGGTGAGAAAGAAAATATACGTGTGATCGATGCAATTTCACAGGGATTGAGCCAGTCGATGGAGCGTCACCCGAATTTGGTTGCGATGGGGCAGGATATTGCCGAATATGGCGGCGCTTTCAAAATTACTGATGGTTTTGTAGACAAGTTTGGTAAAGACCGTGTCCGCAATACGCCAATCTGCGAAAGCGTTATTGTTTCAGCAGCTAACGGTTTGTCAATTAACGGACATAAAGCCGTTGTAGAAATGCAATTCGCTGATTTCGTATCGACAGGTTTTAACCCGATTGTAAACTTATTGGCAAAACAACACTACCGTTGGCAGGAGAAATCCGACGTGGTAGTACGTATGCCTTGTGGAGGCGGAACTCAGGCGGGACCTTTCCACTCACAAACCAATGAAGCGTGGTTTACCAAAACTCCGGGATTGAAAGTAGTTTACCCTGCTTTTCCTTATGATGCAAAAGGACTGTTGAACACGGCAATTAACGACCCGAACCCGGTAATGTTCTTCGAGCATAAATTATTATACAGAAGTGTTTATCAGGATGTACCGAAAGATTACTATACTTTACCGTTTGGAAAAGCCTCGTTGTTGAAAGAAGGAAATGATGTAACTATCATTTCGTTTGGAGCCGGAGTACACTGGGCATTGGAAACTTTAGCAAAACATGCAGATATTTCTGCAGACTTATTAGATTTGAGAAGTTTGCAGCCATTAGACTGGGAAGCTATCTACACTTCGGTTAAGAAAACAAGCCGAGTGATTATTCTTCAGGAAGATACGTTGTTTGGTGGAATTGCGAGCGACATTTCTTCGATGATTATGGAGAATTGTTTTGAACACCTGGACGCTCCTGTTCGCCGGGTAGCAAGTTTGGAATCAGCTATTCCGTTTATGAAGTCTCTGGAAGATCAGTATTTACCGAAAGAACGCTTTGAAAAGGAATTATTGGAATTGTTGAAATACTAAAAGCTGAGTTAATATTTATTTAAAAGAAGCCGTAACGAAAGTTCCGGCTTTTTTTTATTTGTATTGTTAATTAATTGATTGCTAGTGTAATATATTTGAATTTTGTAACTTTATGTACCTCAAATTTTTTCAAATTGTTTAATTTCTAAAAATTAACATTATGAGAAAAATTTACTTTTTAATAGTATGTCTTTTATCAATATTTGGTTTTGCTCAGGATGGAGCATTGGATTTAGACTTTAATTCTGGTGTTGGATTTAATGGATCTGTACGTGAAATTCTGTTACAACCAGATGGTAAAATTGTTGTTTTTGGCTTTTTTGATACTTATGATAATGTACCCAGAGACATGATTGCCCGAATTAATTCGGACGGGTCATTAGATGCCGGTTTTAATTTCTATTCAAATTTCAATTATATTTCTGATATATTATTGCAACCGGATGGAAAGATTATTTATTCCGAATGGGATGGGGTAAATTTTGAAGGCAAAATCCGCCGTTTAAACTCTAATGGTTCAGTTGATCAGACTTTTAACATTGGAAATAGTGCAGGAAGTATATCTTCTTTAGGATTGCAATCTGATGGGAAAATAATTATTTCAGGGGGGTTTGTTAGTTTTAATGGGCATTCAATAATCAATTTAGCTCGATTAAACTCAAATGGATCATTCGACCCTACTTTTTCATCTGAAGTAGAAGCGAATTTTTTTAACGCTTCTACCAGTGGTCATGCAATACTTATACAACCGGATAATAAAATTATTATTAATACTAAAAAACTTGGTGTTGTAAAATTAGCACGTTTAAATCCAAATGGCTCTTTAGATTTAAGTTTTAATGCACCCGAAGAAACTTATGCGAGTAAATTTCTTTTACAGCCGGACGGGAAAATCGTATTTTCAAGAGAAATTGATTTTGCTTTCCCTATAGTTAATTCACTATATCAAGTATCACGCTTAAATGCAAATGGATCTCATGATGTAACTTTTGGATCAACATTTTTAGATGATATGGAGTACAATATTAATTCAATTGCTTTGCAATCAGATGGTAAAATACTCATAGGAGGGGATTTTAATTCCTATACTTCTAATCCAAAAATGTTGGCGAGATTAAATGCAAATGGAACTCTTGATACCAGTTTTCAGACAGGAACCGGTCCAAATCATCGTGTTGACGCTATTGTGTTTAAACCAAATGGGAAAGTTGTAATTGGTGGACATTTTACAGAATACAATGGTGTTCCCAAAAATTATGTAGCCCAAATAATCGGCGTTTCAAGATTAGCTGTCAACCCGTTTGAAGAGAAGCAATTTGCATTTTACCCAAACCCGGTAAAAGATATTTTGCATTTAAGTTTGCCTGAAGAAAATTCCATAGGAGAATATGAAATCTATGATTTAGTTTCTAAAAGGATTGTAACCAACTCATTAAATGAAAATCAGATTAATGTAAGTAATCTGGCCGAGGGGATTTACATACTTAAAATTAAAACAGATAATGGCGTTTTTACCAGTAATTTTGTCAAAGAATAAAGTGGTTGTCCTTCAGGAAGATATGTTGTATGAAGATGTGGCCAGCGATATTTCAGCGATGATCATGGAAAACTGCTTCGAGTACTTAGATGCTCCGGTTCGCAGAGTGGGAAGTTTGGAATTGGATATTCCGTTTATGAAATCGTTGGAAGATCAGTATTTGCCGAAAGAACGATTTGAAAAGGAGTTACTGGAATTATTGAAATATTAGAAATAGAAAATCCCTAACGAGAGTTAGGGATTTTTTTTGACCGTTCATGTAAATTGTCAGAGTAGATTTTGATATGTATCCCTTATCGGGAGTTAGAGTTATAATAAATGAGTTGTTTGTTTACTTACTTTTAACCTTTTGGTGTTGCTATTTCGTTTTCTTTGATATAAAGCAAGCCGTCAAAAAGTTGCAACCACTTTCCTTTTTGACTTATATGTCCCAGCATTATACTATTAAATATTTCATTACGCTTTTCAGGATTACTTTTGTAAATTTCATTAAAATCAATAAAGCCAAAATTGAATTTTCGTTTATCCAATTCGAATTCTAAAGATTCTTTTGGTGCCATAATTTTAGTTACTTTAATGCTTTCAATATTAAAAGGCATTTTTGAAAAACCTTTAGAAGAAGTTGTTGCAATACTATAAACTTTGTCAGCATATTTGTTCTTAACATGTTCACCGAAAACGGTCACTTTAGAATATATTTCTGGATCACCTACCGCAGAAGTCACTTCTCTCACGTTTGTAGCACCATGAAAATTGGCAAGCCAAACTATAATTTTAGCATTTGGATTTCTTTCTTTGAAATAGATTAAATTCCTTGCCATTTGATTGTCCCTCATATTTACTTCATAAGCTAATTTTTCATCTTCATTGCTAAAAGATTTAGGATTACATTTCATATTCACATGAGTGATTAGGTTTTCTAACATTTGCGTAAAGAGATTGTCGTTAAAAAAAATAGTTTCGTTGGCTTCTATTATTTTCTGTAACTGCAAAATGAAAAAATCATATTCCTCTATAGTGAGTGACTTTTCATTGTCTTGAATTTTATCAAAAATTGGAGATAATTTAACCCATTTATCTTTGTTTGAAGTTGACCAATTATTTTTTTCTAATTCATTTTTAATAAAATCTATAGTTAGTATTGCGGTAATTCTTTCATATGGTTCTATACCAACTAAAGAAATGTTTTTATTTTTTATAAAATTCTCTAACGGTATCATTTGCTTTGCGAAATTCCAAGGACTCCAATAGTCATACCAGTCACTTTCAAAGTTGGGAGCTAAATTATCTTTTAGAGAACTGCGTCCGTTAATGTACTCCATTTCAATGAAATCCATGCCTTCCAAAGCGATGGTGTTAAACCCTTTTTCTTCAACCAGATATTTAACAATTTGGGTTTTTACTTCAAATGTTTTTCCTTCACCATGAGCCGCTTCACCAAGAAGTATGATTTCTTTATTCTCAAGGTATTTATCTAATTTTTTAAAGTCATTAGGAATTCCATTTTCAGATTTTAATTCTGTCATTTTATCGGAGAGTTCCGTGGTTATTTTTTTATTGCATGAGATGCAGAAAATAGTGATAAGCAGGATGGATATTTTTTTCATTTCCATTATTTTAGTATAGTATACAGGTTAAAAGGGTTGTAATAATTGTAAGAATATAATTTAAAAGCTAAGTAAATAATTATAAGAAAACTTCCCAAATAAAGTTGTCAACATTATAGCAGTGTTATTGTTAACAGATTGTGGTCAAAATGAAAATTATTATTTTTTAATCACACTTTCGTGACCAAATCAAAATTTTAAATTGAATGATCACAAAAGTGTGATTTAATTAAAATACAAAATTATTTAATCACAATATTTAATGATACAGTAATGCTAAATAAAAAAATCCCTGACGTGAGCTAGGGTAGTGTTCTCTGGTTTGGTGTTCAGGCTGGACAATGCCCGCAGGACTTGTTAAGCATTACTGCCTGACCGTTTGTTATGTGCCTGCGCTGATGTAAAAGTTATCTAATTTGTTTAAATACCTTTCGTCTGTAATTCCTGTACGATTGAAGAAGATTACACTTCCTTTTTTTAAATCAGGATAAATTCTGATTTCGCAATAGTAGCCACCTCCACCACCGGCATGAGTAAAATACTTTCTTCCGTTAAGCTCCCCGACAAACCACGATAGGCACATAGCTGTATTTTTACTTTTGTTGTTTTTGTTTTCCTGAAAAAGCATTGCTTTATATTTATCGGAAATCAAAGTACAATTGTCTTTCAGAAGTTCCTGAATGTAAGCCATAAAAGCGAGAGGCGTGCCAATCAGTCCGCCATAAGATGCGCCGTTAGGATAGAAGTTTTTGAATGGTCGCCATTTCCCTTCAGCTTCTTCCATGAATTTGGATTTGTCAATGAAAAAACCCAACAGAAGATTGGTAAATGACAGTTTTTTGTGGTAGCCTGTTGCGTGTGTTTCCTTATTGGTAATAGTAAAGGCTAAATCATTGGGGTTAATGGGTAATTTTCGGATGATATTTTGGGAAATATATTCGTCATAAGTCGTATTTGCCACTTTTTCAATGAGCTGTCCTAAAATAACATAGCCAAGATTTGAGTATGTAAATTTTTCATTTGGTTTTGATTTTACTTTATTGTTCTTTTCAAAAATCGGTTGAAAGAACCTATTGCGGTCAAAAACGCTCTGTTCGCTGTCTAGGTGTATCCAAGCAAGCGGGATGAGATTTGGTATACCTGCTGTGTGGTTCAATAAGTGTTTTACTGTGATTTTCGTTCCGTATTGAAATTCTGGTAAATACTGAACTACAGGCTTGTTTATATCAATTTTTCCTTGTTCGGCCAACTGTAAAATTGCTAATGCAGTAAAGGTTTTTGTTACGGAAAAAGCATTATAAGTCGTGACGGCGCTGATTGGTTTCTGTTTCGCAATGTTGGCAAAACCCATTTGAACCGATTTTAAAACGTTGTCCTGATTAAACAAGAAGTACTGGACAGAAGGCGTTTTGTCATTTTCAACTTCGCTGGCGAGGATTTGCTCTATGTCTGTCATGTCTTTTGTTTTCCTGGAGTTTCCATAGATTGCTAAAAGTGTTGAATTTTTAGTCAACTTGTTTCAGGATGATACGGGCGGTTTCAAGACCTTCAATACATCAAATGTATTTTTTCTTTGTTTCTCCAACCGGCCTGATTTTCATATTCGACAAAATATATTTTTATGTCGGCCTGATTTTCATAATCTACAAAATATATTTTTTTATCAGCTTGATTTTCATATTCTACAAAAAACCACTTTCCATCATTTTTGCCGGCTTGGTTTTGGTATTTTACTTTATAAATATTTAAGTCGGCTTGATTCTCGTATTTAACTACAAATACTTTAATATCAGCCTGATTAGGGTATTTGACGGAAAATACTTTTTGTGAATAACAAAAGAAAGTAAAGAATAAAAGTAAAATAGTAAAGGAACTTTTCATCTTAAATAAGTATTTGAAAGTTTACCAATAAATTTATAATTCTAGAAGTGTTTCATGAGCCTCCTTGAGGAAAAACGAAACGGCAAGACTTTGATTGTATTTCTGCGGAAATCGTTTCGGGAAAACACAAAATTTCAAAATTTACGCACCCTTGCATAAGCCATTTTCTATCTACTAAATTACGAAAAAGGAAATAAAACCAGCTTATGTGGAATAGAAATACAAACGTTCAATTTTACATTTATAGTTTCCGGCTTTATGTCTGAAATTCTTTTCGATGTTTAAAGCCAAAGAGTTACTGCGATATTTTCGCCTTTTTCAATCTTTTCCTTTTTTCTGATTTCGGCTTTTAAGGGTAACAGGTATGTCTTCATTTTTGTGTCAAACCAAATGGCGGTTTCCCATTCATTATTGCCGATTTTCGCCGTTGCTTTCAGCCGGCCCCAGCCTTCTTCCTGCCATTTGAGATTCTCCCGTATTTCTTTTGCCATTTCTTCCGGAAGCGAAACAAAATGCCAGCCATCGGGTCCAGGATACTGCCAGATTTTTGCAGAAAACACGTATTTGATTTTACCGTCCATTATCTTGAACTGTTTGTCGTTTTGTTTCGGTACAGTTTTTTTAAATTATCAAATGCTGTGCTGTTGTTGTTATGAAGATCTGCTTCTTTTACGATGCATTTATTTTTTTACAGACTCATAATAGAGAACTACTGCACCAGAAGCCAATGTTTTTGTGTTTAAGAGTTTAAGATCAATTCTGTTCCTGATGTTTTTGAATAATGGTAAGCCATTTCCTAAGATAATTGGATGAACGCAAATCTGGTATTCATCAATTACGTCTAGCTGCGCTAAGTTTACAATCAGACTTGGACTGCCAACGAAAATGGGTTTGCCTTCCTGCTGCTTGAGTTCTAAAATTTCGGCTTTAATGATTTCCTTTTTCAATATTGTATTTTTCCAATCAACATTTTTCAAGGTGCGGGAAAAAACAATCTTTGGGATATCATCTATCAGTACGGCAAATTCATCAATTGGTTTGTTGCCAGTAGGATTTTTTACTACGGCCGGCCAAAAACTTTCCATGAGCTGATAGGTGATTCTTCCGTATATGAGGATGCCGGCATTCCTTAACAGGTCATTATAATGCTGATGCAGTTCGTCATCGGCATTCACTGCTGTGTGATCGCAAAACCCGTCAAGCGTCATATTTATAGCTGCAATTAGTTTTCTCATGTATAATTCCTATTTGTGATTATTTTTTTTTACACGCTTACAGTTCCGGTTTTCACTTCTCCGGCTCGTTTGTAACTGACTATGATTACTCCTTTTGATGTAACGATACTTTCGATTAATGTGAATGCTGCCGGAATCGTTCCATTATTAAACAGTTTTTTACCTTTTCCAAGTGTTAACGGGTGAATTTTGAGTCTGATTTCGTCTACAAGGTCATTCTCAAGTAAAAGCTGGATGAGTTCGCTGCTGCCCCATACCTGAATGTCAGGGCCTTTTGAATTTTTGATTTTTTTGATATCCTCCAGGTTCTTTATTACTACTGAGTTTTTCCATCCTGTAACTAACGGGTCTGATTCTTTGAGGTTTTTGGAAAATACATATTTTGTACCATCATTAATGCCCGGCCAAAAGTCTCCATGTTCGGGCCAGTAGTTTGCCCATATTTCATATGTTTTCCGGCCTAAAAGATAATCGGCGGGTTTTAGTTCTTCCTGCACGACTTTGCCATAAACGTCATCACCATAAGGTGCTGTCCAGCCGCCATATTTGAAACCGTCTGATGTGTCTTCCTCAGGGCCGCCGGGGGCTTGCATTACACCATCTAATGTGATCATTGATAAAACGATTATTTTTCTCATATTTCTCTTTATTTAATGATTTACTTTTTAAAAGGCTACATAAGAAATAATAAAAATAGTGGGGCTGTTTTTTATATAAATGGTCTCGGAATGACTTTAGGGTTCTTACTTTCTCAAAATCTTTTCCATTGCTTTTCCTTTGGCTAATTCGTCTATTAACTTATCTAAATAACGGATTTGCTGCATGAGTTTATCTTCCATGTCTTCTACGCGATAGCCGCAAATTACACCGGTAATTTTTGAAGCATTTGGGTTGATTTGAGGGGCTTGGGCAAAGAAGTCTTCAAAATTGGTTTTATTGTCCAAGAGCTGCTGAAAGGTTTGTTCGTTATAGCCGGTCAGCCAAAAAATGATTTCGTGTACTTCTTCTTTTGTACGGCCTTTTTTCTCTGCTTTAGCAATATAATGCGGGTAGACACCGGCAAACGACATTTTAAAAACTCTTGTATTATCCATTTTACTAATTACTGCTGTTGTTTTACTTCTTTGTTGCGGTTATGGAATATACCATCGGAATTTTATTATCCAGATGTTCTATTCTGTATTTTTTGGGTTCAGGTTCGATTGTTTTATTGAAACAGTTGTAGGGCGAATAATCAAATTCATCGAGGGTGTTTATTTCAAGTCCGTTTTTAATCAGGTAGTTTATGACTTCGCCTAAACTATGATTCCACGATACATACGTTTGGGTTATGGCTGCATTTTTATCGGCATAGGTTCCGGTTTCTGTTTCTATGATGGGGCCTGAATTGAAATAATTATAATCTATTTTTTCAAAGTTACTGTCAAACATCCAAACGACGGGATGAAATTCAACAAATATGAATTTGCCGTTCGGTTTTAGGAACCTGGAAATGATTTTTGCCCATTTGTCTAAATCGGGGAGCCAGCCAATGGTTCCGTAGCTTGTGAAAACGATGTCAAATTGTTTGTCTAAATGGTTGGGTAAATCGTAAATATCGCAGCAGATGAAATTTGCATTTGAATTGGTTTCCGCAGCGATTTGCTTGGCACTTTCAATGGCTTTGTCTGATAAATCTACGCCGGTAACCTCAGCACCGAGCCGGCTTAATGAAATAGAGTCTTGTCCGAAATGGCATTGTAAATGCAGTATCGTTTTGCCTTTTATATCTCCGAGCCGATCTAATTCGATATCGTTTAAAGAGGTTTTTCCTTTTAGAAAATCATCGAGGTTATAGAATTCGGATTTTAAATGTATCTCCGTCCTGTTGTTCCAGGATTGTCGGTTAATTTCTAAATAATTATCCTCTGCTTTCATTTTCTGAGTTTGGTTTTTTGATAGTAAAGATGGTGGTTTGACTGGAATAGCTGATATGTCACTGCTATACACAAATATACCGAAAATTTGGGATGAAAATTTTTTAAAAAATGAAAGATGGGTGGGGTGTACTCTTTTGATCAGCCGGGTTTGTTTTTTTCATAATCCCATCCACCATAGCTTTTTGTCCATCCTTCGGTTTTATACCTGTACCAGAAATGCAATAGCAAACCCAAAATAAATATTATGCCCAAAATAACCCAAAACAAAGGACTATGCCAAAAGAAATAAATACAACAGCCCAGCACAACATACTTTAAAACCCTAAACCATATTGGTTGTGCGTTCCTGGAGAATGCTACTTGAAATTCACGCTTTATGATTTTAGAAAACATCACTTTTTTGTGTTTTTAAATAATGCGATTGTGGGGATTGAAATGACTGTCGCTACTTCAGTGCTTACAAGGCGAACTTTATTGGTTCTTTTTCATTTAGTTTTACATTGATGGAAGTATCAATGTTAACAAATTTAGCTAAAAGCCAATAAGAAAAAATTAAAAATTATAAGAAAACAGCCCTAGGTTTAGTTGTGAAAAAATGACTAACAAAATCTTTTTTATGAAAATGGAAATTAAAATTTGTTTTGAATCAATACTCTGAAACAAGTTCAGGGTAATGTTTTTTCGAAGTATTTTTTAATTTTCAATGCTTTTAAGGGTTAGTTTAGCAATTTCTTTTGTTATTTCAGTTGGTGAATGACAATCACAATTACTCAATCCAATTACATAAATATCTTTGCTTGGGATATACACCGCCATTGATTTAAACCCAAAAACACTGCCACCGTGTTCTCTTGTCGGAATGCCATTAATATCTTTTATATGCCATCCGAATCCATATGTAATTTCTTCACCATTACCTAAATTATACTTTTTAAAAGCTTTATTTAGATCTGCAGTATCTAACAGCATGTTTTGATTCAACGCATTTTGCCATTTCAACATATCATCCAGTGTAGACATTAAAGAGCCGGAAGAAAAAGGGACACTAAAATTTATGATTGTTTTATTAACGAATCCATAACTTTTCTTATGATATCCATACGCTCTATTTTTTATGATCTTTCTGTCTGATGCGTAGTAGGAATTGTTCATTCCGATTTTTTCAAAAATATTTTTTTGTATAAAATTTTCGTAGGTAGTACCGGAAGTCAATTCTATGATATATCCCAATAAAACATAACCGGAATTATTATATTCAAATTTTTCACCAGGTTTAAAGTCAATAGGTTCATTTTTGAAAAAATCAATCATCATTTTTGGTGTCATTTCTTTTTGAGCAATTTCAGATATGGTTTTTATTTTAGTAAAATCTTTAATTCCGGATGTATGTGTAAGCAAATGTTTTATAGTAATTTCATTTCCGGATGGATAATCGGGAACAAATTTAGAAATAGGGTCATTTATATTTAATTTTCCTTGCTTTTCAAGAAGTAATATGGACACGGCGGTGAACTGTTTTGTCATTGAACCTATCTGAAAAACATCGTCGGTAGTCATGTTTACATTCAGTTCCAAATTAGCTTTACCGAAAGCTTTTTTATACATGGCTTTTCCGTTTTTCGCAATTAAGAAAGCGCCACCCGGTTCATTAGCATCACTAAATTCTGTTTTTATAATGCTATCTATTTTCTTTTCAAATTCCTGAGCTGATAAAATATTAATGAAAAAGGTTAGTAGCAGGGTAAAAGATATTTTTTTCATAATCAGTTTTTAGATGTGTTACATTGAAAAGAGATATTTAATTTGGCACTAAGTTTTTATAGTCTTGAATATTTTATATTGTGTTTCCAAAACGGATAAATTAAATCTATGAGCTGCTTTTGGTAATATAAAATATTCGTTTTTAGGTGCTTTTATAGCGGCGAAATATTTTTTTGACATTTCTTTTGGTGTCAAATTATCTTCATTGCCTTGGATTAAATATACAGGAATTTTAAAATCCAGATTGTCTTTCATAAAATCAATTGATGCGGCCATAGATTGTACGCCTGATTTACTATCGCCTGCAAAATTTACAAACGAATAGTCGTCACCGTCATTATCTCTAGTCTATTTATTCCACTTTTTCGATTTCAAGAACTGTTTTTGTTCCGTCAATATTTTTGTATTCAAGTTTCACAAATCCAAAATTGGGATTGAAATAAGAAACTAATTCTGTTTCTCCTATTTTGCTTTTGGCTTTTGCATTGACAACATAACATTCTAAATTTCCCAGTTTTGTTGAGATATTTGTCTTGTTTATAATTTCGTAATCATAAATATTTTCAATTTCACCTTTCCATTCTAACCATCTTTTATCAGACCAATGGTCTCCAATTTTCAGTTTCCAATTCCATTTTGTTCCGATTTTGTAAGGAGCTTTTATATACGGAAAAGGATTTAATTCTAAAATTTCAAAGAATTTACTTCTTGGTGGATGTATCCAGACATTCATTTCATTTTCAATGGCCCCTGTTATTTCCATTGAAAATGATTTTCCATTTTTCATCAAGTATACATAACCGATTGCTGTTTGATTATAGTCTGGAGTATCTTTTGCAAAAGGATTTCCAGAATTGGGTTTTAAAATCAGAAGACAAACAGTTTTGTCGTCTTGTTTTTCGATATCTACAAATTCCCAATCAGAAATGCTGTAACCTCCTGGTTGCAAAATGTCTCCGCCTTTTTTTATCAAGAATTTTTCGCCTTTTATATTTTGATAGTAATATGAATAAGTAAATCTTCTCCCGGCTGTGTAAATAATGTTATTGGAGTTATAGTTTTCATCATATGTTTTGCTGCTGTTAGGTTTCTCTGCAGTAATTCCATCATCATCAATAACGTATTTTTCTAAGTTGGCTTGGGAAAGGCCGGAAATTGGAAATAGTAAGATTGGAATAAATTTGATAATTTTCATTTTGTGCGTCTCGTTTTTTAAGATTACAGTTAATTGAAAAATGTATTTATTAACTAATTAAAGTTGGGTATTATATTTTTAATCGGGGTTAAATTAAAAATTATAAGAAAATATACCAAATTTTAGTTGTAAAAAAATGATTTACAATAACTTTTTGTGAAAATGAAAGATGCATTTTGTTTTGATCACGATTGTTTCGAGATGTGGAAGAGGGGAGACCCTAAAATAATAATTTCCAAGATAAGTCAGGGATCGTTTGTTATTGGTGTTTACCGATGTAATGAAGTTTGATAATTATACAGGCTGTTCATTGTAGACTGAAGCCCTGATAGTGGTGGTTGCTATTTTATATTTTTTTGTTCATTTTCCATTACCCTGAACTTAACTATTCTTTTCACAAGTTCGTAAGGAATATTATTGAAGGGAAATTGAACAGATCCTTTTCCTTGTTTATAATTTGAAAGTTCTTTAGCAAACTCGGAATGGCCAGTTGGTGTTGCATAAAATCCAATATGATTTTTAAACGCCGCAAAATACACTAAAGGCTTTCCGCTAGTTTTGTATGCTGGCATTCCATAAGAAATACTTTCTGCAGCTTTTGGAGCATTATCTAAAACTATGGTGCGAATCGTTTCCAAAATTGATTGAATTTCTTTTGGAAATGTTTCGATATATTCATCAACAGTTTTAAAATCAACTTTCATATGGTTATTTTATAAACAATTGGTATTTTACGATTTCTTAATCAGGATTTATGAATTTCAACGCTTCGTCTAATTGTGAATTATCAAAATATTTTTCTTCCAGAGCGGAATTAAACAAGTGAAGGATTTTGTTTTCAATTTTGACCACCGACTCGATAAAATCCGAATGTGATACTATGGCACAGCGTCCTAGTTTGCCAATGTGCCTGATCCCCCATAATTCACCTTTTAAAAAGCCTTTCAATTCCATATCTTTAATTATAGACATGTCTTTAACCTTGATTAATATGTTTACATGTTTGTAGCCTTCTTTTAGTTTTTCTTCAAAAAGGTGTTCTGTCAACAAGGCATCAGCTTCAGTAAAGGTTCCTTGTATTTCTAAAGCAAGAGCATTTTTCTCGAATTTTTGAATTTGATTAATCATAATTAGAGTTTTAAAATGAAACAATACTTTTCCGGATCCATATTTAATTTATAAAGGTAAGACATAAGAACAAATCCAGAAAACCAAACTCTGAATTATTGTTTCAAGTTTTCTCTGATGACTAGAGCATCTTGCTCGTGCCCACAATCTATTTTAAATCTATTAAAAAAATCTGCCTAATTCACTATGGTAGAAGTAACAGAAT
This sequence comes from Flavobacterium enshiense, assembly GCF_022836875.1. Lineage (NCBI taxonomy): Bacteria > Pseudomonadati > Bacteroidota > Flavobacteriia > Flavobacteriales > Flavobacteriaceae > Flavobacterium > Flavobacterium enshiense. The sequence continues at coordinate 2,300,810 of NZ_CP090376.1, forward strand.
AGGCTCCTGCATTTTCACTTATTTTATATTTCCTACTTGTACCAAGCCAAATATGCAAAAAGGGTTTTAGTGCTAAACTAAAACCCTTATTGTGTGAAACCGTTGTTATCCCTTGGTGTTACGTCAACCCTGTTTTTGGAAATATCTTATTGCCAGCAGTACATTTCTCTGCTAATTTATCCATTCTGCAAGTTTGTCCTTGTCCAAACTTGACGGCCTTCCTATTCCAGGTTTGCATTCGCCCTCTTTATTTATTAAAATATAAGTAGGGAAACCGCTTGCAGAGAACATCTCCATTAATTCATTCTCAATTTCTTTTGCTACAAAAATATGTGTCCCACTCAATTGAAATTCTACAATTTTAGTTTGCCATTTTTCAATGTCAGAACCTTCAGAGGTGCACAAATACACAAATTCAACTGGCAAACTTTTTGTTTCTTCATGCAGTCTTTTGCTATATGGAAACTGCCCGATACAAGGAGCACACCATGTTGCCCACATATCAATATACAAGGCTTTGCCCTGAAATGAATTTTTAAGATTTGTTAATAAAGTCTTTGCATTTAACGAGTCAACTTTATACAATTTAGCACCAAAGGGCAATTCTCCAATTGGTTGATCAAGTTTACTATCTGAAACGATTGGCTTGGATTCTTTTAGAGTTTTATTTAAAGATGCCAATTTTTCCAATGTTGTGCTATAGCTATCCTGAATCAAGGTTTTACACCAATCAGTTTTTATACTAGGCAGCACTGTTTCCAATATCTCTTTTTGCTCGATTGGATCTTTACTCATGAATTTGATTTTTAAAAAATCTGATTTTGAAGGAGCAAATAAACTATCCAGCATTTTTATTTTTTCAGTTGTCGCTCTAGCTATACCGGCAGGCTTCTTTTTATTACCAGATGTTTCCAGATAAGTAAGAAAGTAATTGTAAAAAAGCATACCATTGTTTGAAGTCAAATATGCCTTGTGATTTTTCATTTTCTCAAAAAGTTCGGCTGGCATTTGTTTCGACCAAAAATAAACACACAGGCCGCCGTAATATTCTGATTGGCTTTCATTTTTAATCATCCATGAAAAATTGGAAGGATTTTGCTTTATAAATTCATCGTCAAGTTTGTTTATGGCTGTATATATACTATCGTATTTTTTAACGTAAATAGGGACTTCCAGTTTTTTTGAGCTTAACTCCGATATTCCCTTACTTAATTCAAAATATTTTTCTCTTATATATAAAATATGATTGTTCATATAAGCATTGAACGCACCATCTTTACCAAGAAATTTCACTCCTGGTCCATTGAACATTGCTTCCTTTTGAGATTTTAGAATTTGTGCATCCAATTCAATATAAAGGTCTTTATTTGCATATAATCCCGTGTAAAATAATTCCCCAACGCTTAACCAAATTTGCTGATATGGTAAAGCATGATCAAGTTTAATCTCAAAGGTTCCATCAGCATTAAGTTTATAATTCTTTTTTTCATGCAGGTTCCCCAATGGAGTTACAATGGAACATTCTATATTAACTTGATTGATTTCTTCTGATGTTAAGTTTAGGATCTTCCCTTTTACAACAGGAATATTTTTATTATTCTGAAAATAGCTGTTAAACTCCTTGTCTTCAAGTGCTATTGTTTTTTTGGGCACTTGTCCCAAAACGAAATTTGAAATAATAATAAATTGGAAAATCAGAAATTTAGCTTTCATTTTTTTGATCATGATTTGATTTTTTTGGCTTCTTGTCTCGATATTACTGCGAACAACAAAATGTAATACATTTCAGAGTTATTATAATTTATCTTGAGTCCGAAAGTATAAATTATAAGAAAAATTCCCAAATATTTTACAACAAAAATGAGCATTTTGATATAAATTGTACAAAATATAAATCCACAACGAGGGTTGTGGATTTTTTGTTTTCATGATGAAGAAGGATAATTTTGGTTTTATCCTAAAACTTCGTTTGTACGGAATGGCTTTTATGTGGAGATTTTAGAAGAAGTTTCTATTATCGGTCACTAATGTTAATCCTTTAAATACACCCTTGTCAAAATCAATCCTATTCGCTTTTATTGCAATCGGAAAGAAATTGGTACCGCTTGAAACCATTTTTAATTTTTGCTGAGAGTTTGCTGCAAACTCTAGTTTACCGCCTGCTGCTTGATTTAATGTTGCTACTAAGTTGGCATCAATATTAAAGTCGGTTTCGATTTCGACGACTAAATTTTGTGCAAAAACAACTCCTGTAATTACAAGAATGTTGTTTCGGTTTGCGTTTTTCAAAAGTACTGGATTAGGATGCCTAAAGTCAGCAGTTGATAAATAGTTTGTAATTTCTCCAAGAGGAATTATTTTTGTTACGGAGTTATCATAACTAATAGTTACCTTCTTTCCTGACTTTACTTTTGCTGACAACTCAAAATTGCCTAAACCAAGGGAATTTAATATTTCTTCCAATAAAGAAACCCCAATATTAAATCCATACTCATCACTTTTTGTTATGTCAATACTTAAAGCGAGGTCTTCTGTAATAGTCAGTTGAACCGAACTGTTAAAAGCATGATTGATTTCTCCATAATACAACTCAGCTTCATCAAATGTTGTTTTAAGCCAAAGCTGAAGTGGTTTGTGATTTCTTACGGGCCCTTCAATAAGGTCATAACCTGCATCTCTTATGTACTTTGTTAGTTTCATTATTTTTCTTTTTTATGATTTTCCTACTCGTATGGCTTTTCGGTGTCGGCCTGTTTTTAAAAATGGTCGTTTGGATCCATTTGTTAATTTCAGTTGTCACTTTGGGCGTCAGTCCTGTCCTTTGAGGCGTGTCTTCCTAAATTTACGTATAACGTCCCGCTGGCTTTATGAAGTTGAGAATTTGTATACTGATGTTTATAATTATACCGAAAGGTTAGAAAGAAAAAAGTTGATAAGAGGAAGGACTTTTGGTTCCAGATCCCTCATTATACACTCAACACCAATTTCATAAAACCGCTGCTGGCCTTTCGGTTTTTATTTATTTTCGATTCGTTTCAACATTTCTTCAGCGTTTTTGTTTTTTGCGTCAAATTCTAATGCTCTTTTTAGGTTTATAATTGCCAAGTCTGTTTTTTTCATTTTGTCATAGCATTCTCCAATAAATGAATATGAACTTGAAATTCCAATTGAATTTTTTAAATCAATTGTTGTGCTTAATTCAAAAATTTTGACTGCGTCTTCAAATCGATTTCTTCGCATTAGATATTTTCCAGTATTTATTAAATCTGCAAATTCATTTGAAAAATCGTATTTTTCTTTTTGACTTGATTTAATTTGCTCGTAGAATAAAATTCCATTTTGAAAGTCGTCTAATAATTTTCCCCTAATATCAAGATAAATTGATTTTTTTGGAATTGTAAAAGGTCTGTCGGCTAAAATATTTAATATTGATTCTGTAATTGCACTAAGTTTGAAATTTTGATTGTTGGTTATTAATACAATAATTGTTTTGTTTTTTGAATTATAATAAACGTTTGATTCATAATTATTGCCTGAACCTTGATGGGAATGTTCTACAATTTCATTGTTTTCAATAATTGTGTTTCCCAGGCTTGATTCAGAATTTTTGTCAAAACTTTTTGCAAGAATGTTTAGTGAGTTTTTATTTACTATTTTTTTGTTTTGTAAATTATCAACCCAATTATACAAATCAGTTATTGAATAATACATTTCCCCACCTCCGTGAATGAAAGTTGTTTCTTTAAAATCGTTGTCAAATGAACCAGCCATATTTGCAGTTAATATGGAATCTTTGGGAATTATACCGCCGCTAATTTTTAGTTTTTTGAATAGCTCGTTTTTCAAAAAATCTTCATAAGACAGATTTGTTATTTTTTTAATTATTTCTTGTTGAAGAAAAACATTTGCGTTGCTATAAATATATCCGGTTCCAGGTTCAAATTCCAATTTTTCAACATTATTCAATTCCGATAAATATTCGGAATCTGTATTTTTAAATATTCTTGGTAAACCACTTGTATATTGAAGCAAATGTTTCATTTGAATTTTAGTTGCCCAACTTGGTAAATATGTCAAATAATTGGAAACTTTATCATCTAAATTTAGTTTTCCTTTTTCTACTAAAAGTAAAATTCCTGTGCTGTTGAATTCTTTAGTTATCGAGCCAATTGGCATTGTAGATTCTCGATTTAATTTTTTACTTTTTGTATAATCTGAAAATCCGAGTTCATTTTGATAAATAATTTTCTCGTTTTCAGAAACAATTATATTCCCATTAAATATTCCAATCTCGTTTGCTGATTTCATCAAGAAATCTAAATTCTGATTTTTTTTTGATTGTCCGAAGGACATCAAAAAATTCAAAATTATTATTGCAAAAATTATTTTCTTCATTTTACTTTAAAAGACTCAAATTTAATTGGTCCGGTGCAATTATTTATCTTTAGGTTTTATTTCCCGTCAAACTGAATGCCAACTCTAAAATATATTAATCTGTATTTTAAACTAAAGTTGGGTGCTATGTCTTTAAGAGTGGTAAAATTAAAAAATATAAGAAATATCCCAAATTTAATTGTTCACAAATAATGGTTAACGATGACTTTTCGTAATAATGAAAAAATACATTTCACCCCAATCATCATTATTTGGAGATGTAAAAGAGGGGAGTGATTAAAATAAAAATCCCTAACTCAAATCAGGGATTGTTTGTTGGGGTTTAAGACTTCAGCTTTTCAATTGAAGCATTGTGTAATCTTGGTAAAAATGTCAATGCTGCAATTGAACCTACTAATGCTAACAACATATCGGTCTGGGTATCCCAAACATAACCTTGGGTCCCTAGAAATGCCTCTGCGGATTCGCCTGTCATAATCGCAACAAAGGCTTCTATTAACTCATAAAACGAACTGATGGCCAAGCAAATTGAGATACAAATGAAAGATAACCAACTCATTTGCCTTACCACTTGCTTTCGGATTAAAAGTTCCCTTGCTATAATCGCGGGAACAAAACCCTGAATGAAATGGCCTATCTTATCATAATTATTTCTTGAATGATGAAAGGCGTCTTTAATTAAGTCAAACAAGGGAACCTGGGCATAGGTATAATGTCCGCCAATAAATAAGATGTAACAATGAAGTGCAATTAAGGTCAGTAACAAATTGCTGAGAGGAAAAGATCTGTCGGTAAACGCTATGATTATAATGGCAATGATTGCGGGAAAAACTTCTAAAAACCATGTGAAGTAATCATGCGGATTGATTCCTGAAATTAATAACCCCACAACAACCAATATGATAAACAGGTAATACGTTTTTCTGTGCATGAGCTTCATATGTTTTGGTTTAGATTCGGCTGTTTTGTGCAAATAGGACATTTTTTGTTCGGACCAGGTTAAATATACAAAAAAGAGTATTCGTTACAAACTCACAAAAATTCAGTGTTCTTGATTACTTTTTCTACTTGGAAATTTTTTTATTCAGTGTAAAACTGAAATCTTCGTTCCCGATATAAGGTTCGTTCTTTTTGCTCAGGAAAAATAAAACATTATTGTCACCAACAAGGAAAGACATTGATTCTGCAGGTTTGTCGGGATCGATTTGATAGATTACTGCATCAGGATTGGAAGCAATTCCTTTGATGATTGTCCACTTTCCGGAAACATCACGAGGCTCATTATCCACAATTTTACGAATGGTATAAGTTGTAGGAAGATGATTTGCAGGATCCCAATTAAGAATTAATCTCCATTTCAGCTTAAAACAGGATTTACTCGCATTCATTTCGGGATGATCAGTTGATATATCGCGGCAAGGAGTTCTTCCGTCGAAAGTTAACTGTAAAGACTTGTCTTCTGTTAATGCTGAAGCTATTAAAATTTTACCAGAATCAATTGCGTTTTTTCGGTTTAAAGAATAGCTCCAGCCTCCGTTTCCAATCATCAACTGGTTTTGGGGCGTTAGCAGGTGGTATATGTTCTCACTGATTTTTACGATGGTGATTTTGCTTGGCCAACTACTGTTTTTCAGATGGTAAACTGTGCTTCCCATTTTTACATTCCCGTTTTTGGAAACGGAAAAAGTTCCTTCAAAAATACGTTTTTCCCCTCCTTTTTTAAACCCCGATGTATTGGGCTGTCCTTCACCAAAATTGATATTCAGGATAAAAGTATTCTGATTAGCACTTCCTTCGTTTAACTTTAGATTCCATCTGATAAAGTCCACTTTGGTATTGGAGGGAATCGTGAGCAAGGATTTTATTAACTCATCTCCTGGTGTGCTGCCAACTAAAATGATTTCTGACGAACGTCCTGTCGCTGAGCAGGAAGCCATGAGAAATATGCATACCATCAGAAGGAATGCCTCTATGTAATATGCTTTGGCTGTTTTCATATTACGGATGAATTGGAATTGAATTATGATATCTTCAATTGTTCTGGGGAGTGCCTAACAAATTTACCGAAAATTTGAATGGAAAACTTTAAAGAAGAAAGAATAGGTGGATAGTTTTCCCTTGAAGTAAAGAGGCAGCAATATGGAGGATCAGATAATTATTTAAAATTCGTTTTTATTGGATTTATTTTGAAGTTGATTGCAGGCACAGATTCCTTTGGTTGTCGCAATTGTTTAGAGAGTAGAAAAGAGGAGTCACTTAAATAAATAATCCCTAAGCTAGTCAGGGATTATTTATTTTATAGTAAAAAGGATGGCTCATGATTTATTCGCCATCAGAGTTCATGGATTTTCTTCATCACGTTTTCCACCATGGCATTGCAGTATGTCAATTTAAATTCAAACAACTCACTGGCTGAGTATTTTTTTTCTATCTCTTCCCGTAACATGGCTTTTGATCGGTTTAGTCGAACTTTTACATTGGTTTCACTAATTTTCAAAAGATCGGCTGTTTCGGATACATTCAGTCCGTTTATTTCTCGAAGCGAGAATACCATCCGGTAGTCCAACGGAATTTTGGCGAGTGCGTCCTCAATAATATGCCCCAGTTCGCGGTTCTGAATCATTTTATCGGTATCGTTATTCGAGCTGGTAAACATAGGCTTTGCGTTTGCGTTAACATCCTGTGCAATTTCATTTTTAAAACTGGTTTTTTCCTTTCTTCGATAACAGTTATTCAGCATAATGCGGATTATCCAGGTTTTAAAATCCGAGCGGCCTTCAAACTGCAGTAGGCTTTTATAGACATCTATAAAGGTCTCCTGCATTAAATCCTGTGTATCGTCGTGATTGTAATTGTACGATCGGCCTATCTTGTAGAGGTAGGGGTTAAACCGGCGTACAATAATTTCGTAAAGCGCTTTCTCTCCGCCGGCAATACGTTGGATAATTTCTGCTTCGCTGAGTTTTTCAAACTGGATCATAATTTAACCTACTATTTTAGCTATTCTTGCCATCGCAAAAGCGGAAACCGCCATTACAAGATCGCGTACCGCAACATCTATATACTGCATTCCCATCAGTAGTGACAGGGCAATTAGGACGAGCCACGCCGACACAATATAACCACCGATTTCTGTTTTTTTCAGTACGATGATTCCGGCAATGATTTCAACAATACCTACAATCATCATAAACGTATGGCCGGAAAAAGGCAGCATGCCCGCCATAGTCGGATTAAGATAATCTTCCCAATGTGTAAGCAAATTAGTGAATTTATCGGCTCCTGCAACCATAGGTACAATACCAAATGTAAATTTTAACAGGTTCAACACCGGTGTTAAAGACTGTTTTACATTATTAGTTTCCATTTCTTTTGGTTTTACATTGTTTCTATAATTATTAGAGTAAACCAAAAGGGGAAAGGTTACAAAAAATTTTGTTTGGGATAGTAATTGAGCGTGTGTGGGGATTTTGTTCGTTTAGCTATGTCATTACACAAAAAAAGGTTTCAGTTATGCACCGAAACCCTACTTACTCTAAACCGTTGTTAGCGGTTCGTTGTTTCATTTATACTAATAATTGTTCGAAAAATCCACCAATTTTATTTTTTCGATCAACAAAATGTATTTCTAAGATCCAATGTCTTTCATTACCGTTTGCGTCAAGTGAAAACATATCATTGTGATTTTCAGGATGAACATATAATTGATAATTTCCAGGCTCTAATCTTTCATGTGGATATTCCCCAATTAAATGTCCTGCAATTTCGCCTCCAAACTCCCAACCAAATTCATTTGCTTTTTGTTTTACAAAATCAAATAATTCACTTGCTTTAAGAGTTTTCTGGTTGTCAAACCAATTCTTTGTTTCATACCAAGCCTTTTCAACATCATTTTTTAATTTCAGTTTTTCTGAATTATTTCCAATAACATAAGTTCTTCCTAAATCCGCTTCCCAATTTTCTATAATTGGTCCAAAATCAAAAAATAAAATATCATCATCCTTTAATATTTTATTTGGTGGGTTTTCAGTGTATGGAAATAAAGTATTTTCTCCACTTCTCACAATCTTTTTGTGCCAATGATTTTCAATACCAAACATCTCAAATGCTAAATTGAAAATTTCCTTATTAAGTTCTTCCTCTGATTTCCCTGCTAAAATTAATTTTTTTTCTTCAACTGTTTTAAATAATTGAATTGCAATGTTTTCGGCTTCTAATAATTTTGTCTTAATCATTTTTTATTCAAAAAATTTGGTTTGTTTTTTTGTGTTTCGTACAACAGTGGTAACACTAAATTTTGATATCATTAAAATGCAATTTTACTGGAAATATTTTCAGCTTTTGAAACTTTTCAGCTTTAATCCCAAAAGAATTATAAGGGTCATAAGGTATTGCAGTAATTATTAAATGTTCTTTTTTACCATCGTTGTCGATATCTCTATCAATGGCCAAAGTAAAAAGATTGTCGGTCAAGGAAATTATTTCAAATTTACCTACCTTGTGTGTTCCGAAATAAAAATTGATATGATTGCCAACAGGTTCCCATCTTAAAACAGTTGTATTATTAGTGCAATAATCATTTGTAAAATAGGTGTCTTCAAACTGATATACTTGACCTTCATTGTTTCTAAATCCAAAATAATCTCTATTACAATCTGGGTTATGGTCATAGAGATAAAGTGTTTCATTCCATAGTATGGTGTCGTAGGACCAGCCTTTGAGCAATAAATTGGGTTCAAAAGTTAGGGGTTCAGAAATTGGAGTTGTATTTTCATCTTTATTGCAAGAAGCAAATAACAAAACTAAAAAAGTTAGAAATATTATTTTTTTCATGGACCAATTGGTTTTAATAGTTGATAATCGGATGGAGGAATAATTTCTTTTAGAAATTGGTGATTGTTTCTTACAGTTTTTAGTTTGCCTATAACGTCCCGCCGGCTTCAAGAAATTGGGGATTTTTGTTCCCAAACTATTCCATTAGGACTGAAGTCAAATATATAAAAGTGCCTTTAAATTTTGCCTTAAACCCCCACTTTCACAAAACCACTGTTAGCAGCAGTCTTACTTTATTCTTTTCTTGATATTTTTTCCCATGCTTCCATTGTAAGCACAACTAAATCATTTTTTTTACAATCCCAAATTGAAACATATTTTTTTGAAACGACGTGATTTTTTTCCCATCCAGCTTGTGTTTGGTATAGCATCATTGTACAGATGTCGGTTGGAGTAAATATTTCGTTATATCCTGGTAGATGATTGTGCATTATTCCTAACATGTCTTTTTTTCCATAATCAAAAGCAAGCATCCCCTTATGAAGTCTACTTGTTTTTTTTAAATCACCGTTTTTATTAAAATTGATTAAATAATCATTGCCTATTATTACTTTACCATTTTCTTTTGAAGCAGTTAAAACATATGCTTTCTTTTCTTTTCCTGTGATCAGTGGGACAATATTATAGCTTGTATTTTCATAATATTTAAAGATTGTATCAGTTTGAAGCGCTTCAATAGTTTTTGTCCTCAAATTCAAATAATCTTGTTCTAATGAATTCACTTTTCGCTCAGATAAATCAATTTTAGCTTTACTTAAATCAAAGGATTTGTCAAAAGATATTGTTCCAATTACAATTGTTTTATCATTTTTTGAAACAAATACACATTTAGGACTATCTCCGTCTGTGTAAGAAACATAACCTCCAACATTAGATTCATTTTTATACTGCTCGAGAAAAAGATCAGTTCCATGCCATGATGCTTTTTCTGATTGATATAATAAAAGGCCCTCTTTTAAAGTATTTTCTTTAAGTTTTTCGATTTTACTTTGTGCAAAATTATTTATAGAAAGAAATAATGAAATTGTTAATGTTAAATGTAGTTTCATATATAGTTTTAGTTTATAAAAGATTACTGCTAAATTCTAAATAGACGAAAAGTTCAAATTTTGTTCTGAAATCTTATTTGTGCAAAATGTTTGTTGGTAGCAATTATTTGTTTTTTCGCAGATTACCAAGTTTAATTCTCCAATTTATTTCCAAACTGATTTGTTGTTCATATATGAATTCGGGTTTATTGTTTAAATTCAATATTGAAGGTTGATAAATCAGTCCAAAATGGATTGTTTTGCCGAGTCTGGCGGCTGATTTGTCGATTATGTTGGCAAATATATAAAAAAATGAAAGAAAAGTTTTCGTTTTTAAAATAGAATGCTAATGTGGCTCCTCCGATTAATACACCATGGAACCACCTAAACTCATCATTAGCTGAAGTTATTCTATTTCGTCTGCATTTGTTTAAGGAAAAATTTTATTACCTCAAGATTTACCTCTGAAGTAGTCCAATGCCCAACATTTTCATACGTTTTAAAAATTACATTAACGTTGTAATTCCTGTAAATTTCCTGACACTTTATGTAACGATCCTGTGTATTTCTTCCCAAGTTATCGTTGATTAGTTTACTCTCTTTATCGCTATAGGCGTCATCATACTGAACAGCATCATTATCGTCCAGTTTTCCCATGTATACGAATTGTGGTATGGCTTTAAATTGATCAGAATCAAAGCTTTTACCAAATAGTTGTGTGAAATCATTTAGACCAATCGGATAATTAAGTTTTACAGTATTTAGTTTCTTTTCAGGAAGCATTAAGTTTCCGTTAAATCCACCGATGGCCATGGCTTTAATAATTTCGGGATGGATATAGGAAAAACGATTTGTGAATGTTGCAGAAGCTGAAAATCCATTCATGAAAACTTTGGTGTCCACTTCAATATTTGCTTCATTCAAAATACGTTTGGCATCTTTTATCATTTCCAATAACTGCAAATCAAGTCTTTTTAGTTCGGATGACTTATCCATTATGACGTCCCTGTCTAAAGCATGGGTATAAACCAAAGGTTGTGACGAAGGTCTAGGGAAAATGGGAACAAGTAATGGGATTTTAAGTTCAGTCGAAACGTTGTTGCCTACTGAGCTTACAGATGCCAAATCAATAGCATGTTTTTTATGAATTTCAATACTGTCCGATACTTTGCCTGTATTGTTGGGTTCTACAAGCAAAAATATTTTTTTGTTTCGCGGAGTTCCTTTTGGAATAAATAAAATGTATTCATTTTGAAATCCTTTTTTGGGGTTTTGATTGACAATAATCAAACTGTCTTTTTTGAAAACTTCAGTTTTTGAGTTTTGACCAAAAGAAACGAAAAAGGAAAGCAGAAAAAATAGGATAGATGTAAAACGCATATTTTTTTGGATGATAAAGGGTATTTGTTTAGAATTTCCGGTCTTTATTTCGGAGGTGGCTTTATCTTTTTCCTTGTCCATAATAATTGAATTTTTATGGGTCATTGTTTTTTCTTCCTATTGACCGTTTATCTCAAATTTACGAAAAGTTCGAGTTTTGTTTTTAATTCCAAGTCATAGGAAAACTGTGTCAACATAAATTTTTACTTAGTTTGATTTAGTATCCATTTCGTGATTTCCTCTAAAGCGACAGGGGAGAAGGTCTGTTCGATTTCGGCGTATTCGCTCGGTGATCCTGTTTTACATTCCTGAAATAAATGGTTCAGGTTTGGAAATTCCTTTACAGTTACTTTTTTGTTGCCGCCTTTTTTTAAGGAGTTCTCAATTGCTGATAAATTTACTTTTGCTGGAACCTGTAAATCCTTTTCTCCATTAACGGCTAAAACAGGGCATTTCACTATCTCTAAAGTTGTTGACGGATCAAATCTTAAGAAATATAACATCCACGGACTTGTAATCTGTTCAACCTGAACGGAAATGAATTCATCTTCACTCATTCCGCTTGGAATTTCGGCAGTCGGATCGTTTTTAAGCATTTCTTTGATAATTTGCTTTACGTCGGATTTTAGTTTTTCGTCATCTGTCGATTTAATTACCATCTCAAATATCTTCTTGTTGTTTTGATATGTTTTTTGGATGTCGGTTTCAGAAGCGCCGGCAGCTTTTCCAATTAATTCCTGTTGAAGCAATAACAATTTATCTCCCTGAATCCCGGTTCCTGCCAGTAACACAATAAAATCAACGTCTTTTGATTTTGAAGCGATCATTGGAGCAATGAGGCCTCCTTCACTATGGCCCATTAAACCGATTTTCTTTTTGTTGATTTCCTTTCTTGTCTTTAAATAGGCAATTGCGCTTTCCACATCCGTAGCAAAATCTGCTGAAGTAGCTGTTTTAAAATCGCCTTTTGATTGTCCGATACCTCTGTCGTCATACCTTAAAACAGCAATGCCGTTTTTGGTTAGATAATCCGAGATAACTAAAAAGGGTTTATGTCCTAAAAGTTCTTCATTTCTGTTTTGAGGTCCGCTGCCTGTAATTAAAATTACGACCGGAAAATTACCTTCTTTTTTGGGTAGTGATAATGTTCCTGCCAGTGAGATATTTGCCTTTGGATTGCTAAAGGTAATGTCTTCAGTATAATAAGGATAGGGTGTTACGGGTTCTTGAGGTCTTTTAATGGTTTCCTTTTCAATTGGTTTTCTTGACAAGTTCATTGGAAACTCATAACCCGATTGTTTGAATGTTCCGATTATTTCACCCTCTTTAAATTCGCCTGAGTATTCAATTCGCGCATTGGTAACTTCTATTTTAAGTTTAGAATTTTCAAAAGAAGTACTTGTTGTTGGGATTCCGGTAGCACCTTGGTCCGGACTGTCCATTGTGGAAGTAAAACCGTTGCCAGATTTGGTAATATGGAAAACCAGTCTTAACTGAGTGCCCTGGACTTTCAAAACACCATTCCATTGCCCGGTTATGTCTTGGGCAGATGCTGTTATGATTGTAATTAATGATAAAAATAGGGTTAAGATCGGTTTCATATTTTGATGTTTGTTAGTTGTTTGGTATTAGAATGGTTTGATGTGAATTTTGCTGATTCAAAATGATCCCATCATAAAACTTCTACCTCTGAATAATTTGTAAAAATAAGAAAATTCATCGCACTGTAGTTTTGTTTTATAATAAAATAAGGGGAAAGTTAAGCTTTCCCCTTATTTTATATTTGACAGTTTGTTAAAAATTTATGCGTCCGGAATTTCGGGCTCAACCAACTTAATTAGCTTTTCCAGGGATTCCTGCCACCCTAAATAACACATTTCAGCCGGTATAACTGAAGGAATTCCTTCCTGTGTGATTTTTATTTCGGTTCCACAAGAAACTTTGTTTATCCAAACCGTCGTAATCATTTCGCCGGGAAGGTTAGGGTCATCAAACTGATCGGTATATTTCAGAAATTCATTAGGTTTGATATCGATATATTTTCCTCCGAAGGAATGACTATTACCGGTTGAAAAATTGTGAAATGACATTCTATAGGTTCCTCCAACCGCTACGGTCATTTCGTGTACAGTACAAAGGAAGCCATAGGGAGGTATCCAGGATGCAAGTGCATTAGCTTCGGTAAATGCACGATAGACTTTTTCAGGAGAGGCTTTGATAACTCTGTGTAATGAAACGCTGTTTGTTGCCATAATATTGATTGATTAAAAAATTCCTGTTTGTTTTGACTTTTTAAGTAGGCGCTGTTCTAGCAAGTTTATAAATTTAATTATTTTCAATTAATTACGTCGGATTATTCTTAAAATAAATTTTGAGTTACACTTTTAATTCAGCTTTGCATTTGTAATGGAGCTGAGTCAATCCTTTATCAAAATGCTTAACGGAAACAAGTTCGAGGATTTGTTCAGGTCGTCCGTCTTTGAAAAGTCTTGTGCCATTGCCAACTAAGATCGGAATGATGGAAATAATAAACTCGTCAATTAGATTTTCTTTTAGAAGCTCGTTTACAATTTCGGCACCGCCATCAATAAAAATGTTTTTGCCGGGTTCGTTTTTTAATTTTGTAATCAGAGCTTTAAGTGAGTCATTGTAAAAATTTGTTTTACCGATACTTGATCTTTCTGTTCTTGTTATTACAAATGTGTTTTTGTCGGCATGGACGAACTCCGGCACATGTGCCATAATCCAATCGTATGTTTTTCTTCCGAGTATTACAGTATCGACCGACTTTATAAAATCTGCGTATCCATAATCTTCTCCCTCTTTTTCAACTATTGATAAAAAACTTAAGTCGTCATTCGGTTTTGCGATGTAGCCGTCTAAACTTGTTGCGATATATAAAATTACTTTTCTATCCGTTGTCATTTTGCTTATATGTATCTTTTATAGTTATGATATTAAACAAGATGTTCATTAAATTGAATTTCTATTTTTTGATTTGTTGGCTGAAAAAATACCTGAAGCTAATCTGGATTTTTGTGGCAGATGTTGTCCAGCCGTCCTTATAATTTTCGCGGTTAATCCACTGAAGTTCAATTCCGGAAGTAAAATTAGAGAAGGGTTTGTATAAAAGATTGGTACTGGCATAACGTCCGTGACGGAAGGCATCCGGACTTTGCGCATTAGAATTGTCAATTTTTATTGCGGAATAACCAATTATGCTGCTAAACTTTTCATTCCATTGATGATTAAGATAGGCTGTGTAGCCATAAAGCGGTAATGCTACACCTTTGATGGGAGCTTTTGCATTCCCAGGATCATTTTCGATGCCGATATCTGTAGGGGCATCGTTCATGAAGTTCTGAATGCCTTTTCCTACCACTGTCTGCCCAATGAATAAGCTCTTTTTACTTAATTTAAGATTGGAACTCAGGTTAAAGCCCCATCCATAGACTTTACCGCTATAATCATCAGGAAGCTCACCTTGGTCTACCCATTCAATTTTACGGACGGCACCAGCTAATTCAGCATAACCCCAGTCTCGCGTAACCCGAAATTCGGCTGTCAGGTCAGGCATATCAAATTTCGGTTTAACATCACTGAGTTCAATCCTGTCGCGATAGACACCTTGGTCGGCACTTGCACCCGGGCGTTCAAGTGCGATTGCCAGTCTGTTTCTGCCATTAAGAGGAATAAAACGCAACTGGACATTTTTACACAGTGACATACCTGAAGGGCCCCAGTATTCAATGGAATTCGGAAACCCGTCAAAATCGCAGAACAAACCCCAATTATGACCAAAACCCAACATTCCTAATTCGGCATACGCATAAAGCAAGTGAAATGTAGTTTGTCCTGCATCGACACCGACTCCAAACAAGTCAAATGAAAAACGCGTCGTTAACTCGCCATAAGGTGTAGGTGTTGAAGTGTTAAGTCCCAGCATGGACTGTCGAACGCCAAAAAAAACATTTCCATCAGTACCAAATTCATTTTTATGGGACGGCAGTTGTGTTGGACGCAAGACATCATAGTAATCGGGATTGATCTGGTTAAAATTGTAACCCGTATCAGTCATAATCTGTCCCGTAATTATAAAAGTACTTTGATTTTCCTGTTGAGCCACAAGGCTAAAGGAAATTAGGCTTATAGCCAATGTTAAGGAGAACTTTTTCATAAGCAAGAAGGCGATGGCCACTGTATTTGATAGTCAAAGTCCGAATATTTATTCAATCTGTTGATTGTCAATTGGAAGGTTTGTTTTCCAATGACATGTATACATTAAAAGGGGCTACCGAAAGAGAAAACTTGCTTACTTTCGTTCCTATAAAATTAAGAAAAATATTGATAAAATGTTGATTTTTATTTAATTACATTTTTTAATAAAATCACATACAATTATTTTCTTTTTTTACTCGCTTTAGCAAGCGGATTAAAGTCTAAACAAAGTTGCAGCCAATAGGCTAAATCTTTTGCGCTTTTATGCCCGCTTTCAGTAACAAATATAAAACCGGCCATTGGTTTTCCGGTAAATTCCATTGGAATGACATTATCCATTTCGATTGCTTTTACGTAGGCATCTTCACCGATCCTGCAAAGCAAAAAATCTTCATTTGTTTTTTTATCGATATGGGTTCCGCAACACATTTTGTCATCAACCATAAAGCAAACGCCGCTGAACATTTTCTTTTCATAAAAGTCAACATTTTTTTGCTGAAAGAATTCCCGGATTCTTTGAGCAGTGTTTTCGTTAAATGCCATAAATTTTGATTTAGAAAATATTGGTTTTGACTGTCATTAAGAAACGTATTTATAAATGTAATAAAATACATCAAAAAAAAACGAACCGTAATGTGTCTTGTGATTAATTTTTAAGTTTAAAAAAATAATCACTAAATTGTGGTCAAACAAGAAATATAAAAAATAAAATCACAGTTTAGTGATTAAATATAATTTAAAAATAAAATAATCACGATATCATATCATAAAACTATGATTAAATCAAAAAACTACTTAAGAGATGCTTTAGGGTTAACACAGGAAGAAACAGCTATGTTGTTAAGGGTTACCAAAAGTCAATTGGCTATGTTTGAAATCGGGCAACGTGATTTGCCTACGAAAGCAATGCTGAAACTGATAACTATGCATAATTACCTGCAAAACAAGGAGCAGGAAAAGGTTCAGCATATAGACCAGAAATCTGAAAATTCTAAAATCATTAAACTATTGGAAGTAGAAATCGTAAAAAATAAATATAAACAGGCATTGCTGGAGCGAGAATTAGCGCGTTTGAAATCCAATCATCAAAAAAGCCTTTCAAATTTGCAGCTTGCTGAATATTTGGAAACGCAGCTTGAGGAAGGTGAAAAACCCGGAAAAGAATTTATCGGTGTGATACGTACTAAAGGCTTGAGAGGAATGGATAAAAACGGACTCTCTGCACAGAAAAAATTGGAACTCAAAATAAATGCGCTTCAAAAGTATCAGAACGAACTTGAAAAGGAGTTAAAGCATTACAAATTTAGTATAAATGATTGATGCATTGGAATTATAAATAAAATTCATTTGAATGTATGGGAAAACAATCCAATAGGGGGAAAGATGCAAAAGACGATGTCTTGTTTGGAAATCAGGCGCGACTGATTTTTAAAGAAGCTTTACGAGATTTACATTATCTGCTCTCCAGAAATTATTCCGAAAAGAATGCCTTGCAGACAGTAGGAACACGGTATAAATTGACCCAAAGACAGATTCGGGCGATTCAAAGTATGGCTGCATCGGAGGAGCAGCTGACTGTTGTGAAAAGTAAGATTGTCACTATTGAAAATCTGAAAGGGAAAGATTTAGTATTGGATGGGTTCAATGTGCTTATTTTACTGGAAAGCTTGTTTTCCAATGCCTATTTGTTCAGGGGTATGGATGGTTGTTATCGCGATTTGTCAAGTGTTCACGGAACGTATAAAAAGGTCAGCCAGACCTCTCAAGCCCTGGATTGTGTTGCCAGGTTTTATAAAAAGCACGAAATCGGAAATATTATCTGGATATTTGATAAGCCGGTGTCAAACAGCGGAAGGATTAAAAAAATGATTGAGGAATTAGCAGACAAAGAAAATCTGAATTGGACCGTTATTTTAGAGAACAATGCAGATCAGTCCATCATCGAACAACAGAAAATCACGGTTTCGTCCGATGCCTTTATCATCGAAATTGCTCTCATTGGTTTAATTTCATTGGTTATCTGATCGAAGAAGAAAAAGTCCCTGCTACCGTTTTTGAAGTGGATTTGTAAATTGAATAATTGAATAGGAATGATTATGATGATGTTTCGTTATCTGTAAAATTTTCTAAACATGTATTTACAAGCTTTATTTTGAAATAACATTTAAACTATATTAATTTACTGATTGTTAGTTAATTAGCAAGTTAAAAATAATGATTTTCTAAGAAAAAAAGGAGATTAAATCGTAACTTTATACACCTCAAATTTTTCCATATTGTTTAATTCTTATACTTAATTGTTTAACTATTAAAAAATTAACGTTATGAGAAAAATTATATTCTTAATTAGTTTTCTTGCCTCATTGATTGGTTTTGCTCAGGGAGGTTCTTTGGATTTTAGTTTTAATTTTCAAGGAACAGTTAGTCCTGAAACGATACTGAAAATACAACCAGACGGTAAACTAATATTACTAGAAAAATTCAGAGGAATCGATGATTTAACTGAATACACTAAAATAAGTCGCTTATATCCAGATGGGTCTTATGATATGACTTTTTCTGGCGGAATTGGATTAATCGTTTTTAATGAAGTTTCCACACTTGCGATTCAGTCTGACGGTAAGATTTTAATTGCCGGTAATTTTGCTAAGATAGAAGACGGTAAGGTATCAAGGATGGCTCGCTTAAATCAAGATGGTAGTTTCGATGAAAGTTTTGCGGAAGCGGATTATACAGGAATCGAAACCATAGCAGTTTTGCCTGATGATAAAATCCTGATTGGGGGAGATTTCCCTGAAGGGATTGTAAGATTGTATTCGAACGGAGGTATAGATCCATTTTTTGAATCATCAATTGATTCAAAACCAGAAGGTCAGTCGGTTTCAAATATTGTGGTAATGAAACCAGATAATAAAATTATAGCAGCTGGTCATGTTACTGTTAATGGAATTGATAGAAGGGTCTTTATGCTAAATTCTGATGGTGCATTAGACACGACTTTCAATGAACCCTTAAATATCGATTGGGCTGACGGGGATTTATGGAGACCGCAATTTTTAGCTCTTGATAATAAAGATAATATTTTGATCGGATGGCCATTTAGGGTTTTTTCAGAACCGAATGAAGACTTAGGGTTTAATTTCGTCAGATTGTCGCCAAATGGAAACATAGTCACTTATTATCACCCAACACCCATTACAAACGATTGTGTCTTAGGTATCTTTCCAGCTTTTTTACAGGATGATGGAAAAATAATTATGACAGGTAATGAATGTATAGATTATTATGGAACAGAATTTAACGGAATCTTAAGATTAAACAGCGATGGTTCGCTCGATGAAACATTTAACCCGGGAAATGGTATAGATGGTGTGATATCTAGTGTTGCCGTTCAACCAGACGACGGTAAAATAATAATTGCAGGTTCCTTTAATGAATATAACGGATTCGCAGTTCCTAATCTTATCCGTATTACTACCGAAAGACTCTCAACAAACGGATTTGACAGTACTGGCTTTGCTATTTACCCGAATCCGGTTGCGGATTTTCTGTATATCCAATTTCCGGATGGTATAAGTGATGCAGATATAGATGAACTTGAAATTTATGATGTAACTATGAAAAAAATCGATTTCGACGGATTAAATGAAGACGTAATTGATGTAAGCGGTTTTTCAGAAGGTGTTTATCTGATTAAAATAAAAACAATTGATTCTATCTATACATCTAAGTTTGTAAAACATTAAGAAATAAAAAATGAGTTTCAATGGAAACTCATTTTTTATTGTCACGTATGATGCTTAATTATTTTTTAACACTCATTTATCGGTTTCAATCATGGATCAAAATTATATCTGTCATGCCGGCTAATCGGATTCATAAGTAGGTTATGAGCATTAAGTTCCTTTTGTTGGCATGACATAATATTATGAGATTTAACGGACTAATATTTTCCGCTTAATAATTCTCCTCCGATAGGAGCTTTAGCTTCAATACCTAATTTTTTCATCATTTCATAAGTAGTACAAACCGCAGCAGAAATTACTGGGATTCCGACTTCCTTCTGAATTTGGTCAATTGCTTCCAAAGAAGGCATTTGCACACAAGCCGATGCTACTAAAACATCAACGCCGGTTAAATCCAATCGTTTGTAGATTTCCAATAAATTCATCGGATCCTGAGCAGCAACTTCTAAATTGTCCGGGATTTCCAATGCAATCGAATCCACTACTTCAAAACCTTGGTGTTCAATATAATCCACAACCAAGTCGGTAAGCGGACGCATATATGGAGTAATAACAGATACTTTTTTCGCACCTAATACTTTCAAACCGTTTATCAACGCTCCGGCAGAAGTTACAATCGGAGTAGGGAAGTCGTTAGCGATGGTTTCCTGATGTAAGTTTACTTCAGAAACACAGTGATAACCACGGCCCATGCTCATAATAGCTACCAAACAAGCGTAACCCATTACATCTACATGTGCATCGGATAATTCCTGAGCACATTTTAAACTCATGGCATCCATTGCTTCCAATTCTTCTTTGGTTACTTTTTTCATTCGCATTCTGCTTGAATGGAAAGTAAAACGCTCCGGCAAAATCGTTTCACGCGAACGGAAAATCGCTGGTATTTCTGTTTCCATCGTTACATTCGACGATGGCACTATTTGTCCAATTCTGAATTTTTTCATTTTTTGTTATTTTGGAACGCAGATGAAACGGATATTCTAACGCGGATTTTTGCGGATTTCTCTATTTTTTCTTTGTTCTGTATTCTATAATCTGATAATTAAATTTCTTTGATCGTGTTAACGATTGTTCCAATGCCTTCCACAGTAGCTTCCACTACATCACCGTTCCACATCCATTCCTGAGGATTTCTCCCGGCACCAACTCCGGCAGGCGTTCCTGTAGCAATGATGTCACCTGGCTCTAAAGTGAAAACAGTACTCAAGTCATTAATTAAATCGTTGATGTTGAATAACATGAATTTAGTATTGGAATTTTGTTTTTCAACTCCGTTTAGTTTTAACGATAAATTTAGGTTGTGCGGATCTTGGATTTCGTCTTTGGTTACCAAAATCGGCCCCATTGGAGCGAAAGTATCCTGACCTTTGGAAACAATCCACTGTCCTGAACGACGGCAATCTCTCGCAGAAATATCGTTAATCACGGTATAACCGAAAACATAATCCATAGCATTTTCTTTCGGAACATACTTTCCTTCTTTCCCGATAACAACCGCTAATTCAACTTCCCAATCCAATTGCTGGGTTAGTTTTGGATTGTGTAAAATCTCCGTATTGGTAGCCGTAACTGTTGTTGGTGGTTTGGAGAAAATTACGGGTTGTTGTGGTAATTCATTTGAAGTATCTAAAGTACGTGCACTTTCCGCTACGTGCTCTGTATAGTTTAATCCGATTCCGATGATGTTTTTTCTAGGTTTTTCGATTGGCGCCAAAATCGTTACGTCATTCATTGGGTAAGAAATCATTTCAAAATCAATTTCTCTTGTATTTCCGATCATTTCATTGATTTCCGCGATAACTTCAAATCCCATGTCAATTAAGTCCAACATGTCGTCAGGAAGCGGGAAGTTATGAATTCCTCCAAAATCTTCCATATCCACCACGCGGTTATTGTGTATAAAACCTAATCTTGATTCAGACTCTTTTGTTTTGTATGTAAGTAGTTTCATTTTCTTTTAAGTTTCTGAGTAACTGAGTTACAAAGTTTTAATCTATTATCTATGTTCTATTTTCTTTCTTCTAAATTAATTCCTGATGACCATTGTTTTCAGTGTATTCTCTGTCCTGATACAATCCCAATGATTCAATCACTGGTAAATCATTGAATGAGAATAAACAAGCATCTTCCGTTTCCGATAAATTCACGTGTTCGTGCCAAGCCCATGATGGTACACAGAAAATATCTCTTTCTTTCCAGTCAAATCGCTTACCGTTAATGATGGTATAACCGTGACCTTTAGCACACTGATACACGAAAGAACCCGTATGCTTGTGGGCTTTTCCTTTGAAACCTGCCGGTAATAACTGCATTGATGCTCCCATGGTCTGCATTACATGTCCACCCGTTAACGGGTTGGAATACTGCATGATAATCCCGTCAAAAGGAGAGCCTTCGTTTACTTTGGCAACTTCCAGTAAAGCCGGATAAACGTTTTTCCATGAATATTTAAATAGTGGCGAATAGGCTTTGTTCCATTCTTTATCGGCAGGAATCAATCCAGTTCCACCGTAGGTCATCGGAGAGTGGTTGATAGGCGAGACCAAAGGTTGTTTTCCGTCAAAAACCGCATAATCATTAGCTTCCAACGCATTCACCAACGGAATGTCCAAACCATCCTGCCAAATGCAAGTTTCCCCGTCAGCTTCTACACCGTGCTCGTGCCAGGTTGAATTTGGCGTAATCACGAAATCGTTGACTTCCAGCATTATTTTATTGCCGTCCACTACAGTATAGCCTTTGCTTCCTTCCATGATAAAGCGTAGGGCAGAGGCCTTGTGGCGGTGCGCCGACGTACTTTCGCCAGGGCGCGTTACCTGAATTCCGGTATACAACCAACCCACAGCGGCACTCACGTCTTTGCGTTTGTCGTTTACCAGATAAACTACACGACGGCCTGCCTGTTCCGGAGTAACTAATTCGGATGATTTTAAAACCAGCGAACGCAAATCTTCATATTTCCAAAGCATCGGAACAGAAGAGGAGCGAGGCTCCCAGGGTTCGATATCATTGGCAACAGTCCACAAAGCACCGGCACCAAGGTCTTCTAATTCTTTATAATAGGCTATTAGTTCCGGAGAGTCCTGAACTCGCGCGCGACCTATTACGTCATCTGAAAATTTATCTTCCATAATTTTATTTTTTTTGAAGCGAATGTCCCGATAACTATCGGGATGGTCATTTTTGCTGTCCATTCCTGCTGTTCGCTTTATCTTTTGTAAAACTCCTCCTGGTCGTCAATAAAAGTAATTTTTCTGGTTGGTGAAACATTCACACGCAAATCGAAAATATCAAATCGGTTGTAATGTCCGAGAATATCGTGCATTTGCTTCGGTTGAATACACTTCGCCAAATCAATTTCAGCATAAGCGATTCCTTCCTCATCAATTAATGGTTCCCCGATAACTGCTCCGTTCGGGCCCACAAATCCTGAGAAAGCAGAGTTTTTGCGTGTCAGCAAT
Source organism: Flavobacterium enshiense (assembly GCF_022836875.1). Taxonomy (NCBI): domain Bacteria; kingdom Pseudomonadati; phylum Bacteroidota; class Flavobacteriia; order Flavobacteriales; family Flavobacteriaceae; genus Flavobacterium; species Flavobacterium enshiense. The sequence goes on from NZ_CP090376.1 coordinate 2,323,874, forward strand.
TCATCAACATTCGGAACATCATCGCGTAACGCATCCATAATTTCCTGAGAAATAGTAGAACACGAAACAATGGTGAATAATTTTCCTTCGAAAGAATGTGCTGCGGCACGGATTTTAATTGCTTCAGCCATATTGTAGTCTGGTGGCGCAACCGGCAACGAAATGTAATTCGCTATGTGAATCAATTCACCTTGCGACAGAAGTGTGAAACGTGCTAACGTATTGGTATTCTCACCGCAAGCTAACGTTCCGATCGGACCAATTTCTGTATCATAAACTTTCAAAGAAGAACCGTCTCCGGATGTCCATGTTAGTTTCTCAGCCCAGGTTGGTACCAATTTTCGGTGTCTTCCGATAAGTTTTCCGTTGTTGTCGATGATTAAATTGGTGTTGTAAATCTCACCAAAACTTTTACCTCGCTCGTTAATCCCGATTACGATGTGTATGTTGTTATCTTTCGCTGCCTGATATAATGGCTGCATGGCAGCATCATCAACGGCTGCAGAATTCTTATACAATTCTTCATACCATTTGCTGCCCTGAACCGGGGTCATAATCCAGTTCCAGTATGGATAACCGGCAATGAATACTTCTGGAAATGCGATTAACTGCGCTCCGTTGCTGCTTGCTTCTTTAATGAAAGAAATAGCTTTTTCGACCGTTTTTTCAACGTTTAGAAAAACAGGTGACGTCTGAACGGTAGCGGCTTTGAATTTTGAAAAATCCATTCTCAATTATGAGTTATAAGTTATAAATTATGAGTTTTAAACTGCTCTAAATCGATCACGAATTTAGATATTTTTTGCTTCATTTCTTCAGAGAACGTCTCGGCAGAAATAGTATGACGGTCTTCTGCTATTTTTACGTTAACCAAAGTTACCTCGCCTTCCAAACAGGTTTTTCCGTTTTCATCTTCAAATTTAAAACCGCATAGGAGGGAAGAATCCCCCATTTTTTTTACCCAAAGTTTTTTGGTTAAGGTTTCGCCTAAACGAGCGGCTTTTTTGAACTGTACTTTTAAATCGACAGTCGGAATACCATTCGTCTCGTGCATTTTGGAAAATGGGCGGCCCAGTTCTTCTTCGAACCAGTCTTCTACGATGCCATTAAGCATTTCCAGAAATCTCGGATAGAATACAATTCCTGCATAATCGATATGCTGGAAGCGTATTTTTTCTTGTTTTATAAAGGGTTGATTCATGATTTATATTTGAACAATTGTGTCACGAAAGTGATATTGTAATTTACGATTTTAGTTTAAAACGTTGGATTTTACCGGTTTCTGTTTTTGGCAATACATCCAGGAAATTAATTACTCTCGGATATTTGTATGGAGCCGCTACCTCCTTGAACCACTGTTGAATATCTTTCGCTAATTGATCTGTTGCTTTATCTTTTTCTTTCAGAACGATATTGGCGCAAACCAACATTCCGCGTTCTTCATCAGGTAAACCTACAACGGCACATTCCAGGATTTCTTCGTGTGTCAAAAGTACACTTTCCACTTCAATAGCAGCAATGTTATAACCGGAAGAAATAATCATATCGTCTCCTCGTGCCACAAACCAGAAATAGCCGTTTTCATCCTGGCGAAAAATATCGCCGGTAATATTCCAGCCGTTTTCAACATAGTCAAGTTGTTTTTCTTCACGATTCAGGTATTTGCAGCCTGTAATTCCGCGAACAGCTAAGCGACCAGGTTCGTTTTTAGGGAGTTCGTTTCCTTTTAAATCAACGATTTTTGCTTCATATCCGGTTACTGGAACTCCTGTAGCTCCGGGCACCATGTTTTCTTCATTGGATGAAATGAAAATATGCAGCATTTCAGTGGCTCCGATACCGTCAATGATTTTCAGTCCGGTTTCGTTATACCAGTCTTCCCAAACTTTTAAAGGCAATGTTTCTCCTGCCGACACACACTTGCGGAGACTGGAAATATCATAATCTTTAACTTTTGATGTTATTACACGCCAGGCTGTCGGAGCAGTAAAACAAACGGAAACTTTGTGTTTCTGTATAGCTTCTAAAAGTAAATCGGGAGTAGGCTTTTCAATTAAGAATGTTGAAGCACCATAATACATCGGGAATAGCACTAATCCTCCTAAACCGAAGGTGAATCCGAGTGGTGGACTTCCCGCAAAAACATCATCCTTAGTAGGTTGAAGGGAAAAGGCCGGGAATGCTTCGCAGATATTCAAAATGTCTTTATGATAATGCGCAGTCATTTTTGGCAAACCGGTTGTTCCTGAAGTAAAACCAATTAACGCAATACTGTCTGATTTAGAGTGGTAATTGTCAAAAGTTTTTGGTTTGCCCTGCATAAGGGTTTCCAAATCAGAATTGTTGTAATAGCTTACTTCCTTTAAAAAAGGAGATTTAACCAACTGCATTTCTTCTGCCAGTGAGCTGTCGCAAAAAGCATGTGAGATTTCAGCGCAATCAATAATTGTCGTTAATTCTTTAGAGCGCAATAAAGGCATTGTTGCCACAACGATACCGCCGGCTTTAAGGATAGCAAACCAGCACGCTACCATCATAGGATTATTGGCAGAACGGATCAGAACACGGTTTCCGGATTTTAAACCTAAATCTTCAACTAAAACGTGTGCAATCTGATTGGCTTTTTCATACAAGTCGTGATATGACCATTTTTCTTCAAATGTCTGAATACAAACTGCATCTCCGTTGCCATTCTTAATATGGGAATCCAATAATCGGTCCACGCAGTTCAGCAAGTCGGGATGCTGAAACTGCGGTAATTCTAAAAAATTATATTCCGGTTGTAAATCCGGAGCAGGTAAACTATTGTGAGCGAAATTATCTTCGTAATGTTTCATTCGTAATTCGTAATGCGTAATTTCTAATTCTTAATTATTTTATGGCTTTCTGGCTTCAAAGCTTTTTTCATGCCTTCGGTTGTTTTTCGTTCCGAAGCCCTTAATGGATACAAATGTGAAGTTCCGGCCATGTATTGTTTCGGAATATCGGTCGGCTGGAAACCTTCATAAGCCTGAACATTTCTGACGAAATTCGGATCCAATAATAAAGGTCGTCCCAAAGAAACCAAATCGGCTCTGCCATTTAATATAATCGTATTGATTTGATCGATATCCTGAATGTAACCTGCTGTCATCGTTGGAACGTGAGCGCTGTTTCTCACCATATCAGAGAAAGGTGTCTGCCACATTCTGCCTGTTTGCGGCTTTTGTTCGGCTACTGTATTCCCTGTTGAAACACTTATGATATCTGCTCCGGCTTTTTTAAACGCTTCGGCTATAAAGATTACGTCTTCTTCTGAAATTCCGTTTTCTGCCCAATCCGTAGCGGAGATTCTCACCGATATCGGTTTTTCCTGTGAAAATACGTTTCTCATTTCGGTAAAAACGCGAATCGGGAACTTTAGTCTGTTTTCGATCGAACCACCAAACTCATCGGCTCGAAGGTTAGTCAACGGAGAAAGGAACGAAGCTAGTAAGAATCCGTGATGTGCCTGTAACTCAATTATATCAAATCCGGCTTCGTCGGCATTTTTAGTTGCCTGAACAAAATCAGAAACAATAGTGTCCATATCTGCTAAAGTCATTTCTCTCGGAGTAGCCAATCCTTCTTTAAACGGAATCGCTGATGCCGAAAGTAATTCCCATTGTTGGTCTAAAGGTTTTCCACCTTCCCAAGGTTTTGTCATTCCGCCCTTTCTTCCGGAATGTCCTAATTGAACACCAATTTTTGTTAATGTGTTTTTATGAATGAAATCGGTAATTCTTTTCCAGCTAACTACTTGTTCTTTAGAGTAAAGACCAGCACATCCTAAAGTAATTCTTCCGGTTTCTGAAACTGCTGTCATTTCAGCAAGAATTAATCCGAGTCCACCCAACGCACGCGTGGTGTAGTGCGAAAAATGCCAGTCATTAACCAAGCCGTTTTCGGCAGAATATTGTCCCATTGGCGACATTACGATTCTGTTTTGCAACATCATTTTACGCAATGTAAAAGGAGTAAAGGCTGCCGGAGTATTTTTATTTTCAGAGTTGTTGATCGTATTAAATTCGGTCAAAACCTTCTCAGTAAAAGAAACATCTCTTAATTGCAGGTTTTCATAAGTAACCTTTTTAGCGCGGGTCATCACACCGAAAGCAAACTGATAAAAAGGATGTTGCATGTGTCTGTCCATATGCTCAAACCAATCCAAAGAAACTTTTGCAGCATATTGAATCATTTCAACTCGGTTTCTTCTTGCTTTTTCGTAATGGAAAAAGGCTGTTTGAATATCATTTGGATTTGCAACAACCGCATCGGAAAGAGCGATGGCACATTCCATAGCTAATTTCGTTCCCGAACCGATAGAGTAGTGGGCAGTAGCTTTGGAATCTCCTAATAAAACGATATTATTATGGTACCATTTTTCATTCGTTACATGTGGAAATTGACGCCAGTGTGATTTATTTGTAATTAACGGGTGTCCGTCAAGTTCTTCTTTGAAAAGTTCAGTCAATTTTGCAACCGTATCGGCTTCATTTTCCACTTCAAATCCGGCTTTTTTCCAGGTTTCATCAGAACATTCAAAGATCCACGTACTCATACCTGCCTCATATTGGTAGGTGTGTGCCGCGATGGTTCCGTAAGGAGTTGTTCTGAAGAAATAGGTAAATGCATCTAACGGTTTTGTAGAACCCAGCCAAACGAAACGGTTTTTCTGTAATTCTACTTTGGTTCCGAATTCTTCTGCATACTGAGTACGGATAGCACTACCGATTCCGTCGGCTGCCAAAATTATGTCGCTGTCCTTAAATTGGGAAAGATCATCCACGTTTTGTTCAAAATGAAGATTTACTCCTTCTTCACGGCAGCGTTGCTGTAATAATTGAAGTAATGTCTTGCGGGAACAACCACAAAAACCGTTTCCTGAAGCGTTAACGGTTTCTCCGTTTCTTGCCACGATAATGTCATCCCAATAGGCAAATTTGCTTCGGATTAATTCGTAGGATTTTGTATCGCGGGTTAAAAATTCGCCCAAAGTTTCATCGGAAAAAACAACTCCGAAACCAAAACTGTCATCTGCTTTATTACGTTCGTATACATCAATTTGGCAATGAGGCATTGCTTTTTTTGTAAGGATAGAAAAGTAAAGTCCGCCCGGACCACCACCAATAACTGTTATTTTCATATTTTAATTTAACGTGGCAAGATGATCAAACCACGGTTTATTTATTTTATATTCTTTAAAATGAATGGTGTAAATACCAAATTTATTTTTTCATGAAATCGAATGCTCCTTTTCTCAGATTGATTCCATATTCCAGATAAGCTTTTAAACAAGCCAGGAAATTAGACCATCCGAAGGAATTTCCGGATAACCATTGCAGGCCGGCTTCATCATTGTTCATGCTTTTCTCTGAAATAGAAACAAGTGTTGAATTGTCTTCTCTTTCCGTTAAAGTCATTTCAACCAATAATTCAGCTCCGTTGCTTTCCCAATAATACGAAACGTATTTGTTTTTTTCTATTTTACCGACACGAACCGGACATTCGAAATCAAACTCGGGAAATTTCCAGATTAGTTTTTTGTCTTCTTCCATCATTCCGGTACTTTCGGAGATGAAATAATTCGTCATTTTTTCCGGATTTACGATAGCTTCAAAAACCTCGTTAATCGGTTTTCCGATTTGCATGGCAACGTTGATTTCTAATTTTTCTGGTGTCATCAGTTTACGTTCTTTTGATTGAAAAAATCTCTCCTAATTTACTATAATTAGAACCCGCCAAACGTGCGACAGGTTTGTATGTTTCCATATTGATTTTGAAATCGTCAAGTAAAACACTTTCGTCTATGTGAAACATTACAACACGTCCGACAATAATTGTGGCTCCTCCATGTTTGTTATCCTCTAAAGTGTAATGATGCACCAATTCACATTCCATGTTTATAGGACTTTCTTTTACTCTTGGTGCTTTTACTTTTAATGATGGAGCAGGAGTAAGACCGGCAAGTTCGAATTCATTAACATGCGAAGCTACCGATTGTGAGGTAATATTCATCTGTCCCACGATTTCTTCCACAACCATATTCACTACAAATTGTTTTGTAGCCAAAATATTATCCAAAGTATCTTTGTTGGAATTGTTTGGACGGACCGTTGAAAATATTACGTGAGGTGGATCTTCACCCACAGCGTTGAAGAAAGAAAACGGAGCTAAATTCAAAATACCGTCTTCACTGATACTTGAAATCCAGCCGATTGGCCTCGGAATCACGGCTCCGGTCAATAGCTTATAGGTGGCCTTCTGGTCAATTATTTCAGGGTCAAAGTGCATTTTGCGATGTTTGTACAAATAAAATAAATTATTTGTAATTACAATGCATTGGCTTTCATTAAATAATTAAAGAAATTTTGTATTTTAGTTACAAATCTTACGTATGGTAAAGACAGATACTAAAGGAATTTGGAAGGTTATTTCGGCTTCATCAATGGGCACATTGATTGAATGGTATGATTTCTACATTTTCGGAAGTCTGGCCGTTGTTATCTCAACGAAATTTTTTCCATCAGGTAATCCCACAGCGGCTTTTTTATCGACGTTGGCCACATTTGCTGCAGGTTTTGTGGTCAGGCCATTTGGAGCTTTGTTTTTTGGTCGGTTAGGAGATTTAATCGGCAGAAAATATACTTTCATGGCGACATTGTTGCTTATGGGAGGGGCTACATTTTTAATCGGCTGTATTCCCAGTTATGAAACCATTGGTTTTGTCGCTCCGTTGCTGGTGCTTGTTCTAAGGCTTTTGCAAGGTTTGGCGCTTGGGGGAGAGTATGGCGGGGCTGCTACTTACGTTGCTGAACATGCTCCCGCACATCAAAGAGGATATTGGACTTCATGGATACAAACTACTGCCACCGCCGGTCTTTTTGTTTCGCTGATGGTGATTTTGGCGACACGTTCCTTGCTCTCAGAAGAAGCTTTTGATACATGGGGATGGCGTGTTCCTTTCTGGATTTCTATCATAATGGTTTATGTTTCTTATCTCATCCGAAAGAGAATGAACGAATCGCCTGAATTTGAAAAGGCGAAAGCGGAAGGAAAAACAAGTAAGAACCCCTTAAAAGAAAGTTTCGGACATAAATACAATCTAAAATTTGTGCTTTTGGCACTTTTTGGTGCAACAATGGGACAAGGGGTTGTTTGGTATACCGGTCAATTTTATGCCATGAGTTTTATGAAAACCGTGATGAATTTGGAGAGTTCTCAAGTTGACACATTATTGGGTATTGCTTTAGTTATGGGAACGCCTTTTTTTGTGTTCTTCGGCTGGCTTAGTGATAAAATAGGGAGAAAAAGTATCATGATTACCGGAATGTTACTGGCAGTTTTGTTATATCGCCCATTATACAAAACAATGTATGAAACTGCTGATGTAAGTAATAAAACTGTCGCAAAAACTGAAAGTTCCACCGATTTAGACAGAGAAAAGAATATTTCAACTGCTACTTTTCATTACAGTTTCACCGACGGTTCAAAAGCGACAAAAATCATTTCAACAGATTTAAATAAAATGCCCTTTGCCCCCGAAACTAAATCAACCATAATTATGGTTTCTCCAAATGATAAATGGCTTTTGGTTTTTCTGGTGTGGGTACAGGTTCTTTTTGTAACCATGGTTTATGGTCCGATTGCAGCTTTCTTAGTGGAATTGTTCCCTACGAGAATCCGTTATACTTCCATGTCATTGCCTTACCACGTGGGAAACGGAATTTTTGGCGGACTACTGCCGGCTATTTCGACTTATCTGGTAACCAATGCGAAAGAAAACGGAGATCCCGAATTTTATCTGGAAGGATTGTGGTATCCAATAATAGTGGCTTCTTTAAGTATGGTAATCGGAATAATTTACTTGGATCACAAAAAAAGGAATTAATACACAAAAACATGAATCTTATAAAACGTTTACTAGGCTTAATCTGCATATTACTATCTGTAGCAGCGGCTTACTTCTGTATAATGAATTTTGGATTGCCTAAATTTAATTCGGGCAAGCAGGATGATTTGGTTTTCGGGATAATTATTTTATTTATATTAACACCATTAATAGTTTCAGGTTTGGCAATTTTCGGTTACTTTGCATTAAACGGTGAATACGACAAAAACAAAATGTAATTTTTATGAGCTACTACAAGATAAACAACCTTGAGCAATACTTCAAACATTATAATAAATCCATTCGTGAGCCTCGTAAATTTTGGGGTAAAATAGCAGAAGAAAACTTTGTTTGGTATCAGGCCTGGGACAAAGTGGTGGATTTCAATATGGGGGAAGCCGATGTGAAATGGTTTGTAAATGCGAAAGTAAATATCACTAAAAATTGCATCGACCGACATTTAGCGAAACGTGGAGAAAAAACAGCGATAATTTTTGAACCAAATGATCCTAACGAAAAGGCACTTTATATTTCCTATAACGAATTATATGATCGTGTAGCGAGAATGGCAAATGTTCTTCGTGAGCAGGGTATCAAAAAAGGGGATAGGGTTTGTGTTTATTTACCGATGATACCGGAATTGGCAGTTGCTGTATTGGCATGCGCGCGAATCGGAGCAATCCATTCTGTGATTTTCGCCGGATTTTCTGCTTCTGCGGTTACTTCGAGAATTAATGACTGCGAATGTAAAATGGTAATTACTTCAGATGGTGGTTTCCGTGGAAATAAAATTGTTGATTTAAAAGGAATTATCGATGAAGCACTTGAAAAATGTCCATCCGTGGAAAAAGTGCTCGTAGTCAAAAGAACAAATACAACCGTTACCATGAAAGAGGGAAGAGACCAGTGGTTGCAACCTCTTTTAGATATTGCCGTGCCAAATAATGTTGCAGAGATTATGGATGCAGAAGATCCTTTGTTTATTCTTTATACATCGGGATCAACAGGGAAACCAAAGGGAATGCTACATACCACTGCAGGATACATGGTGCAAACGGCTTATACTTTTAAAAATATATTTAACCACGAGGAAAATGACATTTTCTGGTGTACAGCCGATATCGGATGGATTACCGGACATTCATATATTTTATATGGTCCGTTGCTGAATGGTGCGACCACAGTTCTGTTTGAAGGTGTTCCCACTTATCCTGATTTCGGACGTTTTTGGGAAGTAATTGACAAACACAAAGTTACTCAGTTTTATACTGCACCAACAGCAATTCGTTCTTTGGCAAAAGAAAGTACTGATTGGGTTACAAAATTTGACTTATCCTCATTAAAGGTTATAGGTTCGGTAGGTGAGCCGATCAATGAAGAGGCTTGGCATTGGTATAATGACCAAGTTGGCAAAAAAAGATGTCCGATTGTAGATACTTGGTGGCAAACCGAAACGGGAAGTATTATGATTTCTCCGGTTCCGTTTGTTACGCCGACAAAACCAACTTATGCTACATTGCCGTTACCTGGAATTCAACCAGTTTTAATGGATGAATTGCGCAATGAAATTGAAGGTAATCAGGTAGTGGGAAGTTTATGTATTAAATTCCCTTGGCCGTCAATGGCAAGAACTATTTGGGGTGATCATAAGCGTTATATAGAAACCTATTTTACCGCTTTCCCAGGAAAATACTTTACTGGTGATGGCGCACTTCGTGATGAAGTTGGGTATTACAGGATTACGGGTAGGATAGATGATGTGGTTATTGTTTCAGGACATAATTTAGGGACTGCCCCCATTGAAGATGCGATTGATGAACATCCTGCAGTTGCTGAATCTGCTATCGTTGGTTTTCCTCATGATATTAAAGGTAATGCACTTTACGGATTTATTATTTTGAAAGAAACTGGGGAATACCGTGATCGAGATAATTTAACTAAAGAAATTAACGAACATATTTCAAGTCATATAGGGCCTATTGCGAAATTGGATAAGATTCAGTTTGTAAGTGGTTTGCCAAAAACCCGTTCGGGAAAAATCATGAGACGAATTTTGCGTAAGATTGCCGAAGGTGATTTTAGTAATTTTGGAGATACGTCGACATTACTGAATCCTGAAATTGTGGATGAAATTAAAGATAACAAAATTTAAAAAGATAAAAAGCCCTGAATTTCAGGGCTTTTTTTATTACTTCATTTTCAGTTTCTTTTTCAGTTTCAAAAAAAGCAACGCCGTGATGTAAGCATCGTTTGAAGCAGTATGTCTGTGGCTTTTTCTTATTTTAAACAAATCACATAATTCTTCTAATGTATGATGCTCATCTTCCGGAAGGTTTTTGAAACGCTGGTACATTACGTTGATATCCAATATGTTATTTTTTAATTTTCCGAGATTCATCCGTTTTAAAGCCTGATTGATCATCTCAATATCCAAATTGGTACTATGGCCTACAAGAGTTGCGTTTTTTATATGACCTAAAAATTGGATCATCGCTTCTAATTCGGAAACTGCTTCATTCGAATGCGACTTAAAGAGTTTTTCTACGGCTTCATTTTGGCGTTTATCATTTTTATTTTCGATAAAAATTTCAAAGAAGTCCTTGATTTCTATCTGATCATTTGTAATTCCGATACAACCGATAGATAAAATAGTGTCCTTTTTCCAGTCCAGACCCGTTCGTTCACAATCGAAAATTACATAACGCGTTGGAGTATTGGTAATTTCTTTTTCGAAATTATCCAAATACGCTTTCCAAAATGTTGGATCTCCTTTGCCTTTTAACCAATCCAGCATAGTTTTATGTAAAATAAGTTAATTGAAAACGGTTTTTAATTAAATCCTGAATATCGTTGATAGGCTGAAAACAGTTTTTTAGTTTTACTTTGTCAACTTTGGTCAGTTCTTCTATGTTAAGATAACTTCCGTTGGAATCCGTTTTAAGTCCGTCTTCCGTTCTGAACCAATGTAATATGTGAAATGCTTCGGCACATTCAAGATACAAATCTGCATTTTGAGGTTCTAAATCGGCTAACTTTTTAAAGCGTTGATATGTATTGGTGATTCCTTTAATACCTTTACTGATGGCTAGAACGCGGGCAGCATCTACTAAAGGAGTGATCGCTCTGTTCTTAATATCAAAAGTATCTTTATGTTCTTCGTCCTGTTCCACCAAAAACTGACGGAAAAATCCAAGCGGAGCAGGCTTTTTGATTGCATCGGTAGCTAAAAATGCATAAAACAATTGATTGTTTGCTGCTTTGGCAAAAATATCCTCAGTTAATGCTTTTTCTAAAAACGGATCGCCGTATATAAAGCTATAATCAAAGAAAATGGAACTCCTGTGAATTCCTTTTTCACCTGGAGTATTTATCCAAGTATTGTATTGTTTTATCCAGTCTGTCAAGGACTTACACCACAATTCATTGTTGGCGTTCAAACCTTGTTCGCTTTTTTCGTAACCTATTTTTTCGAATGTTTCCAAAACACGTTCTGCTAATCTCAAAAAGTATTTTTTTACCTGGTCGTATTGATCGGCAGGTACATCTTCAAAAATCAATGAATTATTTACATCGGTTAATAGAAGCTGCTCCTTTCTTCCCTGACTGCCTAAATTAAACCATGCAAAACGAACAGGAGGAGGAGTACCTTCTTTTTCAATAGCCAGACTAATGGCTCTTTTGGTTATCGCAATGGTAATCTCGGATGCCACATTGGTAATATGAGAAATCGGGATGTTCCTATCAATAGAATTCTGGATAAGGTCGGTAAGCTTATCGCGTACAATCTTCAGGTCTTTGGATCGTTCAGCACGTTTTATCTGTTTTAAAAGCACTCCCGGATTGTTTGCCTGAGCAGCTACAACATGATGTTCTGAAATAATTCCTGAAATTGTACTTTTTTCAGTTCCGTCGCGGGTAACGCACAAATAGGGAACATTATGTTTAAGCATCATCATTTGTGCTTCGGCGATAGAAATATCTTCAGGAACAGTTACAACCGGTACTGTCATTATTTTATCCACGGTCACATTAATAGGAAAAAGACCTGTAGCTATTTTTGAACTTAAATCATTATCGGTTACAATCCCGATGGGCATTTGGTTTTCCTGAATGATTACGCTCCCGATTTGCCTGCTGGCCATAGTTTGGGCGACATGTTTTACTATATCATTAGGGCTTGCAGTGATTGGTTTTTTCGTATACTTAATGGGCTGGAAATATTGAATGTCTGTGGCAGTTTGTTCATTAAAAATCACATTTTCAGAAATCAATTTCCCTCTATGATCTTTGTCATACGGATTTCGGGTGTTGGATGCAAAACTCTCCAAAAGAAAGCTTAATACACTACTGTTTCCGGTTACATAAGGTTTGAAAACTTCAATCGGAATTGCATAAATAATAGAATCTTCCCTTGATTTTGCGGTCATCAGGTAATTATTCTTAGCAAAAAAGGGACGCAACCCCAATATGTCACCTTCATCACATTTGTCAATCAGGGTTTCTTCGGCATCAGAAATTACAGAAAGGCCAATTGCTCCCGAAGCTACTACATAAAAGCAGTCGTGAGTGAGATCTCCGATTTTAAACAAAATCTGATTTTTTTCCAGATAAAGCACTTTTACCTGTTCGGAAATTGCTACAAGTTCATGATACGTCAGGCTTGTAAACGGCGGATAATGTTTTAAAAAGTCGGCAATTCGTTCTGCAATTGGGTTTCTCATATCAAATTATAATATTTAATGACTCATTTCTAACTAAATAACATGTAAGAAATTAGTCATAGTATAACGGATAATAATTCTCTAAATATACTAAAAAATAGTAGACTTCAAAAGGAGGGAAGGTTAAACTTTAATAAGCATATAATTGTGAAATGGTTATTATGATAACAGCCATTACTGCACAGGCAATTCCTAAGTAATTTATCCTGGTAATTTTTTCGTTAAAGACAGTGACACCAATTAAAGTTCCGATAATGATTACACCAAAATTCATTGCTGCAAAAACAGTTGAAGGATTGTCTGACAGCACTTTATGAGCTCTCAAATAAAAAAGGATATTACCAAAATTAAAGATGCCCAATATTATTCCAAATAAAAAACTCTGCAAGGTTAAATTTCGTTTACAGAAGATCAGATAATAAAGAGTGATTAAAGAGGCGATACAAAATGCTCCGCAAAAGATAAAAAATAACGACGTGGTAAACGGTATTTCATTATAAAGTGCAATTTGTTTGAAAAGGACATCAATTATCCCAAATCCGAATAAAACAAATAAGGGATAAATCCAGCTGTTATTTTCGTTTGCAGATTCTGATTTCCGGTTCAGCGTTAAAAATATTGCCATAAAACCGATGGCAAGTCCGATGAACTTAAATACGCTGATATTTTCATTAAAAATGAAAAACGATGCCAATATTGGAATAAATAAGGATAAACGCTGAGCGATTTCTGTTTTTACAATTCCGATATTTTTGACAGATGCCGCCAGAAAAAGAAATATTACCGGTAATAATATGGATAAAGGAAAATAAAATTTCCATGGTACTGAATTCTTCAAAATTTTGACATCTGGAGAAAATGTCAGATAGCAAAGCACTAATGCTGCTAAATAATTCCAATTGATACTTTGTTGAATATTTATTTCGAAACGCCTCGCTGTTTTCAAGAGTATAGCAACCGAAATACTGCAACAAACACTTAAGAGTATGTATAACATATGATGGGGGAAGTTGTTATAAAGGCAAAGTTAGAAAGATTTGATAATTGCTGATATATTGGTTTAATAATTTTCTATTTTACATAATGTATATTATAGTTCAATAGTGTGATTTCAAAAACAATGAGAAGAACCAAAAAAATATGCATTTCATCGATAAAAAAATCACTTTGTAGATATTTGATATAATCACCTTTCTAATCTTATTACTATTCCTACTTAAAAAATTCAAAATTAATTAGTTATGATTGTATTTTTAAAATTTAAAATTGTTGTTGTTCAGTATTTTCCGATGCAAAAATCCCAATTCTGTGGAGTTAGTCTTACTAATAAAGTTAAATTGTGCATTTTGACGATAAAAAGTGCATTTTAACGATAAAATAATTTTTTTATTTGAATGCTAACTGATAGATTTGCAACGAGTTACAATTTAAATGTCACTCAAAGTAATTAACAAAACAACTAAAGAAAGATTTATGAAGAAGACAATTTTAACCTTAACATTACTTTTATCAGTTTTAAGTTTTGCCCAAACTACTACAAACGTAACCTACACCACTTCAACCGAAAATTTCCCTAACCCTGAACGTGGTTTATATCACCACGCAGGAGCTCACTCTACCGGATATTCAAGTTTAAGTCAGTCTACATTGACAAGCTTCAGAAATAATGAAGGTATTACTCTGATACTTAGACTATTCTATTTGGAGAATTTTAGAAATGGCCCTATATCACAGGATTATCTGAATAAAATGCAGACTGATTTTAATACCCTCAGAAATGCAGGTCTTAAATGTATCATTCGTTTTGCATATTCTAACGACGATGCGCCAGGACAAAGAGATGCTTCTAAAGCACAGATTTTAGCTCATATACAGCAGGTTAAACCTCTTTTACAAAATAACGCTGATGTAATCGCTGTTGTGCAGGCTGGATTTATCGGGACTTGGGGAGAATGGTACTACACCGATCATTTTGGGATGTCGTCGCCGTTGACCTCTACAGATTATGCTAACAGAAAAGAGGTCGTTGACGCTCTCTTAAATGCACTTCCTTCTTCAAGAATGGTACAGATGAGAACACCTCAATTAAAACAAAAATTATATTCAACCAGTTCAGCACTGACACAAAACCAAGCTTTCAACAGTTCGGCTGTTTCCAGACTAGGACACCACAATGACTGTTTCCTTTCCAGTTCGACTGATGTCGGAACCTATACGAATATTTCGACAGAGTACCCGTATTTAGAGCAAGAAACTAAATTTTTACCTATGGGTGGAGAAACTTGTAGAGTGAACTTACCTCGTTCGGGTTGTGTTACTGCTTTGGAGGAAATGCAGAAATTCCATTGGTCTTATCTGAATGTAGAGTTTCATTCCTCAGTAATTAGTGGTTTTTCATCTGAAGGATGTTTAGATGATATTAAGAAAAAATTAGGTTACCGTTTTGAATTGGTTAATGGTTCATTCCCTCAAGCAGCTAATGTTGGCGGATCAATGGTAGTGAATTTCAAAGTTAAAAACTCAGGTTTCGCAACCCCTTACAACCAAAGAACAGCATATATCGTTTTCAAAAATACAGTGACTGGTGATGTTTTCACAAAGGCGTTGGCTACAGATCCAAGATTATGGACTAGTCAGGCTGAAACAGCTATAAATGAAACAATTACATTGCCAACAAATATTGTTCAAGGTTCATATAAATTGTATTTACATCTTCCGGATGCGGCATCAGGTTTAAGCGCTCGTCCTGAATATGCAATCAGAATGGCAAACACTAATACATGGGAAGCATCTACAGGATATAACAATCTTAATGCTACCGTGAATGTTGGACAGACCCTTGGAACTGGCGATACTGCTACAACAGTTAACGCATTAGT
Organism: Flavobacterium enshiense; assembly: GCF_022836875.1. Taxonomy (NCBI): domain Bacteria; kingdom Pseudomonadati; phylum Bacteroidota; class Flavobacteriia; order Flavobacteriales; family Flavobacteriaceae; genus Flavobacterium; species Flavobacterium enshiense. Next base: position 2,339,383 of record NZ_CP090376.1, read on the forward strand.
TTACCCAATTCCTGCAAACAACGAAATATTTGTTGAATTGGAAAGTGTAGATCAGTATGCAATTGGAATGTACAATTCATTAGGACAAAAAGTAAATGTAAACACTACAGTGGCAGCAAATAAATTAACCGTTGATACTGAAAGTTTGAGTGACGGTGTGTACTACATCAAAATTTCAAATAATAGTCAAAAAAATGATACCAGACGTGTGGTAGTAAAACACTAAACCTTTCATATTTTTTTATTAGTTGATTGAGAAATGGGGATTGTTGAAAAACGGTCCCTATTTTTTTTTCTTTTGTTTCAAATTATACTTCACACCCAACTGCAATGCATTTGAATAAAATTTGTCCTGAAGATAAAATTCGAATATTGCTGTAATGGCTGTATAATCAAAAATCTGATAGTTAAGATTACCGATAAAACGGGTGAATTCATCAGCGTAATCATCATAAAACCATCCTCCTTCTACTTTCATATTAAAATCATCTTCCGAATTTCCGATAGAATATCCCAGTCCGCCACCAATGAAAAAGCGGTCATCTATCATCCAATAAGGATATCCGGTTGATAACGGAATTGTCGATTCTCCTAAAGAAGCTTGTGTTCTGGTGGATTCGACAAAAGGCTCGAATCTGTATTTTTTTTGCATCCAACGGTCAAATATTACTTTTGCGGTTACGCTTCCTTCATAGGATTCATCAACATAGAAATCTTCATTAAGTTTTTCACTCTTATTATAGTAATTCCCCTCAAGAGATAAACTTGTGTTGAAATATTTGAAAAAATGATAATTCTCATAAAGATTCAACTGAAAACGGTAAATGCTCTTACTGTATGACGGTCCGTTTTCAGCGGGAGCAATATTAAGTTCGGCTGAAGAATAACTCTTGTTTTTTGAATAATTTACACCCGCACCAAATTGAAAAAATGATTTTTCAAGAAGGCTGTATTCATAACGTATATTTGACCAATACTGCAGTTTATCATATGACTTAGGATTATTAAACTGATATTGAATTCCGAATACATCGTGTGTTTTATTATCGTCATAATCAGGAACCTCATATTCAACACGGTACATTGAACTGTAGGTAAATCCAAAGCCATGCAAATTCTTCTTTTTATCGTAAACATTATAAGATAATACGTTTTCAAAAGCAGAAAGTTTATCCTTATTCGTTTGCATTTCGGTATCATAATTAATGAAATTTCCGTATTCCCGGCGATTTGTTTTAATCACTTTTTGGAGTACATCTTCGTAAAATAAACCTCTGTAGTTTTCCACAAGATAATTTTGGAGATCGCTTTTTTCATAAATCACATCGGTGTTCAGCATTTTTTTAATGGTTTCTTTATCCGCAGATTCCTCAGGAAGCTCACTGGCCAAAATCCATGATTCTTTGAATTTTCCCATGTCGTGATAAGCATTGCTCATCTGTGCTTTAACTCTGTAATCATCAGGGTTTTTACCCATATAGGTATTATATTCATTGATTAATTTTTGATAATCTTTCAATTCAATCAGCCATTGCATTTTGTTGTAAAAATCGATTTCATTACTAAATTCCGACCAATCATAGGCTTTTTGAAATTCATTGTTGTCTGCATAAATCCAGCTAATCATTGTTGCTAAATCTTTATATTCTTCAGATGGAATTATTTTATTAAGTTCCGGAATAGCGTTTTCAGGTTCATAATTTACCAGATAATCAATATACCTAAGATAGTTTTCGCGAGAGGAATCCACTTTTAGTAAGTTAATAAGCGCTGTCTTTATTTTTTCCAGATTTTCTGGCGAATTAAAAAATGTAATGTAATTATTAAGTAATGCTTCATCGGTTGGAGTTATCAGCATTTGGGCGCTCATCCATTTCTCCTGAACAGCATCATTAGGATAATATACCAACTTACTTAATGCCTGTGAATACATTATGTTTTCAGGCAATGGATATTTAATACAATGCTCTTCAAGCATTTTCCAAACCTCTTCAGTCCTGTCATCCCACGAGAGATATTCGGCATATTTATTCCATACTTCCGGATTGATTTTTGGTTCGGTAAGCATTCTTTGTCTCAAAACTTCAATTTCTAAAGCTAATTTTCTATCCGCATCATCATCATCCCAGTCAGCTTCCCTCAGCAGTCTTGCTACTTCGTCATTGAACTTTTTGTATTCGTTTTTAACATTAGCTGCAACCAAATCCAAATTGCTTGCTTGTAAATCGTTTTTAAAATCAGGGAGTGTAATTCTTGATTTATTGGTTCGTACTGAATACAAATAGCCGTCCAGATAAGGTACTTTTTTGAAAGTGGCCCCTTCTCTTTTCAGTTGTTCTTCAATTCTCGAAGTTTTATCCATACTGCCGTAAACAAACCAATCCTGTTCGGAAAAATCAGAATCTTCAGGTTTGATTTTTTCAACGGTATACATTCCGTTAACAGATTTATGATTGAAATAGGAAGCTCTCCAGTCATTTGTCATCAAGCCGCTTTCCCTTGCATCTTTGAAACGGATATTTGGAAAATCAGTACGTATTGTTTTTAAAAGTTTATCAAATTCAGGGTACATTGCTCTGTCGCTGTTTGGGGTTTTGTACCAACCTAATTTATCACGATTCCGCGAGTCAAAGTCTCCTTTACCTAAAGTGGTTCCAGGAATCTGGTAGATATCGTCCGGATGAAGAAAATGCGTCCAAATTCCGGTATACATATATAAAGAATAGATAGTGAATTTTAAATCCTGATCAATATAAAATCCGAAGGAAATCCTTGGAAAATCAAATAATTCAGGTTCATATGGATCAAAATCAAATTCCCTGTCCCCACCTTCTTTTTTATCCCCAAAAGCAAGGCTACACATGAATTTCAGGGAGGGCATGCCTTTTTTGAGTTGTTTCAGCCCTACCCTATCTATATGATTTGAAGGCGGGACATAAGTTACAGGCAAAGGGCCAAAATCATTTACCTCCCATTTCTTTTCAGCGGCCTTAAGAGAAGTCACCATAAAATCCGGATTTTTCCAGTCAGATACAAGTAACGAAACATGATTATAGCCATGAAAAGCCAATTCATGACCTTTTTTTGCCACATCATTCATCAGCCAGGAACTCAAACCGGTTTCTTTTCCGTCTATCTTAATTTTTTTTGAGTCCCATTCCCTGAATAAAAATGGAGGTTTGATATTTTCATTATAATCAAACGTGGTCATTGCGGAATATTTGATATCATGTTTTTTTGCTAATTTTTCTAAATCAGGCCACCAGACATTATGTACATAATCCCTTATGGTTAGATTCAATTCTGATGCAACTGGTTCGCTTTTGATGTCATATAGTGGAGCAGGGAAATCATCTAAAAAGATGACACCTGTATTAATTACCGGATATGGAATACCTTCGAGTCCTTTCAGAATTCCGGAAGTTATCAAACCACGGTCCTCCTTAATAAAGTAATAGGATGCATTATAGTAAATAACTTTTCCTTTACCTATTGAATTTTCAGTTATTAGCGGATAATTTTCATCATTAGCTGCTGTAGCTTCAACTTTAATTTTATCAGAAAAAACCGAACTTTTTAAACCGAAAAGTTTTGCGTTTTCTAAATAAGTTTGATCTTTAAATCCGGGAAAAATATTTGTTTTAAATAAAAAGCCTGCTGCGACGGCATCCGTATCGAACTGATTATCAGGTTTCATTCCAATCAAAAAGGAAAAGCGTTTGTCTTCACTCCCGAAAGGAAGGAATAATGTACCTCCCCTGGCAACAAAATCCGTAAGGATGTCAATACTTTGATTATTTAATTTTTTAGTATTAAAAACGCTTAAAACTTTAACGCTGCTGTCTATTTTATGATCTTTATTCCAATCTTCAAGAGTGACACTTCGAAAAGGCATTTTCATGTAATCGCAGACTTTTCTCATATTTCTGTTAAGCAACAAACTTTCAACTTCACTTTTGTCGGTAATAAACATAACTAAAGGAGGAAGATTTAAAGGTATTCCTGTATATCGTCGCAGCGTCAATTCCCCATTCCTTTTATTAGCATCAAAACCGGTCAGCTCCTCAATATGTGCACAACCAGCAGTAATTACAGCCAAAAGCAATGAAAAAAAGACACAGCATCTCAATGATATATTTAGCTTGCCACACTTCATAATCTAGAAAATTAAATCATCCGTTTTACTCTGACCGGGATCGTTCTCAATCTCAAAAATTTTGATCAGATGGCTTTCATAAAACACTGATATTTTTCGCCCTCTTTTTTTTAGTTTTTCCAGTTTCGATATCAGTACAGGCGTGATTTCACTGTTAACGATAATGCGGTTTGTTTTACGATCACTTTTTTTATAGACGAAAACCAAAACACTCTTTGGAAGTACATACTCTGGATTTTTTTTTAGAAATTTTTTATTTTTTTTATTTTTAAAATAGATGGAATCCCTTTTCAGGTAATCTTTCGTAAATTCAGTATAATGAATAAAAAAATGCTTGTTTATACTTATTGACTCAGTTGTATAATCATTTACGACGGCATAAGAATAGGGATAAAAACTTGATGTTATTTTTTCATACACATTAATAATATCTCTGGGAATATCATCTGTTTTATGCAGTTTTTTATATTCTTTAGTCTGATAATGAACTGCTGAATACAGTACGCCTCCAATTATAAACAAGGCAAAAACAGGTTTAATGACTTCTGCTTTAGTATAGATGAAATATGAAAATCGGATAATTAAGGCTATTGCGATCCCAAATAAAATAGGGATAAATACTCCTAGTGATAATTTCACCAAGTCTGTATCAATCCAATTGTTATCAATTTCAGACAAGGCTACCAAAAAATTAAAATAAACCAGAAAACACATAGCTGCATTCCATTTTTCATTTTTTAGAAAAATCAACAACAGACAGCAAACCATGCAGAAATAACTTAAATATTGATAGTAAACTATTAATTGTTCATAGGAAACAACCAGATGCGAAAAATAAGTGTAGGTACTAACCGACATTAGACTGGAATGCACAAATAGGACAAGATTGTCACTAAAATGATAACAGGCTGTTCCATATATGATAAAAAGTACCATCAGTGAAATGAAGTATGCCCCAATAGCTATCAGGTTTGAAACTTTATACTTAATCGAAGAAGTTAATAGTCCGATAATTAAAAATGGAAAAACAAGGATAACTAAAGTGAAAATGTCAATTAAACCAATTGCTGTAAAAGCCAGAATATAATTGATAAAACAATTAACATTATTACTGTGCATAAATCCTGGTTTAAGGTAAATAACCATTGCTGGAAGCGCAAAACTGATTGCTAAAAACAAGGCTTGGTGCTGCAATATATAAGTAATGTTTAATGGCATGATGGTATAGCTTACGCTGTAACAAAGAGCTACGATCATTGGGGCAATTATTTTAGAATAGGTGATTTTATTAATTACCCAAAAGAGAAGGACACTAATTAATACTGTCTCTAAAATTCCCATTGACTGCAGCGCTACTTCCGGGCTGACGCTTGTGAATTTTCCGTAGAAATTAATCATGGCAAGTTCACCAATGGTTTGAATTCCATTGGTGAACCATCTCTGAGAATCAAAATCGATGATGCTTTCCAGATCGGAAATCCAGGAACCGGACAGGGAAAACATATCAAATTGATAAAAGATATATCTGCTGTAAAAAGCTACTATGCCAATTGTTGAAAGCAAAAAAAGATACCAAAGCCTACTTTTGCGTTCTTCTGGATCAGAACGTGTTAAAACAAAGAAGCCAATCGGCTTTTTAAGTTCGATATTCTCAATAAGCTCGAAAATATTTCGTTTTATTTTTTGAGAAATTATACCTATGGAATGAGGAATTTGTCTGATTCCAAAATAATCCACAAAAATTACTACCATCAATAAGATTATTACATTCAGCAGATTATATATTCCCAATTGCACTAATCCAAAAACAAGCAACATGATAAGACTTCCATATTTAAACCATTGTTTTGCTATGAAGTCAAAATAATTCACAGATTTGCCATATGATATAAATTTCCTGTTCAAATAAAATAGAAATAATATCATGAAACACAGTCTTACAAAACCTTCAATTATGGCACTCGGAATTATCATAGCCGTTTAGTTAGTAAAATTTGGAACTCCTAGTAGATCGATTGTACCGATAAAATATAAAAAGTTAGTTTTTGAAATCCGTTTTTGTATATCGTTGTAAAGTAATTGTGTATCTGCATACTCTACCAAAATTATGGGGAGTTTGTATTTCCTTCGTATCAGGTTCAATTTCTTAATATATTCATCGTATTCATTTTTTTCTCTGAGTTTATAGTTTTTGTCTGGAAACGAATAATTGCTCGCAACCGATTCCACAACGATACCGTCAATAAAATTATGTGTATCTTCCAAGAGTTCAATTCCTGCATTTTGAAGAATATAATGTTGCGGATACTTTCTTTTAAGATTTCCCATGAAAGCTATAATTTCAGCTTTTTGGTCTTTTTGAGGGCCGAATGTTGTAAAATTGTCTATGTTATCCAGAAACAAACCGTCATAACCATCAAATAACATTCGGTCTATTTCGGAAAAAAGAACCTGATTAGTTGAATCGGATTTTAAATCCAAATAATAACTATCCCAAATTTCATTTTTTCCTAAAGTGATATTTTTTAGTTTTTTATAATGTTTTGTTTGACTGTTTACTTCACCTAAACTGATGTACGCTAAAACTTTTCCATTCAGGCTTTTTACTTTTTTAATATCTGAGGCGTTGAAATTTCTCGATTCGAGGACCACATAATCGTAACCTTTAATTTCAGTCGGATTTAATTTTCCGTAGCAAAAAAAAACATTTGGTTGCTGATCAGCATTTGACCAAACCTTAAATCCTATCAACGAAGGAAGTAAACAGAAGAATAATTTAATACGCTGCATAATAGTAATAATCTAGATTTTTAAAAAACTCAACATTAGCCTTTAATGTCAAAAGCATGAAAACCAAGCAACCCAAAAAAAGTCCTATAACACTATATTCATATGAAATAAACCTGCTCGCAAGAAAGCCCGTTACAGCATTGACGATGCATGCAACAATGATGGCCCTCAAAGGTTTTATGGGTTGACCTAAAGTAAATAGATGTAGCGTATTAAGCATCGCCCATGCCAGAAAAAAATAGCTGAGGGCACCAATTAGAGCGACCCTTAAACTAACTTCTTCAAAAACTTCATTAAACTGTGCCTGATAACCCCAGGAAGATGTCATTATTAGATAAATCATGAAGTAAATGACTACAGCGGAAATGCAAAGAATACCAATATGCTGCCAATACATTTTGTAGAGTCCTCGATTATATTTTTCAGCAAAACTGTAAGACGTATTTTTTTGACCGATATCGATAAATTTCGAAAATGCTGCCAGACTGTATTCCAATACTCCGGAAAGAAGTAAAAAGAATAAAATTGCCACATCCATTCCAATTTCATAATTCTTTTCAAAATAAATAATGTATGGAATAGTGCCGGTCACATCAGCAGACCAAGCCAGAATTCGATCTATAAAAATGAATATATAGATGAGTAACCCGTAAAAAAAATAATGATAGTTTTGGTAGAGCATCACAGGTTTTTTTATTTCCATGTTACAGTCAACCTGAAGTTTGTCGATTTTATTTTTAAAAAAGTAATATAAATAAACCCTTGCCGAAATTACGACTATCGAAATTCCGATCCAATGTGTAACATATATTGAGATGTTGGTATACTGTCTTAGAATAACAGCAATTATTGTAGCTAAAAATATGGCGAAGGAAACAATCCATCGCTGTTTTATAATGTGCAAAGGGGCTATTATCAAAAGAAGCATTCCGACCAAAAAAGCATACATAAATAAAACAAAGAGCAATTTGGCCGGATAAACATGAAAGATGAAATTACAAAAGAAAATGCATAGCATTGTCAAAGCGATTGATTTAGCACCTAATAAGACCAAAAAATTGATTGTTTTATATGTCATGGTATAATCTTCATAATTCCAGTAAAATGAAGCCTGTCTCCCTATTACCTGAACAAAACCACCTGTTGAAATCAGCCCGACAATAACGCCCATTACTACTGCTGTGGATTGCATATGATTAAAACCAATGTAAGTCCACAATGAGTACCCGAAAAAAATGATAGCTAAAATTTGGATGAAAACTGGTAATAAATGCAGAATTCCTAAAGGGTAATATTTGCCAAAAATCCTTACTTTAATCATCAAATAATCTGAAACTTGAAATGTTTTGAATTCTTCATTTTTTTCAAACTCTTTTTCTTTTTTGTTTTTTAGGGCAATGTAATCGGGTGCAGTTACTAACTGATTAAAAACCAAATTTGCCAAAGCACGTATGGAAACCATGCCAAAATCATTCATGGTGTCTTTGTCCCTGATTCCCAATGACTCAATAGTAGCAGCAACCACGCGATTGCTCACGGGTTTGCCGATCTTGTCCTTGATGGCATTTTTAAGAGTTTCTATATTTTTTATATGACTGTTCATTATACAGATTGTTTATGAAGCCTCCATAGTGTTGTTTTGACCCAGATCAATATAAATTTGTTGATTTTCAGATTGTTGCCTTGTTCTTTTCATTATTTTTTCATATGCCTCTTCGTATTCTTTGATAAACTTCCCGATAGTGAAATTCTCAGTCACTTTTCGGCGAGCATTTATCCCCATTTGTTTTCGTAATTCGTCATTTTGCAGAAGTTTGATAACACAATTTCCTATTTCCTCATAGTCTTTGGGTTTACATATGAATCCGCAATCTTCATCCAAAGCTTCCGTAACCCCTCCCACATCGGTCGCCACAACTGGAATTCCACAACTCATGGATTCCAGAACGGTGTATGGGAAACCTTCTGAAATTGAAGTAAGAATGGAAATGTCGCCTTCACAGAAAAGTTGATGCGGTTTACTGTGATAACCTGCCAGTTTAAAATTGTCTTGTAATTGCAGTTCGTTAATAAGATCTTCACATTCTTTAGTATATTCAGGAACGGCGTCATTATCACCATAAACCAAATACTGAACATTTGGAATTTGTTGTTTAACGACGTGACAGGATTTAATCATCGTAATGATGTCTTTTAAGTCGAAAATACGGGCTGCCGCCACTACTGTAGGAATGCCAATCAGCGCTTCGGGTTTGGGAGCGGGGACAAAAAGATTGTGATCTATACCATTGTATATCACATCGATAATATCCGGATTAGCGCCATATAGTTTTTCCCATAAAATATTGAATTTATTAACCGAAAGTATCATGTCAGCCTTATAATACACCAATTCGGTTATGCTTTCTGAAAATTTGACAAGCATTTTTTTAAGAAAATAAGAGTATTCAGAAGAATTGATGGCTAATAATCTTTCACGGATAAATACCCCATGTTCTGTAGCGATCATAGGGGTATTGTATTTGTATTTCAACACTAAAGCAGGAATTACCGGAAAACCTGAAATGGTTAAATGAGAAATATCAACTTTAGGCACATCAATGGAAAGCGGAATCAGAAATCGGTAGATCCAGCGCATTCCAAAAGTCAAATCATTCAATGTGGCTTCCTCTTTGGTGTTTCGGCTCAAATCGATGACCAAATCACAAAAGCACCTCCATACAGCCATACTTTGCATGGTTTTCTTGTAGTCATGTAACTGAAAAAACTGCCACATTTTAAAGATAATATCATCAAAATCTTCAGCTTTTCGTGTATCAGAATAAATATTGGTTATCATTCTCCTGAAAACGGGAATGAATTCTTCTTGGACTATTTTTTCACTCAAATCCTCTTTCTCATCAACAATCGTATAGTAATGTTTTCCGTAGTTGATCATTTCCTGCGGCTCAAACGGCGCCCACAAAGGAACTTGAACTATTTGTTTTACATTCTCGCTTAAAGAGTAACGCGGACTGCTTTCATATTGTGCATTAATGGAATATAAGATAAAATTGGCGTTTTTGATTTCATTACAAAGCATGTGTGACCATGTTGAAACACCGCCACCATTATAAGGATAAGTACCCTCGAGGATCAGAAGAACATCGTACTTTTTATTCATCTCAAAAACTTTTACTCTTCTCTTCGGTAAAAAAATACCTTTCAAAGAAATGAAATACTAAAACTCAATGGGTTGTTTTTGAAACAAAATTCAGCTTGTGGTTAACTGCCTTTAAAATATCGTAACATATTGATTCATATAAATTTAGCTTAAATTTATGTTTTACTTTAAGTATACAGTGTTAAATCAGTTAAATAAAAAAAAATACCGATGAAATGCAGCTACAGTTCGATAATGTGTGCAATGTTTAGTAAGTTTACTTGGGATGACAGATTATAAAAAATAAATGCGTGTTTTTTATTTTAAAAAAGAGAATAAAGTTTATTTTTGCAGTCCAATTTCAAGTTCTTAACTAATCAACAAAATACCGTGGAAAATCCAACTGCACAAAAATTAATCAATAAAATCCAACTAGATTTATTCAAGAACGGATTTAATGCTGAAATATTAATCACAGATTTAAAAAAATTAAGAGAATATGCTCTTGAAGAACAAAATCCTGTGTTAGTTAAAGCTATTCGTTTAACCTATGAGCACATTGAAAACAATAATGGTTTTTTCATTGCCATTCCGGATGACGAACCTATTGAAGGATTTGATGGTACTTCAACCAATGTAACTGAGGAAACGACAAATATCGAGAGTCTAGAATATTTGATTTCTCTTTTCTCTGATTTAAAGAACAAAAACAACATAGCTGACTTAAGAGAATACAGCAAATCTTTTTTGGCGTATTAATTTTAAAGAACAATCTTTTTACAATATGAGAACTACGCTTAATGCGTAGTTTTTTTATAAGTTTTAGTTAAAAATGGAATTTTTCTTTAATTTCCGCGTTACATTTGATGGGTTTTATGACAAAAACTCAATGTTTAGACATAGTCATATGTTCTAAATATTTAATTTTCAAACTTTTATTTATATGACACGTATTTTTAAAATTATTGCTTTACTGGAAGGACTTTCTCTTTTAGTATTATTCAGTAATATGATTTTCCTGAAACCGACAAATTTCGATTTGTACAAAACCCTGCTCTTCCCTATCGGAATGACTCACGGACTGTTGTTCATAGGCTATATTGTTTTGGCAACAATGTTTAAAATGGAAGACAACTGGACATGGAAAAAATACTTCCAGGTTTGCGTGGCATCGGTAATTCCGTTCGGAACTTTTTATGTTGAGAAAAAAATACTGTAATTTTAAAGTATGAAAATCTTTAATTGGGCACATAAACTCCTTAAATCATGGGATTTTAGCGATACGATGGCTGACTATATTAACTTGGCCGTTAATATTGTAGTCCTTGTTGTTGTTGCTTATATTATAGATTATATTTTTAAAAAGATTTTGATTATTCTGATGGCTATTGTTGCTGAAAGAACAAAATCAACTTTTGATGATTTTTTAGTTGCCAACAAGACGGCCAAATATGTTGCGCACCTTTTTACGCTTTCGTTTGTTTATAAAACCGTTCCCATTATTCTGAAAGAATTCGTATACTGGGAAGGCTTTTTCACGAAAGGGGTTAAATTTTACATCATTATATTGTCGCTTTGGATCATCCGAAGTATTTTTCATTCCCTGAAAGATTACTTAAAAGATAAGCCGAAGTATAAAGATAAACCTATTGACAGTTACATTCAAGTTGTAATGATTTGCTTGTGGGTGTATGGAATTACATACTTTATTTTAACGCTGCTTAACATAGAATTTATAAAGCTTTTAACTGGATTAGGAGCTGTTTCTGCATTAATTATCTTGATGTTCCGGGATACGATTCTCGGATTTATTGCCAGTATACAGGTTACGGTGAACGATATGGTCCGTATTGGTGACTGGATTACCATGGAAAAATATGGTGCAGACGGTGATGTTATCGAAATCAATCTAGTTACGGTGAAAGTGCAGAACTTTGACAATACCATTACCACAATTCCGACCTATTTCCTGATTTCCGACTCGTTTAAGAACTGGCGTGGTATGCTTGATTCGGATGGGCGCCGTTTAAAACGCTCGATTCTTTTGAAATCCAGTAGTATCCGCTTTTTAAATGAAGAGGAAATTGAAAACTTAAAGAAAATTCAATTGATTTCATCATATCTGAACGAGCGTCAAATGGATATCGATAATTTCAATAAAACGAAATTTATTGACAAGTCGGTCTTGATAAACGGCCGCAACCTGACCAATTTTGGTGTTTTCCGTAAATATATAGACCTGTACATTGCCAACCATCCTGGAATCAACAAGGATATGCTGTTTATGTGTCGACAATTACAGCCTACGCAAAACGGTATGCCATTGGAGATTTATGCTTTCGTAAAAGATAAAAACCTAGTGGAATACGAAGCGATAATGGCCGACATATTCGATCATATTTTAGCATCTGTCCGCTATTTCGAAATGGAAATCAATGAAACCGGTGCGATTAAAATAGAATACTAATCTATTCTTCCACACTCGTTTTTCCGTGAATGGCCGGCTGACCGAAACTGTCCAGATTTACCATCGTAATCGCATCTACAGTGATGATTACGGCTTTTGTCATAACGTTTCGTACTTCACAACGCATCGTGATTGATGTTTTTCCGAATTTTACAATATCTAGACCGATTTCAATAATATCTCCTTGGCGGGCTGAACTCGTAAAATTGATCTCCGACATGAATTTGGTAACAATGCGGTTGTTTTTTAAGATCATGATGGAATATAATGCAGCTTCGTCGTCAATCCAAGACAATAATTTTCCTCCAAATAAGGTTCCGTTCGCATTTAAATCTTCCGGTCTGACCCATTTTCTGGTTTGGTAATTCATAATTCAAATTTTTGTAAGGTCAAAGTTACAATATCTAAATGATCAAATGCTAACTCTGGTAATTTTTTTAAAGAAAACCATGCTACCTCTTTAGCGTCATCAGCGGCTTTGGCAACGGTTTCTGATGAAACAGTTCCAAAATAAGCAACCGAAATCATATGTCCTCTCGGATCACGAAATGGTTTTCCAAAAGCACCAACCTGCTCTAAGTCAGAAACTTTTATTTGCGTTTCTTCTTCCAATTCCCGAATGGCTGCCGCTTTAAGATCTTCATTTTCATCTACAAAACCACCCGGCAAAGCCCAATAGTCTTTATAAGGTTCATTTTTCCGTTTGATCAGAAGCAATTTGTAATCTTCATTTTTTCGAAGGATAACCGCATCGACAGTCACAAATATTTTAGAAGTATACATAATTCAAAGTTTTCAACACGAAACTACTAATAACTTTTCAAATCATGGTATATATCGAATTTTCATTCTTCGTAACTTTAAGTAAAGTATAAAAACCATGGAAAATCGCGACACTTTTCTTATTGATTTGAGAGGAGAACCTCTTGGAACGATTTCGGCTCAGTCAACCTCTGAAGAAATTTTTCAGAACAGGACTTTACGACCTATACTGGTTATACAGAACGAACTTTTTATCGAAGTATTTCTGAATTATGTGGTGAAGCAAAAAAACGTATTCTTTTCATTGTCACCGGAAAAAAAGATGGCATACATTGAAAATGTAATTCAGCGCGACATCAAATTCAGAAATTCGCTCAAAGGAATTATCATTGGACTTTTTACTGTTGAGGAATATAAAGAATACATTAAAAATTCCTCAAACATCAACAAGCGAATGATGAACATGCTTATTGAACGGCTGAAAAGTCAGGTTATGATTTTAATTGAAGAGTAAATTTAACCCTTATTGCACCAATACCACAAACAAAAAAAGCTATCTTGATTGATAGCTTTTTTTATAGATTTTATTTTTTAGTAAAGACTTTCCCCATTAAGATTGGTACTGAGCACTTCGCTCATATAATCAAAAAATGGGCGCATAGCCTGGAAAGTGTCTAATACTTCCTGTTTGAAATTAGGAGATAAAACTTCTTTGTCAGAAAACGGTCGGGTAACCAGATATTGCTTTTTTCTGATTAAATCAATGGCCGGATGCGTTTTATCGAAGCCTTTTGGAGCTGTTTTTAATTCATCACCTTTCAATGCTCCGAAATACTTTTTAAAATTAGTGTCGGCAGTAATCAATCGGATTTCTTCATCATCCATTTCAAACTCTTTACGGATACGGTTTAAATCTTCAGGATTCGGATCCCAAAAACCACCGCCTACAAAACTTTCTCCCGGCTGTATATGCAGATAATATCCTCCACGGAGCATTGGTTTGGAGCGTGAAAAATGAACGCTGAAATGATTTTTATACGGAGCCTTATCTTTGGAAAAACGTACATCACGGTAGATCCTGAAAATCTGAACATGTTCAATGCTGTCTTGCTTTCCTAATAGTTCAGCTATTTCATTGAAAAACACCTTTGCTTCATTATTATGTTTTTCGAATCGCTTTTTATTTTCGGTAAACCATTCCCTGTTGTTGTTTTGCTTCAATTCGGACAGAAAATCAAGTTCGGCTTTTGTAATCATTTTTTTATTTTAAAAATACATCATTTAGAACTAAAAGAAAAATTATTTTTCTCTCGATTGCAGTACTTTTACCACATCGTTCAACTGAAACCCTTTTGCCTGCAATAAAATCAGATAATGAAATAACAAATCAGCGCTTTCATTTAAGAATAAATCGTCGTTGGTATCTTTCGATTCAATAACAACTTCAACAGCTTCTTCACCTACTTTTTGCGCAATTTTGTTTATTCCTTTTTCGAATAAAGAAGCCACATAACTTGTTTGGGATTCGGTTTTTTCTTTACGATCTTTGATAGTTTTTTCTAATTTTGTTAAAAAACCAAATTCCTGATTGTTAAATTCTTGCCAGCACGTATCTGAACCTGTATGACAAGTAGGTCCGACAGGCTTTACTTTAACCAAAAGTGTATCATTATCACAATCTTCCGTAACAGAAATTAACTTTAAAAAGTTGCCACTCTCCTCGCCTTTTGTCCATAACCGGTTCTTCGTCCTGCTGAAAAATGTTACTTTCCCAGTCAAAAAAGTTGTTTCCAGGGCTTCCTTATTCATATAACCTAACATCAATACGTTTTTAGTTTCGTTATCCTGAATAATGGCCGGAACTAAACCGTTAGCATTTTTATTAAAATCTATTTTCATCTTAGTTGTTCTATAATCTGATATCTATATTTTGGTCGCTCAAAAAACTTTTCAATTCAGGAATACCAATCTCCTGAAAGTGAAAAACACTGGCAGCTAAGGCAGCATCAGCTTTTCCGTCTGTAAAAGCATCAGCAAAATGATTCATTGTTCCTGCTCCTCCTGAAGCAATTATCGGAATGTTTACAATCTGGGATAATTTTGCCAGTGCTTCATTGGCAAAACCGTTTTTGGTTCCGTCATTATCCATCGACGTAAACAAAATTTCTCCGGCGCCTCGTTGCTCTACTTCTACTGCCCAGTCAAACAAGTCTAATTCGGTAGCCACTTTCCCTCCAACCAAATGAACCAGCCATCGGTTATATATTTTTTTTGCATCAATCGCGACAACTACACATTGACTTCCGAATTTTGCAGCCAATTCATTAATCAAATCTGGATTTTTTACTGCTGCAGAATTTATGGAGACCTTATCCGCTCCGTTTTTCAATAATGTATCAACATCTTCAACAGATGAAATGCCACCTCCGACTGTAAAAGGAATATTTGTAGAGAAAGCTACTTTTCGGACCAAATCGATTAATGTACCACGCCCTTCTTCAGTAGCAGTTATGTCTAGAAAAACCAGTTCGTCAGCACCGGCTTCGGCATATTTCTTAGCCAATTCCACCGGATCACCGGCGTCTTTTAAATCAACAAAGTTCACGCCTTTTACCGTTCTTCCGTTTTTAATGTCTAAACAAGGTATTATTCTTTTCGTAAGCATTTTTAGTAATTTAAAATGTAATTTTCAAGTTGCTTCAGTTTGATTCGTCCTTCATAAATTGCTTTGCCAATGATCGTTCCTTCACAACCGATGTCTGCTAATCGGGGCAGTTCGTCAAAAGTTGAAATTCCACCGGAAGCGATTAGTTTAACTCCGTTTACCTGCTCTAAAATCTTCTGGTACAAGTTGAAGGAAGGCCCTTCCAGCATACCATCTTTAGCTATATCAGTGCAAATGACATACCGGATTCCCTCCTGTCGATAGTCCTGAATGAACGGAATCAAATCTTCCTTTGATTCTTCCAACCAACCTGAAACAGCTATTTTTTCATTATTGGCATCGGCACCCAAAATAATTTTCTCAGCTCCGTATTTTTCTATCCAATTTTTGAAAATTTCGGGTTGTTTTACGGCAATGCTTCCTCCTGTAATTTGATTGGCACCGGATTCAAAAGCAATTTTCAAATCCTCATCCGATTTTATTCCGCCTCCGAAATCTATTTTTAAACCCGTTTTCATAGCAATTTGTTCCAACACTTTATAATTGACAACCCTACTCGATTTAGCTCCATCCAAATCAACCAGGTGCAAATATTTTATTCCGTGCGCTTCGAATGATTTAGCGACCTCGAGAGGATTTTCGTTATAGATTTTTTTGGTGTCATAATCACCTTTTGATAGACGGACACATTTTCCGTCGATTATATCAATAGCCGGTATAATTCTCATATTAAAACTAGATCTTAGAGTTTAGAAGAAGGAAGTTTTTTAAAATCTGTTCTCCTGCTTCTCCGCTTTTTTCGGGATGAAATTGAACGCCGTAGAAATTATCTTTCTGCAAGGCAGTGGCATATTCAGATTCGTAATTCGATGTAGCAATGGCATTTTTACATTTCGGAGCATAAAAACTATGTACCAGATACATAAATTCATTTTCTTTAATCCCTAGAAACAACTCTGAATGCAAATCATAAATGGTATTCCATCCCATTTGGGGTACTTTTACCGAATTTGAAAATCGTATAACATCAACATCAAAAATTCCGAGTCCTTTAGTATTGCCTTCCTGCGAACTGTTGCACATTAACTGCATCCCCAAACAAATTCCCAAAACAGGTTGTTTTAAGGTTGGAATCAAAACATCCAATCCGTTGTTTTTTAATTGATTCATTGCTGAACTCGCCTCTCCCACGCCGGGAAAAATCACGTTATCTGCTGATTTTATTTCGTTCCAATCGTTGGTAAGAGTTCCCTGGAAACCTAACCGTTCAAGAGCAAACAATACACTTTGCACGTTTCCGGCACCATAATCAATAATGGATATTTTCATAATGTTCCTTTTGTTGATGGTAAAATCATTTTTTCAACATCTCTTTTTACAGCTGCTTTTATGGCTTTGGCAAAAGCTTTGAAAATAGCTTCGATTTTATGGTGCTCATTGGTTCCTTCAGCTATGATATTCAGATTGGCTTTTGCTCCGTCTGTGAACGATTTAAAGAAGTGATAGAACATTTCCGTCGGCATTTGCCCAATCTTTTCGCGTTTAAAATCGGCCTGCCAAACCAGCCAGTTTCTTCCTCCGAAATCAATACTTACCTGAGCCAGACAATCGTCCATAGGTAAACAAAAACCATAACGTTCGATACCTAATTTATCTCCAAGAGCTTTTGCAAACACTTCACCCAATACGATAGCCGTATCTTCAATGGTATGGTGTTCATCTATTTTCAGGTCACCATCTACCACAATATCTATATCGATTTGTCCGTGACGCGCAATTTGATCCAGCATATGATCGAAAAAAGGCAATCCTGTATTTATGTTACTTTTCCCGGTTCCGTCTAAATTTATCGTAATAATGATGTCAGTTTCATTGGTTTTTCGGGTGATGGTTGCCGAGCGTTCTTTTAATTTCAGGTATTCATAAATCGTTTTCCATGAAGTGGTTGTGAGGGCAATAAACGAAGTCAATTCTTCTGCTGAAGATTCGATTTCATTTCCTCCTAAATTTTCCTCATTATTAATAAAAATTGCCTTGGAACCCAGGTTTTTGGCCAATTCAACATCTGTAATCCTGTCACCGATAACAAACGATTTTTCCAAATCATATTCAGGATTATCCAGATATTTAGTCAACATACCGGTTTTAGGTTTTCTGGTCGGTAAATTGTCTTCCAGAAAACTGCGATCTATGAATACTTCATCAAACACAATACCTTCATTTTCAAAAGATTTTAAAATAAAATCCTGTACAGGCCAAAAACTTTCTTCAGGATAACTTTCAGTCCCCAGTCCGTCCTGATTTGTCACCATAACAATTTCAAAATCCAGTTCCTTGGCTATTTTTGAAAGATATTGAAATACTTCGGGATAAAATTCAAGCTTAGATAAACTGTCAATCTGATAATCATTTGGTTCTAAAACTATAGTTCCATCTCTGTCTATAAATAAAACTTTTTTGGCCATTACAATGTTTTTAGCGTGTTGATGAGATATTGATTTTCTTCAGCGGTGCCTACTGAAATACGCAGGCAATTTTCACAAAGAGGCTGATTACTTCGGTTACGGATTACAATTCCTTTTTCGAGTAACTGACTGTATCTTTTTTCAGCATCGTCGACTTTAATCAAAATAAAATTAGCATCCGAAGGATATACATTTTGAATAAAATATACTTGAAGTAATTGTTTAAGTAAAATATTCTTTTCTCCTTTTATTAAAAGCAATTCTATTTCTAAATTATCGATTTCTCTAATGTTTTTTAATGCTTTTTCCTGAGACAAACTGTTCAGATTGTACGGAGGTTTTATTTTATTCAAAACCGATGTTATTTCTGCAGAAGCATATAAAATACCAATTCGTATTCCGGCTAAACCATAAGCTTTGGAAAGCGTTTGCGTGATGATTAAATTCGGATAATTGTTCAACTTTTTCAACCAACTTTCCCTTTCTGAAAAATCGATATACGCTTCATCCAAAACCACTAACCCATTGAAATTCTTTAATAAAGTTACGACACTTTCATTGGAAAAGGAATTCCCGGTCGGGTTGTTTGGAGAACACATAAAAATCATTTTCGTATTTGCGTCTACACTTTTTAAAATGAGATTGATTTGCGGCTGAAAGTCGGTCGATAAAAGCACTTCCCTATTTTCCACCGCATTTAAGTCTGCCAAAACACCATACATTCCGTAAGTCGGCGGAAGTGTAATTACATTATCACGATTAGGTTCGCAGAAAGCTCGAAACAACAAATCCAATACTTCATCGCTTCCGTTTCCTAAGACAATCTGATTTGTATTTACCTTCTTTTGTTTGGCCAGAGCCTCCTTAACAGCACGCTGTTGTGGATCCGGATAACGATTTACTCCATTTTCGAACGGATTTTCATTGGCATCCAGAAAAATCATCTGCTGGTTGAAATCCTTGAATTCATCCCTTGCCGAAGAATAAGGCTTCATTGCCTTAATATTGGTTCGTACTAGTTTCTCCAACTCCATTTTTTATTTTTTTTAAGTTATTAAGACGCAGCGTTACGGCATTTTTGTGAGCCTGTAAACCTTCAGCTTCAGCCATGATTTCAATTGTTTTTCCTATATTTTGAATTCCTTTTTCTGTAATCTTCTGAAACGTCATCGATTTTAAGAAACTATCCAGATTCACTCCGCTGTAGTTTTTCGCATAACCATTTGTAGGCAGCGTGTGATTCGTTCCCGATGCATAATCACCGGCACTTTCAGGAGTATAATTTCCGATGAACACTGAGCCCGCATTTTCGATTCCGTCAATATAAAATTGTTCATTTGCCGCAGCTATAATGAAATGTTCCGGCGCATACTCATTAATAAAATCCAAAGCCTCTTTATCGTTTTCAAAGCAGATTAACTTCGAATTTTTTATTGCTTTTTCGGCAATTTCCTTTCTCGGAAGGTTTTCCAGTTGTTTTTCGACTTCCACACCCACTTCAGAAAGCATTTTTTTGGAAGTCGTAACCAATACAACCTGACTGTCAGTTCCGTGTTCCGCCTGACTTAACAAATCGGATGCTACAAATTTGGCATTGGCTGTATCATCGGCAACCACCAACAACTCTGAAGGCCCTGCAGGCATATCTATAGCCACACCAAATTTTGTTGCGACTTGCTTTGCCACTGTTACAAATTGATTTCCCGGACCAAATATTTTATAAACTTTCGGAATTGATTTTGTGCCAAATGTCATTCCAGCAATTGCCTGTATCCCTCCTACTTTTCTAATTTGAGTGATCCCGCATAAATAAGCTGTAAACAAAATGGCCGGATTGATTTTTCCGTCTTTATCAGGTGGTGTACAAAGAATAATTTCTTTACATCCTGCAATTTGTGAAGGAACTGCAAGCATTAATACCGTTGAAAACAAAGGCGCCGAACCTCCCGGGACATAGAGTCCGATTTTTTGAATCGGTCTTTTTTCCATCCAACAAGTAACGCCTTCTGTAGTATCGATTTTAACCGGTTTGGACAATTGAGCCCTGTGAAAAGCTTCGATATTTGATTTTGCAGTTTGTATTGCTGTTTTTAAATCTTGCGGGACTTTTACAATGGCTTCCTGAATTTCAGTTTTAGAAACACTTAATTCGTCAATTGAAATTCCATCGAAAAAAGAAGTGTATTTACTTATTGCTTCATCTCCTTTTTTTCTTACCTCTTTAAAAATTCCCATTACAGTTTCTTCTATGGATTCAAAACTTTGCGCTGGTCGTTGTGAAATCGCTGTCCATTCGGACACGTTTGGGTTTAGTATTATATTCATCTTTAATTTTTTCATTTATGTCTAATTCTTTTCTCTCTTTTTAAAGTACCATTTTTTCTATCGGACAAACCAAAATTCCTTCGGCACCAGCTTCTTTCAGCTGGTCGATGACGTCCCAAAACTGTTCTTCATTGATGACAGAATGCAGGCTGCTCCAGTCTTTTTCTGCTAAGGGCAAGACAGTTGCGCTTTTTAAAACTGGCAGGATCGAGCTAATCGTCTCAATCTTATCATTAGGAACATTCATTAAAATGTATTTTGATTTTCGGGATTTTAAAACCGATTGAATTCTGAAAATAAATTTGTCCAAAATCTCTTTTTTTTCAGCTGAAAGCTTGGGTGAAACAGCTATTACGGCTTCACTTTTAAGGATAACAGCCACTTCTTTAAGGTTGTTTTTGAAAAGAGTATTCCCTGTGGAAACTATGTCGACGATAGCATCCGACAATCCGATATTTGGAGCTATTTCCACCGATCCCGATATTTCGTGTAATTCTACCGAGATGTTTTTGGAATTGAAGTAATTTAAAACCGTGTTGGGATAAGAAGTCGCGATACGCAAACCATTCAAATCGGAAATTTCATTGAATTTGAATGATTCCGGAACCGCTACAGATACGCGGCATTTTGAAAAACCAAGACGTTCTGCGATTTCAATAGCAGCACCTTTTTCCACCAATAAATTATCTCCAACGATGGCGATATCCGCGACACCATCCATAAGGTATTGCGGAATATCTGAATTGCGAAGGAATAAAATTTCAAGAGGAAAGTTTGATGCAGCTGCTTTAAGCTGATCGTTTCCGTTTTCTACGGATATACCGCAATCGTTGAGGATTTTTAGGCTGTCTTCATTAAGACGTCCTGATTTTTGAATTGCAATTTTTAATGTACTCATTGTTTTTCTGTTGGGAAATTATGTCTGAGTACAACGAAATGAGTGCAAATAAAAAACCCGTTTGATGTACTCAAACGGGTTTTAAAAATATATGATTTATACACATACCATTATCACTTCGCTTGAGCGGAGAAATAATGATGATGATGTAGTTGGTTTAAAAACATTTTCTTTTGTTTTGATACTGCAAATTTAAAGTCATTATTTTTATAAAAACAAATAAATTTAAAAAAAATATGCTTTTTAGTGATTTTTTTCGTGGTGTTCGTCGCCGAATTCCTGAGCAGAATCTGCGTTTCCGCTTACATTTTCACGGATTTCTGTATGACGGATTTCACCTCCGGTAGTCCCTGTTTTTTGCGCTAAAAATACACCACCAGCAGCAATTACGATTGCGAAATAAGTAATCATATTGGCCTTAGCATGCTTTTTAATATTCAAAAACAAACCTAATAATGAAACCGCTCCCAAAGCATACAGAACTAGGGCAAGTTTTTCGGCAATTTCTTCGTGTTCGTGAATTATTTCATGGGTTACGGATGGAAGTTTTTCTGCAAGCTCTTCCGCTCCTTCTCCGGTATTCATGCTGGCGAACCCAAAAATGGCTGCAACAACAAATAAAATATAAGCCGTATTTTTAACGGCATCATTTTTATAAATCAATCCTGCAATTAAGATTCCGAGGCCGAAAATGGTTCCGATAATTGGAAAATGATTTACCAACATGTGTAAATGAGCGTCGTTCATAGTAAATGGTTTAAAATAGGTTTGGTTAACTTTAATTCATTCCGATAATGGAAAATCAAATATATTGTATTTTTTCGATCCAAAATACATAAAGAACATAACGGAATTACGGTATCCAAAGAAAAAATATAATTTGGGTACGTAACCTGCTCTTCGACTCCGTATTTTTCCGATCTGAATTATAATATAAATAATTGATAGTTAATTAGCTACATCGAAAACTCCTTTCGTAAGCAGTTTTGAATCGGAATTGATTTTACTGTTCGGAATAATTTCAACAAATTTTTCAGATTTTTCACCGGTTTCCACTCCAACCTTTTTAAATGAATAGGTGTTTTGGTCATTATTCTCCAATAAAAGGACGAAATTCTTATTGTCTTCCGTAACCAAAGCCTCAGACGGTATGGCTAATCCTTTTTTTGAATTTACAATAATCTGAGCTTCGACGAACATTCCGGTGAGCAGTTTTTGTTTTACGTCATCAGATAAATGTCCATGAACATTAATGGTCCGGTCTTTCCCTTCGATAGACTTTCCAACCAAATGAACCTGAGCGTCATAGATGTCTTTTGTGGCTTCCGGTACCGTAAATTTAATGGATTGACCTTCTTTTATCTTCAGTATATCTTTTTCAAAAACAGCCAATTCCAAATGCAAATGGTCGGTTTGAACGATTTCTAAAATTACATCCGATGGTGCTATAAACATTCCCTTATTTACATTCATAACCACAACATCTCCCGAAATCGGAGCGTAAATCGTGATTGTCGACGTTAATTTTCCACGTTCCACATTTGTCGGATTAATATTCAGCAATAACAGTTTTTCTCTTAATCCGTTGTACATGGCTTTGGTTTTGCGATAGTCACTTTCCGCCTTCAGATAGTTTTTCTGGGAAGAGATTTTTTCGTTGTACAACGTTTTTTGTCTTTCATATTCCGATTTCAGATAATTGATCTGCTCAGCTACTTCGAGATAATCTTTCTGCAGGTCAATAAAATCGGTATTTTCCAGTGTTACCAATGCTTGTCCTTTGGACACCCTATCGCCAACCAATAACGTAGTTGATTTTACGTATCCGCCCAAAAAAGTGGTTACTTTCGCTCTGTTCTGAGGTGGAACATCAATTTCTCCGGATGCTTTAACAGTAACGTTAAAATCCTGTTCCGTGGGGTTGGAAATTTCCATTCCTCCCGATTGAAACTGTTCTTTCGTTATCGAAATTAAGCCGTTATTCCCATTTTCCTGCGGAGTATTTTCCTCTTTTTTACAGGAAATCAATACGAAAACCGCGAGTAGTGTCAATATGTGTTTTTTCATTGGTAACCGATTAAAAATTAAGGTATTGAATATCCAGTTGGGTTTTGTTGAATTGTAAAACACTATTCAGGTATTCAACTTGTATTGTTGTTGCGTTTTCCAGACTCAGTATGTACTGAAAGAAATCGATTTCGCCTTGTTTGTAGCTCATGGTTCCTACTTTTACGATTTCTTCCGATAATTTTTTGCCGTACTGATTGTAATAATTGATGGCTTCCTCATGTTTTTTCAATTCATTGGTTTTCTGACTGATGTATTTTTCAATTCTGACTACTTCGTTTTGTCTTTGTTGTTCCCAACTCTGCAATTCCAGTTCGGCCACTTTTGACTTTGCAACTGTACCCGAAAATAAAACAGGTATGGCCACACCTACCTGAAATCCATACAGCGATTGCGATAAACCGCTGTTTCTGCCCTGAAAATATTCAAAGTTTAAATCGGGAAGCCAGTTCTGTTTCTGGAGAGCCAGATTATTTTCATGTATTTTGGTAATATTTTCAAAATAAGAAGTATAAAGTTCTTTATTTGAATCCATACTTGATGCCTGAAGCGGTGTTATTATATTATTTCTGATGATGATGGCCTCATCCGATTGCAATAAAGACTGCAGCAGTTCGTAATTCGATTTCTTTTCTTTATCAATCTGGGAAAGCGTGGTTTTTATTTGTCGGAATTTAGCCTGAGCAGTAATTTTTTCAAGATAGTTGGTTTCCCCCAATTCAAATTTCCTGTTGCTGGCGTTAGAGAAATTTTCATACAAACTATCGAGATAGTGATACAGTTTTTCCTGATGCTGCAGAAATACGATTTCATTATAGACCGTGCTGATGCCATGAGCCAGTTTGTTTTTCTGAATCTCAAAACCCGATTGTTTTGTCGCGTATTCCGATTTGTAAAGTTTCTTCTGAGCCCCATAAACCGTAGGAAAAGAAAAATTTTGTTGTATTCCAAAAACCTTTAACGGTACATTATTCACAGCCAGATTGTTTTCATCATAACTGTAATACAAATTAGTTTTATCAAAGGTGAAAGCCGATTTAATATTGGCTTTAGCCTTGTCAACCTGCAATTGTCCGGCTTGAATCCCTTTATTATTCGCTATTGCTTTTAAAAGTAAACTGTCTAATTCGTGAGTGGGATTTTGAGAAAAAGCAAAAGATGTGCTTAGCAAAAGTAAAATAACTGAAAGCTTTCCGTTGTGCTTTTTACTACGTATTGTTTTTTTAAATTTCTTAGTATCAAACACCTTGAACAACACAGGCAAAACAATCATGGTTAATAACGTTGCAGTAAACAAGCCTCCGATGACTACAGTGGCTAAAGGACGTTGTACCTCCGCTCCTGCTGAAGATGAAATCGCCATGGGAAGAAAACCCAATGCTGCGGCTGAAGCCGTTAATAAAACAGGACGCAGACGGTCCGAGGTTCCTTTTAAGATTAATTCGTTCATATCTTCAATCCCTTCATGTTTCAATTCTTTAAAATGTTCAATCAATAC
The DNA here is from genome assembly GCF_022836875.1 of Flavobacterium enshiense. Classification (NCBI taxonomy): domain Bacteria; kingdom Pseudomonadati; phylum Bacteroidota; class Flavobacteriia; order Flavobacteriales; family Flavobacteriaceae; genus Flavobacterium; species Flavobacterium enshiense. The sequence continues at coordinate 2,364,618 of NZ_CP090376.1, forward strand.
GATTCCGTTTAGAACGGCAATACCGAAAAGTGCAATGAATCCAACTCCTGCTGATATACTGAACGGCAAATCGCGCATCCATAGAAATAAAATACCGCCCACGGCCGAAAGCGGAATGGCGGAATACACCAACAAAGCTTCTTTTACAGACCCGAACGCAAAGTACAACATGATAAATATCAACACCAATGCAATCGGAACAGCAATCATTAGGCGTACTTTGGCACTTTGAAGATTTTCAAACTGTCCGCCGTATGTTACATGATAACCGGAAGGCAGTTTGATTTTAGTTTCTATAATACGCTGAACATCATCAACTACGCTTTGCAAATCACGGTTTCTCACGTTAATTCAGACAACAATCCTTCTTCGTGTATTATCTCTTGAAATTTTTGCAGGACCTTCTTTATAATCGATTTCTGCCAATTCTCTTAACGGAATTTGGTCTCCAACCGGTGTTGATACGTATAAATTTCTCAAATCTTCAATGTCTTTTCGGTTGGTTTTGTCCAATCGGATGACCAAATCAAATCGCTTTTCGCCTTCAAAAACGCTCCCCGCGGTTTTTCCAGCAAAGCCAAGGGCGATAATTTCATTTAAATCGGAAATATTCAAACCGTATCGTGCAATTTTACTGCGGTCGTAGCGAACTGCCATTTGTGGCAAACCTTCAGTTTTCTCAATAATGACATCCGATGCACCTTCCACATTTCTTATGGCTTTCTCAATTTCTTTGGCTTTTCGTGCCAATACCTCCAGATCTTCTCCGAAGATTTTCACGGCCAAATCGGAACGTGTACCTGAAATCAGTTCGTTAAAACGCATTTCTATGGGTTGGGTAAACTCAATTTCCATATTCGGAATTTGTTTTTCTATGGCTGTCTTAATTTTATCTGCCAATTCATCCTTGCTGTCGGCTGAAACCCATTCCGATTTTGGTTTAAGTTTTACGATTACATCACTTTCTTCCATACTCATCGGGTCTGTTGGTACTTCAGCTGCACCGATGCGGCTGACCACCTGACTGACTTCGGGGAAATTTTTCAGGATTATTTTTTCAATTTTAGTGGTGGTGGCTATCGTTTTGCTCAGAGATGTTCCGGTTTTTAAAACAGGCTGAATCACGAAATCACCCTCATCTAATGTGGGAATAAATTCACCTCCCATCGTAGCAAACAAACCAAAAGCCAGTAAAAGCAAACCAAAAGCACCGTAAAGTACTTTTTTCGTATTTCCTATTGCCCAGGTAATTACAGGCAGGTACCAGGAATTTATTTTGTTGATTAACCGGTTTGAAAAAGAATTCGGATTTTCTTCTTTCGGGATTAAAAACAAGGACGACATAACAGGTACATAGGTAAAGCAAAGCAACATAGCTCCCACCAATGCGAAACTGAACGTCATCGCCATTGGTTTAAACATTTTACCCTCTACACCCGACAGTGAAAGAATCGGAATAAAAACTATCAGAATGATTAATTGCCCAAAAACGGCTGAATTCATCATTTTTGAAGCGCTTTTAAACGTAATCTTATCAATTTCTGATTGTTGTCCTTCTTTAGGCAACAGTATCAGTTGTGATGAATTTTGTGATATCTGAAAAGCTATGAATTCTACAATGATAACGGCTCCGTCTATAATTATACCAAAGTCGATTGCTCCTAAACTCATCAGATTGGCATCGATTCCCAAAATATTCATAAATGAAATGGCAAATAACAGACATAAGGGAATAACCGAAGCCACCACCAATCCGGAGCGCCAGTTACCTAATAAAAGAACCACCACGAAAATTACGATAAGGCATCCTAATATAAGGTTTTCAGCCACAGTAAATGTGGTTTTGGTAACCAGTTCACTTCTTTCCAGAAAGCCGTTAATATAAACCCCCTCCGGAAGTATTTTCTGAATTTGGGCAACACGATTTTTAACATCTTCGATAACTTTTTTCGAGTTTGCTCCCTTTAACATCATGACCTGACCTAATACCTTCTCTCCTTCCCCATTGGCCGTGATGGCTCCGAAACGATTAGCGCTTCCGAAACGAACCTGAGCAACATTTTTAATGTAAACGGGAATACCGTTGTCATTTTTAACCACAATATTCTCTATATCCTGGATGGAATTAACTTTGCCTTCTCCCCTTATAAAGTAACTTTGATTTTCTTTTTCGATATAAGCGCCCCCGGCAATGCTGTTGTTGCTTTCTAAGGCTTTGAATACTTCGTGTACTTCAATCCCCATGGCTTTTAAGCTTCCCGTATTGATGGCGATTTCATATTGTTTTAAAAAACCTCCCCAAGTATTAATTTCAACGACGCCTTTAATTCCGGAAAGTTGTCTTTTCACGACCCAATCCTGCAGAGTGCGTAAATCGGTTACCGAATATTGATTTTTGTATTCTGGTTTTACATCAAGCGTATATTGGTAAATTTCACCCAAACCTGTTGTAATGGGGCCCATTTCAGGCGTTCCGAAACCTTGCGGTATTTTTTCCGAAGCTGATTTTATTTTTTCGGCAATTAATTGTCTGGGCAGATAGGTTCCGGATTCGTCATCAAAAACAATTGTTACCACCGACAATCCAAATTTTGAGATGGAGCGAATTTCATTAACCCCGGGCAAATTGGCCATTTCTAATTCTACCGGATACGTAATGTACTGTTCGATATCCTCGGTTGAAAGATTACGTGATGTGGTAATTACCTGAACCTGATTGTTGGTTACATCCGGCACCGCTCCAATTGAAATCTGAAACATGGAAAACAAACCGAATCCAAAAATCCCAATAGTAAAGAGGATTACTATAAACTTATTATTTAAGCTGAATCGTATTATTTTTTCCATCGCAATAAATTTTAACAAATTTAAAAATGAAAGAAAAAAAACATCTTAAGACAGCCTTAATATCATCTTATGGGAATATTAAAACAACCTCTGTCCCTTCATTTATTACACTGCTAATCTCGATTTGGATACTTAAAAGTAGGCATAATTTCTTAACAATTGACAAACCTAAACCCGTTCCTTTTACTTCGGGATGATTAGCGGCTTCTGAGCGGTAAAATTGTTCGAAAATCTTATTCTGATCTTCTTTTTTTATACCGATGCCTTCATCTTTTATTTTACAAAGAGTTTTTTGGCCGCTTTTTGAAATACTTACCCTTACGTTTCCATTTTTAGGTGTGTATTTTAAGGCATTTGAAATTATGTTACCGACAATTATAGAAAACAAATAGCTGTCTGTCTTAACGTAGAATTCCTGTGGAAAATCAGCAGTAACGGTAATGTTTTCACTTTTGAATTTTGGAGATAATCGGGTAATGACATCAAGAAAAACCGAATTTAAAAGAACATCCTCCTCTTTGATAAACTGTTTCTGATTTTCGAAGCGTGCCAATAAGAGAAGCTCATCTACCAAATTGTTCAGGCGGTTCACTTCCGAAATACAGTATCTTATTTTAGTTTCGTATTCGTCTTTTTCCCTTGGCTTGCGAATCAGGACTTCTAATGTTCCTTTAATTACTGCTAAAGGTGTACGTAATTCATGAGACGCATCGGATGTGAATTGTTTTTCGCGCTCAACAGTGCTTTCAATTCGGTCTAAAAGTTCATTAATGGTTTTTGACAATTGATAAAGTTCATCCTTATTTTTTGGCAGTTCAATTCGCGAACTTAAATTATCTTTTGTAATTACAGAGGAAGTTTCGATTATGGTACTCACGGGCTTAATGCTTCTTCCGGCAATAATTCTGGCTATAAAAAACAAGGCGACCAAAATCAACGGAAAAGAAATCAATAAGATGTTTCGCAGACTTATCAGAACCATTGCGGCATCATCGAGTGACATGGCAAGAACCAAATGTCCCACAACCTTGTTTCCATGCCTGATTTCGGCTTGGATTTGACGGATGGGAATATTATTTAAAAAAGTATCAACAAAAACATAATTCTTTTGCTCACCCAAAAAATGAAGTTCCAAACCTTTCAGATTGGGAGATTTATCAATCAGTTTATTGTTCATATCCAAAAAAGCCACAAAAACCGGATTCACATCTACAGTATTGTGCTCTCTTTCTCTCCAATCATCTACATTTATTTTGAAGTTATCATTATCATCAATTACAATTTCTTCGAGATGTTTTACAACTTCATTATTGATATCTTCGTTTATATGATTGTACACCTGTAATTTCACTGTTTGATATAAAACAATGAATACAAACGAAATTAATAGTGCCGTACTGATAATATAGTTGAATGCAATACGGTTTTTAAACGAAAAAGGCAGCATAATTAGCGGTGTATGGATTCAAAATCGGGTTCCACATGAATTAATACGTGGCCCAATTCGGATAATTCGGCGCGAAGAGTATCTTTGAGAGCATGGGCGATATCATGGCCTTCTTTTACAGTTTTATTTCCGTCGACCATGAGATGTAAATCGACATGGTATTTCATCCCTGCTTTTCGGATAAAACATTTTTCAATTACGATAACATTTGGAACAGTAGCTGCAATCCTTTTTATTTCATCTTCTAATTCATGATACACATGTTCGTCCATGATTTCCCCAAGGGCCGGCCGGAAAATTTTATAGCAATTGTAAAAAATAAAACCGGACGCCAACAACGCTGCCCAATCATCAGCCTCTTCATACCCTTTTCCGAAATAAAGCGCTATAGAAATTCCAATAAATGCAGCAACGGAAGTAATCGCATCGCTTCTGTGGTGCCAGGCATCGGCTTTTAAAGCACTGCTGTTGGTTTCTTTGCTTTTTTTTAGTACGGTTTGAAAGGAGTATTCTTTCCATAGAATAATAGCTCCCAAAATAAAAAGTGTGAACGGTTTTGGTAAATTGTGCGGTGTGTTGATATTGTGAATGCTTTCGTAAGCTATAATAGTAGCCGATATAATCAGAAAACCAACCACAATAAAGGTGATTAACGGTTCAGCTCTGCCATGTCCATACGGATGATTTTCATCGGCAGGTTTGTTGGAATATTTGATTCCGAAAAGCACCAAAAAGGAAGCAAAAATATCGGCAGTAGATTCAATGGCATCGGCTATCATGGCATATGAATTACCAAAATATCCGGCAATTCCTTTAATTAATGCCAACAGCGTATTGCTGATGATACTGAAATAGGTGGCTTTTATTGCTGTTTCGGTTTTTGACATAGTTAATTCTCGTTGGCGATATAACCAACGCCCCTGATTGTTTTAATCAATTCAACATCCTTGTACAAATTGAGCTTTTTTCGGATGGCATTTATGAATACATCGATTACACCGGTGTCATATTCAAAATGAATGTTCCAGACATCTTCAATTATGTTATTGCGGGTGCAGACAGTTCCTTTACGCTCAATCAGGTATTTCAGCAATTCATACTCTCTTTGTGTAAATATAACTTCCTGATCATCAACAAAAACCTGATGGCTCAATGTTTTAATGCTTATTTTGCCCAAATTTAAAACATTTTGCCTGTCTTTATCCCGAAAGTGTATTTTAATTCGTTCCAGTAATTCATCAAAACTGAAAGGTTTCTTAATGTAGTCGTTCGCCCCCGAGCGCAAGCCTTCAATAGTTTCATGAACGGTGTCTTTTGCCGTAAGGAATAAAATGGGCGTTTTTTCGTCTTTTTTTCGAATTGCTTTACAAACTTCCAATCCTGATAATTTTGGAAGCATCCAATCCAAAAGGATTAAATCCGGTGATTCGTTTTTGGCCATTTCCAATGCTTTTAATCCGTCAGTGGCAATAAAAACGGTGTGATCTTCCTCTTCCAGACCTTGTTTTAGAAAGTTGGAGATGCCTTCCTCGTCTTCTACAATTAAAATCTTCATAATAAAGGTTGTAAATATTTGAAACGAAATTAACTATTTATGAAAACATCCGGATCCCATAAAACTATCTTAAGCGAACCTTAAGTCAGTCTTAAGCGATTAAAAATGATGGCTTTATAAGTTTGCATTGTAAATTAATTATAATGAAATCTGCAAAAAACATCGCACCATTTCTAAAATTAGGCATTTTTTATTTAATTGTAAATCTGATTTTAAGAATAATTCTCATTTTTCATCCGATTACACAATCAACTTTCGGATTTGTATCTGTAGTAAAAATGCTGTTTTTAGGTGTAGCTTCCGACTTTTTCGTATTCACAATCGCAAGCGTATTTTTATGGCTATACCTGTTATTCCTTTCCGATTCAAAATACCATAAACCTTGGGGATGCATTATTTTCGGAATATTAACCGGGCTATTGATTTACATTTCCTTTTTCAACACCACTTTAAATGAATACGGAGGTGTGGTACCTACCATTGGTGTTGCCTTAGTAGGACTTAAAACTTTATTGTTTGGCTTACTTCTTTTTTTTCCAAAATATCGTAAAAACATACGATTGGCACTCTATTCCGTTACGGTTTTCATTTTTGTTTTGGTCATTATTCAAAATGCGGTGAGTGAATTCTTCTTCTGGAATGAATTTGGCGTAAAATACAACTTCATTGCAGTCGATTACCTTGTTTATACTAATACTGTGATTGGAAATATCATGGAATCCTATCCGGTAGTTCCTTTGTTTATCGGAATTGGAATTATTGCATTGGCTTCGACTTATGTTATTGTAAAAAAGACAAGGGTATTTTTAGACAGACTTCCATCATTTAAAGAAAAAATACAGTTATCTGCTGTTTATGTTTTTCTCTTTATCGTTTCGCTTTTTGCTGTTCCATTCATGACGAAATTTGAGAACTCACAAAATGTTTTTGTAAACGAGCTTCAGGCCAACGGCGTTTATAAATTCTATCTGGCTTTTATGAACAGTGAATTGGATTATGAAAAGTTCTATAAAGCCATGCCTGAAAAAGAAGCCTATTCCATTTTAAAACAGCATATCCCATCGTTTACGGCAGCATCAACGTTAAGAGCTATTCAGGACGATGGTGAAGAGATTCATAAAAATGTTATGCTGATTACTGTGGAAAGTCTGAGTGCCGATTTTCTGAAAACATATGGTAACGAACAAACCATAACTCCTTTTCTGGATTCATTGGCGAATGAAAGTCTACTTTTCACAAACCTTTATGCGACCGGAAACAGAACTGTGCGAGGATTGGAAGCTGTGACATTGTGCATTCCTCCCACTGCTGGAGAAAGCGTGGTAAAACGTGAAGACAATAAAAATAAATTTTCAACGGGAAGTGTTTTTAAACAAAAAGGATATGATGTAAAATATCTTTACGGAGGCGATGCTTATTTTGACAATATGGAGAGTTTCTTTGGAGGCAACGGTTATGAAATCGTAGATAAAAAAACGCTTCAGCCAAATGAGATTTCCTTTGAAAACATTTGGGGCGTTTGTGATGAAGACATGGCTAAAAAAGCAATTAAGGTCATGAATGAAGAAGCAAAATCAGGAAAACCCTTTTTTAACCATTGGATGACTGTTAGCAATCACAGACCATTTACGTATCCTGAAAACAAAATTGATATTCCTGCCAATTCAAAATCCCGTGAAGGCGGCGTGAAATATACCGATTATGCTTTAAATCAGTTTTTCAAAATGGCCGAAAAACAGTCTTGGTTTAAAAATACAGTTTTTGTAATTGTGGCCGATCATTGTGCTTCCAGTTCAGGGAAAACAGAATTGCCGATGGAGAAATACCGAATTCCGGCTATGATTTATGCACCCGGTTTCATCAAGCCCAAAAGGAATCAGACATTAATGTCGCAAATCGATTTAATGCCAACGCTTTTTGGTTTGCTGAATTTTGATTATCAAAGCAAGTTTTATGGCGAAGATATCATGAAAGCAAGCTATGACCCTCGGGCCTTTATTGCTACCTATCAGGATCTAGGATTAATTAAAGACGATAAGTTGACAATCATTTCCCCTGTAAAAAAAGTAAAACAATTTGATTTGGTTTGTAAACGGGAAAAAAAATTATCGGGAGAATTTCAAATTCATTTCGAAGAAAAACAAAGAAAAATAATTGACAAAAAATTAGTGAATGAAGCTGTTTCCTATTATGAAACTGCTTCGGAAATGCTTAAAAACAAAAAATATCAGAAAGTGTAAAATTAAAAAGCCGATTCAAATGAATCGGCTTTTTTTGTGGAATTATAATAACCCGTTGTATTTGCGGATAAACCATTCTGAAGAAAGACTAACAGCCAACATAATCAAACACCAAATCCAATCGATCAGAGGTGTTTTCTTGATAACCGCTTTTTCGGTTGGAATGTAGTTCTCGTTATCGAGTAAGTTTTTAATTAATTCGTTAACCTGATTAGGATAGTATACTTTTCCATTGGTGTTATTAGCTAATTGTTTCAAACGATTTACATCAGGATTTACAAATTGCTTTTCGATTTCAAAATCAAGTACTTCAAAACTGCCTGAATATTTGTTTTTTGATCTGTTTTCAGAAACTGTAAAGTTGTAGTTTCCTTGTTCTAAACCGTCTAAGTTGACCTTATATTCGGCATTTCCTTTAAGAAAATCGTATTTCTTAGTTTTACCTGTTTGCTTATTTTGAAGATTGATTGTCAGATTAGCATTGTCGTCGAATTCGTAGTTTTTATTAAAAAACTGAGCGGTTATTTCAATGGTTTCTCCAGAATTATAAAAACTTTCGTGTGCTACCACAAGTGATTTTTTTGCCGCATTGGAAGCGAGATACTGGATTATTTTGTCTGTAAGGATATCAAATTGTTCGAATGACTTCGTTTTTACATGATTCTCCATACGCCATTTCCAGATATTTTCTCCAAAAAGGAAGGCGTTGCGTTTTAATCCGTTTTCTGAAAATGTCAGTAGTGGACTTTCAGTACCGATGTTTCGGATTCGTGACTTTAAAAGCGTATTTGCGTTTTCCTTAACCGTAATGGTTCCAAAAGGATGCTCTAATGGCGGAAATTGCTCAAAGCCGATATTTTCAGTAGAGAAGGATGTAAACTGCGGATTGTAATCTGCCGAATAGTCTTCGTTTTGACCCGAAACTTTAAACTGGACTTGATCCTGATATTGATTTAAAAGAGTAAAATCGGTATTGATCCCAGTAATAACCCACGTATTAACTTGTAGTTTTTTATTCAGCTCCAAAATCGATTTAAATTCGAAATTTGGTTGGTATAAAATCAAAACATTGTAATCTTGTAATGATTTGATTTCACTAGGCTTAACTATTGTTACTTTACGTTGTTGATTAGATTCTATTGCGCGTTTCAAGGCACCTAAATCAGGATGGTTTATTGACGAAATCAATGCAATTTCCGAACGTTGGTCAATTACTTCCACAGCGAAATTCTTCGTGTTATTGTAATTGTTTTTTTCTTTTTCCGAAGATGAAATTACAGCTTTATAAGTTTGTACACCTACTCTATCCGCATTCAATAAAACAGATACGACCTGTGCTTTTTTAGATGGCGAAAAACTAATGTTTTGCTTATGAACCGTTGATTTTCCCTGTTGAATACTAAATGTTGCATTGACCGGTTTAGTTCCATTGTATTGCAGAAAAACTTCGGCAGGGAATTTATTTTTCAGAAAAGCATATTTGTTTACGTTCAGCTGATTGATTTTTAAATCAAAAAAAGTCGTAGTATCACCTAAAACCAAAGGATAAACAGTGGTATTTTGCTGAAAGCTGTAAACATAATCATTTCCAATCGTCTGGTTCCCATCAGTTAACAAAACCATCGGATAATTCTGGCTTCGGTAAAACTGTTTCAAATTTTGGGCAGCCATATCAATATGGGTCTGCTTCCCTTTGAAATCAATAGCTGTATTACTGTAAAAATCGTCATCAAAACTAAATAGCTGGACATCATATTTAGCTTTAATCATTTTATTCTGAGTCAATGACAGAATCAGTTCCGGAACATTGACATCTTTATTTAACAATGCAATTGATTGTGAATTATCGACAACAATCGGCAAAGGCGTTTTGGTGGTTTCAAACGTTTTTCTTGAAATAATTGGGTTAATGAGTAACACAAAAATCAGAAACAACGAGAAAAAACGCAAAAAAGCCAAAAACAGATTCAGTTTTGATCTGTAATTGGCTTTGTATAGGTATTGATAAAACGACAATCCGGCAGCAATCAGTACTGATAATAATAAAAGTAAAATCGTGCTTGTTGTCATAATTGTAAGTGTTCAGTTAAAAGTGTCCAGCATTCAGTTATTGCTAACTGATCACTAAATACTGTTTATTAGGTTAGCATTCCCCCATCAACATTGAGAACCTGTCCGGTAACATAAGCACTCATATCGCATGATAGGAATACACACACATTAGCAACATCTTCAGGAGAACCACCACGTTTTAAAGGAATACTTTCTCTCCATCCTTTAACCACGTCTTCATTTAATTTTGCAGTCATTTCTGTTTCAATGAAACCTGGAGCGATTACATTACAACGAATGTTACGTGAACCTAATTCCAATGCTACAGATTTTGAAAAACCGATAACACCTGCTTTAGAAGCCGCATAGTTTGTTTGTCCTGCATTTCCTTTCACGCCTACAACAGAACTCATATTAATGATAGAACCGGCTCTGTTTTTTAACATGATTTTCTGAACAGCTTTGGTCATATTGAAAACAGATTTTAAGTTTACATCGATAACCGTATCAAAATCTTCTTCTGTGATTCTCATTAAAAGGTTATCTTTTGTAATTCCGGCGTTGTTAATTAAAATATCAACGTTTCCGAACTCAGCGATAACATCATCAACTAACTTTTGAGCTTCATTAAAATCAGCAGCATTTGACTGGTATCCTTTAGCCTTAACTCCTAAAGCAGTTAATTCATTTTCTAATTCCTGTGCAGCAGCTGCAGACGAACTGTACGTGAAAGCTACATTAGCTCCGTTTTTAGCAAAAACTTCGGCAATTCCTCTCCCGATTCCTCTACTAGCGCCCGTAATGATAGCGGTTTTTCCTTCCAGTAATTTCATAATATAAGATTAGTTTATTTTTTTAATTACAGTCTCCAAAGATATTCTATTTTGACATAAAAAAAAATCATTGCACTTTTAAACTATTAACAAGTATTTTAACCGTAAATTTAGAATTCATATCTGAATTGTAAATCCTTCATATTGAGAAGAATTACTTTAAAAAATTATGAAGGAAAACCTATTAGAGACCAATCGATTTAAATTGAATTCTACTTAAAATTTACATTAGGTGCCATTAAATCAATATTAAAATAATACTGTAAACATAATTTTTTCTTTAATAAAGCAGTTTTTACTTGTAAATCACTATTACTCATTTTATTAAAATCCCTGTTACAAGCAGATTTTGAAAATTGCAAACGAAATCTGTTGCTTCTTTTTTTGATAAAATGCCATTTAACGGTTTTTTTATCAATTTGAAAGGTTAAATTGATAAATATCAATGTTATAGCTAACTTTACTATGAGAAAAATTGTAAGAAATACCCATTCAATTTTCTTCTGAAATTTCCATCTATTATACTTCTTTAAAATAATCAAAAAAAGTTTCATTTTTTTTAAAAAGAATGTTACTGATAAAAAATGAAAAATCATGAAAAAATATCTATTCCTATTACTAGCGGTTGTATTTATCGCTTGTTCCAAAGATGAAGGATATGGCGGACTTGCGTCGATATCAGGTAAAGTATATGCGAAGAATTATAATCAGGACGAGGTCCTTTTAGACGAGCATTATATCGGAGATGTCAGGGTATATATCAGTTCGCGAGGCAGCACGGATTTTTACGATGATGTACGAACTTCTCATGATGGTTCGTTCAAATTCGATTTTTTACAGGAAGGCGAGTATGATGTGTGGGTTTATGGAGATTGTGATTTTTGCACCTGGGATCAAGAAATTGATTTTAAAACAGCTAATGTAACCTCAAAAAAAGCCAATGTTGTACTGGAAGATTTTGTAATTAAAATCTAAAGTCATGTTTAAAAAATTTATTAACCAGCTTTCTTTACTCAACCCGGTTTCCCTTACGGAACTGGAAGCTGTTTCTCTGTTAAACAGGACCGACAGTAAGTACACGCTCAGAAGTGAAGATTTGCTGAAAATAGTTCCTTGTCTGGTCGAACATTATAATGTTTTGGAAATTAACGGGACAAGAATTTTTTCATACGAAAACAATTATTTTGATACGCCTGATTTGCAGTTTTTCAAGGACCATCACAATGGATATGTCAACCGGATCAAAGTGAGAAGCAGAAGGTATGTAGAATCGGATATGTGCTTTTTTGAAATTAAAAAGAAAGAAAAAGTCGATCGTACTAACAAACACAGAGAACTTATACCTTATATGATTTCTGATATCGATGAATTCAGAAAAAATCTTATTCAGGAATACAGTCGAAAAGTTATTGATGAAATAACTCTAATCTTAAAAAATAATTTTAACCGAATTACATTGGTTAACAATCAATTTACAGAAAGGGTTACGATTGACATGAACCTGCATTTTATGGATGATGAACACGATATTAAATTTAAAAAAATTGCAATAATTGAAATAAAGCAATCAAAAAACACAAATTCATCACCGCTGACCACTTTCTTGAAATACAATAACATCAGAGAACAAAGTATCAGCAAATACATCTACGGCGTAATTACATTAATTCCTAATGTGAAAAAAAACAATTTTATGCCAATACTAAAAAAGATAAATAAACTTCAGCGATGATGGAAACAATTGAAACAGACGATAATTTAATAGGTATTTTAAGCCTGAATGATTTTATTATTCGTTCAATCATAGATTTTGTTGCTGTGGTTGTACTCGTTGCTCTTATATACTATCCTAAACATAAAAATAAAGACTTCATATTCACATTCATTTTGTTTAATGTTGTAAATTTTATGATATGTTGTTTGCTTGGTGCAGCAAAAATTAAAATAGGATTTGCATTTGGTCTTTTTGCCATGTTTTCTATTATCCGATACCGAACTATCGCGATTTCAATAAAAGACATGGGGTATTTCTTCGTATGTGTGGCGTTGGGAATGTTAAATTCGCTTGCAACCATTAATGATGGTTTCGTACTATTAATAATTTGTAATGCTATAGTTCTGCTCCTTACCTTCGTAATGGAACGTCTTGATTTCCTAAAAAACGAAAATGCGAAAGAAATAGTTTATGACAAAGTTGAATTCATTAAACCGGAATACAAAGAACAGCTTTTAGAGGATTTAAATAACCGTACGGGATTAAATATTCATAGAGTAGAAATTGTTTCTATTGATTATTTAAAAGATACTGCATTATTGAAAGCCTACTATTATGCAAAAGAAAGCGAATTTGTATTACCAAAATCCGACAATGATGATTAAAAAAGAGAACCTGCTTTTATTCTTCATACTGTTTAGCACTTTGGAAGGTTTTTGCCAAAACTACACTGACTGGCAATATCGATTGATTCCGGGGGTAAGTTACAGATTCAATGACCGTTGGAAGGTTTCCGGTGAATACCGTTATTCCGTCCAAAAGGATTTTCAGGAATTCCGCTCCAGTGCGGTTGAAGCTTCCGTTCAGTATAATTTTACACCAGAACTGAGTATTGAACCTGGATACCGTTTTACCACCTCTCACATAACGGATGCGCACCGCCTCTTCGCCGCCTTAAAATACGATAAAGACTTTGGCGCTATCAGTTTGTTTGGTGCTATTAAATACCAGTGGTCAACAGGAAGTTTTAACGAGCGCTATATGAATGATTTTAAAGAGCCTGTGCAGATGGTTCGTGAAAAAATTGGTATTGACTATAACATACCCAAATCAAAATTATCTTTCAATGCGCATGTTGAGATTTTTTTAAAGTTAGCCGATGATGATCCGATTAAATACAACAGAACCCGTTACAATATAGGAAGTGATTACAAATTCAAATACGGAAATAAGTTAGGATTATCCGTTTTTTATGATGATAAATATGATCCTGAAAAAAATGACCGATTTGTACTTGAAACGAAATACACTTTGTCGATTGATGATATGATTAAAAAAATTAAAAAGGACAAAGCAGAAAAAGCAAAAAGAGACGCTGATTCAACACAACCATAATACAAACAAAAAAACCTTACACAATGTAAGGTTTTTTTATTATGAGAAAATATTAAAGAATAGCTTTGCTTAAATTTTCAAAGTCTTCATCTTTTATATTGAATTGTGAAAAACCAGAATCATGAAAACGGTAAATAATTTCACCTGATTGTCCGTTAACAACATTAATGTATTTATGACTATTAACCTTGGCATAGCGTAAATAATAAATTGATTCATTAGCCAGAATCTTTTTATCTAGCTCTTCTTCGCTAATAAATTCATATTTGTATTTGTAAAGGCCTAATATTTCTTCCAATTCACCTTCTTTCCAATTTTCATCTTTGTATTTTCTAGGATTATATTTGATTTTTAAAGCTTCTGGTAAATACAAAACTCCGTTTTTTAAATTTTTAAGTTCTGCAGAAATTTCATTTTCATTATCAGAATAGGGTTCTTCATTTGAAATTTTCTGATTAACTTTTTGTAAATAATTTTTCAGCATTCCCAAATTGTAATTTGTAAACACCTTCTCTTCATAAATATAATCTTCAACTTTTTTATCTTCTTCTGCCTTTGATTTTGAAAAAATTTTGTCATATTCATACATGGTGATGTGGTATGGACGGCCGGTATTTAAATTAAATACGTCATGTCTGTTACCTAGAAAATTACCATTAACTTTTCCTAATAATTCTCCATTTGGAGAAACACTTATTGAGGCAATGTTTAATTTGCTATTAGATAAAAGTTTGTATAAATCATGATCATCATGTTTTTCAGGTTTATACTTGCTTTGTATTTTATTAAGATCAGGCAAGAAAAATTCAATTTGACATTTTAAAAGAAATACATTCTTCATCTCGGTTACAGAACCGTTAAGATGTGCGAAAGAGTAATTACCATTTAAATAATTCTTAATATTAAATTCGTGAGGCATCACAACTTCGAAAGGAGTTACTGTCCAAGACTCTTTCAGAATTTTTTCATATTGTGATTTCTCATAAAGATTTGATAAGACAAAAACTGTTGTTGTGTTTTTGAAAGTCTTAAATAATGTATTCTCGGTTTCCTTCTCTTTTTCTCCGGCTTTTTTAGAAACAGAAACCTGAGAATATCCCAGGGACATAGACAATAACGTTAATAACAATAAAATTTTTTTCTTCATTTTTTATTCAGATTTTTATTATAGTTGAATTAAAAAAGCATAAAAAAATAGCCTAAATTAATAGGCTATCTTTTATATATGATAAAGTTGATAATTATTTCAAAACTGCTAAAACTTCAGCAACTTTTTTACCAATTTCAGCAGGTGAATCCACAACGTGAATACCATTTTCTCTCATGATACGTTTTTTAGCTTCTGCTGTATCATCAGCACCACCAACGATAGCACCAGCGTGACCCATTGTACGTCCTTTTGGAGCAGTTTCTCCAGCGATGAAACCTACAACTGGTTTTCTGTTTCCGTCAGCTTTAATCCAACGAGCAGCATCTGCTTCTAACTGACCTCCGATTTCACCAATCATGATGATGATTTCAGTTTCAGGATCGTTCATTAATAATTCAACAGCTTCTCTTGTAGTAGTTCCGATGATTGGATCTCCACCGATACCGATAGCTGTAGTTACTCCTAATCCTTGTTTTGCAACCTGATCAGCAGCTTCATATGTTAAAGTTCCCGATTTAGAAACGATACCTACTGAACCTTGTTTGAAAACGAAACCTGGCATGATACCAACTTTAGCTTCACCCGGAGTGATTACGCCCGGACAGTTAGGACCTACTAAACGACAGTTTTTACCTTTAATATAATCATAAGCTTTAATCATATCAGCAACTGGAATACCTTCTGTGATACAAATAATTACTTTGATACCTGCGTCTGCAGCTTCCATAATCGCATCTGCAGCGAAAGCAGGCGGAACGAAAATGATAGAAGTATCAGCTCCAGCTTGAACTACCGCATCTTTTACAGTATTAAAAACCGGACGGTCTAAGTGTTGAGAACCACCTTTTCCCGGAGTTACACCACCTACAACGTTTGTTCCGTATTCGATCATTTGAGAAGCATGGAAAGTACCTTCACTTCCTGTGAATCCCTGAACAATTATTTTAGAATTTTTATTAACTAAAACACTCATGATATATTTTTTTATGTTGTTTTTAAAAATGTATTGCAAAAATAGACTTTTGAAAGAAATATATAAAGAATTTTGCTATAAACTTTCAAAGATTTTATCCTGATTTAACCTAACTGGCTCATTTGATAACCACGGAATAGCTTATCCTCTTTAACTTCCCAAATAGTAACAAAATGTGCCAAAACTGTTTCTTCCGAAGGCGTTTCAATGGGTGTTACATAATAAGTGAATCTGACAGTAACCATATTATCATCCTGTAAAACATGACTTATGTTTATACGTGATGAAGTATATGAACGTTCCATTTCACAAGATAATTCAATCAAATCACTTTTATTTAATTGCAGAAATCCTTTGGAACTGTGCCAATGAAAATCCAATTCATCATGAAGAAATCGTTGAAGGATTTCTTTACTTCTTAGCGATCCGGAATGATAGAATTCCGTAACTATTGCTTTAGCCGTCATTTTTGTTCAACTTATTAAGTATTTCCGGAATCTTTTTAACGTTAGCCAATTGCTTTAATTTCTCCCGCGACTCTTCTATTGGAGTCCCGAAATAAGTTTTTCCTCCTTCTACTGATTTAGTAACACCGGTCTGACCTAAAACAACCGCTTTTTCACCGATTGTAATTCCACTAGTGGTGCCAACCTGTCCCCAAAGAGTTACTTCGTCTTCTATAATCACACATCCGGCAATTCCGGTTTGTGAGGCAATAAGACATTTTTTTCCGATAACAGTATCGTGGCCCACATGCACCTGATTATCAATTTTAGTTCCTTCGCCAATTGTAGTGTCTCCGGTAACTCCTTTGTCAATGGTACACAATGCCCCTATTCCAACGTTGTCTTCAATAACTACACGCCCGCCGGATAATAATTGATCAAAACCTTCTGGACGTTTTTTATAATAGAATGCATCTGCACCTAAAATACTTCCAGAATGAATGATAACATTATTTCCTATAACAGTGTTATCATAAAGGGAAACATTAGAATGAATAAGACAATTTTTACCGATAACCACATTATTTCCGATAAAACAATTCGGCTGAATTACAGTACCTTCACCAATTACGGCAGTTCCCGAGATTGCTGAATTAGAAGACAGGAATGGTCGGAAATGTCGTGTTAGTTTATTGAAATCACGAAACGGATCGTCGGAAATCAGCAAAGCTTTGCCGTCAGGGCAATCTACTTTTTTGTTTATTAAAACAATAGTAGCAGCCGATTGCAGCGCTTTATCGTAATATTTAGGATGATCAACAAAAACAATATCACCTCGTGTTACGACGTGAATTTCATTCATTCCGTGAACCGGAAAACGATCATCACCCACATACTCGCATTGAATAATGTCGGCTATCTCTTTCAGAGTATGTGTCTTTGGAAATTTCATAATAGTATTAGTATCAGTAAAAGTTCATGGCAATCAGTATCTGTTTTCATAAACAAACACTGATTACCGGAAACTTCAAATTATTCTTTTACGCGCTCCATGTAAGAACCTGAAGCTGTATCGATTTTGATTTTATCACCTTCGTTGATGAACAAAGGAACGTTTACCGTAGCTCCTGTTTCAACAGTAGCCGGTTTTGTTGCATTGGTAGCAGTATTTCCTTTTACTCCCGGCTCTGCATAAGTTACCTCAAGAATTACCGAAGCAGGCATATCTACAGCTAACGGAGCATCGGTTTCAGTATTGATCTGAACCATCACGTTAGTTCCTTCTTTTAATAAGTCCGGAGCATCAAGGATATCTCTGTTTAATGAAATCTGCTCGAAAGTTTCGTTGTTCATAAAGTGGAACTCCTGTCCTTCAGCATATAAAAATTGAAATGTATGTGTTTCTACACGAACAACATCAATTTTGTGACCTGCAGAAAATGTATTATCCAATACTTTTCCGTTTGTTAAACTTTTAAGTTTGGTTCTTACGAAAGCAGGACCTTTACCCGGTTTAACGTGTAAGAATTCAACAATTTTATAAATATCGTGGTTGAATTTAATACACAATCCGTTTCTGATATCAGCTGTACTTGCCATTTTGATTTATTTAGTTGTTTTATTTTTTATTAAATGCTTCCTGTATAACCTTTCATAACTCCTCGAGGTGAATTACGGACAAAAAGGATAATTTCATCGCGTTCCGGAGTTGCTTCCATTTCTGCTTCAATGATACCTAATGCCTGAGTGGTATTGTAGGTTTTTTGGAACAGAATTCTGTAAATATCCTGAATTTCGCGAATTTTTTCAGTTGAAAAGCCTCTTCTTCTAAGTCCAACAGAATTGATTCCAACGTATGATAATGGTTCTTTAGCTGCTTTTGTGTAAGGAGGAACATCTTTACGAACCAATGAACCACCTGAAATCATAGCATGATCCCCAATGGAAACAAATTGATGTATCGCAGCTAATCCTCCAATAACTGCATAATCACCAACAGTAACGTGTCCGGCTAAAGCCACTCCGTTTACAATGATGGCATTGTCCCCGATATGACAATCGTGAGCAATGTGCGCAGTTGCCATAACCAGGCAGTTTTTTCCAATCTTAGTCTGTCCTGAAGCAATGGTTCCTCTGTTAACCGTAACACACTCTCTAATAGTTGTGTTATCACCTATTATCGCAAGTGAATCTTCACCTCCAAATTTTAAATCCTGAGGTACTGCAGCAATTACAGCACCGGGAAAAATATTGCAATTCTTACCAATACGTGCGCCTTCCATTATGGTTACATTTGAACCAATCCAGGTTCCTTCACCAATTTCAACATTATTGTGAATGGTTGTGAAGGGCTCAATTACCACATTTTTGGCAATTTTTGCTCCCGGATGAACATAGGCTAAAGGTTGATTCATATTCTCTTTTTTAGTTCTTTTTTACAATTTGCGCCATTAATTCGGCTTCAGTAACTAATTTACCATTTGCATAAGCGCTGGCCTGCATATGACAGATTCCGCGACGGATTGGCGATAATAACGATAATTTAAAGATTAAAGTATCCCCTGGTAAAACCTTGTGTTTGAATTTCACATTGTCTATTTTCATGAAATACGTCAAGTAGTTTTCAGGATCCGGAACGGTACTTAAAATTAAAATACCTCCGGTTTGTGCCATAGCTTCGATAATTAAAACACCCGGCATAACTGGAGCTCCCGGAAAATGTCCAATAAAGAATTCTTCATTCATTGTAACATTTTTTAATCCGACCACATGACTGTCTGACATTTCTAAAATTTTGTCTACCAACAAGAACGGATTTCTGTGTGGCAACATCGACATGATTTTAGTTACGTCCATCAAAGGCTCTTTGTTTAAATCGAAAACAGGAACCTGATTTTTCTGTTCGTTTTTAATAATCTTGGACAATTTTTTTGCAAACATAGTGTTCACATAATGTCCGGGTTTATTAGCGATAATTTTTCCTTTTATTTTTGTTCCGATTAATGCCAAATCCCCTACCACATCAAGTAATTTATGACGAGCAGCCTCATTTGGATAATGCAAAGTAAGGTTATCTAAAACGCCGTTTGGTTTAACGGAAATAGTATCTTTTCCGAAAGCCACTTTCAAACGTTCCATTGTCTCGTCGGAAATCTCCTTATCAACATAAACGATAGCGTTATTTAAGTCACCTCCTTTGATTAAACCATTTTGAAGCAAACCTTCTAATTCATGAAGGAAGCTGAAAGTACGGCAATCAGCAATTTCTGATTTGAATTCACCAATGGATTTCATGTTAGCATTTTGAGTACCTAAAACTTTTGTACCAAAATCAACCATAGCAGTTACACAATACTCATCAGAAGGAATTACTGTAATTTCACTTCCGGTAGCTTCGTCTGTATATGAAATAACTTCTTTAACAACATAAACATTTCGCTCAGCATCCTGCTCTACTACACCTGCTTTTTCAATGGCTTCCACGAAATATTTTGAAGAACCATCCATAATTGGAGGCTCAGAAGCATTTAATTCTATGATAACGTTATCAACATCGCATCCAACAAAAGCAGCTAATACGTGCTCTGATGTCTGGATTTTAACGCCTAATTTTTCAAGATTTGTACCTCTTTGAGTATTTACGACATAATTTGCATCAGCTTCTATAATCGGCTCACCTTCCAAATCAACTCGAACAAATGTGAATCCGTTGTTAACTGGTGCCGGCTTAAATGTCATTGTTACTTCCTGGCCGGTGTGTAACCCTACTCCTTTTAATGAAACTTCGTTTTTGATGGTTGTTTGCTTAACCATGGTTATTTTATTTAGTTTAGTTAGTTTTCTTTTTTTTTAGTTTGTTCAAATCGTCTACGATTTTCGGCAGGTTTTTGAAATGAACGTATGATTTGCTGAAATCGGCGTAATTGAAAGATGGGCTTCCTTGAATAGCTTCTCCATCCTTGATGTTTCTTCCGACTCCGGATTGCGCCTGGATTCGTACGCCATTACCGATTATTAAATGCCCCGCGATACCAACCTGACCTCCAATCATACAGTTTTTACCAATTTTGGTTGAACCTGCCACTCCTGTTTGAGATGCAATAACTGTATTCTCTCCAATTTCTACATTGTGGGCAATTTGAATCTGGTTGTCTAGTTTTACGCCTTTACGGATAACCGTTGAACCTAGAGTAGCTCTGTCTATAGTAGTACAAGAACCGATATCGACATTATCTTCGATAATTACATTTCCGATTTGCGGTACTTTCGAATACGTTCCGTCTTCCTGAGGAGCAAATCCAAATCCGTCTGATCCTATGATTGAACCCGAGTGAATCGTACAGTTATTACCAACTTCTGTTTCAGAATAAATACGAACACCTGCAAATAAGACAGTATTATCTCCAATAATAACGTTATCCCCCACAAAACTGTTAGGGTAAATTTTTACGTTATTACCGATTTTTACATTTTTCCCAATATAACAGAAGCTTCCTAAATACAGGTTTTCACCGTATTCAACATTTTCGGAAATAACGGAAGGTTGTTCGATACCCGATTTCATCAGTTTTACCTGATTGTAGTATTCCAGAAGTTTGGAAAACGATTTATAGGCATCTTCCACTTTGATTAAAGTGGTAGTTATTGGCTGATCTGGTTCAAAAGTCGAATTTACTATGGTAATAGTCGCTTTTGTAGTGTATATGTAGTTTAGGTATTTAGGATTAGCCAAAAAAGTAAGTGAACCTTCTGTCCCTTCTTCTATTTTAGCCAATTTGTAGACTTCCGCTGATGGGTTCCCAACAACTTCACCTTCTAAAATACCAGCTATTTGTTCTGCTGTAAATTTCATCTTATATCATTTAAATTTACCTTAGGTATAAGATAAAACTCGCATTTTTGTTTGTTGCATGTCTGTTTTCAGCATAGCTCGTTTTATCTGTGCAAAAATATAAAATTTAATCGAATCTTAACTTTCTAAGAGTACTTTTGGAAAACAGATAAAATATTTTGTCACCGGTTTTGATAAAGCTTTTAAATTCAGCTGGTCAGAAGCTTCAACCACATCTTCTATGGTTTTATCTTTCTTATAAATATGGATTGGTTCTCCGGTTTTATTATAGGCCTGATTCTTGATTTTACCCTTAAAAATAAAATAATTAACTTCCTTCTCAGATAAATTGTGAAGGTTCATCATTTTCGATTTCAAATCGCCCATATGTCCTTTGCTCACTTTATCTGAAACCATTCTGATTTTAAGCAAATCCCGATTGATGATCATCTTACTTAAAGAAGAAAGTACAAAATCATCATGAAATTGCCATGATTTTATGGCGCTGACGACATCAAAATCATCCAATAATGCGAATTTTTTTAAAGTCGGGTTGTCGAAACCGCTAGAGTCAATTTTATTCTGCATAAAAAACTGTAACGGTTCACTACAAGGAAGCATTGTGCCCATTTGAGTGAGCTCTTTGGCGCGTTTCAAAATTTTTGTCAGCGTTAATTCGGCCACAAGACTGGTTTTGTGCAGATAAGCCTGCCAATACATTAATCGTCTTGCCACTAAAAACTGCTCTACTGAGTAAATCCCTTTTTCTTCAATAACCAAAACATCGTCCACAACGTGCATCATCTGAATCAATCGTTCCGAATTGATGTTTCCTTCAGCAACACCAGTGTAAAAACTGTCTCGCTTCAGGTAATCCATTCGGTCCATATCCAATTGACTGGAAATAAGTTGCAGCATAAATCTTCTGTGGTATTCTCCTTTGAAAATCTGGATAGCCAAAGATAATTTTCCGTCAAATTCACGATTCAGTTCATTCATAAAAAATAATGAAATCTCTTCATGATGAACCGATTCCACAATACTGTGCTCCATGGCGTGTGAAAATGGTCCGTGCCCGATATCATGCAACAATATTGCGATATAAAGCGCATTTTCTTCATCTTCGGAAATTTCCACTTCTTTAAAGCGTAACGTCTGAACAGCTTTCTGCATAATATGCATACAGCCTAAAGCGTGATGAAAACGCGTATGATGCGCACCCGGATAAACAAGATAGGACATTCCCATTTGGGAAATACGTCGTAACCGCTGAAAATAAGGATGTTGTATTAAGTCGTAAATTAAGGTATTCGGAATGGTTATAAAACCATAAATGGGGTCGTTAAGTATTTTGAGCTTGTTAATCTGATTCACGCAAGTATAATATTTAAACAAATATAGGAAATTTAACATTGACAACTTCCTCAAACCAATCAGAAATAAAAAACCACCCTTTTGGGTGGTTGATTTTGACTATCTAGAACTTACCAAATAAATACTCTGGCGCTTTCCGGACGATGCATTTTATCACCTTCCTTAATCTTAAATGTCGCGTAGAATTCAGGCATATTACTTAGCGGTCCGTTAATTCGGAATTGCGCCGGAGCATGAACATCGGTCA
Organism: Flavobacterium enshiense; assembly: GCF_022836875.1. NCBI lineage: Bacteria > Pseudomonadati > Bacteroidota > Flavobacteriia > Flavobacteriales > Flavobacteriaceae > Flavobacterium > Flavobacterium enshiense. The sequence goes on from NZ_CP090376.1 coordinate 2,387,722, forward strand.
TGATTTGCTGCGCTAAAGCTTCATTTTTAACATTTACCATCCAAGCATAAGCATAAGCTAAAAAGAAGCGCTCATTCGGATTCAAACCTGCAATTTTGTCTTTGTTTTTAAATTGATTGGTCTTCTTAAATGCCTCATATCCCATAACAACACCTCCTAAATCAGCAATATTTTCGCCTTGCGTCGCATCTCCATTTACGAATTTACCTTTCAACGCTTCGTATTTACTAAACTGTTCAACGATTAATTTTGTTTTGGCTTTGAATTTTATCAGATCTTCTGCCGTCCACCAATTGTTTAAGTTTCCTTTTTCATCATATTGACTTCCCTGATCGTCGAAACCGTGAGTGATTTCATGTCCGAATGTCGATCCGCCTATGATTCCGTATAAAACAGCATCGTCCGGCATTCTTCCTTCAAATCCAGGAACGATGATATTACAGCCTGGAACGCAAATTTCATTATTGCTTGGGTTGTAGTAGGCGTTATAAGTTTGTGGATACATACCCCACTCTGTTCTGTCCACCGGTTTCCCATATTTGGCAATCATATAATCGTATTCCCATTTATTGGTATTCATTACGTTAGCGCAATATGATTTTCTGTCAATGGAAACACTGCTCATGTCTTTCCATTTATCAGGATATCCGACTTTCATGACAATTTTGCTCAGTTTTACCAATGCTTTTTGCTTTGTGGCAGGACTCATCCAATCTAATTTTTTGATGCGTTCGGCATAAACGTCCCTGATGTTATTACCTATTTCCAGAAGTTTTTCTTTAGTTCCTTTTGGTAAATATTCATCAACATATACCTGACCAATCAACTCTCCAAGGGAAGCATCTGTAGTACTCACTACCCTTTTCCATCTCGGTTTTTGTTTGCTTACCCCATTCATTACTGTAGAATAGAATTTGAAATTCTGTACTTCGATTGCATTATTTAAATACGATGCATAACTGTCTACTAAAGTCCATTTTAAATACACTTTCCAGTCTTCAATGGCATATGTTTTTGTTAATTCATTCAATCCTTTGTAAAATTCAGGTTGACCTACAATAACAGAGTCGGCTTTAGCTACTTTCAAAGTTGCCAGCATTTTATCAACACTTAAATTAGGAGCCAATGCTTTAAATTGGGTAACCGACATTTTATTGTAGTTCTTTATTGGATCACGAAGGGCTTCTAATTTACGTGAAACTTTAGCTAAATCTGTTTCCATTTTCATGATTGTAGCCGCATTTTTAGAAGCCGAGGTTTTATCCTGTCCAATAAGCTGCATCATAGCCTGAAGGTGTTTTTGATATTCTTTTCGGATGGTTACTGTTTCCTCATCGGTATTGAAATAGTAATCGCGGTCTCCAAGTCCTAATCCACCTTGAGAGAAAAACAAAGCATATTTCGTACTGTTTTTATCATCCTGCCCCAGATAAAAGTTAAATGCCGGACCAGTTCCGATGGTATGCATGTAGGCGATGGTTTCTGATAAAGAGTTAACATCTTTAATAGCGTCAATTCTGGCCATTTCAGCTTTAAGCGGATTGATTCCTGCTTTTTCAATGGCTAAAGTATCCATTCCTGAAGCATAAAAATCCCCTATTTTCTGTTTGTTGCTCCCTTTCGCAGCCTCATTATCTTCAGAAGATTTAATACAGATTGCTTTTATTTGGGCGTTGATGGTATCACCGATGGTTCTGAAAATTCCGTTGCTGCTTTCAGTTTCAGGAATCGGATGTTTTTTGAACCAGCCTCCGTTAGCATAATGGAAAAAATTTTCTCCAGGATTTAAAGTCGTATCCCTGTTTATTGCCAAGGGATCAGGTTGGATTAATTCGGAGGTTTCCTTGTTTTTACAACTTGTTAATGCTAAGGATGTTCCTGCAGCAAGAAGTGCAAAATGTTTAAATTTCATATAGTTTAAAATTTAGTGGATTAGATTAGTTTTTTCAAAGGTATATTTTTCTTACATCCTTTACAAATCTACTTAAAACAGTTCAAATTTAAACTATTTAAATAAAACCACAATCAATTACAAATCAACTATTTAAATCAATTTTTGATTGTATAATCGTGTTAAAATCTGTAATTTTATTGTTCATTTTACAATTGTTTTTACAGTATAATTCTTTAAAAAAATCCTTATGAAAAACTTTGAAAAAACTTTAGTCAAAGGAATGTTCGTTCTTTTGCTATTTACATTAGGAGCTGTGGCCCAGGACAAAAAAATAGAATCCAATAATATGGGCTCAAATAAGATGATGAATAATCTAGTAGACAACAAATTGATTCATGCGGTAGAGATATCGATTGAACCCGGTCAAAAAACAGATATGCATACCCATCCGGCGCATTTCTACTATGCACTATCTGATGGAAAAATCATGATTCATTACAAAGACGGAAAAGATGAACTGATGGTATTAACTACCGGTGTTTCAGGTTATGGAGATCCAGAACGTCCCCATGTTACTGAAAATGTTGGAGAAACTACCGTTAAATTTCTAATCGTGGAATTAAAAGAGCATCCTTATAAAGAGGCTAAACCTAAAAAATGACACTAAAAATACACTTTGCAAAATAAAAAAGATGACTACTAAAATGTTCATCTTTTTTATTTTATGCTTTGCTCTATTTCACTCAAGTGTCAGTTTAAATCCGAAAACAGGCAACTCTCCCTGCATGAAATCCAAATCTTCGGATCTCTTGAAACCAATGTTTTCATACATTTTCCAGGCAATGGCCATGGCTTTGGTTGAATGAATAATTACTTGGTTTAGTTTTTTATTCTTAGCTTTTTCAATGCATTCAACTGTCAGTAATTTTCCAACACCATTTCCTCGTTCTTTTGGACTTACAGCCAATAGCCTGAAACCGGCAGAATTCACCTCTTTGGTTGCTGTTCCCCCCGAACCATAGTATTTCATATCATTGAAGAAAACAACTCCGCCTGCAATTTCATTATCTTGGGAAACCGCAACTAAAAGCTCTGTTCCGGGGTTATTGGTCAAATCACCAATGTTGGCAAGCATTTTATAATAATTTGGCTGTTCGGATTCTTTCGGGAAACCTTCAAGCTGAGAATAAACCTGAACCATCAGTTTCCCGATTTCGGCAAATTCTCCGGGTTTGGCATTTCTTATTGTATATTTCTGATTAGTCATCATGTTAAAAATTGTTTCTGTATTTCAAATATATTGCGATTTACCATTATACAAAATACTACTTTTTAAAAAATACGCTTTCAATCTTTAGAAAAAATATTACGAAACAATACGTTTATTTTTACAATAATTTTAACCTGATTCCGTTGTTAAATCTATATATTGCATTATAAATTATATAACGAAACATCATGAGCGATATAAAAATACTTTGGGTTGACGATGAAATTGACTTGTTGAAACCCCATATTTTGTTTCTTGAGAAGAAAGGATACAACGTAACCACCTGTAATAACGGGCAAGACGCTATTGAAATTTTCGAAGATCAAAATTTTGATATCGTCTTTTTGGATGAAAACATGCCCGGTTTAAGTGGATTGGAAACCTTGGCTGAAATCAAGGAAAAAAAATCGGCTACACCGGTAATCATGATTACCAAAAGTGAAGAAGAATACATCATGGAGGAAGCTATCGGCTCAAAAATTGCCGATTATCTTATCAAACCGGTAAATCCGAATCAGATTTTACTGAGTTTGAAGAAGAACTTAGATCATTCGCGTCTGGTTTCCGAAAAAACTACTTTAGATTATCAGAAAGAATTCAGAAAGATTGCTATGGATATGGCAATGGTCAACTCTTATGAAGATTGGGTAGAATTATACAAAAAGCTATTGTTTTGGGAAATTGAACTGGAAAACATCGAAGACCAAAGCATGGTGGAAATATTGGAAAGCCAGAAAACGGAAGCCAATTCGCAATTCGGGAAATTCATTGAAAAAAACTATGAAAAATGGTTTGCTACCGAAGAAGACCGTCCTTATCTATCCCATGAAATTTTCAGAAAACTTGTGGTTCCGGAAATCCGTAAAAAAGATAAACCGATTTTGTTTGTCGTGATTGACAATCTGCGCTACGATCAATGGAAAGCTTTTGAAAGCGTGGTTAACAATCATTATAAACTAGAAAAGGAAACCAGCTATTTTGCCATTCTTCCTACAGCTACACAATATGCGCGAAATGCAATTTTCTCAGGTTTAACACCTTTGGAAATGGAGAAAAACTTTCCGCAATACTGGAAAAATGATATTGATGAAGGCGGAAAAAACCTGTATGAAGCAGAATTTTTAACCGAACAGTTAAAACGTCTTCGCATTGACATCAAACAGGAATATTATAAAATAACCAATTTTAAAGACGGAAAAAAACTGGTTGACAACTTCAAAGGATTAAAAAGCAATGATTTAACTACTGTTGTTTATAACTTCGTGGATATGCTTTCGCATGCAAAAACAGAAATGGAAGTAGTAAAAGAATTAGCTTCCAATGATAAAGCATATCGATCGCTAACATTGAGTTGGTTTAAGAATTCACCGCTTCTGGAAATTATTCAGCAAGCACAACAGCAGGGATTCAAACTGATTCTAACAACAGATCACGGAACCATCAACTGCAAAAACCCTTCTAAAGTAATCGGCGATAAACAAACGAGTTTAAACTTACGCTATAAAACCGGAAGAAGCCTTACCTATGAAGATAGAGACGTGTATGCTGTGAAAGATCCGAAAAAAATTGGTTTGCCGGCAATAAACATGAGTAGCTCCTTCATTTTTGCAAAGAATGATTTATTTCTTGCTTATGTTAATAATTTCAATCATTATGTAAGTTATTACCGCAATACCTACCAGCATGGCGGAATTTCTTTGGAAGAAATGATTGTTCCTTTCTTGGTTTTCAATCCAAAATAGGTATATTTGATTTGTAAATTTCTTACAGTCAAATAAAGCCGATACATTTATGGAAATCACGTTCACTCTTGAAGAAATTCAGGACGTTGTAAAACAGATTTTTGCCAACAGTATAAAAAAAGTGGTCACTTTCCACGCCGATATGGGCGTGGGAAAAACCACATTAATAAAAGAATTGGTAAGCTATCTGGGCGTTAAGCATATGGCATCCAGCCCGACATTTTCGTTAGTAAATGAATACAAAGCCGCAAATGGCGACATCATTTATCATTTTGATTTGTATCGGTTAAATTCTGAAGAAGAAGCATACGATATGGGCCTTGATGAATATTTTTATTCCGGGAACTGGTGTTTTATAGAATGGCCTGAAAAAACACCAAATTTGATTCCACTTGATCATTCCGCAATCCACATAAAACTTTTGCCAAACGGAAAAAGACATTTGACCGTTAAATGATTATGGTTTTTTGCTAAAATTTCGTAATTTGTGAACAATTCATAAAATTAAGCATGTCAATAACACCTTTTTCCAAACAACAACTGCTCCCTCAAGAAGAGAAGTTAGAAATAGAAAAGCACAAAAGTGCTCTTTTTATAGGAATACCTAAAGAAACATCGTATCAGGAAAGACGTATCTGCCTTACTCCTGATGCTGTAAATTCTTTAACCTCACACGGACACAGGGTGTTAATTGAATCTGGTGCCGGAGCAAATTCAAGTTTTTCTGATAAAGAATACAGTGATGCCGGTGCGAAAATCACAAGTGATACCAAAAAGGTTTTCAGCTGCCCGATGATTCTTAAGGTAGAACCGCCTACACTTGATGAAATCGAACTGATGAATCCGCAAACCTTTCTTATTTCGGCAATTCAGTTAAAAACACAAAAGAAAGCCTATTTTGAAGCCCTGGCAGCTAAAAGGATAACCGCACTGGCCTTCGAATTTATTAAAGATGAGGATGGTTCCTACCCTGCCGTAAAATCACTCAGTGAAATTGCGGGTACTGCTTCGGTACTTATAGCAGCTGAGTTGATGATTAATCAATCGGTCGGAAAAGGATTGCTGATGGGAAACATCACAGGAATTCGCCCAACAGAAGTTGTCATTCTAGGCGCTGGAACTGTTGCTGAATATGCCGCAAGAACAGCCATTGGATTGGGAGCTACCGTAAAAATATTTGACAATTCCATTACAAAATTGCGCCGATTGCAAAATATGTTAAACCAACGTGTCTTTACTTCCACTATTCAGGAAAAATCGTTATTAAAAGCCTTGCGCCGTTGTGATGTAGCGATCGGAGCCATGCGCGGAAAAAACCGGACACCAGTCGTGGTAACAGAAACTATGGTTGAACATATGAAAAAAGGAGCCGTTATTGTTGACGTAAGTATAGATACCGGAGGCTGCTTTGAAACTTCGGAAATCACAACACATGAAAAACCTACTTTTATCAAGAACAATGTAATTCATTATTGCGTTCCTAATATCCCGTCCCGTTATTCCAAAACGGCCTCTATGACGATAAGCAATATCATTACACCTTCTTTGTTGAAAATTGCCGATGACGGCGGACTTGAAAGTGCTATACGTTGTGACAGAGGATTAAAAAACGGGGTTTATTTTTACCATGGCATCCTAACAAATAAATCCATTGCCGATTGGTTTAACATTTCTTACCGCGATATAAACCTGATTGTATTTTAAGTTGGTAATAGCCGATTGTTTGATTACTTTTGCTGCAAATTAATTACCATGAAATTCGTACACCGTTTAGCGTATTATCTTTTTGGACTGCTTTTGGGCGGAATGTTCTTAGTATTCTTCTTTCAACAGAAGAAAACAGAATTTTGCTACATGCCAAATTGCCGGGTTTTAAAAGACCTGAGAAGCAAACCTATTTCCTACTCCAAAGAGGCTCAGGCAAAATTCAATGAAAAATGGGTTACTGTGGAGGATATCAAAAATTGCATGCAGTATGGTGACGTAGATTTTGACAAAAGCAACAAACCTTTCGAAAACGGGAAACTGTATATCATCGAAGGCAAAAACATTAAAAATGAGCCAATTACTGTAGAAATGATCAATTACACTGAAAGAGTTGTATTGAAAGACGTAAAAAAACAGTAAAAAAACCATCAAAAATCTTGCATAATCAAAATCCTGCTGTATATTTGCACAGCAATCAGGGAATACTTGAAAGCATTAAATAGGGCGATTAGCTCAGCTGGTTCAGAGCACCTCGTTTACACCGAGGGGGTCGGGGGTTCGAACCCCTCATCGCCCACAAAAAACTCCTTAAGAAATTAAGGAGTTTTTTTATTATTATACTTTATGAAATTTATTGTTTACATACTTTTTAGCGAAACTAAAAATCGTTATTATATTGGTTTCACCTCTAATTTGGAAGAACGAATAGTTCGACACAATCAAAAAAGCAAAGGTTTTACAGGTAATGTAAATGATTGGAAAATTGTTTATATCGAAAAGTACAAAACAAAAGAACAAGCGCAGCAAAGAGAGTTGCAAATTAAATCTTGGAAAAGTAAAATTAAAATTCAGGAATTAATCGGAAAACAAGATTAGCTCAGCTGATTCAGAGCATCCCGATTTTATCGGGAGCGGTCGGGGGTTCGAACCCCTCATCGCCCACAAAAAACTCCTCAATTATCTTGAGGAGTTTTTTTTATACTATACCTTCAAAAATTTCGTTATTACTAAAAAAGCATTATGAAACTTAGCCTGCCACTTTTTTCGGCCTTAAACAGTTTTATAGTAGCTCAATTTCTTTTCTTTATAGATGAAGGCTACTACAATTTCCGATGGATGAAAGACTTAGGGAACTGGATGGTATTTGTAGTCTATTTTTTTGTGCTTTTTGGAATGCTTTTACTTTTAAACTCACTACTTGAAAAAATCAAAGTCAAACGACTTTACCAAATAATTATTAACCTGATTGTTTTTCCGGGCTTTCTGATTTTAATGCGCTTCCTATAAATAAAAAACCCAAAATTAATGGGTTTCATTTTTTATAACGATCTCCTTTTCTTTTCAGTTGCAAGAAGCATCACCCCCCTTCCCATCTGTCATACTGCCGAATTATTTTCCTGAACTAGGCTAATGTCCGTTTTCCACTAAAACTTATACTGTCGTTCATCCCATGTAACTGACCAAACTGGTACAATTGCCGTTTTTACCACTACCCTTGTGCTTCATCAGCCTCTTTGGTATATTGGAGCCTAATTGTAATTGCTCACTATTTTCCATCATATAGACCACATTCAGGTTAGCCTAAAGCTGCAATTTAAATCAGGCTTTTAATCAAAGAAAATATTATCCGGAACAACATAGGGTATTTTGAAACTTAAATTATGTCAAAAATGGATACCTAAAGTAAACCTCTCAGAAATGATTTTTTTATACCTAAAAATTTATCCGGAGAATTTGAAAGAGATAAGAAAATTCAATCCCCTGCTAAGATATACTGCCCCATCCCACAACCATAAAATCAACAAAATAACAACAAATATATTTATATGTAAAATGTTGAAAATCAATCATTTAAATTAATTTTAGTCAAAAAAAAACGTAACTTTATTTTGCTAAATATTAAATTCATAATTCCATGAAAAAATATTCACTTTTACTAGTAATATTCTTAACTTTTATTTATTGTTACTCACAGCCATCCATTACCTGGCAGAGATCTTTAGGAGGCACTGGGATTGATGTAATGACCTCAATACAGCAAACTTACGATGGTGGCTATATAATTGCCGGTCACTCTAATTCAAATAATGGTGATGTTACCGAAAATCACGGCGGTACTGATTATTGGGTAATTAAACTGACCAATTCAGGAAGCATCGATTGGAAGAAATCTTTTGGAGGAACTGGCAATGAGATAGCAGATTCAATAGTACAAACCACTGATGGAGGCTATATAATTGCAGGAACCTCTTCTTCAAATAATGGTGATGTTTCCGAAAACCACGGCAGCTCTGATTATTGGATAGTGAAACTAAACAGCATAGGAGTTATCGATTGGGAGAAATCTTTTGGTGGAACACTAAGGGATGAGGCAAGTTGCATAATACAAACTACCGACGGGGGATATATAATTGCCGGTCAAACTAATTCAAATAATGGCGATGTTACAATAAATAAAGGTGGTTTTGATTATTGGGTAGTTAAACTAAACAGCATGGGAGTTATCGAATGGGAAAGATCCTTTGGGGGAACTCTTAATGACTATGCATGCTCAATACAACAAACCATTGACGGAGGATATATAGTTGCCGGAGACACTAATTCAAATGATATCGACGTTACCGATCCTCATGGTTATTATGATGTATGGGCAGTTAAACTGACCAGCACAGGAACAATGGCGTGGCAGCGATCTTTAGGAGGAACCAATTTAGATGCTACATATTCAATTTTGCAGACTGCCGATGGAGGCTATATAATTGCCGCTCACTCCAATTCAAATAATGGTAATGTTACCGAAAATCATGGTGGTACCGATTATTGGGTAGTTAAACTGACCAATACAGGAGACATCGATTGGAAGAAATCTTTTGGAGGGACTCTTATTGATGAGGCATATTCTATTCAGCAAACTTCCGATGGAGGATATATAGTTGCTGGATTTTCTAATTCAAATAATGGAGATGTCACCGGAAATCATGGTGATTTTGATTATTGGGTACTTAAACTATCTGTTGTAGGGGATATCCAATGGCAGAAATCTTTTGGAGGGACTGGTGCAGATAAAATAACATCCATTAAACAAACTGCCGATGGAGGATATGCAATTGCAGGATACTCTAATTCAAACAATAATGATGTGACTGAAAATCACGGTGACTATGATTATTGGATAGTTAAGCTAAGTAGTGCATTAAGCACAAACGAATCAACCCTTGACAATTTGTTTAGTGTTTATCCAAACCCTATAAACAATGAACTGCATGTAAATATCAATGGAAATACTCTCGATTTGCCATACATCATCTATGATCAATCAGGAAGATCCATTATGAAAGGAAAACTAAATGAAGTTAATTCAGTTATAAAAACAGACAATCTGCCAAAAGGGGTTTATATTTTGAGTATAGGCGACAAGGTCAAAACAAACAGAAAGATTATAAAGGAATAGTACTATTTAAATGAAGTATCTCACTAACTGTGTAAGTATAAAAGACATAATCCAAAAAAAGTGTAAGTATAAAATAAATGAGGCTGTTTCAAAAGGAACAGCCTCATTTATTACTTATAATTTTCTTCTTTTCTTTTCAGTTTCCAGAAGCATTAATTCTCTTCCGGTCTGTCCTGCCACAGAAGTATTTTCCTGAGCTCGGCGAATCAGATATGGCATAACGTCACGAACCGGCCCGAACGGAAGGTATTTGGCAACATTATAACCGCTTTCGGCTAAATTATAACTAATGTTGTCGCTCATACCATATAATTGACCAAACCAAATGCGTTTATCGTTTTTAGCAATTCCTTTCTGTGCCATCAGTTCCATAAGTTTATAAGAACTTAATTCGTTATGAGTACCTGCAAAAATGGCCATTTTATCAATATTAGCCATCATGTAGTCAATGCAAGCATCATAATTATCGTCTGTAGCCTGTTTTGAAACGCAAATCGGGTTTTTATATCCTTTTTCGTTCGCTTTATCAGCTTCTTTTTCCATATATGCACCACGCACCACTTTCATTCCGATATGAAAACCTTCTGCCTTGGCTATTTCGTGAAGTTTTTTCAGATAGTCCAAACGGTCCCAGCGATACATTTGCAGGGTATTGAAAATTAACGCTTTTTCTTTATTGTATTTGCGCATCATATCCGTAACCAGATCATCAGCAGCATCCTGCATCCAGCTTTCTTCTGCATCAATCAACAACATCACATCTTTTTCAAAAGCTGTTTTACATATGGTCTCAAAACGCGCCACCACTTTATTCCATTCTGCTTTTTCTGTCTCAGTCAGTGCTTTCTTCTCCCCTATTTTTTCGTACAAATCAATGCGTCCTACACCGGTTGGTTTAAACACTGCAAAAGGAATTGCCTCTTTGGCTTTAGCGAACTCAATTGTTTTTAAAGTCATTTGTAAAGCAGCATCAAACTGCGCCTCTTCTTCTTTTCCTTCCACAGAATAATCTAAAACCGAAGAAACCTTTTTAGTATACATTTTATCAACAACCTTAAGGCAGTCGTCTTCACTAATTCCTCCGCAAAAATGATCAAAAACAGTTGAACGGATCAATCCTTCTACAGGAAGATGGAAATTTAAAGCAAAATTAGTTAACGATGTTCCAATTTTTACCAATGAAGGATTTCCAATTAATTTAAAAAGAAAATGTGCTCTAGTTAATTCGTTGTTGCTTTTTAAAGCGAAGGCAACCTCTGTATTGTTGAATATTTTTTCCATTGTAAATTTATAAATAGGCATACAAATATACACATGGTTTGAAAATAATTGATAAAAAATACCTTATTTTGCTCAACTATTATCAATACTTGAAAAATGCAGACAATAAAAGCCAACGGATATTCGGTTTATTTTAATGATTCAATTTACACCTATTTAAGTTCGGAGCTTCAACCTGACGTTTATTCGAAAGCATTTATAGTTGTTGACAGTAAAACCAGCGAATATTGCCTGCCTGATTTCATTGCCAACCTGGCTACTGAAGTTCCGCTGGAAATCATCGAATTTGAGTGCGGCGAGCAATTTAAAAACATAGAAACCTGTTTTGAAATCTGGTCTGCTTTAACCGAACTTGGAGCAGACCGAAAAAGTATCATAATCAATCTTGGCGGCGGTGTTGTTACTGATTTAGGAGGTTTTGTCGCCTCTACATTTAAAAGAGGAATAGAGTATATTAATGTACCCACTACTCTTTTAGCGATGGTTGACGCTTCAATTGGTGGCAAAAACGGTGTTGATTTAGGAAACCTGAAAAACCAAATCGGAACCATAACCACCCCAAAAGCCGTATTGATCGATACTAATTTCCTGTCAACCTTACCGCAAAATGAAATGCGTTCCGGCCTGGCAGAAATGCTGAAGCATGGTTTGATTCAGAATAAAGTGTATTGGAATAAATTTAAAAACTTAAATAGTTTAAGTACAGATGATTTAGGCGTTTTAATTCATGAGTCTGTTGAAATAAAAAACAATGTGGTTAAACAGGATCCGACCGAAAACGGCATCCGAAAAGCGTTAAATTTTGGTCATACTTTAGGCCATGCGATAGAGAGTTATTTTCTTGAGAATGAAGAAAAAAAAGCCCTTCTCCATGGAGAAGCTATTGCCGTAGGAATGATTCTGGAAGGTTATCTTTCGATGGAAAAATCTTTAA